>JADJAL010000066.1 GCA_016704305.1 Haliea sp. | reverse complement strand
TATGGCTTAGTATGAAGACACCAACCATTAAAGGCTTAAGCCCGCGCCCTGTTGGCGGCCCCAATCGTGACGTGGAAAGTTCACGTCCAAGGAGTACGATCTTTAACAACGGACGCAACCCTACAAAAACTTCCCGTCGAAGAGCGTATTCGATTGTCGTAGCATTTATGGGACAGTATTGCCCATTAACAGATCAGAAAGCGGGTCCACTGACGGCAGATCAGAAGTATTATCTCGATCGTCGCCTGAATGCCTTCTCTTGCTGACGGGAACTCGGCTGACCCTGCCTCGGAGGCCGCGGGCTGGACATTCGAAATCGCCTATGCACCCACATTGTCCGACTCAGGGAAGAGGCGGAACTTCGATCCGGAAGATGCAGCCTCTTGGCATGAATCGCAACGGTCCGGGCCAGGCCAAGACTTCCTTGGATACTGTATTGCAGTCATTGGAATTGATTGGGCAAAACTGTCGCCGCCTGACAAGGGGACAGGAACGCGCGCCCCGCGAGGCTGGACTAGTAAACCTGCGGTTCGGCTCTCGCCTTCGCTGCTGGTGTTATGTAATCAGGAGCAGCACATGAGCCCAACAGTTTTCCGTGAAAGAGGATACTGCTTCTATTTCTTCTCGCGAGAAGAATCTCGGAAGTTATCGTGCATGTCCATAGCCCGAGATGAAGCCAAATTTCTGGCTGGAGCCGGAAATCGGTCCCCGCTAAAAACCATGGGCTATCCGACGCCCAATTGGCTAAAATCAGGGAAATAGTCGAGGATCACTTTGATGAACCTACCAGTGCATGGAACTCCTTCTTCGAGCTGAGACGTCAAACGTCTCCAGCCATGGCCTCTGGTTAAGCTTTCTCAAACGATACTGAGCATTTTCCTACGACGACTTTCCATGGTTCAAGGACGCGCCGCTACAAAATTCTCAACATTGAAGAACCATCCCGTGATACTTTTACTGGCCAGACTCCGATGTGGATCTGGGCACCGATACCATCGAGCATCCTGAGCGTTACCCCTGAAGTCAGCGATGATGCGAAATGGTTTTCAGATAGTAAACGGAGGCCATAGTATGCCCTCCTAACTGCGCATGTACAGGGAGCGGCCCTGGATAGCGCCACAGTCATTGAAGACATGAATATCCCCGGCTACCGCTTTCACCCATTGAAAGGCGACCGCGAGGGACTTTGGTCCATCTCGGTCATCGGAACTGGCGCGTTACGTTCGAGTTTACGGACGGCAACGCCTACATCGTCAATTACGAGGACTACTACCACGGGCCTGCACAATCCTCCACATCCCGGTGAGTCTATCCAGCAAATATATATGGAGCCCCTTTGGGGTTAGTTGCCGGTCTCGCCGAACATCTTCAACTCGTGGCATTCCACCCTTAACTGAACCCTCTGTTGCAGAGCGGTAGTCAGCCCTGAAATGGCCCTGCGATTGGCTTTTGGCCAGGGCGCCGCCTCGAGAGTTGGCTCGCGATGCAGGATGCCTTTATGACCTTTGGGTGGCCAAGAAGACTGTCAAGTTGTCCGGCGCATCTCAATCCGACGCCGCATAACCAGTAAAGGCTAAAGCCCGCGCTCCGCACTAGTCTGTGGTCATTGTGATCGCAACCCCCCGGCAATACAACGCTAACAGAGTCCAACGCTCGCCCCCTCCAACCCCGCCCTTTTTGTGACACTGTCGAAAAGTAATCTGACTGGGAACTCGCTGGACATGCAGTCACTTCGATTTTTTGCCCACGCGACGCGCCATCACTTATACCCTTGTTTGCCTTCGCCGGCCTGTCTGCCTGCGATTCCAGCAATTCGAACCATGGCGACTGTCGCGGCTCAACAACCGGCCAATATCTGGCGGTGACGGGTATCGAAGGCTTGCCCGCCCTGCCCGATTTGCCGCAGGGTCGACCGGCCAACCTCGATTTGCTGGAGGAGGAGGAGCGAGCCGTCGTCGAAGCGGCGGATGCCCGAGCGGGGAATTGCGCTCAAAAACGGTACATCTGTGGATTGATCAACCGGGAATCAGCGTCGAAATCAGGCAACTCAAGCACGGTTTCACTTTTGGCTTTCCGATTAATGGGCCGCTTCTGGAACCGGAAGACCTTGCGTGGTACACCGCGCGAATGTCCGAGCATTTCAGCCTCGCAGTCATTGAGAGCGATGCCAAATGGGGGGCGAACTGAGAACCCACCCAGGGTGTCCAGGATTTCACCAGAGCCGATGCTGACGTCGACTGGGCGCAGCGCAATGGTTTCGCTGTGAAGGGCCACACCCTGTTGTGGGGGCTGCCGCAGCCGCTCTCCGGGGCAGCCCTGCCGCGCTGGGCGGAAGAGCAGTTCTCTGCCAATTTAAATGCCGAACAGCAGGCAGAACTGCGCGGCCTGCTCAAGTCTTTCATCCGGGATAGCGTGCGCCACTTCAAGGGTCGGCTGTCGCACTGGGACGTGACCAATGGAACGCTGCAACCGCTGGCGCAATGGTTCATCGTTCGCCTGGGGCCGGGCATCGTGAATGACGCCTTTGCCTGGGCAAAGGAAATCGATCCCGATGTGGAGCTTGTGTTCAACGAGTGGATCGTCGAGGTCTTTACCGGCTTCAACGCCCCACTGCCGCCGATATGCGGGACCGTGTCCTGCAACTGATCGCTGCGGGGAGTACCTATTGACGCCATCGGGCAACAGGGCCATTTCGCACCGACGCTGGCCTTTGCCGACCCTACCTTGAAATCACCGGGCGCACCAATATCGCTGACTACGCCGACGCACTGGACATCCTCGCCGAGGCTGGCCTGCCCATCCATATCACCGAGACCAACTTCATCGCGCCAGTGGAACCCGAACTGCGTGCCGCCCAGGCGGAAGCGCTGATGCGGCTGTGGTGGGGACATCCGGCGGTAGAGATGATTGTCTTCTGGGGCCCGTGGAACAAGGTGGCGGGGCGCACGAATTCAACGTCGGCTTCTGGGACAATGACCGCGCGATTACGCGCCACGGCGAAGCGGTATTCTCGCTGCTCAATGACCGCTGGCGCACAAACCTGACCGTAACAGCAGGCGCTGATGGTCGCTTTTCGATACCGGCGTTTTTCGGTGACTATGTCGCCTACTGGACAGTCGACGGCATTACCTACAACGCCACGTTTACGGTGGCCAAATCCGAAGATTACCCGGGCCTGGCACTGCAGACGCCGCAACCCACCGCGCCCTGATAAGTTTGGGGTCAGAGTAAAAACTCAAAACTTGAAGGCCTGTATTGCCCAAATGCATTGACGGACAGCTTGTTGAGAAAAGCAGCTAAAAAATGTTCCTGAACGACCAAGGCATGTCGTCATGCATTTCGCAAAAGGCGTAATGGCAAACGCAGGAAGAACTCCTGCGTGGATCCAGCACGCGAAATGGTTTCCAGATACTAAATCCATGCCTTAGTATGACCCACACCAAATAATCAAGGCCAAAGCCCGCGCTCCCGCGCACCGCAGCTACGAGAATTTCACCAGCCGTTGTTTACCCTGAGCTACCTCTCGAACGCTCAACCGCGACGCGTCCCCGGCCAGGTCCGTTCAATCGGAGTTACTGCTATGCCTGTCACTGGCTCGAACCCGCACACATCCCGCGTAATCCCGCGTGAGTATGTGAGCGCCTTCATCCTGGTCACCAGCCTGTTCTTCATGTGGGCCGTCGCGCACAACATGAACGACATCCTGATTCGCCAGTTCCAGAAGGCGCTGGATCTGTCGCGCGGGCAGGCCAGTTTCATTCAGGTGTCGTTTTATCTCGCGTATGCCGTCGCCGCGATTCCGGCCGGGTATGCAATGAAGAAAGCTGGGCTTCAAGCGGGCAATCCTCACGGGGCTGTTGCTCTACGCGCTGGGCGCGGCGCTGTTTTATCCCGCAGCGGAAGTCGGTAATTACAGCTTCTTCCTGGTTGCGCTGTTCATCATCGCCATCGGCATTGTGTTCCTGGAGACGTCCGGCAGCGGCTACATCACGCTGGTGGGCGATCCTTCCACGGCGGCGCGGCGTATTAATTTTGCGCAGTCCTTCAACGGGCTGGGTGGCTTTGTCGCGCCGCTGATCGGCGGGGTGTTTATTTTCTCCGGCATTGAGCACTCGCCGGACGCTATCGCCGCGCTATCGCCGCAGGCGCTGCAGGAGTATCGGGCGCTGGAAGCGAGGCAGGTGCAATTGCCCTACCTCGCGCTTGCCGGCGTGCTGGTATTGGTCGCGCTGCTGGTTGCCGTCACGCGGTTTCCCGCCTCGGGCGCGCGCGCCAGTTCGGGCGGCACGCCCACGCTCGCCGGCGTGTTTGCCCACAGGAGTTTCGTGTGGGCGATTGTGGCGCAGTTCTTCTACGTGGGCGCGCAAATTGGCGTGTGGAGTTACTTCATCGATTTCACCAAGGAGCTGACGCCGCTCACGCCGGAGAAAACCGCCGCATATTACCTCTCGGCCAGCCTGCTCTCGTTCATGGTGGGGCGCTTCATCGGCACGTACCTGATGAAATTTATTGCGCCGCGCAGGTTGCTGGCGCTGTACGCGCTGGTCAACATCGGCCTGGTGGGCGTCGCGCTGGTGGCCAGCGGCATGACGGCGGTGGTCGCGCTCGGCGCCACCAGCTTCTTCATGTCGATCATGTTCCCCACCATCTATGCGCTGGGCCTGGAGCACCTGGGCGACAAGGCCGAGATGGGGTCGTCGCTCATTATCATGACGATCATCAGCGGCGCGATGATTCCGCCGATGATGGGCTACCTCCGACGCAGTCCGTGCAGTGGGCTTATGTGGTGCCGCTGGTGTGTTACTTCATGGTGTGGTTGTCTACGCGCATGGGTGGGCTGGAGCACAGCGGGCGGCAGGCGGTGGAGCAGCCGGCGTAGCCTGCACAACGAGCGGAACGGGAAGCGTATGAGCACGATCGAGCGAGTGGAACTGTCGATGGTAGACCTGGTGCCGAAGGTGAAGCGCACCGACGCCATCCAGAGTTTTGTCAGCCAGGAGACGCCGCTGGTGCGGCTGTTCGATTCCGACGGCGCCGAGGGCGTGGGCTACAGCTACACCATCGGTTCCGGCGGCAGCTCGGTGATGGGCCTGCTGCGCGACCACCTGGCGCCGCAGCTGCTGGGCCGCGACCCGGCGCACATCGAAGCCATATGGCGCGACCTCGTTTCTCCACCAATGCCACGACCGTCGGCGTGATCACCGCGCTGGCGCTGGCGGCGATCGATACCGCGCTGTGGGATTTGAAGTGCAGAAGGCCGGCCTGCGCTGCACGTGGTCGCCGGTGGCGCGAAGGATCGCGTGGGGCTGTACACCACCGAAGGCGGGTGGCTGCATCTGGAGCAGCAACAGCTGGTGGACGACGCACTGGCCGCGCAGGCGAACGGTTTTGGCGGCGCGAAGATCAAGGTCGGCAAGCCGCATGTGGCGCAGGACGTGGCGCGCATCATGGCAGTGCGCGAAGCAGTCGGCCCGGCCTGGGAGGTGATGGTGGATGCCAACCAGGCGTTCACCGTGGACGAGGCCATTCGCCGCGCGCGGTGTTTCGAGCCGGCGGACCTGGCGTGGCTGGAAGAGCCGATGCCGGCCGAGGATGTGTCGGGGCACGAGCGCTTGTCGCAGGCCACCACACTGCCCATCGCGATTGGCGAATCCGTCTACTCCATCGGCCATTTTCGCGAGTACATGCAGCGCGGCGCCTGCTCCATCGTGCAGGTGGATGTCGCGCGCGTGGGCGGCATCACGCCGTGGCTGAAGGTGGCGCACACCGCCGAGAGTTTCAACCTGCCGGTATGCCCGCATTTCCTTATGGAGCTGCACGTCTCGCTGGTGTGCGCGGTGCCCAATGGCCGCTGGGTGGAGTACATTCCCCAGCTCGATGAAATCACCGAACACGCGCTGGTGATCGCAGACGGCAAGGCGCTGGCGCCGACCGAGCCGGGCCTTGGCATCCACTGGGACTGGAACGAGATCAACAAGCGAAGGATCAACGCGCATACGGCGGTGATACAAAGCTGAAGTTAACGCGAGAGCCGAGTCAGCGGTGATACAACCGCAAGCTGGCGCGATGGCCCACACAGCGGTGATGCAAACCAGAGGTTAGCGAGATGTCTCACACCAAAAATTCAGGCAGTGTGTCGGGGCGACCAATCCCCAGACGAGCGAGGATGGCGTGCAGCGTTTCGGTTCAGTGATCGGCCTGAAGCCGGAGATGGAAGCCGTGTATCGCGAGCTGCACGCCAATGCCTGGGACAGCGTCACCGCCTGCCTGGCCAGGCACCACATTCGCAACTACTCGATCTTCATTACCCAACTCGAAGGCAAGACCTACCTGTTCAGCTACTTCGAGTACACCGGCACCGACTATGAACAGGACATGCGCTCAGTAGCGGCAGACCCGGAGACCCAGCGCTGGTGGCGCGCGACAGATCCCTGCCAGATCCAGCTGCCGGGCCGGGCGCCCGGCGCGAATTGGAGCGATATGGAGCGGGTGTTTTTTTATGCGGGGTCAGAGTTATAGCGCAAGGAGCGGGCCACTGACGCGGTGGCGCCTGCGCAAGCAGGCAAACCGTTTCTCAGGGCTCACCAGGCGAATCGTATCCCCCTTCCAGCGAATCCGGCGGCGACGCGGTGTCTGCAACTTCTGCACGCCATTCTCGTACTTCGGTGATGATGGAACCTCACAGGTGGAGGATAGTTCACCCATACGCGCTTGTGGGCATTGGCCTCTGGAGTCGTATTCTGAAATTGAGCGCTACCCCCGCCACCGTCCACTGACCACATCCGGCTGCGTGAGAGTCGAGGTATCGTTTTTGTTGAAATTAGATGGGGCCAATGTAGTCGTCGGAGACGAGCTTTACACTCACCGTCGCGCCCAGGTCCGCCGTGCCGACAATCGATCGTCGTGCATGCTGCCCAGGATTGGCCCACGGTGACAACCCCGTTCTGGAAGAAGAAATTCGGATATACGTTTAAGCGCATCATGCCCTCAACCGGAGGCGGCATTCCAAACTCGTAGAAGTAGGGATCGATGAACTGGATGGGGAAGTCGCTGTTGATATTTCATCATTGATGGTGTTGATGTTCGTCTTCGTGGTTATCCAATCGAGCTTCTCAAAAACGAAAGACCCCACCAGATCAACACCAGTATCCTTGACGATGTACATCACGTCCGCAAAACCGTCCCGTCAATCTGCAGGTCAAGATCACGGGTCTCGGGGATACTCCTCGCGATCCACACGCGAGGTTTCAGGCACCGTCGCATGTGGTAGTCGAGGCCTAAGGCGGTGACTGCTGAATATGTCGATGCCGAAGTGGTTGGTCTAGCCCTTGAACCCGGCGATGGTGACGGGCTTTCCATGGATTTCACCGCCCAGCCGCGCCGCCGGGTCTTCCTCGCCCGCATCAATGGCCTCCTGCGGGTAAGAAATTGGGGACTGCCTCATCAGTGAAGAACGGGGGGGTTGTCGGCCAGCTGTCAACATCGAGCCCTGGCGGCTCGATGATGACGGGGTTGTTCCGCATCATTGCTGTCGCTGCGAGCAAAGAAGGCAGCACGCAACCAAAGCTTACGCGCGGCTTATCGATATGCTGTTTTCAAAATGTATCTCTCTCTCCGTTGTTCATGGTGATCAGAGCGCGATGGCCGTCGGCATCGGCATCCCCACAGTCATTTACCATGCCAACCGCATTGTGCAAATCGGCAAGCGGGACGTAAAGATAGCGCCTGGGTCTACTGGTGGGTGAACGATAGAATGGTACATGAATGTTGGCCAATACAATAAAATACCAACACTCTCCGAAGGTACCGTTGCGGCGTTCCTCGGTGTGTCCGGCGTGCTGGCTGCCGTGCAACCGCCGGGCTGGACATACCGGCCTGCATGCGCGCAGCCGCCATCACCGACTCCGAACTCGAGAATCCGACGAATCGAATCGGGATTCCCCACTTTATCGCCCTGTTACTGTTTATCCAGGAGGAGACCAGGGACGACAACATCGGCCTGCATATCGATCGCCAAAACGCGCCAGCAAACTACTATGCGCGGGATTCTGCGGCCTGCAGTGAGCAGGGGAACACGCGTTTGACAAAAAAACTGCTGCCAGGTATGTAGTGGGTGGTGGTTTTCATCCAGCCAACACAGAGATCATCGAGCCTGCAGCCCGAAATCGAAGTACACTATTCTCGCTCGAGGGCGGCACCCACAGGCAATGCTGGAAGATCTCTTTTTCGCATCGTGGATAACCCAGAACAGCGCTTTGGCGGGCTAGGATGAACCGACTGCGGCAGTGCACTTCACCACACCTGACTCCCCGTGATCTGGAACGCTGGCACCGAACCTGCGGCGCCAACGTGTTTTTCGACCAGGCTATCGCCAAGGTCATCTATCCCAAAAACGTGCTCGCGCTGCCGATTCTGGACCCCGATCCGTTGTCCACGGGATCATGACGGAGAAGGCGGATAAATTGTTAGCCCGGAGGGTCAGCATTCCCTGCCACGACAGGAAGGTCATCGATACGGCCTGTGAAAACAGCTACCGCTGGGCGAAAGCCGGATCAATGAGGCCATCGCCAACCAGATGGTGATCAGCGAACGCACGTTACGGCGTCACCTGCGGCAGGAAGATACAACCTACCAGGCATTGCTGGTTCACTGTCCGCCGAGAAAGAGCCAGCTACTATCTGCCGCAAACAGCCTTTTCGCTGCGGGAGATATCTTCTGAGGGTGGGCTATCAACACCTCACGGCATTTAATGCGGCGTATAAACGCTGGACG
>JADJAL010000065.1 GCA_016704305.1 Haliea sp. | reverse complement strand
TGTATTCAACGTCGAGTCGCTACAGTAGCGCACAGAGATAGCCTAGAAACGGAGGCATCATGCCAAACGTGTTCACAGTGCTCCTCGCCGCAGCCGTTTTGCTGTTGGGCGTTGTGGCAATAGCGACACCAGCGTGACCGGCGGTCCGCTCGCGATGCGCCGCCCGACGCCGGAGCAATACCAAATGCGATAGAAGATCCGTTTGGTACTGCGGTCGAAGTGGTTTGCCGCTTCTGGCCGGACAGCCGGCGCGACGGCCTCAACGCGCCGGGGCGTCACTGGTGGCCGTCACGCCCAGCGGTTTGAGCAGTACGAGGCCACCGCGCGCAATATCGCCGCGCAGGTCACCTCGCCCAAACTGCGCTCAGGGCATCCCGCCGTGCCAGCCCGCAGCCGCCGATGCCGCTGACGATGCCTGTACCGCGCAGGTGACCAACACCTTTTACCGCACCTGTTGCGCAGGCCGTGGCGGCGGAGGATGTCGATGCCAGGGGAGGCCGCCGCGCGCAGACCGCAGCCGCGCAGCAGGATTTTTACGCCGGTTTGCAACCGGCGCTCACCGAGCCTGGGTCTCTCCGGAGTTCCCGTTTCGCGTGGGAGGCTGGCGAACCCGCGCCGCAACCGGAGCAACCGCACCGCCCGCAGCTGACCTGATCTGAGCATGGCTTCCAAACTGAGTTACTCTCAGGAATCGCGGTTCCGACGCGGCGCTGCTGGCCGCAGCCGAGCGCGGGGAACTGGCGCAGCCTGAGGGCCTGACGCGCGAGGTGGACCGTATGCTGGCTCCCGGAACATCTTTCGCCGCTGGCGTGAGCGCGTTTTTTGAGGATGTAGTCCCTGTTCGACCAGTTCGACAACCTGAACAAGGACGTGACGCAATACCCGATGTTCAACAACCACGTGGCCGCCGATGCGCGCGAGCACGCTGCGTTTCGTGGTTGATCAACTCGTGGTGCAACAGGCGGACTATCGCAGCCTGTTTACGGCGCGCGAGTTGCCGATGACGCGCTCGCTGGGCCCGGTGTACGGGCTGCCCGTGCGCGCCGCCGAGGGTTGGGAAGTGGCGACGCTGCCACCCGGCCAGCCGCGCGCGGCTGCTGTCGCACGCCAGCTTCGCGATGCTGTTTGCTCCATCCGGGGCGCAGTTCACCGACGCTGCGCGGCGTGTTCCTGCGCGAGGCGCTGCTGTGCCAGAGCATTCCGGAGGCGCCGGCGGATGTCGACTTCTTCACCCAGTTCGTGCAGGACGTGACCGCCGTGCACAACACCGCGCGCGACCGGCTCGAAGTACACGCCACCCAGGTCAGCTGCAAAAACTGCCACGTGTTGACGGACCCTATCGGCCTTGGGCTGGAGAACTTCGACGGCATCGGCAAATTTCGCACGGCAGAGAATGACGCGCCCATCGACGTCAGCGGCGAGTTCGATGGCCGCGCGTTTACATCCCCGGCGGAATTGGGGCAGGCGTTTGCCGACAACCCGCAGCTCACTGCCTGCCCGGTGCAGAACCTGTATCGCTATGCGGTAGGCCGCAAGCAAACCAGCGGCGAGCGCCTTTGCTGCGTCATCTCGAGGATGCGTTTGCAGAGCGCGGTTACGAGGTGCCCGCGGTGATGCGCGAGATCGCCACCAGTGAGGCGTTTCGCACGGCCACTGCAAGCGCGCCGCAAGAGCAAACCGCGGAACGCACCGCAACATCCCGCGACAACACCACGAATGCCAATGCACCAACCACTGTTGTCGCCAGCACTAATGCCAGCAGCACTGCGAGCAGGAGCGATGCCCATGAAAACGCGCAAGTCGTACACGGGCATCAATCGCCGCAGCTTCCTGCGCGGGACACTGCGCGGCACACTGGGCGGCGTCGCCGTCTCGGTCGGCCTGCCGTTGCTGGATGTGTTCTCAATACCACCGGCACTGCGCTGGTCGCTACCGGCGCGTTGCTGCCGCGCCGTTTCGGCACCTGGTTCTTTGGCTGCGGCATGAACCCGCTGCGCTGGGACCCGACGACCGAGGGCAGCGACTGGGAATTGACGCCCGAGCTGCAGCCGATTGCGCCGATGCGCGACCGCATGAATATCCTGGAGCGGTTACAGCGTGCTGATGCATAACGAGGCCAACCAGGTGCATCGCACCGGTGTATTCGGCGCGCTCTGCGGCGGCGCGCCGAAGACCGCCGACACCGTCGTCGGCCCGACGCTGGATGTGTTGATCTCGGACGCCATCGGCACGCGCACGCGCTTCCGCTCGCTGGAAATGGCGGCCACCGGCAACCCCAGGCACAGCAACAGCCTGCGCGATGTCAGCAGCGTGAATGCCGCCGAGCCCAGCGCTCTCGGCTTGCACACGCGCATTTTCGGGCCGGGCTTTGCCGACCCCAACGCGATAGATTTCGCGCCCGACCCCAGCGTGCTGCTGCGCGAGAGCGCTCTCGATCGTGGCGGAGGATCGCAAGCGCCCGAGCGCCAGCTGGGGCAGGGCGATCGCGCCCGCCTCGACCAGTACTTCACCGGGCTGCGCCAGCTCGAACAACAACTGGAACTGCAAACACAACAGCCGCCGCCGCTGCAGGCCCGCAGCATCCGCAGGCGCCCGTCGACCTACCGCACGACACCGAGATCGACAACGTCCTCGCCAACCATCTGCTGATGGCGCAGACACTCGCGCTGGCGCTCGCCTGCGCGACCAGACCCGCGTTTTCAATATGCAGTTTTCCCGACCGCGCCTCCAGCCTGCGCATGCCCGGCAGCACCGACACCCATCACACCTGACCCACGAGGGGCGGAAAGACATCGCGCTCGGCTACCAACCCAAGGCGACGGTGTTCGTGCAGAAGAGCATGGAGGCGTGGACGCAGTTCGTGCAGATCCTCGACGCCGGTGCCGGAGGGCGACGGCACGCTGCTCGACAACCGCCTGGTGCTGGCGCACTCGGAAACGTCCGAGGCCAACACGCACAGCGTCGTCGGGCTGCCGTTCGCGACGGCCGGGGCGCGCCGGTGGGCGGCTGCGCACCGGCGCTGTCAGTGGCGTGGGTGATTCCGCCAGCCGCGTCGGCCTCACCATGCAACAGGCGATGGGGCTCAACGTCGGCCAGTGGGGCACCGACCAGAACCAGACGGACCGCGCGATTACGGAAATTCTCGCCTGAAGTTTGGGGTCAGAGTAAGAACAGGTGTTTTGCTCTGACCCCAAACTTCACAACCATAGCTATAACCATATCTACAGGAGCCACATTATAAGTACGTCATTGCTCTCACCGTGGCGCTGCTGCTTGGCGCCTGCGGCGATAGTCCACCTCCGTGGTCGCCACCGAAGAAGCAGGGCCACCGCCGCGCAGGAACAGGTGCGCGGCTTCGTCTTCAGCAAGTGGGGAGTACGACATCCCCGACGACGCCCCCGAGTGTCCTGAGGGCTGAACATCACTGACGAGGAGTTTTTCTCGGACGAATACGCGGCAGTGCGCGAGGAAGTGAAAAAGCGCATCGAGGCGGGCGACCGGGAGGGCGCCACTGAGCTGCTGCCCGTCGATGCCTGTAAGGAACCCGGCGCGATGCCGGACCCGGGCTTCAAATTGTTTGAAGGCAATGTAGCCACCGTCGGCCGGACCTTGACGGCGTGAACTCCACCACGGCAGCCGGCGGCCAGTGCGCGCATAACGACTTCACCAGCGCCGACGGCAGGGCCGGCATCGACTACCAGTACTGGCGGCTGATGGGCTGCGTGTCCCGGCATGCGCCCCGGCGGTTTGTACGACCGCCTGTTCGACACTAACAACACCATCCTGGAGAACGGCTACTCCACCCTGCTGGAGATGAAACTGACCTCGGGCACGCCCACCGATGGCGGTGGAAATGCGCCTGTTCACCAGCGCCGGCCCGGTGACCAGGGACGCCAACGGCAAGGTGGTGCCCGACATGAGCCAACTGGTGCACGAAGACACGATGTTCCACAGCGCGCCATTTCCCGGCGAGATCAAGGATGGGGTACTCACCGCCGGGCCGGTGGACGCCAAAATGAAATTCAAGGTGCAGGCCATCGACAACTTCTACTACTTCCGCGACCTGCACATCCGCGCCAACCTGCTCGCCGACGGCAGCATGGACGGCGTGCTGGCCGGTTACTGGGATGGCGAGAATATTTTCGACTTCATGACGGAAGTTTATATCGGGCCGGTACACCTCGGCCGCTCAGCGGCGAACAACCTCGGCTACCAGTGCGCGGGCCTCTACCACGCGATACCGCGCGTGGCGGACGGGCACCCCGATCCAAAAACCGGCAAGTGCACGTCGGTGTCCACGGTTATCCTGTTCTCCGCCGTACCCGCGTTCATCATCATGCCCGAGCCAGGCGCGTAAGTTGGGGTCAGAGTAGAATGGCACTTACTTAAGCTTCGAGATCGGCGCCAAACCAAGTAGAGCTTGTCGGGACCCGCCGTAAATACGTCCGTAGGCTCGCTTCGGCCATCCATGGCCTCAGACGGTGCCGTCAAGCTCTACTCGATTTGACGCCTACGTACTGCTTTTCAGCTTAAGTAAGTGCCATTCTCTGACTTCTACCCAAACTTATCCACCACAACAACGAAGTTGACGCTATGGACTATATCGATCTGGCTCGGCGACCCCGCCTACCGCCACGTGCTGCTGAACCACGTGCCGATCATCGGCCTGTTCGTTGCCTTCCTCGTGCTGTCGACCGGCCCGGTGCTGCGCCAGACCGCAGTGCTGTTCATCGGCCTTGTGTTGGTCGCGCTCACAGCAGGCGCGAGCATTCCCGTGGCCAACTACGGCGATGCGGCCTACCCAGTGATCTACGACCGGCTTGATGGCGCCGGACAAAAGTGGCTGAGATCACCATGCGGAACTTGCCGAGACCCTGGCTGCCGGTACTGATCGCGACTGCGGCGCTGGCGGCTCTCGCGATTGTAGTGGGCGCATGGCGGCGTCCGCTGTTGCCGTGGCCGCGCTGCTGGTTGCGGTGGTGACACTTTTGGGAATTGGCGGCGCGAGCGTGGCTAGCAAGGGCGGAGGTCAGATCCCGCATATGGAGTTCCGGGTGGGTGATCCGCCGGTGGTGCAGGCGCGTCGGTGAGCATGAGGGGAATCAAGGGGTCAGAGTGCTTGATCGAATCCGAATCAAGGGGTCAGAGTCCTTTGATCAATCAAAGGACGCGAATCTGAGGCCCTATCAAGGGGTCGATATCAAGCACTCTGACCCTTGATTGCTTGATTGGTATGACGCACAGGTCGCGGGATTGGGTCGTGACTGTCTGTCCGAGTTGGAATCTGCCTACCAAGCCCTATAGCAGCTTCCACATAGTTACGATAGGGCGCACCAAGTAAGTGCGCAGCTACAAAATAGCTTGAGCACACCCTGCCCCTGGTCGGACATTAGAGATGCCGTTCTCAAATCCGATCGAACATGTCCAAATACACGCAAAACCCGGTTTCATTAACTCCCCACTTCCCACAAGATAGACACGCAGATAACAGCGATGCCACTTCGCAAACTGCAACAGTAAAACCCTGCGAGCACCCGCCCGCCTTGGGCGTAGACCACAAGGAGCTTCGCAGAGCCATGAACAGCGCAATAGTTCTATACGTCCACAGCGTTAGCTCGCAATCAATCGACACATTTACCAGCCAGCACTTTTGGATTGTAGGGACAGTTTACTGATCCGATAACCACGAGAGCGGGTCGGGCACGCTGACCCCTTAACCTAAACTGATCCCTTAGCCGCGCTTCCATCGGAGAAATGCAATGAATAAAGTTCTCAAACTGCTCGCTCGCACACTCATCTTGACTGGAGCCGCTTCGCTCGCGGCCTGCAGCGGCAACAACGACAGCGACAACAGTGGCAGCACCACACCGGTGCCGGTACCCAGCTCGACCGTCAGTGGCGTCGCCGCCATCGGTGCTGCCATCAGTAACGGCTCCGTCGCACTGCGCTGCGGTGACGGCATCAACCAGACTGTGACCAGTGGCAGCGACGGCACGTGGACGGCCAGCGTGCCGACCGACAGCCTGCCGTGTGCTGTGAAAGTGTCCGGGGGCACCGTGTCCGGTGTAGAGAACAGCGCGATCTTCTATTCCATCGCCCGCAGCAACACCGGCGTAGCGAGCACTTCCAACCTCACGCCAATGACCGATCTCGCACTCGCGTCCGCCGTCAACAGCGCCATGGGTAGTACGCTCGATGTGTGGTACACAGACGCCACCGATGCCCAGCTCCAGCAAGTGATCGACGGACTGGCCGCAGCGGTTGCCGGCCTGCGTACCGCGCTGGCAGACGCCGGCTACACATTGCCGTCGGAGAGCTTTGATCCTTTTATGGACGCCATTACGGCGGGTGAGGAGACAAGCCTTTACGACCAATTGCTGGACGCTTACAAACAGGCACTGAGCAATGCAGAGCGTAGTTACGAAGCAGCGCGCGGCGACTACATCGCTGGCGGCGATCTGCCGGCCGTTGGACCCGTGCAACCGCCAATCATCGATGTACCCGACACTACGCTGGCCGTCGGTGAGAGCGGCGTGCGCTTTGCCACCACTGGCACGGTGCTGGGCTTGGCAGAGAAGGCCAACGTGCGAACCTGGAGCGGCAATGGCGATGTTACAGTCGGATTCACAGTAGCCACTCTGGTTGACGCCAGGTTGCCCGGACCGGCGATCAACAGCTATGTAAACTTCCGCGATATTCCCGATGCCACCGGCACGTATGACTGCGGCTACGGATTCGGTGAAGACAAGGCCAACATTGAAATAGGCTTTGCCGCCAGCAATGGTTACAACACGCTTGGCACGCGCGGTAGCGATGGCACATTCACGCCGGGCTTTCGCTGCTCGATCACCTTAACCAAGGTTGGTGTGAACGATGGCGTTACCTACAGCGGCACGCTGGAAGGAAACTTCAGCGCGCAGCTTTACAAGAGCGGCCAGGCAGTCAACACCCGCGATTCGATTTCGGTGACCGGCCACTTCCGTTTGGGTACTGAGTGACACTCCGGACGTGACCTCGGGAGAGTATGGGAATTCGTTGGTCAGATGCTCCATGCTTGATGTGCCAATCAATCCAGGCAATACCTAACAAAGCAGGGTTTGGGGCGGCATTGTCGCCGCCCCGGCCCGGTGCTCCAGGCCCCTGAGGAAGCCCATCCAGGCTCATCGGCTCCCTACTTGCTGACCTGCATGTCTGCTGTCATTTGCCTGATCGAACTCCTGCTCATACCAGCACTTCATCAAACTCAAGAATTTGTGCGGGTCCGGCGGCAATCTCAGTTATTCTTCGAATCAAGGGGTCAGAGTGCTTGATCAATCAAGGGGACACGAATCAAGCACTCTGACCCCTTGATCGCGAGCGCCATAACCCCACTGGATCACGATATGAGCATCAACTACACCCTAACAGGTTGTGAAAAAGGTGATTTTAACGTGCCCCACAGATGCTCCGTCCTCCGCCGATTTTGTCGACGGGCAGTGGTATTGGCCCGGCATCGTATGAGATCCCCAGTCGAGTTTTTACCTGTAAAACGGTTTTCATCCGGTTAATGGCCCTGTATACCATTGCTGGCCATTTCGCGGCCTGATTGCTCCTCACCACGCCGCCTCTGGAATCAAATTCCGAATACGCACCAGATTGTGGCCGCCATCCTGAGGAAGTCCTGCCTCACTCGCACCAGCCCCGAACTTCGTTTGCCTGAGCCCGCCAATCTGCTTGGCCACCAAAAGGTTCCTCCACCCGTTTGCGCACGCGCTGGCTAATCTCCCATGGCGGGTCGTCCTACCATCAATCGCCGAACCACCAGCACGGTTCACGTTTTGGCAACATGCGGTGGATCTTCAGGAATCTCAACACATCGACAAATTCCCGCGTGTCTTACCCTTATCCGCGCCCAGCGTTGCCCCATCCTTCAATCCCGTCGCCATGTCGATGGCGGCATCGCGCTCGGCAGTACCGGTGGCCAGGTCAACTCGGCATCGACGAGCAAGCCGTTGCGTTCTCCATCAGGGTATGGCCGGTAGCTCGGACGAGTGGCCATCCGTGGCTCTTTGTCGCAAGCTGGCTTCCGGGTCTGTCCGCGAGGCATGGGTCTCGTTGCTGCGTTTCTCGCCGTGGAAGTTTCGACCTGCATTGCGACCAACACCATCGAGGTTGTCGTCGTCCGATCCATCCTTGCGGCGCACGCTCTTTTGCGAAGCCCAGGCCGCAATCAGGGTGCCATCGACACTGAAATGCTCATTGGAGGTGAGGTTGCGCCGGCGCGCCATCTCGACAATCTCCTCAAACAGGCGGCGCCCTACATCAGCCCTGCGCGGGCGGTCCCGGTTCTGAAAAAGTCGACGGATTCCACACGGGCTCGTCAACACTCAGGCCCCAAACCAGCGAAACATTAGGTTGTAGTCCAGCTGTTCCATCAGCTGCCGTTCGCTACGGATCAGTAGATAACTTGCTCGTCAGTCACCGGCGGGATAGAAGGTCTCTTCCGCGTAGATCTATTGAAAACCGGATCCAGTTGGCCACCTTCATCCATCGTTTACGCATCTTGCGAATCGGGTGGCGCTTGGGAATACGTTGCTCCAGCGATACATAGCTGAACAGATCGCCGCCTTCCTGGTAATCACCGCGCATTGTTTAGCCTCCAACCTGCGATTGCGCTATTTTCCCTCAATGGAGAGACTTTTTCAGCAACCTGCTAAGCAAAAAGCCACTGGTCGACAAAATTGATGTGAACCCTGTTCATCAAGGGCAATGCCACTGCGGAAGCGTAAAGTTCACGGTTCAGCTTCCACACGGTTTAGTTGAACCGCGCCGTTGTAATTGCTCGATGTGCAAACGCAGGGGCGCGGTGGTCGCGTCGGTCGAGCTCAAGGATTTGAGCATTACCGAAGGCGCAGATGTGTTGAGCCTTTACCAGTTCAACACCAACACCGCCAGGCATTACTTTTGCTCAAAGTGCGGCATCTATACCCATCACCAGCGGCGATCAAACCCCGAGCTGTATGCGATCAATATTGCGTGCCTGGAGGGTGTCGATCCGTTTGTCCTCAAGCATGTGCCCGTACTCGATGGCGAGGATCATCCCAGTGACAAACAGTAATCGCTCGGAGGCCGACTCTTGAAACGCGTTGTTCAATGGTCCACCGGCGGTGTCGGTAAACTCGCCGCACAAGCGCTGTTTGAGCGCGACGATTTCGATCTGGTCGGTGTTCTGGTGCACAGCGACGCCAAGGCCGGGCGCGATGCCGGCGAGGTCTGTGGCGACAAGCCCTGGCATATCACTACCACGCAGAGCGTTGACGACATTATCAGCCTGAAGCCCGATTGCGTCGTGTTCTGTGAGAACGGTGACCTGCGCCCCAACGAAGTGATCGACCGCTTCTGCCAGTTGCTGGAACACGGTATCAATGTCGTCAGTACTTCAATCGCGGGCCTGGTCCACCACAACGGGTTTGATCCCGGGAAAATTCAACGGCTAAACCGCGCGGGCCACGATGGTGGAGCGTCGCTGTACGTGTCGGGGATGGAGCCGGGCTTCGCGGCGGACCAGTTGGTTCTGGTGTTGACGACGCTGTCCCGCAACATCAGGAGTATTCGCACCCAGGAAATATTTCTCTATGACAAATACCCCGTGGTGGAAACCATGCGCGACGCGTTTGGTTTTGGCCTCGGCCCCGGGCACACCGCGCTGGTGGAGTTGCCGGGCGTGCAGGCCCACACCTGGTCCGCACCGGTCAGGATGGTGGCGGATGCGCTGGGTGTCGAGCTCGACTGCATTCGTGAAACCTATGAGAAACGTACGACCGATAAGCAGCTCAATGTCGCCATGGGCGTGATCGAGCCGGGTACGGTCGGCGCCGTGCGCTTTGAAACGATAGGCGTGGTCAACGGCAGGGGACGCGATCATCATCGAGCATGTCAATCGCATGGCAGCCGACATGGCGCCCGATTGGCCCACAGCCGATCACCCCGGCACCTACCGCATCATTATTGAGGGTGATCCCGACATTACCGTGGAACTGAAGCTGGGCGATGCCGAAACCTACAGTGACAGTGGCATGACGGGGACGGCGATGCGCATCGTCAATGCCATCCACGCCGTGTGCGACGCGAGGCCGGGCCTGGTGACGTCCCTCGATCTGCCACTGACGATACCGAGGCATGCGATGGTGTAATTTGGTAATTTGGGGTCAGAGTAAAAACTGCAGTTTTTACTCTGACCCCAAATTACACAATCGCCCAACATAATAAGGAAAACAACGGAATGAAATCGATCCTGCGACGCCCGCTCGACCTCGCCCTTGGTGGCCTTCTTTTCGGTCTCGGTACTGTACGGCTTTCTCTTCAGCCTTCGCGAGGGCCTCGGTGTGCCGGTCGCGGCCGACAGTCCGGGGGCACGGCTGCGCGCGCTGCACGAGTGGGGCGTGGCCGAGGAGCCGGCGCAGCTCGATCCGCCGCCCAACTTGCTGGCGGCCTGTCTCTTCGACGGGCTATTCCAGGCGCCAGTGTTGCTGTTTGTGATCATCGGCCTGGTTCGGCAGCGCGCGTGGCTCAGGCCGCTCGGCCTGTTCTACGCCGGCGCCGCCGCGACCAATATGTTCTTCTACTTTACCCAGACATTCCTGGGCGATCACCCGCCGCCGAATGTCGCCTATTACCTGGCGTTCAATCTGCCCTGGCTGATCGCACCACTGGCGCTCGCGGTGCGTGTACTCGTCGGCAAGGACCTGGCGCGCGCTGTCGCGTGAAGTCGGCGGTGTATGATTTATGCGCCACAACCCTCTATGTGCTGCGGTAGTGTCACAATGGCCCAAGGCGGGAAGCGAACATGTATATACCAAAGCATTTTGAGGTGACTGACCGGGACGTGCTATGCGCGTTTATCAACGAAAACGCGTTTGGCCAGCTTGTCTCAACCGTCGGTGGCAGGCTCTTCTCCACGCATATGCCATTTCTGCTGTCGGACGATAGCACCAGGCTCATCGGACACATTGCGAGGCAGAATCCGCAGCACGCCGAGCTGGACGGCCAGGAAGTGCTTATCACCCTGCAGGGCCCCCATGACTACATATCGCCTTCCTGGTATGCGTCTGCGGGGGTGCCCACCTGGAATTACCAGGCGGTGCATATTTACGGGCGTGGCAGGGTATTCGATGACACTGACGCACTGCGGTCAGTCGTGGCGGCGCTCACCGAAAAGTACGAGGCAGCATTCGAGCGCCCCTGGCAGCCCGACTACAAGGCCGCGATGCTGTCCGCCATTGTTGGTGTCGAGGTGACGATTAGCGAAATCCAGGGCAAATTCAAACTCAGCCAGAACCGGCCTGCGCAAGATCAACGGCAGGTGGTCACGCAATTGAAAGCACAGGGCGCCGATGCACTGGCCGCGGCGATGGAGCGTTATTTGGGGTCAGAGTAAAAACTCCAACTCCAGTTTTTACTCTGACCCCAAATTACACGGAGAATCCAGATGAGGTACCAGGGAAGTTGCCACTGCAAAGCAGTGCTATTCGAAATCGATGCGCCCGAGGTGCTGGAAGCTGACTATTGCAACTGTTCTATCTGTTCAAAGTCGGGATTCCTGCACCTGATATTGCCGCTGAGTAAATTCAAGCTGTTAAGCGGAGCAGATGCTTTGTCCACCTACACATTCAATACCGGAGTGGCCAGGCATACATTCTGCAAATTTTGCGGCATGAAACCTTTCTACACGCCGAGATCCAATCCGGATGGGATAGACATCAACGTCAATTGCCTGGACACCAGGCCAGCGTCGGTAAACATCACCAACTTTGACGGCAAGAACTGGGAGCAACATGCGCATAAAGTCGCTCACAAGAGCCAGGAAACGTAACCGGATCAAGGGGTCAGAGTGCTTGATCAATCGAGGGGACACGAATCAAGCACTCTGACCCCTTGATTGGTTCACGGAAACTTCACCTCAAAGTACTGGTAATACGGCTTGGGCGTGAAAGGTGTGCCAACCGTAAGAGGCAGGTTGGGCCCAAGCGGATAGGGCGGCGTGCCGGGCGGGCCGGCCTGGGTCAGGGGCGTCAGGTTGTATTCCAGCGTGAACGGCGCGGCCACGTCGAAGTGTCCGGCGGTTGCGGCCGCGAGGTTGATGAAGTAGGTGCCGCGGTACACCACTGCTTTTTTGTCATCCAGAATGCTCAGTTGCAGCGAATTCATTCCGATCGCGCCCTGCACATTGGCATCGTCGCCGAACGCCACAGGCTGCCCGTTGATCTCATAACTCATGCTGCTGAAGTTTGGCGTCAGGCTCAGGCTCAATTTGAATGAGGGATTGCCACCCGCAGCCGACGCAACTTCGGCACTGGCCTGTGCAGCGGCATGCGTTACGCCCTGCACCGGTAATACGGCGGACTGTATCGCCTTCCCTGCGTTTTTCCCCGTCGCCGTCACCGACACCAGGTAAGACGTTCCCGGTGCCAGCCCGGTGATCGAGTGCGATTGCGTGGCCCCGGCTTGCGGGTTGAATGACGCGGGCGCCTTGGCGGGTTTGGGGCTGAGTGCCAGCGTGTACCCGGTGGCGTTGGCGACGCTGGGCCAACTGAGGTTAAGGCTGGTGCTGGTGGCGTTTTTCACCGTCACCAACGGCGTATCGAGGCGGTGGTCATTGAGAATCGTGATGCGCACGGTGTCGCCCGCCTGCAGCGAGTACAGCGGGCTGGCCGCTGCAAGCCGATCACTGTACGGATGGCCGTAGGCATCGGAGAGGTAGTAGAACAAGCCCGCGTAGGGATTATAGAAGCCGTCATTGGTGGTGCGCGCGCCGCCATAGGGATAGGCGTACGGCAGCAGTACGCTGGAAAAATAGGCGTCGATGTCCTGTGTGGTTTTCGCGTTCGCGACGCTGCTGTCAAAGCGCCCGCCGAGGTAACCGAAGTTCAGCGCGGCCTGGATATCCCCGACTATCGCGCCATACGGGCTGGCATTCGCCAACTTCACTTTGTCCTGCGCCGTGCTGCCTGGAGTATTGACGAAGGGAAATCCGGCAACACTGTACGAGGATTGGTTGGCCACGGTCGCATAGATGAAGAAATCGAGATTGTCCTTCGGCAGGTGCAGGGTAACGGCTGCATTCGCGGGCAGCGGCGCCGCTGGCGCGACAGTCGTCGTGCCCGTGCATTGCACGGTGTAGCCGCCCTTCCCATCGTGCGCAAATGTTGCGTGGTACTTGTACCCGCCGTACTGCGCGCCGTTGAGCGCATATGTCTTGCCGACCAGGCTTTCGAGGTAGCCCTTGGCGCCCCCGAAACTCGGGTACGGCGCGGACGACCCGCTGCTCGCGGCTGCGGCTATCGTGTTCGGCGAGAGTACGCGCGCAAAGTCCGACAGGTCGAGTACGCCAGTGGCGGGAAAGTGGTACGCGGCCCCGGAGGTATTCCGAAACGCGGGGCCCATGGTGTTTGGCGCAAGCCCTTTCAACGCGTTCAGCACGGTGGGCGTGGAGGCATAGATACTTTTGGTCTGCAGCGGGTCCGGCGTGGTTTCACCCCAGTGCGTGACTTCAACCTGCAGCGGGATGGCGAAGAAGTCGATCGCCGTCAGGTTGCCGCCGCCGCTCTGCGCTCCGCTCAGGTAAGTAATCTCGAGCTTGTCGTAGCGGTAGTGCGCGCTGGCGGTAGGCGCGTTCCCGTTCACGATAGCCGCCGCCTCCGCGTAGGAGAACGTGAGGCGCCCCGAATCGACATCGCCCAGCGTGAACGAGTAGATCGGCCGCGCCTTTGCAGTATACGGCGAGATGAAAGTGGGCTGCCCCTTCTTCCCTTTCGGCCAGAGCGTGCTCAACGCGGCACCGGTGGCGCTGGCAGTCGCACCCCCGGAATTTTTCAGCAGGTCTATCCCGGTAACGCTGCCGGAATCCTTGGGCGTGTCAAAGAGCACGAACATTTTCGCGTCACCGCCGGCGTTGTCGGTGTCGTTGATCAACTGCACGATGACGTTGTTGGGCGCGCCCGTCGCCACGGCAATTGTGCGGTTGGTCTGGTTGGCCCGTATCTCTACCGCGCTCTGTGCGAGTGCGAGGAGTTGGCCCGTGTTGCGGCGGTGTTCGACGCGAAGGCCTGTCACTGTTGTCGGTATGCTCGCGAGGAGGTGTTCATCGGCATACGTCAGTTTCACCGGGCCGAAGGTGTCTGAACCCGAGGCGTCCAGGCCAGTGATGATGGTGTACAGCCCCGTGGTGTCGATCTCGGCAACCGCGTCCACGAATTGGTGAGAGACGCGCACGGCGCCCACGTCAGCGGAATTGCCGCCGCTGTTGCTGCAGGCCGCAAGGATCAGGGGAAGGAGCAGGCAAAGAGCGAGTCGCGCGATGTTGCGCGCAATGCTTGGTGTGTTCACAGGGTGTCCTCTGGCCATTCGCATGGAGGGGTTCGACGGGCTGCCAGGCTCGTCGTCCCACTTCTTGCAAGTCAGGATACTCAAACGGAGAAACTGTACAAGAAGCGCGACGAAATTGTATGACGACGATCATGTGCCACGGCAATTCGCTCGAGTCCTGCCGCGATAAGAACTGGTATCCCGCTTTCCTCGTGGGTTATTGTACTCAGGCGACGTGAAGGCAAAGTGACGGCAAAGCGAATGCCACGTAAACGGAAAACGCCGATGAAAGTGCAAGGCCAGATCGAATTCATTGCGACCAGCCATGTGTTGCCCAAGTAAGCCGGACAACCGCGGGGCGGTAGTTTGCGGGTGGTCGCCTGATAGTTTTGCAGCCAGCGCGGCTGGTGAGCGTTGATTCCGGTGCCGGGCGACCTGCGAGCAGAGGTGACACAATTTTTCGATGCATTTGTCGAGGCCTTCGCCACGTTCGACGGCACGATTGTCGCTGAGCGATACGCCCCTGCGTTTATCGCCGTACACGCTGACGGATCGCTCCACAATTTCACCGCTTCAGTCGATATCGCCCGCTATTTCCAACGGTTTCTGGACGAATATCACGCCGACGGCTGCCGCTCCTGCGGCTACCACGCGCTTGAGGTTGTCCCCGTCGGCGAGGCCTGCGTGCTGGCGACCGTCACCTGGGAGTTGTTCGACGGAAGCCACACGCTTGTCAGCACGTGGCGGGAATCCTACAACCTCGCCCGACAACCATCCGGGCTGCAGGTTTTCGCCTCCATGGACCACGCCGGCTGAGATGCGGCGCATCCTGTTCATGGTCGCGTTCTGGTTGGCGGTGATGCTGGCGATAGGCAGCGCGATCCAATACTGGATGTCATCGGAAGAGGAGAAATGCCTGCGCTACTGCGCCACCGAAGGCATGCAGGGCAAGTACACGCCGCCCAACAAAGGCGGCATGCGGTTTGGGCGCAAGCCCGCGCGCCCCGGTGAGTGCAATTGCGCACAGGTGCCGCGTTGATAAAGGATGCAGTCGGCGGTTAATCCGACCACCCGCTGATGCGTCAATCTCAGCAGGTCATCTCGACTTATTTTCCTTCCCCCCCCCCCCGCCGCCGCCCCCCCCCCCCCGGCCCCCCCCCCCCCCCCCGCCCCCCGCCCCCCCCCCCGCCCCCCCCCCCCGGCCCCCCGGCCCGCCCCGGCCCGCGGGCCGGGCGCAGAAAAATTGTTTCCTACACCCCTTCCCCCCCCCCAATGCCCCAACCTCAAATCACTCCGCCGCGACCTGCCTTCCGGCTAGCGCCATGACCTCCACCACCTCACCAGCCGCATCGGCGACAATCTCATAGTGCATCTTCATCGCTTCCAGCACCGCCAATGTCTGGCCGATTGCAACGGTGTCGCCCACGGCGACGCGCACTTCCAGCAGCAGGCCGTGCATCGGCGCGACAATCCTGCCGCTGCCGCCGGTCGCGTCCTGCACGCCGTCGAGGCGAATCAGGTCGCGGTACTGCGCGGCGCGGCCATCGATGGACAGGTACAGCTTGCCCGCCTCGGGGGGGGTAGCGCACCACGTGCTTGGTCTCGTCGATTGCCACATGAGCGGTGCTGTCTGCCATGGATAACAACTCAACGACGACGCTGTGCGAAGCGTCGAACACGCGGTAGCGCGCGCGGCCCAGTGGCGTGATGGCCAGGTCGTGGACTTGCTCGCCGTGCTGGTAGCGCTTGCGTGACACCAGCGGGCTGGCGCTGGCCCAGTCGCGCAACTCGGGCGCGACAATCACGCTGCTGTTGTGCAACTCGCGGTGCTCCAGCGCCAGTTCGACGACGGCGGCGACGGCGCTGTCGGCAAATTCCGGTTGTGCGTCCGCGATTTCACCTTCTGCAAATTCCTCGGCGATAAATGCGGTGGTCGCTTGTCCGGCTGCGAAACACGGCTTTTGCAGGCAGGCCACCAGGAAGTCGCGGTTGTGGCGCGGGCCGAACAACACGGTCTCCTTCAGCGCCTCGATCAGGCGCAGCCGGGCGATGTCGCGCGTCGGTCCACTGCCTATGATCTTGGCCACCATGGGGTCGTAAAACGGGGAGATCTGCTGCCCGCTGCAGATGCCGCTGTCCACGCGAATGCCGGTGCCAGAGGGCGGCGACCACAGGTCGACCGGGCCGGAGGTGGGTAGAAAGTCCTGGCTGGGGTCTTCGGTGTAGAGCCGCACCTCGATGGCGTGGCCGGTCAGTGTCACGTCGCCCTGCGTGAAACCCAGCGGCTCGCCCTGCGCCACCTGCAATTGCAGTGCGACCAGGTCCAGGCCGGTAATCAATTCTGTGACCGGGTGCTCCACCTGCAGGCGCGTGTTCATCTCCAGGAAATAGAACTTGCCCTGTTCATCGAGCAGGAACTCCACGGTGCCGGCGCCGCGATAGTTGATGCTCTGCGCGGCGGTCACCGCAGCGGCGCCCATCGCCTCGCGCAGTGCGTCGGTCATCACCGGGCAGGGCGCCTCTTCCACCACTTTCTGGTGGCGTCGCTGCACCGAGCAATCGCGCTCGCCGAGGTGCACGATATTGCCGTGGCTGTCGCCAAACACCTGCACCTCTACATGGCGCGGGCGGATGATGGCCTTCTCCAGGATCAGGTCGCCGTTGCCGAACGCGGAGGTGGCTTCCGCGCGCGCCAGTTTGATGGCGTTGGCCAGTTCGTCGGCTTTGTGCACCAGGCGCATGCCGCGCCCGCCGCCGCCGGCTGCCGCTTTCACCATCAGCGGCAGTTCGATCTTCGCGCCCTCGCGCAGCAGCGTGGCATCGCCCTGGTCTTCGCCCTCGTAACCCGGAACGCAGGGCACGCCAGCGGCGATCATGCGGCGCTTGGCTTCGGCTTTATTGCCCATCAGGTGAATCGCATCGGGGCGCGGGCCGATAAACACCAGGCCGGCATCCTCGCAGGCCTGTGCGAACGCCGCGTTTTCACTGAGGAAACCGTACCCGGGGTGGATCGCCTCGGCGCCGCTGGTTTTGGCAGCCGCGAGGATATTCGCCACCACGAGATAGGATTCGTTCACCGGCCCGGGGCCGATGTGCACGGCTTCGTCCGCCATCAACACATGCGGCGCCGCCGCATCGGCGTCGGAGTAGACGGCTATCGTGCGGTAACCCTGCGCGCGCGCCGTGCGCATCACCCGGCAGGCGATTTCGCCGCGGTTCGCCACCAGCACACTGGTAAATCGTGTCATTGTCTTCTCCACGGCCTAGTCGTTGGCCCAGTAGGGTTTGCGCTTTTCGACGAAGGCGGCGACGCCCTCGCGCCCCTCGTCACTCAGCATGCACGCGGCGAAACCGCGCGCGGCAAAATCAAGCGCTTCTGCGCGGGGACGGCGTGTCGCCTCGAACACGATGCGCTTGGTCACTGCATTGGCGCCGGGCGCGCACAGCGCGATCTGCGCCAGCACTTCGGCGCACTTCACGTCCAGGTCGGCGCTGTCCTCGGCAAGGATATGGCCGATGCCGTACTGCACGGCTTCCGCACCGGTGAAGCGCGCGCCGGTCAACATCAGGCGGCGGGCCTGCGTGAGGCCGACGCGCTCGGTTACGAACGGGGCGATCTGCGCGGGCGGAATGCCGAGGCTGGTTTCCGAGAGGCGGAACTTCGCGTCGCGCGTGACGATGGTGACATCGCCGACGCAGCACAACCCGAGGCCGCCGCCAATCGCTGCGCCTTCCACCAGCATGATGACGGTCTGCGGCTGCTCGTTGAGCTTGATCATCAGGTCGCCGAAATAGCGATTGCCGCGCGCGACCTCTTCCTCATCCGGCTCGCCACTCTGTGCGCCGGACTTGAAGCCCTTCAGGTCAGCACCGGCGCAGAAGATGCCGCCCTTGCCGCGAATGACCAGGGTGCGCAGCGACTTGTCTGCCGCCGCCGCGTCCAGCACGGCGTGGATCTCATCGACCATGTCGCCGGACAGGGAATTCTTCGCGGCGGGGCGATTGAACCAGACGGTCAGCACGCTGCCCTGCTTTTCCAGTATCAAATCCTTGGTCTCGGGTAATGCCGTCATCTCGTACTCTCCCAAAAGGCCTGGCCTGTGGACGTGCGGGTCGCCGTGCACATCCTCGCCGCTATGTTTATTGCATCAGCCACGACACGCGGCCTCACATCCGCGCAATGCCAAAGCTGTTCGGCCGCACGGTGCGGTGGCGCGTCTCCCACACGGTTTCCAGCAGGAAGCCCAGCGTCTTGCGCGCATCGCGCGGGTCGATCATGCCGTCGTCGAGCATGTGGCCCGAGGTGTAGAACGCGCTCGACTGGCTGTCGAAGATGTTCGCGAGGAAAGCCTCCTGTTGCGCCAGCATTGCCTCGTCGGCCTGCTTGCCCAGCGCGGCGGCTTTGCCGCGCGCGACTTCAGACATGGTTTTCGCCGCCTGTTCGCCGCCCATTACGCCGGTGCGGGCGTTGGGGAAGGTGTACAGGAAATCCGGATCGAAGTGGCGCCCGCACATGCCGTAGTTGCCGGCGCCGAAGCTGGCACCGGTCATCAGCGTGAGGCGTGGCACTTCCAGGTTGCGCACCGCCTGGATCATCTTCGAGCCGTGCTTGATCATGCCGGCGCGCTCGTATTCCGTGCCGACCATGTAGCCAGTGATGTTCTGCAGGAAGATCACAGGGATGTTGGATTGCTCGCACAGTTGCAGGAACTGCGTGGCCTTGGTTGCGCCGTCCGGGTCGATCGGGCCGTTGTTGCCGAGGATGCCGCAGGGCAGGCCGAAGATGTCGGCCTGTATGCACACCGTGGCCGCGCCGTAGCGCGATTTGAAATCCATGAAGTCCGAGCCGTCCACCACGCGCGCGACCAGTTCGCGCATGTCGTAGGGATTGCGGTAGTCGCAGGGAATCACGCCGGCCAGTTCATCGGCGTCGTACAGCGGTGCGCGGAAGCTGCGCCGGTTGGGCGTGGCGCAATCCTTGTTCCATTGCAGGCGGTGCAGCAACTCGCGGCACATTTGCACCGCCTGCCCGTCGTTCTCGGCGAGGTATTCCGCGAGACCAGAGACGGAGGCGTGCATCTCGGCGCCGCCGAGTTCCTCCTCGGTGGCGATCTCGCCGGTGGCCGCCTTGAGCAGTGGCGGCCCGGCCAGGAAGGCGCGGCCATTGTTTTTCACCGCGATCACGTAATCGCTGAGGCCCGGCATGTACGCACCGCCCGCCGTGGAGGAGCCGTGCAGGATGGCGATTACCGGGATGCCCGCCTTGCTCAGCTTGGCAAGATTGCCAAACAGCATGCCGCCGGAGGAAAAGGCTTCCACCGTGTAGTTGATCAGATCGCCACCGGCGCTCTCCACCAGGTGTACGAACGGCAGTTTTTGCTCCAGCGCGATTTCCTCGCAGCGGCGCACGCGGAATCCGCCGGCGGTGGTGAGCGTGCCGGCCATGATGCCGCTGTCGTCCACCACCACCATGCAGCGCACGCCGCTGATGAAGCCGATGCCGGAGACGATGGTGGAGCCGGGGATAGATTTGTCAGCGTCGCTGGTGTCCACGAGGTAGCCGGCGAGGTTGCCGACGGTCATGAACGGCATGCCGGGATCAAGCAGACGGGCGAGGCGTTCACGCGGGGTCAACTGGCCGCGCGCCTCAAAGCGCGACTTGCGCTGCTCGGAAATCATCGCGCCGCGCGCATTCAGCTCCTGCAGCTTGTCGATGAGTTCCAGCATCTCGCGGCGGTTCTTCGCGAAGCCCTCGGAGTTGACGTTGATTTTTGAGTTAAACACCGGCATCACACATTCTCCCCGGTTGTTGCGGCTACTGTTTTTGCCAATTTACCAGGCATGGGAATGGGGCAGGACAGCAACAGCTGCGCGTAGCCCTTGCCCTGCGGGTCGTTGCGCAGGCTGGCGACACCGCCGCCGCCGAGCACGTCGTGCAACAGGAAATTGATTGCGTGGGCGCCGGGCAGCACGAAGCGTTCGACGCTGCCTGCTGACGCATCGGCGAGGAAATGCGCAAAGCGCGCGCGCACCGCAGCCTCCGTCAGTGCATCGCAGATATACGGCAGATACTCAGGCCGACGCGCGATGATGCCGATATTGGCCTTGTTGCCCTTGTCGCCGCTGCGACCCCAGGCCAGCGCAACCAACGGCACGGCGATCATGTCGCTGCTGGCGGACGCAGACGGCGTGTCCGGTCGTGCGATGGCGGCAACATCCAGCGGCGCGCCGTGGACTTCGTCGCAGGCGACCGTCGCATCGCCCAGCGTGATGTTCACCTGCACCTGAGCTTTCGGCACCGTGCAGGAAAACAGGCGCACGACCGGTGACGGGCTCGGGCGGCTGCCGGCAAAGCCCGAGAGTCCCGGCGGTGTCGCCAGGCCGAGGCCGACCGCCTCCTTCAGCAATATGCCAATGCCGATGGACGCCGGATGCTTGGCGGCGATTTTCATCACCACCTCGCGGCTGCTGGCGATTTCACTGAACCCGCCGTACTGGCTCTCGGTGCCCAGCAGCTCGATGCTGGTCTCGCTGAAATCCGGCAAGCCAAAGGCGTTGAACACGTTGCGCGCGGCTGTGAATATCGCCTCGCCCAACGCGCGGGCTTTTTTGTCGGCGTCGATGCCGTAAAAGCTCATGTAGGTGCCGCCGCGAAATTCATCGGCGTACGTCGCGCTGACTTTGTAGGTGTCGGGCGCCGGCCTGCCGGTGGCGCCGGAAACGCGTACGCGATTGTCCCCGACCTGTTCGATGCGCGCGGTGGAAAAGTCGCACACCACGTCGGGCAGGATGTATGCCTGCGGGTCGCCGATCTCGTACAGCATCTGCTCGCTCACCGTGCCCACGGTCACCAGGCCGCCGGTATTCCCGGGTTTGGTGCAGACGAAGCTGCCGTCTGCGGAGATTTCCGCCACGGGATACCCGAGGTTCGCCATGCCCGGCACCTGTTCCCAGTCGGTGAAGTTGCCGCCGGTCGCCTGCGGGCCGCATTCGAGGATGTGGCCGGCCAGCGAACCCATCGCCAGTTGGTCGAGGTCGTCGCGGCCCCAGCCAAACGCATGGATGCAGGCGCCGAGCGTGACGGCGCTGTCGACGCAGCGTCCCGTCACCACGATGTCGGCGCCGAGGTCCAGCGCGCGGGCAATCGGGAACGCGCCGAGATAGGCATTGATGCTGAGCACTTTCTCCACGGCGGGGAACGCGGCAGCGGAAAACATTTCGGTAACGCCCGATTCGTGCAGCGCTTCCTTGCTCGCGATCAGGTCATCGCCCGTCACGCAGGCGACGGTGAGGTCCAGCCCCTGCTCGGCGATCACCGCGCGCAACGCCTGCACGCAGGCCTCGGGGTTCACGCCGCCGGCGTTGGAAATCACCTTGACGCCGCGCTCGGCGATCAACGCCAGGTTCGGTTTCATCGCGGCGCTGACAAAATCGTCGGCGTAGCCTCTGGATTCGTCCTTGGCCCGTGCCCTCGCCATGATGGACATCGTGATTTCCGCCAGGTAGTCGTAAACAAGGTAGTCGAGGCCGGACACGCCCAGCAGTTGCGGCGTGGCCCGCGCGGCGTCGCCCCAGAAGCCGCTGGCACCGCCAATGCGCAATATCTTCTCAGTCATATCGTGATTCCTGTCGGGTGTGCGGGACGCCGCGTGGGACGCAGTATATTACTGGATGCATTGGCCCGGCACCTAGGTTTGGCCCCGGTCCTGGTTGAAAATAGGCCCCGTTCTTTTGTGGCGTTCGCGGACCGTGTCACCGGACTCCCAGGAGCCTGGATGTGCGCTTTTGCGCGTCCAGCGGAAGCGAGCCAATTTCCCCCCCCCCCCCCCCCCGCCCCGGTTTTCGTCCTTGCCGGTTACCACCCCGTCCGGCAACCGTCCGCAACAGCAACACCATCGCCAGCACGGTCAGAATCGCCGACGCGAAAAACGGCGCGCCGGGGAAATGGACGATCGCCGCGTCCGAGCTGAAGTACGCAAACAACTGCGTCATGAACGGCGGGCTGAGGATCGCCACCAGCCCGCTCATGCTGCCGAGGGCGCCCTGCAACTCGCCCTGCGCGTTGGCCGGGATGCGCGCGGACATGATGCTCTGCAGCGACGGCGTGATAAAGCCCTGCAGCGAGCCCACCAGGATGATCGGGTACATCATCCAGCCATACGGCACGAAGGCGTAACCGATGAAGCTCACGGTGGTGGCGATGAAGCCGACGATGGCGGTTTTCTGCGGCCCCCACACCGGCAGTACCTTGTGAATCAGGAAGGCCTGCACGAAGATCATCGCGACGCCGATCGCGCTCAGCGAGAAGCCGATGTCGCGCGGCGACCAGTCGAATTTCTCAATGGTGAAGAACGCCCAGATACTGGGCAGCGAGAAGTGGCCGAGCATGTAGCAGAAATACACCACGACTAACGCGATCACCTCCGGGTAATGCCACAGTTGCCGGAACGCGCCGAGCGGATTGGCCCGGGCGGGATCGAATGCGCGGCGGTGTTCGCTTTTCAGCGATTCCGGCAACACGAAATAACCGTACACGACATTGATCGCCGTCAGCGCGGCGGCAGCGTAAAACGGCGTGCGGGGACCATATTCTCCGAGGAAGCCGCCGAGCGCGGGGCCGATGATAAACCCCATGCCGAAGGCGGCGCCGAGCAGCGCGAAATACTGTGCGCGCTTCTCGGCGGGGAAGGTGTCGGCCACGAAGGCGTTGGCGATGCCGTAGGTGGAGGCGGAGAAACCGCCGATGATGCGCCCGACGAACAGCCACAACAGCGTCGGCGCCCAGCCCATCAACAGGTAATTGAAGACCATCGCCAGTAGCGAGAACAGCAGCACCGGGCGGCGCCCGTAGCGGTCGGAGAGATTGCCGAGCACCGGCGACGCGATAAACTGCATCGCGGCATAGGCGAACATCAGGAGGCCGCTGTCGCGCGCGGCGCTGGTCAGCGTGTCGCCGGAGACATCCATGATCAGCTGCGGCACCACCGGCATGATGATGCCAAAGCCGATGGAGTCCAGCAGCACGGTGACAAAGATAAACGCAAACGCGAGCTGCGGACGCATGGCTCCCTCCGGTAGGCGTGCAGCCTAGCATGCGGATTTGGCCGAGTTCAAACTAACGGTCCGACGCGTAGCGTTGGCTCTAGTTGAAAAAATCGCCTGCAAGATCAGGTGTGGCTTCTCGCTGGGACCGTGGCGACAGGACGTCGCCACCCGACATGGATGTGCGCTTTTGGCGTGTCCCAGCGCGCTGACCGCCGCCCAAGATAAACTAAGCCATCAGCAACCGTTGGTACGTAGGCCAGAGCTTGCTATTGTGTTGCTTCGGCAAGCGCAACCACCGTTTCGAATAAAGTGTGGGCACCCATTTAGCGTATCGAACGGATAACCAGATATAAGAGGCAAAGTATGGACCTAGCCTACAGCCCTGAGTACGAACAGTTCCGCAGCGAAGTGCGGGAATTTCTGCAGCAGACGAAGGCCCAGTGGCCGCCGCGCCAACGCCTGGGGCGGGCGACGCCCGAGTACCAGCGCTGGCAGGCGCTGTTGATCGAGCGCGGTTATACGGCGCGCACGCTGCCGCGCGAGTACGGCGGGCACGGCGGTGAACCGGACGTGCTCAAATCCCACATCATTGCCGAGGAGTTCGCGCGCGCCGGTGCACCGGGCGGGCTTTCCGGGCAGGGCATCTCGATGCTGGTGCCGACGCTGCTGGAGCTGGGTACGCAGGAACAGAAGGCGCGCTATGTGGCGCCGACACTGCGCGGCGAAATGCTGTGGTGCCAGGGCTATTCCGAGCCCGGCGCGGGGTCGGACCTCGCCAGCCTGCGCACGTACGCGGTCGACGACGGCGACGACTTCATTATCAACGGCCAGAAAATCTGGACCAGCACCGCGCACGAGGCGGACATGATGTTCTGCCTGGTGCGCACCGAGGCCGACGCGCCGAAGCACCACGGCATCAGTTACCTGTTGTTTCCGATGAATACGCCCGGCATCGAAGTGCGCCCGCTGACCACGATGACCGGCCACGCGGAATTCAACGAGGTGTTCTTTACCGACGTGCGCGTGCCGAAGAGCGGCATCGTCGGCAAGCGCGGCGAGGGATGGCAGGTGGCCAACACCACGTTGAAATTTGAACGCGGCATGCTGGGCGACCCGAATGAGGCGAGCCGTCGCCTCGGTGAACTGGTCGAGTTGCTGCGCGAGGAAACGGTGGATGGCGTCAGCCTGATGGACAACCCGCTGTTGCGCGATCGCCTCGTGCGGCTGCAGGGCAAAGTGCTGGCGATGCGCTACCACGGGATGCGCCTGCTCAGCGGCGCACTTCATGGAGAGCAGCGCGGCGAAGTACCCGCCATGGCGCGCCTGATCGTCAAGCTGCAGGGCTGTGAACTCAACCATCAACTGGCGGCGCTCGCCATCGATGCGTTGGGTGAGCTGGGCATCCTCTATCACCACAGCCCGCGGATTCGGGCGCGCGGCGACTGGCAGCGCAAATACATGTTCGATCTCGGCCTGATCATCGGCGGCGGCACCGCGCAGATCCAGAAGAACATCATCGCCGAACGCGGCCTTGGCATGCCGCGCGAACCGAAGTTGGCGGTTGCGCCGCAGACTGGGAGTGCACGCTGATGGATTTCGGATTGAGTGAACAGCAACGCGCGATGCAGGACGGCCTGCGGCGCTATTTGCAGCAGAGTGCAGGCGTGGAGTACGTGCGCACGGCGCTGGCGAACGGGCCCACGCACGATGCGCAGTTGTGGCAGGGACTGGCCGACCTGGGCCTCACCGGCTTGCTGGTGCCCGAGGCTTACGGCGGGCTGGGTTTGCCGCTGTTGGACGCCGTTCTGGTGCAGGAAGTGCTGGGCGAATTTGCCGCGCCGGTGGAGTACATCGCCAGCGCGATCCTCGCCCCGCTGGCGCTGACACTCGCTGGCTCCGAAAGGCAGAAAGAGAAATGGTTGCCGCCGCTGGCCGCCGGAACACTGCAGGTGGCGGTTGCGATCACGGACGCCGGCGGCAGCCGCGACGGTGGTGGCGTCACCGCGCTGAATGACACGCTCAACGGCCGCCTGTTGTTTGCGCTGGGCGCGCCAGGCGCTGATCTGCTGATCTTAAGTTGCACCGAGGGCGATCTCTACGCCGTGCCGCGCGCTGCGCCAGGGCTGGAGTGGATCGCCCTGCGCAGCATCGATGACACGCGGTGCCTGTGGGAGTTGAACCTGCAGGATGTGGCGGCGGAACTGTTGCACCCCGGCGAGGGCGACGCGATTGCGCCCTTGTCCGCAGCCGGTCGCATCGCGCTCGCGGCAGACACGCTCGGCGCCGCGCAGTGCATGCTGGGCAAAGCCGTGGCTTACGCCGGCGAGCGCCAGCAATTCAAGCGCCTGATCGGCTCCTTCCAGGCGGTAAAACATATGTGCGCCGAGATGGCGGCGGAACTCGAGCCCTGCCGCGCTTTATTGTGGTATGCCGCCCACGCCTTCGACACCGTCCCCGGCGAACGCACCCTGATGGCCTGCCATGCCAAGGCGCACCTGTCGGAAGTGGGCACCTTCATCGCGCGCACCGCCACGGAAGTGCACGGTGGCATGGGCTTCACCGACCTGCTCGGCCTGCACTACTGGTTCAAACGCATAGGCTTCAATCGCCAGCTCCTCGGTACGCCAGAGCGGCTGCGTGAGCAGGCCGCGCGGGTGCAGGGCTGGGGCGTGCATGCCGCGCGGTTGTTGGAGCAGGGCGGCGGTTATCGGTGAAAGGGCGCCGATGCCTGCAGGGGCAATCCTGCAAGCTGGCGCCATTCACAGCGTGCTCACGCGGCCAGTTTCGGCGACGGCCCATACTGGTTTTCACCCTCCTGGCTCTCCAGGACCATGAACACCAGGAAAATGATCACGCCAATGAGCGGAATGAGCAGTATCAAAAGCCACCAGGCGCTTCGCCCCGTATCGTGCAGCCGCCTCACCCCAACGGCAATCGCTGGAATCAGCACCGCCAGCGAGTAAATACCGCTGAGTAGCCCGACACCGGATTCCGGATTCCAGGTTCCCGTCAGTCCGTCAACGAAAGACAAAACGACGCTGAAAATCACGTTGAACAATGTGAAATACCAGTATTCCTTGCGGCGCGCACGACCGCTGAACTGCGCATACTTTTTGAGTACTGCCAGATACCAATCCATAATGATGCTTCCTTGTTTCCCCGTGATAAGTAGCAGACGATGTTGGGGATCACATCGTCAAACTGCAGCGGTGAGTTGTCGGTCACGATCAGTATTTCACACAACAAAAAGGAGAGCGACCATGCCCTACGTCAATATCAGGGTGACTAAAGAAGGTGTTACGCCAGAACAGAAACTGCGCCTGATCGAGGGCGTCACCGATCTGCTGCGTGACGTATTGAATAAAGATCCCGCGACGACCTTCGTCATCATCGACGAGGTGGAGCCGGAAAACTGGGGAATCAATCGCGAGAGCGTCGTCACCTTGCGCCAGCGCCAGGCGAAAGCGAAAGCTGCAGCCCTGAAGGGAAGTGCGCAATGACACGCATGCCCGAGCGCGTGCCTGTGGGAACAGGCACCGTGGCATGACGCGGGCACCTACCAGCGCTGGCGCGGCTCAACGCACGCCCGCCGCCGCGTGGCTGACGCTGGCCGGACTGTGCGCCAGCCTGGTCGGCATCGGCCTGGCACGCTTCGCCTACACCCCGCTGTTGCCGGCCATCGTGCAGGCGCGCTGGTTCGATGCGGCGGATGCCGCCTATCTGGGCGCGGCGAATCTCGCGGGCTACCTGGCAGGTGCATTGCTGGCGGCTCCGCTGGCGGCAAGACTCCCGGCTGCCGTCGTGCTGCGCCTGATGATGCTGGCCGTTGTCGCCTCCCTGATTGCCTGCGCATGGCCCGTGAGTTTCCTCTGGATCATGTCGTGGCGGGCAGTTTCCGGCTTTGCCGGCGGCGTGTTGATCGTGCTCGCCGCGCCGACGGTATTGCCTTACATCATGGAGGCCAGGCGCGGCATTGCCAGCGGTGTCATCTTCACGGGCGTAGGCCTCGGCATCGTGCTCTCCGGTACGCTGGTGCCGCTGCTGTTGCGCCAGGGCCTCACGCAGGCCTGGCTCGGCCTCGGCCTGCTGTCGCTGTTGCTTACCGCACTCGCCTGGCGCGGCTGGCCGACAGGTGAAGGCACCGCTGCGGCACAGGAAGATTCGGTGCAGCCGCCATCTGCGCGTTCGCTGCGCGCGCTCTACTTCGTGTACGGACTCTGCGCTTTTGGCCTGGTGCCGCATATGATTTTCTTTGTCGATTTCATCGCGCGAGGCCTCGACCAGGGATTGGTGGCCGGCGCAAATTACTGGGTGCTGGTGGGGCTCGGAGCCATCGCCGGCCCGCTGCTGATCGGCCACTTTGCTGACCGCTCCGGCTATGCCATCGCCCTGCGCCTCAGTCTGTTGATAGTCGCGATCGCCGTTGCGCTGCCGGCGCTGCTGCACACCACGGGTGCACTGGTCGTTTCCAGCGTTCTGGCGGGCGCGTTCATGCCGGGCTGCGTGATCCTGGCGCTCGGCCGCATTCGCGAACTGGTCCCGAATGACGCGGCCAGGCAGAAAAGCGCGTGGAGCCTCGCGACCACCAGCTTCGCGCTATGCCAGGCTATCGCGGCCTACGGCTACTCCTACCTGTTTGAGCACACTAGCAGCGATTACGCCCTGCTGTTCGCGCTCGGGGGTGGGGCGCTGCTGGTGGCACTCGTGATTGATGGTGTCGTGAAGCAAAAGGCGTGATACGAATTTGAAGATGCCTAGGATTATCAAGTGGGCGCTTATCCGCGGACCGCTCGCCGGTTCATAATGCAAGGCCGCCACGCCCGAGCCGAACTGGATCCCGGCGAATGATGATGCTTGAACTCTAGCGTGCATCGGTCGTAGTGTCGCTTTCTTGTTTGTCCCATTGACTAAAAATAGAGTCATCTAAAGTGGTGTAGGATCACGCAGCGGTTTTGACGTCCGAGTGGCTTGAATTGTTAGGCGTCATGCTTGGAAAGCAACCTCCGAACTGTCGCATTGACGTCACTTCCGCTCTTGAGCGCCTTGATGGCGGGATGAAGTTCGGATAACTGCAGAACCATGTCGGTGGCACGCTGGAGAGCATATTCGATTCGCTCGCCATTTATATCCTTTTTTAGTGAGCGTGTCAGTGGCCACAATATGCGGCTGAAAGCATGGGGTGCCATTGACAAAGAGTTGGTACTTATAGCCTATCTCAACTCGACGCTCGTCGAAGATCACGCCATCTTTTCCATGCTCTTCCTTATATGGATAGGTGACCAAAGTAAGGCCGGATTCTTTGAGCCTACCTATTTCCTTTTCATGGTTCGCGATTACTAGCGCGAGGCTGTCCTTTGCGTGATGAAGCCTTGCAGCCATAAGTGGGTAGATAAGTGCGGCTCCTATTATCAAGCCGATAATTGTTGCAACAATCTGTCCTAGTTCCATAAATCTCCTTGAAATCTGTGTGACGCCTAACGCCCCAAGCTGCGGCGCGAAGCGTCCGACAGCTTTGGCTTGTTAGGCATTTTTATGAATGACTCGCACTTATTTTTCCGCACCTATTTTCCTTAATACAGCTACCAGATCTGACTTACTTGCTTTAGAAGATACTAATTCTGATACTGAAATAAGAATACTTATTGCGCCAAGCATACTATAAATTTGGTCCCACACTTTTTGTGCTCAGGTCGTATGACCATCAATGTGAACGCCTACGTAGTCAATGAACTCATCAATCATTTTATCTGTATTTTCATTTGGTAGGTTGTGAGCAAGATGGTTTCTTAAACGATTCAACTTTTTAATGCCGCCAAATGTGTTTTCGTGAGGTGGTATTTTTGATATGGCTTTTACTAAATTTAAAAGCTGAGCAAATGATAACTTCGCGTATTCAAGGTATTTATGGTTGTGCATATTTCTTTGCAATATCTCAAACAGGCATCTTTCAACAACCAGGTGCCCTTTTATTACAACCAGGGTTACGTCATCAATTCTTGGTATTTGTTTCGATAATTCATGAACTCTAATATCGTTATTGTGAAAAAATTTTTCAATATCAATATCTTCAGACATCAAAATACCTCGTGAGGATTACGACTTTCAGTGCATAACGCCGCAAGCACGCGGCCGCCAGAGGCATGGCCTGCTTTTTAGGCCATGCCTCTAGTGGGCCGCTGTGGCTTGCCTTGTTAGGGCTTGGTCTCATTCTGCGTATCTTCAACCTTAATTATTACTGGTACGCAATCCTTCCTCACACCAAACTTTAACTGAAGATTATTATCTTTATACTCAAATGTTAGTTTGCTTAGCTGCTTACCAAAATTCATCAGCTTTGGAATTTGCTTATCTGTTTCAGACAATCCGGAACTAAAAAGGCTATCAATATCTTCATCCGTGGGATTAGTTATAAAGATATCTGCCTCGATAGAATACCCGTCTTTTTCAAGTTGAAGAACAAGTCTAAAAACTCGTTCAGAGGTACGTTCTTCTGCGCGCCTCATTATTCTTTTTATTTTCTCTTTAAGCGCGTCTGCTGCGTCTGACCCAAGCTTACCTAAAAAACCGCTGGCGACCCCTCCAGCCACAAAAGCAGCGGTTAGCTGAAGGATCGAAAGTGGGTCCATCGCTTTTTTAACTGACTCGATTGGACTAGTGCCAAGCAATTTAGCGAGCACATTAATATCATCCAAATCTTCTTTAGACATAAACGTCCGATCAGGGCTTACAACAATCTGCCCTACATCCAACGGCTTCTCTCGGATATGTTCTCGTTCTCCAGAGTATCGATCAGGCTCAGAACCATCAAAAATCTCCAATATGGCAAAGACTTCGTATTCACCATCATTTCTTTCACGCACCTCTGCAGACGCAATACGACCTAGCGGTGGCTTTCGAGGATCATGCTCGTCCCAAATAGGTATATACGATGAACGAATACCATCAACAAGGCTGTATAAAGCTTCCAGAGCTAATTTATCGCCTTCACTATCTCGATGCGTGGTTGCAATTATTGCTTCCTTCGTGAGCACGATTTCTCCTTTGCCCTAACGCCTCAATAACCGGCGCAGCTTTGCTGCGTCCGGCGCCGAAGGCGCGAAGTTAATTGACTTGTTACGTGTGCGCATTCTCTACTTCCTGCAATCTGTCATACCAAGACCATAACTCTTCAAAGTTCGCATCTTTTGGTAGGGGATTATTCTCGATGAACTGTGCCTTTAAGAATTGATTTAAATATGCCTCGCCCGTACGTCTTGGATGATTTGCTATCCATGAGTTATAAAAATTATTTTCCACCCGATAATGATGTGAGTGTATAAATCGCGACCACGTTTCGCGCAGGTCATCTTCGTTTCTGACGTCGATAATCTCGAACTCTTCCATATTCCTCTCACCCACACTAACCCAAGCATCTTTTAACAGAGCTATTGCACTAGCGTCTGATGTTGGAGCACCGTACCCAAATATGCTTACCATAAAAGCGTGCTTTAACAGATCGGCCATCGTTGCCCACTGTCGGGATATAAACTCATCTAAGTGATAGTTTTTCTCTCCTACAGGATAAAGTAATTGTGTGCGTGTCAACGGCTCTCCACAATGATGGCAATGACCGCCGTTATTACCCATCATGTGGCCATCCTGGCAATATCCCACCTCTACATTTCCGTGAAGGAATAACGTTCTCGGCATTTTGAAGCGTTGACCATTCCTACGAATTGCCTGAACTAAAAAAGGATCCCAATTAAAGGTAGCGATAAAGTCCTTATTGCGAAGTGACAATACTAAATGGTCGTAAATCGTTGGCTCATCAGGCAGCTCCATCCCTTTAAAATAGTCATAGACTACTTTTTCTAACTCTTCTCTGATGTTACTTAGTTTCGGATTTTGATGAATCTGCGTGTATATATCCTCGAAATTGGTAGAGGAAAAAGATAAGCCTGTTCGAGCTATTAAATCCTCAAAACCCAGTGTTTCAACGAAGTTACTCATTAGGGCAGTTTGCGACCATTTCTATCCCCATCAGGACAAGCTGCGTAGCTTGCACCAGCTCCCAAAATAACTACGTGAGGTTTTCCGACTTCAATCTGATTTATTTCTTCTTCCGCAGATACTTCCATGATTATCCTAGTACACGTAACGCTGCCGGCACCGGCGAGCGAACCGCGGTTTTTACGTCCGGCCCCATAGGGGCGAACAGCCGGTACTTGTTAAGCATTTTCAATCGATGGCCAATTTAGAAATGAAAAAGACCCAAACTAGTATTATGTTCAACCCTGGAACTATAAGGAGTAAATCCCAAAACCGAGAGTAACCAGCTTTTTAAGAATTTGACCGAACACACCAAGCAAGGCCAGTATGATACTATGATGAGAATATATTCTGTTGCGGACATAGTAGATAATTGCTCAATCACCTGCTTTCTCCTGTGTGGACCACGGGAAGAAAGCTAGCAACAGTACTACTACGACAATACCGATGGAATAGGGTAAAAAAATGGCGAACCAATACTTCCTATTGATACCTGCTTTCTTAAACATGCGGTAGAGGGGGTAACCCACCAAGATCACTATGACCAGATTTTGAATTATTGAGAATAGAAATTGATCCATTACTTTCCTTGATGCTTAACGCCTTGCTAAACGGCAGACAAACCGCAGGTTTGGCTGTCCGGTGGAGGCCCGAAGGGCCGGAACGAATTTGAGCAACTTGTTCTGTGCAACTACACGACCATGCAGGAAAGTTGCCTGCAGGTTAAGCGGTAAGCCGAACCGAATGGACGCTGGCCAGAACGTTTGGCCAAGGATCTTCCGAAGAGGCCCGGTAGCCCGCAGACGATCACTGCTTAAACGAGGAACTTCCCTATTCATGCTCATCTCATCATCAAGACACAGAACGCCTAAAGCACCGGCGGCGAAACCGCGCAGCGGTTTTGGCGTCCGGGTGGCTTGCCTTGTTAGGCACCTGAGGTTCGATCGTTTATTTGTATGGGTACACGAAACTTCACCCGACTAGCCACTTCGGTTCCAGATGAAAGGTCGCCTCCCAGTTTTCCCACGCCAGCCACACTCAATTTTGCACCGCCTTCTTTAGATGAACTTTCGGTAACTGCAATATCAAAATCTACATAAGTAACCCAACCACGACCATGGGAGAACATGTTCAGTTTTTTCAATTCTTCAATATTAGGACGACCATTTTGGAATGTAGATTGATTCTCCAAGATAGCTTCGGTTGCCTGCCGTAATGTTTCAGCAACGAATTCTTTTACTTCCATACTTCACTTCTCCGACTTGATTGCCTAACGCATAGCGCAGCGGCGGCGAAGCCGTCCGCTCTGGCGCGCCTTGTTAACCATGTTTTTGTACCGATAGAAGCAAAACATAAGAATGCATATTGCCGTGAGGGATACGATACACTCCCTGGGCATTTAGGCACTTACATGCCATTGCCGCGATTTCCCAGGCCATGCCTTCATCGCATGCTATATGTGGGTCGTTGAATACATCATAACCTGTTTGGTCGTATAGCATTTTGACAGCGCTACTATGCTCTCTAACAGACTCTGGCAAATTTTCGTTTGCCCAAAACCACTTTAGATTTTCCATTTCTGGAATATGGGATGCGACCGGAAGTATTTTCGCAACCACGATCGGCCTTTCATTTTCGAAGAATGTTAGTAAATTATTTTCGTACTCCACCACAAAATTACTATGGGTGCCGAGACCATAAGATTCAGTAAGCATTTGACGCTTTTGGTCCAGCTCCGCCATTGCTTCTTCTACAAAAATGTCGAATTCTTCGTCGGTCATGATTTGTATGGTTAACGCCTACGGCAACGGACGCCCGGTAGGGCGGTCCGGCGACCGAAGGGAGCGCATTGCCCGTACTTGTTCTGTGCAACCACAGGACGACTATGCATTGAGATTGCCAGCACTTTCACCAGGAAGGCGAGCTGAATGGAGACTGACCCGAGTGCCTGGCCGAGGATCATCAGAAGAGGCCCGGAAGCCCGCAGACGATCAGTGTTTAAACGAGGACATTCTCTATTCATGCTCATCTCATCATCAAAGCACAGAACGCCGCCGGCACAGGCGAGCGAAACGCAGTGTAGCGAGTCCAGCGCAACTTGTTGCGCGGTTGTGCCCGGCCTTGTTATGCTTATTCAAATCTTCTGCCATTGATTCTCATACTGAATCAGATTTTGGCGAATACCGACCGTTCCGGACGGCTTTTCTGTGGTGTAAATCTGGTTTCCACTTGTCTTCACACGTAAAACTTCGTCCTTGGTAAGGACAAACATACGGACGTTTGATGGCTCAACAATGACGATTACAAGAATATCGTAGTTCTTGTCTACGTTTGAGATAGCATTATTGGTCGAACTATTCTGTAATTCAGTAGTTTTTACTTGGATACGAATTACTTCGGATACACTGCGAACCACGGTGATATCATAATCTTCTTGGTTAATCTTGACCGCCTGATAGGCTTCGATGTCCATCTTCAAAAGTTCGGCCAGCACAAGAAATTCACCATTTTCCTGGGTTCAGCATTACGCTTCCTTACGCATTACGTGAAGGTAACCGACACTTTGCGGCAACTGGCCGCGCAAGCGGCCGGGCGCCGCATGGCGTCCGCGTTAACTGACATGTTATGCAGCTTCACCACAATTGACCAAGCATTGCGAGGAGTGTTCCAGGCAAGAACAGCAGCTTGAATAGTTTTGGATGCACGAGTTCGTGCAGAGCCACCCCGTCCCAGCTTCGCCAAATGCCCCCGAGCGCGAACAACGTTGCCCAGGCTGCAAAAAAGGCGCCACTGGCACTGAGCACTTTCGCCCATGAAACTGGAAGATCTGGAGAGATACTGCCAGCAATGGAGAGTGTGAGAACGGAGACCACGGTGATTCCCGCGAGCGTGGCGAAAGAATAGGCTAGTGCAGAGCGAATTTCTTCCATGCCTTGGCGCGCATTTTGAGTCGCCTCTTGTTCCCAACCAGGCTTCCGGAAACGTACCAACCGGTAAAGTGCCGCAAGGTCCGGTGCCTCCAAGTTGATCGCCATTCCATGAGATAGAGCCATTGCTAGATACTTCTTCCTCATTGAAGAGAAGCGCGAACACAGCCGTCCAAAGCGACGCCTCTCGTACGAGCTTGGCACGGTGCTAGGTTGCTGCATAACGCCGCCGGCACGGGCGAGCGGAACGCAGTGTAGCGAGTCCAGCGCACGAAGTGCGCGGCGTGGCCGGCCTTGTTAAGTGGCTAACCTGGAGACCGCTCATAAATAGTAGTGTTGGACTTAACATGCTTTACTCTCACGATTTCATGTACCTGAAATTCGACGAAACTCGTCTTTTTTCCCGGCTGTAGAAGCTCTCCCAGAACATAAGAATCATCTTGATAGATCGTCTCATCGACAACCTCGAATTTCCGATACTCGAATTCTGCCCCATCGGAGAACGTTAAACGAAGAACTTCATCTTCTTCGTATGATTCAAGTAATCGTCCTAGGGCGCTCATGTGACCACTTAACGCCGGCGGCACAGGCGAGCGGAACGCAGTGTAGCGAGTCCAGCGCAACTTGTTGCGCGGTTGTGCCCGCCCTTGTTATGTTTTGATTCCATACGGACTGATGGCCTTTTCACTAAGACCTAGCAGCTATTTTCTTTTGGCTTTTTTTTTCCTTTTAGCTTCGCGTTTTTCTTTCATCGTCTTTTCAGGTTTCTTTTTAATCGCTTTTTTTGAATCTTGGCCTTTGGACATGAAATTCTCCTTGAACTTTGTTAATGGGATACTAAACGCCTGCTAAGGCGACTGAACTTGAAACATAACGCCTACGGCAACGGACGCGCGGTAGCGCGGTCCGGCGACCGAAGGGAGCGAATTGCCCGTACTTGTTCTGTGCAACCGCAGGACGACTATGCATTGAGATTGCCAGTACTTTCACCAGGAAGGCGAGCTGAATGGACACTGACCCGAGCACCTGGCCGAGGATCATCAGAAGAGGCCCGGTAGCCCGCAGACGATCACTGTTTAAACGAGGACATTCTCTATTCATGCTCATCTCATCATCAAAGCACAGAACGCCTACGGCAACGGACGCGCGGTAGCGCGGTCCGGCGACCGAAGGGAGCGCATTGCCCGTACTTGTTCTGTGCAATCACAGGATGACTGTGTATTGAGATTGCCAGCACTCTCACCAGGAAGACGAGCTGAATGCAGACTGACCCGAGCACCTGTCCGAGGCTCACCAGAAGAGGCCCGGTAGCCCGCAGACGATCACTGTTTTAACGATGACATTCTCTATTCATGCTCGTCTCATCATCAAAGCACAGAACAGCTAAGTATATGTTGTCGACAAGTGTAGACATTCTGCCCATATCTAGCCATGTGTAGGCTTATATAGCCATGGGTGACTGCTAGACATGTCCACATCTGGAAACAATTCAACAAGCAGATCCACATCGTCGCATCTCTCCGCCACCTCTCGATAGTTCAGCTGTGCACGCCCGGCGCGACCGCTGCGCTGTAAGTCACCATCCATATATTATGCGCAGCACTCCACATCGCGTCGTTTTGGTTTGCGGCTGATCGCAGTGCGTGTTCTTCGAAGACTATGGGTGCGGTGACGCGATTTCGTCGTTTAAAGGAGTGCACCGCATTGCGCAGTCTCTACTTCCACCAGGGATAAAAAGGCGGCATATCGGCAGAGGTCCGGTCTTCAAACACCGGCGCACGCTTTTCCAGAAAGGACTTCACCCCTTCCTTGCCACTAGTGCGGCTGGCGTAGTAGATCGCGAGTGAATCCACCTTGTGCGCCTCGATGGGATGCGCCTGCGCCGAGCAGCGGTACATCATCTGCCGCGTGAGGGCGATGGCCACCGGGCTGTGTTGGGCGATGCGCCGCGCGATTTTGTAGGCTTCTTCCAGCAATTGGTCGGCCGGTACCACCGCCGAGACGAAGCGCCCCGCCAGTGCTTGCTCGGGCTTCAATATCTCGGCGCTGTACACCCACTCCAGCGCCTGTGCGATGCCCACGATGCGCGGCAGGAACCAGCTGGAGCAAGCCTCCGGCGTGATGCCGATCTTGTTGAACACGAAGCCGATGCGCGCGTGTTCGGAGGCGAGGCGTATGTCCATCGCGCAGGTCATGGTGGCGCCGATGCCGACGGCCGCTCCATTGATGGCGGCGATCACCGGTTTGTTGCAGTCGTAGATCGCCAGCGTGACGCGCCCGCCGGTGTCGCGCACGCCGGCGATCATTTCCGGGTCGTCCAGCCGATTCTCCATGTCTTCCATGGTCGGGTTCAGGCTCTCGTTCAGACCGAAGACGTTGCCGCCGACGGACAAGTCCATGCCTGCGCAGAACGCGCGCCCGGCGCCGGTCACCACTATCGCGCGCACGTCGTCGTCATTGCTGGCGCGGTTGAACGCTTCGATCAGTTCATGCGCCATCTCGACGGTGAATGCATTGAGGTTGTCGGGGCGGTTCAGTGTCAGCGTAAGGATGTTGTCGGCGACTTCGTAGCGCAGCGTGTGGTAGGACATGGCGATCTCCGGGTGGGGTGGAAGCAGTGTGCATGGTTACAACTCCGCGAGTTTCTTCGCCACCCAGTACCAAACTGCAGCATTGCGGTTCAGGCCGATATGGCTGCCCAGCACTTCGATATTGTGGACGTGAGGAAAGGCGCCGCTTTGCCGTGAGGTGCGCCAGTTCACAATCCCGTCGGCTTTGGTGTAGATCGCGGTGGTGGGTACCGGTGGCGGCAGCGAAAGGTTGTCGTCGATATGGCGGTCAACTACCTGCGGGTTGAGGCGCTGGTACAGTCGGCTCACGCGCGATGCGTGCTGGCGGCCGGCGCCAAACGGACTCCCCAGCGTAATCACCTGTGAGACCAGCTCTGGTGCGGCGCGCGCGATTTCGCGGGCGTAGATGCCGCCCAGAGAGTGCCCGATAAGTGCGATCTTGCCGTTACCGGCTGCAATGAGCGGTTCCATCGTCTCGCGCAGCTGATCCTGGCTAAAACCCTGCGCCCCAAGGTTGCGGCCCTGGCCCCAGCCGGAGGCGGTGTGGCCGAGACGCTGCAGGAATTTGATCAGCGGCGCATTGCCCCGGTCGTCCCCGAGAAAGCCCGGGATGACCATCACGCTTTGCGGATGCCGGGCCGGCTTCAGCCGTCGCAGCAGTGGCGAGGACATCCTGAGGATTGCCGCATCCGCCAGCGCGCGCGGCCCGTCACTTAGCGTCAGTAGCAGATGGGGTGGTTGCATGCTCATGCTGCACGCCGTGCTTTGCGGGTGCGGGCTTTTTTCTGTGGCACGCGTTTCTGTGGCGCGCGCTTTTTCTTTTTGGCGGGCGACGGTTTGCCGGGCCTGCTTGTCACCGTCCCGGCGGTGGCCGCCGCCAGTAATTCCTCGAAGCTCTCGCGCAGGCACTGCCGGTAAAACGCCGGGTCCGGCATCATCACGCGGCAGCTGGTCGCGCTGATCACAAACTGGCCGCAGTAGCTGCTGATGACGTGGAACAGGCCGATCCCGTCCTGTACCGGCCCGGTGCCGTAGTTGGCGACCATTTTGGCGCCGGTGTTGTACAGCGGAATCGGCGGGCCGGGCACGTTGGTGATCACGCAGTTGAACTGCGGGCTCATGCGGTTCATCAGCCCCCAGCGGCTGGCCAGTCGCGCCGCCTGCGCCGTGAGCGTGGCGGGAATGAACTGGGAGTAGTCGGTCATGGTCTTGGCGCCGATGGCGTTGGTCAGCTCCTTGGCCTTGCTGCTGCTTTCGCGTACCGCCTGCAACCGCTCCAGCGGGTCTGCGAGGTCGCTGCGCACCTGCACGGTCATGCTGGCGACGATGTTGCCCCCGGTCTTGTCCTTGTCCGAGCGCACGTTCACCGGCGCCATGGCGGCCAGCGATTGCGCGGGTAGTTCGCCGTGCGCCTGCAGGTACTTGCGCAGCGCGCCGCCCACGATGGTGATGGCGGCGTCATTCACCGTGGCGCCGGGCACCGCGTTCTTGATGGCCTTCACGTCGTCCAGCGGCACGCTGATGGCGTCGAACACCCGGTGCGGCGAGACACTGCCGTTAAACCGGGTGCGCGGTATATCCTTGACTCGTGTCAGCTGGCCTTTCGACAAACCGGCAACGACCTTCGCCAGTCCCGGCACGGTATTGCGCGCGACGCTGAACAAGTGGAACGGCTTGCGGATGGCGTTGAGCTGCGACCGCAGCACCATCTCCAGCGCGGAAGGTTGGCTGTCGACACTGATCGTGGTGGTCGCATGGGCGCGCGTGTAGTCGGGCGACAGGTCGTGGATCGCTGCCGTGATCTCCATGCCCGAGGTGCCATCGATGGCCGCGTGGTGGGTCTTGGTAAACATCGCGAAACTGCCCTTGGGCACGTTCTCCACGTTGTCCAGCCCCTCGATGATGTAGAGCTCCCACAGCGGGTGGGCCCTGTCCAGCGGTCGTGCCTGCAGGCGCGAGATCAGGATGCACAGTTGCCGCCAGTCGCCGGGCTTGGGCAGGGCGAGGTGGCGGATATGGAATTCCGGATCGTAGGCCCCGTCCGTCACCCAGTACGGATGATCCAGGCCCAGCGGCACGGTGACCAGTTTCTGTGTCATCACCGGCAGGCCCAGCATGCGGTTGTTGGTGTTCTCTATGATGTCCTTGAAGCGCACTTTCCGCCGGGGGCGGTGGACTGGTCGTAGATCGACAGCCCCGAAATGTGCATCGGCGCATTGGGGGTTTCCAGGTAGAGGAAGGAGGCGTCCAGGCCAGTGAGTTGTTTCATAAGTGTGTTCCCGGCCGAAGCCCTTTTAGTTATAAGAAATGCTGCATTGTCGGGTTTACAGTGAGCGGCGCATTGGCGTTTCCAGGTACTTCACCGAATGCGTCGAACCGGTTCAGGCTGACCCAACTCTCTTGCGCCGTCAAGGTTTCCACTGCCAGCCGAGTTGGCCTAGACTGCGCGATCAAGTAGCGGAGGATGACACCATGAAATATCCAACCACTGTACTGCTGACCCTGCTCGTGCTGACGGCCTGCACCACCACTGACGAAATCATCATTGACCAGAAAGGTGTCGATATGGCGGCCTACCAAACGGATCTGGCCGAGTGCAAAACGTATTCCGAATCGGTGAAGACCGGTGAGAAAGCCGGCGTGGGCGCCGCCTCCGGCGCAGTGGTGGGCGGCTTGATCGGAGCGATCACCGGGGGCACGGAGGGCGCCGCCAGGGGCGCCGGCGTCGGCGCGGTGGGCGGCGGCGCCAAGGGCGCGATTCAGGGAACCGAGACCGAGGTGCAGGTAGTCAAGAACTGCCTGCGCGGCCGGGGTTACCGGGTACTCAATTAGTCCCTTCCAGGGCAAATTTTCCAGCGAAATCATGATCTGGGCGGTTATCGTCACAGCGGACAACTGTGTTATGTTTTGACCGAGGCAGTGCCAATAGTCTGCCGATAACACTATAAATAGTTGGAGCCCGCAATGACGACACCCCGCAAACGGTCGGCCAAAGTGCATCTTGACGGTCGCATTCACCCGGACTTCGCGCCGGTGGAAGCCACGCTGCGTGACATGTTGCGCAATTACCGTGGCGGCGCTGCGGTCAGTGTGTTTCATCGCGGTGAGTGCGTGGTCGACCTGTGGGGTGGCTACAAGGACGATGCGGGTACCCTGTGGGCCAGCGACACCATGGCCCCGAGCTTTTCCACCACCAAGGGCGTCGCCGCGACGCTGCTGCATATCTACGCGGATCGCGGGCTGATCGACTATGACGCGCGCGTTTCCAAATACTGGCCGGAGTTTGGCCAGGCGGGCAAGAAAACCATCACCGTCAGGCAGGTGTTGTCGCACCAGTCCGGCCTGTACCACATCCGCCAGATGATAGACCACGTGGACCGCCTGCTGGATTGGAAGTATATGATCCGGGCGATCGAGCAGACCAAGCCCGCGCACCCGCCCGGCACGCGCACCGGTTACCACGGGCTGACGTTCGGCTTCCTGGTGGGGGAGATTATCCAGCGCGTCACCGGCAGGAAGTTCGCTGATCTGGTGCAGAAGGAGATCGCCCGCCCGCTGAAGCTGGACGGTTTGTACATCGGCACGCCGGCGCGGGAAATACCGCGTGCGGCGCAGTTGATTTTTCCCGACTCCACCAAAAAGCTGTCGCAATCCTCGCTGGGTAGCAAGATCGAGATCGGCGCCAGTCGAATCAGCTCACTGTTGCGTTGCGTGGGTATCGATTCCGACCTCTCCAGCATCTTTGATGCGCTCGCGCCAAGCGGGGTGAGCAACTTTGATTTCGGTTCGCCGGAGTCGTTGCGTGTCGCCATTCCGGCTGCCAACGGCCTGTTCACCGCGCGCTCGCTTGCCAAACTGTATGCCCTGCTGGCCAATGGCGGGGCGTTGGGCGGCGTGCGACTGATATCGCAAAAAACACTGGAGCAGGCTACGACGGTGCAAGAACCCACCGGCAAGCACTCGGTGATCCCTTTTTGATATGCGCTGGCGGCTGGGCTATCACGGTATTGCCACCACACGCGGCTTCCCGCGCGCGGCCTTTGGCCACTTCGGTTTCGGCGGCTCTGGCGCATGGGGCGATCCGGAGCGCGAGCTGTCGGTGGCGCTGATCGTCAACAGCGGTTTGGGTACCCCCTTTGGCGACCTGCGCACGGCGCGCATTGGCGGCGCTGCATTGGGTTGTGCCAATGCGCGTGCTAAACCGGCAGGCCTGTTGCAGGAGCCAATGGCCATTGCCGCCCGCTGATTTGCGCGTCCGGAACCGATCGCCATTAGTGCACAAAATCCTGGCTGTTGCTGAAAATAGGGGATACGTATACTGCGATCTTTGCCGGCAGGGAGCCGATGGACACCGTAACTTACCTGAATTCCGCCGTACTGGATGCGATTGATCCGGGCGAGTTCCAGGCACAAAAGCCTTTCCCCTGGATCAACCCACAGTATTTCATCACACCTGAGCACTACGGCGAGTTATTGCAGAGTTTGCCGGATCTGGCGCGCTTCACACCGTTTTTCGGCAAGCAGCGCAAGCACGGCCAGGCCAGCCACGACCGCTATATCCTCGACTATGAACGGGGTATGGATATTGCGCAGCCGTGGCGCGATTTTGTCGAGGAGTTGTGCGGCGCGCGCTATCGCGATTTTATTTGCCGCCTGTTGAACGTGCCCCATGTGCGGTTCCGTTTTCATTGGCACTTCACACCCAACGGGGGGGAGGTGTCGCCGCACTGCGATTCCAAGGGCAAGATCGGCTCGCAGATTTTCTACCTGAACACGCCGGACGACTGGGACTGGCGTTGGGGCGGAGAGACAGTGATCCTCGACGACGGCGGCCGCATCCCTCCCGACAATGCGCCCGCTTTCGACGATTTTGAGGCTGAGTTCGCGGCACAAACGCAGGACAATCGCAGCATACTGTTTGGTCGTCGCGGCAATTCCTGGCACGGCGTGCGACGTATCAACTGCCCGGAAAATCGCTATCGCAAGGTGTTTATTGTGGTGTTTGAAGAGTATCGGCCACTTCGAATGGCCATGAAGAAAACCCGGCGCCTGCTCACCGGTTCACAGCTGGTGACGGAGAAAGAGCGCTTGATGTACTGAGCGCTGCGGCGGTCAAGCGCTGATTGAGCTAACGTCGCTGCGTCGCAGCGGCGGCGAGTTCCTGATAGAGCGCCGCGTAACGATCCAGGCTGCGTTGCTGGTCCACCTGCTCAACAACGTAGCGCTGCCCGCGCTCGCCAAAGGCCTCCCCCAGCGCCGGATTTTGCAGCAGACCCGTCAGTGCGGCCGCGATCGCCTCGGGCTCACGCTCCACCAGTTGGTACTGCTCACCGGCCTTGCCGATGCCCGCGGACATGCCGATGAAGGGCGTGACCAGGCAGGGCAGCCCGGTGGCCATGCCCTCCAGCACGGAATTGGGGGTGCCCTCGCGGCTGGAGGCGAGTATGAAGAGGTCGGCGGCGCGCAGGTAGTTTTCGACATCGTCGACGATGCCGGTGAAGTGCACCTGCTCGGGCGCGCCGGAGCTCGCCACCAGCTCGGCTACCTCGGCGCCGAACGCCTGCAGCTTCGGGTCGTGGGTGTCGGCGCGCGGCCCGACGAACATCACGTGGGTGTCGGGGAAGTCGGGGAGAATGCGGCGCCAGGCCTGCAACACCTTGTCCGGCCCCTTGCGCGGCATGATTGCGCCCACCGCCACTATCACCTTGTGCTGCGCGGGTATGCCGAAGCGCTCGCGCAGCGTCGCCCTGGCCTGGTGGTCGGATTCCGACCTGGCGGGATGGAAGCGCTGCAAATTGACGCCGTTGGGAATGTACTCGATGCGCGTGGTGACGCCGATATCGCGCAGGAAAGCCTGGATGGCTTCGCTGTTGGTGACCAGCGCATCGAAAGCGTTGTACACCTGCTGGTAGCCGCGCCGTCGCAGTATGCGTTTGAACGGTTTCTGCTGCCAGGTGGGAAACTGCGATACCGAATACACCGTGGCGACACCGCTGGCCCGCAAGCGGCGCAACCACGGCAGGGCCTGCGGGCGCATGTTGGTCAGCAGTTGCGCGACAGTCGGACCCTCCGAGGCGCGTTGGCACACCTCCAGCAGCGCGTCGTAGTAGATTTGCGTACGCGTGCGGTTTTTGCTGTCTGGAAGACGGATGCGTTCCAGCACTGCGCCATCCAGCGTGGTGGGCGGCAACCAGGTCCCCGGCGCAGCTTCGTACCAGTTTTCGTGCGTATCGACCTCGCTGCGCTCCTGGATCTGCGGGGTGCCTGTCATCACGCGCACATCCAGGCCACGCTCCAGCAGGCCGGGTATATAGCTGCGGTAGCGGTTCTGGGCGCCCCCGTACGAGGGATAAAAGTGGGGTGACGTCAGCCAGAGTCGCGTGCGCTTTTGTGGGATAGAGGAGATGGGACGCGCTCCTTGCAGTGTAGAAAGGGTGGATTGCAAAGTCCGCGCATTCTAGCTGAATGCCAGCGCGTGGAATACTCCGGCAGTGCGCGACGAGCAAACTGGACAGTCCATTCAGCTGACATATAATGGCCTGCCTTATCCGCGCGTAATTAGAGAGTTCGCACATGCGCAGTGGATTCTTGATATGGAAATTCATCTGATGGCGCTTGAGACAGCACAGGCTGAGCCGCACCAGGCCAAGCCGCAACGGGTCGCATTCCTGCTGGATAATCTTAACGGAGGTGGTGCCGAGCGGGTTGTGCTGGCCATGGCCTCGGGGTTTTCCGCGCTGGGGTATGAGGTTGACCTGCTGGTGTGTGAACTGAAGGGCGAGTTGTGCGGCAGTGTTCCGCCCGAGGTTAATCTCGTCGTAATGGAGCCGGCGGGCAAACTGGCGGGGCTCGTCGACGCAGTCAGGCTGGGCGGTTGGCGTGGACTCGGCGGCATCCTGTTCTGGTTGGCTTCGGCGCGTAAAATTTCGCGCTGCTTCCACTATATTCGCGATATCCGTGATTACCTGCAAAAGGCTCGTCCAGCGGTGATTCTTTCCGTCCTGGGTAAAGCCAGTATCAGTGCCGTTCTGGCGGCGTCCAGGCTCAACATTCCTACACGTGTATTTGTCGGCGTTCAGATCGCCCTGTCGGTGCGCAGTGACCAGAGCCAGAGGAGTGGCAAGGGGCAGACATACAGTATGGTGCCAATGTCACGCTATTGTTTCCCCAAGGCGCACGGTGTTATCGCCGCGTCTCGCGGGGTGGCTGAAGATGCCATCAGCTTTCTCGGCCTGGATCCAGCGCGCGTGCATGTCGTCTATAACCCTGTTGAAGCAGCAGAGCCTGAAGGTGCTCCCGCGCATCCCTGGTTCCTGCCCGGTGCACCCCCGGTTATTCTGGGCATGGGTCGTCTGGTCGAGCAAAAAAACTTTCCCCTGCTGATCAGGGCATTTGCGGCGGTGCGTCAACGCGTGGATGCGCGACTGGTGATTCTCGGCGGCGATAAGGCGTCGGCTGAACAGATGGCCCATCGGCAGGAACTGCAGGACCTGGCGGTAGAACTGGGAGTGGGCGAGGATGTCGCGCTGCTGGGTTACCAGAGCAATCCAAACACCTTCTTGCGGGCAGCGCGGGTATTTGCGCTGTCCTCCAACTATGAGGGTTTCGGCAATGTGCTGGTGGAAGCGTTGCTGGCGGGTTGTCCCATTGTGAGTACTAATTGCCCCAGCGGACCTGCAGAGATACTGGAGAACGGACAGTACGGCATGCTCGTGCCAGTCAACGACCCGGGGAGCCTGGCAGACGCTATCCTGGCCAGCCTGGCAAGTGAGCCGGATGTCGAGAAGCTGCGCCAGCGCGGGAGCGAATTTTCACTGGAGCGCGCGGTGGCGGGCTATCACCGGATATTCTTTGGCGAGCGCTCCGCTTGCGTGCCCGGCGAACTCGGTGAATCGTCGCCCAGCAAGCCGAGTTCATACGCGATCAGGCAGGCTAACGGCAACCACAAAATGATCCACAGTTCCCTGGGCCGGGTCACCATCTGATCGGAGTCGACGAGCACGCAGACCAGGCCGAATACCAAAAGGCTTAGATAGCGCGCGCGGTGACTCTTGAACACCATGCTGAGCGCTGTGCGCACGGCGAACCCATAGACCGCAAGCAACAGCACCAGGCCAACCAGGCCGCCATCGCGCAGTGTTGACAGGAAACCACTGTGGGCGTAATTCAGGATGCTGGATTTGCCGCTCGGCCACAGAATGGTGGTCGGTTGGTAACCGTACCCGAAGGCGGGCGCAGCTTGCCACTGCTCCAGGATGCGTTGCCAGATGGGCAGGCGATTCATGAAGCCGACATCCGCCTTCGCATTCAACAAACCCAGGACCCAGGCCAGGTAAATGGCGGTGGCTGCCCCCAGGCACAGCGCAATAATCAATGCGGGTGAGGCAGGGCGGCGGTCGAACAGGAACAACAGCGCGCAGCCGGCCGCCAGCGCGAGCAGGCCGGTATTGCTCTCGGTCAGAATGACGAACACGATGATCGCCAGCAGGCCCGCCGCGTAAACGTAGGCGAGTTTTTCACCCCGCTGCCTGCGGGCATAATCCAGTGCGATCACGCCGAAAAAGCCGTATGTGAAAGCGCTCGGGTTGGGGTTGTCAGTGATTCCAAGGCCAACCAGGCGATCTTCCGTCGACATCGAGAACAAGCCCAGTCCCTCGAATGCGATGATGGAAACCACGGCCGCCACTATGACGACCAAAGTGACGGCCTCCATGATGGCGTCGGGCAGTTGCCTGTCGCGCTCGAACCAGTAAACGGTCAACAGGATAAACGCGAGGATGTAGGCGGCGTAACGAACATCGACCCACAACTCGGCCGGTGAAAACTCAGCACTCCACAACGAACTGAGCAGCATGTAGCCCAGGTAGGCAAGCAGGCTCAGCCAGATGCGACTGCTCCAGCACAACTTGACTGCGCGCGGCAGCAGGAACAGGCCGGGGAGAAACACGGCGGCGATGTAGAACTTGTAGTTATCCACGGCATTGGGCACGAAGTAAAAGCCCGCCAGGAACAGGGTATAGGTCACGAAGACCACATTCGGCAGGCTCCATCGCCGCTCGCGATCCGGAAAGGGCAGGTTCAGCACTTTACATCCTTGGGTCGATAATGTCGGTTGGGTATCTGGAAGGTGCCGGCAATCGTGCCCAGGCTGTCGGCCACGTGCAGTGCTGACGGTATCCAGGCGCGATCCTTGCGGCCCAATTTGGCCAGCATGCGCAGCAGGTGCCACGCGATCAGCCCCAGCGATTTAACGACCAGGCGCACGGCAATGCGCAGTGAGCCCAGTCTGGAACGCGATTTCAGGAGTTGTTTGACAAAGTACTTTACACAGCCGCGGCGATAGGACTCGCGCCACATGTAGGCGAAAGTGGCGCGCTCGGGGGGAATCCACTCGCTGACATGCGCCGCCGCTGCAAAGGCAAATGTGTGGCCGTGCTGTTTCAGCGACTGGAACAGCAGTTTGTCTTCGCCGCCGGAGAGCGCCAGCGCCGGTTCAAACGACAAACCGGCGGGGCCGAGCAGGCCTGCGCGCACCAGTACATTGCAGGTCGCAGCGGGTGGGTCGGGATCCAGATCGCGCAGGCTGGCCTGGTTTTCGGGCTTGATGAACAGGCTGTTTGCCGCTACCCAGCCGGGTGTCGCCGGCGGGAAGATTGGCGCGGTCGGTCCGACGATCACGTCGGCGCCGCTGCGGGCCTGGGCAGCCAGCAACTGGTCCAGCCAGTCGGGCGCCGGTACCTCGTCATCGTCAATCATCGCGATAAAGTCGGTGCCTGCGGCGACGGCTGCCAGCGCCATATTGCGGGCATGCGAGATTCCTGGTTGCAGGCTCGTGCAGGTAATGCAAGGGCCAGCGCGATGGGTGAGCCGCGCAGCTAGCCGCAGCAGATGCGGTGGGAGAATTGTCCACCACGATCAGGCACACGGACGGTTGTGGCACGGCAGCGAATACTTGCCCGTCGAGTCCCGCCAGCAGGCGCAGTAACCCATCAGGTCGGCGGAACGTGCAGATGCAGACTGCAAAGCGAGCTGTGCTTCGATTCAAAAATAGGACGCCCCCAGGGTACATTCAGACTGCAGTCTGTTCTTTTAGAGTGATTTTCCATCGCGCTCAAGCTGTTTGCCGAGCGCCCGGTATGATACGCCAATCCCGCTGGAGGCTGGCCAAATAATTGGGCGCTTTAGTGTGTGTATTCGGACCCCACGCCTACAGTTTGTGTGCTTTCGGCCAGCGCCTTTTCAGGCACACCCACTGCTCTGGATACTCCCTGATCCAGTCTTCGAAATAGCGATGCACGATCTCGGTGATGGCGACGGCCTGTTCCTTTATCGGTGCCTCGGGAAGCGGGCTGACCAGCGGATCGTAGACGGTTATTCGATAGCGCCCACCGGGGAGTCGCTCGGCGCGCGACACGACCACCGCTGCGCCGGTGCGCAGGGCCAGCCCGACCGCGCTCGTATTGGTGAGCGCATCGACGCCGAAAAAAGGCAGGAGCTTGCCGGTGTCCGGGCGCGTGTCCATTGCCATGATAATGCTTTCACCGGCACCCAATGCCTTGAGCAGCGGACGCGGCCCGGCGTCGGCGGGTATTAAATGCTCCCCGAAAGACCGGCGCAGCCCCAGCAGCAGCTCTTGTATGATGGGATTGGATTCGGGCGCAAAGATAGCGTTTATCTTGAAGCCATACTTGCGTGTTACCTGTGAGGCAACCTGCCAGGCACCCACGTGTGCGGTGATAAAAACGGTCGCCCGTTTGCTTTCCATGTGTTTAAGCGCTTCTGGTTCCAGCACAAACTCAATGCGCTGTTCGCGCTGCTCCCAGATTTGTTCCAGTTTCAGCAACTCCGCCGCCGAATACCCCAGGTAGCGGAAAATCTGCCGCGTGGTCTGCTCGCGCCATTCCGGCGATTTGTCGGGAAGGCGATCGCCAGGTTTTCGCGGGCTTTTGCCGCCTTGTCTGAGAACCTGCCCAGCAGCCCAAACGCCCAGCCAGACAACTGCAGGGCATGCTCAACGCTCAGCTTGCGCATGAGCCAGAACACAAAACGAAACGCGGTGGCTTCTACCCGCTGCGCGGCCGCGACCAGCTTCGGCGCTCTACGCGCCAAACGCTTTGGAACCAGGTAAAACTCGGGCACTTTGGTTGACTCAGCCCCGACCGGTCGCCCGACCGTACCCGACCGGGATCACCCGACCGGGTCATGTCCCAGAGCGGTGAGCTGACGCCGTAGCGTCCGCCCTCGCCGGAGAAGTGGTGTTTCAGGTGGTAATGCTTGATGAACTTGGCCACCGGGTTGCGCATGGGAAAGTGATGCGTCGAGTAATGGATATAGTCATAGATCAGGTAGCCAAGGATAAAAAACGCACAGAATGGCTGGATCCAGGGCTGCGGGATGAAAAGGCCGAACAGCAGGTACAGCACCGCCATGATGGGCAGGGCGCCGGCGGGCGGCATCACGAGCCGGGTCTTGTCCTTGGGGTCTTCATGGTGGTTGCCGTGAAAGAGAAACACCAGCCACTTGCCCAGCTTGCTCTTCGCGGGGAAATGGAACAAAAAGCGGTGCAGGCAATACTCGGTCAGCGACCAGGTCATGATTCCCGCCACAGCGATGGCCAGTACTGGCAGCAGCGGTAACTGGTATACAGCGAAGCTGCGCCAGATCAGCCAGAGCGCGATCGGCCCCCACATCAGCAGCGGCGTGATGGGGTGAACGTGGGACAATCGCTCGAGAAAGTCATTCTCGAACAGGCGTATGGATTGATGTTGCTTTTCAGGCTGCATAGGAATCGATGTCCGTGTCACGGCCGGTCTCCTCGGTTGCGCGTAGTGTATGTTTTGGCCACAGGCGTTTCGAGCAGAACCAATCCTCGGGTTGCTGTCGAATCCAGTGCTCGAAGTGGCGATTGACCTGCTCGATCATGTCGATGGCCTGGTCGGTCTCATCCGCGTGCGGGTCGCGAGGCTTCACAGGGGGATGGAAAGTGACCCGAAAGTGGGCGTCCTGCAGGCGCTCCACCTGCACGGGCACCAGGTCGCAATCGAACTTCAGCGCCAGTTTGGCCGGCATGATCGTCGACAGCTTGGCGCGCCCAAAAAACGGTATGGGTTTGCCTTCGTCGACGCGTCGATCCATCACCATGGCGGCCGTCCGTCCCTGTTTCAGCGCGCGCATCAGGAGGCGGGCACTGTTCTCTGCCGGCAACAGTTCGCAGTTCAGGGCGCGGCGCGAATCCAGCAGCATTTTATCCAGTAGCGGATTCGTGGGGGGCGAGTACAGGCTGGCATTGGGGATATGCATTTTTTGCCATCGCGGAACACACCACTTCCCAGTTGCTCTGGTGCGCCGTCACAATGACGCAGGGCCGGGCAGGGTTGCGGTAGGTCTCAATGGGTTCGCGAATGTCGATCTGCAGGCGCTGGTCCTCCGCGAGTATCGTTGCCAGGTGCGGGTACTCCGCCATCACCCGCCCCGAACGTCCCCAGGCGCGGATAACCAGCGCATCCAGTTCCGCAGCGCTCAACTCGGGAAATGCGATAGCCAGATTCGCGCGGTAGATCGCCGTTTTCTGCTTGAGTCTCGGGCCCACCCAGCGGCCCATCGCGTCGCCATAGCGGGAAGCGGTGTCGATGGGGAGCAGGCGCGCCAGTTTTGTGACCAGCCACACGACGACAAAATCCAGGCGCCACAGCGCCTCGCGGAGCAGGCGATGGTCGCGTGCCCATTTGCGTAGTGGATTGCCGACAATAAACTCTGCCACCGGATGGTACCTGGATTTGGGGAGTAACAATCAGGCCGGCATTGTATCGTACTATCGCCACCCGATTCGCTGTCAAAGTGTCGGTATTTTGAGTTGCTCCAGCCCTTCGCGCAGACCCACTACAGGCGTCCAGCCGGTGGCCGCAGTGATCGCGCTGTTGTCCGCCACCCAGTCCGTGTGGCGCAGTTCGCGCAGTTTGGGCGGTGTGAGCATCGGTGCCCGGCCGGTGATGGCGGCCAGTCTGCTGTTCAGTGCGGCAACCGCATTCAGCAGTCCGTGTGGGACACGCAACAGGCGCACCCGGCGCGACCAGTGCTGTGCTGCAATAGCCGCCATCTCATGCCAGTCGTACCCGTCCGGCGTGCCGTCGCAGACTGTGAAGGTCTGCCCTATCGCAGCATCACTGCGCAGCAGGGCGATGATCGCGTCCACCAGGTCCGCGACATAAATCAGGGATATGCGCGCCTCCGGCGAGCCGGGCACAAGCGCGATACCGCGCTGCATGAGCTGGAATATCGGCAGCATCTCCTTGTCGCCGGGGCCGTACACGGCGGGCGGGCGCACGACGATACGGTCGATGTCGCCAAACTGCAGCAGGACTTGTTCGCCTGCCCATTTGCTCTGCGCGTACCAGGAAATGTGTGGTTCCCGGGCGACGATTGAAGACAGCAACAGTAATCGGGGCGGGCGACTCTGTGCGCTGATCGCCTCCAGCACGGCCGCTGTGCCCGCAACATTCACCTGATCGAAGTCCGCCTGCGAGTTCCCGCGCACGGCGCCCGCGCCGTGAACCACGGCATCACAATTTGCGCAAAGGCGTTGCAGGGCGGCGGTATTTGCGAGGTCTCCCTCTACCAGGGTTACCCCGAGGGAAGCCAGATGGGCGGCCTTGGCAGGATTCCTGACCAGTGCGCGGACCTGGAAACCCTGTTGCAGCAGGCGCTGGCACAGGGTTGCGCCGATAAAGCCTGTTGCGCCGGTAACGGCGATCAGGCTGCCGCCCGTGGTCAGGCTGAAGCCACCATCAGGCGCACTTCTTCAGCTGCGGCGTCGAGCGAATCCATGTCGTTGCCGTTGATGAAGTCGAGCCGTGCCTTGGCGCGGGACAACTTGCCAGAGGAGGTGCGTGGCAGCGAGTGAATCGGGACCAGCTCTACATAGCAATCCAGGCTCATTTCCATGCGCACCAGGGCGGTGAGGCGGCGAACGAGATTATTGCGCTTGACGGGATCTGTTTCGCGGCACTGCACCATCAGCACGCACAGCTCGTCGCCGTCACGGTTGGGGGCAGAGAACGCCACTGCGTCTCCCGAACGGACTTCAGGTTGTGTTTCAGCGACATGCTCCAGATCCTGCGGCCAGATGTTGCGGCCGTGGATGATGATCAGGTCTTTCTTGCGGCCTGTGATGGTGAGAACGCCATCCACCAGGTAGCCGATGTCGCCCGTGTTGAGCCAGCCGTCTTCGCACAAAGCGTGGCTGGTTTCTTCGGGCAGGTTGAAATAGCCGGACATGACGCTGGGGCCGCGCAGGTAGATCACGCCGCTCTGCCAGTCTTCCAGCACGCGATTATCGTCGCGGATTTCAACTTCGAAATTAGGCATGGGAGTGCCGCAGTTGACGAAATGGCGACCGCGACCCTGTGTGTCGCCCTCATCGAGCAATACTGCTTCGTGGTGATCGGAGAGGTGGTCACTGTCGATGTAATGCGTGGTGAAGCCAGTCCACAGGGGTGAAAAACTGATGCCCAGTGTGCATTCAGCCATGCCATAGCAGGCCAGGAATGCGCGGCGATCAAAGCCGGCGGGCTCCATCATTTCGGCGAAGTATTCCAGCGTTTGCGGGCGGATCATCTCAGCGCCGATTCCGGCCACGCGCCAGTTGCTGAGATCGTACGTTTCGATATCACTGGGCCTGACTCGGCGCGCGCAGAGGTCGTAGCCGAAGGACGGTGCGAACGAGATGGTTGCGCGCGTCTGTGTCATCAGTGTCAGCCACTGGCGTGGACGCATCGCGAACTCGCGGGTATCCAGATAATCAATCGACACCTGCGCAGCCATGGGCACCAGCACGAAGCCAACCAGCCCCATGTCGTGGTAAAACGGCAGCCAGGACATCATGCGGTCGTCGGCATTCATTTGCAGGCCGTGCGCAATAATGCCTTGCAGGTTAGCCATTGCGGTGCGGTGCTTGATCACGACGCCGCGCGGAAAGCGCGTGCTGCCGGAGGTGTACTGGATGTAGGAGATATCATCCGGGTCAATGACCGGCAAATCCTGCCTGGATGCGGGCAGTGCGTAAAAAGCCTCGGGCGCCTCGACCATGCGTATGTTCAGGCCGGCACTTGCTTCCTGCAGGAACGGCAGGTAGCCCTCTGATGCGACGCCGACAACGGCATCGCTGGCTTCGAGCAGGAGGTGCAGCTGTGCGACATAGGCGCAGTGCGCGCCGACCTTGACGGAAGCAGGCAGTGCGACAGGGATCAGGCCTGCGTACTGGCAGGCGTAAAAGAAGCGAATGAAGTCCGGGTTGGTTTCAGCCACCAGCGCTACACGGTCTCCCTTGTCGAGTCCCAGGCCGAGTAACTTGTGTGCCAGATCCAGTGCTTGTGCGCGCAGCTCAGCATAAGACAGGCTGGCATAAATGGCGCCGCGACCAGTATAGAAGTTGGAGCCGGTCTCGCCCTGGGCAGCATAGTCAAGCGCTTCAGTCAGCGTGGTAAAGTCGGCCGCACGAAATGGCAGCGTGTGGCTGGTTGGCGTGGTGTTTACGTTAGCTTGTGGCAATGTAGATTCCTCGTTGTCGACGAACTCTCCGCCGGTGTACCAACTTTCTAAAACTGGCGTTGCTACCCCATGGAAAATAGAGTTGTGACGCTTGGTTCAAAAAAATTCCCAGTTGGATCTAGGGGCCACTTATTAGAGTTTTGCGCAAGTCATGTACATGCGAACACCCTTTGCGCAGGCCCTGAAAAAGGGTTACCTGATGGAGAACAATGCTAGCATTTCGAGCTTTGGGCCTTATAGGAAATAATACCAACGGCAGGCGTGAACAATCCCCAAGAATGGGCAGGGGAATTATTCCCGCGTACTTTCGCGCGGCGTGAGGCTGAATGGTGCGTGGATTGTCAGTGGCACTTCTCGGTCATTTCACTTTTAAAAAGAATCACAACTGGTTGATATTTATGCAAATATGTTTTTGCCATTGGCTGCAGTTCCTGGCCTTGTGAGTGCGAGTCCGTGTTGCCGGTTTTGTCAAGCAGGCGCGGATGTGGAGAGTATTCAGGGGAGCAATGGCGCGTATGCGTGCTAATTATTACCGCGTTCTGGCGCACTCATATCACGCGAACGCTTGTGCTCTCCACCACGCTTGAAACATGAGTAACGCCCAGATCAGCTCGGAGTGATTGGCCCAGCCGTACAGGTGTTGATGCCAGGCATCGCGCACGCTGGCGACATCGAAAACGCCCTGTTCCTGCAGTGTCTGCTCTGACAGCAGGTCCTCGGCCCAGTCCCGCAGCGGCCCGACCAACCATTCCTTGATTGGCACACTGAAGCCGCGTTTTGGGCGGTCGATCAGCTCGCGGGGGACGTACTCCGTGAGCAGGTCCCGCAGCACGCGTTTACCGGTCTTGCCGTCGAACAGATAGCCCGTCGGCAGGGACCAGGCCAGCTCCAGCACGCGATGATCGAGCAGTGGCGCACGGGCTTCCAGCCCGACCGCCATGCTGGCGCGATCCACTTTCACCAGAATATCGTCTGCCAGGTAACCGATGTAATCGTAGTGCAGCATCGACAGCAGAGGATCGTGCACATCCGCCCAATAGGATGGATCGGACAGGGGTGTCGATGCGGTCACTGCGCCGGGTACGAACTGGTCCACCGCCAGGCATTTATTGAACTTGTTGGCGAGGATCTCCTGTGGGGAGTTCGCCGCCCAGTTGCACGAGCGCTGGCTGATTTTTCCCAGCTTGCGAGTCCAGCGCGGTGCGTCCTTGCCGGCGTTGGCATAGTTTCTTGCGAAGTGCCAACTCCCGCTGCCGAGCGCGCTGGCCAGTGGCTGCACGACGCTTCTGGCGCCGCCGGGTATGCGCTGTACGTCGCGCCAGTGATTCAGGCAGTCGCGGTAGCGCCGGTATCCGGCCATCTGCTCATCGCCGCCATCGCCGGTGAGTACGACCTTCAGCTGTTCGCGGGCCAGTTTGCACACCAGGTATGTGGGTATCTGCGAGGAGTCCGCGAACGGCTCGTCGTACATGTGCGGCAACTGCTCGACGACGTCCAGTGCCTGCTCGGGCGTGACGTACATCTCGTGGTGATCGGTTTTCAGGTGTCGAGCCACGGCAGCGGCATATTCCGCCTCGTTGTATTTTTCCTCCCAGAACCCGATGCTGAAGGTCTTCACCGGGCGCTCGGAGTGCTTTTGCATCAAGGCGACGATCATCGAGGAATCAATGCCGCCGGAGAGCAGCGCGCCGAGCTCCACATCGGCCACCATGCGGTCGGCCACCGCCTGGTTGAGCACGGTATCCAGTTGCCGGATCGCATCCGCGTAACTGCCGGTGAAGCGATTGCGTTCACCGTGCTCGGCGATGCTCCTGGCGGACCAGAACTGGGTGGGCTGTGCGCTCCATGGCGTGGCATCCTGCGCGATTTTCAGCAAGCTCCCCGGGGGCAGTTTGCGAACATGCTTATAGATGGACAGTGGCTGAGATACCCATCCGTACTGCAGGTACTGCCCCAGCGCGTTGCGATCCAGTTCGCGCTCGAAGTCAGGATGCTGGCGCAGCGCCTTCAGTTCCGAGCCGAACAGGAAGCTGTTGCCACACCAACCGTAATAGAGTGGCTTTTTGCCGACCCGATCGCGCGCCAGCCACAGGCAGTGCTCTTCCCTGTCCCACAGTGCGAGCGCGAACATGCCCTCAAGCCTGCTTATTGCGCCTTCCACGCCCAGGTGCTGCACGGCGGCCAGGATCACTTCGGTATCGGAATGGCCTTTGAAAGGGTAGGACACGCCGGTTTGTTCGCGCAGCCTGGGGAAGTTATAGACTTCGCCGTTGAACGAGAGCACGTAGCGACCCGATGCCGACACCATCGGCTGTGCCCCGGCATCCGACAGGTCAATGATGGAAAGGCGGCGATGGCCCAGCGCCAGCGGATATGCGGCATCCACCCACACCCCGCCCGCGTCGGGGCCGCGGTGGGCGATGGTATCCGCCATGCGTTGGCAACGCTGCGCGAGCTCATCCTGCGAGCCGCCACCGTACTGGATAAAGCCGGTAATTCCACACATCGCCAGTCCGCCCGTTAATGTCGAGTTGCAGCTTGCGCGACGACCGCATCCAGCAATGCAATCGGTGCTGACGACCGGACAGCCGCAGGCCAGCGCCTGGATAAGCACACCCGGCAGGCCTTCGTACAGCGACGACAAGACCAGTAACGACGCGCGCGCCATATGGAAGGGGATTGCGACAAACCCATGCCGACATCGGCCTGATACCGAGCGTATTGGCCAGTTTGTCGAGATCGTCCCGCAAGCGGCCCTCGCCCGGTGACCAGGCGGCGCCTGTCCGCGGGTGCGAACGCCCGCAACAGGGTGGAAAAACCTTTGTTCCGTCAGCCTGCCCGCCGCCAGAATGACCGGCACGGCATTGGTGCAAACCAGTCGTGCCCCTGCCCGGCGTTGGCGCGCGCGTCGCGACAACCGGGTTGTGGATAGTCGTAATCAGCTGCCGGTCGATTCCAATGTTCGTTATCAATTCGTCTGCAGCGTGCTGCGAAACGGTGATTACAGCGTTAGCGCCAGGATAGGTCCGCTGAACGATGTCCGGCAGGTAGCGCCAGCGCCATCTGCGGCGTTGTCAGGCGCTGCGCAGAAAGTGGACAGGGCAATGCGCTCGCTGACGACCACCGGCACACTGGAGCGAGACATCTGCTTCGCCCATATCAGCAACAGGTTTGCGTAGGTCAGCGCGGATAGCACCACGTCGGGCTGCCCGGTTTTCAGGTACTGCTGCAAGGACGATATGCGGGTGATTTCCGGGGCAACTTTCATCGTCAGAAGCACCGGGCGCAAGAGCACGAAGAAGTCCCTGATATTTCCGCCACCGGATGGCAGGCGCAGGCCACGACGCCCGTAGTTCGATCAGCCGTGTCCTGCAGGAATCCGCCGATGTAGGCCCCTTTCGCCCGGCACAACACCGGATCGACTGCCCGCCCCCGGGCCAGAAAGCCGTTAATCAGGTTTAGCATGGAGCGTTCTGCGCCGCCTCCCTCCAGGGAAGGTAACAGCACCGCGATCCTGGCGCCGTGTGTCCCTGTCGGTGAGTTGTCGTTCATTCTCTGGGTCTCTCGTTCTCTTCGCATCAACGACAGCGACGCTACACCCCTGCAACCTGGCCCGGTCCCGGGCAGTGCTGCTACGAGAAAAACGACTGACGACCCGGAATGTCCGGGCGCGCGCAATGTAGGCATCATTGGTTGGGGCGAGCAAGCCGGTAGTATACACCGAAGGTTATAAGCCACCATTGGTCTTGTTCCCCAATGGCGCGGATTTCTCAGGGCGTTCATTCAACGGTATACTTGCGGCCCTTTTCGAGGACTCAGCGCCAGGGCATGTCAGCCAATAACGATAAAATTGCACCTGTCGCGGTGGAGGTTGTCACTGAACCGCGCCAAATGCGGCAGTTTCTGGCCCTGCCGCAGCGGATTTACGCGTCTGACCCGGTGTGGATCGCCCCGCTGGGCTTTATGAAACGCGAGCAGATGTCCGCAAAAAACCATTTCTTCGACCACGCCCGCTGGCGCGCGTGGCTGGCCTTGCGCGACGGCAAGCCGGTAGGACGAATCACCGCGCAGATCGACGCCATGCACCTGCAACAACACGGCGATGACGCGGGTTACTTCGGCATGCTGGAAGCGGATGACGACCCCGCGATATTCGCCGCCCTGTTTGGCGCGGCGGAGGGCTGGTTGCGCAGCGAGGGTATGAAGCAGGTGCGCGGACCCCTCAATTTACACGTCAACGAGGAAGTAGGGCTGTTGGTGGAGGGATTCGCTACGCCGCCCTATGTGCTGATGGGTCACGCGCGCCCCTGGTACGGACCCGCCGTGGAAGCCCAGGGCTATCACGGGGTAAAAGACCTGCTTGCCTACCAGGTGCGACCGGATTTTGACGCGCCGCGGGTGATGGAGCGCCTGGCGCAGCGCGTATCGGATCGCGTGGTGGTGCGCCCCGTCAGGCGCAAGCAACTGCTGGAAGACGCCGCCATCATGCTGGAGATCTTCAATGATGCCTGGCAAAACAATTGGGGTTTTGTACCGCTGGTGGAGGCCGAATGGGCCGAGACCGTGTCCACGCTCACCAAGCTGATGCCCGATGACTATATCCAGATCGCGGAGTATAACGGTGAACCAGTGGCTTTTATCGTGGCCCTGCCCAATCTCAACGAGGCGGCTCGCGACCTCAACGGTCGCCTGCTGCCCTTCGGCTGGGCCAAACTGCTCTGGCGGCTGAAGGTGCGCCATCCCAAATCGGCCCGCGTGCCGCTGATGGGCGTCAAACAAAGCTTCCAGCATTCGCGGCTGGGACCGACCCTGGCATTTATGGTGATAGACGCCGTGCGCAAGGCGTTGCACGCACGGGGCGTACGCGACGTCGAAATGGGCTGGATTCTCGAGGACAACGACGGCATGCGCAATATCATTGAAACCATAGGCGGCGTGGCGTATAAACGCTACCGCGTCTACCAGAAAGAATTATAGCAATGCAACTGGACCCACAAACGCACCGAATGACCGCCATTGTGCTGGCGGGTGATCGCACCAAGGCTGATTCACTCATCAATCACACCAAGGCCGGCAGCAAGGCAATGATTGATCTCGATGGCACGCCGATGGTACGCCGCGTGCTCAATTCCCTGCGCCAGTCAAAAGTCGTGCACCGGATTTGCATGGCCGGGCCCGAGGCGAGCGAAGTGGCCACCGACGCGGCGCTGCAGAAATGGGTCGACGACGGAGAGATCTGCTGGAGTGCACCCGGTGTCAGCCCGAGCACCAGCGCCTACCAGGCGATGCAGGCGCTGCCGCCGAATGAGGCGGTGCTGTTGACCACGGCGGATCACCCGCTGCTGACACCTGAAATCGTCGATGCGTTTGGCCGCCAGAGCCTGGCCGACGACGTCGACGTCGCCGTCGGCCTGGCGCCGTACGCGCTGGTCGCCGAGGCCTATCCGGGTATCCGCAAAACGGTTCTTCGCTTCAGTGACGGCGATTTTTGCGGCTGTAACCTGTTCGCGTTCATCACGCCGGAGGGCCGCCGTGCGGCCAAGTTCTGGCGCAAGATTGAGCAGGAACGCAAGAAGCCGCTGGTCGTGATCGGGCTGCTGGGATGGTGGGCGGTGATCCGCTACCGGCTGGGTTTGCTGTCACTCGAGGAGGCCCTCACCAAGTTGAGCAAGCGCCTGGGGCTGCGCATGCGCGCCGTGATATTGCCCTACGCGAATGCCGCGATCGACGTGGATTCCATCGCCGACCTGATGTTGGTCCAGGGGGCGCTGGAGAAGGCCGCGGCAGAAGACGCCTGATACCTGCCAACAGGATGTTGCCGAATGCAGCCCTTGCCAGAAGTTGCTTGCGCGATTGCGGCGAGCCACGGACGAGCTGATGCAATATCATTCTCTGTGCAATACAGGGGTAAGAAGATGACCCACAGAAAAATACACAGCCCGCAATCATGAGGTGCAGGATATGCGACTCAAGCATGGATACCCCGGTGTACAAAGTCAGGGAGATGTATTTTGGTACAAGGGATGAATTTGAATATCAGCAGTGCGCAGCGTGTGCTTGCCTGCAGATAGTCGCCATTCCCGAGAACCTCGGCCAGTATTATCCTGACGATTACTATTCGAAACATGTGAAGCAGCAGTATCGGGATCATGCACCGCCGTCTGCGCTCAGAGAGTTGAAGTTGAATGCCTGCCTGGGGAAGCGCAGGCTTCTGTCTCTAGTGCTGTTTTTTCTGCGTGAACCTCGTCTGCCCCCGTGGGTTGCCTACCTCGATATAAACAGCAGGACCCGGATACTGGATGTGGGCTGCGGTGCGGGAAAGCTGTTGCTCAAACTGGGTAAAAAGGGCTTCAGGTTCCTGGAGGGTGTAGACCCCTTTATCGATGAAACAATTACATATGACAATGGGGTAAAAATATACAAGAACCAGATATGGAACATTGCCCGGGAAGAGGATGCGCGCAATGGCTATGACCTGGTAATGATGCATCACAGCCTGGAGCATATACCGGATCAACACCGCACACTGTCTGCGGCATATGATTTGCTGAATAAAAACGGCTTATTGTTAATCCGAGTTCCTTTGTCATGCTCATGGGCATGGCAGCATTATCGGGAAAACTGGGTGCAGATTGATTCCCCCCGCCACCTCTATCTGCATAGCATCAAAAGCATCGAGGTTCTGGCGCAAAAGCATGGGTTCAGTTCGCAAGTCGACATTTCGACTCTACGCAATTTCAGTTTACAGGCAGTGAGCGGTATCGCCGCGACATACCCTTGTTTGAAAAAAGAGGCCGATGTTTTCACTACACGCAGGAAATTCAGGATTACAGCGTGAAAGCCGACGAGCTCAATCGTGAGGGCGCGGGAGACCAGGCGTGTTTCATTTTAAGAAAAGCGGCCTAGTTTTTTGCGCTGGCCAGGCGCGTGGCCATGCGGCGCATCCACAGTTTTGGTGATCTTCGTACGCGCCGAGCGATTGCTGGACTGATGGCCTCCAGCGCAGCAACATAATATGCCAGACCGTCGCGGTCCCGCATTTTCAGCACTCTACGAACTTCTTTAAATACAATCTTCCACAGTCGAGTGCTGAACCAGTCCTCCAGTGACGAGGCTTTGAAAATCCCCATCGTTTTGGCAGCAAGATATGGCCCTGCAATGGCCTGCAGATTGTCGCTGCGGTCCTTGGCTGAGAGGTTCCTGGTGGTATTCATTCCATGGATACGCCACACGGAAGCAATAGTGTCTATAAAAGCGACTTTCCCCGTGAGGATGTACCGATGCAGTGACTCCCAGTCGGAGCTGACAATATCGCTGCGGTAAAAATCGAGAGCAATGGCTTTGTCTCGTTTGTATAGCGCGGTGCTATGAAACACCGAGACGTCTTCCTGCGCGAGTTTCAGGAACAGTTCCGTACCCTCCATCACTTCGGGTAGTGTTTTATTTTCATGCGGGGCCAGCAGATCGTCCATGTCTGTTCCCTTCATTCGGGCGGCATTCGAAAAGACCAGGTCGATACTGGCGTCTGCGGCTGTGATTTGCATTGCCTGCGCGATATAGCCGCTTGCTTTCAGGTAGTCGTCACCATCGAGTATGAGTACCCAGTATCCGGAGGCCAGGTCATAAAGCCCGTGCCTGTAATTGCCGACCCGGCCAAAGGTTAATCTGGTTGCGGTGGATACGAAGCCGCGGATCAGCTGCAAATTCAGCGAGAAGATCAGGGTCCCAATCAAGTGAGGCATCGTCGCAAATGATTACCTCAAGATGCGGGTACTCCTGGTTCAGTGCGCTTTCAACGGCCTGCTTGAGATACCCTGCCTGGTTGTACGTGGGTATCAAAATGCTGACTAGCTGCGTGCTCATTTATCCAAAAGTGCTCGTGCAGTAAGATTCAAGCATTTATCTATGCAAGCGTAATGTTGATGTGGAGCTAAATGTTAGACAGCTTCTCTTTTCCGAACATCCTCCTGATGCGAGTCTTTACCGGTCTGATGAAATTCTTGCGTATCAACCGTTTAGTCTTGAATAAACTAATATCGAGTTCACTGACAACGCTACAGCGTTTATCCAGCACAATTGAGTACAATTTAAGCTCTTCCAGCGTTTTTTCGGAAAATGTCATTGGTTTCCGTGCCTTGACAAATACGCCCGGAGACGACGGATCTTCCTCAATGAGCTCTATCGAAAGATCGGAAAATATTGCGGCCATATCGTCGACCTCATATCGCCAGAAGTCGAATGGATAACCATGGTAGCCACACCCTTTTGACCGGGTAGTCAAAATCATTACTCCACCCGGCTTCAGTATATTTTTCAGGTTGGATATTGCACTCCGCCAGTCCTGAACATGCTCCATCATTTCGGTATTGATGACTACATCAAAGCGGTTCTTGCCATAACGTGTGACGAGTTCACTTACAGTACCTATCTCATCAACACCCGGCCCTTCCAGAATATCCACGCCCAGATAACTGAGTGGTTCCGTTTGCTGATAATCGATCTTAGCGATCCGTTAACATCATAAGAGCCAACTTCAATCAGTTTTTCCTTGTACGTCGCCCGCATTGATATTTGTCGGCCAAAGTCGATACGCTTTATTACACACAGATTTTCCGTCTTGGTTTTAAGGGATATTACCAGCGCGATGGACGAGCAGAGACCAGCGGTCGCGCCATGGATCCTCGAAGACGTACGTGTAGCATACAAATTGCAGTGAAATCAATTCAGTATGGATTTATCTGTCAAAACCGTCGTTAACGTTGAGTGCTGCTGACGCGGTCAGGACAGCAGCGCACTACTTACTGTTTGCGTCGCGCGTAGCGCGTGCACCCAGCAATAAGCCTGTTGCCGTCAGAGCAGCGTGCCCGGTACCGGCACATCACGCACCAGGTCCGTGGACGTTGGTAGAGAGCAGCAGCGTATAGGTACCATCAACCCGGGCCGAGATATCAATGGAGAGCTTCCGCTGCCTGCCACCACATTGGCTAACCCGTCGCTGGTCGCAGTATTGTTCAGTGATGGTCCAGTCTCGTTTGCAACGCACGTCAAGCCAAGTGCGCAAGTGGTGATAGCCCCGGTGCCGATAGGGGCCCAGGACGCGATCGTTACGCTGTCTTTCACTAGCGTCATCGAGGCACTGGAAGAGGCGCCCGCCAGACCTTGGTCAAGCCCAGTGACTGCTGCTTGAACGTTGACGTCAGCTGTAAAGGAGACGGTCAACTTGCCACCGGCACCCCCGGCAAACGTCAAATTCAGTGTGGTGTTGGACAGGATATTGTTGTTGGCCTGAGCACTCTGGCCACTATCATTGGCAAGGTTGCTCTCGGAAATCGACTCCACGTGCGTTTTCAGGTCTCCCGTTAATACGGCTTCAACCACCTCGGCCTCGGAGTTGGAGTAATTCCCGGCCTGGCCGAACAACGTATAGTCACCCTCGCCGCGAACCCCGGCGCTGGCAGGCGGAGCATTTTGCACCGTGCCGCTCAGGGTAGGCGTGGGCACGGAACAATTGCTTGGCGTAGGGAAAATGCCCGTGCAGCTGGCATTGCCGTCGGTGGGGTCGGGGCTTCCATTTAGGATAGCGTCCTGGTTCGCGCTGAAGGTATAGCTTCCGGCGCCACCGCCTGCGAAAGAATTATCCGCGTTGCGAAACATGACGCCCACGTTGTCGATATTCAGATAACTCAAGCCGTACACGTCTGCCGACGCCTGGCCCGCCACACCAAAGCCGAGCACAGCACCGAATGCAACAGCGAATTCCTTTTTGCCGATTTTCACATAACGTCCCTGAAAGTAGTTCTGGTTATGTGGTTAAGACATAGCACAAAAGAATATTAAATCAAATATAACATTCCAATTTTGGTATTTCTTTTGTGAACTGCGTCACCAAATTTCGCTTATCGGGTTGGACTGACGCCGTCTGCGCTGGGGAACGCTGCGGTAGAGGAGCCGTGATTCATTGCGCTTACTAGGGAGCATTGGACCCATTGCGAATAAAGTCGCCAGCTTTTCACATCCGGTCGCGATCAAGTTGCAGCGTTCTGCTGCCGCCGTCGCCAAACTCTCCTGTATCGGGCCCATAGCAACGGGCATCAATACGCAACTGCCAGCCACGGTCATTGCGCTCGACTTCATAGCGGTTGTATTGCGCGACATCCCTCCCGTGCAGGCCCAGCGCCGAGGCTGAGGGCACCGCAATCACCGGCACCGTGCCCGCGCGGCTGTGCAACTCATTGAAATGCGCACGGTGCCCGTGGCCGTGCAGGACCAACTCGGCGCCGTACTGCTCCAGGATGTCTTGTACCTGCGGGGCATCGGTGAGGCGTTTGCGCCACTTCTCGCGCCCCGGCAGCGGGCAGTGATGCAGGTAGACGACGCGAAACAGTCCCTGCTCGGCCGTGCGTTTTAGCAGCGCGGGCAGCCGCCGCAATTGTTCCTCGCCAAGGGTGCCTGTAGCCATCAGCGGCGGTTTGGGGCAGGCGGTGGATAAGCCGATGAAGGCAATATTCCCGCGGACCCGCAGGCTGGGAAACTCCGCCGCGTGTGCGCTGTTATCACGGTCGCCATCCGAGGCCATGTAGTCCTGCCATAGTGCAAAGGTAGCGCGCCACGGCGCGGCCACGCAGGCATCGTGGTTGCCCGGCACCAGTGCAACATCGGCGGGGTCGCCCAACTGCCTGAGCCAATCGGCGGCCTGTTTGAATTCTTCGGGCAGCCCGATATGGGTGAGATCGCCTGTGACCAGCATCTGGTCGAACTGCGTCCCGGCCAGGTCGCGCTGCAGCGCATCGAGGACTTCCCGGCGGTGCTCGAAGCGTCGTTTGTGTCGCCAGGACAGGTAGCCGAGCGCGCGCTTGCCCAGCAGGTCGCGCGGGCGTACCGCGTCCAGCGAACTGAGGTGGGGGTCTGAGAGTTGGGCGAAGCGCTGTGGCATGGTCGTGCGTTCCTCGTCAGCGGCGATTGTAGCACCGCGCTGCCTGCGGCTGGCAGCGCGGCCGACCCCGCGCGCCGTCGTGCACGCGCCGTCACACGCGCCGGATGATCGCGCCCAGTTCCGCCAGCTTGATGTCGATGTTGGCGTAGCCGCGGTCGAGGTGGTACACGCGGTCGATGGTGGTGTCGCCATCGGCGCCCAGCGCCGCGATGATCAGCGAGGCCGAGGCGCGCAGGTCGGTCGCCATCACCGGTGCGCCCTGCAGGCGTTCAGTGCCGCGCACGATAGCGGTGTGGCCCTGCAGTTCGATGTCCGCGCCCATGCGTTGTAACTCCGCCACGTGCATGAAGCGGTTCTCAAAGATATTTTCCACCACGGTGGCGGAGCCTTCCGCCAGCGCATTCAGAGCCATGAACTGGGCCTGCATATCGGTGGGAAACGCGGGGTAGGGCGCGGTGTGGATATTGACCGCCTTGCAGCGCTTGCCGCCGGTATCGAGATGAATCCAGTCCGGCCCCAGGTCTACCCGGCAGCCCGCCTGTTCCAGCTTGCCGAGCACGTAATGCAGAAAGTCCGGGTTGGTATCCAGCACCCGGATGTCACCGCGGGTCGCCGCAGCGGCGGCCAGGAAGGTGCCGGTCTCGATGCGATCCGGCGGCACCCGGTGTTCGGTGCCGTGCAGCGCGGTTACGCCTTCGATCACGATGGTATTGGTGCCCGCGCCCGAGATTCCCGCGCCCATCGCAGTGAGCAGCAACGCCAGGTCACCGATCTCCGGTTCCAGCGCGCAGTTCTCCAGCGTGGTGACGCCGTCCGCCAGCGATGCGGCCATCATCAGGTTTTCCGTGGCGGTGACGGAAGGCACGTCAAACACAAAGTGCGCGCCGCGCAAGCGGGTCGCCTTGGCCTTGATGTACCCGGCCTCGATATGGATATCCGCGCCCAGCGCCTGCAGCCCGGCGATGTGCTCGTTGACCGGTCTGGAACCGATCGCGCACCCACCAGGCAGCGACACATCTGCCTCGCCAAAGCGCGCCAGCAGCGGTCCCAGCAGCAGGATGGACGCGCGGATGGTTTTCACCAGTTCGTAAGGCGCATGCACTGAGTGGACCTTGCTGGTGTCTATGGCCAGGTCGGTGCCATTGCGTTCGAACTGCGCGCCCAGCAATTGCATCAGGTGCAGGACGGTGCCGATATCGCGCACGCCGGGTATGTTGCTCAGATGCAATGGCTCGGCGGTTAGCAGCGACGCGGCGATGATCGGCAGCGCCGCGTTTTTGGCGCCGGCCACGCGCACCTCACCGCGCAATGGTCCATTGCCGGTGATAATAATCTTGTCCATTAGTTGACCTTGTTGGTTGGGGTAATGAGCCCGGCGCTGACGAGTCCGGCATAGGCGGCGATGATCGTATCGATCTGCGCGCTGCTATGGGCCGCGCTGACGGAATTGCGCAGCAGGAAATTGGTCGATGGCGAGGCCGGCAGAATGACCAGATTGACGTAAACGCCAGCCTGCATCAGCGCATTCCAGCAGTCGATGGTGGCGGAGCGATCCGCCATTTCCACGGCTACGACAGGGCTGGCGGTGGGCCCCACCGGCAGGCCGAGGGCTTTCAGGCCGTCGTACAGGCGGTTGGCGTTGTCCCACAACTGCCGCCGCAGTTGCGGTTCGGCGACGATAATGCGCAGCGCCGCGCGTGTCGATGCGATGATGGAGGGTGCGGAAGACGCGGTGAAGATGTAGGCGCTGATACAGAAGCGGATCGCCTCGAGTTCCGCGTGGCGGCTGACGCAGAACCCGCCGATCGCACCCAGGCTCTTGCTGAAGGTGCCGGCAACGAAATCGACGTCGGCTTCCACGCCCGCGGCCTGCGCCGCGCCGCGGCCGGTCTCGCCCAGCACGCCCATCGAATGCGCTTCATCCACGAACAGATAGCCGCCGTACTCGCGCTTGACCGCGGCGATGTCCCTGAGCGGCGCCACGTCGCCCAGCATCGAGTAAATACCCTCGGCAATAATCAACGTCTGTGAGGCGCGCTCACCCAGGCGGCGCAGGCGCTTGGCGAGGTCGTCCGGGTCGTTGTGTTTGTAGCGGATGATGTCCGCGCCGCTCAGTTTGACACCGGCGTAGATGCTGGCGTGGCTGTCGGCGTCGAGCAGGATGGTATCGCCGGGGCCGGCGAGGGTAGAGCACATGCCCATCGTGGCCGCATAGCCGGTGGAAAAGACAATGGCGTGATCCACGCCGTAGAACTGCGCGATTTCCGTCTCCAGCGCCTGGTGCTCGGCGAAGGAGCCATTGGCCAGGCGTGAGCCGGTGGTGCCGGTTCCCCAGCGCGCGGCAGCGTCCTGGGCGGCTTTGATGCAGCGCGGGTCGTAGGAAAGGCCGAGGTAATTGTTGGTGCCCGCCAGAATCACGCGGCGCCCCTGCACGACGCCTTCTGTGGCGGAGAGTATTTCCTCGGTCACCGCGCCAAAGGGCTTGACGTGACGAGCGGCGAGTTCGGCCTGGAAATTGGCCATGGTCTGGAATTTGTCAAACAGCATGGGAGTTATCTACCTCGTGACGTGTCATGTCATGGCGGGCGACTTTCAGAGGTTGAGATCGCGGACCTTCCTCGCCAGATCGCCGATGGTATTTACGTCTGGCAGGATGTTCAGCGGGATGGAAATGTCGAAGTGATCCTCGATCTTCTCAATGAATTCCATAACCTCCAGCGAGCTGAGCCCGATATCAGCCACCAGAGCCGTGTTCTCGGACAGTACCAGTTGCTTTTTGTTCTGGGATGCCAGGGCGCTAATGAGGAAGTTCAGGTATTCCTGATAGTCGGTCATGTGAAAGCCGCCCTTGCGTCGGTCAGGGTAAGTCGCTAGATTTCAAAGGCTGGAACTATACCCACGGAAACTAGGTAATGCCAGTGATTTGGTTGATCGACGCCTACCGCGCGGGCGAGCGCGGACAGGCGCGCGCGTTGGTCGATGCGTTGGTCGATACGTTAGGCTGGCCCTGTGAGACCAAGGTGCTGCGCTATCGCAAACACGTGTTTTTGCCCCACCTTCTGGGGCAGGGCACGCTGCGTGGTATCAGCGCTGACTCCGCCAACCAATTGCAAGCGCCCTGGCCGGACCTGGTCATCAGCAGCGGGGTACGCAATGAACCGGTGTGTCGCTGGATTCGCGAGCAGTCGGGCGGTCGCACCCGCTATGTGCATATCGGGCGCCCCTGGGCGCGGTTGAATTCCTTCGATCTGGTGATCACGACGCCCCAGTACCGCGTACCCGCAGCACCCTAATGTCCTCAACAACCTGCTGACCCTGCACAGCGTGACCGAGGAGCGCCTGGCGCAGGCGCGGTTGCAATGGGAAGCGGCTTTCGCCGAGCTGCCGCGGCCGCGGTTCGCCGTGATGGTCGGCGGCGATAGCGGGCCGTTTACGCTGGGTGCGAAGGCCGCCACGCGCCTCGGTCACGAGGCGTCGCAACTGGCGCGGGCCAACGGCGGTTCGCTGCTGGTCTCCACCAGTTCGCGCACCCGGCCTGCGGCGGTTGATGCGCTGCAAGCCGCGATCCACGCACCGAACTATTTCTATCGCTGGTCGGGCGCGAGTCCCGATAACCCTTACATGGGTATTTTGGCGTGGGCTGACCGACTGATCGTCACTGGCGACAGCATCGCGATGTTGTCGGAAGCCTGCGCCACGGGTAAACCGGTGACGATGTTTGATCTCGGCGGGATGCGCGATATTGAGGATGAGTCGCAGCGGGATTTTCGCCTGGGTGGCGCTTTATATGCTTTGCTGCTGCGCTGGTTCTGGCGTCCGTTGACCCGCGACATCACGCTGGTGCACCGAAGGTTGCACGAAACCGGTTGTGCCACCTGGACGGAGGAGGTGTCGTATGCGGCAAGGGTGCCTGCGGAAACCGACCTGCAACGTGCCGTGGAAGCGGTGCGCAAACTACTTGGCGAAATCTGACTGACTGGCGGCGTCCACCAGGGTGGCGCAGCCGGCGGTCATCTGGTACACGGTGTCCGCGCCGGCGACCAGCGCGCGGTTATGTGAGATGGCCAGTATGGTCAGCTGGCCTTTCAGCGCATCCAGTGCCTGCGTGACAGCCTCTTCTGTCTCCCTGTCCAGTGCGCTGGTGGCTTCGTCGAGAATCAGCAACCTGGGCTGGTTGATCAGCGCCCGTGCGATGACGATGCGCTGGCGCTGGCCACCGGAAAGTTTACCCCCGCGCTCCCCGACAATCGTGTCCAGCCCCTGCGCCAGGCCCATCACGAACTCCCAGGCACCAGCCGCACGCAGTGCGCGTTCGACATCCGCGGAGGTTACTGCCGGGTCGCCCAGCGTGACGTTGTGGAGAATGCTGTCGTGCAGCAGGATGGTGTCCTGCGGCACATAGCCGATCATTTTTCGCCACTGGTTAATGTCGATGTCGTGCAGTGGGATGCCATCCAGCAGGACAATCCCACTCTGCGGTCGCAGCAGCCCGATGGCCAGGTCGATGATGGTGGTCTTGCCCGATCCCGAGGGACCGACCAACGTCGTCAGCGAGCCCGCTTTGATGTGCAGTGACAGACCCTGGAACACCGGGTGTTGGTCATAAGCGAAGTGCACGTCTTGTAGCGCAAGGCTGTGCTCGAAGCGTGGCGTAACGCCGCCCTTCAAGTCTTCCTGGGCTGCCTCGGCCGCATTGATCGCGCCAATCATCGACCAATAGGCGCTCTCGCCCTCGGCCAGTTTCTGGTACTGCTTCTGCACCTTGCCGAAGTACGAGAAGGCCCTGCCGAGGGCGACCACCAGTACCATGACCGTGGACAGCGCCATGCTGTAGGCGTTCATGGCGACATAAATCCCAAGGCAGATAAATCCCGTGAACATCAGTTCCTGGCCCGAATCCAGCAGCGCGGCGCTCAGCACCTGGCGCCGCTGGGACTTGTTCAGGAGGTTGGTATCGTGGGCCAGCACCTGGTCAGCCAGGGATTCGCGCGCCATGGCTTTGAGCGGTTTCACGGATTGCAGCGTATCGGTGAGGTTTGCCATCAGCGATGTCATCAGCCGTGTTTGCTTCTTGCCCGCCTTGCGGGTGATGTTGACCAGGAAATGGGACAGGCCGATCACCACGGTGCCTGCCGCGATGGCGACCAGCGAGGCGCGCCAGGACAGGGCAAAGGCCACGCCACCGTAGATGAGGCCGGGAATCAGGAAGGTGAGTGCGGTGGTGCCGTTGACAAACGCAGTCGCCGAGCGCTGTGCCTCGGACGCCATGGCATTGGTCAGTTTGCCAACCGGCTGGTGCAGGAAATACTCCCATTTGCTGCGCAGTACGGAGCGCAACAAGCGCAGGCGCAGGTCTGTGCTGACCTGTGCGGCGGTATAGCCTACCTGGCGTTGGGCGAGCAACAAAAACACGGTTTTGAACAATACGCCCCCGAGGATGATGGCGAGCATGCTCCCCAACGTCGGGGCGATGCCCAGGTAGCCCAGCGCGTTGAGAACGTGCTGTTCAAACTCACTGCGTCCTTCCGGCGCCGCGCCGGGAATCATACTTGTGGCGTCTGCGCCGAGCGCAATATTCAGCAGGGGCAGCAACGCCGATACACCGATGCCCTCGGCCACGCCCGACAGCAGCAGGGCGAGCATCATCAGCACGGTCTGCCAGCGGTAGGCGCGAAAAAAATCAAGCATCAGTCCCATCGGACGGCGTCTCCCCGTGTGTGCAAGGTTGGTCTGTGCAAGTCCGTTGCGGGTTCACGTTGCTGCAGGTATCCCGGTTCACTGTCCGATCACCAGCGCATGCGGCGCAACAGGAACAGCGCACAGGTCAGGACAACCAGTGTGGGAAGGAGCGCGATCAGCAGGATGTTCAATTGCAATAGTTGTCCCAGTGAAAAGATGATTTGCGTGCCGAGGTAGAACAGTATGCCCAGCACGGCGCCAATACCGATATTGATACCGAAGCTGCGATCGCGCCCCGGCGAGATACTGGCGCTGATCGACATTGCCAGCAGGACCATTGCAGACACTGTCAACGGCATCAGCAGCCGCTGCCAGAAGGCATTGAGGTATTTGTCCGCCGGCTGCCCGTTGCGTGCGAGGTATTGTATGTAACTGTGGAGTACGGACAAATTCATGCTGTCGCCGCGCAGTGTCAGCGTGGGCAGTTCGTCGCTGGACCACAGGTTCTCGATTTCCAGCTCCGGATACCACCGCGTTGCGAAAACACCGTCCACGAGAAATTTTTCCTTCGCCTTCTGGAACAGCCAGCGTCGGTCCTTGTCGACATTGGCCGTCACCGCCCACACAGCGCGGACCAACTCGCCTGACTCGTCAAACTCATACAGGCTGATATTGCCGGGCACGTTTTCCTCGGACATTTTTCCCAGATGGATGTAGCGCCGTCCGTCCGTTGACCACACCCCGCCACCGGGAATCCAGCCCTGGTTGCCATCGCGCAGCAATTTGCGCTCTTGTTCGGCAGCCTGTTGCATCTGCGGCGTAACCCACTCCATGCATATCCACAGGCCGACCATCAGCAAGGCCGTGGGCAGGGCGAGGGCAGCGATCAGTTTGGACGGTGGAAAGCCGGTGCAGCTAATGATGGTCAGCTCGTTGTAACGGTCCAGGTTGGCCAGTGCCACGATGCTGCCCAGCAACGCGATCACCGGCGCAAGGCCGACCAACTGGTTCGGCAGGGTGAGCAGCGTGTACCTCGCAACCTGCAGCGCGTTGTAGTTCAGCTCCGTATGATCCAGTTCCTGCGTAAAACTGATCAGGCCGAATACGGCGCCCAATACGAGCAGTACCAGAAGCCAGCCTTTGGCAACGCTTATGCCGATGTAGCGCTGCAGAATCATCGTCGTTTAAGCCTCGGTTGCGTGACCAGGATCACCAGCAGCACCGCCTGTAACACGTAAGCCGTCCACAGGCCGGGTATCGCGCCGAGTTTGCCCTGCTCAATGAACGTGCGCAGCACGCTGACCATCGCAAACAGGGCGATATAGGAAAGCAGCGCAATGGAAAAGTTGCGAAAGCGGGACTCGCGCGGCGCGGAACGCGCCAGCGGTACGGCAATCAAGCCAAGCAGGATCGTCGCCAGCGGCGTGGTGATGCGCCACTGGTATTCGGCGACGTCCTTGGGATCGGAGGATTGCGACAACGTTAGTGTGGTCTCTGCTTTGCGGCGGTATTTTTCCTCGGCTTCCTCGTTAGGGAGTCGTACCACCAGTTCCTTGAAATGCAATGTCAGGTCACGTTTTTCTCGCTTGTCCAGCAGATAGTTGTAACCATTGTAGAACGTGGCCCGGGAGGCCTGGTTGGGGTTGAGCGTCGGCATGGCGGCGGATTCTGCAACGATCACCTCTATGCGTCCATGTTCGTCGTAGTTCTTCTGCAGGAATACCCCTTTATGCAAGCCTTTTTCCAGGTCGATATCGCTGGCGATAAAGGTGTAGTCGCTGCCACCCATGCTGACAAACTCGTTCGCAGTCATCTGCTTGAGGTCAAAACGCGCGGCCGCCTGTGACTCCAGCGCATAGCTGGTGCGAAACGCCCAGGGTCGTGCCAGCACGGACAACACGCCTGTGAGAATCGCCACCACCAGTGACAGTTTGAACACTGCCTCAAGGATCCGTGCGCGACTCACGCCCGCGGCATAAAACGCGCGCATTTCTGAATCGCGGTACAGGCGGCCTATTGCGGACAACACGGAAAAAAAGAACGCCGAAGGCAACAGGATCTCGAGCGTGATGAGCGTGTTGAGGCCGACCAACTTGAACGCGGTCAGGATATCCAGCTTGCCCTCTGCTGCAAGCGACAGCTGGTTGGCGGCGGAAAAACCGATAAAAACCAGTACCAACAGGCCCAGGCCGGTAATGAAGGGAAGGAGAATTTCCCAGCTGATATGGCGGTCGATGATCAAGCGGTCGTGTTCCTGTCGGGACTGGCCGCCATTGTACATGACACGCCTGTTGTCTGGTCATTTTGACCGGCATCGCGCATAATTGCACACTTAGCGCGTGCGGCAGCACCCTTCCTGTGAGTACCCCAAAACATGTTTAACCTGAGTGATGGCGTCAAGAAAGCGCTGATTCTCGTACCGACGCAACCGCTGCCGGCCAACACCCGCGTCGCCTTGCGTCGCAAGCACCTGGCACGGCTGGAACTGGCCAAGGCGCACCGCGCGAGCTTCCTGATCATCGGCCACCCCAAGAGTGGCAATACCTGGCTCAAGGTGATGATCTCCAGGCTGTACCAACTGCGTTACAACCTGCCGGAATCGAAATTGATCAACACCGACGAGTTCGCGCGTAAAATCCCCGAGATCCCGCGGCTGGCGGCGACCAACGGCTATTACAGCTATGAAGGCGAAGTGGGCAAGTTGCTCGCGTGCGGGGCCCCGGACAATCCGCTGCGGCACAAGCCGGTGCTGTTTCTCGCGCGTCATCCGATCGACATCGCCGTGTCCTGGTACCTGCAATTCACCAAGCGGCAGTCGCACGCCAAGCAGGAACTGATTAACCATTTTGTAGAGCATCCCATCGACCGCCGCACAGTGCAGATGTGGGATTTCGTGCGCTATTCCGATATCGGCCTGCCCAGCCTCATCGAGTACCAGAACACCTGGGCGCGCAACGTGCGCGAACTGGAGCGCGGCATGCTGGTGAAATACGAAGACTTGCGCGCACATCCGGTACCCACGTTGCACAGCATCACGCAGTTGATGGGCGAGAACTTCAGCGAGGACGAGATTCGCGCCGCGGTGGAGTGGAGCTCGTTCGACAACCTGCAGAAACTTGAAACCAGCGGCACCTTCAGCCAGGGCGGCATGAAGCTGGTCGACGCCAGGGACCCCACTACCTTCAAGGTGCGGCGCGGCAAGGTGGGCGGCTATCGCGACGATTTCAATCCCGAGCAGGTGGCGGAACTCGAAGCGCTCGTGCGCGACAACATACTGCCGGAACTGGGCTATTGCCAGGGGCCCGCGGGCGCCTGAGCGTGCACCCACGAACCTGGGTCATCCTCAGTGACAAGCGCGGCGACAACGGCCAGGTAGAGACTATCGTCGACGCCCTGCCGTGGCCGGTGGAGCACAAATACGTGCACATGCGGCCAGAGTTCGTGCTGGGCAAGCCGCGCTACAAACCCTCCCTCGACCATCTCGACCACAGCCGCAGCGACGCGCTGGAAGCACCGTGGCCGGATTTAATCCTCACCGTCGGGCGACGCCCCTCCATGGCGGCGCTGTGGGTGCGCCAGCAATCCGGCAACCAAACAAAAATAGTGCTGGTGGGCAAGCCCTCCGGCCACATGCTCGACTTTTCCCTGGTCATCGCCAGCGCCGAAAACCAGATGCCGCCGCTGCACAATTTCGTGCCGACAACACTGCCTTTGATGCGCGTTGCCGCAGAGGACGTTGCCAGCGAGGCGCAGTTGTGGCGCGCGCGCTTCGCGCCGCTGCGCAAACCGCTGATCGCGATGCTGGTGGGTGGCGAGACCAACCCTTTTATCATGAATCGCCGGGTGGCCAACGATCTGGTGGCGACCGCGCGCTGGATTGTCGATGAGCTCGGCGGCACGCCCTACGTCACCACCAGTCGGCGCACGACGCCAGAAGTCATCGAGGTATTGCGCCAGGAGCTGCCGCCTGAGTCCGTGTTTTATGAATGGTCCGCCGATGCCAAAGACAACCCCTATCGCGCCCTGCTCGGCAGCGCGGACGGTTTTATCGTCACGGCAGACAGCGTGTCGATGATGGTGGAAGTTATCTACCTGCACAAACCGCTGGCGATTTTTCCGCTGCCTGGCGGCTGGTTGGGGAGTATCGACCAGTGGCGACGCTCGCTGGCGCACTGGTTGTTCAATCCCAAGCTGGATTCACGGTGGGACCGTTGGCGCCATGCGCTCGCACGCGGCGTGTTCTACATAGACGTGTTCAAGGTGCTTTGCGCGACGCGCGATTTTCGTGCCTTCCATCGCCTGTTGGTCGACAAAGGCCTCGCTGTCTGGTCGGGCCAGCCTTTCGAGCAACCCGTTGCGCAGTTGCCAAATGACGTGGATGTAGTGATACAGCGCATCAAAGCGCTTTTCTAGTCCGTCCCTCAGGCTTTGCGCACGCCTTTGTATATCATCCTGCGCACCGCCAATGGGAACAACAGCGTGCGAACGCTCCAATGCGGGAAACGAAAACTGCTGCCGTCGCTCTGGAACACACGCAAGCCGTTTTGCTGTACACCGAATACAGACCCCCAGCGGTAGCGCGGCGCCTCGTAGCGCTTCATGTCGCCGTCGCGGCCTTCCAGGTGCGCGCGAATATTGTGGCCGAGCAGGCGATATCCCCAGTTTCGCGCTGAACTGCGATGCGGATCGGAGGCAGCGATATCGCCTACTGCAAAAACATTGTGGTAGCCCTGCACGCGCAGGTGATCATCCGTTTTTACAAAGCCGCCTTCATTCAGCATGCCTGTCGGGATAAAGGCGTTGTTGGGAACCATGTTGCCGATTGCCCAGAGCGTAAGATCGGCGCGGAAGTTTTCCTGGCCGCCGCTCCAGGCAACGGGCTCCGTGGTGAAGCGATCACACTTGAAACCGGGCGGGATGAGCGCGCGGTGATTGGGATGCAGGTTTACGCCCACCTCCTGCAGTTGTTGCTCCACGCGAGCGCGCACCTTGGGGTGATAACCCGGCAGTGGCTGCGCCTCGCTGAAGAAAAAGTGCACGTCTTTTTGCGGCTGGCGCGCAGCGAGATTGGCCGCCACGCTGACGCCGGTCGCGCCGCCGCCGATGATGGCGATGGAGTGCGCTTGCAGCAGTTGCTGCGAGGCAGTGTCAATCGCCTCGTTGATCGCAGCAAAATTCTCAAGTGCGTTGCCGCGCCAGAAGCCGTTCGTCACGCCGGAGGAAATGACCAGTGCGTCATACGGCTCCCCATGGACATCGCCGTTGGCCAGTGTCACATTGACAATGGCTTTGTCGGGATGTATCGCGGTAATCAGGCCCTGCAGCGTGCGCACGCCGTCCAGCTTTTCGTAGCGCGCAAAGGGCATCAGGTAGTCCTGCTTCCAGCGTTGCGGTTGCGTCAAGCGCATGCCGAGTTCCTGGCCGCTCACCAGGCAGGGCTTGGGGCTCACGCCCACGATATCGAAGTCCGCGCCCAGATTGATGGCAACAAGCAAGCCGGTATCGCCAAAGCCGGCGATGACAACGCGTTTTTTCACAGCGAGATTCCTGGTTTGGGCGGGACCGCCTAGCGCATCCCCAAGACATTCTTCATGAAATGGGTGCCAAAGCGGCTGATGCGTTGCGCCGCAATGGCCAGCGGGCTTTGGTCGAGATAGTTGATCTGCACCATGCGTCGCTCACCGACAAAGCGGGTGTGCCCGTGCCAGGAGTGGTCGGTGCGCCGAAACGCAATCATCAGGCCGCCTGCCGGGGGAACCTGGGCAGCGTAGTCCTGGATATCGTCTTTCGAGCGCAGCAGGCGCAATTGTCCGTCCGGGTGGTCCCAATGCTCATTGAAATACACCAGCATCGTGATCACCTTGCTCTTATGATCAGTGTGAATATTGCCATCGGTACGCTCGCAGAATTTGCGCACTGTCACCGTGGTCGGCAGGACGGCCAGGTCCATGTCGAACTTCTCCCCAAGCAACGTGGCCAATTCCGGGCCGCGCAGTTCTTCCATCAGTGATTCGAATGAGGCGCCGTAGCTGAGGTTTTCCAGCGCGTGATTGGCGGCGCTGTCGATAGCGGGGTAATCGCGGTTGACCTGCTGCAATGCACCGGCGCTGAGAAACTCCGGCACCACGAGATAGTCGTAAGGGTCGGTTTGCAGGGGAGTGGCGCGCAGCGCATCGAGGTTGATCAGTGACATGGCGGCATTTTAGTACGCTGCTTGTAAGTCCGGCAAGGCGCGGCGCGGACGCAGGATGTAAATAGTGCGGATAATCAGCACACGCTCTCCAAGTGCGGGAAAAGCCGTTTTACGTTACCATTTCCCGCCTTTTGAATCCGCTATCGAGGAAATTCCCGCACATGGCCGACAAGGCACGCGTCGTGTTTCGCCATATCATCCTGGCGCTCTGTTTCTGGTTGCCGGCGTCGCGTCGCAAGGCGATAGAGCGTTGGCTGCGCGGCCGCGAGGAATTCAAGAAACTTGAGCGCAGCGACTGGGTGCTGATGAGTTGGGGTAAGTCCGGCCGGACCTGGTTGCGCGTCATGCTGTCGCGGGCCTACCAGCTCAAAGGCAATCTCGACGCCAGCGAGTTGCTGGATTTCGACAACCTCAAGCAGCGCGATCCGCAACTGCCCGCGGTGTTTTTTACCCACAATAACTACCTGCGCGACTACACCGGCAACCAACAGTCCAAACGACATTTCCAGGGCAAGCGCATTGTGCTGCTGGTGCGCGACCCGCGTGACGTTGCGGTGTCGCAGTTTTTCCAGTGGCAGTTCCGCATGCGTCCCAACAAAAAGTTTATCAATGACTACCCACCGCACGGCGCAAACATCGACGCCTGGGACTTTGTGCTGGACAAGGAGGCGGGCGTGCCACGCATCGTCGATTACTTCAACGGTTGGGCCCAGGCAATTCCCGAATTGCGCGATGTATTAGTCGTGCGCTACGAGGATATGCGCAAGGACCCCGGCGCTGCGCTGGCGAAAATCCTCGCCTTCACCGGCACCGACGTCACGGCGGAGCAGGTGCAGGAAGCGGTGGACTTTGCCGCCTACGACAACATGAAGAAAATGGAAGAGGATAAATTCTTCAAGGGCAGTGGCGCGCGCGTGAAGCCTGGCGACAAGGACAACCCGCAATCCTTCAAGGTGCGCAAGGCCAAGGTGGGCGGCTACCGCGATTACTTCACCGAGGAACAATGCGCGCAGCTTGAGCAAATGGTCGCGCAGCTGGACCCGGTGTTTGGCTACGGCGGGAAGGCGGCATGAATCTCGCCTTCCAGAATATCCGCCAGCTGTGGCAGACGGGGCGCAAGAAACTGTCCCGGCGCATCCTGCACTGGCAGATGCGCGGGCAGCCGGAAGGCGAGATACTGCTTGCCGAACGCAAGCTGCGCGGCGTGGAGCAGTTCGACAAATTGCAGCGTGCCGATATCGTGGTGGTGTCTTTCGGCAAGAGCGGGCGCACCTGGCTGCGCGTGATGATTTCCCATTTATTCCGCGTGATGTATGGCCTGCCTGAGAATGCCGTGCTCGGTTTTGACAACTTCCACAATCTCAATAAATCCGTACCCAAAACTTTCTTCACCCACGACAACTACATCAAGGACTTTACCGGCGATCTGCACAGCAAGGCGCCGTTCTACGATAAGCGTGTCGTGCTGCTCGCGCGCGATCCCCGCGATGTCGCGGTATCACAGTTTTTCCAGTGGAAATTTCGCATCAAGCCGACCAAGGTTGCGATCAACAACTATCCACCGCAGGGCAGCGACATCAGCCTGTTCGATTTTGTCATGGGCGATAACGGCGGCGGCATGCGGGCCGTCACCGACTACCTGAATTTGTGGGCGCGGGAAGCCAGCAAAATGCAACACTTCCACCTGCTGCGCTACGAGGACCTGCGCGCCCGGCCGCGCGAGGAGCTGCGAGCGCTGCTTGATTTCATGCGCGTGGATGCGACAGACGCGCAGGTAAATGCAGCGGTGGACTACTCGTCCTACGAGAACATGAAAAAAATGGAAGGGGCGCAGCAGTTTCGCCTCGCCGGTGGGCGCATGATGCCGCGCGACAAGGACAATCCCGACAGCTTCAAGGTCCGCCGAGCCAAGGTCGGCGGCTACCGCGATTACTTTACCGACGAGGAAGTTGCAGCTATTGACCGCCGCCTCGCTGAGACGCTGGATCCGTTGTTTAACTACCAGTAGATTCAAAGTTCAAACTGTGAACTTTTAATCCTTGAATCTACGCGCTTTCGCCGGTCTTGCGACATGGCAGGCGGTGTGAACGGCCGCGAGCTTGCCATCGCTTACCGGCTGCTGCGCAACTCGACAAAAATTGCTGCGCAATTTTATGGACTCGAACAGTGCTCGCAGAAAGCCTCCGGTAAGCGATGACAAGCTCAAGCTGCGGCCCTATTGTTCACACCGCCTGCCATGTCGCAAGACCTCTTTTCTACCGTGAATCAGAATTTCTCACAGTTTTGTTGGGCTAAAAATCCGACGACTGCAAGAGTCGCGCAGTGTGTCTTTCGGGGCCGAACTTAAGTCATCAGAATTCGCGATATGCAAGGCGAGCGTGAGCGGAAATGCTCCGCGGCGAATATCTCAGCCATCTGAGCAAGCGGAGCATTCCCGCTCACGCTCGCCGGGATAGTAGCTAGTAATCCGCAAATGAGTTCGTCAAGCGCCCACGAGTTGCATTGCATCAGGCCGCAAGTGACCCTGCGCAATCTCATCACGCAGCTGTGATTCAGTGAACTCGCCGTCCTCCAGGCCTTCACGCACCAGGTTGAAGAAGAAGGACTCCTGCTTGGGATCGGGGTGGGCGTCGTAGGTGCCGGCAAACTTGTAATCGCCGAACAGCGCGCGGCGTCCGCGCCGCAGCCAGTGGCGGGGGGGAAACAGTTGGAAAGTGTCGGCCGGGCGATAGTCGATTTTCAGGCCGGTTTTCCAGGGCTGGGTTTTGCGCTTGGTGTTGTGCAGCAGTTTGGTGTCGGCGTCCAGATGATCGAAATCGTTCCACTGGTTTTCGAACGGTGTTATGGTCGCGGGGTCTTCCAGCTTGAGTGATACCCAGTCCATGTAGTCGCGCTTGACCGGTTTGAACATCTCGGTGAAGTTCTTCTCGAACTGCCAGTGCCGGAGTTTGGCGCAGTCGAGCAACATCACGCTGCTGGCCCAGGCGCCCTTGCGGCCCTTGCTTCCGCTTTTGGGGCGACACATGATCGCGGCGCCGCCCATATCGCGCTGCAGCAGTTCCCAGATATCGCCGATGGCGAAAATATCCGGGTCCATGATCACGGCGCGGCCCTCGTAGTGCATCAGTTGCGGCGGCGTGAAGCGCAGCGGCGTGAACGATTGCAGGTCCTCGTTAAGCCATGGGCGCATCTCGCCATCGCGCCGGTACAGCTGCCCTTCGCGCTCCAGCATGCAGGGGAAGTCCTTCACCTCGACCAGCTTCACGTCGAACTTGTCGGTGTGTGCGGAACGCTTGCGCAGCGAATAGCGACTCACCAGTGCGCCGAGCATTTGCTTGTGGTTGGTGTGGATGAATACGGTCGGTTTCAAACTGTTTCTTCCCGCGACTAATCTGTAGCATAGTTTACCGCCAGCACGTGGCCCCATATACGGCTGGCTTTGGCAATATTTGGAGAGGAGCTGCGTGGGCGAGGGAACAATCACAGTCTGGTGCCTGCTTGGCAGGAAGGCCGGCGACAATACGCAGGTGCGCGCGCTGGCCGAGGAGCTGGGCTGGGGATACGAGGTAAAGCACATTGCCGCCCGCCCCTGGGAGTTATTCGCGCATCTTGGCGGTGGTGTGACGCTCGCAGGCATCGATCGTGCGCAATCAAGTGACTTGAAGGCGCCGTGGCCGGATCTCGTGATCAGCGCCGGGCGGCGCAACGAGCCGGTGGCGCGCTGGATTCAGCGGCAATCGGGCGGCAGGACGCGCCTGGTGCATATTGGCCGGCCCTGGGCGCCACTGTCCGCCTGGGACCTGGTCATCACCACGCCGCAGTATTTTTTGCCTTACGAGGCCAATATCGTGCACAACAATCTGCCGCTGCATCGCCTCACGGTGGAGGACCTCATCCGGGCGGAGCAACTGCGGCCGCAATTTGAGCATCTGCCGCGCCCGTGGGTGGCGGTGTTGATGGGGGGTGACAGTGGCCGCTTTGTGATGACGCCGGAAAAAGGGCAGCGTCTGGGCAAGCTGGCGCAGTCTCTGGCACGCAAGGCCGGCGGTTCGGTATTGGCTACCGACAGTCCACGCACACCGCGCGCGGCGGGTGATGCGATGCAGGCGCAACTGCAGCAGCCATGCTATTGCTATCGCTGGGGCAGCGCAGAAGACAACCCTTATAAAGGGCTGCTGGCGCTGGCCGATGCGTTTGTCGTCACCGGTGAGTCCATGTCGATGCTGGGCGAGGCGGTGGATACGGGCAAGCCGCTGTACGTGTTTGACGTGGGAGACCTTGACTCAAAAGATCGCGCCGCGCCCTGGTGGCGGCTACCGCACAATTACCGCTACAAGCCACTCACGCACCGTCTCGCGATGCGTTTCGGCCCGACGCGTATGCGGCGGGAGATTGGCAACATTCAGGAAGCACTGGTGGAATCGGGCACTGCGCAGTGGTTGACGCGCGCCATGATCCCCGAGGCGGCGCAGAGATTGCAGGCTCAGATGACGGTTAAACGCGCTGCCGGTGGGCGTGACTCTCCCGCGCGCGCAGATATGGAGCGCGCCACGCAGGCAGTCAGGCGGCTTGTGATATCGCCGTAAGCGGGTGCAGGGGCGCGGGGGGCAGATCCGGCGTTTGCGCCAGGATCTCCAGTGCATCGTGGCGCACGTGGTTCAGCGCCATCTCATTGCGCAAAAACGCCTCTGTGACTTTGCCCTGCTGCACGCACTCCTTTAGCAGGCCAAAGAAAAACATTTCCTGGTTGCGATCGGGGTGCTGTTTGTAATTGCCGAGGAACGCGTACTCGCCAAACAGCTTGCGGCGCGCGCGCATCACCCACGCAGCGGGCGGGAACAGTCGGAAGCGCTCTGCGGGGCGCCAGTCAGTGGGCAGGCCGGTTTTCCACGGCTGGGTCTTGCGCCGCGTGGTGTGCAGCATTTTGGTTTGCAGCGTGAACTTGTCGAAGTCGTTCCACTCGGGTTCAAAAAAGTCCAGCGTGTCGCGAGCTTCTTCCTTCAGGCAGATCCAGGGCTGGTAATCCTGGGTAAAGTCGAACATCGCCTCGAATTTCTTGTGGGCGTCCCAGTGCGTGAGCTTGCTGCAGTCGAGCAGCATCACGCTGCTGGCCATGCACTTGTCGACCAGGCCCTTGGGCCCGGAGCGCATGCGACACATGATCGCCTTGCCCTGCATGTCGCGGCTGAGCAATTCCCAGATATCGGTGACTGCGAATATATCCGGGTCGATGACCACGGCGCGGCCCTCGTAGCCCATCAACTTCGGCGGCATGAAGCGGGTCGGGGTAAAGGACTGCAAATCCTCGTTCATCCACGTGCGCTTGACGCCATCGCGCAGGTATTCCTGGCCTTCGCGCGCCGCGAAAAACGGGTAGTCGCGAGTGTCCATGATCTGCACGTCGAACTTGTCGTTGTTGCGGGAGTAGCGGCGCAGCGCGTGCTCGGCGACGATGGCGCCGGTAATCTGCTTGTGGTTGGTCTGGATAAATACGCAGGCTTTCATAGCGTGGCCGAACTGTGTAAGGGTATATTTACTGGGCTGAAACTATAGAGGAATGCGCCTCTTTTTGCCATTTTCGGTGGCGTGAATAGTACCCGGAGAACGGCCTGTCCTCATTTGAAAATCCCGCGCCGGTACAGGCCCCAGAAGAAAGCCCACAGATGGATCAGCGGCGCGCGCCTGACCTTGTCGGGTATTTGTATCGACTCACCCGAATGGCGCTCCAGCTTCCAGGCGATGTAATCCAGCCCGCCCTCGAATGTAAACAGGCCCTTGACGACGCGCGTGACAGACAGCAGCTTGCCCTGCGCGCGGCGCAGCGCCCAGGCCAACGCAGCGATGTTGCGCCGCAACGGGCCGATCTGGCAACGGTAGCGCCACTGCCCGCCCTGTTCGTACAGTGCGAAGTGAAATCCCAGCGCCGTCTCGTGCTGGCGTGTCAGGGCGGTGTAAAAATCGCGGGAGGATTGCGCCAGCTCCTGCGCGCGCCCACTGCGTTCGGTGCGCAGTTCCGTCGCGTAGCTGAGCCCCAGTGACTGCTCCCACAGCGCCGTGAGGCTGCCCTCGGGCGGCAGCGCCGGCAATGCATTGCGCAGCAGCGTGCGGGCTGCCTGCGTGAGTGCCGCCTCCACCTGCGCGCGCAGTTGTGCATCGCGGGCATACAGGATGCGTGTCGGCTGCGCGAAACGACCCCAGATGTACGATTCAAACCACGCAGGGGAGCAGCCGCGCTGGAAGTCGCGGAACGAGATCACGGTGACCTTGCTGCGCAGCGTCTTGCCGGCGGCGGCGTCGCTCGGAGGCTTTTGTTCCGCGTAAAACACATTGGGCGGCAGCAGCCAGTTGGCGACCGCCGGCAGCGACCGATGATAGGCCGCACGATAGCTGTCGCAGAGCAGGTACAGGTCCAGCAGTCCATCGTAGATATCGCCGCTGCGCAGGCACGAGCCGTACACCAGCACAGCGCAGACAGCGCCGTGATGGCGCGCCTGCAGTTGCGCGAGCAGCGCCGCCAGCGTTGCATCGTTGGCGGCATCCGGGCCGGCGACAGGCGGGTAGGTGGTCACAGGCAGGTCGTCACAAGTAAGTAGTCACAGGCGCAAAAACTCGAGTGCGGCGCTGGCGTTTATCGCCACGGTCTCGGCAACATCCACCAACTCGCCGTCCAGGTTGATTTTGCCGCGCATTGCAAGGCGTATCCGGTCGGCGTTGTGGCTGCGGTAGCCGCTTGCGGGGACCGCATTGCGGCTGGGATGGCCACTGACGATGGAGAAAAACGTGCGCGCGAAACGGGTACAGCCCTGCTCCATCACCGTCAGGCGGATCGCGCCAGGTTCATCGCTCCAGAAAGGCCGCATGCCGAATGACAGCCGCTGCAGGGTGCTCACCGCTAGGATCAGCGTGTCGTATTGCGCCGGTGGCCCGTCATCCAGCGTCAGTGTGATCGCAACATGGCGATTGAAGGCGGGATCATTGCGCAACACACCCCACACGGTGCGCACGGTGCCGAGGGCGAGGCTGAGGTCATCGCGCACGCCGCGCGAGTGGATTTCACGGTGCGCGTACTCGGTGCCGTGGATGATCGCGCCGGCGCCGAGGAACATGCCGTAGCGCGCTGTTTGCGCGTTGTCGGTGACCACCCGCATCAGGCTGCGCTGCGTCAATTTTCCCACGGTATTGCGCTCGCCCTCGCACCATTGGCAGAAGCGTGTTACCGCCCTGGGCAATGAGCCGCGCACGCCGATATCGCCGGCATTCATGTTCGCGGTGCCGCCGGGCAGCAGTGCAATCAGCGGCGGGCGCGCAAACGGCTTCAATTCAAGCAATTCACCGAGGATGGCGGACACCGTGCCGTCGCCGCCGTTGATCGCCAGCACGCCAATATCGAGGGCGGCCAACTCGCGCAGTGCGGGCGCGATGTCCGCTGCGCTGTGGGTAACGCGGTGGTGAATGCCCGGATGTGCGTCTATGCGCGCGCGGATCGCCTCAAACTGGTCGCGGTTGTGGCCACTGGCGGGATTGCTGATCAATCCTGCCGGACGGGCCGGTAACTCCACTACGGCGCTGCCCTCAGCGTTGCAGACTTGAGGTTGATCTCCGTGCTGCCTATGCGCGGCGCCTCGCCGCGAATCTGCAGCGGCAAGCCGGAATTGCGGTCAAATAGCAGGATAATCTCGCCCTGCAGGCCGAGCAGGCTGAAATCGTCTTTATCTTCCAGCTTGCCTTCGGGGCTGGCATAAATGGCCACGGCATTCGTCTCGAATGTGCCACTGACAGCGTCCTGCCCTGTCACCTGGAAGTTGGCTTTTACCGGCACGCCATTGCCGCTGGTGAGCTTGACGCGATAGAAATTCAGGTCGGTGTGCACGATGACCTCTATCGATTTACCGGGTTCCTGTGCCTGCAATTGCGAGGCGAGGATCAGCAGCAGGTAAGGACTAGTGACAACGGTGGTGCCGCGCGAGGCCGGGTAGTTGACACTGTTGGTGCGCGCGACTGGCCACTGTTCGGGCGGCGCAGAGGTGTCTGCGGGTGGAGTGCGGCGCTCGCGCACAATGAATTTGGTTTCATACTGGTAGGCCTTCATGCGCTGTTCCTTACCCCTGCTGACACGCGAGAGCGAGAGGACACGACCGGTGGCGGCATCGAAGCTAATCTTCAGTTGCTCGGAGTTATCCACTACCGAGCTCAGCACATCCAGCATCCACACATCGGGTTTGCCGGCAACCGGCGCAATGTTCAGTTGCGAGCGAGCGGTGGCCCAGAACGCCTTCTGTTCGAACTCCAATTGTTGCCAGCTCGGCAACTTGGATACAGCATTGTCGACAGCATGGCTGGTATTCGTCATGGCAAGTAGTAGTGATACCAGGAGTAGTTTAAGTAGCTTGTTCATGCAGGAAACCATAGTGATGAATCGGGTGGCTACAGGCCAGTAGTGCGGCTGTCCGGCGACGATTACACCCGCGTCACAGCGCTGCGCCTGCGGGTTGGTTCTCCCGCTATTTATCTTTAAAATCAATTACTTGCGCAGAGCGATCGAATGCCGTTAAAAATACCACACAACCTTGAGAATCGCCTGATCATCCTATACCCTTCGCCGCTAAATCTGCCCTGATCAGGGGAATTCTACATGCATATGATTATCAAGCGGCTGATCAAATGGTTGGTACGCGCGATTTCGGTATTTTTACCAGAGGCCAAGGCGCATGAGTTGCAGCGTTGGCGTCGTGGCAAGGAAGAATTCTGGAAGTACAACCACTGCGACTATATTTTTGCCTCATACGGCAAAAGCGGGCGTACCTGGGTGCGTGTGATGATCTCGCGCTACTACCAGCTGATGTACAAATTGCCTGACAACATATTGATGGGCTTTGACAACTTCACGCGCCTCAACAAGCAGATACCCAAAATCTTCTTTACCCACGATAACTACTTGCGCGGTTTCACCGGCAATGTCGACTCGAAGAAGGATTTCTACCACAAGAACACGGTGTTGCTGGTGCGCAATCCGATCGATGTGGCGGTATCCCAGTTTTTCCAGTGGAAGTACCGCATGCGGCCGGAAAAAAAGGCGATGAACAAATACCCTGCGCACGAGGCGGATATCTCGGTGTACGACTTTGTCAAAGGGCAGGACCAGGGGCTGGCGCACATTATCAACTTCCTCAACAACTGGGCGCGGGAACTGCCGCAGATCAAGAATCTGCTGGTGGTGCGCTACGAGGATCTGCGCGCGCACCCGGAACAGGAAATGGCGCGCATCGTCGCGTTCCTGGGCATGGAGGTCAACGAGGCCTACCTGCGCGATACAGCGGAATTTGCCTCGGTGGAAAACCTGCGCAAGAAAGAACAGGACAACTATTTCTGGCGCAGCGGCAGTCGCGTGCAGGCCAAGGACGTCAAGGATCCCAATACCTTCAAAGTGCGCAAGGCCAAGGTCGGCGGTTACCGCGATTATTTTGACGACAATCAAGTGGCGGAACTGCACGCCATGGTAGATTCAAAACTGTTGCCGGTATTTGGCTACACCAGCGCTGAGGCGAGGTGATACGGTGAGCGACAACTGCGTCTTTATTCACACCAATGAGCGGCAGTGGCTGGGTGCGCTGGTGGCCGAATACTCCTTCCGGCGCAATTCGGCCAACGCCGACAAGTTCGATGTGCAGTTTATCCATACCCGCGATTACCCCTACCTGCGGGCCAGGGAGGGGCAGGCGTTCCTGCGCGGTGGCACCAGCCGGGTTTGGCATATGGACGATCTGCAGTCCTTCACGCCGCTGCGTTTCATGCCGCCCAGGCTGATGAACTGGCAGGGGCGCGCCGTGGTCACCGACCCGGACGTGTTCGCGGTGGGCGATGTGTACGAACTGCTGACCATGGATATGCAGGGCGCCGCCGTGATGGGGCGGCATCGCTCCGCCAAGGAAGACAAGCGCGCCCAGGTGGCTACCAGCGTCATGCTGCTGGACTGCGCGCGCCTGCGGCACTGGGACGCCGAGAAGGAATTTGAGCAGTTGTTTCGCAACGAAAAGGATTACAAGGAGTGGATGGTGCTGGGCTACGAAGCCCCGGCCAATATCGGCTACCTGCCGGACTGCTGGAATGATTTCGACCACCTCGATGGCAATACGCGCCTGCTGCACAACACCAAGCGCAAGACGCAGCCCTGGAAAACCGGGCTGCCGGTGGATTACACGCCGGCCGACAAGTTCAAGGACAAGCCGCTGTTGGCGTCGGCCAATCGCGTGCGCGCAAAGGTGTTTGGTGAATACGGTCTGTTGGGCCGCTACCGGGAGCACCCGGATCCCGCCCAGCAGGATTTTTTCTTTGGGCTGCTGAAAGAGTGTCTGAAGCTTGGACATGTCAGCGAAGCGCTCGTGCGCGAAGAGATCCGCAAGAATCACGTGCGCCACGATGCATTCGAGGTGCTTGATCGCACGCCCGATCTGCAAGCGAGGGCTGCATGAAATACCTGGATATCGAGAAACTGCGCAGCCTCAGCCTGGCCGACTTCCGGGCAACCAGGCCGTTCCCCTACTACAACGATGAAGGTGTGTTGAAGGAGTCCGGCTTCCAGGACCTGCTGGCGAACATGCCGCCGCTGGAGATGTTCGACCAGCGAATTGGGGAGGAGCGCCGCGCCGGGCAGGCGCCGCATGATCGTTACTCGCTGGAATACACGCCGGATATGCCGGTGCCAAAACCGTGGCAGGAGTTCATCGCTGAATTGTGCTCCGATGCCTATCGCAAGGAAATCGAGCGCCTGTTCGAGGCAAAGAAAGTGGAGTTTCGCTTCCACTGGCACTACACGCCGCGCGGCGCGGACGTGTCGCCGCATTGCGATTCGCGGCGCGAGCACGGGTCGCACCTGTTTTATTTCAATTCGCAGGACGACTGGGATCCAGCCTGGGGTGGCGCGACGCTGATCCTGGATGACGGCGGCCGGCTGGATTACAACTCCGCGCCCGCGCTGGAGGCATTCGATGGCATCATCGAATGCAAATCCATCGGCAATTACAGCGCCCTGATCAAGCGGACCGATCACGCGTGGCACGCGGTCAGGCCCATTAACAGCCCACAAGACAGGCTGCGCCGCGTGTTCATCATCGTGGTGAACCCCGACAACCTGTTTTGGAAAGTGCGTGACAAAGTTATCGGCAAGCGCATACAGCGCTTCTGATCCACACGCGGCTGTCGAGCGCGCCGGGCGGCTTTGCCTTGGCGCGCAGGATGTGCATGTATGGCTCTGCTTGCGCAGCAGGGTTGCCGACTCCGACACATTCAAACGCCAAGTCCTCTCCCGCTATGCCGGGGTTGCGCCCGCGGACTGGGAATTCAGTCGCGGCGAAAAAGGTAAGCCGTATTTGACGGACCCCGGGCACGCCCTGGACTTTAACCTGAGCCACAGTGGCGACTGGCTGGCCTTCGCGGTCACCGCAGGAGTCCCGGTAGGCGTGGATATCGAACAGTGCAATCCACAGCGCAATCCACCGCGCGACGTGATGACCCTGGCGCGCCGTTTCTTTCGCGCCGAGGAAGTTGCGGCACTGGCGTCCTGTGCCCCCGGGCAGCAGCGCGAGCAGTTTTATGATCTGTGGACGCTCAAGGAGTCCGCGGTCAAGGCCAGGGGTGGCGTGCTGGTGTCGGGTCTTGATTCCCGCGGCTTTACAGTCGTGTCCAGCAGCGATCCGGCATCCGGATGCGGCCGCATTGCACTGACTACGCCGGACGACACCGATACGGCGCACTATTGCCTGTTGCACATGCAGCCGGATTACCGGCTCGCGCTCTGTTGGCTGCCAGCCGCACCGCTGCTACCGAGGGTGCAGTTACTTGAGCTGTGTGACGGGGGCGTGACCAGGACATGCCATGAACCGCTGCGCGCCAGCAGCTGGAGTGAACAGAGAGCGTCCGTACCCCCGGATTCCTGCTAGACTGCACGCTGCAAGGCACTCCAGCAACCAAAACACCACAGACACCACAAACACCACAAAAAATCCCGCAATGACGGGCGAGCTACTCCACGATGATCATCGACCAGTTTTATAGTGAGCCCAACGGGCGCGTCTGTTTCACGCGCGAACAGGGCAGTAATTTCGCCAAGCAGATGGCAGACGATTTCAACCCGCTGCACGATGCGGATGCCAAGCGTTTCTGCATCCCCGGCGACCTGCTGTTTGCCGTCATCCTTGCCAAATACGGCATCAGCCAGCACATGGAGTTCATTTTTTCCGGCATGGTAACTGCCGGCGTGGAACTGGTATTACCGGAGCCCTCGGGTGAGTTGCACATCAACGATACCAACGGGCGCGAGTATCTACGGGTCAAACGCGCGGGCGACCTGACGCATGCGGACTCGTTGATCCGCAATCTCACCCAGAGCTACGTGGAATTTTTCTGGCCAGACCTTCCCCCATCCTGGTGCCATTGCTCGCCGAGCAGCAGGTTATGATTCATCCCGAGCGGCCCATGGTGATTTACGAAAGCATGACCATCGACCTGGACCGACTGGATATCACCCATCCGGTGCTGCAGGCTGACTACAACCAGCTGGAAATCAACGGCAAGCGCGGCAGCGTCGAACTGGCGTTCCATCTGGAGGAGAGTGGCGAAATCGTCGGTCGCGGTAAAAAGCACATGTTGTTGAGTGGCCTGCGGGAGTACGACGAAGACGTTGTGGTGAGCGCCATAGCGACCTATAACCGCAGCAAGGCAGTGTTTGCAGCGCGCTAGACGGATTGCTGCCGATAGACAGAAATTTCCACGGCGTCTGGCACGCTGGTGTATTCAATAGTCGCCTCGCGGTGTTCGCAGTCGTAATGACCGCAGTTGCGCACGTAGTCGAGATAGTGTTCCGGCGCAAAGATTTTGCCCACGTTATCCGCCACCACGATGCTGCCTGGACCCACCAGTCCACACTGCTCGATCAGTTGCAGGTCGGGTGTGTCAGGTCCTTCCAGTGATCGAGAAACACGAGGTCAAAGCGGCCCTCCAGGGTGCTGATCATTTTGCTGGAAGGCCCATGCACAAACGTGATCTGGTCTGACAGACCGGCCATTTCCACATTTGCCCGCGAGCTCGCCACCGCATCCTTGTTGATCTCGATCGAGGTAATCCGTGCGCCACGTCCGAGTGTGCTGGCGATCATGATGGATGAGTAACCGCAGTAAGCGCCCAGTTCCAGCACGCGGGCATTGGCTGGCAGCCGCTGCGCCAACTCCTTGATCAACGGGCCTTTCAATGGCCCGAGGCTCATCAGCCAGCGCTCGTTCTGGGCAAATGTATCCAGCGTGCGCAGCACGTCGTCCGGGTCGCCTGCACGCGCGTGCCGCGCCACATACTGTGCTGCCTGCGTAGTCCTCGGTGGCGCGCCCTTCAGTCTGTCGATAATGGCTTGTGACGTCGTCCTGAGCGTAAACGCCAGTGCGGACGGGTGCAGGAAACGCCACAATTGCATATCTTTTGAACTCCTTCTTCGCTGCGTTGTATAACCGGCCGGGCTGCGCGATGACCGCTACTTCCAGCCCCTTAAATTTTCCGTCATCTCCTTTTGCCGGACCTCGAAGGCGGTGCGTAGCTGCAACAGCTTATCCGGATTTCGATCCGAAGTGTCATAGGATTCGCGCGGGTCGCCCTGCAGGTCGAACAGCCACTCCTTCTTCGGCATGCTGACACCCACTGGCAATTGGTCGGTACCGTACAAAACTCCCGCCGGACCGCGGTACTTGAACTGTTGGTCGCGCACTGCGAACAGGTATTCGCCGTCGTAGTAGTACAGGTAGTCGTAGGGTGACCGGACCGCCCTCGGTCAACACCGTGAGGATGCTGCGCCCATCGAGCACGCGATCCGCCTGGCGCAACTGCAATATCTCCAGTACCGTCGGCAACAGGTCGATACCCATGGCCATTGCAGCTTCGGTCCTGCCGGGACTGATGCGCGCCGGCCAGTGTAAGATCAACGGCACCGCATGCCGCCCTCGAACGTATTGCCCTTGCGGCCGCGCTGGTTACCGGCGTCGCCGAGAAACCAGGGCCGTTGTCCGACGTGATGATGATCAGCGTGTTCTCCAATCGCCGGTGCGCCGCAGCGCGTCGACCAATGCGCCAACACTGTCATCGATCTCCTCCATGACATCGCCATACAGGCGCCAGCCCTGGACCGGCCGCTGCGCTCGGCCCTTTACCGACAGCGGGTCGTGCGGGAAATTGTGGGCAAAATACAGGAAGAAAGGTTCATCGGCGTGTGCCTGGATGAAACGTGTTGCGGCCTCGGTGGCACTGCTGCGTGAGGTGACCTGTTCGGCAGGTGCCGGGACGGCGATCTCGCGGTTGTCGTAGAGCGCGAACGGTTCCATGTCGTTGCTGTACAGCGCGCCAAAATAGCTGTCGAAGCCCATGTCGTTGGGCAGCGACGGGCTGTGGTCGCCGAGATGCCATTTCCCCACCATGCCGGTGGCGTAACCGGCGGCCTTGAGCAGGTCGGCCAGCGTGATCTCCTCGGCGGGCAGGCGCACATGACCGGTGGGATTGGTGGCCAAGCCATAGAAAGGCGAGCAATTTCATCTGCGTTCACTTCTCCAGCCGGCGCCAGCGCGCTGGCGTTGTAGATTGCTGCAACGAGTATGGATACTTGCACATTCGTCTGCTTCACTCAAATTGCCATGTGTGTACCATGGTGGCGAAATCGATGTGACTGGAAGCGGGTATGAGGAATCTTCAAGGCAAGGTCATTCTGGTCTGCGGTGGTGCCACCGGTATCGGCGCCGCTGACCGTGCGGCGCTTGTGCGACGAGGGCGCGCGGGTCGGTATCGGCGAGGTCAATATCGCGGCGGCGCGGGCGCTGGCAAATGGAACTGAATGCCGCCATGGTGATAATAAACAACGGGAATACGACCATACCTGATGAAACCTCGATCATCCATGCTCGCGTCCGCGTTTCTGCGCATTTTGGCCGGCTGGACGGCCTGTTCGCCAACGTCGCCGACCTGCACGATCCCGTCGGACGGGGATATTCTTAGCAATGACTGCGCGC
>JADJAL010000064.1 GCA_016704305.1 Haliea sp. | reverse complement strand
GATCAGGGAATTCCACATGCATATGATTATCAAGCGGCTGATCAAATGGTTGGTACGCGCGATTTCGGTATTTTTACCAGCGCCAAGCCACGCTGAGTTGCAGCGTTGGCGTCGTGGCAAGGAAGAATTCTGGAAGGTACAACCACTGCGACTACATTTTTGCCTCGGTACGGCAAAAGCGGGCGTACCTGGGTGCGTGTGATGATCTCGCGCTACCCAGCTGATGTATAAATTGCCTGACAACATATTGATGGGCTTTGACAACTACGCGCCTCAACAAGCAGATACCCAGTCTTCTTTACCCACGATAACTTCTTGCGCGTTTTCAAAGAAAATGTCGACTCGAAGAAGGATTTCTACCACAAGAACACGGTGCTGCTGGTGCAATCCGATCGATGTGGCGGAACCCCAGTTTTTCCAGTGGAAGTACTGCATGCGACCGGAAAAAGGCGATGAACAAATACCCGGCGCACGAGGCGGATATCTCGCGTAGCGCGACTTTGCCAAAGCGCGGGACCGGGGGCTGGCGCACATTATCACTCTCCTCAACAACTGGCAGCGGGAACTGCCGCAGATCAAAATCTGCTGGTGGTGCGCTACGAGGATTTGCGCGCCCACCCCGAACGGGGAAATGGCAAGCATCGTCATTCCTCGTGGGCATGGAGGTCAACGAGCGTCCCTGCTGATACAGCGAATTCTCGGTGGAAAACCTGCGCAAGAAAGAACAGGACAACCATTTCTGGCGCAGCGCAGTCGCGTGCAGGCCAAGGACGTCAAGGACCCCAATACCTTCAAGTGCGCAAGGCTAAGGTCGGCGGTTACCGCGATTATTTTGACGACAATCAAGTGGCGGAACTGCGCGCCATGGTAGATTCAAAACTGTTGCCGGTATTTGGCTACACCAGCGCTGAGGCGGAAAGGTTCTCGGTGAGCGCAACTGCGTCTTTATTCACACCAATGAGCGGCAGTGGCGGGTGCGCTGGTGGCCGAATACTCCTTCCGGCGCAATTCGGCCAACGCCGACAAGTTCGATGTGCAGTTCGGTATCCACACCGCGATTACTGCCTGCCGGGCCAGGGGGGGCAGGCATTCCTGCGCGGTGGCACCAGCCAGGTTTGGCATCATGGACGATTTGCAGTCTTCACGCCGCTGCGTTTCCTGCCCGCGGCTGATGAACTGGCAGGTCGCGCCGTCGTCACCGACCCGGACAAGTTTGCAGTGGGCGATGTGTATGAACTGCTGACCATGGATAAGCAGGGCCACCGCCGTGATGGGGCGTCATCGCTCCGCCGAAAACCAAAGCGCGCCCGGGTGGCCACCAGTGAGATGCTGCTGGACTGCGCGCCTGCGGCACCCCGGGACGCCGAGAAAGGAATTCGACCAGCTGTTTCGCAACGAAAAGGATTACGAAGGAGTGGATGGTGCTGGGAGCGAAGACCGGCCATTATCGGCTACCTGCCCGACTGCTGGAATGATTTCGACCACCTCGGTGGCAATACGCGCCTGCTGCACAACACCAAGCAAGACGCAGCCCTCGAAAACCGGGCTGCCGGTGGATTCCGCCAGCCGACAAGTTCCGGGACAAGCCGCTGTTGGCGTCGGGCCAATCGCGCGTGCGCGCAAAGGTGTTTTCGGTGAATACGGCCAGTTGGGCTGCTACCGGGAGTACCCGGACCCCGCAGCAGGATTTTCTTTGGGCTGCTGGAAAGAGTGTCTGAAGCTCGATATGTCAATGAAGCGCTCGTGCGCGAAGAGATCCTGGAAGAATCACGTGCGCCACGATGCATTCGGCGGTGCTTGATCGCACGCCCGATCGTGCGAGGGCTGTATGAAATACCTGGATATCGAGAAACTGCGCAGTCTCAGCCTGCCGGATTTCCGGGCAACCAGGCCGTTCCCCTACTACAACGATGAAGGTGTATTGAAGGAGTCCGGCTTCCGTGACCTGCTCGCGAACAGCTGCCTTTTGGAGATGTTTGACCAGCGCCTTGGGAAGAGCGCCGCGCCGGGCAGGCGTCACTGATCGTTACTCCGCTGGAATACACGCCGGATATGCCGGTGCCAAAACCGTGGCAGGAGTTCATCGCTGAACTGTGCTCCGAGCCTACCGCAAGGAAATCAGAGCGCCTGGTTAGGCAAAGAAAGTGGAGTTTCGCTTCCACTGGCACCACACGCGCCGCGCGGCGGACGTGTCGCCGCATGCGATTCGCGGCGCGAGCACCGGTCGCACCTGTTTTACTTCAATTCGCAGGACGACTGGGATCCAGCCTGGGGTGGCGCGACCTGATCCTGGATGACGGCGGCCGGCTGGTTACAACTCGCGCCGCGCTTGAGGGCATTCGATGGCATCACGGAATGCAAATCCATCGGCAATTACAGCGCCTGATCAAGGCACTGATCACGCGTGGCACGCGGTCAGGCCCCACTAACAGCCCACAAGACAGGCTGCGCCGTGTTTTATCATTGTGGTGAACCCCGACAACCTGTTTGGGAGTGCGTGACAAAGTATCGGTAAGCGCCATACAGCGCTTCTGATCCACTCAGCGTATTGTCGAGGCGCGCCGGACGGTTTGCCTTGGCGCGCAGGACGTGCGTCGCTGTAAAGCCCTGCTTGCGCAGCAGGTTAGCGACATTCGACACATTCAAACGCCAAGTCCTCTCCCGCTATGCCAGGGGTTGCGCCCGCTGAACTGGGAATTCAGTCGTGGCGAAAAAGGTAAGCCGTATTTGACGGACCCCGGGCACGCCCTGGACTTTAACCTGGAGCCAGTGGCGACTAGCTGGCCTGCGCGGTCACCGCAGGAGTCCCGGTAGGCGTGGATATCGAGCAGTGAAATCCTCAGCGCAATCCACCGCGCGACGTGATGACCTGGCGCGCCGTTTCTTTCGCGCCGAGGAGGTTGCGGCACTGGCGTCCTGTGGCCCCGGGCAGCAGCGCGATCGGTTTTATGATCTGTGGACGCTCGGCGAGTCCGCGGTCAAGGCCCCAGGGTGGCGTGGTGTCGGGTCTTGGTCCCGCGGTTTTCAGTCGCGTTCGGCAGTGATCCGGCATCCGGATGCGACCGTGCGCTGACTACGCCGGACGACACCGATATACCGCGCACTACTGCCTGTTGCACATGCAGCCGGAATACCGGCTCGCGCTCTGTTGGCTGCCAACCGCACCGCTGTTAATGAGGGTGCAGTTACTTGAGCTGTGTGACGGGGCGTGACCCGGACATGCCATGAACCGCTGCGCGCCAGCGGGCCTGGAGTGAACAGAGGGCGTCCGTACCCCCGGATTCCTGCTGGACTGCACGCTGCAAGGCACTCCAGCAACCAAAACACCACAAACACCACAAAAATCCCGCAATGACGGGCGAGCTACTCCACGATGATCATCGACCAGTTTTATAGTGAGCCCAACGGGCGCGTCTGTTTCACGCGCGAGCAGGCAGTAATTTCGCCAAGCAGATGGCGAACGACTTCAACCCGCTGCACGATGCGGATGCCAAGCGTTTCTGCATCCCCGGCGACCTGCTGTTTGCCGTCATCCTTGCCAAATACGGCATCAGCCAGCACATGGAGTTCATTTTTTCCGGCATGGTAACCGCTGGCGTGGAACTGGTATTACCGGAGCCCTCGGGTGAGTTGCACATCAACGATACCAACGGGCGCGAGTATCTACGGGTCAAACGCGCGGGCGACCTGACGCATGCGGACTCGTTGATCCGCAATCTCACCCAGAGCTACGTGGAATTTTCTGGCCAGACCTTCCCCCACATCCTGGTGCCATTGCTCGCCGAGCAGCAGGTTATGATTCATCCCGAGCGGCCCATGGTGATTTACGAAAGCATGACCATCGACCTGGACCGACTGGATATCACCCATCCGGTGCGGGCTGACTCCAACCAGCTGGAAATCGGCGGCAAGCGCGGCAGCGTCGGACTGGCGTTCCATCTGGAGGAGGGTGGCGAAATCGTCGGTCGCGGTAAAAAGCACATGTTGTTGAGTGGCCTGCGGGAGTACGACGAAGACGTTGTGGTGAGCGCCATAGCGACCTATAACCGCAGCAAGGCAGTGTTTGCAGCGCGCTAGACGGATTGCTGCCGATAGACGAAATTTCCACGGCGTCTGGCACGCTGGTGTATTCAATAGTTGCTCGCGGTGTTCGCAGTCGTAATGACCGCAGTTGCGCACGTAGTCGAGATAGTGTTCCGGCGCAAAGATTTTGCCCACGTTATCCGCCACCACGATGCTGCCTGGACCCACCAGTCCACACTGCTCGATCAGTTGCAGGTCGGGTGTGTACAGGTCCTTCCAGTGATCGAGAAACACAAGGTCAAAGCGGCCCTCCAGGGTGCTGATCATTTTGCTGGAAGGCCCATGCACAAACGTGATCTGGTCTGACAGACCGGCCATTTCCACATTTGCCCGCGAGCTCGCCACCGCATCCTTGTTGATCTCGATCGAGGTAATCCGTGCGCCACGTCCGAGTGTGCTGGCGATCATGATGGATGAGTAACCGCAGTAAGCGCCCAGTTCCAGCACGCGGCATTGGCTGGCAGCCGCTGCGCCAACTCCTTGATCAACGGGCCTTTCAATGGCCCGAGGCTCATCAGCCAGCGCTCGTTCTGGGCAAATGTATCCAGCGTGCGCAGCACGTCGTCCGGGTCGCCGGCACGCGCGTGCCTCGCCACATACTGTGCTGCCTGCGTGGTCCTCGGTGGCGCGCCCTTCAGTCTGTCGATAAGGGCTTGTGACGTCGTCCTGAGCGTAAACGCCAGGGCGGACGGGTGCAGGAAACGCCACAATTGCATATCTTTTGAACTCCTTCTTCGCTGCGTTGTATAACCGGCCGGGTTGCGCGATGACCGCTACTTCCAGCCCCTTAAATTTTCCGTCATCTCCTTTTTGCCGGACCTCGAAGGCGGTGCGTAGCTGCAACAGCTTATCCGGATTTCGATCCGAAGTGTCATAGGTTCGCGCGGGTCGCCGTCCAGGTCGAACAGCCACTCCCTTCTTCGGCATGCTGACACCCACTGGCAATTGGTCGGTACCGTACAAAACTCCCGCCGGACCGCGGTAATTGCTGAACTGTTGGTCGCGCACTGCGAACAGGTATTCGCCGTCGTAGTAGTAAAAAGGTAGTCATGGGGTGACGGACCGCCCTCGGTCAGCACCGTCAGGATGCTGCGCCCGTCGAGCACGCGATCCGCCGGCGGCGGCAACTGCAATATCTCCAGTACCGTCGGCAACAGGTCGATACCCATGGCCATTGCAGCTTCGGTCCTGCCGGGACTGATGCGCGCCGGCCAGTGTGCGATGAACGGCACCCGCATGCCGCCCTCAAACGTATTGCCCTTGCGGCCGCGCTGGTTGCCGGCGTCGCCGAGAAACCAGGGGCCGTTGTCCGACGTGATGATGATCAGCGTGTTCTCCAATGTGCCGGTGCGCCGCAGCGCGGCGACCAATGCGCCAACACTGTCGTCGATCTCCTCCATGACATCGCCATACAGGCCAGCCCTGGACCGGCCGCTGCGCTCGGCCCTTACCGACAGCGGGTCATGGGGGAAATTGTGGGCAAAATACAGGAAGAAAGGTTCATCGGCGTGCGCCTCGATGAAACGGGTCGCCGCCTCGGTGTACTGCTGCGTGAGGTAGACCTGTTCGGCAGGTGCCGGGACGGCGATCTCGCGGTTGTCGTAGAGCGCGAACGGTTCCATGTCGTTGCTGTACAGCGCGCCAAAATAGCTGTCGAAGCCCATGTCGTTGGGCAGCGACGGGCTGTGGTCGCCGAGATGCCATTTCCCCACCATGCCGGTGGCGTAACCGGCGGCCTTGAGCAGGTCGGCCAGCGTGATCTCCTCGGCGGGCAGGCGCACATGACCGGTGGGATTGGTGGCCGCATGAAAGGCGGCATCCTTGAGACTGCCAGTGGGGAAGACCAGGTTGGGCAGGCCGGCACGTGGTGCGAGGCGGCCCGTCAGATAGCCGGCGCGTGACGGCGTGCACACCGGTGAGGGCGAGTGGAAGTCGCTGAGCACCACGCCATCCGCCGCCAGTTGATCGATGTTCGGCGTCGCGATCATCGCGCTGCCCTGCGCGCCCGCGCCGATGTCGCCGTAGCCCATGTCGTCGTAGAGGATAAACACGATATTCGGGGCGCGCCCGACGGTAACCTTGTGTTCGTTGATTTGCCCCAGGTAGTCGCGCTTGGACGCCAGCTTCGCCGCGTCATGGTCTGCTCGCTGGTGGCCGCACGATAGCCGATGAACGGCGAGGCAACACGACCAGCAGGAGCAGCGTGCCGAGCAGGGCGGTCAACCTGTGCCATAGAAAGGCGAGCAATTTCCTCAGCGTTCACTTCTCCAACCAGCGCCCAGCGCGCTGGCGTTGTAGATTGCTGCAACGGGTATGGATACTTGCACATTCGTCTGCTTCACTCAAATTGCCATGTGTGTACCATGGTGGCGAAATCGATGTGACTGGAAGCGGGTATGAGGAATCTTCAAGGCAAGGTCATCCTGGTCTGCGGTGGTGCCACCGGTATCGGCGCCGCCACCGTGCGGCGCTTGTGCGACGAGGGCGCGCGGGTCGGTATCGGCGACTTCAATATCGCGGCGGCGCGGGCGCTGGCAACGGAACTGAATGCCGCTGGCGGTGATATCGTTGCCTGGGAATACGACCAGGCCGATGAAACCTCGATCAATTCGATGGTCGCGTCCGCGCTCGCGCATTTTGGCCGGCTGGACGGCCTGTTCGCCAACGTCGCCGACCTGCAGACGGTCCTCTCGGACGGGGATATTCTCAGCAATGACTGCGCGCTGTGGGAACGCACCCTGCGGGTAAACCTGATTGGCACGGTACTCCTGGTGCGCGCGGTATTGCCGACAATGCTGGCGCAGGGTTGCGGCGCGATCGTGCTCACGTCCTCGGATGCGGCGGTAGCTGGCGAACCGGAGCGGCCCGCCTACGCGGCCTCCAAGGCGGGTGTCAATTCGCTGTCCCGTCACATCGCCTCGAAGTGGGGCCGCCAGGGCATTCGCTGCAATGCGGTATCCCCCGGGTTTGTATTGACCGAGCAGCTGGACGCCAATATGTGCGCAGATGAAAGACTGGATGCTCAAGGGTGCCCGCAGCCCGCGCCACGGCGCGCCGCAGGATATTGCCGGCGCGGTCGCCTACCTCCTGTCCGATGACGCGGAGTGGGTGAACGGCCAGGCATGGCGGGTGAACGGCGGAGTCAGTTACGCAAATTAAGAGAAGGAGTGGGACACAATGATTACCGCAAACAGCGTCTCCAGTGAGGAGATTGTCATCAACGCACCGGCACAAGTGGTCTGGGATGTGATCCTGGATTTCGACAACTACGGCTTGTGGAACACCTTCTGCCCGGGCATGAAGGGCAAGCCGGTCGTGGGGTCACCGCTTCAGATGATGGTGGACATGGGCAACGGTCCCCAGTTACAGGTGGAGTATGTGACCAAAGTTGAGCCCATCCACACCATTGTCTGGTCGATGGAGAACAAGCCCGGCGACCCGATACACGCGGATCGCATGCAGCGCGTTACGCCTATCGATGACCGCAGCTGCCGCTATTGGAGCGTCGATGAATTCAGCGGTGAATTCGCCGGCCCGATGATAGAGCAGATGGGTAAGCTGGTGGAGAAAGGGTTTAACGACTGCGCCCTGGGTCTGAAGAAGCGCGCGGAGGAACTCTACAAAGCAGGTAATTGTTGAGATAGCGCGAGGTATAGGGAAGTTAGTAAACTTGACGCCAGGACAAGGACAGCAAGTAAGCCAGGTGAAAATGTACAGCAAATTCCGCAACAAGATTCGCGGCCTATTGGGTAAACCGCCCCGCGAGTACGTCGGAAAATCCCGCGAGTACGCCAGGCGATGACGTGCAGGTGCTGCGCGACCTGATTGCGGCGAATAGAGTCGAACCGGACCAGCAACGTGAGATTCGAATCCGGGACCTGCGGCTGACTACTGTGCCGGCTACGACGCGCGGCGCGCAGTCGGTAGCCAATGAAGCGTTACCTTTACGCTATGAGCAATCAATGCCGACCTGCTCCCCCGCCGAACTCTCGGCAAAGATGGTTCGAGCAGCGTTTGCCGAGCGCGGTTGCCTCTACGTGCCCGGTGTTCTTGGAGCGGCGGAAGTCGAGGAATTGCGCGTTGCGATTGAAAACGGCGCATGGCCTGGGACGAAAAGCCGCGCAATCCTTGCTGGAGAAATCCCCCCCAAAATACCGAATCGCGAGGATGCCACCAAGCTTGCAGGCGCCCGCAGCGGCGCTCACGACATCGGAGGATTCTGGCGGTTGATTCACCAAGGCGTTGTTCAGGAGTTGCGATATGCTCGAGCGGCACGGATTGGTTGAGCTGGCGCGGAACGTCCTCGGCGAGGCGCGCATTCTCTGCCAGCAAATTCGTATTGTGGCGCGTTCCCAGTGTCGGGCCCGAGGCAGGCTGGCACCAGGACGGACGTTTTCTTGGCGATAAGCATGAGATCCGGTCATTGAATGTATGGACTGCCCTGACCGACTGTGGGCAGGGTGAGGATGCGCCCGGCATGGAACTGGTGCTTGAAAACCTCGACTATTACCTGACCGCCACTGAAGAAAGTCATTTCGACTGGTCCGTTTCCGACCGGCAGGTGGACAGCTTTCGCGCGCGTGCCTGTCGTTGTTCCGCGTTTCAAAGCCGGCGACATGTTGTTATTCGACCACTGGCTGCTGCACCGCTCGTGGCGCATACCTGGCATGACCACGCAACGCTACGCGATCGAATCGTGGTTTTTCGCCCCGTCCGCCTTTCCCGGTGGCCGCGTGCCGATGCGGGCTTGAACCAAACCCCGTGCCGGGGCGCGCGTGTTGTGGCTGTTGTCGGGCTGCGGCAGGCTGGCCAGGGCGAGACTTGCCGCCCCGCCATAAACACGATGGTCAGCAACAGGAACGGCACATAGCTCGCTGAGTGGTCATACACAGCGGCAGCCGCCAGCGGGCCGAACGCCGTGCCTATCGACAACGCGGTGAGCAATCCGCCGTAGATCGTGCCAAAGTTTTTCAGGCCGAAGTGCTTCGTTGTCAGGTACACGATCACGTCTATCTACGAGCCCAAAGTCAGCCCGATCACGATGGCGGCGGCGGCCTGCGCCAGTGCGTTGGGGCCGCCCTGCAACAGCAAAACGCAGGCGAGGATCGGCAGCAGGAAAATCACGCGCCAACGCGTGAGGCGCGAAAATGATCTAGCAGGTAGCCGGTGCCCAGACGCCCGACGACCGACGAAATGCCTATCAGGGACGCCACGCTGGCGGCGGCCAAACGCTCCGTCCCGGCGTTGGTCAGGATGGGAATGAAATGCACGACCAGCGCAATGATGGTGAACGTGAACAACACGCTGGCCACGAACAAACGGGCGAACACCAGTGAACGCAAACCTTCGGCAGCGCTCACACCGGTGAGTGGCGCAGCCATGCTCGTCGCCTCCTGCTGTTCGGCGGATTTGACGTCGCGCGCACCGCGGAAAACAGCAACAACAGCGGAAACGTGATCGCGGCCCAGATGCCGCCTTCGACGGCAAACGCGGTGCGCCAGCCGTAGGTGTCGATCAGCCAGGTGGCGAGCAACGGAAATACCGTGGCGGCGAGTGATGCGCCGCTGAGCGTCACGGCCAGCGCCATGCCGCGCGACGTGGCAAAGCGACTGGCCACAGCGCTGGTCCAAATGGTCGCTTGAACCGGCAGCGTGGCGAAGGCCAGCATGCCCCACAACAAAATCCAGTTCGCCTGTTCGCCGGTTGCCGTACCGAGTAGCGCAAACGCACCCGTGGTCAGCAGGACGCCGACCAGCCCCACCGTGCGTGGCCCAATACGATCCACCAGCATGCCGATCGCGATGCAAAAAACGGCGTTGATCACGGTGGCGATGGTCAAGCCGCTGGTGACTTGCGTGCGCGACCAGCCGAATGCCTCCTGGATCGGCTCGATGTAAGGGCCGAGGCCGTAAATATGGATCACACTCGTCGCATAGCCCAATGCGGCCACGACCGGCAGCATGCCGTACTGGCGCCATTCCGTGCGAGCAGTTGGATTAAGGCCTGTCATGAGTGCAGACCAATGGCCGTCGCCGGGATTCCTATCCCCGGCCCAACAAATCCCGCGCAATCGCCACGATCTGCATTTCATCCGTGCCGGCGTAGATCTGCAGGATCTTCGCGTCGCGCATCAATTGCTCCACGCGCGTTGCGCGCATGTAGCCGGCGCCGCCAAAAATCTGCACCGCCTCGGTGGTGACTTCCATTGCGGCCTGCGCGGCGTACAACTTCATCGCGGAGGCTTCGGCCATGCTCATGTCCTTGCCGGCGGCCCGCGTTTCGATAAAGCGGAATACCAGGTTCTCCAGATTCAGTCGCGCCACTTCCATTTTCGCGAGCTTGAGCTGGATCAACTGGTAGCTGCCGATGGGTTGGTCGAACTGCACCCGCGTCCGGGCGTAGTCCAGCGACATTTCCAGCGAGCGCTCCACCAGGCCGAGCGCCATCGCGGCGACGCCGGAGCGCTCGGTACTGAACGTGGATTTGGCGCCGGAGCGGCCGTAGCCATCCTCGGATTCTCCCATCAGGCGCTCCGGCCCGGCTTTTACATCGGACAGGAAAAGCTCGCCGGTCGGGGCGCCGATGCCCATTTTTTTTGAAGGCCGGGCTCTGTTCCAGACCCGGCATGCCGGAATCGAGGATGAAAGAGACGATCTTGCGGTCGCGCGGTTCGACGCCGGGTTCGTCGAGGCGACAGATGAACACGATGGTATCGGCGTGCGGGCCGTTGGTGATGAAGGTCTTGTTGCCATTGAGGATGTAGCCGCCCTGGCCGTCGCGCCGCGCGGTGGATTTCATCGCGCCGAAGGCATCGGAGCCGGAGTTGGGCTCGGTGATGGCCCAGGCGCCGATTTTCTTCAGCGTCATCAGGTCGCCGGCGTACTTCTTCTTCTGTGCCAGCGTGCCCTTGGCCATGATCGCGCCCGAGGTCAGCCCGACCGATACACCCATCGCGGTAATCAGGCCCTGGCAGTGGCGGCTGATTTCAATGATCGGAAGTATGCCCATCGCCACCGCATCCAGCGCCTCCTCGGATACCGGTCCACCGGCGGATTCCGTCTTCGCCGGCTTCTCCACCTGCTCGCCGCGCGCGATCGCTTCTTCCCTGGCGATCTGCTTGTCGAAGTTGGCGCGCGCCAGTTCGTCCATGCCGAAGGTTTTGAACAGCTTGCGCAGGATGTCGTAGGGCGGCAGGCCGTTGTACTCGAGGTCGTCGATATGCGGCACGATTTCCTTTTCCACGAAATCGCGCACCATGCCCCTGATCATTTGCTGCTGTTCTGTCCAGGCTATCATTCTGTGGTCCCCTGCAGTGGTTGTTGGCAAGTGTTATGAGTGCCGCAGCATGATACGGCACACCCGTCCCGGTGTTAACGCCTGTATTGCGCCCGACCGCCACAGTTTGTACCTCGACCGGCTGGCGTAGCGCCACCCACGATAATATGGAACGAGAATGCGCAAGATCTCCCGCAGGCAGTTTATTCATCGCTCGTCGCTGCTCGCCGCCGGCACGGCTCTGGCCGCCGGCTGCAGCAATAGCAACAGCAATGGCAGCGGCAGCGGCAGTGCGCAGCACGCCATCGTGATCGGCTCCGGTTTCGCCGGATCCGTCGCGGCGCTGCGCCTCGCCCAGGCCGGCGTTCCTGTTACGGTGCTCGAGCGGGGCCAGCACTGGCAGAGCGAGAGCGCGAATGTCCTGGCTGGCTCCAACGGTGTCGCCTCGGGTAACACCAACCCCCTTCCCCCTGTCCAGGCCGGGTCGGAGCCCCCCAGGAATACCGGCCTGCTGGAATCGATCAGCGGTGAAACGGTCAGCGTGCAATGTGGCTCCTGCATCGGTGGCGGTTCACTGGTTTACGGCGGGGTATTGATCCAGCCGCGGCGCGAGACGTTCAGGCGCCTGTTGCCCCAGATCAGCTACGATGACATGGACAACATCTACTACCCGAGGGTGCTCGGGCAGATCGGCGCAGCGCCGATTCCCGATGACGTGCTGGACAGCCCGACCTACGAATCACACCGCGTGTTCATTGCGGATTCCGAACGCGCAGGGTTTGAGGTATTGCGGCCGAACACCTCGTTCGACTGGGACATGGTGCGCCAGGAGATCGCCGGCGACATTCCCCCGCAAGTCAGTATTGGCAATTATGCGATCAACGGTAACATTCCTGCGAAACGCTCTACCGACAAGAACTACCTGCGCGAGGCGGTGCAGAGTGGCAAGGCCGAGGTACGCGGTCTCACGGAAGTCGAAATGATTCGGGAGCTTCCCACGGGTTATGCCGTCGTCTGTTGCCGCCTCAGCGCGGCGGGTGAGGTGCTGGAACGCTATGAACTGCAGTGTACCCACCTGTTCCTGGCGGCCGGCTCCATGAACAGCAGTAAGTTGCTACTGAAGAGCCAGTTGGCTGGTGAACTGAAAGGTGCCAACGACCGCATCGGCCGCGGCTGGGGCACCAATGGCGACCAACTGGTGGCAAATCTCGCGTCCGTTCCCGTCGCCAGCCCACAGGGCGGCCCGGCCTGTATCGCGTCGATCGACCACGGCGACCCCGACTACCCCATCACCTCCATGCACTCGCCTGCGCCTTTCACCGCCCAGCTACAGATGCTCATGTCCACGCCGGATGAGCTCGGGCAATTGGGTTATGACCCGGTCAGTGACAAGGTGCAGATTCTCTGGTCGCCCGATGGCGCAACGCCCTCTGCGCTCGCGCGCCGCGCCAGTTTCCAGCGACTGTTGACCGCGTCTGGCGGCACGGAAGTGAACTTGCCGTCGTTTTTGGGGAAGACGATCTGGCATCCACTGGGCGGCACCGTAATGGGCGACGCCTGCGACAACCTCGGCCAGCTCTACGGTTACCGCAACCTGTATGTGGTGGATGGGAGCCTGTTGCCCGGCAGCGCCGGCGCGGCGAATCCGGCACTGACGGTTGCCGCCAACGCGGAGCGGATCATGGCAGCAGTGGCGCCCCGATTGTGACAGGAGACTTCCGATGATGATCGACGTGAAACCTTCCGGGCAGGCCTGCGGCGCCACGGTCACGGGCGTGGACCTGTCCGGCACGCTTGACGCGGCAACCATTCGCATCCTGCGCACCGCCTGGATGGAGCATCATGTGCTGGCGTTTCCCGGCCAGACGCTGTCCGATGCCGACCTGGAACGCATTGTGCAGTACTTCGGCGTGTTCGGCGCCGAGCCGTACTTCATGCCGATTCCCGGTAGCGAGCACGTGGTCGCGCTGACCCGCAAGGCGGATGAAAAAGCTCCGCTGTTCGCCGAGAACTGGCATTCCGACTGGAGTTTTCTGGAGGAGCCGCCTATCGGCACCTGCCTGTACAGCCTGGTGATTCCGCCGGTGGGCGGCGAAACCGGCTTTACCAACCAGCAGAAAGCGCTGGCGGAAATGCCTCCTGCGCTGCGTGCGCGGCTGACGGGCGCATCGCGCTGCATTCGGCCGGTGCTGCCTACGCGCCGGACGGGATGTACGGCGCCAGGGATAAAGCGGCGGGCCGCAGCATGGCGATTCGCTTTTCAGACGATGCGCGCGAGGTGCGTGGGCACCCGTTCATCGCGCGCCACCCGGAAAGCGGCCGCGACACCCTGCTCGGTTGCCTCGGCTACATCATGGGCGTGGCAGGCATGGACGACAGCGAGGCCTTTGAGTTGCTGCTGGAACTGCACGCCTGGCAAACGCGCGAGGAGTTCCAGTACACGCACACGTGGCAGCAGAACATGTTCGTCATCT
>JADJAL010000063.1 GCA_016704305.1 Haliea sp. | reverse complement strand
CACTTTCTCGTAGCCGGGTGCGGGTGAGCATCACCACCAGCCTCATACAATTGGTACTGCAGTGCTTCACTCTGCTCCTTAACAAAGCGCATCTGCTCTTCCTGCCCGTCAAAGGCAAGATAAGCCATATTCTTGTCCATCCAGAACGGAATATATGACTGGAGTTTTGCCTGCTCGTCTTCGCTGATCTCGAGAGGATTGACCTTGCGGGTGGGTAGTTTGTCGACACCAATCATTATGCCCAGACCGCCCAACTCCGGGTAACAGATGCCGGCGACCCGTTTCGCGGTGAAGTTGCCAACAATCAGCTCGTCAGGATAGATTTTCACCGTTTTGTTGGCGAGGACGTGGCGTGTCGCTTCAGCTATCTGAACGGCCGTAGATTTCCCATCGTTGGCCTCATCCATGTAATACTCTGACCAAAGCACTGCGCGCTCGATGCAGCCACCGTAGGTAGCCTCGTCGACAGCTTTCTTCAGGCGAGCGACTCGAGCACCATCTTCCAGTGACTGACCAACGACATTAGTAATTGCATTCATATTTCACCTGCGTCTCAAGCGCTTGACTCAAAAGTTTAATATTGTTTTTGAAGCTACGGTTGCTTTACATGTCGCCCCGTCTTAAACGAAGCACATACTATGGAGAGTAGAAGGAGTTGATATTAATTCAAATAGATAATATATAAGAGTATTATCAGTTATTTGAATAAGAGGTGGTCGGTGCTTCGAAACCCGGGATTTGAATCTCTTGCCCATATTTGATGCATTGATGCAGGAGCAGCAGCTTTCCAGGCGGCGGAACGGTTGTGTATGAGCCAGCCTGCAGTTAGTAATGCATTGAAACGTCTCCGAATCAGCTTCAGGGATGATCTATTTGTCAGGACAAGACGGGGGCTGAAGCCAACCCAGCGCGCAGTGGAGCTGCATGAGGCTATAGCACCTGTTCTGGAGTCACTCAGCCATACGTTCGACGATCAAACCTTTAGTCCAGAAGTATCAGATAGGACGTTGGATATCTCCATGGATATTGCAGCGGAGTATGTTTTCGCTCCTGATGTGCTAGGGATACTGCTTCCGGTGGCTCCAAACCTTAGGATTCGGTTCCATCCTGACCATATTCCGGACATTGCTGGGCGTTTGAAGGATGGGCGTTTGAACTATGCATTGGGTATGGGCCAGTCTTATCCGATGAGTTTGATTCGGCTCATTTTGCGGACGAAACCCTGTCAGTTATTTGTGCCAAGAGTCACCCGAGCATCAAGGGAAGTCTCTCCCCGGAGCAATACACGTCGCTTCCGCATGTGTCGCTGGTCCCACGCCCCAGCTTTTCTGCTGGTCAAACAGCTGGAGAAGTAACTCCCGTTGAGTACATCGTCGGAGGTGACTTGCCTACAAGGAATATTGGTCTCAGGGTGGCCAGTTCGCTCGCTATTCCTGAGATCGTCGCGACAACAGACCTTATTGCCACGCTGTCTACCCGACTAGTTTTACCGCTTGTTGAATCGGGGGAACTGCAGCGTTTCGATCCGCCTTTCAACAATATAGGGTTTGAGTTTCGTCTGTACTGGCATAAGAGTCGGTCTAAAGATCCATTTCATCAATGGTTTATCAACGAGCTTGCTGAACACCAAAATAGTATTCGAGGTCAGAGGAACTAAGATTACACTGAATCTGCAAGCTATTGTTTTTCCCTTATTAGTTCCCACTTTCCAGCGCGCTCCAGCCGTTGATTTTCCATTTCAATGGCTTGCAGGCTCTTTCGAATTTCCTGAATGTGGAGAACTGCTGCGGCACGTGCTTCATCTGGCTTCTGGTCCATAATGGCCACAAAGATAGAGTGATGTTGTGCACTCAACATCATTCGCTGTTCTGGCCGATGATAGAGATTATTTACTGATGTGATAACAGAATCTAATAGCAGTTGGGACAAACTACGCAACGTGTATGCCAGGAAGGGATTGTGGGTTGCTTCTGATATCGCTTGATGAAAGTTGTGATCCAGCTTTGCTTCGATGTTCACGTCAATCTCACCCGAGGTCGAATGGTCCATTGCTTCATAGGCCTTGGAAATACGATAGCGATCAGCCGGCGTCAGGCGTAAAGCAGCGTAGAAGGCGGATTGTCCCTCCAGTAACTCTCGGACCTCAAGGAGATCGTATACGGCCCTTGAGTGGTCTCGAAATAGGTGCCGAAGCGGCGACTGATCGGACGCTGCCGGTAACATTTCTGATACGTGAGCGGGAATTTATCCCCACTCACTCCGCCGGTGCGGTCTGCGCACTGGGGTGAGCGTAGTTCCACGGCATCAGCGCGTCGAGCGCCTCGTCGGTCGTGGCGGGGAGGTTCGGGATCTCACGCAGCAGGTGCGCGAGCCAGGCAGCGGGGTCGAGTCCGTTCTCCTTTGCGGTCTCCACCAGGCTGTAGAGCACCGCGCTGGCCCGCGCCCCGCTCGGGGTGTTGGCGAACATCCACGCCTTGCGACCGATGACGAAGGGCTTGATCGAGCGCTCGGCGCGGTTGTTGTCGATCTCGAGCCGCCCGTCCTCCATGAAGCGCCCGAGCTTCTCCCACTGGTTCAGGCAGTAGCCGACCGCCTTGCCGAGCGCGGATTTCGGCACCACGATCGGCTGCATTGCACCGAGCCAGGCGTGGAACTGCGTGAGCACCGGGCGGCTGTCTCTCCCGCTCGATCCGCCGCTCCTCGGGTGTCGGGGATATCTCGCGCCGAGTCATCTTGCGCTCGATCTCGAAGAGTCGGTTGCAGAAGGCGAGCCCTGGTGTGCCCTGCCGATCACCTGGCGCTTGTCCTTGGGCAGCGCCTGGATCGCGTCGTGGAACTCCCGGCGCGCATGCGCCCAACACCCCGCGAGGGTGACATGCGCCATGCCCTCGTAGCCGGCATAGCCGTCGACATGCAGGTAACCCCGGAATCCGGTCAGGAAGGTGCGCGGATATTCCCCGCCACGCCCTGTCTGGTAGTCGAACAGCACGATCGGCGGCCCGTCGGCGCCGGCACTGCGGTAGAGCCACATGAAGGACTTCGTCTGGGCCTCCCGCCCGGGTTCGCGCAGCACCTGCACCGTGGTCTCGTCGGCGTGCAGCACCGAGCGCCGTCGCAGATGATGCTGCAACCGGCCGTAGATCCCATCCAGCCGCTCGGCGCTGCGGATCATCCACAGCGAACTCATCGAGCGCGGCAGCGAGACATCCAGCAATGCGAACTGGCTCTCCAGCCGGTAGAGCGGCAGCCCGTAGACGAACTTCGCGGTGATGATGTGCGCGAGCAGGTTGGCCGAGGCGTAGCTCTTGGGGATCGGCGGCTTCGGGGCCGGGGCGGTGACGATCGTGGCCTGCTCGGCGGTGCGCTCGCACGCGCGGCAGCCGTAGACGTGGCGTACGTGCTCGATGCGCTTGATCTGTGCCGGGATGAACTCCAGCTCCTCGCGCGACTCCGTGCTCATCGCGTGCAGCGGGCCGTTGCAGCACGGGCAGATTCTCTCCTCCACCGCCAGCGTGTACTCGATGCGCTCGGTCGGCAGCGTGTCGGGCAGACCCTTGCGCCCGCGCCGCTGGCGGGTGTGGGCGGCGACGGTCTGCGTCTCGGCGTCGGCGTCGGTATCCGCTTGCGGCGTGTCGCTGTCCTGCGCAAGCTCGGCCTCGTTGAACAGCAGCGCCTGCGCCACCGTGGTCTCGCTGGAGGAGCCGAACTGCTTGTGCTTGAGCAGATTGAACTGCTCCTCGAAGAAGGCCACGCGTGATTGCAGCGTCTCGATCTGCTGCTGCTGCGCGGCGATGTGCTGTGCGTTCTGTGCGAGCAAAGCGATCAGTGCGTCGCGCTCGTCGGGGAGTTCGTGTGCAGCAGTAACCATGCGCTGCAGTGTAAGCACGCGCGCGGGCGTGCGCAGCAGACAAACGCGCGCAATAGCGGTGGGCATTGCGCTGGATTTTGCGTTCAGATCGCGATACGTGCATCCACCGCGCGGTGCGCGCGCGATTGATCGAGGGCGAGCCCGTCGAGCAGCCACGCGAGCTGGCGCGCCGTGATGCTGAGCGCCGCACTCGGGGCCTGCGCCGGCCAGCTGAAGCGACCGCGTTCGAGGCGCCGGTAGTAGAGCCAGAAGCCGTTGTGATCCCAGTAGAGGATCTTCAGCTTGTCGCGCCCGCGGTTGCAGAACACGAACCAGTGCGCCGAGAGCGGATCGAGTGCGAGCTCGGCGACCACCGTCGCGGCGAGCCCGTCGATCGATTTGCGCATATCGGTGGCGCCCACCGCGAGGTAGACGCGTGCGCTTGTCCCCGGGCTCAGCATCCGAGCGCTTCCAGCGCACGGCGCAGCGTCGGCACATCGAAGCCCACCGCCAGATCGATGTGCACTGCGCCGGTGTGCAGTTGCACGCCGCTGCGCGCCGTCTCGGTGAGCCCCGTCGGCTCGCCAACGAGTTCGACCGGAACCAGGCGGGGCGCCACGCACGGGGGTGCCACATCGGTCGCGCCAACGCGCTGCTTGCGGCTCCAGTAGCCGAAGCTCGACACGGCCAGGCCGTGCTTGGCACAGTAGGCATGGCGCGGCAAACCGCTGCGGCGCTGACGGGTCAGGTGTGTGTTCCAGAATCGGCTGCGTTCGGTGAGAGTCATCGCGGTGCTCCAGCGGGATAATCGGAGCGCGATTCTCGGGCGGACTACGCGTCAGGGGAATGTGGGGATAAAACGACGCTCACGTTCATCCGTCCACATAACAACTGCAATACCTTTGCTTTTTAGATCGGCAACGTCTTTCTCAGAGAATTGCTTTTGCTCATCGCCATCCGCAACCACCATGACATCGTAATGTAAGGCGTTGAACCCAGTTGCAAGACCTCTTACCTTGCTTGCACCATGCGCATCTAACGGAGTTACCCCTAGGTAAGAGAATGGAAGACGCCCATTGGCCGACCAAAGACTATCCATACCGCGCAAGAATCCCACTTCGGTTGCCCCTTCGCAGACGATGACTTTTCGGGATAAGAATGCCTCCGCGCTGGAACGAATATGTCCTTGTATGTTTAATTCGCCCAGCTCGTTTCCCGCAGCTGGCACTACGCGGACACAGCCATTCTCCTTGTGTAGGACGTATAACTGTTCAACTGTTAGTTCGCGCAAAACAGTGGGAGAATGTGTTGTTAGGAAGTACTGTCCAGCTTGATCGTCCCGAATATACTTGACCAACCATGCGATCCTGTGTGGCTCCAACCCATACTCAACTTCATCGAACAATGTGATATGTTGGTCATCTAAACTTTCCTTCTGAATTCCACACAACAACATACGTTTTGACCCGAGACCTAGTTGCCTTAACGGAATATCACCGTCGTGAAGAGTCAGGCCGCCAATCCGTATGCTGATCGTGTTGAGATCAAGATGCGCCTTATATTCCTGACCCACAGGGACGCCGAGATTTTTTGCCACGTATTCAGACTTTGATGCCGCAGCATCGAATTTCTTAAGAACTATCTCTCTTTGGCCATCTAGCGAGATCCTTGCTGCACGCGTCGCCTCCACAAGCGACTCATTGAGGTTATCGGCCTCTGTGATCTTGGCGAGTGCAGTCCCAGCAGCCCATGTGAGCTGCTTATCGCTGTATGTTCCGATTAAACCAACACCGACTTTTGCTCGATCTGAGGCCTTGAAGTCCACCCCGTCAGGATTACGATCGGTAATGACCTTCCACTTCGGTTCCAGATCTTTTGCAACCACAAGTCTGACACTAAGAACAGGTTCGTCATCGTCTTCTGCTTCGTCATTTAGACTGAACTGGCTCTTGCTCCAGCCACGAAGATGCGCACCGTACTTCTTCTCGGCGCATAACTCGGATGTCAGTTGACCGATGATGACTTCGATTTGAATCGGGTTGTCAGTATTGCAATGATAGAAATCGGAATCGCTGAATGTGTGATTCCATTGAGGGCTAAAGACGCAGCGAATTGCTTCCAGAACTGTTGTTTTTGTGGAATCACCTTTCCCGATAAGGCAGAAAATCCTCTCATCACGGAGATTCCATTCCAGCTTGTTAATTCCCCTAAAGTTGGTGACTTCCAGCCTTCTGATTTTCATTTTTACTCCATCAAGTTACAATCTGATCTCACGAATTCCCACACATTGGCATTGGGGTCAATGCATCTAAAGAACCAGTGGTGATTCACTAATCGTTTGAATCTAAGCCATATTGTTTCATCACTTCCACCACGCGATACGTTAGTTTGCTATCAATTTTCGCTCCATGAATCCCATTACGCTTAGCTCTAAGATCTTCAACGCCGAGCGCCTTAGTCAACGCATCTAACGATGGACCTCTGTGACTGCACGACAAATCCATTACCTGTGCCCAAGCAATGGCTGCTTTCTGGCTGCAAAACACACCTTGAATTGGCGGCATTGATAAACCGTATCGGGCGACGTGATCCTGCAGGATCGGCCAGTCAAAACTGGCGTTGTGAATCACGATGAGCTGATCTTTCAGGTATTCAGCGATCTGATCCCACTGAGCATCGAAGGATTCAAATTCAGCGGCCTGTTGGTTGGTAATACCGTGTATCGACTGTGCTTCTGCTGATATTGGCTTTTGTGGCCGGATTTTAAACTCGACGGATGCTCCGATCTTCCGATACCTCACCACGGTGATGCCAAGTGTCACGATATCCGGCGGGCCGTTTTCATCAGGGAGTCCGGTGGTTTCGGTATCGAGGACGATGTAATCGTCAGGGAGTTGGGTGAAGATCCACAGCAGTTCTTTATACATTGCCTTCACCTCCTACCACTGCCATCGAGAGATTCGACGTTGACGATCGCTCCTTGGTCATAGTGGTAGCGCAGATAACGCCAGTGGATCGCATCGGATAGCGCTCGGGCACGCATCACCCCGTAGCACTCCCCTTGCACTCTCACGCTTTGGTAGTGAGCGCCGAAACTTTTGGCATCACGTAACGCGTAACCGAGCTGCTGGGCTTCACCGTAGTCATCGGGATGGTAAATGGCATGTCCAACGAGGTGCCTTACATCGTGAAGGGTTGTCTGCCCCAGCTGCGCGCGGATAACGCGCATTTCCTGGGTAGTTTTGTCGATTCGGGATTCCCGCAGGAAGCGCCCCGGTGGAAAGACGATTCAGCGATGGCGACCGCTTCATCGGCGGCGCAGTAATAGATACCGAAGTCACGGTTGAAGCGACCACCCCGGCCATCGACCGGTGGGTGGGTAAAGGCCGCCATGATCCAGGATGCACCATCGCCATAGACGCGGTCTTCCGGCGGCACCAAGCGAATATCACCGACTTCATCCCGTAGCCTGGGATTCGTCAGGGACTCGACAGCGTAGAGCACCTCCCAATCCTGTGGGTTGGAGACGCGCTCGAACAGGTGGATCTGCGGGTAGCGCGACAGGATGATCCGATAGACCGGTTCATTGACCTCGCTAGTGGGTAACGTATCGATAGCGATCACCAGCCACCCCGCTCCGCATCGAGAAAATCCCTGACCACCGCCAGGTCGACCACCTGACCGGCCAGCAAGCGATCCATCGGCGCCGTGCCATTGAACAGCGGGTTGTCGTTCGGTGTGGCCAGCCACTGGTCAGCCAGCACCTGATCAGGCAACAGGATTTGCAGGGACTTGTAGATCCCCAAAATGTAGCTGGCCCGTTCCAACAGGTCTCGCGTCAGCTTGGCCTTCTCGGGTTGGCTCTTCCAGTTATAGAGGGTCTTCTCATTGCTGAGTCCCAACAGCGTCATCTGCTGGGCACCGGTCAAGCGCCACTGGCTGAAGATAGTGAAAATCGCCGGCAGCAGTGAACTGGTGACACTGGAACCACGTTGCAGCAGTTGTTCGGCTTGAGCGATCATGATTACCTCCTAAACAGCATTCAGACTGTACCTTTACAGTGCTTAAATGCAGCCTAGCAGACTGTAACGGTACAGTCAACTGGTTCAATGACTTTGTAGTCGGGTAGCCCTGAACCATTACTGGTTCAGGGCCCCCTAAGAACCGTACGTGCGACTTTCACCGCATACGGCTCAAGCCTTTGCTAAGCCCGCTTCGCGGGCCGGTTTGCAGATGGAAATACCGAGGTTGTGGACTTGATCGTGACACTCGGGGTGCAAGAGCACGCGATTACTCGTGCTCTTGCCGCCGCCCAGTGTGCGTGCAAGGAGGTAGTGATCGTGCCATCCTGATTCCCGTGTGATGGGATGGTGGCAGTGGGCGCATTGCCCGCGTTGTTGCTGGTAGAGTCGAGAGACTTCTCGGCGGTACTGCAATGAGTTCATCATTCTCCGCGTGCGAAGTTTTTCACCTTCCCGTTCCCATGCAGGATCGAATGGGTTGTAGTTTCCCTTGATCTTTACATGTCGTTGAATGGGCGTGGCTGACAGCGGCTCCAGCCTCATGTATTCCGTATGGCCGGATGGCGCCTCTCTTTGCTTATAGGCGAACTCCCAGCTTCGGGCACCCAGAGTGTGGAAATATCGCCCCCGCACCCATCGAGCGCCTTTCTTCTGATGACGCCGCCTTGCCCAGCGCCACAGCAAGTACCAGATCTTCGCGTCCAGGCGATGAAAGGTTGCTTTGGCAACGACAGGCTGGTGATAGAGCGCCCATCCCCTCAATACTGGTCTCAGCCGGTGGATCAGATGATCCTGACTGCCTCCATGGTGAGCTTGGATGATTGCCCTGACCTTGCTGTAGAACGCTTGAACGTTCTTCTGGCTCGGCTTGATTAGGAGCTTCTCGCCGTACTTGCGGAAGTTCCATCCAAGGAAATCGAATCCATGATCAATCGATACGATGCGAGTCTTTTCCTTAGCCAGTCCCAGGCCCCGAAGGGCCAGAAACTGCTCGACCCACGGACGCACTTCCTTCTCCAATATTTCTGGAGAGTCTGCGGTGATGACAAAGTCATCGGCGTAGCGAACCACGTTGACCTTCAACCGAGCTGATCGCTTGATGCCCAGGTGTTTCTTGAGCTGCGATTCCAGTCCGTCCAGGGCCAGATTGGCCAGTGTCGGGGAAATGACTCCTCCTTGTGGGGTCCCTTCCTCTGTTGCCTCGAACATCCCTTTATTCACGACCCCCGCGTTCAACCACTTCTTCAACACATCCTTGTCCATGGGTACGTGTCGCAATAGCCATGTGTGGTTGATATGATCGAAACAGCCCCTGATGTCCGCCTCCAGAACCCAGCGCGACGAACGCTTCCGGCACAGGCAACTGTAAAGCTGTCCCATGGCATCAGCAGTCGATCGTTCTGGCCTGAACCCATAGCTGTTGGGATCGCCAACAGTTTCTGCCACGGGTGACAAAGCCATCAGGTAGAGCGCTTGCATGGCACGGTCTCGCATCGTTGGGATTCCCAACGGGCGTTGCTTGCCATTCGCTTTGGGGATGAACACCCGCCGAAGCGGTAATGCCCGATACCCCCGACGCTCCAGATCATGCGCGGCATTCCACTTCGATTGCGGTGTGGTCCAGCGCTTACCATCCACACCGGCTGTCTTGTTTCCTCGGTTCTCCGTTACACGTCGGACGGCCAGGAGTTTGGCCGAGGTCGACCGTGTCAGCATCCGTTGAAGGGCTTTCACCTTCCGCCAGTTGCCGTTCTTGCAAGCCTTCGCAATCCGAATCTGCATCGCCCGCACCGTTCGCTGCACACGGCACCAGTCGATCTGGTGCCAGTTCTGCGGCCGGTGGGGAAAGCGCAGACATCGACTGTTCCCGATGCTCTACCATGCTGCCTTCCTCTCCGAAGATTAGGGTTTATCTCAGCCTTCATGCAATGAAAGACCAGACGGAAGTGGGCTCGCTTTCGCGCCGGATGATGTTCCAACCCGTATCCCGGCGATTACAGCCAGGCCTTCGCTTTCTCCGCCATCCCATACCCGCACCACCAACAGCGCCCCTTGCGGTTTGCCTGCCCAGAAAGGCAGCGATACGGGCTTACCACGTTCCTTGACTATCACACGACTGGGTTAGGGCCTGTCTTTCCGCCGGTGGCCTCGCGACGACGTGCCCCCACTATAAACAAGGGCATCCGGCCACTTACCGTTTGGTCAATGCCTATCAGCTGCTTTGGCACCTCAAAATTAACGACGTTTATCAACAGTTCACTTGCGTTACCCATGCCAGCCAGCCCTGGCGCCTCACCCCGATGCAACTTCGAGGATCGCCACGACAGCCTCACGACTGCGGCGGACACCTTGCGGTGGGCTACATTCCGGAAGAGCTTCAGACAAATCCGTTACCAGAAGTGCCTGTCTTCTTGGGCTACTGCTGGTCGTACAGCAGGTCAATCTCCGCTTGATAAAAGAGCCATCAAACGTTTGACAATGACGGTCAAAACTTCTAGCCTATCTCCTCATAAAACCTCCTATCATTCTGTTTTATAAAGAAAAATAAGCGACTACGTGTCGCACTTAAAGGTACTTTTTAAAGGTACTGGCGGTGATGGTGACGGCGAAGGCAAAGGCCAGCGCGAATGGCAGGATGATCCAGGACGGGTGCAAACTGAACGGCAGCGCCAGGTAAAACACCCAGGCCATGATGATCAGCGGTATGGCGGCTTTCTTGGCGTAGTGGTACACGAAAGAACTTTCCCTGCCGCCGCCCCAACGCCGCAGGTCGCGCCGCACCAGTCCATCCACCAGCGCCACCAGGGTGAACAGTCCAAATACCGGCGTGGCCAGCGTCAGGATGGCGAGTCGCACCGCAAAGACCTGGGTGATTTGCATACCCGCCAGCACATAGTCAGCAACGGGCCGGTAAAATCGGTGCAGCACCGGTCTCAGACCGGTTTCCTCCGCGGACGGTACCGGTGTGATCCAATGAATCAGATCCACGAGGCCCGTCCACTCGAAGGCAAACTGGTAGATGCGATCCGAGAGGTTACTGGCGAACACCATCGGCTGGGCGGTTAACCAGCTGCGATGAAAGTCGGCGCCGAGGAACTGAAGCTCATTCACCAGCATCTGCCGACTGTGGCCAAGTCCTTGCTCTTCCCACCAGAACGCCATGCCGACCCACTCCACCAGAATGGAGAACATCAGGGAGAGAAACAGCCATTTGAGGCACTGGGCGATGCCCGTCAGCAGCCGGGATACGGTACCCGGCTGTGCAACCGGTCGTCGGGGATCACGAGGCTCCACCGTGCTCAAGCCTGCTCACCGGCGTCTGAGGGTCGGATCGCGGCCTCGGAGACGGCGTGCCACCAGTGATCGGTGACCCGGTACCAGTGATCGTTGGTGATATAGCTGCGGCGCATGGCCCTCGACTATCGCCTCAAAGTCATCAGGCATGGCCGTATCCTCGCGGTCGTCCGGCAACGGGATACGGATTTTCCAGAGCTGACCGCCTTCCAGTAAAGCGAAGGCCTGCCCTTTGGGTAAGGTGACCATATCGGCGGCAGTTAGCATCGGCACTTCCGAGACACTGATCCGGTCTTCGTTGCGGGATTTGAAGTCGACCCCGGAACCGGGATCCGACGAATCATCGACGCCGGAGACACTCATCAGAGTGAAGACTTCAACCCGCGGTAACTGCTCGGTCAGCATGGCGGCGGTGTCCAGCTCTTTCACCCGCAGCATCAACAGGGTATTGAAGTTACCGGCCACCTGCCCCGCTTTGGCTTTACTGCCGATTCGCGCTTCCCACGTCCGACCAGGTCTGGGTGTAGGCCGTGACCTGAAAGCCCGCCCCGCCCGCCTTGTTCAACAGCGGCACGAATTCATCACCGATCAACTCGTTGAACTCATCCGCATGCAGAGAGATGGTGGGGGTCGAATGCCGCTGACGTTCTGATTCGGACGCATCAGCGCCATTGGCCGCGACGCCGTGCTTGTAGATATGCCCCGCGACGGACACCAGATCCGCAAACATCGAATTGCCCACGGCGCTGGACACGGTGGTGTCCGTCAGCGCATCGAGTCCGACATAGACAATGCCCTTGCGGCGCACCACATCCATCCATTCAAAGATCGGCCTCGCATCCTGCTCGTCCCTGGTAATCCGGTGAGATCAACCCGGCGATGGTGCCGGTGGTCAGCTTTTCCATCAGCGGGCCGACGGAGCTGACGATCTTGTCGAAATAAGTCTTGTCGTATTTGAACGCGGAAATCAGCCCGTCCAGGACGGGATCGTAAATGGCCTTCTCCTGCAACAAGCGCATGCAGGCGATGGCTTCCATCGACCGCCCACGCAGGGCATTGGGCAGGTTGCGCTCTTTGATATCCGCCGCGCGCTCTTCAACCAGAGACGCCCAGGCTTCGAAGCCGGCAACGTCGGCACAGTGGCCGGCGTATTCCACAAACAGCGGCTCGATGTCGTTGATGTAGCGGCGGATCTGCTGGTAGTCCGGCCGGCGTTTCAGGGCCACCAGGGCGCGCGCAATGATATTGACGAAGCGCCAGGCGAACTCCTTGAAGGCAGCGGAGTTGCCCTCGTTGGGCAGCTGATTGGCGATGCGGGTCGCGACCTCGGTGATGCGGGAGAAGTTACCGATGGCGTTGTAACGCGCCGACAGTTCCGGAAAGCCGAGATGGAACAGATAAAAATCGTCCAGCCGACCGGCGCGCTTCGCCTCGGCGTAGATGCGACGCAACAGATCGGCATCCCCTTTTCGGATCGAAGACGATGACGACATCGCCCCGGCGGATGTCCTGGGTAATCAGCAGTTCCGCCAGGCGTGTCTTACCGACGCGCGTGGTGCCCAACACCAGCGTGTGCCCGACCCGTTCACCCAGATCCATCCACAAGGGCTGCTCTTGCGGTTCAACCGCGTGCAGGCGGGCTTGCCGCCGACGGCCGGTAGTGGCGCCAGCGGGTTCCAGCGGCTGCGACTACGCAGGGCTTTGGCCAGCAAAGACAGGACTGGCATCGATTCCCAGGCAACTTCCTTTTGTCGTGCCCACTGGTAGAGCGTGCCCGGCTGAACGTAACGTTGAACCTCGGGCTTCAGGGTATCGCGCAGACGCTGGGTGTGTTGCTGGGTCCAGCGAAAGCCTTTGCCCAAAAACAGCTTATGGCGACTGACGGGGATCTGGTTTGCCCGCACCTGGTAATCCGGCAGCCGCTTCATGTGATGCTGGTAGCGCAACACACGCCATGCTTGACGGCCCCGCCACAAGCCAAAACCGAAAAAGGTCAAGCTGGTGGCCATTGCGATACCGGGTGGCATCATCAAGGCCCAAGGGGCGAGCCAAGCCAGCGTACCCGCCGCAAACGCCGTACAGGTGGACCACAACTCCACGGGGGGCCGCAACAGGGCTTCCATCGGATGCGTGCTCATTGCCGGATGCCATCACGGGTAATCAATACCGGGTAATGGTGAATACCCAGTGCGGCGGCCAGATCACCCCGGACCCCAGAGTGATGGATAAGTCCTGCGCCACTTCAGCAACCCGTCGAACATCCGCCTCGGTATCGGCTTGTACCAACATGCCCACCGCACCCAGGGGCTTTGAGAGTGTCGTGGTGAGTCGCCAGCCATTGCACTGACAACGCATCCGAGCCGATGAGAAAGAAGGGGAGTGGATTCCCTTGCGCCAAACGCGCCAGGGCTTCGGGATTCAGTTGGCTATCGGCGGTATCGCCAACCGCCAGTCCGGTGACCGTATGGGCAATAAATTGCTGAGAGTCGCCGGACCGAGCAAGGACTTTGAAGATAGATTCTGGTCGCTCGATTCAGCCGGGGCGGTCGATTGAGCCTTCTTTGACAAAAGTGGGCTGAGTAACGGCGCTAAGGGCCGGGTCTGGCCACTGTCATAAATCACCGCCAGCTCAGCCAATGCGGAAGAGTTCATGACCAACCTGAGCACGAGGACTGACAACGATAGTTGTTTACGGATTCTCAAAGCGAACCTCTTGTGGTGTATCGGTCAACCGCATCAAGTGCGCCTTGACCCGCTGACCGTATCGATCAGCTCGGGCAGGATCGTTGGGTGCGTGATAGCAGCCGGCGCTTTGAATCCAGTGGCTGTGTTCGACGAAGCAGTCGCGCAGGATCGCGGCGGCCACACGCAGGTTGTGGTAGGGATCCAGCGCTTGCCAGGACGAGCCATGGACTGAACGGTGGTAACGCCAACTGATTTGCATCAGCCCGATATCCACCGAGGTTTTCGTTTGCGTCAACACCGCCTGCAGGGCCTGCCATGCCATCTGACGCGACGGGAAATAGTGCCCTTCCCCATCAATATTGAGCGCCCACGGCCAGGGGCGGAACTGTCCACCGCTGAGCGAGCTTTGTCCGCTCTCGGTCAAGGCCACCGCGTAGAGCAGACCAGGAGGCAGGCCGTATTCGCTCGCGACTTGCTGATACCCCACTGGCACGGATTGCGACTGCGCGGCCGTCGACCACCACAGCAAACCGATGACACAAGGTATGATCGGCCAACTCCCCATGACCGGCGCCCGCTAGAATCGTGATACCGGCAAGGGCATCAAGCGATCATCCCGCCGCAGTATCAATACGGGCAAATCTTGTCCTTGCAGACCCGTGTGTGCGGAGACCTTACCTAGCGCACCGGCGTCGATGTTCAGGGTAATCTTGTGCTCACTCACCCATTGGGGATCGATCTGTTTCGAGGCCGCCCAGTCACGTATGCGGGATTCCTCACCGGCAAACACATCGATCAGGTACAGATCGATGCCGGAGAACTGTTTGATCTGGCTAACCAATCGCTCCAGCACCGCATCGCAGGTCGGGCATTGGGTATCGGTAAAGAACAACACCCGGTCAGACGATTGCCACACGAATTTTCCAGCCAGACCTTGATCCGGCTTGGTGGACGCTACAACACTGGGGTCGATCAATAAACCGTTGGGGAACAAGCGCCGTTGGGCGTCGTCGTAGGCCCGCTGAAACGCCAGAATGCGTTCGGCATCGTCACGCATCATCACTGCCCACTGTTCAGCGTAGCGCCGACGTTCATCGGCACTACGGGCGTGGATGCCAAGCACTTCGAGGGGTGACAAGGTCGCAGGACTCACGCTGCCCCGGATACCTTGCAGCAAAGATTGGTAACGCTGCCATTCCGATTCATCTAATCCCCACGAGTCAGCACGAAACGTCTGAGAATCGATACGTTCTGTCGCAGATTGCTCGATCGCCAGAGTGTTCGAAGGTTGTGACTCGGCTGCCTGTTGAGTATCCGCGTTCACGGGCAACGTGATGAAAAGACAGAACCCGACTAATGCGATGGCAGGTTTTCTCATGCGATGCTCAATGGTCATCTTCATTGACCTGTTGATCAACGGGCACGGTCAGATCGCGCTGAATGATCAGCTGATACTCCTGATCACAAATACGCACGGAGCATTCCCGATCGTCTATCTGATCGCCGATCGAAACCGCCTCACTTTCAGCACGCGGTTCCGGATCAACTTGCCTGGACTCAGCACCCAAAAACCATGCGGTAACAAAAACGATAGCAATGACGAAGGCCTCCATTACTGCGCACCTCCCGTCACATTGGGGGAAGAAATATCCACGCAACGCTCGAACGCAATGAGGCGGTGAACGGGATCCTGGATGAGATGAAAAGCAGGACCGATCATAAGTCCCATCACGGTTTGAAGTGGCATGGGCTCAAAGCGGCGATGCACCGCTGGCAGTGGCAGCGCCAGCATGGCTTTCGCCTCCTCCGACAGCACAGCATCGGCCGCCAGGCGATAGCCGGAATCTCGCAACATCCAGTGGAAAGCCTCCCCCCACACTTTCGATGTCGCCTGGAATCGTGATCGCTCTCGTCACCGATAACAGATCCCGCTGCCCGGTGGTCGGCTGAGCGGCCATCACTGAATAGCGACCCGTTTGTATCAGCGTGGTTATCGTTGTGACGGGCTGGTCTGCCGCCACTACCGAATGGCTCCCGACGGCAGCACCAGAACAGCACACCAGTATCGTTAGGAGACGAGGGATTCCGTGATGTTTAAACGAAGACATGTTTTGGCCTCGATCGTGATGAATGGCATCATGATCGCCAAGTGAGCTTCTGGCGTGAATGGTTAATCCACTCGGGGAGTGTCGTACTTTTTTGGGGTAATCGGATTTAATGGTTGATTGGGAGCCTTTACGAGCTATCATCAAATCTGGCGTATGGCTGAAGTATCAGACGGCGGCCTTTCTGTCGTCACTCACTTCCAATCCGTCTCTGAATTGAACCCTTTCGATCACCTTGGTCAGGCGGCTGATAGACTCCGTGAAGGCGTTGGTGGCGGGTGCCTGTCGAGGTAAGGTTATGCTCACTTCTCGCCAGTAGCCGACGGCCCTAATCTGATCGTTCCAGACTTCGTTCTGACTCTCCAGGATGGTCAAATCTATTCAACCATTTCACCCGCTTGCATGGATGGGCAGATCACGATAGGGGACATCACGCTTGCCGAATCGCGCGAACCGAACCTGAATATCGCATTTCTCACAGGCGGTGGGCTCGGTGGGCTACACTTGGAAACGGAGGCAGCCGTCCATCTCCCGGGTACTATTTGCACAATATTCGGAAAGTCGAAGAAAATTATCAGGTAGCTTCGACATTCGGAAATCGACGTTATGCCTCATCAATGGCTAGTGCCGGATCTTTTTCTGGGCGTCCAACGCAGAGCGAATCCCCCGCGCCAGTACTTCAGGATCGCCATTGCCCCAGTAGTGCAGAAAATAATAGGGCGGCGTCTCGCCCACCATGTGGTTATGCAGGGCGACGATATGGATGCCGGCGCGGCGCAGGGCATGCATCACCGTCTGAACTTCTTCAGCGGTCATGGCGAAATCCCCGTCGACGACCGCATGGTCCTCATTCCCAGAGAAGGCTGCCCAGGTCGATAGCCCCATTGATGCGCCAAATTCAGTGTCGTGCATGGTGGCGCTGCGTCCAAAAGTAAATTTCAGTACCTGACCATTGAGACTGCCTTCGGCACCCAAAATGGTTTCCAGTGACTCGGCGTCATATTCCCCAGTGATTTCGGGCGCATTTCCGGGAAAACGCTTCGCCGGGGTAGGGTGCTCCTTGCGCACCGCCTTGATGGCGTCCCACATGGCTTTGACGCCTTGAGCAAGCTTTTCGGTACTCTGCCCGTGGCCACCGATGTGCATAAAATAAACGGGCGGGCGGTCGAACACGAAATGGTTGTGCAGGGCGGTGATTTCGAGGCCATGGGCGAAAGCAGCATCCATCGCCGGGGTAATTTCATCCTCAAACACCACCGTGTCTCCCATCAGCATCACGCCGCCGTCCGGCATTGCCTTGAAGGCGGCCCAACTGCCCAAACCTGCTGGCGTCGGGAGCCTCACCCCGTCTACCATGACCGGCACATCGTCGCGTTGCCAACCGACGCGTACGACACCGTCCGGTTTAACCGTCGCCGGTGTATCCATAGCCTTACCAATAACATCAGAATTGAGACCGCTGGGCGCATCTGCGATGACCATTGGCGTCTGCACGAGTAGGGCGTATGCGATGATGAGTATCTTAAATGGTTGGGTTTTCATGGCTATCCTCCATTGTTGAATTTCAATTTGGCGGGCGTCCAAATTGTTCGTGGTTCATAGTGACGAGCCGGATACTGACCTCCTCGACTAGCCTCTCACAGTACCGGAGCTCCTCCGAATAGCAGGTAGTAAGCAATACCCAGCAGTGCGCTGACGAAAATCACCGGCAACATGCCCACCTTGAAACGCAGTATGGCGATAAAGGCGCCCAGCGCCAACACGACACTGGCAATCTGAATGCTGCCCCAAGTCGGCACCAGCCACTGCATGCCAAAGGCCCGGATAGTGTCCACCTCGCCAAAGGCGACGTGCACTGCGAACCAGATGGCGAGATTCAACATGGCGCCCACGACGGCGGCAGTCACCGCAGACAAGGCCGCGCTTACCGCCTGATTCCCGCGCAGCGTTTCCACGTAAGGCGCCCCCAGGAAGATCCACACAAAGCAGGGAACGAAAGTGACCCAGGTCGCCAGAACCGATGCAAGAATACCCGCCGTGAAGGGATCAAGCGATCCGGAATCCCGGAAGGCGCCCATAAAACCCACGTATTGCACCACCTGGATCAGCGGGCCGGGCGTGGTTTCCGCCATGCCCAGGCCATCCAGCATTTCGCCTGGCGCCAGCCAGCCGTAATTCTGCACTGCCTCCTGAGCCATGTAAGCCAATACTGAGTAAGCACCACCGAAGGTGACGACCGCCAGCTTGCTGAAGAAAAGCCCGATTTGGGTGAAGACATTGTCATAGCCCAGCGCCATAGCCAGAACGACGAGTGGTGTGAACCACAGCGGCAGCCAGATGGCGAGTACCTTGAATGCCCGTTTGCGTGTTGCTTGGGTATGGTGTGCCGCGCCGCCATTCATCATGGCGTCGATTGCCCGTCCGGCGTCCTCGGGCGTATCGTGCCCCTTGATGACCACGAAACGATCCGGGTCCAGATGCCGTCCCAGCAGACCGATGAGCCCTGCAGTCAGGATCACCACCGGAAACGGTACGGCAAAAAAGAAGATCGCGATAAAAGCGGTGGCGGCCAGTGCGTACATATAGGCATTTTTGAGGGCGCGTTTGCCGATACGGATGACCGCCTGAATCACGATCGCCAGCACAGCCGCCTTGATCCCAAAAAACAGCGCCTGCACCAGGGTCGCGTCCTGGAAGCCGGCATAGAGCACACTCAACACCAGGATGCTCAAAATCCCGGTAGCACAAACAGACCGCCCGCCACGAGTCCACCCTTGACGCCATGCAGCAGCCAGCCGATGTAGGTGGCCAGTTGCTGGGCTTCCGGACCGGGCAGCACCATGCAGTAATTCAGAGCGTGCAGGAACCGGTTTTCACTGACCCAGCGCTTTTCGTCCACCAGGATGCGGTGCATCACCGCGATCTGACCGGCGGGACCGCCGAAACTCAGGATCGCGATCCGCAGCCAGACGCGCACGGCCTCCCCGAACGAAATATGGTGGCCGAATTCGTTGATTGTTCCGCCTGCCGTTTGCTCGTTGATTTGGTGGGTTCCATTGCCCGGAGGCGATTTCGGGTATGAAGGCTCCTGCATGCTTTATTTCCCCTTTGTGTACGTTGCGTGCAGGCTGTCGAAAACCTGATTGGCGGCCAGCAATAGTTGGTCATCATCGGTGTGGGTTTCACGCAGGCCCATCAAGACGCACTCAACCCCGGAGGCCTCCGGTGGCTGATGGCCGCCCACATCAAGGTAGTGCACCATTTCTCCTATCCGTTGCAGAGCAGGTTGGTGTAGATCGAAGCTTGCCAGCAGGGTCTCGAAGGTGACTTTTTCAGCCACGTGGGTGAAGGTTGCCCCATCGAAATCGAATCCCAGCGCCTCATCGGGGCAGTCGTCCGGCGAAGCCAGCCACAGAAAGCGCGCGGACAAATCGATAAAACGGCCAATCAGCCAGGCGCTGGCCAGGCGATCCACCCAGGGGCGCTGCCTCGTCGCCCACAGCCTGCCTTGGTAATCGGCACGATCAAGATGCCGGATCGCGCCCAGTGCAGGCTGCGGTTCATCAGGCGACAGAACCCTGTTGGCGTCGGTTTCCAGCTGCTGCAGGGCCGTATCGGTCCGATCAACTGCAGCTCCGGGAAAAAGTCTATCTGTGACAATCGTGTAAAGCGTTTGCGCAGTTTGCGCGTTTCCTTCATGACCTCCAATGCGGATTCTGGCGAAAGCCTGCCCCGTAGTTCTGTAATTGCCGAGAGCAACACCTCATAGTCTTCCGAACGATCGAACAGTGCAGAGAACTCACCGGCTTCCGGGCAGTCGGTGGGCAGCACGTGCGACTCCCCCGGCCTCACGGACGTCGCTGGCAATTACCCCCAACTTCTCGAAATGATCAGGTTGGGCAGGCAGCAGATAGACGCCGTCGCGGAGCGAAGCCGCCCCCAACGCCTTGATGGAGCGCCAAGCCCGCATACGCACCGTGGCGTTTGCAGTGGGGAGAGAGAGTACTAACAGCAACCATGACATTCTGTAGAGCTTACTACTAACTTGCAATATACACTACTGATTTTTTGGTTCGACCAGATCTTCCGATGAGGGATCTGTCTGGACGCTCCACTCCCTATGACGGAATCAACCAGATAATCCGGATACCTCCTTTCTGTAGACCGCTTATCTGCCTAAGTAGACTGCGCTGATTTGTTCTCGGACGTGGCCCAATTCACGACTGATGGTGAGTCGTGCCTGATGGTCCTGTTGTCGTTGCTCAATGCTTAAACTGTTTGCGACCGGTCCACCCGCCGCAGGACAGGCCCAACCCGTCAACGCCTGATAGCGTGACTGGGCATACGCATGGCGCAGGCCATGCAGTTTCGATAAACCTGCCTGAGTGGTATGACGTTCGTAGGTCCGCAACTGTTGGATGTAGGTTTTCTGCGGTGGAATCAGGGAACCAGATCCCACCAGTCGGTGGGCACGATTCAAGACGGCACGCTGTTCCTGAGTTAGCACCGGCACGATCCGCGTCTTGCCCCCTTTCGTCCAGCTGGCTTTCAGGCGAACGTGATCACCCTGGTCGGCATAAGCTGGGATAAATTTGATTGCCTCCTCCCTGCGCAATCCGAAGGCGCGCTGTAACTCCAGAGTCATTCGCACATGCTCATCTTTAACGCTGCTCAACGCATCGTTACCGACAACCACCGCCTTGGAGTGTTGACTGACGAACTGCCGATCGGGAATGCCGTAGAACTCATTCGATCGGGCGATGACGTTGCGCCTATCCACCTTGGCAGACCACCAGCGCAGGCAATTCATGCGGTTTTTGATGGTACCGGGTGCCATGCCCTCGCTGAGCCAGCGTTTCACCAGGGCGTCCACGTGCTTCGGCTTCAGGATCGGGTGGTCATGCGCCGATACCCCATCTCCTGCAGTTGATTGGCAATCTGGTTAAGTATGCGCGCGATTGGCTTGCGTACTGTAACTGCCATCGCGATTGCGTTTGCACAACTGTTTCAATTGGTAGTTCAGGTCTCTCATCGTGTACTTTCCAGTCTGGTAAGTGTTTCTGACCAACCACAGGCTCGTAGCCTGACTGGGTCCGCCGAAGCGGATGGGTCAAGGGACACTACTCCCCTTCGACCTGATAAGCCTGGTCGCAGGCAACCTGGCTGCTCTTCTGCTGAAGATGGTGCCGGGTAAACCAATGGACTCTAAGAGTCAGTTGCGATGGTGAGTACTTCACCTCCTTTAAATGAGCGGAACCATCGGTCCGCGAGTTGAAAGAAACCGTCGGTTAAACGGCGCGTTGGAAGTCGGCTACTTGCAAGCCGGGTTTGAGGTGGCGTTAGCCAGATTGAAGTGAGGACGAACGTCCTGCTATTGAGGAAACGTTGAAGATGAGCCGCAGCTGATGCTGTGCGCCATGGTAGCTCGGCTGGCGCCGTTGCCGTTTTTGCCATTTTCGATGGCGAGGGCGACAATCCTCATCCACGTTACCGCCGTGGCCGCGTATGGAACTGTTTACGTTTCTTGGCCGCTAGTATAGTTAGAGCGAACTCGTTTGGAACGCATCAATCCGAGCGCAATCCGTTGTCGTTCCAGGCCTCCGCCGCCCTCGTCACTACCCCCCTTCGCTAGCAGTGACGAGGGCTTCGTTCGGATCAACCACCACGCCAGGTCTGCGACCTGTCATGGACGTTGAACAAGTAGATCTGTTCGACCCACGGGTTACACTGGAACCACCATGGGGCTGTACGCTGGCGACCGACAATTTACCGCGCGATATATTCTTACGTAAGCAAGCCAATACCCTGATATTTATCCCGTACGGTAAATATTTGTTGATTTTAGCTGCGTCTGCATTACTTAATTTTACCGTACGCTCATTTTTGGATAAATTATGGCTCACGATCCGGTGCAATACGGTACAATCCGATCCGCTGAGGATCTCCTTCAACGAAGCTGGTGCGTACTCACCGGAAACGGAAGAACTGACGCTGGAAACGATCTCGGAAGCTGGGTAACCTGGGCACCGGCACTCTATCCGAGAATTCAGGCAGCGGCAAGAAACCGCGGAGCTGGGCAAAGTGCTAAAAGCGCTGCGCACCCTGGAACAGGAGGTGGTCATCCAGCCGCGCAGGGTTGCCAGTGCCCAAGCCGTCGCCCTCACAAGAGAAATGGCAGTCCCCCGGATGGTCTCAGCGTCTCTGGAATGATCAGCGGGTCGTTAACGAGTGGCTGACGGCGCAACACCCCAGGGGCCTGATTGGCTTCCGCTGCGAAAAGGAATGCGGCTTGCCCAAGGCGGATTTGCCATCTCCCATGGAATGCCATTGCGACGGAAGACTTTGTGCCCGGAAGAGGGA
>JADJAL010000062.1 GCA_016704305.1 Haliea sp. | reverse complement strand
AAAATACCACCAAACCCTTTAACATAATCTCCACAGGTGCATTACGTCCGCAGGGCTGTGGATATCCCTATTGCCGCATTGTCACCCATACCGCATCAGCTTCTCTAGCCATGCACCATGCAGGTACAACCTCCATTGGCCTTACACTTCTGGCTTGCCCTCGACTTAAAGCGGGTCGGGGCCCTTGTTCGTACGGTGTTGGCGAAGACCGGCTCCTCCACCGACATGCGGTGGCTGTAATACGTCTTGCCGATCGCACCGTCGACGCGGCGCATCATCCACTCCGTGGGACCGGCCGTGGAGACGGTCAACGACACTTGTCGCTTGTGCCCCTCGCGCGTATCGGCCGAGGCAGGGTCGCTCATGCAATCGGTGTTTCAGACGCGCAGCGGCGAACACAGTCCGTCGGCTTGCCCTCGAAGGCGAGCTTGGATCGGTCTGCACCGTGCGTGGTTTCCTTTTTCAGCCACGCTCGTAGTTGCCGCCGGGCGGACACAGGTTTTCATTTTCGGATTGAACGTGAACGCACTCGCCGGTAACAGGCGGATGCCCACGACTTTATCCTGGTGCCGTTTGCCGTGCCGGGCTTCCCTCGCCAGGTTTGAACTTCGCCTGCGCCGCATTTGTCGGAGATATAGGCGTCGAATGCCAAAATTCTTCCTCCAGATACGCGTTGTTGTCTTCATTGGAGTTCCCCGGTGTCAGCCATGACGATGATGCCTTCTGGCGAACACGCCACGCTGATGCCCGTGCGCCTGGTACGTTGCTTTTACGGTTCCGGCACGGGTTGCGGCGGTGGGTGTTCCTGGCACCTCGCCAAAGGCTTGTGCGTCCACGATGATCTGGTGCTCTTTTATCCACGGTCGCGATGCTGCTGGCCTGAATCGTGCCCTTGCTGGTTGTCATCTTGGCCGACTCATTGTCGGTGGGGTTGCTTTTCACCTCTTTCGACCGCTTACCCTGCCTCGTCCTTGGGGTTGCTGTCTTCAGGAACTGGTCGATCTTCTCGAAGTGGTTATCGAGGAGAGTCCAGTTGCTGCTCCAGGGTTCCTTGCGCTCGGTTTGCAACGGTTTTTACGTTCAGCGTTTTATGTTCCTTCATGCAGTTTTGGATGCGCTTGCGGATCTTCTCCCGCCTGTTTGAATTCTTCCACTGTACTGGAAGTGTTCCTGGCAAAGTGTTTGAGGACATCTGCAGCCGTCGATGGCGTTGGTAGTTCGTGGCCGAGCAGTCCTGATTCGATCACAGGTCATTAAAACCTCGTCGACAGGGCCTCAATCGCATCGGGATAGGCGCTGTTAAAGATGGCGATGCTGGTCCAATGCGGCACGCTGTGCAGGGTAAAGACCCGAACATCATGTTGTTTGCACTGCCACTGGATATCGCGGCTGGACCGAAGCCTCTGGAGCAGGCGAACAGGAACAATCTCACACATAGTCTATTAGGGGAAGCGCGCCACTACATCGTCCTGTATTTTACCTCTGTGAAAGGCCGAAAGGTCAATGCGATTATCAATGAGGTGGTGAAGTGTGACGGCGAAGCGGTCGAGTTCCAATTGGTCCAGAAAATTGAGGACCATCATCACGGTTTGATCGTAGTTATCCAGGCTTGAAGTTCGGCATGTGTCCACTCCGTTGGCGATGCCGAATTTTAACAGAAAAGTGCTGTTTTTAAGAGTTTTTCTACAACCTCAACGCACGCCAGCACTGGCGCAGCTTTGCGTCAACGTCTCCTGACTTGTTAGCATTTGCGATATTCTCACCGAACTTTGTATCGAAACATTCTTAACTCCAACCCCTTTTCGATTAACCAAAAATGGATGTTACCGCAACCGGTCTGTCCCCTGATCATTTTATTCACGATTAAGATCGCGGTTATCAACATTTCGTGAACCAAGTGCCATGATCGCTACTGGAAAGCCGCACGAAAATCCTGAATCTAAGTCTTGCCGAGGCACAAGATCAATTCGGTGTCCCGCTGAACTTTGCCCATTTCCGAATTTCAGGAAACCGAAACGTCGAACGGAGGAACTTAGGGTAATCTGCTTTACTCTCGAATGACCTGTGATGTGTGGAGTTATCAGCCACTGACCACCGCCTTGTCTTAAAGCCTACAGGATAGAGGTTCATTTTTAAAGTAGTTGGGGCCGCGTCTATAAATGAATTAACTGCTTCTCGAATTTTTTGTCTGAAAAGGACCCTCCATCTATGGCCGAAAGTATCATTACCTTGCCAATTAAAGATGTAGGCAAGATTTCCGTTCCAATCGAACAACCTCCTTGGCGGACCACCACCGCCCCTCTCTTCCGCCCATAGGAGCTTCAATGTCTTCTGGCGTCTGTCTGCCACCCCACCTCTATACCCACATACCAAAGTGCCAGGCCTTGATGGGCTCGATTCTCCCCCCGTCACACTTTGAAATAACCCTTTGCCCACTTTAAATTTCTTCGTGATCCTCGTTGATCAATTTCGCGGTATCCATTTTACCTACTTTGGGTGTCACCAACGGAGAACTAACTCCTGCAATAACCAATGTTGCTGTCTGTTGGTGCCATCCGGGTATTAGATGAGCTGGCGCGGACTTTGGGTTTTTGCTTTTTTTACCTATCACCCATGTTTTTGATGAGCAGGCACTGCCTTTCTTCTGCGGGATCCTTCCCCATGTCCAATCCAAGTATTTGACTGACGAGGCGTTGTTTTTAGCTTTATCTTCTTTTCCGGATAGTACCCACGTATTGGATGAAGATGCACCGGTTTTTTGGCTTCATTCTGCACCGTTACAAAACCCAGTGCGGCTTGGCAGGCTTATTTTATTTGACATTCTCTTTCCTCGGTGTTGGTTGATTTCGTTAACGCCGCCGGCACCGGCGCAACCTTCGCCGCAGCGGTTTGCGGAGCGCACGAAGCCCTGCGCCTGGTGCATAGTATGGTGGGAAACACCATCAATTTTGACCTCTCTCATGAGCGATAGGAGGCCCAAACCGGTTAGCGGTGTGGTGGCAGTGGTGTTGTGGCAGCAGGTTTTTCGTGTGAGTGTCCGGTGCCCGGCAGGTGCAGACATTGTCTAGCCCGTTAACAAGCAGGGGCGCCTCACCGATTCTATTTCAAACTCGAACAGTCGAAAGAGCCTCGAGCTAGAGTCAGCAAGGAGAGTTATGAACACATCCCACGTTGCAAACACTAGAACCACTGAGAGAAATGTCGGCATTGATGTCGGAAAGGATGTTCTCGGATATCGCCATACGGGGACTCCGGATACTATTGCAGAGCCAGTGACGATTGGCGATCCGGGGAGCTGGTGAAGCAGCTCGGGCGGTATAAGTTGACCCGTGTCGTGTAGAGGCTACCGCGGCTGTGAACGCTGAGCGCGGAAGCCTGCTTTTATGCCAAGGAGCTTCCGCGCTTATCGTTGCAGCCCATGAAGGTTAGGCAAGTTCGCCAAGGCCGGAAGGATTGATGGCCAAAACCATAAAATTGATGCGCAGGTTGATTGCTCGATTTGGCAAGGCGTTGGAGCTGAAACCACGCCCACTGCCCGATGAAAAAGTGCGTAAAGTCGGAGACTTTACTCGCCCGCAAGCGACAGTTGAATGAGCAGAGAACTCGCGAGCTGAATCGTTTACACAAGGCTCAGGAGTTCTTTCCATGCATCGCACCGACGCTTTCGATCAAACTGGTTGAAAAAGAATCGCTCTGGGTCAAAACACATAGCGGCTATCGTCGCAACCGTGGACGAGTGGCAGCCACCTCCGAAAACACCGTGCCCCAGGCATTTGGCGACGTGTCGCGTACGTTACTCGGTGAGCTTCCGGGCGGGCATCTGACCCATAAGCAGATTTTGTCGCGCGACAGGACTGGCTCTGTAGGGCTTTTAATCGCACAGTAGCGTTACGCCGCGGCGAGGAAAGTCTTAGCGGCGTCGCGTGCGGCGGACGCGCCCAACGAACAATGCTTTGCGCTTGCCATGTTGTGCGGTATTCAGCACAACCCGGTGATCAAACAGTTCTTAACCAAGCTGGTGGCGCAGGGAAAGCGAAGGAGGTACCGCACTTACCGCGTGCATGCGAAAGATGATGACCATTTCGCGACTGATTGCGATCAGAAGGGAGGTGGCAGATGACTTAATATTTTCGCGGGTTGATTTGGGATCACAGTCGCTTGTTAGCTTTCTCAATTTTCACTCCATTGATCTAAATGTAATTCAAAATGACCGTACTTGCTTCGTTCCGTTTACCTTCTCGGTGGTATACAGCTGCCCGCTGGACACATGGGGCGAAACTTCATCTTTTGTGAGAATATATATCTGCTCAGTAGGTGGCGAAGCTGTAACCACTACAAGTACAAAAAAGTCATATTTTTTTTCGACATTGGGGAGACATTCGGTCTACATCTGGCCATGTGTAGGGGGATATAGCTACAAGTGTCTGGTTGCCATAGCCACATTTGGAAATCATTCAACGAACATGTCCACATCCGAACACTTCTCCACAGTCCTTCAATGACTCTCTTGCCTACGCCGAGGGCCAACGCCGTGTCATAGCAGGCATTATCCACACCTTTCCGCGCTCCACATTGCCCGGTTTCTTTTGCTGCTGCGCGCAACTCAGCTTCTTCGTATGCTATCGGTATTGCCACGAATTGGTGCCGCTTGAAACTGTGCACCGCATTGAGTGAAATCTCGGGATGGGATTGCTCGCGCTCGTCCACCACGATCTCTATCGTAGTGTAGAGCTTGTTGCCGCCGCGCCTGTAGCGAACGGCGACCAGGTTTTCTCCCCAGTGCTTTTGAAAACGGCGGCTGCCTGGCATGCCGGGCTTGATGGTGCGGATGACTTCCATGTCGAGGCTCCTACGCTGTGTCGGGCAAGCCTAGCACAGCCACTTTCGAGTGCGGGATCAACAGAAGAAAAGTTGACCCCATTTGATGGCGGGATGTTGGCTAGAACCCCTCCACCTGATGCACCTGTTTCCAGATCAGGCCGGGCGCAAAACGGCGCATGATCGCGCCGATTCTGGATTCGCGGGTTGGCAGCACCATGAACTTGCCTTTCTTCAGGCGGTCTTCGACCGCCTCGATCACGACGCGCGGGGCAATCGGCTTGCCCTGGCTTTCCAGCATCTTCGGCCAGGCGGTGTCGCGGCCCTGTTGCAGCAACGGCGTCGCCACCGCGGGCGGGCACACGCAGGCGAAGCGCACGCCGGAATTCATGTTCTCGTGATACAGCGTCTCGGTGAACGCCACCACCGCGAATTTGGTGGCGGTGTACGCGCCGGTCAGCAACATCGGGATGAGGCCAGCCATGGAGGCAAAGCTGACGAAATCGCCGCGCCCGCGCTGCAGCATCCCTGGCAGCACGGCTTGCGTGATGTTCACCAGGCCGCCGTAGTTGATCGCCATCTGCCGGTGGATGATCGCGTTGTCCTGCTCCACCAGTTTGCCAAACGGCATGATGCCGGCGCAGTTGTAGAGTCGCTCAACGGGGCCGAGCTTGGCTTCCACTTCCCGCACGGCCGCGCACACGGCGGCAAAATCGGTCATGTCCACGGTCCAGGCGTGAATGCTGTCGAAGGTGCCCACTGTCTCGGCCATCCCCGCGGTATTCACGTCGAACAGCGCCACCGTCGCGCCCTCGGCCGCAAAACGCCGCGCGGCCTCGCGCCCCATGCCGCTGCCACCGCCGGTAATCAGAACCACTTTTCCTGTATCAGCCACGTTGCTGTCGCTCCTTGTTTTCAAAACTTGCTATTAAAACTCTTTATGAAAAAACCGCGGCGATTATAGCCTCACGTCGCCGGGCTGTACCACACCGGCGAGGTCCAGGCGCGCTCCTGCACCACCGGGCGATGGTCCGCCGCGCAACATCCCTCATAACCCTCAGTGATCGTGTCGGGCTGCGCGCAGTCCACGCCGGCGGCGGCGCACATGCGCTGGCTCCAGCGGCAGGTCGGGTTCTCCACCGCGCGGGAATAGTAGTACGCGCGTTCGTTGGGATCGAAGTCGGTATCCACCCACACCGCGCACAGGTCGGCGAAACCGCTGCCGCTGGTCTCACAGGATTTGAGATCGACGGAGGCGCCGTTGTCGGCATCGCCAGCGACATCGATCACGCGTTCGTGGCGCTCGCCTTTGGCATCAATCCAGCCCTTGATCACCTGCAGGCGCTGCAGCGGCGTACCGGGGTTTGCGGGTGTGCCGGCGTCCTGGCTGGCCGCAACCAGCAACGTCGGCTTACGCTGCGCGTCCTGCACGCCGGGGAGGATGGAACCCATCGGCACGCCGCCCGCATAGGCGCGTTCGATCCGATCCGGCGCACCGCACATGTCCGCCGGGAAATCCCAACCGGCGAAGAAGCGGCTGGTGATGCGCGGGCCGCTGGTGCCGTAGGCCTCGCGCTTGCGCATCGCATCAAACAGCGCATCGCGGCTGTTTTCATGCGCCCACAGCACTGCCAACCCTCCCGGATTGTAAAGGAGATTATCCGGCAGGCCGGGCGGCACACTTGTCTCTGCCGACGCACCGGCACCGCCATGCCCCAGAAAGAGATCTTCCTCCGCGGCACCGGGCGTGCCGAGGTGCGTGTCCGTGCTGGCAATGAATCCAAACTGGTAGGGATTCACACCGAGTTGCGCCTGTATCGCCATGCCGTCCACCAGCACCTTGCGGACAAAGCCGGTGTCAGGAGTCGGCGGATTGTCCAAACCGGCAATGTTGTCCTGAGGCAGCTGTTCGAACGCACACAGCTCGTCCTGCGTGACGCCGGCCTCGAAGTAACACTCGGACGCGCCCTTGTGCTGCATGATCTCCACCAGCGGCTCGAAGCGCGCGCGCGAGGCTGCATAGGCCTCGGTCATCGGCTCGCCATCGTCGGCGAGGCCAGTGAACATCGAACCGGCACTGTAGTTGGAGTTGTGGGGTATCACGAGGGAATCGCATTCGTTGTCCTCGCCGTTGCAGGTCGCTTCCAGCGACTCCCACAACAAGTGGGCGGCGGGCGCGTCTATGAAGCTGGCGGGCAGGTGCGGCACCTCGCTGTTGCGAAACACGACGTTGCGGTGCAGGTTGCCGCCGTTGGGTGGGTTCATGCCGGTCCACTCATAGCCTATGAACGTGGTGAACTGGCAATCGGCACTGCGGTCATAGTAGCGCTCCGCCGCTTGTTGCATTTCCGTCCAGGGCTGCACGGCGGCGCGCAGGCACAACTCGCCGCCTTCACCGCACTGGCCGAGGTGCGTCTTCTGCATGCTCGCCATGAAGTTGAACAGGTAGTACGCGCCGCGCGACCAGTTGCGATACAGGATGCACTGCCAGGCATCGTAGCCCTCCACGCCAGGCGTGTTACACATATGGACTTCACCGATCAGCTCCGCGTGGTCCGACACCATCGCGAAGTCCAGCGGGCGCGACAACTGCAGCGAACGCTGCGCCGTGCCGTCTTCCGTCCACGGTTGAATGCCGATGCGCTCGCCCTGCGCAAACTGGTAGGCCTGTGCCGGCGTAGTGCGCGTGCCCTGGGTGCTGGCATCCAGCGAGTAGCGCGTGTGCACGTGCAGGTCGCCGAAGAATGCCTGCTTGAGCGGCGCCTGGTTCGCGCAGGGCTCGCGGGTTTCTGAATAGACTTGTTCGGATATCGCGATGGCGGCCGAGCTCCGCCACTGTTTGCTGCGGATGCCTCGCTGTTCGCGGCCCGTCGACATCGGCCGCGAACGCGCTCCGCCGTGACAGACGCTCTAAGCCAGCGAACGCCGACGCACTGAATACCGTAAGCATCCCCAACACACCGGCAACGGTGAAGATCTGCAATCCTGCGTGAATCTGCTTCTTCTGGGCGAACTATGGACCACTGACAATTTCACTCTCCTCCCAACCGTAGCGCACGGCCCTGGCTTCGATATCCTGATTGTTATCGACGCTGACGGGCCCGACGTAGAGCTGCCAATCGCCGTCATCGACGCGGTATTCCAGTGAATGTCCGGCGGCGTCGGGCGTAACCACCAGCAGGCCGTCGCGCACCGACGGTGTCGGCGCAGGCGTTACCTGCCGCTCGCCGTCCGGCTCAAATCCCGCGACCATAGCCGATTCCGGCTCCTCGCTCCAGTCGTCGACGTATGCCAGCCATGCATCCAGCGCAGCGCGCATACGTTGCAGCTCGCTCTGGTACTTCGGGTCGCGGCTCACATCGTGTAGCTCGAACGGGTCGAGTTGCAGGTCGAACAAGCGCTCCTCGCCAGGCGGCTCATACCACTGGCGCTGCACCGCATTCAACTGCCCGGCGTCGAACAGCGCGCGCATCTCGCGCACCATGTCGATGTTGTTGCGGTATGCAAGATCGTCACCGCCGGCGACGTTTGGGTACCAGCTGCGGATGTATTTGAAGCGCGAATCGCGCACGGCGCGCTGCCGGTCCATCCGCTCATCGATGCGGTCACGCGAGGCGTAGATATAGGTGTTGGTGTTGGGCGCTGCACTGCTTGCGACCCTGCTCCCCTCAAAAGCCCGGCCCTGCATATTGGACGGCACCTGTACTGAAGCCAGCGACAAAATCGTGGGAGCCAGATCGACAAAGCTGATCAATCGCTCGTCCAGCGCACCGGGCGTTACACCGGCAGGGCGAAACGCCTCCGGCCAGCGGATGATCATCGGCACCTTGATGCCGGAATCGAACAGCTCGCGTTTGGCGCGCGGCAGGCCGTCGCCGTGGTCCGTGGTCCATATCACAATCGTCGAGTCGGCGAGGCCCGCTGCATCCAGTTGCTTCAGGATGGCACCGACCTGTGCGTCCATGTAGGCGATATTGTTGTAGTGGCGCGCGATGTCCGCGCGCACGGTCGCGGTATCGGGGTAGTAAGGCGGCACGGCAATGTCTTGCGGGAGGACAACCTCCGGCACTGCAGCGTCAGGCTGTACCACCGCATCAGCTGCATCGCAGCGTGCATCGCGCTTAGCGGCATCGTGCCCAGTGGGAGAACACGCCGCTTTCATGCGTCACGAAAAAACTGACAAAGCCAAAGAACGGTTGCCCGGGCGCCCTCTTGTCCCAGTCGGTGGCTGCAGCGCCCTCAAGGTTCCAGATCGTGCCCGGCCCGCTGTGCGCGAACGGCGAGCTGAACTGGTAGTCCAGCTTGTCATCCGTGTAGGTGTAGTAGCCCGCCGCGCGCAACAACTCCGGATACGCCTTCGCGTTCTGGGGCGGCACCGAGTAATAGCCGCCCTCGGGCCGGGAACTGCTGCGCATGTGTTGCGTGCCGGTGGATATCTGGTGCATGCCGAGGATATGCGCGGCCCGGCTCGGCGCGCAGACGCCCGCCGTCGTGAAGGTATTGGTATAGCGCACGCCTTCGGCAGCGAGCGCATCGAGGTTGGGCGTGACGGCCACAGCGTCGCCGAAGGCGCCCACCCTGGGGCTCATGTCTTCCGCCATCAGCAGCAGGATGTTCGGCTGGGATTGGGTTTTGCGCCCGCCATGTGCGCAAACAGGAACGGCACAACACAAATCAGCAGTTTGATTATTCATGAACGAAAACTCCAGCAGCCCGTGATACCAGGCGACATCAGCATCAATCAGATACTAACGGGTTTTATGTGCGGCTTTGACAGGAGAGTTGGAAAAAATCCGGGGCAGAATAATCCGGGCAGGAATGAGGGGTCGAATCCGGCCTGGATTCGACCCCCAATTGCTTATATCACTTGGTCGTTTTGGTGCTTGCAGGTTTGGCACTCGCCGCTTTGGCGCTTGCCGTTTTGGCAGTTGCCGTTTTCGCCGCCTGCAACGCGCGTATTTCTGCCTTCACTGCGCTGCTGACTGCACTCAATTGCTTCAGCCCCAATTCAAGTGCCTGAACCTGCAACTCGTTTGTCATTCCCTTGTTTGCGAGTGCAAGCGAGAACAGCGGGTGTAGCTGTACCAACCAATCGGGGGGATTGGGATCTGTCAGCCCGCCATGCGTTTTTATCCACCAGAAGGGATCGTATTCTACCCACCCGCCCAAGTCAGGACGGTTTGGCGGTTCCTTGTTTTGATAGATAGCCACCGCGATACCAGTGCCGCCCTTTGCAACATTGAGCGTGCTATCACCCACCAGCTTCGGCTGACTGTTCCTGACCCATTGACGGAAAGGTTCTGTCGTGGATACCACATTGGTTTTCGCCTTCAAGATCTCGGCTGCAGTTGTAGGCACCACTCCGACAACGTTGGCATTTGAGGTCAGGGATGGATGACTGGTGACATCCACGAAGGTGTCATCGATAAAGCCGCCCAGTTTTGCCGAAAATGCATCCACAATGATCGCCGTGCCGCCGCCACCACCGCCGGGGCCTGTCACCGGGTAGTACCACGCGCCAATTTGCAAAGGCAAGGAGCCTACTGTCTGGGTTAGCGCTGAAGGCGGCTTGACTTCACCAGTAGTGCCATCAGTCACGCTCCAGAACATCAATTGAGCCAATCCGCTGCCGGCACTTATCGTATAGGGGAGTTGGGGAAAGAACGGGGGTGTATAACTGCCAGGATTGGGAACATCCGCACCTGCGGCGGGGGCAAGATCCAGCAATGCGTCCGCGTTTCTGGGTTGCCGGTGGTGGCCAGCGGGAAGAAACATTTCGTATCGAACTGTTACATGCGCCATATAACCTCCTTAACGTTGTGTGATTTTCCTCTCCTGCAAACGTGGACCGGGTGTAGCGACAACTGCGATTTTTTTTGTATCAAGCTTTGAAATGGGAAGATTGGTTACATGTAGATAATCCCGACTCAGACTCAGACTCAGCTGAAGGATATCCAGAGCTTAGCTCTAAACATGGCACTAATGGGTGACTTCAAAATAGGTATAGCAGACGTTCTCACAAGTACAAGCGAAAAGTGCGGAGAACATGTACTACGATGGATATACTACTAACGTCCCCGGGCACGATACACAGCGTGCGCCACCGATAGGAGTGAGATCAATGGTACACATAGAATGGGAGTATCAGACATCCGCGTCGTGGAACTATCACATCTACGCTGTGACGGAGGCAGGGCAAGCCTTGTTGGAAGGTTCATTTGAGTTGGATTTGCCACAAACTGAGGAAAATACTGCAGACGTGCAGATCATAGTTGACGCGCTGAACCAGCTTGCCGCGAGAAATTGGGCGTCAGCCGACAGCAACCAGGGTGGCTAACACCTCCTGATCACAATTCGACACAGAATTTCAGGGAGACTAAAAATGCAGCAGGAAACCGTCCATCTTCACCACTACAGCCTGGCCGCCCCGATGGCAGTGCTGGAAGACGTCGCTGAGTTTTATCACAAGGTGCTCGGCCTGGAGAAAGGCTACCGACCGAATTTCGGCATCGGCGGTTACTGGCTGTATGCCGGGGATCATCCCCTACTCCACCTGATCGAGGACGGCGGCAGGGACAGCAAAAAATCAGGCTTCTTTGATCATGTCGCGCTGCGCTGCACGGACCTGGATGCCATCCGCGCCCGCCTCAAGGAATACGCGATCCCCTATGGCGAGCTTGAGAACAAGGAGGTTCGGCAGTTGCAGTTATTCCTCACTGATCCGGCCGGCACGGCGGTGGAGCTGAATTTTCAGCTCGGCGAGCAAGCCGCGTAAAGAATTCAATACGAACCGCGAACACTGGCGGCTGTGATGCAGTCGATGTTCGGCGTTGCAACCACACAGCAGCCCAACGATAGCAATGCGCGTCAATCCGCAGCTTTAGCCGTTTGGGGGGATTATTCATGCTGCTACTTCCTCTGCTGCCGATCCTCGCCCACAGCAGGTAATCACCACTCGGCTTGAGGATGCGCCTGCCGTACTTGCCCTCATCATTGCGTACGCCTGCGAACCTTGATAAAAGTGTAACGGTGTTGAAAATACATAACCGGTGCTGCTATCCCAGCCCAACCCAATAATAAAGGACGAACAATGATGATCTTCCGCCTGGCCCGTTTCCTTGGCTGCCTGCTGTTCACACTTCCACCGTTGGTCGCGCAGGCGCAGCAGTTGGAGGAGGTCGTCGTGACGGCCCAGAAGCGCTCCGAGAGCCTGCAGGACGTGGCCATCTCCATCGCGGTAGTGGGCGGCGCCGAGCTGGCGGCGCTGAACAAAACGCAGATTGCCGACCTGTCGCGCCTGGTGCCTGGCTTCACCTTCGCCGAAAGCACCAGCGATGCCGGGCGCAACATCCTGATTCGCGGCATCGGCACCAACAGTTTCAGTCGCTCGGTAGATTTGTCCGTGGGCACCGTGGTGGACAATGTCGCGTCGGGCAGTTTGTCCGGCTCGGTGCTGGATTTCAGCGACGTGGAACGCGTCGAGGTGCTGCGCGGCCCGCAGGGCATGTTGTTCGGCAAGAATGCGAGCGCGGGCTTGTTGAACATCACCACCTACAACCCCACACCGGAACTGGCGACGGGGTTTCGCACCGCCTACGGCAGCGACAACCTGGTGAACCTCTTTGGCTACGTATCCGGCCCGCTGGTGGAGGACACATTGCTGGGGCGCATCTCCATGTACCGCAATAGCAGCGATCCCATCATCGAAAACGAATACCCCGGCGGCGACGATTTCAACGACCGCGACGAATGGGGCGGGCGCGGCAAGCTGCGCTGGCTGGTGACGGAAGAACTCGACGCGCAGCTCGCGTACACGCATGTCAAACGCGATCACACCTGCTGCGTCGCCGCGCTGCGCCAGGTAGCGGCGGGCAGCGTCGTCGACCGTGAGGGCGGTGCGGTAGGGCCGAAGAACGACACCGTATTGGATAACGATACCTCCGTGGGCGATACCAAAGTCGACATCTACAGCCTGGAAGTGAATTACTCGCTCGGCGATTTCCTGCTCACCTCGATTTCCGCGTACACCAATGAGAACGTGTATGGCGCCGCCCGCGCTGATACTTACACCCGCACCGCGCTCCCGCTGAACGACAGTTTCGAGAAGTACGATCAGTACACGCAGGAGCTGCGCCTAACCTCGCCGGCCGAGGGCACGATTACCTATGTGGCTGGCCTGTACTATTTCTACAAGAAGAGCGATCGCACGTTTTACCGCTACATCGACCTGCAGGGCATTGATCTGGCGCCCGCCGGTGCGCTGTCCATTTTCGATGCCGGCAAGACCGATAATGAGAGCACTGCGGCGTTCGGGCAGGCGACCTGGAATATCACCGATCGCAGCCGCCTCTCACTGGGCGCGCGCTACAATTTCGACGAGTTGGGCCATAAACAGACGGTAGAGGCGCTGCCCGGCACGGCACCCGAAGCCCCGCCCGGTTCCATCGACGAGAAGGACAACGACCAGGCCGGCTCCTGGCGCGTGATGGTCGAGCAAGACATCGCCGAGGATGCGATGGTCTACGCCAGCTATGCCAAAGGCTATAAAGGGCCGGGTTCCAATTCCCTGCCCTCAGGGCCCTCCAGCGGCAATGTGTTTGTCGATCCGGAAATTCCCAGCAGTTACGAGGTGGGCATCAAGTCGCAGTGGTTCGACAACCGGTTGCGCGTGAATGGCGCCGCGTATTACAGCACCTTCAAGGATTTCCAGGCATCGGCCCAGGTCGCGGGCGCGTTCCCGCCGATTTTTTTCCTCACCAACGCGGGTGAGCTGGAAACGCAGGGCGTGGAGCTGGAGGTGAATGCACAAGTGGCGGAAAACTTCGAAATACAAGGTTCGCTAGCCTACACCGACGCGATTTTCTCCGACTGGCCGGACGCGCCGTGTTACGCGCGCCAGACCGAAGCGCAGGGCTGCGTCAACGGCACGCAGGACCTCTCCGGCGCCCGCATGCCCAACTCGCCGAAGTGGTCCACCTACCTGGCCGGAACCTATTACATCCCGGTGCCGTCCATGCCCTTCGACGGCTTCGCCAGCCTCAATGTGTTCTACCGCGACGAGGTGCAGTTCGATACCGCCAACAATCCGCTGCTGGTGGGCGACCCGTACAACACGTTCGACCTGTACACCGGCATCGCGGCGCGCGACGGGGGTTATCGGATACAGTTCTATGTGCAGAACCTGTTCGACCAGTTCCATGTCGCGACCATCGGCGGGCAGGAAACCGTCGGTGTTGAGGCGGCGCATATTCTCCCTTACACCTACAAGCGTCGCTTCGGGGTGTCGGTGCAGATGGATTGGTAGGCCTTGCAGGGCGATGACGATGAAGGTCAGCCGCGCACCGCTGCAGAAAGATCACGGATGTAATCACTGGTGTCGTGATCGAGGCCGAAGTAGCGCCGCGTGATGCGCCCCTGGGGATCGATCAGAAACGACACCACCACGTGTTGGATGTTGCCGCCTGCTTCCCTGACAACGCCGACGCCGTAACTGCGCAACACGCTTTCGACCTTGTCGGAATCTCCCGTGAGAAACGACCACTGTGCGAGGTCCGCGCCGCGCTCCAGCGCGTAGCGCCGCATCTCGTCCGGTGTATCGCGCTCAGGGTCGAGGCTTATCGACACCATGTGCAACCGTTGGCGAATATCGTCGGGCAGGCTCTTCTGCAGTTGCACGCGCGCGCTGGTGGACACCGGGCACGGTCCATTGCATTGCGTGTACACAAAATCGAGCAGGACAGCGGAACCGCGCAGCGCGTCCAACGATCGCTCATTGCCGTCCTGGTCAATCAGTGTAAAGGGTGGCGCCTTGTCTTCTTCGGGAATGACCGCGTCGAATCCCGAACCGGGTGGGAGATTATCCACACGCTGCTCGCCCTCGATTTTTGCGAGCGACACGATGCGAAATTTCTCGCCATCGGCCAACAAATCGAAGCGGATGCGGTCTCCCACGCGAATGTCGGACAATGATGCGGCGTTTGCAACGTCGAATGTCATGGTCATCGCCGGCATCAGGCCGACAATGGGATCGTGATCGAGCATGATCTGGTGCAGGTCTGTACGCACGTCGATCACCGTACCGACGCCATCGTGCGTGCCTCGCCCGCAGCCAGCCAGCAGCACCAGCAACGTGACAACCAGCCGGATCACGGCAGTATCTCGATCAGTTCCAACCAGAACTGCAGTGGCGCGCCAGGCAGTACACGCCCGCCGATGCCGCGATCTCCGTAGGCCAGGTCCGATGTGCAGGTGATCTTTGCTTTACCGCCCACCTGCATCAATTGCAGCGCCTCCATCCAGCATGGGATCACCTCATTGACGCTGAACACGCCCTCGCGGCCTCGTCCTTCCGAGTCCTCAAAACTGCTGCCGTCGGCGCGAATGCCGTGGTAACGCAATTTCACGCGGCTGGTGAATAGCGGCGAGGCACCCGTGCCTTCGACGAGGCTCAGGTAGATCAAGCCGCCGACGGTTTTACGTGCACCGGGCTCGTTCCTCGCCGCTTCGACGAAAGACGCGGTTGCTGCTTTCTGTTCCGCAGCCATCTGGGCGCGGCGGCGATTCAGGAATGTCTGTACGCGTTCGCCTACGACAATAGGGTCGACCTGCAGTGGTCGATTGAGCAAGGCATCCCGCAGCCCTGCCTCGATCGGAGCCATGTCCTGCTCCTCGAGCTTGATTCCCGAGAGGTTGCGCGCCAGCCAACTGCCCAGTGCATAGAGTGATTCGCGATCACGCTGCAGGGCGTCGGCTGCGTCGACCGGCGCGCTTGGCGTGGCAGCCTTTTTGGGGGCCTGAGCCGGCGGTTGTCCAGATTCACAGGCCGCCAGGCTGAACAACAGGCAAAACGCGAACGCGGTATACCGCGCCCGCGCACGACTCAGCTCTCGCACCAATAATTACCCGTCGCTGGGGTAAGCGATTCGGCGATCAGGTCGCGCGGCTCCTGTGCCTTGACTGTCCGCGCCAGCGCATCCTCGACCAGTATGTTCGCCATCATGCCCTGGTCTTCGTGTTGCACGATGTGACAGTGATAGACGTATTCACCGACGATGATGGGCGGATCGAATTTCAACAGGAACTTCACCACGCTGGGCGTGCCGTCGTCTGCTGCCGATGGCAAACTCACGACATCCTGGTAACCCGTGAAGGGCTGCGGCACGCCGTCGATTTCGGTGACCTGGAAATCCCCCTGGTGGATGTGGAAGACGTGCAATTCCTGTGCGGCGTTTTCGATGGTCCATTCTTCGAGATTACCGAGCATTACGGTCTGGTCGATGCGATCGCGATCCCATATCTGGTTGTCGATCACGAACACGTTTGGATCGTCGGTATCGTTGAATACGACGGTGCGGGCATTGTCCACCGATTCCGCACGCAGGTCGGGGAGCTCGGGAAACACGGTCGGCAGCGGGATAGGATCGGTGACCGGCTCACCGGCGACCATCAGCCTGCCCATCACTTGCTCGGGATACTCATCGCCGTTGGGACCGGTATTGAAGGCCTTGGTTGTCAGCACGTAGCTCCCCGGCTTATCCGGTCCGCGCACCAACACCTCGTATCGACCACCCGGTGGCACGATGAGTTCATCGGTCGAGGTTACCTGGTTCTGTAGATTTCCGTCGACGGCGATCACGTGGAAGGTAACGCCCGGCATCACCAGATCGTAATAAATGTTCGCGCCGAGATTGCCGATTCGCCAGAACTGCAGCTCACCGGGCGCGATCGCAATCTCCGGTTGGTAGACGCCGTTGATGGTGCGCAGCGTTGGCCCGCTCGGATCCGGGTTGTCGACGACGGTGTTGCCGTCGAGCTTCAGGTCTTTGAGGATCATCACGCGCTCTGTGATATTCGCCAGTTCCGGAAACGGCGCCAGGATGTCGCCAATGATGAGCGCGCTCGACATGCCCTGCGCTATTTCCTGGTTCACGTAGGGATGCACGTGCGGGTGGTACCAGAACATGCCGCTGGAGTGGGCCAGCGGGATCGGTATCTCGGTGTCGAAGGTCTCTTCAGGGTCCACCACGACGAACACGTTGTCGCCGTTCAAAAGTGGCGTGGTGACCACGCCATGCGTATGCAGGTTGACCGGCAGATTCGGGAGGCGATTCACCTGCTTGACGCGCAATGTATCGCCCTGCTGCAGGCGAAACACGGGGGGGATGTACACGCCGTTGAAGACGCGCGCGGTGACGGTGTTTCCGGCGACGGTAATCTGTGATTCGGCAGATTCGAGAGTCAGCGAGAGCGACCCGTCGGAACTCGATAGAAATGGCGGGTCTTCGAATTTTGGGGAGTCGATAAAGACGCTGTCATTGGACGAACTGCAACCCCAGAGGCACACTGCCGAAACCGCTAGAACTCCAGTGAGTCGCAGCATGATTCGTCCTCTATTATTGATGATTTCAAACGAATATACCCGATTGCAATACACTGTCAACGCGAGGACGAGGCGATCACCCGCACCGAGGATAGCTAGCATTGCGTAGCCTCCCGTTCACCGGGAGCGCAATGCTGCGAACTTGACCGGCACGTGCTCGGTATAACCGCCTTCGCTGCGCAACGTGAACTCAATCCGATCACCGTCGACCACGCCGGTGTAGTGATGCACCACATCGCGAACAGTGTCGTCACTCGTAATGGTTTGCCGGGTTCGCGTAATGAAACTGATCCTGTTCCCGGTGAGCTGTCCGTCGAACACCGCGCGCTTTGCGCCCAGGTAGGAGGCCGTCCCCAATACCTCGGTGCCGTCGTAGTTCAATTCGAACACTTCCCTGTGGGTATCGCCCCAATCGTACTTGACCTCTGCCGACCACTCACCGCTGATATCCGCCAGGGCTGCGAGTGGGGCCGCGTCCATTGCCACGCCCGATCCGGGTACGGCGCGCATGGCAGCCACGCCAAATGAAGCGACACCCACAAACAACAACACGAACATCGCGATACGCGTGCGCTCGGTAGCCCCGCGAAAGAAGAAGAAGCCCAGAATCGAAAGGGCGATGACCATCAGGGCGAATAGGCCCAGCGGGCTTTTCGCCGCCTGTTCGATGATCGCCGGCATGTGCTCAATCGCGGTGAGTTCCATGGGTCGCTCCTGCTAGCCTGTTAGACCATGACATCCATTCAACAGGCCACCGCCTGGAACGGAAAACTACCGAAGCCCTCGACATGCAACATCAGGCTGCTGCCGGTGTAGTCGGTTATGCTGATGTACAGTGCATCGGCCTCGCCTTCATAGCGACGAAACATACGGCCGGCCCCGGACCAGCCATCGGCCTTAAGCTGGAAGACGCCATTGGCCGTTGTCTTAATCTGGCCGTAGATCTCGAAGTAATCGCCATAGCGCTCCGCCGTCAGCGCTATCCACGCGGGTTGGCCCGTGGCGTCCAGGCCGCTGAAACAGCCCTGCTGGGTTTGCGCCGCGACCGGCAAGGCCCCAAGGCCCAGCCCCACAATAATAAAAATGATGAGAACTCGCATATCAACGCTCCTGCAGATCGAGAGGATCACCGTACACCGCACGGCGAACAACCAGTTGCTGCATTGCCGGATCTTTAAGGCCAGTGGCGAATTGTTCCATTTTGTCGCCGATGTCGAAGAGCACCGCCCGTCGATCTTCATCCGCCGCGCGCCGCGCCCACAGCTGCAGTTGCTGCGCGATCGCCATCAGCCGCTGCGCATTCACCGGATGCGTGGCCTGCTCCCGCTGCCAGCGCGCATACGCGTCATCCGAGGGAAAATCCGCACGCGAGGTATAGAACGCGACCGTGGCCTGGAAATACAGGAATGCGCCCAGGGGCAAGGTGTCGGTACTCTCCATCAGCGCCATCGCGAACGCATCGGCCTGGGCTTCATTGGCCTGGCTGGTCGCGGCGGGCGCCGAATTCCCTGGGTGTGCATACAGCACATGTGCCAACTCGTGCGCCAGCACGAATGCCCATGCTTCATTGCGCAGCGAGGTGCCAAGTTCCGCCAGCCTGGCGTCGCGCTCCCACGCGCCGGGCGGCACGCCGAACGCTTCCAGCGGGTCCAGGTACGCTCCCCCGGGCCATTCGCTTTCAGGCTTCCAGCGCAGCATCGCGAGATATTCGTCGAGTGGTTCCAGCGTGCGTTGCTGGCGATAGCGCCACGCGTATGCCATGGTCAGGTCTTCGATAAATTTAAGGCCCGCAACCGGCATCACTACCTTGCCGCCTGCGGCGTAAAAGCCCATGGGATCACCATCGGGCGCGAGGTCGGGTGTTTGCAGGGCGACCCCCGACAGCATGTGCGCATCAGCCGGGAGAAATTGCGGCTGCGTCAGAAGTCCGTGCAATTCCGTGATGCGACCTGCCAGGCGAGCGCGATCAGCCGTGATTTCATCGTCCGCATACATATGGGCCAGCGCGACGCCCGGGACAGGTAGCCAGCGCGAAACTCACTGTGAGCGCGGCGAGGCGCATAACTCACTCCCTGCCCTCCATCACAGCCAGCGCGCGCTCAAATTCCGGCCGCGAAGGACGGGCTGGCCCCTCATTCAACCAGAGTTCGAATTCCGCGAAATCACCCCAGCCTGGTTCCCAGCCCCGCCCGAGTATGGCCAGCTTTGTCATCTGGAAGCGGCGTGCGCGCCAGCTTTTGTCGTCCTCTGTGCTGTTTACGGCGAGTTCGGCTTCAAGGTCACTGAGGAAAGCCAGCGACAGGCGCAGCTGGGCAGCGTCGAGCGGCGGCACCGAGGCTACGGTCGGGGGCGCGGCTGCGGTCGGGGACGAGGTTTGGGACGCGCGTTGTCCAAGCCCCGAATAGCGGTCACCAGCCTGTGTCTTCAGGTTGATGGAAAAATAGAAGGATGCCAGCACGAGGGCCGAGCCGAAGAGCGCGAAGAACGTGCCCGGGCCAATGCGACTGATGAGCAGCCGCCGACTTTTTGCCAAAGACACCTCAACCCGGGAATCTGCTGGTTGATCCGGGATTGCCAGAAACAGGCGAAAGCCACACCAGATAGCCAGTCCACCAATCAGTATCGCCAGGATGCGTTCGGCGGCACGAAGCATGATCAAATCGTCAATCATACGGCTGCTTCCCAACTACGATGTTGGATCAAACATGGGCCGCATGGCGAGTGTACGATGGCCCCGCCCATGCGTTCACTGACACCGGCAGACGCTGCACAGATTTGCTTCTGCGAGCGCATGCCGACTTATAGCCAGCATAGTTCACAATTTCGCGCGCTGCCTCCTGCAATAAAATAGGCATGCACTCGCTAAAGGTTACTGCCCAGCTAACGTCCCGCGCGCAATGCCCGCAGACGTGTTGGTTGCCAAGCGGGTCTGACTGCGCGCAAAGTAGTACATGCTGCCCGATCAGGCAGGCAGCCTGTGGCAACAACCGGAGACGAGCCCGATGACCGATGACGCCTTGCGCCAGCGCCGCCTGCAGGTGCTGCACACGCATTTCCAATCCGAGATCGACCACGATTGGGACACCTGCCTGCGCACCTTCAACGGCCGACCGCACTACGAGATCATGGCGACCGGCCAGGTGTACGACGGCGATGAAGAAGTACTGAACTACCATCGCAACCAGCGCATCGCGTTCCCCGACCAGCGGCATGAGAATGTGCGCTACCACTTTGCCGACGATGTCGTGGTCACGGAGTTCGACCTGCTCGGCACCAACCTCGGCCCATTTCTTGGGCTGGAACCCACTGGCAAATCGTTCCGTGTGCCGGTTGTCGCCCTGTTCTTCTTCGACGGAGACAGGATCGTGAACGAGCGCATCTACCTGGACATCGCTTCCCTGCTCAGCCAGATCGGGCGAGTCGAGGTTCTCGCGCCGACAGGCTAGCGCCATTAACATCAGGCCGCATTGCGCAGTCGCAGGGCGTTAGCGACGACGGATACCGAGGATAAACTCATCGCCAGCGCCGCAATCATCGGACTGAGGAGCAGACCGAACGTCGGATAAAGCAGCCCTGCAGCCAGGGGCACACCGAGCGCGTTGTAAAGGAACGCAAACGCCAGGTTCTGCTTCATGTTGGCGACGGTGGTGATCGATATCTTGCGTGCGCGAAGAATGCCTTGCAGGTCACCCTTCACGAGTGTTACCTGGGCGCTGGACATGGCCACGTCCGTGCCAGTACCCATGGCGATACCGACGTCGGCAGCCGCCAGCGCCGGCGCATCGTTGATGCCGTCGCCGGCCATTGCAACGTGACGACCCGCCGCCTTCAATTGCGCCACCAGTTCAGCCTTGTCCTGTGGGCGCACCTCACCGTGTACCTCATCCAGGCCCAGTCGGCGCGCGACGGCCTCGGCCGTGGTCCTGCTGTCGCCAGAGGCCATGATCACCCGAAGGCCTGCCGCCTGCAGCGCTTGCACGGCTGCGGGCGTGCTGTCCTTGATGGGGTCCGCCACCGCAATCATGCCGGCGGCACGTCCATCCACCGCCAGGTACATCACGGTGGCGCCATCGAGTCGCAACCGCTCCGCCTCTGATGCGAGCGAGCTGATCGTTGCCCCCGCTTCAGCCATCAGCGCCGCGTTACCGAGCGCGACCCACTGGCCCTGGACGTTGCCACGCACCCCGAAGCCGGTGGCCGATTCAAAATCGGTTGCCGGGGAAAGGGTGAGCCCGCGGCGCCTGGCTTCACCGACGATGGCATCCGCCAGCGGATGCTCGCTGCCCTGTTCGAGGCTGGCCGCGAAACGCAGCGCCTCGTCGACAGGGAAGCCATTGCATCCAACGACATCCCGAAACGCCGGCCGACCCTGCGTCAGGGTTCCCGTCTTGTCGACGATCAGCGTATCGATGGTTCTCAACCGTTCGATGGCCTCCGCATCACGAAAGAGCACGCCCGCCTGGGCGGCGCGACCGGTGGCGACCATGATCGACATCGGTGTCGCCAGGCCGAGCGCGCATGGACAGGCGATGATCAATACCGAAACCGCGTTGACCACGGCATAGGTCCAGCTCGGATCGGGCCCGAGAATTCCCCAGGCCAGGAAGGTCACCACGGCAATCGTCAACACCGCCAGCACGAACCAGAAACTCACCTTGTCCGCCAAACGTTGCATTGGCGCGCGAGCGCTGGGCCTGCGCCACCAGCTGCACGATCTGTGCAAGCACGGTATCGGAGCCGACCTTGTCGGCGCGCATCAGCAAAGCACCTACCCCGTTGATCGTAGCGCCAATCACTTTCGCGCCCGCGGCTTTCGACCGGGATTGGTTCGCCCGTCAGCATGGACTCATCCACGCTCGAACGCCCTTCAAGCACCTCACCGTCCACGGGGACTTTCTCCCCCGGGCGCACGCGCAACCGATCCCCGGCGTGGACGTGAGCCAGCGGTATGTCTTCTTCCGTGCCATCGTCCCGCATGCGACGCGCCGTCTTCGGCGCAAGTCCGAGCAGAGCCCGAAGCGCTGCCGATGTGCTGGAGCGCGCCTTGAGTTCCAGTATCTGGCCGAGCAACGTCAGCGAGACAATGATCGCCGCCGCCTCAAAATAGACGGCGACACGGCCGTGTTCCCGGAAGGAGTCTGGAAACAGTCCCGGCGCCAGGGTCGCGATGACACTGTAAATAAATGCGGCGCCGACACCGGTGCCCACCAACGTCCACATATTGGGACTGCGATTGGCGATCGACTGCAGCCAACGGGAGAAGAACGGCCACCCGGCCCACAGCACCACGGGCGCGGTCAGCACCAGCTCGATCCAACTGCGCGCTGCCGGAGACACGATATCTGTTCCACCCCCGAACATCGCGATGATCAGCACCAGCACCGACAATGGAAGCGTCCACAGGAAGCGGCGCCGGAAGTCCGTCAACTCCGGGTTCTCGCCATCGTCAAGGCTGGGCATGACAGGCTCGAGCGCCATACCGCAGATCGGGCACGAATCAGGTTCACTGCGGACCACCTCCGGATGCATGGGGCAGGTGTACGTTGTCCCGGGCGGTAGCGCTTGCGGCGCAGGGGTGGACGGCGCGAGATAACGGACCGGATCCGCGACGAATTTTGTACGGCAACCCGCCGAACAGAAGTGGTAGTCGTGCCCCTCGTGCGTTGCGTGGTGCGATGAATCCGCCGCCACCGTCATGCCGCAGACCGGATCAATGTGTTGACCGGCAACCGCATGCCGATGCATTGAATGTTCGTGATGGGCGGGGGCCCCCGTTGCTGCCGTGTCGCCGTGTGTCTTCTGATCGTGCGAATTCATTCCGTATCCTCCTCGTTGAGTGCATTCAGGATCGGGCAGGCCTCCGCGCGCCCGTGGCCCGGGCAAGCGACAATCAGCGTACGCAATCCGTCGCGGATTCGAGGCGACCCGCAGGTGCCAGCAACTGGCTGCGTTCGTAATAGCGCACGGTATCGATGGGTACGCCGGCGCGTTTCGCGAGTTGGCCAATGTTGAACGTAGACATGTCCGATCTCCCTTGCGGCACAATCTGCACTCTTGACCATAGTCCAGAGTCAAGACCTGGCAAACAGCAAAATACACCGGGTATGGTGAGCACCCATCCACTGGAGATTCCGGATATAGCTACAAACGCCGCTTCGGGGTGTCGCTGCAAATGGATTGGAAAATCGCCGCTCCGGTCGGAGGGCTAGCAGGCTGGACCACCGGGCGCCGACACTATGACTCAGGAATTTCAATAGAAAGGCGCGCCATTGCCCTGTGTACTGGTATCCGGCGTCTACCCGTCAGGCCACTCGCGCATTCCGGCTAAATCTTCCACCGCGCACCAGCGCCAGCAAAGCCAGTCCAAGCGCAAGGATAGCGAGCGTACCGGGAACTGGAACGCCGCTGGTCGCCAGGTAAGAACCCAAATCCGCACGACCAGGCGTAACGATCTGGTGGAGGTCCAGCCCCGGCCCAAAGCCGGGCGGCTGAAAAGTGAGGTACGCACCATTGGCTTTGGTGAAATCGATAGAGCCAAAAAAGGGACCAGTGCCGAATCCATTACTGTTGGAAAATTGAAACCGCCTGCCGGGACCGTAATCGGACACCACCGCGAGCACCTGGCCCAGCGGCGTGGCGGCATCCGCCAGTGTGAATGTCTCACCCAAAACGGCAAACTGCATCGACAAATTGCTTAGCGCCGTCAGCGCGAACGTGCCATTACCTACATCGTCGAAACTGACTTGTCCCGTGCCGATAAACGGTGGTTCCAGGGGGATGCCATTGAAGATCCTGTCGAAGGTAAAACCGAAAGTGATCGGAGCCGCGTTCGCACAACCGGCCCACCCGGTAACGACCAATACCGCGATCAACCGCGTGATACTGTTCATTGTTGTTCTCCTTCAGGCTGATCGTGTTGCTGCGGTACCTGTTTAATCAAGCGCTGCAACCGGGCCGGAAAGTGCAGTATAGACGGTATTGATACACGCGCTCAGGCCAGATCCTGCTCCACCATCGCGGCCACATTGAAGCCCGAGTCGACCGCCTGGTGCGTGCCCGCGCCGCGCCCGCCGGCATCGCAGCCAACGATGTACAGGCCGGGCAGCGGCGTACGCGCATCCGGTTTGCTGCTGCCGCACTGCCCGACCACCTGCGCGATGCCGACCGCTTCGCCGCCGCAACCGGGCACTGCCACGTCGCGGCTCATGCTGGAGATCTGCTTCGCGCCGTAGGGCTCCTTGCGCACGATGTGGTGCTTCAGCTCGGGCCACAGCTCGTCGATCACCGCCTCACAGCGCGCGATGGCTTCATCGACCAGCTTCGATTCGGTATCCGCCGGCATGAACACCTGGCAGTTGGCCAGCTGGTGGCCGGGAATATCCGACAGGCCGGGGTCGAACTCCGAGGGCACGTCGATCGCGATCAGCGGCACATTGGGCCACTTCCCGTTGAGCATGTCCTGGTAGCGCTCCTCGTTGAGCCAGCTTTCGTCGGAGAACACCGGAATCAGCGCCGCATCGAAAATACGTTTGTCCAGCACATAGCGAAAGCCGCAGATCGCCCAGCTCGGCTCCAGCGCTGTGATGCGCTCTATGTACGCGGACGGAAAATGCTCCGCACCGGCCAGCTTCAACACCGTGGGCTGGATGCCGGCATTGGAGATCACGGCGCGAGCGCGAATGTCGCGCCCGTCGACGCGCACACCAACCGCGCGGCCATCCTCCACCAGGATGCTCTGCACCCGCGTCTTGGTGAGGTACAGGCCGCCCTGCTCAACCACATAGTCGGCGCACACTTCGGCCACGTGGCCGTAGCCGCCGATGTGGTAGCGGCCGGCGCCACCGAGCACCTGGTCGCGCAGCGCGAAAATCATCTCGGACGCTGGCAGCCTGTCCACCGCCACCACGAACAGCGTATTCAGGTTCATGCAGACCTGGCTCACCAGCGGCTCGGCCATGTTGAAGCGCGCCATCCAGTCGTAGGCGCCCGTGTTATCCAGCGCGTTGATGGCCGCGTCGTCCAGGCTGAGAATCTCGCCATAAAACGCGCCCAGGGCTTCCAGGTCTGTATCGGTAACCCCGAAGGTCTCCTTCATCGCGGTCATTTCCTTTTCCGAGCCGGTCGCCATCAACGGGTTGTAACTGACCTTCCACTCGCCCTGCTTGTTCAGGTAGCGGATGGAGGCGGCGTCACCGTCGGGGACCACAAACGGCGCGCGCTCGGCGATGCCCAATGTGTCCACCAGTTCGTGGAAGCGGGAGTTGTAGGCGGGGATGCCGACGGCGCCAAACATCTCGAAGCGATAGCCTTTGCGTTCCGTGGTCTGCGTTTTACCCCCGGCGCGCGCGGTTTTTTCCACCAGCGCGACTTTCTTGCCGCTTTTGGCCAGCAGCGCCGCCACGGAGGCGCCGCCAAATCCTGCGCCGATCACGCAGACGTCAAACTCTTGCATTGTGTAGTCCCTGTGTACGTCACCAAATTGGACAGTGTAACCTGACCGCCATGGCGGAGGTAATGCGCTGCGCGGATGCTTTCACCGATGCGCGCTGCTATCCTTCCTGCACCAGAATAAAAATGAGAAAAAGCGATGAGCAAACCTGATGCGACGCTGACACCACTGGGCAATATCCATCACCTGGCGCTGCGCTGCCGCGACGCCGAGCAGACACGCTGGTTCTACGAGGACGTGCTGGGGCTGAAGCTGTCTGCGGCCCTGTCGCTGGAACAAGCGCCCGGCACAGGACAGGACCGCCCCTTCCTGCATCTCTTCCTGGCACTGGGCGACGGCAACTACATCGCGTTCTTTGACGATCCGACGCAAGCCAGGCCCGAGCATTTTGACCTGAAGGACAGCTACGATATCCACATAGCGTTCGAGACGGACAGCCGTGAATCCATGCTGGCGTGGAAGGACAAAATTGCCGCCGCCGGTGATTTCATATTCGGTCCCATCGATCACGATTTTGTCGAATCGGTCTATTTTTACGATCCCAATGGCTACGCACTGGAAATTACGCACAAGACGGCCAATCACGACACGGTGCTGCGCGACGAGGAACGCAGTGCGCGCGAGCACATTGCCGCATGGACGACGCGCACAAGGGCACAGAAAGTCGAAATATTTGGCGCCTCGGCTATCGACGCCCGCTGCAGTGCGCTGCCTGCGCCCAGCGCTTCGAAAAAGACCCGCAAATAATGTTTGTCGACGTGGACAAGGGCATCGAACGCACGCCTTACCTGATGCTGTTGCAGGAAGCGTACTCGTCCTTCAAGGATGTGTACGGCGGCGTCGACCATGTGGTGTTGCGCGCGCACCTGCTGCGCCCCCCGGGGTCGCGTTCGGACACCGTGATTATCTTCATGCACCCTATCGGCGGGGGCGAATACCTGCCTCTACCGATGGCGCTGGCGAAGGCGGGCCACCACGTCATCTACTGCCAGAGCCGCTATCCCAACAACGACACGGCTCTCATCATGGAGAAGGTAGCGCTGGACATGGCAGAGTGCATCCGCGACGCCAAAGAGCGGCTCGGCTACCGCCGGGTGATCCTCGGCGGCTGGAGTGGCGGCGGTTCACTGGCGCTGTTCTACCAACGGCAGGCGGAACATCCCACGGTCACGTGCACACCGGCGGGCGATCCGCCCAATCTGCAGGAGGCACAACTGATCCCGGCCGATGGCATGCTGTTGCTGGCAGCGCATGTCAGCCGCGCGCTGACCTTGACCGAGTGGCTCGATGCGTCGATCCTGGATGAGTCAAACCCCGACGTGCGCGATCCCGAACTCGACCTGTACAACCCCGGCAACCCAAACCAGGCGCCCTACAGCGCCGAGTTCCAGGCGCGTTACCACGCCGCGCAGATCGCGCGCAACCGACGCATCACCGCCTGGGTCAAGTCCAAACTGGCAGCGCTGCGCGAGCAGGGGCGGCCCAACGATGAGTTCGCGTTCACGGTACACGGCACCATGGCCGCGCCGGTCTGGCTGGATAAAAGTATTGACCCGAACGAGCGCAAGCCCAACAGCTGCTTCCTCGGTGACCCGCAGGTGGTGAACAACGGGCCGGTCGGCCTCGCGCGCTTCACCACGTTGCGCAGCTGGTTGTCACAATGGAGTTACGACGAGTCCAATGCCAATGGCCTGCTGGATGCGGCCCATATGAGCTTGCCCACCCTGCTGATCAGCAATGGCGCGGACGATGCCTGCACGCCGAGCCATGCGCGCAGGTTGCATGACGCCATCGCGCACAGCAACAAGAAGCTGGTCGAGATTCGTGGCGCCACCCATTACTACCTCGGCCAGCGCGAAGAACTGCGCGAGGCGGTGCAAACCTGCACGCAGTGGCTGCGCGACCAGGGATTGACCGATGTATAGGCCTTTCTAGCAGCAATACCGCAGCCTGCCCCTGCATGTCTGGTGGTGGGAATTTATCCGCACTATACTGACGGCGCCAGCTTTTCAATCCTTCCAACATAGAACATAGGTTAACCATGAAGACGTCCACCCGGATTGCCCGCACTGCGGCCCTGATACTTTGCCTGCCCATCGCGGGCGCCTTTGCCCAGCCAGACGCCGATACCGACATCGTGGAAGAACGCGTGACCGTGGAAGGTGGCGCTGTCAAGGTGTGCGGAGAAGGCGACGGGCTCGACCCCTGCCTGGATGCCAACGGACAGACGTATGCCCAGGAAGTCAAAGGGCCGGGCATCGACGACGAATCCGAGAGCGAGTTGGCCGCGGAAGCGGCGCGTGTTCGCGCGGAATCGCCCGAAGAATTGAACAAGACCATCAGTGAGATGGAAGAAGGTTACAATCCTGACAGTCGTGCGACGATGGGGCTTCCGCACTAAAAATGAAAGGGGAGATTGCCTGCCTGCACTGCGACCTGGTGTCGAGTGTCGCCGGCCTGAAAACCGGGGAAACCGCATCCTGCCCGCGCTGCGGCCATTACCTCACGCGTAAAATCCCCGATGCCTATGGCCGAGTCCTGTCGTTTACCATCGCCGGCATCATTCTGCTGATCATGGCCAACAGCTATTCCTTCTTGTCGTTCTCTTCCAGCGGGCTCGAAAGTGTTATCACCCTGCGGCAGACTCCGGGTGCCGTATGGAATTACGGCATGCCGGGGGTGGCGGTCATGATCGCCGCGTTCATTATCATTATCCCGGCAGTGATACTCATCCTGCTGTTGCTGTTGTGCATACCACTGCACGAAGGGCAGTACCGACCCTGGTTGATCCCGGTAGCAAAAGGAATTTTCCTCATCCAGAACTGGTCCATGGTGGAAGTGTTCATCATCGGGGTGATAGTCTCTGGTGAAAATCGCGGATATGGCCACGATTGAGCTGGGCATATCATTCTGGGCGTATGCAGGATTCGCCATTTGTTTCACTGTCGCCATCTCCAATCTGGATCGCTATCAGTGCTGGGAGCGCATCGACGCATTACAACGCGCATGAGCCTACCCGCCAATACTGCCGCCTCTCGCAACCTCGCCGCGTGCCACCTCTGCTGCAAGCTCGCTGCTGCCGATTTGCATCACTGTCCGCGCTGCGGCGCAGCGTTGCATCTGCGAAAAAGCGACAGCATACAGCGCACCCTGGCGCTGCTGCTGACCTCGTGCATTCTGTACATTCCCGCCAATCTGTACCCGATCATGATCACTGAACAATTTGGCACCGCCGAGGGCAGCACCATTCTCGGCGGCGTGATCCTGCTGATACACCACGGCGCCATCCCGGTCGCGCTGGTGATCTTCCTGTTCAGTGTGATGGTGCCGGTGGGGAAACTGATGGCCATGTTCTATCTGGTCTGGACGGTGAAGCGCCACTCGCCCGTGAGCGCGAGGCAGCGCACCACGATGTACCAGATCACTGAATTCGTGGGCAAATGGTCGATGGTCGATGTGTTTGTCGTAGCAATACTGGTTGCCCTGGTGCATCTTGGAGGCCTCCTCTCCATCCGACCGGGGATTGCCGCTTTGTGTTTCGCCGGGGTGGTCATCGTGACCATGCTCGCGGCAGAGAGTTTTGATCCGCGACTGATCTGGGATGAAATGGAAGCGAAAAAACGTGACAACTGAACAAGCCGACATCACGCAGGGCCGCAAATTTTCCGGCATATGGTTGATACCGATACTGGCGCTGGCGCTGGGCATTTACATGGTCGTCGACAACCTGATGCACGAGGGCCCGGAGATCGACATCGCGTTCACGACGGCCGAGGGCCTGGAACAGGGCAAGACCAAGGTGAAATACCGCGATGTCGACATGGGAATGGTGCAGGACGTCCGCCTCAATGACAATTTCGACGGCGTGATCGCCACGATCAAGCTGGACCGCCAGGCTCTGCCACTCCTGCGCGCCGATACGCGTTTCTGGGTGGTGACGGCGCGGGTGGGTGTCGACAACATCTCCGGCCTCGACACGCTGTTGTCCGGCGCATACATACAACTGGCTCCCGGAACGGGCAAGGAGGGCGCGCGCGAGTTCGTCGGCCTGGAGCACCCACCCGTCACTCCCGCAGACGCTCCCGGGTTGCGCCTGGGCCTGACCAGCAACCATGCGTCGTCCGTCAGTGCTGGCAACACTGTTTTGTACAAAGGCTATAAAGTCGGGCGGGTTGAATCCATGGAATTCAACCCCGAAGACAAGCTTGTGCACTACCAGATATTCATCGATGCGCCCTACCACGACCTGGTGAACAGCAGCGTGCGCTTTTGGGATAGCAGCGGTGTCGCGATGAGCGCCGATGCCAGCGGCTTCAAGGTGCAAACGGGATCGCTGGAATCCATTGTGTTTGGCGGTGTTTCCTTCGGCTTGCCCGAGGGTGTCAATGAGGGTGAACCGGTGACGGAGCATACCGATTTCAAGTTGTATGCATCCTATGCAGACATACTGGAAAACCCCTTCCACCATGGCACCTACTATGTGGTGAAATTCTCCCAGTCGGTCAAGGGACTGCTGCCGGGTGCGCCGGTCGAGTTTCGCGGCATCCAGATCGGCCGGGTTGAACGGGTGATGTTCAAGGAAGGCCAGGAGTTGATCCTGAAGAACGGCGACGAGGGCAAGGGCGCCCCGATACCGGTGCTGTTGTACGTAGAGCCCGGTCGGATGGAAATGCCCGACAAGGAGGCTTCAATTGCTTTGCTGCGCAAAGGCGTCACGCGCGGCATTGCCAGCGGTCTACGTGCCTCGATGGAGAGCGGCAACCTGATCACGGGGTCAAAATACATCAGCATCGATTTCTATACGGATACGCCGCCGGCGAGCGAGGGTACATTTCTTGAGTACACCACCATTCCCACCATTGAAACCGGCTTCGCGCAAATTGCACAGACCACGCAATCCATACTCGCAACCATTGACGCCCTGCCCCTGGGCGACACCGTCGCAGGCGCAAACAAGGCCATCAGCAGCCTGAATCAATCGCTCGCCAGCCTGCAAACAATCATGGCGAACCAGAGCACGCAGCAACTCCCCGCGCAACTGGATGAAACACTGCAGGATCTCAAGGACGCCATCAGCAGCCTGACTCCCAATTCGGGCGCGAACCAAAGCCTGAATTCCAGCCTGCTGTCGCTGAATCGCACCTTGGGCAACCTGGAGGCGCTGACACGCAAACTCGCCGCGCAACCCAACGCGGTGGTGCTACCTGCCGACCAGGCACCTGATCCCATTCCCGAGGTGAGTAAACAATGAAAGTTGCCGGTTTGCTGTTGCTAGCGCTGTTGTCCGGCTGCGCCAGCCAGACGATTGCCCCCACGTACTACCTGCTGCGCTCCAACCAGGACCTGCCGTCCTCCGCGCTCAGCACCTCCACGCAATACTCATTGGGCACGGTTGAGATCGCCGCTTACCTCGACCAGCCGGGGCTGGTGATCGCGACAGCCAATGGGGAGACACGGCCCGCCAGCCAGAATCTCTGGGCAGAGCCGATTTATGACGGCGTACGCAACTTCCTCAGCACTGAAATTGCACAAGCCAGTGGCCGGGAACTGCTCCCGGCCGAACTCACCAAAGACACCACGGTGGTGAATATCCGCATTGACCAGTTGCACGGCACGCTGGAGGGACAGGCGCAGATAGTTGCCTACTGGTGGCTGGTTCGGGATGAAGAGGTGACTACCCTCAATCGATTTTCCGAATCACGCGCGTTGGCGGCAAGCGGCTACAGCGCGCTGGTGGATGCCGAAAAGGCACTGCTGTCAGAGCTGGCGCAGCGCATCGCCGCTAGCTTGGCCGGAAATTGACCGGGAATTGAATTGTCGAGAAACTGATCCCAGAATCAACACAGATCAGCTCAATACTAAGAGTACCATCACACAAATAGGTGTCCCAAAACGTCGCCAGGATGGTATTCTCATATGCCACAATAATTCGAATATTGATGCCTCTGCATATGTGTCCGTCTCTGACCAGGGATCGGCAAACTGACCCGTCTGCAGGGCACAAGTTCGCTGTTAGCACACAGAACAAGGGTATCAGGATATTACTGCACAACTGCACAGTGTGTTCCCATTCCCTGTCCCAACGCTAGCAAGTCCAGGCTAGCGTGTTGCGCGTTGCCGCCATATCGCTGCTGTTGGGTGCAGCGGCCCTGATCGTCGGATTGACGCAGTTCTTTCCTCCGCAAAACACCGCTGGCGAAAAAGTCTCCGCCATTGCCTGGAACGCCGATACCGCAATGGTTACTGTCGGCACCCCCACGTTTATCGACAACGCTTTGCAACTTGAGCTCGACAGCTCGGGTGCCGGCATGGTGACGCTGGCCGCGGGCGCTTTTGACGCAGGGAACTTCGCCTTTTTGCATCTCGCGCTTGAGCAGTCTGCAAGCACGGTGGGAGCCTCGATACTCTGGACGAACGCACGCAATCCGCAGGATTCCAAATCCTACACCATAGAGACCTCTGAGCGAGAAGCGCTCTGGCTGTCGACTGAAGAGTTGCGGGGTTGGAGTGGCGAGATCGACACGGTGAGCCTGCGATTTTCAGGCCGTGCGGGCGACACCGTCCAGATTCGGGATTTTTCGCTTTTCCCCGCATCAGCGACGCGCCAATTGCTGGCGATCAAGTCAGATTTAATGGCTTACTCACCCTGGAACGTCGCCGCGATGAACACCTTCACGGGCGCGTTCAACTCCGCCTCGTTCTACCCTGTGGTGCTGGCAGTCGCTTTACTGGTGCTCAGCCTGCTGGCGTACGGCCTGTTGCTGCTCCTGCTTCGTACGCGGCTGCAATTTGACCCCGCCGTCGTCGTGCTGATTTTTTTCGCCAGCTGGCTCATCCTGGACATGTTCTGGCAACGCAGGTTGTTGCATCAACTGGTGGATACCCACCACCTCTTCGCCGGCAAGAGCACTGAAGAAAAGCTCGCCGTAGGCCCGGACGCGAAACTGTACAGCCTGGTGGCCCATACAAAGCCGCTGGTGGAAGCTGCGGACGCTCGTGTCTTCGTGGTCTCAAGCGACCACTATTTCCGCATGCGCACGGCCTACCACTTTCTCCCGCTGAATACCTATTGGGCGAATTATGGGCCGGCATTGCCACCGAAAAAATCGCTGCGCACGGGCGACTACATAGCGCTGATAAATCCCTCCCAGTTTTCGTTTGATCGCCAGCGCAACATGGTCGTAGCACCACAGAGACAGGGATTGCGCGCGGAACTGGTCTTCTCAGACCAGACAGGCACCGTGGTGCGGTTAAAGTAGATGGATATCGTGCCCACGACACTGGCATTGCTGCTACCGTTACTACTCGGCGGGCTGTGGTTAAACCTGGGTATGCCGGCGCCGCTGCCGGCGCGGACCGCGTTGGTGCTGGGCAATGGCACGCTCATCGGCTTGCTGCTCATTCCACAGTTCATGTGGGGACTGGACCTGGTGGGCGTACCACTCTCATTTGTTGCCACCGGATTACTGACATTCACCCTGATCATCGTAGCCATTGCCCTGCATCTGGCCAGGGGCACGCGTGCACCTGCGATGCTCACCCCGGACCCATCCGCGTTTGCATCCATGCCGACATCACACCAGATGCTATTCATCGTGCTGCTGTGCCTGTTGGTTCTTCGCTGTATAACGCTTGGCCTGGAAGTGTTGTGGCGCCCACTCTTCCCGTGGGACGCAACGATGCACTGGGCGACCAAGGCGAAAGTCTGGTTCGAGTTCCGCAGCATGGTGCCGTTTGTGGAAAATGATGTCTGGGTGAGTCTGGGCGGTGAAAATGTCTTTACTGATCGACATCCTGACTATCCGCACACCGTGCCGCTGCTGCAGGTGTGGATGAACCTGGCAATCGGGCGCTGGGACGAGAGCCTGATGAACCTGCCCTGGCTGCTCTGCCTGGTGGCAATGGGGTGCGCTTTTTACGGCCAGTTGCGCGTGGCGGGAGCCAGCGCACTGATCGCCATGGGTTTTACCTACATGTTGCTGTCCATGCCCTTGATCAACATTCACGTGGCGCTGGCCGGCTACGCCGACCTCTTTCTGGGCGCCACCTACTGCGCGGCCTTGATGGCCTTCCATAATTGGTTGACGACAAGGTGCCGGGCGCAGGGCCTGCTCGCCGCCTTTTTTGCCATCAGCTGCATGCTGGTCAAAGGCGAGGGAATACCCTGGGCCTTCACCTTCATCCCCGCGTTGTTACTCACCGTGGGAAAACAGTACAAATCCGTCAAGCTCGCAATACTTGCCTCGCTGGGTGCGCTTCTGCTGCTGGTGCTGGCTTCGAAGAATCCGGCAGTCATCGCCCAGTTTTTGCGAACGGTGACTGAATTTCATGCCGATGGCTTGACCGGAACACTGCAGGCCGTGTTTTTGCACGATAATCTCCACTTGTTGGGCTATGTGATAATGGCCGCGATCGCCCTCGGGCTTACTATCCCGGGCACATTTACAAAAACCTACCTTGGCATCAGCGTTGCACTCGCCTGTGCCGTGGGCATGTTCCTGTTCCTGTTCCTGTTCACCGTATTCGGCGCTGGCGCATCCAGCTTCACCGGCGTGGCAAGGCTCTGCATACAACTCGCACCGGGCCTGCTTTTCCTTGGCGCGATGTTGTGCAACGATATTTTGGTTCGCGCCAGGATGAACAGGAGACAATCATGACAGAGGCAGCACAGGACCTTCCCCCGATTGAGGAAGTATTCAACCCGCATTCCGCCGACTATCTGGAGAATCCGATTCCCCAGTGCCTGGCCCTCGCCCAACGCGGTCGACTGGTCTGGTACGCACCCTGGCAGGCCTGGATCATGACGCGCATGGACGACATCATGGCGTGCTGGAAAACCGAGCCGCTGTCGTCGGACTTCTACGACTGGGAGTTTGCACCCAAGCGGCCGCCCGAAGAGGAGTGGAGCAACTTCGAACGCGCGCTGATCGGCCACAGCCTGCTCGCGGACCATGATCACCACCGCCTGGTGCGGCGCGTCACCGCCCCCGCGTTCTCGCGCAATGTCGTCGATAAAATCCAGGCCAGGATTGAGCCGGAAATCAAGAAGCTGTTTGACGCGCTGGGCACGCCGGAGGTGTTTGATTACCGCGAGGAAATCGCCTTCCACATCCCGTTCATTTCGATCACCCGCATGGTGGGCATTCCGGAAAAATACTGGCCTGAGATCAAACAGGTTATTACCACGTTTACCGAGACCTGGAATCCCACAATTTCCGATGAACAACGCGAAAGCGCGCGGCAGGACAGCAACCGGGCCATCGACATCATCAAGAAGGTCATCGACGAGCGCCGCAGCGCGCCGGAGCAGGACGATTTCCTCAGTACGCTGCTGCGTATCGAAGCCGAGAACGAGGGCTTTGAGGAAGGCGATATCATCACGCTGATCCTGGCGCTCATCGGCGCGGGCGCCGATACCACGCTGGTGGCGCAGCAGTGGTCGGTCTACGCGCTGCTCAAAAACGGCCGGGACCAGATCGCCAAGGCACTGGCCACGCCCGAGAGCTTCTCCAATGCTTTTTGTGAGATCAACCGCTGGGGCGTCTCCTCAAAGATGGGCTTTGCCCGCTACGCCCCACGCGACATGGCGTTCATGGGCGAACACCTGCGCAAGGGCGTCATGGTGCTGATGATGCCGCACCTGAAGGACCACGACCCCAACTATTTCGACAATCCGGAGCGTTTTGACGTCGAGCGCGTATTCGAGCCGGATGCCATGTTCGGCTACGGACCGCGCTTCTGCATCGGCGCCGCCCTCGCCAAACGCCAGCTGTACCTCAGCATGACCGAGTTGTTCAAGCGCTTTCCAAACGTGGAACTGGCCGAGGAGCCAGAGCGGGATGCCGGTGACCACAACGCGGTAGTGTTCAAGCGGCTGTTACTGAAAACCAATGTGAGCTGATACGGCAGCGCCCTCCTCAAGCTGTGAACACCCTCACAGATTGCAGCCTTATTCACTGTATTTGCCGTGTGGCCTGATGCGGCGTGCGACATTTTCGATCACACTGCTCCAAAGGCCATTCGCAAAGCAAGAGGAGACTACAATGTCTTCGGAACGAACTTCATTCTACTCAAGAGCACCGAAGAGTTCAGGACTCAACGAAGGGAAGCCACAGACACTGGACTATGTCGGCAGAGAACGGCGCTCCAGGCTGCGACGCACGCGTGGAGATCGTCGCGACGATATTCGCTTCGATCTCAGCAAACCGGATCGCCGCATACTCGATGGACGCCGCGCAGCGGATGTACTCCCGAAATTCTGGTAAAACCGCCATCCTGAGTGCGGATATTCTACTGCCTCAATTGCACATGACTCAGGAACAGCGCGGCAGTCAGTAGCAGAACCGCCCCACCCTGGTGCGCAGTACCCAACGCCACCGGCACATGCAGCAACAGCGTGCTGATACCCAGTATCACCTGCACACACAGCGCCACCACCAACAGGATCGCCGCCAGCCTGCCGTAGCCCTGCGTTGTACTGCGGTAAACCAACATTGCCGACGCACTCAGTACGACAAACAACACATACGCAAACATACGGTGATTGAACTGTATCGTGGTGATGTCTTCAAACATCGCGAGCCACGCTGGCGAGGTGGCATAGAGGCCGCGCGGAATAAAAGAGTCACCCATCAACGGCCAGGTGGAGTACGCGAAACCCGCATCAGTCCCGGCGACAAGAGCACCCGAGAGGATCATCAGGTAAACCAGCGCTACCAGCACCAGGCTCCAGAGCGCATAGGGTTTACGTTCGTTGACTGTTGCGGTTGTGCGCGCCAACAGGAGATCAAGTACAAGCCACACCATGTAGGCGTAGATCGCCACTGCCACCCCCATGTGAGCTGTGAGACGGTACTGGCTGACGCGGGGATTATCGACCAGCCCGCTTTTCACCATGTACCAGCCGAGCAGCCCCTGCAGCCCGCCCATGAAAAACAGAATCACCAGCTTCGGCAAAAGACCCGGTCGCAGGCGGCCGCGCACCGCAAAATAGATCATCGGCAGCGCGAACAGCACGCCAATCAGCCGCCCCAGCAGGCGGTGGAGGTACTCGTACATGAAGATAACCTTGAATTCATGCACGTTCATGCCGTGGTTGACTTTCTGGTACTCGGGAAACTGCTGGTACTTGTGGAATACCTCCTGCCAATCGTGTTCGTTCAGCGGCGGGATGGCGCCCATCAGTGGCTTCCACTCGACGATGGACAAGCCGGAATTCGTGAGCCGCGTCATGCCACCCAGCAGGATCATCGCGAAAATCACCACGGCGCAAATCATCAGCCACCTGGCGACCTGTCGGTCATAGCGTAGTTGTTCAGAGATCGTCATAAGCGTAGGTCATGCTGCCTGATTGAAAATGGCGGGAGGGGCATTTTACCCGAAAGCGCGCTGCCTGATTCCATAAAATTCCGATCAGCCACGGCGAGTTCACCTGTATACGCACAATCCTGTCGAAGGTATCACCGACCATTACCGCACGACCCAGCAAGAAAACCACGAGCCACAGCGCCGGTGTGGTCAGCGCGTGGCACGCTGGCGTAGAATGCGCGTCCCTCAAACATCGCGCGCCCCACCATGCCCCTATTACGACTCGACTCAATCCATCTGCAGTACGGCACCCAGGTCCTGCTGGACAATGTCAGCCTGAGCATCAGGCGTGGGGAGAAACTCGGCCTGTTGGGCCGCAATGGCACGGGCAAAACTACTTTGCTCAAAGTGCTGGCAGGCGAACTGAGCGCGGATTCCGGCGAGCGCTGGGTGCGACCCGGTATCCGCATCGCCCGCCTGCAGCAAACACTGCCCGAGGCAGATCAGTTCTCCGTCTACGATGTGGTCGCCTCTGGCCTTGCTGATGCCGGGCGCCTGCTCAGCGAGTATCACAAACTGATTCAAGCTGATGCGCCGGACATGGAGACGCTGGCGCGTGTGCAAACACAACTGGAGGCGGCCGATGGTTGGCAATTGCAGCAGCGCGTTGAAACCACCATCAGCCAATTGCAACTGCCGGCCGAAGCGACAATGGGCGAACTCTCGGGTGGCTGGCGCCGCCGGGTCGCACTCGCACAGGCACTGGTGAGCCAGCCCGACCTGTTGTTGCTGGACGAGCCGACCAACCACCTGGATATCCCCGCGATTCGCTGGCTGGAAGAGCAGCTCGCCAACTTCCAGGGCGCCATCATCCTGATTACCCATGACCGGCGCTTCCTGCAAAACGTGGCCAACAGTATCGCCGAGCTGGACCGGGGGTATCTCACGCAGTTACGCGGCGATTACCACAGTTTCCTGCGCCACCGGGAGCAGCAGTTGGAAGCAGAAGAGCGGGCCAATGAGCTGTTCGACAAAAAGCTGGCACAGGAAGAGGTGTGGATTCGCCAGGGCATAAAGGCCCGGCGCACGCGCAACGAGGGGCGAGTGCGCGCACTGAAAGCGCTGCGCAACGAGCGGCAGAATCGACGCGAACGCACCGGCACGGCCAACTTCGCGGTGGAAACCTCCGGGCAATCCGGCAAGATCGTCGCGGAATTGCAGCACGTCGACAAGCGCTTCGGTGACAGGCAGGTATTGAAGGACGTCTCCACCATCATCCAGCGCGGCGACCGCGTGGGCATTGTCGGCCCCAACGGCGCCGGTAAATCCACGCTGGTGAAGCTGCTGCTCGGCCAACTGGAGCCGGATGCCGGCAAGATTATCTTCGGCAGCAAGCTGGAAATCGCCTACTCCGACCAGTTGCGCGGCGAACTGGAACCGCAGAAGAACCTGATCGACAACGTGTGCGGTGGCCAGGATTTCATCGAGATCAACGGCAAGCGCCGCCACGCCATCTCCTACCTCGGCGATTTCCTGTTCAGCCCCGAGCGCGTGCGCACGCCGGTCAAAGCCCTGTCCGGCGGCGAGCAGAATCGCGCCATCCTCGCAAAACTATTTAGCAAGCCCGCCAACCTGCTGGTACTCGACGAGCCTACCAACGATCTGGACATCGAAACGCTGGAGCTGCTGGAGGAGATCCTGCTCACCTTCGAAGGCACCGTACTGCTGGTCAGCCACGACCGCGATTTCATGGACAACGTGGTCACCAGCCTGCTGGTGCTGGAAGGCGACGGCGTGGTGAGCGAACACGCTGGCGGCTACAGTGACTGGGAGGCGCGCGGTGGGCAGTTGCGCAGTGAGCGGCTCACAGCAGGCGCAGCAGCAGGCGCAACATCATCCTCTGCCGCGCCAGCGCAGGTGCAACCCGCCGCTGCGGACAATACGCAGAAGCGCAAACTCTCCTACAAATTACAGCGCGAACTGGACAGCATGCCCGGCGTGATCGAAAAACTGGAGCAGCGCCAACAGGCTCTGGAAGCTACCATCGCCGAGCCCGCTTTTTACCAACAGGATCGCGCCAAAGTGCAACAGACGCTGGACGAACTGGCTGCCGTGCAGAAGGAGATGGAAACGACCTTCGAGCGTTGGGCGGAGCTGGAGGATGGGGACGCATAGGTTTTACCCTGTTTAGTCGACAGAGGCGCTCGAGTACGGTAGGAAGGAGGTCTTGCGACGTGGCAGGCTGTGTGAACAATAGGGCCGCTGCTTGAGCTTGTCGCCGCTTACCGGGGCTTTCTGCGAGCACTGTCCGAGTCCCAAAAATTGCGCAGCAATTTTGGTCGAGTTGCGCAGCAGCCGGTAAGCGATGACAAGCTCGCGGCCGTTCACACAGCCTGCCACGTCGCAAGACCGGCGAGCGTACATTTTCGAACTGGTTCACTCCCAGAATGTCCCAGCAATGCCACCACCCACAGATGTCGCTACAATGCCCACAGAAACCCGTAGCGGAATACCAATGAACACCTACCAACACCAACTTCACTGCCCGCCCAGTGAGATCGATCTCGCCTTCTGGAAGCTACCACAGGGCGTTGCCATCCCCGACGACGAACTCACGTTTCTTCTGGTGCCGGACACCGTCGAAGCGATGGCCGTGTTCGAACTGGCGCAACAGGTGCATCAGTACCAACAGGCGCAGTCAGCACAAGGCGCCGCCATCACGCGCGCACTCATGGCGACCATGGGCGGCATGCTGCCGGGCATACTGCTCTACGATCACCTGTGCAAGGGCCAGCCGGCGGGGACGCCGCGCATTGAGTTTGGCACCATCGGCGTGTCGCTGTACAAAGGGCCGAATGAGCGCCACGACAGCCCGCAGGTGCAGCAGGATATTTCCATTCCCATCGGCGATGCAGTGGTGCTGGTGATTGACGATCTCGGTGATCGCGGCGGCACGCTGCAGTTCCTGACGCAATACATAGCCGGCAAAGGCGCCAGGCAAGTGCTCACGGCGGCGGTCTACATGAAACCGCTGGCGCTGCAAAACTGCCCGGTGAACTTTTATTTTGGCGAGGTGGCGCAGGACACCTGGATCATCACGCCACGGGAAATGGTAGAGACTATGATCAAGCGCGTGCCGGTATGGCGCGAGCGCGGCGCCGACCTGCGCGAGTGCCAGCGCCGGCTGGTCGACATCATCGGCTATCCGCCGCAGGTGGCGGAGTATTACCTCAGGCAGATTTTTGCCTCGGGTTGATGAGGCGGCCTACAGCACCTTCGCGACAGACTCCGCGACGTAATCCAGGTTGCGGGCATTGATACCCGCCACGTTGATGCGCGACGAATCCAGCATATACACGCCGAATTCCTGTCGCAGCCGCTGCGCTTGCGCTGCCGTTAAACCCAGAAAAGAGAACATGCCTTTCTCGCGCTCGATGAACGCGTAATCGCCGCCACACTTTGCCTCCAGTGCACGGCGCAGATTGCTGCGCAAACCGTTGATGCGCTGGCACATCGCTGTCAGCTCCGTGCGCCATATCGCGCCCAGGTGGTCGTCGGTCAGCACCCGGCCGGCCAGCAGCGCACCGTGTGCGGGCGGCATCGAGTAAACGCGCCGCGCAGCCACCTGTGCCTGGCTCAGGATGGCGCGGGCATTCGCCGCATCGCGGCAGACAAAGATCGTAGCACCGACGCGCTCGCGGTACAGGCCGAGATTCTTGGAACAGGACGCGGCGATAATCACCTCCGGCAGGCGCGCCACCAGCAGGCGCAGGCCGGCCGCGTCCTCTTCGAGTCCGTCACCGAGGCCCTGGTAGGCGAAATCGACAAACGGCGTGAAGCCCTGCTGCTCGGCCATGTCCGCGATGACACCCCACTGCGCGAGCGTCAGGTCCGCGCCGCAGGGATTGTGGCAACAGCCGTGCAGCAGCACGACATCGCCGGCCACTGCCTGCTTCAGGTCCGCCACCATGCCGTCGAAGTTGACGCCGTGCGTGGCTGGGTCGTAGTAGCGGTAGCTGCGAAACTCCAGCCCGACGCTGCCGAGCAGCGGGATATGCACCGGCCAGGTGGGATCGGACACCCACACCTTCGCGCCCGGCGCTGCCGCGTGGATGATCTCGGCACCGATACGCAGCGCGCCGCAACCGCCGGGTGTTTGTATGCTGCTGACGCGCCCTTCCATTAATGCGGTGCTGCCCTCGCCCAGCACCAGGCGCTGCAGGCCGGTGTTGAAATGCTCATCGCCCGCCGCGGCAAGATAGGCCTTGGTGCCCTCCTCCGCGACCAGCGCGCGCTGCGCCAGTTGCACCGCCTCGAACACCGGGCACACGCCCTGCTCGTCCATGTAGATGCCGATGGTGAGATCAACCTTGTGCGGATTGGGATCGGCGCGACAGGCGGCGGACAGGCCGAGTATCGGGTCGGCCGGCAGTTGTTGCAGGACTTGCAGCATGGGAGAACTCCAGTTGATTACATCTGAGCCAGCAGTGTCGTCAGGAACTGCCAGAATGGTTTGACGGTATCGATCTGCAGGCGCTCCGTCGGCGAATGGGCGCCGCGAATCGTCGGGCCGAATGAGAGGATATCCAGGTCCGGCTTCTTGCCTTTCAAGATACCGCACTCGAGGCCGGCATGGATCGCTTTTACGGCGGGTGCAACGCCAAACATCTTTTCGTGCAACGCGCGAGCCTGCGCCAGCAGCGGGCTGTTCATATCGGGTTGCCAGCCGGGATAGCCGACCACCTGCTGCACCGTTAGCTGGTAAGCACGGGCCAGCGCCATGACCGACTGCTGCAGCGGCAGGCTCTGCTGCGCATTAAAAAATCGGTAGCTGGATTCCATGAAGAACTCGCCCTGCTGCAATCTCGCCAGCGCCAGATTGATGCTGAGGTCCACCAGCTCGGCACCGAGCGCCAAGTTGTAGGCCTGCACGCCGTGAGGGTAAACCGCGAGGAGATCAAGGATTTCGGCACTGTCAGCGGCGCTCAGCACTTCGACCAGTTCGGCCTCTTGATGGCCATTCGCTTTCAGATCAGCCGCTTGCAGCTCAAACGCCAGCTGCGCGTCGGCCGCCGGCAGATAGCCCAGCGCCTGTTGCCTGACCTCCTCCACGCGCGCGGCCACTTGTGCCGCAACCGGTTGCGCGCAGGCGAATCCGATGCTGCCCTCGCGCGGAATCACGTTGTGCGCCACGCCCACATCCAGCGAGGCAATGCGCATGCCCTCAATTCCCTGCAAACACTGCTCCAGCAGTTTGATCGCATTGCCCAACTGCTCGTGAATCTGGATACCCGAATGGCCGCCCGCCAGCCCGCTGATCGACAGCGTCCAGTGTTGCTCATCGGCGGCGGGCGTTTCAGTAGGAAAGCTGCGCGTGAACTGCCAGCCGCCACCGCCGGTGCAGCCGACGTACAATTCCTGCCATTCCTCGGTGTCCAGATTCAGCATGCGCGTGCCGGTGAGCAGAGCCGGGTCCAGCCGCAGCGCACCGCCGAGACCCGTCTCTTCATCGACCGTGAACAGCAGCACCAGTGGCGGATGCGCCACCGCCGGGTCCGTCATCAGCGCCAGCGCCGCCGCGCAACCCACGCCATTGTCGGCCCCCAGCGTCGTGCGATCGGCGCGCAGCCAGCCATCCTCGACCACCAGATGTAAGGGATCGCGACTGAAGTCATGGTCTTTATCGGCGGTCTTTACCGTCACCACGTCCAGGTGATTCTGGATGAGCACCGTCTCGCGGTGCTCAAGCCCTGCGGTGGCGGCGACGGCGACGGCCAGATTGCCCTCCTCATCCATGCGCCAGGCGTGGCCGCCCTGCTCGGCCTGGTCTATCACGTACTGGCGCACGGCGGCCTCCTGCCGGGAGGGCCGGGGCGTTTGTGTTATCTGGTAAAAATGCCGCCACAGATGGGCCGGCTCGGCGGGATAGCCGACGGGATAGTCGGTGGGATAATCGGCAAGAAGGTTATCCGGCTGCATGCAGGGCTCCACGAAAAGGCGCGGAATTATAGCCCGGCGCTGACCTCGCGCACAAAAGGCCGCATATGCGCGCTGCGACAGACTGCCCAGCGCTGGTGAGGCGCCACCAGGTGATTGGCCAGTACCGCAAACACCACCGGGTTGAATGGAAAGCCGACATGGCTGGCGAGCACGGCCACGTTCGTCACGAAGCGCGGATCACCCGGGCATTTTGCGATGCCCGCACCCACGATGCCGTCCGATTCGCTGTACAGGGCGAGCACCGGCACGCTCAGCGCTCCGCCCCGGTAGGTGTGCGCGACCCAGCGCGCGAGCGCCTCCTCGTCGACGTCATTGTCGTACAGACTGCCCATCACGCTATACAGCGCGGTGCCGCGCGGATCACCGTAGGGCGTGCCCAGCGTGATCACCTCGCGTATCCACTCGGGGAAGCGGTGTGCCAGCGCAACGGCGTACAGGCCGCCGAGGCTCCAGCCGATCAACGTCAGCTTGCGCCCACTGGCGACATACGCCGCCCGCACCCGCTCGGCAATGGCGTCCTCCATCGCGGTGCGATGCTGCAGAAAGTCATCAATGTTGCGCGAGCGCACGTTCGCGCCGTTGCGCCCAAGGCCCCAGGGAATCGCGTGGTAGCCGCGGTTGTTGAGGAATTTGCGCAGTTGCGCGGTGGAACCGTCCGCGCCCATGAAACCAGGCAGCGTCATGATGGTGTGCCCGTCGCCTTTCGGCAGCCGCTTCAGCAGCGGGCCTAGCAGCACGGTGCTGCCGATTTCCAATACCACGCGACTGAATTCCAGCATGCTGTGGCGCAACTGTGGTGGCCGCAAGTCCGCAGGCATGTGTTGATACGAATTCGACATTCAGGCTCCTGGCAAAACGGTCGCTGTGTCAGCATGGTTATTCTCGCCACAGTATTACAGCAATCCTTCGACATCCCGGTTCAATTTTTCATGCTAGAATCGCCGCGTTGTTAGCATTCTGCTCATTTTTTTCCCATTTCCGGCCCAGCAAATTCCTGTGACTGATCCTCGCGACACACTCTACGCCGACCCGCTTTCCGAACACGGCCTGTTTACCTTTGATGACAGCGTGGCGCGCGTGTTTCCGGATATGATCAAACGTTCCGTGCCCGGCTATCCCACGATCGTGTCGATGACAGGATTACTGGCCGGGCGCTACGCGATTGCCAACAGCACGGTGTATGACCTCGGCTGTTCGCTGGGCGCTTCCACGCTGGCGATGCGACAACACATTCGCCAGACAGGCTGCCGCATCGTGAGCGTGGATAATTCCAGCGCGATGCTGGAGCGCTGCAGGAATGTGGTGGCTGCAACTACGCACACCGCTGACAGCGCTGACCACCCAGCCATCGACCTCGTACTGGCAGACCTGCAGGATGTCGCTATCGAAAACGCATCGGTGGTGGTGCTGAATTTCACGCTCCAGTTCATTCCCAGGGAACTGCGCGACGCTGTCATCGCACGCATTTACCGGGGACTGTTGCCGGGCGGGATCATGGTGTTGTCGGAGAAGGTGACGTTCGAGGACCCGCACCTGGACGCGCTGAATATCGAGCTGCACCACCAGTTCAAGCGCGACAACGGCTACAGCGAGATGGAAGTCGCGCGCAAGCGCAACGCGCTGGAGCAGGTGTTGCTGCCGGAGACGCTGAATCAACACAAGCAGCGCATCGCAGCTGCTGGCTTCAACAGTTGCGATGTGTGGTTCCAGTGCTTCAATTTCGCATCGCTCATCGCGCTGAAATAATGGACTACCAACCGCTCATACAGCGCTGGCAGGGCGGCGAGCTACAACGCTGGGCCGAACTGCTGCAGCAGCAGGTCGCCAGCGGCCTGAGCCAGGAGCGCTACGGCGATCTGCCGCGCTGGCTGCAAGCGCTGCAGGAGCTGCCCCCGCTGCAGGCAGACGCCATCCATCTCAACACCTCGCGCGTCGGTGCAAGCATTGCCGTTCCACCGGACGCTGGGACCACACAACAGCTGCAGGACGCGCTGCGCAAACTACACCCGTGGCGCAAGGGGCCGTTTGAGTTGTTCGGCGTGCACATCGACACCGAGTGGCGCTCGGACTGGAAGTGGGAGCGGCTGCAACACAGCATTGATCCACTGCAGGGCCGCCGGGTGCTGGACGTGGGCTGCGGCTCCGGCTACCACTGCTGGCGCATGCTGGGCGAAGGTGCGGCGCAAGTGATCGGCATCGATCCCACGCCGCTGTTCGTCGTGCAGTTCTGGGCGCTGCAAACGTACCTGCAACAGGACAATATCTGGGTGCTGCCGCTGGCGATGGAACAGGTGCCCGCGAAACTGCACGCGTTCGACACGGTGTTTTCGATGGGCGTGCTCTACCACCGCCGCTCGCCTCTGGACCACATTCAGGAATTGAAAGACTGCCTGCGCCCCGGCGGGCAACTGGTGCTGGAAACGCTGGTGATAGAGGGCGCGCTGGGCGACACACTGTTGCCCGAAGGCCGTTACGCGCGCATGGGCAATGTCTGGTTCCTGCCCAGCTGCGACACGTTGCTGAGCTGGTTGCGCAAGCTGGGCTTTGTCGATGTCCAGCTGCTGGATGTCTGTGTGACCACCACAGAGGAGCAGCGCTCTACTGAGTGGATGACGTTTCATTCGTTGGCTAACTTTCTGGATTCAGAGGATTCGAGCAGGACGGTGGAAGGTTACCCGGCGCCGCGCAGAGCGATCGTTACAGCGCGGGTGCCGGGGAGTTGGGAGCCGGTCAGTTAAGGCAGCTGATTAACTTAGTGGCCTACAAATGCGATAACTCAAGCCTTGGTTGAATATTGAACGTGACGGAGGATGTCGCTTGTGCTTCTCAGTGGGACGCGCCAAAAGCGCACATCCATGTGCAGGCTCGGGTGGCGACGTCCTGTCGCCACACGGTCCCCACTGAGAAGCACAAGCGACATTCTCCTCAGGTCCCCAGCGTATACCGTTCGATCTCAGCAAAGACGTATTCTGATTAGTGAAAGGAAGGAGGTCTTGCGACGTGGCAGGCGGTGTGAACAATAGGGCCGCTGCTTGAGCTTGTCGTCGCTTACGGGGGCTTTCTGCGAGCACTGTCCGAGTCCCAATTTTTCGCGTAGCGAAAAATGGTCGAGTTGCGCAGCAGCCGGTAAGCGACGACAAGCTCGCGGCCGTTCACACCGCCTGCCACGTCGCAAGACCGGCGAGCACGCACCAGCTAATCTCTGTTCAGTTATCTTGTGATTAGTCAGCGACTTCAGGACTTACCAATCCGCCAATGACCGAAAAATCGCTACCAACATCAATGCAACGCCTTATCCACCCGATGTTCATCGAACACAAACTCGAAAACCTCGCGGAAATTGCGCGCAAAATGCACATTGATCCCTTCGCGCAGGTAATCCGGCAGCTCCTCGAAATCACGTCGGTTACCGTATGGCAGTATCAGTTCCATGATTTTGATGCGCCGCGCCGCGATCACTTTCTCGCGGATGCCTCCCACAGGGAGCACCTGCCCCGTCAGCGTCAGCTCACCGGTCATCGCGAGTGGCCGCTTGATGCGCTCGCGACGCGCCAGTGAGACCAGCGAGGTCGCCATCGTGACGCCCGCGCTCGGGCCGTCTTTTGGCGTCGCGCCCTCGGGAACATGCAGATGCACCATGCTCATGTCAAAAAAATCCAGGTCGCAGTGGTAGTCCTTGAGATGGGCCACCACATAACTGTAGGCAATTTCCGCCGACTCCTTCATCACCTCGCCCAGGCGCCCGGTCAGCTTGAAGCCGCGATTGAGCGTATGCACCTGCGATGACTCGATGGGCAGCGTCGCGCCGCCCATCGCCGTCCACGCGAGTCCGGTGACAACGCCAATGCCGCGCAGTGGTAGCTCCGGCTGGAACGGCGGCTTGCCGAGCAGCACCTCGATATCCTTCTTGCCCACGCGCAAGCGCTTCGCGCGCCCGTCCAGCAGGCGCACGATGGATTTACGCATGATGCGCGAAATCTGCTTTTCCAGCGTGCGCACGCCCGCCTCGCGGCAGTAGGAGTCGATCACGTACTTGAGGCCGGCATCGTTGATTTTCAGCTGCTCATCCTTCAGCCCATGGCGCTGCAATTGCTTGGGCCACAGGTGGTTCCTGGCGATGAACAACTTTTCCTCGGCCACGTAACCGGACAGGCGTAGCGTTTCCATGCGATCCAGCAGCGGCGCCGGTATGGTGTCGAGCTGGTTGGCGGTGCAGATGAAGAGCACCTTGGAGAGGTCGACACGCAGGTCCAGGTAGTGATCCAGGAACTCGTTGTTCTGTTCCGGGTCCAGCACTTCCAGCAGAGCGGACGCAGGGTCGCCCTGATAGGACGCGCCGATCTTGTCGATCTCATCCAGCATGATGACCGGATTGGCGACCTGTACTTCCTTCAGCGCCTGCACGAACTTGCCCGGCATCGCACCGATGTAGGTGCGGCGGTGGCCTTTGATTTCCGCCTCGTCGCGCATGCCGCCCAGGCTGAAGCGATAGAACTTGCGCCCCAGCGCATCGGCGACAGACCGTCCGATGCTGGTTTTACCCACGCCGGGAGGGCCAACCAGCAGCAGGATGGAGCCGGCGATCTCGCCCTTGAATGCGCCGACAGCGAGGAATTCCAGAATGCGGTCTTTGACATCCGCAAGGCCCTCGTGATGGTCATCCAGTACTGTGCGTGCATGTTTCAGGTCCAGGTTGTCGTCGGACAACACACCCCAGGGCACGCTGGTGGCCCAGTCGAGGTAGTTGCGGGTGACGCCGTATTCCGCCGAGCCCGTTTCGAGCACGGAGAGCTTGTGCATCTCCTCGCTGATCCGCTTTGCCGCCGCCTGCGGCATGTTGAGGTCCTTGATGCGTTGCTCGAACGTCTCCACGTCTGACGTGCGATCATCCTTGGAGATGCCCAGTTCTTTCTGGATGATTTTTAGCTGTTCGCGCAGGAAAAAGTCGCGCTGTTGCGCGCTCACCTGCTGGTTCACCTGGCTGGTGATCTGCCCCTGCAGTTCGGCGACTTCGCGCTCCTTGCGCAGCAGTGTCAGCACTTTTTCCATGCGCGAGCGCAGCGGCAGCGTGTCCAGGATTTCCTGCAACTGCTCGCCGGTCGCGGTGGTCAGCGCGGCGGAGAAATCGGCCAGCTGGCCCGGTTGCCGGGGGCTGAAGTTGGCCATGTATTGCTTGAGCTCTTCGCTGTAGAGCGGGTTCAGCGGCAGCAACTCCCTGATCTGCTTGATCAGCGCCATCGCGTAGGCCTTGATTTCATCGTCGTCGCGATCACCCTGGCTGCGCGGGTATTCGACCTGCACCAGATACGGCGGCTTCTCGCTGAGCCAGCGCACAATGCGAAACCGCTTGATGCCCTGGGCGAGGAAATGCCCTGACTGTTCTGGCGCATGGGGCGGACGATGCAGGCGCACCGCGCAGCCGATTTCAGGGAACTGGCGCGGCTCAACGCCGCCCGAGCCCGTCATGTCCACGTAAGACAGGCCGATCAATCCGTGTCCCGCGCTCTGTACCGCCGCCAGTGTGCTCTCCCACTCCACCGGGTTGATCGCGATGGGCTGTACCTGCCCAGGAAAAAAGGGCCTGAAGGGTATCGGGATCAGGTGCAGCGTATCCGGCAGCACATCATCGGCCACCGCCGGTGTTTGCTGCGTCTCCTCGGAGGGCTCCACCTGCACTTCGGGTATCGATTCTTCCTGTTCTCTCATGACGCTCCAGTTCCTGTTCGCTCGCTGGCAGGCGGTTTCACCTCGCGCGCATCATCCCTTTATATAGGCAGTCGGGTAATTTTCAAGCTTCGCGCACGCGGAGCGTACTGCTGCGCAGCAGTTGCCGCTATACTTGCGCGCCCCCACTTCCACCGCCTGCCAGGCGCAGCCATACGAGGACAACACCGTGCACATCGATCAGCTGTCAGTCGCCGACGTTGCGACACAACTGGAGTCTGTACAGGGCCAGTACCGCGCCCTGAAAGACCTGAACCTTGCCCTGGATCTCACCCGCGGCAAGCCGTGTGCCGAACAATCGGCGCTGTCGAACGCCCTCGACGGCATTCTCGCGGGCGATTACTTCGCTGCGAATGGCACCGACGTGCGCAACTACGGTGGCCTGGACGGACTGCCCGAGGCAAGGGCGTTGTTCGCACAAGTCCTCGGCACCCCGACCGAAGAGACCCTGGTCGGCGGCAACTCCAGCCTGACGCTGATGTACAACACGATTGAGTTCGCGCTGACAGAAGGGCTGGCCGGCAACGCCTCCGCGTGGGGCAACCGCGATACCGTGAAGTTCCTGTGCCCCGCGCCAGGCTACGATCGGCATTTCGCAATCTGCGAACACCTCGGGATCGAGATGATCACTGTGCCGATGCTGGACAGCGGGCCGGATATGGCGCGCATTGAGGCGTTGGTAAAAGAGGACGATTCGATCAAGGGCATGTGGTGTGTGCCGCGCTTCTCCAACCCCACCGGCTGCGTCTACAGCGACGACACCGTGGAGCGCATCGCCCGCCTCGGGCTGATTGCGGGCGAGCACTTCCTCGTGATGTGGGACAACGCCTACGCCGTTCACACCCTGTACGACGACGCGCCGCCGCTGGCGTCCATCCGCGATTACTGCGCGAAGCACGGCACGCTGGACAGCGTTTTCCAGTTCGGTTCCACCTCCAAGATCACGTTTGCCGGTGCCGGTGTTGCCTTCCTGGCCAGCAGTGAACGAAATCTGGCGGCACTGAAACAGCACCTGTCCTACCAGACCATCGGCCCGGATAAAGTCAACCAACTGCGCCATGTGCGTTTTCTGGCGGGCCCCGATGCACTCACCGGGCTGATGGCACAGCACGCCGCGCTGATCAGGCCGCGCTTCGAATGCGTGCTGGACACGCTCGCGCAGGAACTGGCGGGGCGGGGAATGGGAGAGTGGATGTCGCCGCGCGGCGGCTACTTCGTGTCGTTTAATACGCGGCCTGGACTGGCGCGCAACGTCGTGCAACTGGCCGACGCCATCGGCGTGAAGCTGACGCCCGCGGGCGCGACCTTCCCCTACGGCAAGGATCCCGATGACAGCAATATCCGACTGTCACCGACCTTTCCTGCCCTGAAGGATGTCAAGGCGGCCATAGAAGCTTTTGTGATTTGCGTAAAACTCGCCTCCCTGCAGGATCGAGTGGCGCGGCAGCGATAATTCGCGAAGCACGGTAAGGCGGCCCGGCAGCCTACTGCCACTCCTCGCCCCACAGGCTGCGGATGTAGTTCACCAGGTCCCAGATCGCCTCGTCACTGCCGAGTTCGGTGCGCCAACCGGGCATGGCGGCACCTGTGCCATTGGCGATGCTATTGAAAATATCCTCTTCCGACGTGCCGTAAAAATACGCCGTTGGATCGGCAAGATTGGTCGCTCCAGGCAGCGGCTCAAATCCATCGGTGGCGCCAGATCCGACCTGATCGCCCCAGGCGTCCTGGGTCTCCATTTCCGGGGAAAGCCCGTGAGCCTCGGCAATTGCCTGCGATACTGTCCCGAGCACCTCCTCCCTGACATCGGGCTCCCGCTCAGGCGCTGGATTCTCGGCCCATTCTGGCCAGTCCTCCTCCACCTCATTCGGTTCAGGCGCCCTGACGCCGCGCACGATGTCGATCAGTTCGGCGTAGTCTTCGGATACTTCCGGGGTCTCGGACCCGTAAATCGCGTCATCGTGCTGCGCCGAATCGCTGCCGTGACATTCGCTGCAATAGAGTTCATACAGCTGTGCGCCCAGTGTCACGGATTGCATGTCCAAAGGGTCAGCGGCGGCGGAGACCCGCGCTGTCGCCAGCACACCCAAGGCACAGTGCGATTAGTACAGAACGTTGCATGGGCAAGCGACGGCAGGCCTACTCTTCCCTGCCCTTTTGTCCAGGCGGGATACCCACAAAGGGAAAACTGGTGACATTGCTCGCGGTCGAAGTCGCGTCGGATACCTTGCTGCTGCCTTCCTTATCGACTTCATCAATGCGGATAATGGACTGCAGCGGTATGTAACTGCGTTTCACCCCGCTGAATTCATTCTTGAGCTTTTCTTCGCTGGGATCCACCAGAATCTGTGAGCGTTCGCCGAACACAAACTCCTCAACCTCGATAAAGCCCCACATATCGCTCTGGTAGATCTGGCGGGCAAACACCTCAAACACCTGGTTGCCGTTCTGGAAAATCACCTTGTATACGGGTTGGCTGGCCATTGTAATCTCGTGTATCGCATCCCGCGTTGTGTCTGCTGCGGGAGTGGCGACGGGGTACCTGAATTTAGCGGGCGGCAATATTACCACCACAGCCGCAGAATACCAGTTTCCTGCCCGGCGTGCCGCTTATGCCGGACTGTCAGCACACTAGGTTTGCCCGTGCTTACTGGGTATACTTCGCAGCCGATTCCCCACAGAGCGGCGCCTGCCATAGGCTCGCTGTCCAGATCCGGTGAGTAAAAAAACTCTACATCAAAACCCACGGCTGCCAGATGAACGAATACGATTCGGCCCGTATGCGTGATCTGTTGCAGGAGAGCCATGACCTGGTTCCGACGGATAATCCGGAAGAAGCCGATGTATTGCTGCTAAACACCTGTTCCATAAGGGAAAAAGCGCAGGAAAAAGTATTCCACCAACTCGGCCGCTGGAAGCGCCTGAAGAAGAAAAACCCGAACCTGATCATCGGCGTGGGCGGTTGTGTCGCCAGCCAGGAAGGGGCCGAAATCGGTCGCCGTGCGCCGTATGTCGATCTCGTGTTCGGGCCCCAGACCCTGCACCGCCTGCCGCAGATGATGGCGCAGCGCGGCGCCGGCGGCACGCTGGTCGTCGATATCAGCTTCCCTGAAATCGAGAAATTCGACAATCTGCCGCAGCCCAAGGTGGAAGGGCCCTGCGCGTTCGTGTCAGTGATGGAAGGTTGCAGCAAATACTGCACGTTCTGCGTGGTCCCCTATACGCGCGGCGAGGAGGTCTCGCGGCCACTCGATGACGTCATCGCCGAGATTGCCCACCTTGCGCAGGGCGGCGTGCGCGAGGTCAACCTGCTGGGGCAGAATGTGAACGCCTATCGCGGCGTCAATCACGAGGGTGAGATTGTCGATTTCGCCGAACTGCTGCACTTTGTCGCGCGCATACCCGGCATTGAGCGCATTCGCTACACCACCTCGCACCCGGTGGAATTTTCCGACGCACTGATTGATGCCTACGCGCTGATCCCGCAGTTGGTGGATCACCTGCACTTGCCGGTGCAGAGCGGTTCTGACCGCGTGCTTGCTGCGATGAAGCGCGGCCACACGGCGCTGGAATACAAGTCCAAAATACGCCGCCTGCGCAAGATTCGCCCGCACATCAGCATTTCCTCGGATTTCATTATCGGCTTTCCCGGCGAGACGGACGCGGATTTTGCCGCCACCATGAAATTGATCGAGGACATCGGGTTCGACAGCTCTTTCAGTTTCGTTTACAGCGCCCGCCCCGGCACGCCAGCCGCCGAATTGCCGGACGCCACAGATGAAGAAACCAAGAAGCAGCGCCTGCAGATACTGCAAACACGCATCCTGCAGCAGGCGGCCGAGATCAGTCGCCGCATGGTGGGCAGCACGCAGCGCATTCTGGTGACAGGCGTTTCCAAAAAGGATCCCGGACAGCTGCAGGGGCGCACCGAGAACAATCGCGCGGTGAATTTTTCCACGACGGACCACGCGCTGATCGGGCAATTTGTCGATGTGCAGATCATCGATGCGCTGCCGAACTCACTGCGCGGCGCGCTGGTTGCAGGTTGACGCCCGTGATTTCCTGTATATCCTTAACCAGTAATGGCACTGCCCGTAGCGGCGACAGGATACTTTGAACAGCGAACCTCCCCCGCAACCGTCTCCGCGACAGTTGACCCAACAAACCCTCACTCTGGAACCCGATGACGCACGCCATCTGTCCACGCTGTGCGGCCATCTGGACAACCACTTGCGCCAGATCGAACAGCGCCTGGGCATTACCATCCGCGCGCGCGGCAATACATTGCAGCTGAGCGGAACGGACGAGAACGTGGCAAGGGCCGACCAGCTGTTGCGCCATCTGTACGCCGAAGTCTGCCAGGGTATTGGACTCAGCCCGGAATCCCTGCACCTGCAATTGCAGGACGCGGGATTGGAACATCTCGTTGCGGCGAGCGAGGATCCCGCCATCCAGCCGATCCAAATCATTCGCACCAAGCGCATCTCCATCAAGCCGCGCGGCAAGAACCAGCAATCCTACGTGCGGCAGATCAAACAGTGCGATATCAGTTTTGGCATCGGCCCAGCCGGCACGGGAAAAACATTCCTGGCCGTAGCCTGCGGCGTGGAAGCCCTGCTCGAGGAGCGGGTGCGCCGCATCCTGCTGGTGCGGCCTGCGGTGGAAGCAGGCGAGAAGCTGGGCTTCCTGCCCGGCGATCTCAGCCAGAAAATCGATCCTTACCTGCGCCCGCTGTACGACGCGCTGTACGAAATGCTGGGCTTCGAGACCGTCGACAAATACATCGAGCGCAACATCATCGAGGTCGCACCGCTTGCCTTCATGCGCGGGCGCACGCTGAGCAATGCCTTCATCATTCTCGACGAGGCGCAGAACACCACACGCGAGCAGATGAAAATGTTCCTGACGCGTATCGGTTTTGGCTCTACCGCAGTCATCACCGGCGATGCCACGCAGATCGACCTGCCGCGTGGCGTGCATTCGGGCCTGACCCACGCGAGCAATATCCTGGGCGATGTCGAAGGCCTGGGCTTCACCTATTTCGGCAACAAGGATGTGGTGCGCCACCCACTGGTACAGCGCATTGTCGAAGCCTATGACAGCGCCGAGGATACCGCCACGCCGCTGGACAAGAGCCGTCGGTGAAACTGTTCGTGGATATCCAGAATGCCAGCGGCGCGCCCGTTCCCACCGAGGAAGATATTCGTCACTGGATACGCGCCGCCCTCGCCGGCCACACGACGCGCGAGCAGGTGGAGATCACTGTACGCCTGGTGGACGACGCCGAAATGACTCAGCTGAATGCAACCTACCGCAGCAAAAAGGGCACTACCAATGTGCTGTCTTTCCCTGCCGACCTGCCACCGGAGCTGGATTTGCCGCTGCTGGGCGATATCGTCATCTGCGCGCCGGTTGTCGCGGCAGAAGCGGCGCAGCAGGGCAAGAGCGCCAGCGCCCACTGGGCCCACATGACCATCCACGGAACCCTGCACCTGCTGGGTTACGATCACATAGAAGAGGACGACGCGAACACCATGGAAGCACTGGAAAGCGCCATACTCGGGCAGCTCAACTACAGCTGCCCTTACGACATCCACCTGCCGCGCGAGAATGTATCGTGATGAGTGAAGATCGCTCGGGAAGTTCCGCCGCTGATCGCTCCTGGATCGACAAGATCGCCCTGCTGTTCAGCTCAGAGCCGCACTCACGCCGCGACCTGGAGGATGTGCTGACGCTCGCCGTGGAAAACGAGGTCATCGACCAGGACGCGCGCAATATCATGGAAGGTGCGATGGAGGTCAGCGATATGCAGGCCCGCGACATCATGATCCCGCGTGCGCAGATGGTGTTTATCAAAGCGGATGGCAAGCTGGAAGAGATCCTGCCGCAAATCATTGACGCTTCTCACTCGCGCTACCCGGTGGTCGGCGACAGCCCCGACACAATCCTCGGCATACTGCTGGCCAAGGATCTCCTGCCGCAGATACTCAGCCCGGACAACGGCAACTTCAGCATCGAGAAATTGCTGCGCCCGGCGATGGTGGTGCCGGAGAGCAAGCGCCTCAACGTGCTGCTGCGGGAATTCCGGGAAAATCGTAACCACATGGCGATTGTGATTGATGAGTACGGCGGTGTCGCCGGGCTGGTGACGATCGAGGATGTGCTGGAGGAGATCGTTGGTGAAATCGAGGATGAAACGGATGAGCAGGCTGACCGCTTTATCCACATGATTGACGCGAATGAATTCATGGTGAAAGCCCTGACCCCCATCGAGGAATTCAATGCGTATTTCGAATGCAATTTCAGCGACGAAGACTTCGACACGATCGGCGGGCTGGTCATCCAGGCCTTCGGGCACATGCCCACGCGCAATGAGGAGACCACCATCGACGGCTTCAAGTTCGAAGTGATCAAGGCCGACCAGCGCAAAATATACAACCTGCGCATGCGCTTGCCGCACAGTTAGCACGCATCAAGCACGCTCCTGCCATGCGTTCTGAATTCGCTCTCAGCCCCCTGTCAGTGCTGGCGTTGGCACCCCTGGCCGGCGCGCTGGTGACGCTGTCGCTGTCGCCATTCGGTTTCTGGCCCGCCGGAATCCTGAGCTGCATCCTGTACGCTCACCTGCTCAGCACCTGTTCCGCGAAGCAGGGGCTGTGGCGCGGCTGGCTGTACGGCTTTGGCCTGTTCGGCACCGGCGTCTCCTGGGTCTATGTCAGCATCCATGTGCACGGCCATGCCAGCGTGCCGCTGGCGGCGGGCCTCACCGTGCTGTTCTGCGCCGCGCTGGCACTGTTCCACACGCTTTTCGCCTGGGTGTATGTGCAATTCGTGCGTCCGCTACCCGGCGGTATGCTGGTGGGCTTCCCGGCACTGTGGGTGTTGTTCGAGTGGTTGCGGGAATGGGCTTTCACCGGCTTTCCCTGGCTGTACCTGGGCTACGCCCATGTGGACACCTGGATTTCCGGTTGGGCGCCGATAACGGGCGTGTTCGGGTTGTCTTTCATTTGCGCGATTTCGGGCACCGCACTGTACCTCGCCTGGCGCAGCCGGCAACCGGTCTCGTGCACGACCTATGCGGTGATACTGGTCACGCTGTGGGGTGGCGGGGCAATTCTCAAGCCCACGCAGTGGGTGGCAAAGGCCAGCGAACGACCGCTCACCGTTGCGATGGTGCAGCCGAACGTGCCGCAAGAGCACAAGTGGGATCCAAAATGGTACAACCCGATCCTGCAACAATTGCAGGTCGCCACCGACGGACTACTGGGGCACGACATTGTTATCTGGCCGGAATCGGCAATACCCGGTTACTACCAGGGCGCGCAGGGTTTCCTGCAGCCGATGGCGCAGCGCGCGGCCGCAGCCAACACCACCCTGATCACGGGTGTGCCGTATCGCGCTGCTGGCAGCACTGTCTACCACAACAGCATTGTCGCAATGGGCGCCGGCGCTGGCGTATACCACAAACAACGCCTGGTGCCCTTCGGAGAGTATGTCCCGCTGGAGGCGCAGCTGCGCGGGCTCATCCAGTTTTTCGACCTGCCGATGTCCTCCTTCAGCCCGGGCCCCGCAGGGCAAAAGCCGCTGGCGGCAGGCGCTTATCGCGTAGCACCCTTCATCTGCTACGAAATCGTCTACGGCGACCTGGTGGGCAGAAATGCACGCGATGCCGAACTGCTGATCACGATCAGCAACGACAGCTGGTTCGGCGATTCCATTGGGCCCTGGCAACATCTGCAGATTGCGCAGATGCGCGGGCGCGAAAATGGGCGCTATGTATTGCGCGCGACGAATAATGGCATATCTGCAATCATCGACCACCAGGGTCGCATCCTGCAGCGCACGGAACAGTTCGTGGCCACCACGCTGACCGGCGAGGCAGAGCCGATGCTGGGCGTCACGCCATTCGGCAGTTTCGGCAATACGCCGATCATCGCCGGCTGTTTCCTCGGCCTGTTGCTCATGGGGCTGATGTACCTGGGGTTCTGGCGGGATACCTAGCAATCAGTTTCGCGATAGCGCGGCAAATAGATTTGTACAGTTTGCGACATACCCGAGCTGTTGAAGTTTCTGCGCCCTTCCGGGACACGCTACAAGCACATCCATGTGCGCTCGCGTTCGGCCATCCATGGCCTCACACGGTCCCGGAAGGGCGCAGAAACTTCAACAACTCTCCTCCTTCCCACGATCGCATATTCGCTTTTTTGTTCTGGTCTGTTCCGTCTTGGAAGCTGCGAGGCTGTAGCCATGTACATTCCGGCGCGTGTTGCTGGACTGTGCGAGGCATGGATGCCGAGCTCAAGCCCCCATGGATGGGTTCACGGCGTGTCCAGCAACACGCGCCGGAATGTGCGTGGCGGCGATTTGGCACTTTCTAAAATAAATCCCCGGGATCGTTGATGAAATTCTCTCACCTGAATAAGCAGAATTGAGCTACAAACGCACAACCTTCGCAGCCCCCAACAATTACTGCTAGAATCCGCCCTTCGTTTTCGCCCGCGACTGCCCTACAAGGCCCTTCCGCCAGCGATTTTCCAATATACAAACAGGACGCAACGCGCACCCCGTGATGGACCAGCAATACGACCCAAAGACACTGGAACAGGCTGCGCAGGCACACTGGCAGGCACACAACAGTTTCGCCGTGCAACAGGATGACACGCGGGAGAAGTTCTACTGCCTGGCGATGTTTCCCTATCCCAGCGGCCAACTGCACATGGGCCATGTGCGCAATTACACCATTGCCGACGTGATCGCCCGCTACCAACGCATGCAGGGCAAGAACGTATTGCAGCCCATGGGGTGGGACGCCTTCGGCCTGCCGGCGGAAAACGCGGCGATCAAGAACAAAGTGCCACCTGCGCAGTGGACGAAACAGAATATCGATTACATGCGCGGCCAGTTGCAGCGCCTGGGCTTCGCCTACGACTGGGATCGCGAGCTGGCCACCTGCGATCCGGCCTACTATCGCTGGGAGCAGTGGTTTTTCACCCGCTTGTTTGAGAAGGGCCTCGCGTACAAGAAAAAGGCCGAGGTGAACTGGTGCGAAACCGACCAGACCGTGCTGGCCAACGAGCAGGTGGTGAACGGCTGCTGCTGGCGCTGCGACAACCCGGTGGAACGGCGCGAGATCGACCAGTGGTTCATCAAGATCACCGACTATGCCGAGCAACTGCTGGCCGACCTGGACACGCTGGAGCACTGGCCCGAACAGGTGCGCACGATGCAGCGCAACTGGATTGGCCGCTCTGAAGGTGTCGAGCTGGATTTCACGCTGGCTGATGGCAGCGCGCTCAGCGTGTACACCACGCGGCCTGATACGCTGATGGGCGTCACCTATGTGGCGGTGGCGTTGCAGCATCCGCTGGCCAAAGCGGCTGCCGAGCGAGATCCGGCACTGGCCGCATTCATCGAATCGCAGGGCAATGTCAAAGTGGCCGAGGCCGACATGGCCACGATGGAAAAGCTCGGCATGGCGACCGGCATGACCGCCACCCATCCACTCACCGGCCGCGAAGTGCCGGTGTGGGTCGCCAATTTCGTGCTGATGAGCTACGGCTCCGGTGCGGTCATGTCCGTGCCCGGACACGACCAGCGCGACTGGGAATTTGCCACGCGCTACGGCCTCCCCATCGTGCAAGTGATTGCGCCCGCGGGCCCTGACGTCGACGACAAAGCCTGCGACCTCAGCCAGGCTGCGTTCACCGAGAAGGGTGTGCTGGTCAACTCCGGCGAGTTTGACGGCCTGGATTTTCCGCAGGCCTTTGCCACCATTGCCGATCGTCTGGAGCGCGGAGGCAAAGGCAAACGCACGGTCAACTTCCGCCTGCGCGACTGGGGCGTCTCGCGCCAGCGCTACTGGGGTGCGCCCATCCCGATCATCAATTGCGCCAGCTGCGGCGCGGTGCCGGTGCCGGCGGCAGACCTTCCCGTAGTGCTGCCCACCGACGTTGAATTTGAAGGTGTTGGCTCGCCACTCAAAAAGATGCCGTCGTTCTACGAAACCACCTGCCCCTGCTGCGGCGGCGCGGCCACGCGGGAAACGGACACCTTCGACACGTTCATGGAATCGTCCTGGTACTACGCGCGCTACGGTTGCGCCAACAACGACACTGCCATGCTGGACGGCGAGGCGAATTACTGGACCCCGGTAGACCAGTACGTGGGTGGCATCGAACACGCCATCCTGCACCTGTTGTACTCACGCTTCTTCCACAAGCTGATGCGCGATGAGGGGCTGGTTTCCTCCGACGAACCCTTCGTGCGCCTGCTCACCCAGGGCATGGTGCTGAAAGACGGCGCCAAGATGTCCAAGTCCAAGGGCAATACCGTTGACCCGCAGTCGCTGATCGACCGCTACGGCGCCGACACCGTGCGCCTGTTCAGCATGTTCGCCGCGCCGCCGGAGCAATCGCTGGAGTGGTCGGACTCGGGCGTGGAGGGCGCCAACCGTTTCCTCAAGCGCCTGTGGAAAATGGCCGGCAATCACGCTGCAGCCGGGCCGGTTCCCGCGCTGGATGTGGACGCGCTGAGTGAGCAGCAACGCAATGTCCGTCGCAAGCTGCACGAGACCATCGCCAAGGTCAGCGATGACTACGGCCGTCGCCAGACCTTCAACACGGCGATCGCCGCGATCATGGAACTGTGCAATGAACTGGGCAAACTGGACGACGCTTTGCAAAGCCGCGCGGTGATGCAGGAAGCCCTGCACGCGATCGTGTTAATGCTGAACCCGGTCGTGCCGCATGTGAGCCACGCCCTGTGGCCAATACTCGGCGGCGCGGGCGATATTCTGGCCGCGCGCTGGCCAGAGGTCGACGAGAGAGCGCTCACCCGCGACAGTATCGAAATGGTGGTGCAGGTGAACGGCAAGGTGCGCGCCAAAATGCTGGTGCCGGCCGCTGCGGATAAAAACGCCATTGAAGCGCTGGCGCGGTCACAGCAGAACGTCAGCCGTTTTCTCGATGGACTCAACGTGCGCAAGGTCATTGTCGTACCGGGCAAACTGGTTAATATTGTGGCCGACGCCAACTAGCGAGACTCACCATGTACAAGCGCCTTACCCGCTACAGTACCCACTACAGCCTGACGCTGTGCCTCGCGTGCCTGCTGACCGCCTGCGGCTTCCAATTGCGCGGGACTGGCGGCAGTAGCACGGCCTTGCCGGAGAGCTGGAAGAGCATGCATCTGGTTACCTCCAGCCCCAACAGCGAGTTCAGTCGGGATGTCATTGCCCTGCTCGCTGCCAATGGTGTGCAGTGGACAGAGCGCGGCAAAGCCAATCTCATTCTTGTACTGGGTGCGGAACAGTTCCAGCAGCGCTATCTGTCGCTGAACGCCGAGGCCAGGGTGGCTGAATACGAACTCACAATGACGTCACAGTTTTCAATCCTGGATGCGCAGAACAAAGAGATCATGGCGCCCACCCTTGTGAGCGTGGTCAAACAGGTGGAAAACAACCCGCGCAATGTTGTCGGCAAAGAGGGTGAAGTGCAGATGGTGCAGCGTGAAATGCGCTCCGACCTCGCACAGCAGATTATGCGCCGCATCAGTTTTCATGCTGCCGCGGCCAACGCCGCGACCAGCAGCACTCAACCCGACTCTCTTCCAAACTCCCAACCTGACTTTCTACCCAATATCGAGTCCGTTGGGCAGTAATGCGGCTCTACCCCGAGAAACTGGCCAGCCATCTCCAGAAGCAACTGCTGCCGGTTTACCTGGTCAGCGGTGACGAACCACTTCTGGTGCAGGAGTGCTGCGACCAGATTCGCCAGAAAGCCAGGGAAAAAGGCTGTAATGAACGGGAAATCATCGACGGCGATGTCGCCAATTTTAATTGGCGGGATATCCTGCACAGCGCGGCGAGCATGTCGCTGTTTGCCGATCGCAAACTGGTCGAGCTGCGCCTGCCCAGCGGCAAGCCGGGAGCAGAGGGCAGCAGTGCGCTGTGTGAATACCTCGAGATCAGCGGCGGTGATGACGTGCTGCTGATGGTCTCCGGCAAGATCGACAAGCAATCCACCAACAGCAAATGGTACAAGGCGCTCGACAAGGCCGGTGCCACGATCCAGATATGGCCGGTTGACGCCAAAAGCCTGCCGCGCTGGCTGCAACAGCGAGTGCAAGCCGCCGGCATGAGCATCGATAACGATGCGCTGCAATTGTTGTGTGACCGGGTAGAGGGCAACCTGCTGGCCGCCGTGCAGGAAGTCGAGAAGCTGAAACTGCTGGCGGCAGACGCGCGGATTACCACGAAAACCGTCATCGATGCCGTATCCGACAACGCCCGCTACAACGTGTATGAAATGGCCGACTGCGCCCTTCGGGGCGACGCCAGTGCCGCGCTGCGCATGTTGCACGGATTGCGCGCGGAAGGTTCCGAACCACCGGTCGTCCTGTGGGCACTCGCCCGCGAGATCCGCACGCTGTGCCAGGCGCAATCGGCTTGTGACAGCGGCCTGAGCGCGCAGCAGGCGCTTACCGCCCTGCACGTCTGGAGCAGCCGCATACCGTTGATGCAGACGGCCCTGGCGCGTCACGACACCACTTCCCTGTCGCTGCTGCTGGAGCAGGCCTCCCAGGTCGATGGCAGCATCAAGGGCTTCGCCGGTGGCAAGCCATGGGACAACCTCGAGCGGCTCGTCCTTGAGCTCAGCCGATCAAGGGGTCAGAGTGCTTGATTTGTGAACGTTGGAGATAATCAAGGACTCTGACCCCTTGATCAATGCCAGTGCAGCAACAGCTCCCTGTCTTCCGCGGCGCGGCGTGCCAGTTGTTCCGCCATTTCGGCAAAGCGCTCCTCCACCTTCTCGCGCCGAATCTTCAGGGTCGGCGTGAGCACCTCGTTCTCAATGCTCCAGGGCTCCCGCGTGAGAATCACGGCGCCTATGCGCGCGTGCTTCTCGATCTCCTCATTGATCTCGCGGATCGTTTCCAGCACGGAGGATTCGATCACGTCCTGCGGGATGCTGCGCGCCTCTTCAGTGAGGACCGCGACCATGACGGTCTTGGAGAAGCCGCGCCCCAGCAGGCACTGCTGTTCAGTGTGGGGATTTTTCGCAAACGCGCCCTCTATGGGCGGCGGCGCCACGAACTTTCCCTGTATGGTCTTGAAGTAGTCCTTGACCCGCCCGGTAATGTAGAGGAATCCGTCCTCGTCCACTCGCACCTTGTCGCCCGTGTGCAGCCAGCCATCGCGGATCAGTTCGGCGGTCTTGCCCTCCTCTTTGTAGTAGCCGGGTGTACAGCCATTGGCCATGATAGCGAGCTCACCCTCTTCGGTGATCTTGTATTTGACTTCGCCGATAGGCTTGCCAATGGAACCCACGCGCCGCTGCTCATGGCTGGAGAGAATCAGGCCCATGGCTTCTGTCTGCCCGAAACCCTCCATCAGTGTCAGGCCCAGGTCCTCCCACCAATGAATCAGCGCGGGAGGGGTCGGTGCCGCTGCGGTGAGACAGTATTCCACCTCATCCAGCCCCAGCCCTCCCAGCACCAGCTTGCCGATTCCGTCCTTGTCCTGCGCCAGTGCAGTGGCCAGCGCGTCCTTGCCGCCAAACTTGCCGATGACGGCCTGCTGCAATTGTTCCCAAATACGGGGCGGGCCAAAAAAGACCTGTGGGCGGGTGCGTTGCAGGTCGCGGGGCAAGGTGTCCAGCGATTCGTTGAAGTAGATTTCGCCGCACAGAACGATAGACGAAAACTCGACTATCTGCCTCTCCGCGATATGTGACAGGGGCAGGTAGGAAAAATAGCGCGGGTTTTTCGCTATTCCGAACGTATCAGTGAAGCGACGGATCGGGACGAGGTTGCTATCGTGCGTCTGGATCACGCCCTTCGGCATCCCGGTCGTGCCGGAGGTAAATACCAGCGAGATCATGTCATCCGGTCGGCACTGATAGGCGGGGGCCTGGCCGGCATACTGGGCCAACAGGTCCTCCCATCGTTCATGCGGATGTTCGAGTTCCACCCCCGGCAGTGTCACCACGAGGATATCCCTGGGGAGTACAGGCACTATTCGCTGCCAGTTGCTGGTCTCACCGACGAATATCACGCGCGCCTCGGTAAGCTGGAAAATATACTCCGCGGTGGAGGCCGGCAGGGTGGTGAACATGCTCACGGTCACATTTCCCGAGGCAATAATCGCCAGGTCGGCAAGCACCCAATGAGCCCGGTTGCGCGACAACACCACCATTTTTTCACCCTGTCCGTAGCGTTGTTCCAGCATGGCGCCGATTGCGGAAATCTGCTGCTGGGCCTGGCGCCAGCTGTAATCCTCGGAACCGTGCTCATGCAGGTCGCGCAACCAGGTGGTGTCAGGATGTTGTTCCGCCCAGAGGGCAACCAGATCGGGCAGGGTGTCAGATCGCATATTGTTATGTCCTTCGACTGTTACTGACGGCTGATGAATCGTTGGCTTCGTGCATGCCCAAATGGCAAGCGCGGCCCAACACAAATTTAGGAATCATTTGCCCAAGGTGCAACCCATGTCAACGAAAGAGTCTGTCCCCGATGCGCCCTCGACGCGATAGCGGCTGATCTGCACTTCCTCGCCGTAGTCCGCGTAATCGCCGGCAGCGCGCGCGGCGCGAAACTCGCCCCAGTGGATCGGCCGATAGCGGGGCGGATTGGCGGCATCGCACGCACCCGGTAGCGGCGCGTATACCGTGGTGTAGCTCGGGTTGTAAAAGTAAGGAGCGCTGTAGCGGGCGGCAGTGGCATTGGCCAACACCCGGTGCAGCGGCGCGCGGTAGCGATCGTTGGACCACACCTGCACGATGTCGCCGATATTGACGAGCAGCGCATTCTCGCGCGGTTGTACCAGGTGCCAGTGCTCGCCCTGCAGTACCTGCAGTCCAGCTTGCCCGTCCTGCAGCAGGACGGTGAGCGCGCCGGAATCGGTGTGATGATGAATGCCGAGATGCCCGGATGCCGGGATACCCGGTGTGTCCGCGGGTGCCGGATTCGCACAGGCCGGGTAATGGTTAAGGCGCAGGAAGCTGGTTTGCGTCGCGTCGAAACAGCCATCCAGGTACCGTGCGGGCATGCCCAGGTTTGCGCTGATGGCGTGCAACACGCGCAGCGCCACCTGTTCGCAGGCGGCGGAGTACGCCTGCAGCGTCTCGCGGAAGCCCCGCATCTCAACCGCTCGTGTTTCATCGGGCCACTGCGCCCGCGCGCCCGGCAATCCATCGGTGGTTATGTCCGGACCCACATCGAAGATCTCTTTCCAGTCGCGCACATTCTTGGTCAGTTCGCGATCGTAAAATCCCCAGGGATTGCTCGCGGTGCGTTCGACGGTTTGCTTCAGCGCCACGGGCTGCGCGAAAAAACCGTGCATCGCCGCAAACATGCGCCTGGCAAGCTCGCGATCCAGGGTATGGCCGTCGAGGTAAAATACACCCCAATCACGACACGCCTGATCCAGCGACTGCCGTGTGGCCGCGCGACCCAGCGTGTCAAAATCAATTACGGGGATGTCCTGCATCGCGGAAGTATATCTGTAAATGGGGCGGGTCGCGGCTGCAATCCTACCGCGACGCGAGATGGCCAACACTACAATTGTTACTGACCCGGCACATACCAGATCGGTGAACTCCAGGCGCGTTCCTGGATGGTCGCCGGCACCTTCGTCAATGGCGCCATCTGCTGCCGCACTGCGTCGTATGTGTTCCAGCGCGGGGTGGGAATCTCAAGGACGCGGGCGTAATAAAAGGCGCGTTCATCCGGTTTGAAATCCGGATCGGTCCAGCCGGTGGTCAACTGCGCGGCACCGATATCATTTGTGTAGGTCGCGGTTTTCAAATCGACGCTGTTACCGACCGCAGCTAATTTCCCCTGGGCGTCGATTTTGCGGTCGCCGGACCATGCGACATCATAGATTTTTTCGTGCTGCTTGCCGGACTTGTCGAGCCAGCCCTTGATAATCTGGACGCGGTCGAGATTGCCGCTGTTGGCGTCTTTGAGTGCCATCACGAGGAACGTCGGCGCCTTGCCAGCCACGGGTTTCAGGTCGCCACCCATCGGCACGCCTTTGGCGTAAGCCAGCTGCACAAAATCGGGCTTTTGCACATCGTCGGTCGCATAGTCGAAGCTGCCGAAGAAGCGCACCTTGATCATCGGACCCGAGGTTGCAAACGTCTCCCTGCGCTGCATCGCATCCCAGATGGCCTCGCGGGTGTTTTCCGGTGCCCACACCCCGGCCAGGCCGGCCGAGCTGAATTCCTGGATTTGCTGCACCTGGCCCGCTGGCGCGCCGGGGACACCGGACAGCCGCTCCCTGGCATTATTTTCAAACGCGAACTTGCCAGTGAAGTTGTACTCCTCGTTGCTGGCCGCGGCATTGTGCGTGTCGGTATCGCCGATAAAACCGTATTTGAACGGATTGCCAGCACCATCCGCCGCCTGGCTCATGCCATCCAGCAAGGCCTGGCGAACAAAACTGCCCCTATGCTGGGTAGGCCGCTCGTAATCCGCCGACAGCGTATAGTCCCATTGCTCAAAGCCGGCGAATTCATCGGTCGGTGACAGGTCGGGCCAGGTTTCCGAGGTGCCCTTGATCTGTGTGATCTCATACAACGGTTCGTTCTCGGCGCGCGTCTTATTGTAGGCTGCGTCGATCGGCTTGCCGTTGAACCTGGTGAGTTCGAACATGCGACCGTCGCTGGCATTGCCGTTGTGTGGAATGGCGAACAGCGTCGAGCCCTTGGCGCGCTGCTCGTCCATCCATTGCCACAGCACCTCCGGATCCTCGGAGTCGAGTGCCGACAGCACCAGGTCGGGCAAATGCTCGGTGTCGCGAAACACGACTACGCGGTGCAGGTTGCGTTTCTGCGGATTCGAGGTCCATTCAAAGCCGGCGAACGTGGTAAACTTGCCGGGCGTGTAGTTGGCGTCTGCCGCTTTCACGATCTCGTTCCATACACTGAACCCGCCAGCACCGGATCACTCAACTGCGGGTCGCGCTTGCCCGCGCTCATGTCGCGCAGGACACCGGCAAATGTCTGAATCCGCACGTTGGCATCGGGTGAGGTTACGCCCTTGGCCAGCGCCGTCTTGCTGAGCGGGCTGTCGGGGTTCGCCATCTGGTTGAACACCCCCATATACTCCGCGTGGTCGGCCACCATGTAGAAGTCCAGTGGTGTCCTGATCTGCATTTCCGGGCCGCCGCTGCCGGTGATGGGCTTGCCCTGCGCCCAGGCATACGCATCTGCCGGCGTGGTTTTGGAGCCATTGGTGAATGCGTCGAATGACCAGCCAGTGTGCACATGGACATCGCCGAAGTAGACATTGTTGTCTGCATTTGGCGCTGGTAAATCTGATGCCAGTGCGGTCGAGATGGAGAGGGTATGAGCGAGCATCGCCGCGGTCAGATGTGGTGCCCTCATTTTCATTGGTGTCTCCAGGCGACGAGTAATTATTTTTTTTCAGTATAGCGCTGTTCGCCGGGAGCCGACCATTAGCGGCTCACAACCCGATGGCTCATAACTAATAATTCATCACTTGCATTCTGCCTCTTCCAATACTACTGTACGTACATACAGTATTACTGGAAGAACCGTCCCCACGAGGCAAAAGGCCATGAACATGAATGAAATGCTGGAGCAGGTCACCCGTCGCAACGACACCTGGCGCGGTCGCCATCGCCATTTCCAGCACCATGGAATCTCCGCGAACAGCGACAGCCACGGCACCCGGGGTCTCGCCACGGGCTATGCCGCGCTGGATATACAGTTGCAACAGCACGGCTGGCCACTGGACAGCACCATCGAGGTGTTGAGCGACGGCTGCGGTTTGGGCGCCATGGGGTTGTTCCTGCCCGCGATGGAGCACCTCAGTGAGCAGGACCGCTGGCAGGTATTTATCGCCCCGCCCTATAGACCTTACGCCCCGCTGTTGGCCGCGCGCGGCATTGATACCCGGCAGGTGTTGCTGGTCCACCCCCGCAACCGGCAGGACCTGTTGTGGGCCACCGAACAGGCGCTGCGCAGCACCACCTGCAGCGCGGTGTTCAGTTGGCTGGGCGCGCAGGAATACAGCTACAGCGAGTTGCGCAAACTGCAACTGGCCGCCGCCAGTGGCGACAGCCTGGCCGTACTGTTTCGCCCCCACCAGGCCGGCCACAACCACGCCCCGTCCAGCCTGCGCCTGCAGATGCGCGAGTACCGCAAGATCCATATCCTCAAACAGCGTGGCGGCAACCAGTCTATCGATGTGGACCTGTCCCCCGTCGATGACGCCCCGCTACAGCCCCAACTGTGGGAATTGCCGACCTGGAGCGGCAGCGGCCAGCACAGTGTCGCAATGGCGGTACAGTAGCCTCTCGTCTGGAAACACAGGCGAGGGAGCAGAATCTATTGTCGTGGTCTATTGTTGCGGTCTATCCAGATTGCGACACAAAGCCCTATATACTGCTACTGCCACTGTACCTGGGGCAGCACCAGACCGACTCGACGGCAAGTACGCCCCGGTACCGCAGAATGAACTGACTCACCCATGCCATGAGGAAATTGCGCCATGCAGGATTTACCACACCGATACCACGTCAGTGCCTCCGCCGAAGCCGAGGGCAATATCGTCCTGAAAGCAGAAAACCTGCCGCAGCTGATTTCGGCATCCCCGGCCCAATTCGGCGGCCCGGGTGACCAGTGGTCCCCGGAGGATTTACTGGTCGCCAGCGTCACGGACTGCTTCATACTGACCTTCCGCGCCGTGGCCCGGGCTTCAAAACTGGACTGGAGCAATCTGGAAGCCTCCGCGGAGGGCCTGCTGGAGCGGGTGGACCGGGTGACCCGTTTTACCAAATTCACGCTATCGGTGACCCTGACGGTGCCGGAGGGTACCGATATCGGCAAGGCCGAACGGCTGCTGGAAAAAGCCGAGGCAGCCTGCCTGATCACCAATTCCCTGACGGCTGAAACCCATCTGGAAACCGATGTCATCATTGCAACCTGAAACGGAATGCGTAGATGAAGATCCCCCTGAATGGCAGTTGCCAATGCGGCGCAGTCACCTACACAGTCAGCGCCGAACCCCTGTTCACCTACGCCTGTCACTGCAGCAGTTGCCAGAAACGCACGGGCAGCGCGTTCAGCCTGGGCCTGGTCATCGCCACGGAAGCCATGGCATTGAAAGGTGCGTTGACCGCCTGGAGTCGTGTGTCAGAGCAGGGCAATACCAATACCCGCTATAGCTGTGCCAGTTGCGGCAACATCATATACGGCATTGGCGACATCAATCCCGAATTGGCCAAGTTGCAGGCCGGTACACTGGAGGACACCAGCGCGGTGGAACCGGAGGTCCATATCTGGACCAGCAGAAAGCAGCCCTGGCTTACCCTGCCCGACGGTGTGCAACAGTTCGAGACACAGCCTGAAGACGGGCTGGCGCTGTTGCAGGCTGCCATGGATTACCGGGCACGAGGCTGAACAGGAAACACCCGATGGATGAATGGCTGACAGACTACGGCGTTACCCTGGGCGTGGGTGCCCTCATCCTGTTCATGCTCTTCATCGTGTGGGATCTGGCCAGGCGCAGCAATGCCGGTCGGTTCGGCACGCTGATACTGTACGTCGGCCTGGCCATGGGTATAGCGGGTTTCCTGATCAAAGTGATCATCACTTACCTGCTGGAGAATGCGAGCACTATTTCTCCGCAATGATATTGTCACGCACCTGGAATTCGATGACTTCCTCGTTGTACACCCGGGAAAAGTCCTCCATCCGCGCGGACAGAGCCAAATACTGGCGGCGGTTCATCACGTTACATTCCATATAGGCTTGTGCCTGTAGCAGGTATTTTTCCGCCGCGAGTTGCGCCCGGTGCATTTCTTCGTCGCTCGCTACTGCCCCATCCGGCAACAGCGGCAGCTCTCCCGGCCTTTTTACGGGACAGGCGGCAGAGGCGTTGAATGCCAGGCAGACCAGCACGGCCATTAATAAAGCTTTCATGAGCAGATCCTCCATGTGTAACCTTAAGTAACATTACTCAAGGCCATGTGTTACTTACTATCTACCCATCCGCCTGCAACAGCAACCGTATATTTGTGAATTATTCATTAAATGTAGGCTATAAATATACCTTCGAAAAAGTGGTCCAAATGCCAAATCCATGCACCAATTTGTCACGTAAGGTAACAATTCAAAGCCAATAGGGTGCAAACCCAATACTGCGCAGGACTTTTTCCCTCGTGCTGGACAAGCGCTCCCGGACTATTAATACTGTATGCATGTACAGTATTAATGATTCGGCCGGGCAACCACCCGCGCCATGTGCAAGCGACCACAGCGGGAGCAATCCGTGAGCCTGTGGCTGTGCCTGCGCTTTTGACCAACTGCCGCTGCAATGCCTGAGCCGCTGTGAACAGCAGCCGACCATAGTGCTGGCCGCACAGCGTGTTCTGCATGCCAACGATTGCGCCACCGCCCTGGGGTACGCCGGGGCATGGGCACCGCAACGGTACGCGCACTGGCAGGCGATGAACCCGTGCGCCTGCTGGAACGGGATGAACAGGCCGAACAACGCTGCCTGCAACAACTGTGCTGCTGGGCCTACGGCATCACCCCCACCCTGTGCACCTGGCAGGCGGACTGCCTGCAACTGGAAATCGGTGGCTGCCTGGGCCTGTTCCAGGGGCTGGATGCCCTGTTGCTGGAGGTGGCCAGCGGCATCAGCAGTCGCGGATACCGGGTGCGCCATGCGCTGGCACCCACGCCCAAGGCGGCCTGGCTGCTGTCTTTTGCGACCCAGGACACCGCCCTGGCGATACAACAGCCGCTGGAAGAGCGGCTCGCTCCCCTGCCCCTGAACCTGTTGGCGCAGTTCGCCAGCACGGTGGATTCACTGCGCCGGGCCGGCCTGCACACGCTGGGCGATGTACTGCGGCTGCCACCCGTCGCGCTGGGCCGGCGCTGTGGCAGGGAATTTACCCACTTCCTGCAGCAACTGCTGGGGCAGCGCGAGGATTTGCAGGTGGACTACCGCCCCCCCGCGGACTTCAGCGACGAGCACTGGTTTGGTTACGAGGTAAAAACCAACGATGAATTGCTGCCTGCGGTGCAACGCCTGTTGCAATCCCTGTGCCGTTTCCTGCGCAACACCCAGCTACAGACCAGCGAGATTACCTGGCAACTGGTGGGCGTGGATCACAAACTGCAGGAGGTATGCGTGCGCAGTAGCAGCAGCCACAGCGACTGGGGAAACTGGTACCAGCTCAGCCGCATTCGCTTCGAGCGCCTGCAACTGCGCGGCAGCGTGGAAGGCGTGGTCCTGGCCTGCGGGCAGCTGCGCCCCGCGCAGCAGGACAGCATCGACCTGTTTCGCCCGCGCAACCAGCGTGAATCCCTGGCCAGCCTGCTGGACAGGTTGTGCAACCGCCTGGGCTTGCAGGCGATTGAACACGTCGGTTGCCGGGATGAGCACCTGCCGGAGTGCGCACTGCTGGTCGGCAGCGACCCTGCCGGCGACGCGCACGGCAGCACGGCGCACTGCGCGCAGCGTCCTTTCTGGCTGCTGCCACAGCCGCAGGCCCTGCGCCAACACGGGGCACGACTGTACTGGAACGGCGTGTTGCAACTGCTGTATGGGCCGGAGCGCATCGAGGACAACTGGTGGCGGGACGCGGTGAGCCGCGACTACTACATCGCCGTGGACAGCAGCGGCCAGCGGTACTGGGTGTTCCACGATCGCCTGGCCCGGCAGTGGTATATCCACGGGGTGTTTGCCTGACGACAGGTTCGACAACAAGCGTCACCCTCACTCGAACAGCACGACCTCCTCAAAGCGCGGCAGCGTGACAAACTGCAGCGCGGGATTTGCCGCCGCCTTCTTGCGCAGGAACGACAGCGTGCCTTCCCTGTCGTTAGAGAGAAACGCCATCAGCTTCACCTGCCCCCTGAACGGTCCTTCGACCGGCGCGGTGAGGCTGTCGAAGTGGATCGGAATAATCCGCGACGGGGCGACCGGCGTTACCGTCTCGCGCCAGAAGTCCTCCATGTACTGCGCCGTCTGCGAACCGAGGCCGCCGACGCCGAGGAATACCGTATCCGCACTGAAGTCCTGCAAAGCGCCCTCCACATAGCCCGCGCTGCCAACGATCAACCAACTGCCCTTCGGGTGGCTGACATGCAACACATACGCCTTGCCGACCCGATAATCAAAAACGCGGGCAGGCGGCACCAACGGCAGGGCGATTTCCGTCTCTCCCAGCGCGCGCTCGCGGATGGCCGGATCGGGAAACTCGAAATGCCGCGACTCGATCGGCGTGATCACAAACTGCCCCACGCGCACCGGCTGGCGATCCTGCAGCACCTGTATCTGTGCCTCGGGCAGGCCCCAGCCACGCGCGATATTGGCGGTGGATTGCGAGCCGAGCAGCAGTGCGCCGGTACGCAGGGCCACTTCCGGCGCATCCATCGCGTGATCGTAATGCGAGTGCACCGGCAGCACCGCCGCCAGCTCGGCAACCTGGTTGTCCGCGAGGCCGCGCTCGATCGCCGCCACGTCCGGGCTGATCTTGCCCAACAGCATGCGCAGCGGGCCGGGCCGCGAAAACCAGCCGTCCGTCATCCACTGCGTTTCACCGTCGCTGAACAGCAGTGTCGCGGTGCCGCTGAAACGCACCGTGACAGCACCGGGAGGAATTTGCTCACTCCCGCGTATCGCCCAGCCCGGCTCGACCGGCGGCTCTTCATACACCGACAGGGCGTAGAGCAGGAACAGGCCGAGCAGCACGGCAGCGATCACGAAGGTGAACGCCAACACGCGCGGCAGGGCACTACCGGACGAACTGAGTAGGCTTTTCGATTTCATAGATGGCTTCTGCGATATTTTCCAGGCGGCTTTCGAGAATGGCCTGCGCGTCATACAGGCCGCGATTGTAAAAATAGGGGCCGATCTCCTCGGCGAAGAAATCGAGCAGGAAACCGGCGTCGAACTGCCCGACCTCCTGCTCCAGTTCCTCGCGCATATACAGCTGTATCTTGCGACAGATGATGTCTCGTTCGTCGCGGGTAAAGGTGATCTCTGCCATCAGTGCTCCCCAAAAAGTACGCCCTACAGAATACCCGTATCTTTATCGTTCAGGCTTTTCATATTCTTCTGCGCCCAGTAATCGTGGATACCGGCTTCCCCGTGTTTGTCCGCCCACTTGGTCAGCGTGGGCCGCTCGCCCTGCAGCTTATAGTAGGGTACGGCATACCCGCAGGAGGTCTGCACCAGTGCCAGGTCCAGCACGAAAATCTGGCGCGCGCCGGTGTAATGCGGGAATAGTGCCGCCAGTTCGTCCCAGCGCTCGTCGCGCGGGTGAACAACCGCAGCCTGGCCATACAGGCGCATGATCAGCGGCTGCTTGTCGAAGGAGCAGAACATCACCGTCATGCGGCTGTTTTCCAGTACGTGCGCGGCGGTCTCGTTGCCACTGCCGGTCAGGTTCAGCCAGGCGACGGTGGTGTCATTGAGGATGCGAAAGCTGTCCATGCCCTTGGGCGACACATTCACATAGCCTTCGGCACCCGCGGTGCCAATAAAGTACATGTGCTGCTGCCGGATAAAGTCCTTGAGTTTCTCGTCCAGTTTCTCAAAGCGTTCAGCCACTGCCATCACTCCCCTGTTCTTCTCTTAAACGAGGCGAGGCGACAGACCGCATGGGTAGCGCGCCACTCACTCCGCAATTTCCACATCTATATCCACATAAGCCGCTGTCGTGAAGCGCGGCGAACAGATTGCCAGGAACACCAGGTCGTCCGCACCAACATTGCTGATACGCTGGCGCACCTGGGGTGGGATGATCACCACATCGCCGGCCGCCACGCGCTGCGGCGGCAGGTCGCCGACCTCCACGCTGCCCATCCCCTGCAGCACGACATAGCGTTCAGCGGTGTCGCGCAAATAATGCCAACGGGTGGTCTTGCCCGGTTCCAGGCGCGCGCGGGCAATCGACACGGCGGGATCATCGGCGGCGTTGGACAGCTCGGTGATAAAACACCCCTCTGCAAAGAAGTACTCCTGCGCCGCGTCATACGTTTTGATATACGCCTTCATCACAGTCAGTACTGGATCACCGGGGCTTTCCCCACCCAGGTGTCATCGTCCAGCATCTTCACCATCGCGTGCGCGCAATCGGCGAAGGAAATACTGGAGAAGCCGCTGAAGGCGTTATAGCCCAGGCGATAGCGGCCCGTCCTCGGTCCCGCTTTCATTTGCAGCGGACGAATCCCGATCCAGCACAGGTCGGCGTTGTCATCCAGCAACTGCAACTGGTGGACTTTGTCGCTGTGCCGGTGCGTGAGAAACGTCTCGGAAAACCAGCGCACGAAGCGCGCGCCAAAGGTGACGACGTCTTCCGGGCGCAAATTACTGCCGCCGCCGCACCACACCAACCGCGGGATCTGTTCGCGCCGCATTGCCGCCAGTATATGGCGCGTGACATCGGTGCACAGGTCCGGTGGCGAGGTCTTTTCATCCACCCCGACAGCAAACAGGATCGCGTCGGTACCGGGTGGCAGCGCGCGCTCGACATCCGCAGCTACCAGGCCATCGCCCTCGACAACAGTAATCCTGTCGCGCAGCGTGGCAGGCAATTTGTCGGGGCTGCGCACCAACACTGTCACTGCATGGCCGACCTCAACGCATTGTTGCAGGCACTCCAAACCAAGCTTGCCGGTGGCGCCAAACAGCGTGACGTGCATGACTGCAAAACTCCTTGGTGCGGTAGTCCAACCAGTCCAACAGTGAAGGTGGGCGTCTATAGCTTTACTTCTGCGCAGGGCTAAGCGAATACTACGATTCAATGTGGCAGAGCCGACAGTGTAGGGCCGTGAATGAAGAAGGAAAACCCTCACCGCAAGCCGATCGATGAACTCACCGGCTTTGAGGTGCTGGAGAATTTTGAAAATTCGACCAGCGCAACGACATCTACTGCCGCTCGCAGTGGGACCCCGAGGTGATGTCGGATAAAGCCGCGGCGTTCTTTCGCGGCTATTTCATGCCTGCCGCACGCTCCCGTCGCAGCGACGGTTTCAGCCAGCGCGACTATGCCCTGCGCAATGCCTCCTGGCACGTGACCAACCTGCTGCGGGATATGAATCGCCAGCAGACCGGCCGCAGGGAGGGATTCTTTGACCACTTCACCTGCCATGAAGCCGGCTGGCCCGAACCCTATGTATTCGATGACCCGGCCGAAGCCACGGCTGATATCGAAAAGGTGGCCCGCTTGTGTGGCGCTGATTTGCTCGGCGTGTGCGCCTACGATGAGCGCTGGATGTACAGCGGCATCTTCGATGAGCGGGCGCTGGCGAGCAAGCCGCTGGATATCCCCGACGACCTGCCCCACGTGATCGTGGTGGGAGAGTCCATGGACGTGGGTCTCACCAACACGGTGCCCTCGGCCCTGTCAGGCAGCGCCACAGGCCTTGGGTATTCCTACGACAGCCTGACCCTGCTGACGCTGGCGCAGTACATCCGCAACCTCGGCTACCGCGCCTACGCCACGATGAACGACTCCTCGCTGGCCATACCGCTGGCGGTGCAGGCGGGGTTCGGGGAGGTGGGGCGGCACAGCCTGCTGATCACCGAGGAGTACGGTCCCCGGCTGCGTCTGGGCCGGATATTCACGGATATACCGCTGATCCACAGCCAGCCAAAAAAATTCGGGGTGCAAGCGTTTTGCGATATTTGCAACCGCTGCGCCGCCGGTTGCCCGCCGAAGGCTATCCCGTTTACTGCGCCGTCAGCGGAGGTCTACAACCGCTCCAACCTGATCGGCGTCGCCAAGTGGACAGTGGATGCCGAGAAATGCTTTGGATTCTGGGCCAACCAGAACACCGACTGCTCCATCTGCATCCGCGTCTGCCCCTATAACCGCGACTACAGCAAGTGGTACCACCGCGGGTGGCGCAAACTGGCAGGCGGGCCGTTGCGGCGCATCGCGCTGTGGCTGGACGACCGACTGGTGGATCGCGGTCGCCATAAATCCGCCGGGTGGTGGCGGCGTAAAACGCCTAGAAGCGGTACGTGACGTTGCCCCCGATCGTGCGCGGATTGGGCCGCAGGCGGTAACCGCTCGCGCCGAAGTTCTCCTGGGTGCCGGTGTAGTAATTCTCCTCATCCAGGTTCTGCACAAAGGCATTGAAACTCCATTGACCCATGTCGAAGCCGGCGCGCAGGTTCCACACGTCGTAATCCGGCGTCCGAAACGGGTAGTCACCAAAGGTGGCGATGGAGTTGCGGGCCAGGCCCTGTGTCGGTGAAGGTCCATCGGTCTGCTGGTAGGTCAGTGCCTCGATATCGGCGTACTGCCCGTCGCGGTGTATGTAATCCAGTTGTACCCACATTTCATTAGCGCCGATCGGGAAGCGGTATTCGAGCGTGGCGTTATAGGTCCACTCCGGCGCCTTCGGCAGGTCGAGTCCCTTCAGGTCGACGAGGAAACCGCCGGTGATTTCAGCGCTGGAATTACTGGTGATCTCCGTGTCGGTGTAGCCCGCCGCGGCGGAGAATGTCAGCCGGTCGGTAATCGCGGCCTGCAGTTCCAGCTCGCCGCCCATGGCCTCGGCATCGTCGATGTTAATCGTCTGCTCAAAGTTGGAGGACAGGTCGCCGGCTGTCAGGAAGCGGAAGGCTTCCATCTGGATATCCGACCACTGCAGGTAATACACCGAGCCGTTCAGGCGCAAGCGGTTGTCCAGCAGCTCGCTCTTGACGCCGACCTCGTAGTTCCAGATGGACTCCTCCTTGAACTCGACGGAAAACGCGGGCTGGTCATCCAGGTTCGTGTTGTTGCCCAGCGAGAGCCCCCCGGCCTTGTAGCCCTTGGAGATCGTGCCCCAGACGTTCACGCTGTCGGTGGCCTGGTAGCGGGCAACGAAACGCGGCGAGACATCGTTGAAGGAGTCCTGGCCCGATGCGGGCGGCCGCTCGAAGTTCACGAAACTCTGGTAGAAGTCGAATCCGGGCGGGGGAGGAAAGCCCGGAGAGCCGGGAAAGCAGCAGGTGGGCTGTGTGCCGTAGGCCTGCAGCTGTTGCTTGACGGTATCGTCGGTGTAGCGGGCACCGACGATCAGGTCCAGTTTGTCGGTGGTATGCCAGGTCAGGTCGCCGAACACGGCGATACTCTCCAGTTCCCATTTTTTATTATTGAGCGCCAACCCAAGGCCCTCAGGAAAAGGCGGCAGCAGTCCCACGCCGTCCAGCGTGGCCGTCGGCTGGCTGGAGATTGCCACGTTGTTGTCCTGCTTCTGCTCGTCGCTGGCGTACAGCACGCCGCCGATGAAATCGTACTTGTCCTCGGTGAATTCCATCCGCAGCTCGGTGCTCCAGGAATCACCGTCGTAGGAATTGGTGCGTTTGAGCGCATCGAGGCCGCCGATCAGGTCATTGTCGAAGGTCCTGTCCAACGAGGCATCGATGTAGCCGGTGATCGACTTGATGACGACCCGGTCATTCAGCTGGTGCGTGATGTTGAGTATCGAAACAGTGGATTTGTTGTCGGTTTTTTCACTGAGGTCGTGGCTCAGTTCGCTGTAGTTGCCGTTGTACCAGAAGCCGGTACCCGGATCGAGCGCCTGCGTGATGCCGAAACTGTCGATGGAGTCGAGGTCAAGCACGCCGGAGGGCACGTTTTCATCCGTGTCCTGGCTGTCGTCAGTGTAATAGATCGACCCGAGGACATTGGTTTGGTCCGACAGGTTCCAGTCGAGGTGCAGGCGGCCATTGAACGAATCCTGCTTGCTGCCGTCGGCCCCGTTGGGCGTGAAACCGTTCTGTGCGGCAGCCGGACAGTCACTTGCGCTGGCGCCGCTGCGACACGCATTCTCGATAAAGCCGTCGCTATCCATGTAATAGACCACGCCGCGCATCCTGAAGTCATCCGAGACGGGCACGTTCAGGATGCCGGTGGCGTTGTACTGGTCGCCGCCCTCCTCGTAGTTTTCACCGCCGAGAATGACCTCGCCCTCGAACTCATCGGTGGGCTTCTTCGTCGTGAGGTTCAGCGCGCCGCCCACCGCGTTGCGGCCAAAGAACGTGCCCTGCGGGCCGCGCAGCACTTCCACCCTGTCCATGTCGGACAGGTTGGGGTTGGCGACATTGTTGGGCACCGACGCGACACTGAATTCATCGAGATAAATGCCGACGGAGTTTACGAACGCGTTTTCACCCGTGACCATGTTGTTGACGCCGCGAATGGCGATACCCATGCCACGGCTGCCGGTCTGGCCGTCCTCTGTGAAGCTCACGCCAGGCGTCAGCACGAGGTAATCGACGGCATTGGTGATGTTGCGTTGCTGCAATTCAGAGCCGCTGAAGACGGACACGCTGATGGGTACATCCTGCACGTTCTGCTCCCGGCGCTGGGCGGTGACAACGACCTCTTCCAGTGCCGGAGCGGAACCCTGGGCAAGCGCCGGGACTGTGTGCAGCAGCGCAGAGGAAACCAGGGTCAAGGGGAACAGGTGTTTCAAGCAGTTATCAGGCATATTTTTATCCGTTTATTGTGAGATGCCGAGGTTTATCAATATAGCAGCGGCACCTGTGCGGACCCACCGCCGCCGCGCAAAACGTAAAAAAATCACAACAAAGCCTGCTTGTCGCTCGCCTGGAGTAAACTCTCGCCATGCCTTCCTTCGAACAGGAGTTCATCCTCGAAAACCCGAGCCGCTGGCAGGCGCTGCGACGGGATGCACGCCTGTTGCTGCGCCTTTCCCGCTATGCGCTGCTGTGGCTGACCCGCGGCGTCCTCGTGCGCAGGGCATACCAAAGGGCCCAGCGCAGCGGCAAGCCGCTGGAACTCGAAGCGGTTATCAGGGACTAGTGCCTGTGACGCGTCGTGTGATCAGGGACTTCCCATCTGCCGCGTTGCCTTTTCAATATCGCCAACAACCCCGCTCCGGCAATGAGATCAACGGGCTCGGCGAGCCGGTGTTCCGCCGCGCGGAGCAGGTCTTTCACGGCTCCGGCGCGCGCGAGCTGGAATGGCGCAAGCTGGAGCTGTTTTTCGCGCTCATCAATCCCTTCCGGGTGTACTGGCTGAACATGGTCAATCGCTGGCTGTTGCGCCGGGCGGACGGGCCAGTGGCAAAAACGCGGCAGCCCGTTGCAGACCCCAGGGCGATGGCGGAGGCGATCAAGCAGCGGGCTCGCGCACTGGGCGCCGGCGCAGTGGGCGTTGCGCCACTCACGGAAAAGGCGCTGTACAACGGGTACCAGCCGGATTATCCCCATGCGATCGTGGTGCTGATGCCGATGGACAGCCAGGAGATGGCATTCGTCACGACCAACCGCGCGGGCGTGGAGACCATGAGGGCCTACATGGAAATCACGCGCACGGTCGTTGCGCTAGCGGAACATATCCGCGCGATGGGGTGGCGTGCCCGGGCGTACGGGGAGGCCGCCGACATCCTGCATATCCCGCTGGCCATCGATGCGGGTCTCGGCCAGCTCGGCAAGCACGGCTCGCTGATCTGCACCGAATTCGGTTCCAGCATGCGCATCGCGACGGTGCTGACCGATCTGCCACTGGCGCACGACCAGCCGGTGGATATCGCGGTCGATGACTTGTGCCTGGGGTGTCGCCGTTGCACCCTGGACTGCCCGGTGGATGCGATTGCCGACCACAAGCAAATGGTGCGGGGCGAAGAGAAGTGGTACGTGGATTTCGACAAGTGCGCGCCCTACTTCACCCACACCGTGGGCTGCGGCATCTGCATCGAGGTCTGCCCCTGGACGATCCCCGGCCGCGGGCCCTCGCTGGCGGAAAAACTGCTGTCCAAACGCGTGCCCGACGCTGTTTAGCCGCTGTTACTCGAAGAGGTTGGCGAGAAACATCCATACGATTGCCGCTGGCGCGAGAAAGCGCACCGAGACCTGCCACATCGCCCAGCCTGCATCCGACCTGATACCGATATCCTCACGCATGCGCGCACTGGCAATCGCCCAGCCCGCCATCACGGCGATCATCAGCGCATTGATCGGCAGGATAAGGTTGGAGGTGACGTAGTCCAGGATGGAGAACACGGTGCGCCCCTGCAGCGGAGGGATCATGTCCAGCGGGGTGAAGTCCTTCCAGAGGTTGAAGGAAAATACCGCTGCGAGGCCCAGCAGAAACACCACTACTGCAGTGAGCAACGCCGCACGGCGGCGATTCCAGCCCGCCCGATCCTCCAGCCAGGACACGAATGGCTCCATCATCCCCAGGCACGACGTGAAGGCGGCAAAGAACACCAGCAGGAAAAACAGCGACGCAAAAATCTGTCCGCCCGGCATTTCGCTGAAGGCGATGGGCAGCGTAACGAAGATCAATCCCGGCCCCTCCGCCGGGTCCAGCCCCGAACTGAAGACGATCGGGAATATCAGCATGCCCGCGAGCAGGGATGCTGCGGTATCGGCAAGGCCGATGGTCCAGGCCGCACCCGGGATGGATGTGTCCGGCGACAGGTAGGCGCCGTAGGCCAGCATCGCGCCCGTGCCGACCGCCAGCGAAAACAGGCATTGGCCGAAGGCCATCAGAACCCCCTGGGCCGTGAGACTGGAAAAATCCGGCGCAAAAAGAAAGGCGACTGCAGCGCCGGCGTCGCCCACTGTGCAGGCGTATCCGGCCAGGCCAAGGAGCAGAATAAACAGCGCGGGCATCATGAATTTGGAGACTGCTTCAATGCCCCGGCGCACGCCGCTGCCGACAACAACGGCGACAGACACAATGACCAGCGTGAACCAGAACAGCATCCTGCCCGGAGATGCCAGCACGCCGGCAAACAACTCGGCGGCTTGCCCACCGTTGATTCCGGCGAAACGCCCACCAGCGGCCAACAGGAAATATTCCAGCGACCACCCCGACACCACGCCATAGAAACTCAGCCCCAGCAGCGGGGCCAGTATGCTGAGCCAGCCAATCAGCTGCCAGCGGCGGTGACCGCTCTCGTGATGGGAAATGGCCGCAGTGGTCGCCACGGGGTTGTTGTGTCCACGACGCGCAATAGCCAGTTCTGCCATGATCAGGGGTATGCCAAGCAGCAGCACGAAGCCGATATACACCAGCACAAACGCCCCGCCGCCATTTTCGCCAGCGATGTAGGGAAAACGCCACAGATTGCCGAGGCCCACCGAACAGCCGATGGTCGCGAACAGGAATGTGGCACGAGAGGACCAGCGTTCTGTTTTCATTTTTCCCCTAACCGACTCGATACCATCATGCGATGTTATCTGTGGCGCAGTCGCCTGCTGCCACCAAATGACCCGCGCGGCGCCACGCCCCTTAGCCGGGCCGACACGGAATAAGAAAGTGCAAACGCACCCGCTGGCGGATATCGTTGCCATCAGCTCGCCTACGCGTCAGTCTGCGCTTGAGCACGCCGAGGACCCCCCCACGATAAATAACAGCACGCGGGCCCCCCCTCCGTGCCAACAAGGTGGGACCCCACGCCGCCCGCAGTGAGCTGCTAGTGTCCTTTTGCCCCCCACCGAGGCGGGCGTAATAATACCCATCAGGAGACTCTCCTATGCCCTCTATCCGCATCTGGCCGCAATCATTGCCGACACGATCTTGTCCACGCATCCCTGCCAAGCGCTGACACGCGGCCTGTTGATCGCCCCACTACTGGCACTGCTGCTGGCCTGCCAGGGCGAACCGACGGATGCTACTCTGGGCGCCCAGGGCAACACACCGGCGACCGACAACACGGTGCGCGCCAATGCCGGGGTGCGCGAGGAATTGAATCTCGCCGACCAACAGGATTTTGACGACGCCAGCAGGGGCCTGGTCGCGGCGCCGCCAACACTTACGGTCGCGGGACCGGACAACGCCACGATCTGGGACATGTCCTCATACGACTTCATCGAGGGCGATGCGCCGGTCACCGTGAATCCCAGCTGTGGCGCCAGGCCAAAATCAACAACCAGCACGGATTGTTCAAAGTCACCGACGGCGTCTACCAGCTGCGCGGCTTCGATCTCTCCAATATGAGCATCATCGAAGGACAAACAGGCTGGATTATCGTCGACCCGCTCACCACGAAAGAAACCGCCGCTGCCGCCATCGCGTTTGCGCGCGAACACCTGGGAAACAAGCCCATTTCCGCAATCATCTTCACGCATTCCCACGTCGACCACTTCGGCGGCGTGGTGTCCGTGCTGGGCGCGGATGCAAACACCCAGATCATCGCGCCGGTGGGATTCATGGAAGAAGCCACCAGTGAAAACGTGCTCGCCGGCACCACCATGAGCCGGCGCTCGATGTTCATGTATGGCAGCCAGCTCGAACACTCCCCCCGCGAACATGTCGACACCGGTCTCGGCAAGGGGCCGGCATTTGGCAGCGTCGGTATTGCGCAGCCGACGCGCATCATCGCTACCACCGGCGAAACGATCACGATCGATGGCGTGGAGTTTGTGTTCCAGAATGTACCCGGCTCGGAGGCACCCGCCGAGTTGACCTTTTATTTGCCGCAGCTTAAAGCGTTCGGCGGCGCCGAGCTGGTCTCGCGCACCATGCACAACCTCTACACGCTGCGCGGTACCAAGGTGCGCGACGCGCGCAAGTGGAGCCACTACATCGACGAGGCGATCCACCTGTTCCCCGACGTCGAGGTGTATTTCGGCAGCCACCACTGGCCGCTGTGGGGCAACGAGGCGATCATCGATTTCCTGAAAAAACAGCGCGACGGCTACAAGTACATCCACGACCAGACGCTGCGCCTGGCATCGCAGGGCTATACGCCGCGCGAGATCGCCGACATGCTGCAGATGCCCGAAGCACTGCGCGGCAATTTCTCCAATCGCGGCTACTACGGCACGCTCAAGCACAATGCGAAAGCGGTGTACCAGCTGTATTTTGGCTGGTACGACGGCAACCCTGCCAACCTGGACCCACTGCCGCCGGCCGAGGCCGCGGTGCACTACGTCGACATGATGGGTGGCGCCGACGCGATCTTGCGCCGTGCGCAGGCGGATTTTGACAAGGGCGAATACCGCTGGGTGGCCGAGGTACTGAATCACCTCGTGTTCGCCCAGCCGGACAATACCGCCGCCAAGGCGCTGCTCGCCCAAACCTACGACCAGATGGGTTACCTGGCCGAATCAGGGCCGTGGCGGGATGTGTATCTCACCGGCGCGCTGGAGCTGCGCCAGGGCACGCCCAAGGTCGGGCTCAGCATCGCCAATGCGGTGGACCTGATCAACGAAACACCGGTCGACCAGTTTTTCGAGCTGATGGCCGCGATGCTCAACGGCCCCAAGGCGGACGGCAAAACCTTCACCCTCAATATCGAGTTTACCGACCTGGGTAAAACGTACGTGCTGGAACTGGAGAACGCCGTGCTGCACCAACGCGAGGGCAGCCCTGCGGCCAACGCGAATGCCACCGTGCGCATCACGCACCCGCTGTTCGTAAAAATGCTGACGGGCGGCGCCGGTATTCGCGACATCCTGTTTTCGGATGACGTCTCGGTGGAAGGCAGCAAGCTGGACCTACTGCAGTTCTTCGCGCTGCTGGACCAGCCGGATCCCGTCTTTAATATCGTGACGCCTTGAGCCTGAAAGTTACTGCGTGAATCGTGATGCCAGTATGCTTCTGCCCAGTAGCAACCGAGCAGAAGCTGCTGGCAAGCAGCGCCGAAACAGCAGGCAACAAGACATTGGAACGTATCGCGATCTTTATTGAATTGCGCCTTGCAGACAAAAAACTTCAGCCGAACTTCTCGATAGCCTATTTACCATTGCACTGCGACTGAATCTCCGCAATTTTGGCATCCAGTTTCTTATTATATTCGCCGGTGCCGATCTCCAGCCCTTCCTTCTCGCTCCCCCCGAACATATGCGCGACCGCGCCAACGGGGATGATCGAGCTCGCACCATCCTCGATTTCCTGCGAGGTACGGGCTTTCTCGCTGGTCAGGGTTTGAATATCCGCCGCCGCCGTAGAGCAGTCGACAGGCTTGGCGAGATTCGCCTGCACCTGCGCTTGTGGTGCCGGCGCCTGTGCTGAACAACCGGTGAAGAGTGTGAGCAATACAATGACAGGAAGTGTTGCTTTCATGGATGGACTCCAAGTGAAGGGTTTGATGGGTTGTTGGCCATAACGTCGGGGACAGGCGACGTCAAAGGCCGGTCATTAACTTGGTCTGTCCCCAGTTATGCGTGCGCAGCTGACTACATCGTATCTCACCGGACCAATTCGATCTCGCTCGGCCGCCAGGATTTGTCGAAGAACGATGGCAGCGGGCTGTAGAGACGAAGAATCGTGAACCAGCCCTTTGCCGGGTCGGTCTGTATCCAGTTGCCGCGAGCGACGCCTTCGGGCTGTTCCGGTGCGAACCAGATCGTCGTTGAGCCGTCGCCGGCTGCCTCCGCCGCCGGGGAGGGGTAAGACTGCGATCCCGCGCGGGGGTATTTCTGCGGTGTCTGCAGCATGGAGCGCGTCTGGTTATCGTAGAGCGTGAAGGACCAGAACGCCTTGGCCGGGATGTTCTTGGGCAGGGTCACCCTGTAGGTTTTTGCGCCGTCGAGCACCTCGCCCTTGGCGTCAAGGAAACCCATCAGGTACTGCGACCCCACTTCCGGGATGGTCATGATCATACCGGGGCTATCGAGCGTATAGCCGTAGTAGAAGGCAATACGCGAATCGAGCGTGCGAGCGCCGGTCGGTGGCAGCGGCGTGAACTCGCCATCCTTGAACACAGGTGGCGGAGTTTCGAAGAAGGCGCCGCCCTCCCAGAGCATGTTTCCCCACATCGAGTCAGGGTAGTAGGCCCACTCCGGGTGGGCGTCAAAGGGACGCCAGTTCAGCACACGGCCGGCCGCCTGGCCGACGGCGGCGGCATCCGTGAGGATCTTCTTCATACGCTCGTCGGGCGCGAATTTCTTGCCCTTGACGATGCCGATGGCGGCGAGTTGCCCGGAGAGCTCCACGTCATAGCTGGTGGCGGGCTCGGCCTGCACGTTTTCGTTGATCCATTCGTAGAAGCCGAAATCGCTGGGCGGGATGGTGTTGAAGGACACGTCGCTCGCCTCGATGAACTTCGTTTCAGGGATCTTTGGATCCGCCCCGAGACGGACTGCGCCGCTCAGCGCCTGTGCGATGCTGGTGCCGTAGGCGCCCGCCGCATAGGGGTAGATCTTCATGTTCGCCTTGACGTTCTCGACTGCCGGTTTGGGATCGCTGTCCACCAGGTAGGCGCGCGAGGCATAGAGGATGCGGTTGGTTTTGGAATGGGCGACGAAGTATCCGCCCTCGGGCAGCGGCCCGTCATATTCGGGTCCGACGATCAGGTACTTGCCGCCCTGACCTCGATCCGGCCCCGGGCCGCCGACATCGATAATCCACGAGAACCACATGTCGTTGATGGTCCCAACACCATCGGAAGGCTGTTCGATCACCATTGGCCCCTTCGAAAGGTCGACGACGGAGATGTAGTAGACGGTGTCGGCGTTTCCGGTCAGGAAAAGGGACGCCGAATCCAGCAGTTTCGATGTAATGATGACGTCGTTGTACTCGCCACCGATGCTCTGGAAGCCCTTCTGGAGCCCTAAGGCAGACGCGCCGCGAAAGCTGTTGTTGTAGACGTTCAGTGCGCGGGTGAAGTCGAGCGTATCGAACACTTTCTGCGCAGTGTCGGCACTGGGCGCACCGTCCTTGAAGTTTAGCCTTCCGATCGATGTCTCCACACTGTCGGGCGTGCCCAGTGAGTCTATCGTCGCTTTTGAAACGTCGGCCTGTGCTGTCACGGCCAGGGACAAGGCCAGGACAAATCCGCAAGTGGATGGTAATCGGTTCATGGGCAATCGGTTCATATTCTGTCTCCGCTCGTTCATAGAGTGTTGGCTCCTGATTCAGACAACCAGCTTGTTATTCCGCCGGACGGCTGCCAGCGGATGAAGTCACCGTAGCAATTCGATTTCACCCGGCCGCCAGCTCTTGTTGATCCAGGGCTCGAGCGGACCATACATACGCAGGATCGTGAACCAGCTCTTGCCCGGCAGCGTTTGCAGCCAGTTGCCTTCCTTGCCTTGCGGCGCTTCGGGCGCGAAATACACGTCATAGGAACCATCTGCGTTCCGAGCCATACCGCTGGACTGACTGCCGATGGTGGGGAAGCTCTGGCTGGTTTGAAGCTGCGAGCGGGTTTGGGTGTCATACAAGGTAACAGCCCAGAAGTCGTTGACCGGAACGTCCTTGGGCAGATGCAGCCTGTACGTCTTCGCGCCGTCGAAGGGCTGCTTGTTGGCGTCGAGAACCGCAAGCGCGTAGTCCGAACCTTCGCCCGCGTGCGTAGTGGCCATGGCCGGAGTCACCCCGCCGGCGTTAAAATAGTAGAGCACCCGCGCATCCAGCCCCATTGTTCCTTCCGCTTCAAAGCTGGTGCTCCTGTTGGCGAACGCGGTGGACCAGACACTGTTGGGGTCGTCCGGGTAGATTTTCACGCCGTCAATTCGCGGCTCGTAGGTGATGGCGCGGGCGGTCGCATTGCCCAGCGTCGCGGCAGCCGTCAACAGCTTTTTCATCCGCTCGTCAGGAGCGAAGGGCTTTCCCTTGACGATGCCAATCGCGGCGATGGCGCCGCGCACTTCCGGGCTGATCGCCTCGATGGGTTCTTCCTGAATGACGCGGTCAAGGTATTCGAAATAGCTGAAGTCGCTGGGGAAGACTGTGTTGAAGGCCCTGTTCGACATATTGACGAATGATGTCGCAGCCGGTTTGGCCGCATCTTTCAGCGGATAGACCTTCAGGTTCGAGGTAATGTTATTGACTGCGGGGCTGAGCCCGTCTTTGATCGAGCCGCGCAGGAACATGAAGTTCCTGTTGGTCGATGGCTTGAGCAAAAAGTAGCCGTCGGGGATTTCGCCCGTATAGCCAGGGGGCACTACCAGATACTTGCCGCCCTTGCCCATATCTGGCCCGGTGACGCCCATGTTGCCGACGAAACGCTGCCAGGCGTCATTGAGAAACCCGAGCATAGCCGGGGGGACTTCAATAACGGTCGGCCCATCCTGCGCAAGATCGGTATAGGTATAGGCATAGAGGGTCGAAGTGTTAGCCGTGACGACGAGCGTCTGGGAATCCAGCAGTTGCTCAAATAGGGCGATCCTGTTCGCGCCTTCGGCCCCGGCGCCGTCCAAGCCCTTGCGCACACTGTACATCGAAACAGCGCCGATGTTGTCGAGAAACACGCCCATGCCGCGCATCCGGTCGAGGTTGTCGTAGACCGTGGCGATCGTGGCGTCTGATGGCACCCCATCAAAGAACTCGAGTTTGCCGATTGCGGTCTCGACCCTGTCGGGGATAGAGATCGAACTGAGTTCCGCAGGCGATACCTGCGCTGTCGCGGAACCCGCAGCGGCGGCCAATACCAAAACACTCAGAGCGGTCAGGCGAATCATTTTTCAAGCCTCCTCGGACAAAATTGAACAGCGATCAGCACGCTAAGGGATAACGCGCTTCACGTCTGCCCATTTCGCGCCATATTGTATGCCGGGCACCTCACGTACTAACACTCTCTCACGGGGTGATCCCGGCCTGGGCCTGGCATTCCCACGTCCTGAACCCTTCGTTCGATTGGTCATGTGTGCTACCTTGGGGACAAGGATTTTTTCTGCGTACGATGTCAGTTTCGAGAAGCGCTCTGCGGCCAACGCGCACCAAAATGAGCGATCTTGCGAAGGAGAATAGTTGGACGGCAGGCTCGCAATCGTCAGGGCGACGCACCTGAACGACTACATTTCTGTGCTACGCGAAATCGGCGCACCGGTGGACCGCGATCTCGCACGCTCCAAGTTACCGCCACGAATAGAAGAAACACCGGATCTGTACGTCAGCGTTCCTGTTGCAATCGAATGGATTGCGCGGACCGGCCACGACATTGAGCTGATGGAACTGGGACTGCTCGGCGCGCAAAAAGCCTCGCTCGCATCGTTGCGTCCCAATCATAAGGCGGCCATCATCACGGCGCAGACCGGCCTGAGGCGTCTGGAGGCCCTGATCGCCATGTCGCGGCTCGAGGACAGCGCCGTGCAAATGCACATCCGGTACGAGGCGGACGAGGTTCGCGTCATCTGCAACATGGCGGGGCTGGGTCGTCACCCTTTCGTGTGTCTCGCCGAGTGGCTGAACCTGCAAGGCGTCATTTCGGTCATACGCAGCGTCGCGGGGCCCTTGTGGTGCCCCGGCGAGATGAGCTTTGCATCGACACATCGTGTGCCGGAGGCTGTACGCGCTGCATTTGCCAACACGCGCATCCTGATGGGCCAGCCTGACACCTCCGTCGTAGTGGGGCGCGCGGATCTCGCCCGACTCATCCCCCATGTGATTCCCGCAGCAGGCGATCCGTTAGCCGCACCGGCGTCAGGACAGGAGCATGATATTGAATCCGCAGTCTGGGAGTTCGCCAGCCTCTTGCGCAATATGGTTAAACCCTACCTGAACGAGGGGCGCCCCGATGTCGCTTTCGCCGCCGAACTGGCAGGGATCAGCACGCGGACGTTGCAGCGAAGACTCATGCTGTGCGGAAGTTCCTATTCGCAGATACTTCAGGAAGCGCGCTTTGAACTGGCGTGCACGCGCCTCGACGATCCTGCCTTGAAGGTCATCGATGTCGCCATGATGACGGGCTACGGGAGCCCGCAACACTTCACCCGCGCCTTCCGCCGGTTTGGGGGCATCACGCCTTCGGAATATCGCCTGCATAGCTTTGGCGGTGACTCGCTCGTCAGGCGAGCGGTCGTGTAGGGGAAGCCTTACCTGCTGCAATTATTCGCGCTGCTGGAACAACCGGAGCCTGTCCTCAATTTTGTGACGCCCTGGTATCGCGACGCGCCGGGCTATTCCATACCGACGTAGCGCGGCTCGGACCGGATCCTGTCCAGCCACGCCAATACCCCGGGATAGGCCGCGAGATCAAAGCCGCCCTCATGCGCGACGTGGGTATAACCGTACAGTGAAATGTCGGCAACCGACAAACGCTCGCCGACCAGATACGGCGCCGTCGACAAGCGCGACTCCATCACCGCCAGGGCCTTGTGGCCACCCGCTTGCTTGGCGTGATACTCCGCCTTCCTGCCTTCGGGCAGCCCCAGGTATTTGGCGATAAAGCGCGCCACGGCGATGTAAGGCTCATGGCTGTACTGCTCGAAAAACTGCCACTGCAGGACTTGCGCGCGCAGGAAGTCATCGTCGGGCAGCAGCGCGGTACCGGTCGCCAGATAATCCAGGATCGCGTTGGACTCCGACAACAGCCTGCCATCGCGCAGTTCCAGCAGCGGGATCTTGCCGTTGGGGTTTTTCGCCAGGAACTCAGTTGATTTGGTCTCACCCGCCAGGATATCGACATGCACCCACGCGTGTTCAATCCCGAGTAGCGCTGCCAGCAGCGCTATCTTGTAGCAGTTGCCCGATTGCATATCGCCGTAGACTTTCATCGACTCACCCTGAATGACCGTGGAGGAACCCAAAACCAACTCAATACAACGAGACTGCCGAACACGGTATACGCCACGACAAACACCCAGGCTGGCGCATCGTAGTACAGCAGCTCATTCAGCACGTGCGCGATAAACGCGCCTTCGTACACAGCATCACCCGCACGCGCGCGCAGGCTCATTTCCCAGATGGTCAGCGGACAGATAAGGCCGAACCAGGCCTGCAACACGACGATGCCAATGCCGATGAGGTGCGCCAGACGAAACCACCGATTCCTGACCCATTGCCAGTTTAAAAACCGCCCTACAAAAATCAGCACCAGCCCGAAGACAATGAATACGACGAACAGCACATGCAGAACCAGCAAGGCATCAGCGGCGATCGCATACCATTGCTGCGAACCATTCAATGCCCGCGCCACACCGCTGAGCGCCTTTCAAAGAATGCGGTTATGCCCTCTTTTACATCTTCGGTTTTCAGCAGACGCTCATGCGCGGCATGGCTTTGTTTCCAGATGGCGGATTCATCGCCATTCACTTCCTCATTGAATATCGCAAGCGCTTCCCTTACCGCCAGCGGCGCATTGCCACAGATCTTGTTGGCAAGCGCCAGCGCCGCTTCCAGCGCCTGCCCCGGCGCCACCACCTGATTCACAAAACCGAGTTTTTCCGCGCGCTCCGCGCTGAGGTTATCCCCGGTAAGCAGCAATTCCCGTGCAATGTTGATCGGCAGGAATCTCGCGACCCTGAACGCCCCGCCAAAATCCGGCATCAGGCCGCGTTTGACTTCCGGCAACCCGAAAATCGCTGAGCTTGCCGCCACCACCATGTCACAACACAGCACCAGCTCCATGCCGCCACCGAGCGCAAATCCCTCAACGGCGGCAATGAGCGGTTTGTTGCGCTGGCGATTGATGATCCCGACGAATTCCCCGCGCGGCGTGGGCTCGCCTGGTCCAGAGGCCAGGTCCGCGCCGGCGGAAAATACCGCGTCGCCGCCGGTGAGCACGCCGCACCACAGCTCTGGATTGTCCTCGAGTTCATTCATCGCGTTGTCGATGCCCAGCGTGATGCTCTCGTTCAACGCATTGCGCTTCTCTGGCCTGGCCAGGCGTATCACCATGACCTTGCCGTGAATTGTCGTCTCTACGCTCACTCTCTCACTCTCCTCGTAACGACCTGCGGGAAGACAGGCGCTGGTTAATCCGCTTTGGACGCGAGCATTGTTGATACAAATTGCTCCCACGTCGGGTACTCATCAAGATTCCAGACAGTACCCATGAATTCGCGTGCCTGCGTCACCGACCAGCCCTGGTTAAAGCACGCGTAGATCGAATAGAACGCCGATACCCGATAGTTGGCGGCGCAATGCAGCATGACTTTTTTTCCCGTCAGGCCCGACAGGATTTTTTCGAATGCCCGATAGTCGTGCTCGGTTGGCGCGGAAAAATCGACCGGCACATATTCGTAGGCGATGCCCTGCTCCCTGACGATGGCGGCTTCACCTTCGATGGCGTACTCACTGTCCTCGGGCAGCAGGTTGACGACTACATCGTAACCTTCGCGCTTCAGCGCACGTAGTTGGTCCGGGCTCAATAAACCCGATGTGCTGAGGTTGTCGCTGACTTTCCTGAAATTGTAGGCCTGGTTTACGCGCATGGTTCCTCCTGTCTCTGCAGGCAATATACCCATTGTTTACAGCATAAACCGCGCGCGCTGGAATGTGATACAGGTGGAATCCGCCGGAATATCCTCAAGCGGCAACGGCACCGCGACGTCGGCCGGGGTGATGTTCACCTCGCGCGCCAACGCCTGCAGCGCCGCCAGATCGAAGTTGTACAGCTTTGCCGCGTTTTCGCCCAGCATCATGCGCACTTCTTTCTCGTCGATGTCGGCGAATGCGAAGCGCATGTTTTCACGCGAGTACGGGTAGCAGCCCTCGTAGTGCGGGTAGTCGTTGCCCCACAGTACGCGGTCGACGCCGACGGCATCGCGACCCTTGATATCGGCGACGGACGGAAAACTCGCGCCGTACCAGCAATTGCGTTTGGCGTAGAAGCTCGGCGGCTCCTTCAGCGCGGGGTCTTTCGAAGTGTCGATTTCACCGATATAGCCGGCTTTCCAGGCCATGTACATGCCATCCATCTGCTGCATCAGTTTCGGCGCCCAGGCGCAGCCGGATTCGGTGAGGATGTAGCGCAGCTTCGGGAAGCGCTCGAACACGCCGCCCATGATCAGGTGGGTGTAGCCGCGCTGGATGAAGAACGACATCTCCATCGCCCACAACGCGCTGGAGCCCTGGCCGCCCTCGTAGGTGGGGGAACCCTGGCCGGAGTGCTGGTTCATCACCAGGTCGCAATCCTGTATCGCCGCCCACAGGCGGTCGTAGTCGGGATGGTTCAGCGGCTTGATGTGTACGTCCGACGGCGACGGCAACGGCAACAGCACGCCACCACGCAAATTGTGCCTGGCAATCCACTCAACGTCCGCGATCGCGTCGTCGATGTTGTTCAGGTGGATCAGGCCGATGCCCGCGCGACGCTCGGGCGCCTCGGCGCAGAAATCGGCGAGCCAACGATTGTGCGCGCGCATGCCGGCCAGCTGGTGCTCGTATTGCCCAGGCGCAGGCGGCGGCGAGATGTGAAACGCGGCAGCGTAAAACGGCGGCACGGTATTGGGAAAAATGACCTCGCCCACCACGCCATCGCTGAGCAGGTCGGCCAGCCGCTCGGCGGAATCCCAGTTCTTGCTTTTCTTGCTGCCGACATGCTTTTTCGACGGGTTCTTGTAGCTGCCACGCCAGGCGTCGAAGTCGGCCTGGTACTGCGGGTCCAGATACTCACGGTACGCATCGATCGATGCACCGGCGTGGGTGTCTGCAGTAATGACTATAAAGGGATCATTGCTCATTGCGACCTTCCACTGGCAGCCGCTGTCAAACGGGCGCTGCGTAAAACTGCTGGTAGTACTTCCGTATCTGGTGGATCGGGCCGTCGCCGTCGCACAGCACCGGATTCTGGTGGAACTTCTTGTGCTCCCAGATGGGTACATCCTGCCCGTGTTGCCGCGACACCTCGCCGATGAAGGCCTTCGCCAGGCCCTCGGTGGCCTTCAGATTGCCGTCCATGATCTTGAAACTGAAGCGCATCACGGTCTCGTGGTATTCACTGTCCACCGGCGTGCCGGTGACGATGATGAGCGTGTCACCGATACCGGAAAACCGCGTGATGCCGACGCTGCCGCCGTGGGATTCGATATCGACACTGCCTTTGATCTCACCGGTCGGCGTCGTGAACGTCAGCCCCTGGAACGCGCGCATGATGTGGCCGTCGAAGGTAAATGTTTTCTCCGGGATATCCGGCGTGCCGTGCACGAACTTGAAATGCGCGGAGTCCACCACGTTCTCCGCCATTTCCTGCGGATGGCTGCGCACGCGTGCGGTGTGGTAGATCGGCGCCATCCAGCCCTCTGAGCACCAGTCCGGCACGTCGGGAATTTCCCACTTCGGCGCATCGCCATTGGGGTGATGCCACATGAACACGATGCCGTTCTTTTCACAGGTCGGGTACGCCTTAACCTGGGCGCGCGCAGGAATGCGCTTTGCGTAGGGTATCTCAGTGCACTGGCCAGTGCCGTCAAACTTCCAGTGGTGGAACGGGCAGCGGATCGCACAACCTTCCACCACGCCACCGTAACCGAGGTGCGCGCCAAGATGGGGGCAATAGGGATCGAACACATTGGCTTTGCCATCGTCGCCGCGAAACACGACGAATTCCTTGCCGAGGTACTGTACCGTCTTGACCTCGCCCACCGCCAGGTCTTTTGATTCAGTCATCCTGAACCAACCGAACGGCATCGGCAGCGGGATTCTGTCACTCATTGGCATGGCCTCTTATACAGCCCGATACACGTAAAAAACCGGGCATTTGCAAAAAAGTATAACTGAACTTTCCGGGGCCTGCCATGTTTGTAAGACGGGTGCCTGATGATAACATTGCGCCCTCTGAAGATGCGCTCCCGCTGCGCACTTATAATGCCGTAACGCTTCATTTACCCAGGATTCAACTGATGGACAAACCATGGTTATTGGGCATAGATCTCGGTGGTAGCGGCGCGCGCTGCGTACTGGCCAATCGCTCCTCGGGTGCACTCGTAAGCGCGGCCGGCAGCTGGAAATTCGCTGCCGCGCCGGGCACCTTCGGCACCGGTTACGACATCGACCTGCCGCTGGTGTGGGACGTGGTCGGCAAGGCCTGCCGCGACGCATTGCAGGCGGCACGCATCGACCCTGCCGCCGTCGCGGCCGTCGCCGTCTCGGCGATGCGCTTCAGCACGGTGGTATTGGACGCGCACGGCGCAAGCCTGCTCGCCGTCGACAACCGCGATGCGCGCGCCGCCGGGGAATACTTCGAGGTCGCCGAGAAGATGGGCGAGGCACTGCTGCGGGAGACCGGCTCCTGGCCGCTGCCCCTGCATGCGTCGGCGCGCCTGCTATGGCTGCGCAATCAACAGCCGGATGCATTCCGCCAGGTGCACACGGTTTTCGGCATGGGCGAATGGCTGACCTACCGACTAAGCGGCGTACGCGCCATTGACGCTACGCTGGCCAGCGCCACTGGCCTGTTCCATCTCAGCGACAAAGACTGGTGCTGGCAGCGCATCGCTGAACTGGGCCTGCCGCGTGCGATCTTTCCGCCGCTGATAGAGGCCGGATGCACGGTGGGCGTGCTGTCCGATGATGCGGCAGTGCACCTCGGGCTCACGCCCGGCACCACGGTTGCGATGGGCGGCGCCGATACGCAGTGCAGCCTGCTCGGCGGCGGCGTGATAGAGCCGGGGGATGTCGCGGTGGTCGCAGGCACAACCGCACCGGTGCAGGCAGTACTGGCGCAACCCGTTTTTGATACCACAGGCAAATCGTTGGGCAGTTATCACGTCGTGCCCAACCGCTGGGTGCTGGAAAGCAACGGCGGCGGCATGGGCTACTCGCTCAGCCTGATGGCCAGGATGCTGTTCCCGGACGCACCAGAGCCTGAATTGCGTCTGCTGGCGGAGGCCGCGCAATCCGAACCCGGTGCGGCCGGCATGCTCTCCACCATGGGCGCCGAGGTGATGAACATGCGCGCGCCATCGATGCCGATGGGACACCTCACGCTGAGCCATATGGCGGGCGCGGACGATGCCGCGCCGCGTCGCCACATGGTGCGCGCACTGGTCGAGGGCTGCGCCTGCGCGGTGCGCGCCAACGTCGAACAACTGGACGCCGTGCTCACCCCCGAATCCGGCGGTGCCAATCTCGCCAGCAATTCCACCACCAATCCCGCAGCCATCACGCTGTGCGGCGGCATGTCGCGCAGCGATGTGTTCAGCCAGTTGCTGGCGAATATTGCGGCGCGCGAAGTGCTGGTGCCGCTGTCGCACCAGACCTCCGCGCTCGGCGCCGCTATCTGTGCCGGCGTGGCGACCGGCGACTTCGCGGATTTTGCCAGCGCCTGCCGGGCCCTGTGCAGCGTCCGCCATCGCTTCAATGCGCAAGCGGAACACGCCGCCGTGAACGGGCAGCTCTACGCCAGCTGGTCGCGCTTTCGCGAGCAGGCGGAAACGGCAACCGTGCCCGTTGCGATCGACCACCTGTTGCCCCGCGTGCTGAAGGAACCCGAGCAGGCGCAAACGTCCGGTATCGCGCCGGGCACCGCGTTGCAGGCGCTGGTATCCGCGTCGTTTGATGACGCGTCGCTGGCCAGGTTGCGCGCGCACATGACCGTGGAATACGCGAGCTTCCGGCAGGTCAAGCGCCTGCTGACCGGCCCGGATCTGGTGAAGGCGCTGCAGGGCAAGCAGGTCTTCGTCACCGAAGTCGATGTGGTGGATGTCAACGCGCTGCGCCAGTTGCCGGATCTGCGGGTGGTCGCCGCCTGTCGCGGTGATGCCGTCAACGTCGACGTGGAGGCCTGCACCGCGTTTGGCATTCCGGTGGTGTTCGCGCCGGGACGCAACGCCGTCGCGGTAGCCGATCTCGCCGTCGCGTTCATGATCAACCTCGCGCGCAAACTGCCGGCGGCGACCCGCTTCCTGCAACAGCCCGAGTGCACCGCCGGCAACATGAGCAAGATGGGCCAGGCATTCAGCCAGTTGCAGGGTCGCGAGTTGTGGCGCAAAACGGTCGGCCTGGTGGGACTGGGCGCGGTCGGGCGCGCCGTGGCCAAACGCCTTGCCGGTTTTGACGTCCAGATCCTGGTGGCCGATCCGTTCGCCACCCCCGAACAGGCAGCGCTGGCCGGGTGCCGGCTCACCGATCTGGACACGTTGCTGCGCAACAGCGACTTTGTCAGCCTGCACGCCGCCGTGACAGCGGAAACCACCGGCATGATCGGCGCTGCCGAGTTCGCCAAAATGAAACCGGGCGCCTTCTTCATCAACACCGCGCGCGCCGCATTGATCGAGGAGCAGGCGCTGGTCGACGCGCTGGAAAACGGGCATCTCGGCGGCGCGGGACTCGATACCTTCGCGGTCGAGCCACCCGGCTTCGATCACCCGCTGGTGCAACACCCCGCCGTGATCACCACGCCCCACTCCGCCGGCAACACCGTGGAGGTGGCGGACCACCAGGGCGAGAGCGTCTCCGCTGCACTGTTGCAGTTACTGCGTGGCGAGACGCCGCGCAACGTGCTCAATCCGCAGACGCTGGCGACGTTCGACTGGCAGGGCGTCAAGCCGCAGCCGGATGAGGCGGAACTGGCCAGGCTCGGCAACAAGAGCGGCCCGGCCGTGACCGACCTGCAGCGCGACGCCAAGGCGGCGAAAGCCGCGAAGGCCACACCAGCCGAACAACCCGCGCCTGTCGTTGCCACGCCGGTGGTTGCCCCGGCGGAGATCGTTGAAAAAATGACGGCGATCCTGGAAAAATTCTGCGCCGGCATGGCGGCGGACCCGGCCCTGAATGCGTTCAGCGCGGACCAGGACGTCACGCTGCAATTCACCGCCCACGACCTGGGACTGGAGTTCCACCTCGGCTTGAAGATGGGCAGCGTGATCAGTGCGCTGGGCGCACCGGCGAGCGGCGTCGCGGAAGTACAACTGCAAATGCGCGGCGAGATACTCGATGGCATGTTCAACGGCACCGTCGACGCGATGGAGTGCGCGATGAACGGCGAACTCTCGTTCATGGGCGATGCCGGCAAGGCGATGACGCTGACTCACATCCAGGGCGATATGGAGCGTATTTATGCCGCCGCGCGCGCCGAGGTCGGCGACCCCGGCGACCTCGGCGCGCTAGCCCGGCCGGGCGCCGCTGCGGCAGCACCGCAGAGCATCGAGCCCAACGACGTCCGCGAGGAACTGGTCGCGATCATGCAGGAGTTGTACGAATCGCAGGTCATCACCGCCACCGGCGGCAACATCAGCGTGCGCGTGCCGGGCACCACCGATGAAGTGTGGATCACGCCCAGCCGCCTGTTCAAAGGCGACCTGCGGCCCGAGCTGATGGTGCGCATCAACCTCGCTGGCGAGAACCTGGTCGCCGGTGCGCGCTCACCGTCCAGCGAGTGGTGCATGCACACGCGCATACTGCAACGAAAATCCCAGGCCAATGCCGTCATCCACGCCCACGCGCCGAACGCGACGATCCTCGCCAATTGCGGTTTGCCGTTCCTGCCGATCTCAACGGAGGCGGCATTCTTCGGCAACATACCGCGTGTGCCGTTCTTGATGCCGGGCACGCCGGAGCTGGCCGATGCCGTCGCCGATGCGATGGAAGATGAATGGGCCGTGCTGATGATCAACCATGGCATCATCGTGGCCGGTCGCAACCTGCGCCGCGCGGCTGACATGGTCGAGATCATCGAGCGCTCCGCGGAAGTGATCCTCGGTTGTTACGCGGTGGGCAAGGAACCGCCGCTGCTGCCAGCGGATGCGGTGGATTACTTCCGCAAACTCGGTGATATCGTTGCCTGAGCACGCCAGTATCAACACACACAGATGAGCGCACCCGATGAGCAGACCCGGATGAACACCCATCAACTGACCCACATCGGCATCTGTGTTTCCAAGCTGGAGCGCTCGGTGCAGTTTTATCGCGACGCGCTGGGCTTTGAAGAAGTGTCGCGCCTGCAAATGCAGGGCGCGATCACCGAGCGCCTGCTGGACATTGCCGGCGGCGAATTGCAGGCGGTATACCTGAAACTGGGTGGCACGGTCATCGAGCTGCTGTACTATCCCGCAGCGGGTCACATCGCGGTGGACGTGCCAAGGCCGATGAACAGGCTCGGCCTCAGCCACATCTCGCTCACCGTGGCGGACCCCGATGCGGTGGCGCAGGCGATAGCGCACAGCGGCGGCACGATTCTCGAGCAAACACGCTTCGCGCACGAGGGCGTGACCAGAGCCCTATTCGTTACTGACCCGGACGGCATGCGCATCGAGCTGGTGCGCTCTGCGGGCAATATCGGCGCTGCGCCGGACACATGACAACGTGAACACAGGAGACTGACTGTTGCGATCTGTAGAGGAAATCGAAGCGGAACTCATCGCCCCCGGCGGCGCGTTTGAAATAACGATCGAGGACGTACTCGGCGAACCGACCAAAGTGTTCGCCGGTCGCAATCGCTCGCTGCGCGAGATCGTGGAGAGTTCCGTCAATCACGGCGACAACGACTACATCGTCTGCGAGGGCCAGCGCATCACGTTTCGTGAGCACTTCGCACGGGTGAGCGCCGTCGCCTGGCACTTGCGCCACGACTACGGCGTGCAGCCGGGCGATCGGGTCGCGATCCTCGCGGACAATCACCCGCAGTGGATCATCACCTTCTGGGCGACGGTGAGCATCGGTGCGATCTGCGCCGGCCTCAACGGCTGGTGGAATCGGGACGAAATCCTGCACGCGCTGGACGACGCCGAGCCGAAGCTGCTGATCGGCGATCGCAAGCGGCTGGCGCGCATTGCAGGCGTCGATCTGCCATTCCCGGTGCTCTGCATTGAGGATGACTTCGCGGCGCTGGAACAGGGATGGGACGCCGGCGTTGGCATCGCGCCGGTCCTGCCGGAATGCCAGATCGCCGAGGACGACCCGGCGCTGATTCTCTACACCAGCGGCGCCACCGGGCGCGCCAAGGGCGCATTGCTGAGCCACCGCTGCCTGATCACGTTTCTCGCCTCCGCGATCTTCAGCGGCTTTCGCATGATGATGATGGAAATGGAGTCGGATAAACCCGCCCCGAACAGCTCACTGCCCAACTGCGGGCTGTTCTCGGCGCCGCTGTTCCACCTCTCCGGCCTGTTTACCGGCGTGATCACCAGCCTCGCCGTGGGCATGAAAACCGTGTGGACGCTGGGGCGCTTCGACCCGGAAAAAATCCTCCAGCTGATCGAGGCGGAAAAAGTCACCACCTGGCCCTCGATGGGCAGCATGGCGGCGCGCGTGCTCGATCATCCGGACTTCGACAAGTACGACGTCTCCAGCGTCAGCCGCCTGGGCTCGGGCGGCGCGCCCACCAGCGCGGCCACGCAGCAGCGCATGACGCGCGGCTTCACCGGCACCGGTGGCCGCATGGCGCTGGGTTACGGCCTGACGGAATCCTCCGGCGTGGGCACGCACAACTGGGGCGAGTTGTTGGAACAGCACCCGAATTCGGTGGGCCGGGTATTTCCCGCAGCGGAAGTCAGTATCCGCGATGAGGACAACCAGCCCGTGCCCAACGGCCAGCAGGGCGAGATCTGCATTCGCGGCAGCTGCGTGATGCTCGGCTACTGGCGCAACCCGGAAGCTACCCAAAAGACCATCGCGCCCGGCCGCTGGCTGCGCACTGGCGACATCGGCCACTTCGAAGGCGAGTTCCTGTACGTCAACACGCGCGCCCGCGACCTGATTTTGCGCAACGCGGAGAACATCTACCCGGTCGAGGTGGAGCACTGCCTGGAACTGCATCCGGAGATTATCGAGGCGGCCGTCATCGGCGTGCCGCACCCGGACATGGGGCAGGAGGTAAAGGCTGTGGTGGTTGTCGCCGAGGGACGGCAACCGGACATCGCGCAACTGCACGCGTTCTGCAGCGAGCGCCTGGCCGGCTTCAAGGTGCCGAGCCATTGGGAGGTTCGCCACCTGCCGCTGCCGCGCAACGCGTCCGGCAAAATCCTGAAAAATGTGCTTAGTGGTGAAGCGGATCTGGCGCTGACGGAGGAGTAATTCGCAGCGAGTATGACCTGCCAGCTCGCAACTGGGAAAGTGGGGTGAGATGTACTTCGGGAATCGTCAGGCGAGCGGTAATTCCTGCACACCAGTCCCTTCCGCGACGTCCCTTCTGCGCCATTTGCTCGAGGATTCCGTGAGCTTGCGGTGCTGATGAATCAGCTCACGCAATATCATCAGGAATATGAACAGGGATGGCATCACGAAAAACAGCACCAGAAAGAACAGTGCAAACTCAATCATCAGAGATATCATACGTCTGCCTCTTACACGCCCGAGGGGTTGTCCCGCCGCCCGACTCACCTGTAAACAGTCTCCTGGACACCGGTATGAACAGACTTCCCCCATTACTTATGGTTTTTCTTGCTACCTGCTCCTTGACTACTTGCGCCTCGTTCCCTGCCTCGCGCCTGCGTCTCTGTGATGCCTTGCGGCAATGGACGGATTAACGCTGGAGCAGTTCCGACTCGCAATCACACATCCCTGTCAAGCCTGATAGTATGTAAAAGTGATGCGCGACACACTATTCCCATAGTGTGCATATTACCGCTTTTCGAAAGCCTGTCCAGACGCTCGCGGGGCCGACAGCACAAGCAGCAGCATCAATAACCGCGCAGCGTCGCGTAGCGCTGCACATGATAGTGCTCATCACCAAGCGTCTGCTGCGCCACGCGTGCGCGCTTCAGGTAAAAGCCGATGTCCTCGTCGTCGGTCATGCCGATGCCACCGAACATTTGTATCGCTTCATCGCTGACCAACCGGAACGTCTCGGCGACCTGTGCTTTGGCCAGGCTGGCCATGAGTGAAAGATTGTCCGCGTCCTCATCGATGGCCTGCAATGCCTTCAGCACCACGGACTTGCTCAATTCAATCTCGCAGAACATTTTCGCGGCGCGATGCTGCAGCGCCTGGAAGCTGCCAATGAATTCGCCAAACTGCTTGCGCTGCTTCAGGTAATCCAGCGTGCGCTCAAACGCAGCCTGCAGCGAGCCCAGCATTTCCGCCGCGAGTGCGATATTCCCGCGATCCAGTACGCGGCAGAGCAGCGGGTAGCCGTTGTGCAGCTCCCCGAGCAGGTCGGCGGCGGACACCACAACATCCTGCAGGCGAACCGCGGCCATGTTGCGACTGTCGACCATCGCGCGCCGCTCGACCGACACGCCGGACCGGTCGCGCTTGACCAAAAACAGTGATATGCCGTGCTCGTCACTATTGGCGCCGGCAGTGCGCGCGGCGACGATAAACTGCTCGGCGACATGCCCGTCGAGCACATGCACTTTGCTGCCGTTCAGCAGATAACCGCCCGCATGCACGGTGGCGGTCGTTGCCACGGCACTGGGGTTATGGTGCGGCCCCTCCTGCAACGCCAGTGACAGCAACAGGTCGCCGCTGGCAATGCGCGGCAGCAGCGCGGACTTTTGCATTTCATTGCCACCGAGCACGATGGCGCTGGCGCACAACACGACGCTGGACAACAGCGGGCTCGCCACCAGCGTCCTGCCGCTGGCCTGCAACACCACGCCGAGCTCGGTGAAACCGAGTCCGAGCCCGCCGTACTGTTCCGGCAGGCTGGCGCCGGCCCAGCCCATCGCGACGATCTCCTGCCATAGCGGGAGACTGAAACCATTGACGTCGCGCGTGTCGCGCAAAGACCGCAGTGCGCTTACCGGCGCCTTGTGGCGGAAGAATTCCTCGGCCGTCGATTTCAGCAATTGCTGCTCTTCGTTCAATACCAGTGGCATACCGGCTTTCCCTTTGAATAAGTCTTGAATCAGTGTTGTGTCAGGAGCTGGAGGGCAGGCCCAGCACCCGCTTGGCGATGATGTTCAACTGGATCTCCGAGGTGCCGCCCTCGATGGAGTTGGCCTTGCTGCGCAGCCAGCTGCGGGCGATGCGGCCCTCCTCGAACACGTCGCCCTCCCAGCCCAGGCTGTCGATGCCGCCGATGGCCAGATTCAGTTCATGGCGCTCCTTGTTGATTTCCGACCCGTAGTATTTGAGCAGCGACGAGGCGGGACCAGGGTCGGCGCCCGCCTTCATTTCGTCGCCGACGCGCAGCATCGTCAGCGTGAAGGCCTGCTCGCGCATCTGGAATCGCGCAAGCTTCTGGCGCAGCACCGGGTCGGCGAGCTTGCCACCGACATTGCCCAGGGTCTCAAGCGCAACCTGCTCGATCGACTTGCGTTTGCCTGGACTGCCACGGCCGAGGGAGGCCGCCATATTGCGTTCGTGTTGCAGCAGGTATTTTGCGACCGTCCAACCCTTGTTCAATTCACCGACGAGGTTGGCCTTGGGCACTTTCACGTCATCGAAAAAGGTCTGGCAAAACGGCGAGGCGCCGCTCAACAGCTGGATGGGCCGGGTGCTGACCCCTCCGATGCCATATCAAACAACAGGAAGCTGATGCCGTCGTGTTTCGGCGCTTTCGGGTCCGTGCGCACCAGGCAGAAAATCCAGTCGGCCTTGTCGGCGTAGGAGGTCCAGATTTTCGCGCCGTTCACCAGGTAGTGGTCGCCCTTGTCCTGCGCCGAAGTCTGCAGGCCGGCGAGGTCGGAACCCGCGCCCGGTTCACTGTAGCCCTGGCACCAGCGAATTTCGCCGCGCGCGATCCTCGGCAGGTGCTCGCGCTTTTGTTCTTCGCTCGCGAATTTGAACAGCGCCGGCGCCAGCATGATGATGCCGAGGCTGGTGAGCGGCGCGCGGCAACCGAGCCTGGCCATCTCCTGTTGCAACACTTTGAGCTGGTCGCGATCCAGGCCCGCGCCACCGTATTCCCTGGGCCACTGCGGCACGGTCCAGCCTTGCGCCGCCATGCGCTGCAGCCACAATTTTTGCTCTTCGCTCTGGTAGACGAACTTTCGCCCACCCCAACACACATCCTCATCGGCGAGCATCGGCGTGCGCATGCTTGCCGGGCAGTTTTCCTCCAGCCAGGTACGCACCTCCAACCGGAATTGTTCACGTTGTTCCATGGTTCTCCCTACTCGTAATACCTACCTGAAAAATCGACCGGCGCCGCTAGTCGGCAAGCCGGAATGCAACCAGCGAATCGCCCAATTTGGTCCGCATCGTGGCATGGCCACCGGCGGCAATCACGACAAATTGCCGACCTGTGTGCTCGCCCCGATAGGTCATCGGCGTGGCCTGCGCGCCGGCGGGCAGGCGATGGCGCCACAATTCCTTGCCACTGCGCGCATCAACGGCACGCAAATAGTTATCCAGCGCCGCGCCGACAAACACGAGGCCGGTGTCCGTCACGATGGGGCCACCCGCGCTCGGCAGGCCCATCGCGGGAAACCAGGGAAACCACGACAGCGCCGACACCATGTCGCGCGGCGTGCCGAACGGCACCTCCCACACGATATTGCCCGTCGTCAGGCTGACCGCCAGCAGGGTGCCCCACGGCGGCGCCAGGCACGGCACGCCGAACGGCGACAACAGGATTTCGTGCTTGATGATATACGGCGTACCCAGGTTGGGTGAGTAGTCGAAATCGCTGAAATTCTCGCTGCCCAGGGCGACCTGGTCGCGCGGCACCAGCGTGTTGTAATTCACCACGTAGTTCTGCGGCATGATGAGCAACTGCTCATTGCTGTCGTACGCCAGCCCGCCCCAGTTCTGCCCGCCGGCGACGCCCGGGTACTCGATGGTGGGCCGGTTCAGCACCGGCGGCGTGAAGATGCCGTCGTTCGCTGCCGCTGCGATTTTATCGGCGCAACCCTGGCGATCGTAAAACGTGAAGCCCCAGGCGTCCTCCACGCTTATGTGGTGTGGGTGCAAAGGCTGCGGGAATGTCGGGAACGGTTGCGTCGGCGAGGTGTATTCGCCGGGCATCGTGGTCTGGGGTACAGGCCGCTCCTCCACCGGGTACAGCGGCTCGCCCGTTTCACGATTCAGTATGAACAGGTGGCCCATTTTGGTGGCTTGCACCAGCGCGGGAATAGTCCTGCCGTCCTTCTCGATGTCGAGCAACACGGGTTGTGCCGCCACGTCGTAGTCCCACAAATCCTGATGCACGACCTGGAAATGCCACACCACTTCGCCGCTATCGGCATCCAGTGCCACCACCGAATTGGCGTAGTAGGCGAGGTCAAACCCGTGCTGCCGGCGATGGCCACCGATGAAATCCAGGCCGGGGCTGCCGAACGGAACAAACACCAGGTTGCGCTCGTGATCGGCGGAGGAAATGCCCCAGGAGTTGGGCGTGCCGAAATGGTAAAGCTGCCCCGCTGGCGCACCAATGGCCACAGGGGAAGGCGCACCCGGCGGCACCGGATCGAACGCCCAGCGCAGCTCGCCCGTGCGCGCATCCCAGGCGCGAATCACGCCGCCGGGTGAGTCCGCGCGCTGGTTGTCCATCACCATTGCGCCCTGTATCACCAGGTCGTTGATGACCACCGGCGGCGACGTCATGGCCATTTCGTTGTTGCGGATTTCACCCATGCCAACGGTCAGGTCGACTTCGCCATGCGTGCCGAAATCCTCGCAGGCGGCGCCGGTGAGGGCGTCTATCGCCACCAGCCTGGCGTCCAGCGTACCCATGAACACGCGCGTCTGGCACGGCGGTGTGGCATCTGGCTGCGATGCGCTGCCTGGCCTGCGCCTGCCTGCTTGCACGCCTGTCCTGCGCGGCCCGGTCCTGCGCGACCCGGTCCTGCCACAGCGCCACGCCACGGCATTTTGCCGTCCACGGACTGTCGATCCGCGGTTTGCTGTCGAACACCCAGCGCTCCTCGCCGGTCTCGGCATCCACCGCGAATGCGCGGCTGAGTCCCGAGCAGAAATACAGGGTGTTGTCGTGCAGCACCGGCGTTGCGAGGAAGGAACTCGGCGGCGTGCCGGGCTTGTGCTCGGAGGAATCGCCGGTGTGGTACTCCCATGCGACCTGCAGCGTGTCCACGTTCGCTTTGGTGATGTCCCGCAACGGCGAGAAGCGCGTCCCGCCAGCGTCGCCGCCCCACACGGGCCAGCCGCCCGCATTGTCCTTGAGCTTGGCCTGCTGCGCGCCCTGCGCAGATACGTTGAATGTCGTGCACAGGCACACAGCGAATAGCAGGGACTTATTCATGCTACGGGTATGCCTGCTGCTGATGCTGCAATGGGGCTATGCAGGGTCTGGAGCGGCTGCGGCGGATGCGGCAGCGTCGGCATTTTCCGCGCTGTCTGCGGGAGTGCCGTCAGCAGCGTGGGGCCGGACCCCGGCCCCGGAACAAACCCGAGGTATCAATATCGGGCGCGCCGGTGGGGTCGAGGCGAGTGACCTTGGGTATCCCTCCCTCCACATGCCAGGCGGGACCGCTGGAATGAGACGTCCACACATCGCCCTGCCTATCCATGTCCAGTTCGCGGGTGTACGTCACCAGCGTCGGCAGCGGGTAAATCGTCCATTCGCCATTGCCGGGTTCATAGCGTATCAGTGTGTCGCTCTGCGTTCCGGTGATCCACACGTTGTCCGTTTGCGGTTCGATGAACACGGCGTAGGGCACCTCGCTGCCGAGCGGCACGATCGGGATTTCCAGGCTCTCTTCCCAGGCCATCGTCCGGGTATCAAAGCGATTGATCGTGCCCTCGGAGTAGCTGGGGACCCACAGGTTGCCCTTGGAATCGAAGCGCAGGCGGCGGGGTGAATCAAACGGCGTGGGAATCGGTGTGACTTCCAGCGTGTCGGGATCGATGCGACCGATATGCCGCATGTTCAGCTGGCTGAACCAGACGCTGCCGTCGATAGGGCTGATATCAATCCCGTAGGGCATGGGCATGGACACGCCGTCCATATCCGCCGAGCGATCCTCCAGGTCGAAAAGATCGGCATGCTCGATAAAAAAGGGCGTGAACCAGGTGATCAGGCGTGTTTCCAGATCGGGAAAATCGAGCCGGATAAATTTTTGTTCGCGCGTCTCGGGATTGAACATCGCCACATGGTTGGTCGCGGTCACCGTGTACCACAGCCGCCCCTTTTTATCGAAGCGCAGCGTGTGCGGGTTGATCCCCTCCTCCAGATCAACGATATCCCAGGTTTCCGTCTTCGGATTGAACCCCGCGAGTTGGTTGCCTGACGCGAGGGTCAGCCAGATGATGCCATCGGGCGCGGTCTGTAGCGAGTGCGGCGCGAGATAGGTGTCCACGCCCTTGTCCTTCGCCTTTTCCATCTTCCAGTACACACCGCCCGGTTTATGGTCGCCGCGCGGGATCAGGTAGCTGGTGCGGTCGCCGTCCGGGTTCTTGTCGAAGGTGATCTTGTGCAGCGTGTCCATCGGGCCATCCACGGTCCAGATGGAACCGTCGGGGTGGTAGACCATCAGGTCGTGCTGCCCGGACATCGGGCCGCCGAGGTCCCACTCCTCGATGACAGCCATGCGCGCATCGGCGGAAGGCACCGGGAGCGGGCCGTTCTCGCCGTCGTAGGCCGGCAGCTTCTTCAGCACGTTGGCATCGTCGTACGCGGCCAGCAGGTGATCCGGCAACACGGCCTTAAGGCTGTCGCTGGTGATCGCGCTGCGCCGCGCCATGTCGCGAATGATTTCGAGCCACTGCTCGCGCGTGAACTGGCGGCGCGAGGTCAACGGAGAGCCCTGCTGGTGGCAGTAGGTGCACTGCATCTTGAACTCCAGCAGATGATCGCGGTTGTCAAATTCCTCCAGCACCAGGTTCATCCAGTAATTGCTGGGCAGTTGCTGGATCATTTGCGCCGGATCACTGATGCGCGCCATCTCGATTTCGAGCCAGCGGCCTTCCGCTGCGGGGCCCTGGTTCGCCAGTACCACGTCTGTCCAGCCGGCGCGGCGCACGCGCACGGTGTAGCCGTCGGCCCAGGGCAATGCGGGCGACAGGAAGCGGCCCTGCTCGTCGGCGAACACACTCAGCGAATGCTTCGGTTCGCCGTGGAAGAACGTCACCATCGCTCCCTTGACGGGCTCGCCGCCGGAGGAAATCGCACCGTAGAAAAAGCCGTGGCCGGCCGCAACGTGCGCCCGAGTCAGTGGCTGCAGAGGCCGTTGCCGCATAAGCGGGAGAAAACACAAACGGCAGATTGAGGAACAGGCAAAAAGCAAGCAGGCGACGCATAGCGAGACTTCCTGTTTCTAGTTATCGTGGCCCGCCGCCGGCGCTACGGCGCTGCGCCGCTGAGTGCCCTGCAGGTCCGAGGACTGTCTGGATTGAGTCACTGTTCTTACCCCTTTGCAGGCGCTTCCTTGACGCTCGCGGAAGGCCCGACAGAGATGCGGAAAAATCAGAATGGCAGAAAAAAATCGATTGCTCAAGCCAGCTGCCTGAAATAAATACGCGTGTTGCGCAAAGCGAATGCGGGGCGTAACGTTTCGCCGGTACAACGGAGTAACACGATGACAACAGCTGCATCCCGGCGACCCATGCTGGGCATCGGTTCCTGTCTCGCCGGCAATGCGGTGCGCTACGACGGCGACAGCAAGCCAGCCAATGCGCAGGTGCGCGCCATCTGCGCGCAGTTCGACACGCGCGCCTTCTGCCCGGAGATGGCGATCGGCCTCGGCGTACCGCGACCGCCCATTCACCTTGTCGGCTCACGGCACGCTGTGCGCGTTGTCGATGTGGCCACGCACAGCCACGATTACACTGCGCGGATTCAGGCCTATGCACAACAGGTGTTGCAGCAATGCCCGCAGTTGTGCGGCTATATCCTGGTGCAGGGCAGCCCCAGTTGTGGCCATGGCGGGGTGAAGCGCTATTCACAGGCGGGTGAGCACCTGGCCTCGGACCAGAACGGCATCTTCGCGCAGGCGCTTGCGGACAACGATCCGCTGCTGCCGCTGGCGGATGACGAGCAGCTCAATGACCCCGGCCTGCGGGACAGTTTCGTCGCCCGCGCCCGCGCCTACCACGACTGGAAAATACTGGTGCAGGGCGGGCTGACGCCGCAGCGCCTGATCGCGTTCTATTCACGCTACAAGTACCTGGTGATGGCCCATCACGTCCCCAGTTATAAAATACTGGGACCAATGCTGGCCAACGCCGGACGCGAGGCGATCGATGAACTCGCGCGCGCATTTATCACCACGTTGATGGCGGCGCTCAGCCACCACGCCACCCGGCGCAGTCACGGCAATGTGCTCTTGCATCTGGCGGGCTACTTGCGCGGCGATGCCACGGTGGCGCAGCGGCAGCAACTGCGTGCGCTGATCGACGACTACCGACGCGGCACAGTGCCGCTGGCCGCGCCGGTGGCATTGCTGAAACAGCTGTTTGCCGAGCACCCGAATGCGTATATCGCCGGTCAGGTGTACCTCGAGCTGGATAATCCAGATGCTCCGAACGAAGGTTCACCGCCGCGCGATTCACGTTTTCAATCGCCCTTTTGCTGCTTTGAATGTCCCCAATACTCTTGATGTAGAACAACGGAGTCTCTGCCAGCACTGCCGCAACGGTGCGCCTGATATCCATATTTTGTATACTGGATTACTAGTCTACTGGTGGATTCTGATCATGCGTTTGACAACCTTCACCGATTACTCTTTGCGAGTGCTCATCTATCTCGCAGTCAGCGAGGACGGTCAATCCACCATTCGCGAAATCGCGCAACGCTATGACATCTCACACAATCATCTGATGAAGGTGGTGCAAGAACTCAGCCAGAGAGGATATTTGGTCGCATCCAGGGGAAAGCATGGAGGACTTCGTCTCGCCCTTCCATCCACTGCGATAAAAATCGGGACGCTGGTCCGGGACATGGAGAACGATTTCGCGTTAGCCGAGTGTCTAGGCGATAACAACCATTGTGTATTAACGCCTGCCTGCAAGCTGCGATCAGTTTTTAAGGAAGCGCTGGAGGCCTTTTTTGTCACACTGGATGCCTACACGCTCGAAGATATTGTCGCGGGGCGCAAAGGCGCCAAACTATTAAAAATTCTCCGCCCTGGATGATCAAGTCGCTTTTCCACGACCATGCATCAAACACAGTGGCCTGACCTATGTCTTCAGACATTTCAACAGCGACAACCGCGCAGACGAAAAGCCATGGCAAGGACACGCCTGGCCGTGGTTATGTGGTGGTGATCTACGGGCTGTACATCGGCAGCATAATGGCCGTGGTGACAGCGCCGATTGGCATGTGCATCGCGCTGTTTCGCCTGGGTCGAAGTGCTGCCTGGCTGGACACGCACCTGCGTTTCCAGATTCGCACGTTCTGGCTCGGCGTGCTGGCTGCCCTGGCGGCCTTGCTGTTGTGGCACATCGGCGGGCGCATGGGTGTTCCACCGCTGTATGCCTGGACGTTTGGCTATCTGTTTTTCACGCTGGGTATTGCGTGGATGATGGCGCGCTGCGCCGTGGGCATTCACCGTTTGACGTCGAATCGCGCGATAGATGCACCGGACAGTTGGCTGTTCGGCGTGCTTCGTTAAACGCGCTCAGAGTTCAGGGCGGATCGTCCGGAAAGTCGGGATCGGGCGGTGGCGTGCGATCCTCATTCCGCGCCCAACGCTCCATTGCGCGACCAGCGCGCAGCAACAACCAGACCAGCAGCGGTGCCACCAGCAACAAAACCACGCCCCAGTCGAAGCGGTTAATCGCCAGCGCGAACGGCGTGACCGCCAGAATACACAGTACGACACTCACCATGAGTGCAATCGCTTTGCGTGAATTAATCATGCTGCAAGGGGACGCTGCGCATCAGGTGGCGATGATCTGTCGGTAGATACCAGGCAATGCCAACGCCAGATGCTCCGGCTTCTGCACCATCGCATAGCCGCCGCGTCCGAACAGATGCGTGATGTAGTCCTGCGCGTCACGGTCAATGGTAATGCCAAAGACTTTCAATTCCTGCTGCCGTGCATCCATGATGGCGCGTCGGGTATCTTCAATCGCATAGCGGCCCTCGTAGTAGTCGCTGTCACTGGGTTTGCCATCACTCAACACCAGCAACAGGCGATGCCGATTGGGGCGTTTCGCCAGTTCAGCGGCTGTGTGCCGAATGGCTGCGCCCATGCGGGTGTAGTGTCCAGGCTTTAGCGCCGCGATGCGTCGCTCGGCTGTCTCGCACATACGTTCTTCAAATGACTTCAAGGTCTTCACCCACAACCGGTGACGCCGGTGGGACGTAAAGCTCTGGATGCTGTAATCATCACCGCAAGTGGCCAGACCGTGGGCCAGCACCAGTAACGCCTCTTTCTCGATATCGATAACGCGGCGGTCCGCCACCCAGGCATCCGTTGACAGTGACACATCAATCAGGATGGCTATCGCCAGGTCCCTGGCCTGCGCGCGCGTCGACATGTAAAGTCCGGCGCTGTTGTCGCCCACGGACCGCCAGATCACATTGCGCCTCACTACGGCATCCATGTCCAGTTCATTGCCATCGACCTGGCCGCGTATCCATTCACGGCGCGGACGCAGCGCTTCGAATTGCTGCCTGACCCGGCGGATGCGTCGCCGCGTCTGATCGTCAAACACGACGCCATCAGTTTCCTCTTCATGGATACTCGCCAACACGCTGCAGTGATCCTGATGATAACTCTGCTTGCGGTAGTTCCATTCGGGATACGTATGGGGGCCGCTCAGTCGCCCACTGTCGGCGGCGCTGGGCGACAGATCCAGATCCATTTTCAATTGCGAAGCGGCACGCTGCTTGTTGGGGCTGAGGGTGATCTCATCCATTTGCTCGGCATTGCTCTTCGCGTTTTTGTCTTCCTCGTCATCGATCATTCGGTTGACGTTGACCATCTGCGCAAATGACAGGATTTTTTCAAAGCGGTTAAACACCAGCGGATCGTCGCGCTCGGATTGATCCTGCCGACGGCGCTCGGCCTTACGCTTGTGTTGCGTTTGTTCGGTAGCAGCCGGGCTGGGAACCGCACTGTCATCGTCTTCGATATCCTGTCCGTCTGTAGTCCCAAGAAGATTGAGATTGGCCCACAGGGGAACAGGCAGTGGCCGCCGATAATTTGGCGGCGCCCTGAATGGACGTAAACTGATCGCGGAGTCCATCACTGCCTCGTAATACGCCGTGGCATCCTCGGGAAGTGGCTGTGCAGCGCCCAGCATCTTTCGTATCACCGCTTCTATGGCAGCCTCTGCCGGAGGCAGCGAGCGCGCCGGGCGAATCGCCAGCATTTGTCGTTGCAGAGTGCTGTAGCGCCGGCGCAGACCGGGAAACTGGTCGAGAGCCAGCAGGCTCGCGGCATACACCTGGCGCAAGCTGCTGATATTCTGGCGCAGCGGGTCGTGGAATACAGTGGTGGGTGTCATCGCTGCCAACAGGGCGGCCAACCAGAAATACATATCGCGATTGAGCCTGGGATCGCTAAATAGCGCGATACTCGGCGGTAACAGCAGATTCTCCTCGTCGAGGCGCGCCAGATCCAGTACCTCCTCATCGAAGCCCAGACGCTGACGCAGATTGAGGCGATGGGAGGACGTGCGCGCAGCAACTGACACCACAGCAACACCGGCAGGACCTCCCCGGCGCGAAAAAAACGGATAGCGGTCGCACAATACTCTCAAGGCTGACTGCTGCTTCCTGGAACACAGGATAACTTCTGCTGTTCGAAGCGGCCCAGCGATGCCACAACTGGCCAACTTTTTCTTCCAACTCCAGCCACTCGAACATGGCGAGCAACCGTCAGTCTTCGCCAAACGTGGCGCGAACCGCTTCCATCAGCCCTTCCTGCACGTCGGCATCGTCGCTCAGAGGTTCCACCAGCGTGGCCTGTGCGGCCTGTAAAATCGGCATGCCATTGGCGATGAGGGTGGCACAGTAGATCAGCAGACGGGTGGACACGCCCTCTTCCAGGTCCTGGCCTTTCATCGCACGCAGGCGTGTGGCGAGATTAATCAGTGCAGCACACTGCTGCGCGGGAAGACCGCTTTCCTTTGCGACAATATCCCGCTCAAGGGCCGGCGGGGGAAAATCAAAACTCTTGGCGACAAAACGCTGGCGGGTGCTCGGTTTGAGCGACTTCAGTATGTGCTGGTAACCGGGGTTATAAGACACTACCAGCATAAAACTGGCGGGCGCCTCCAGCAGTTCGCCAGTGCGCTCCAGAGGCAGCAGTCGACGGTCGTCCGTCAGCGGGTGTAATACCACGGTGACGTCCTTGCGCGCCTCCACCACTTCGTCGAGATAGCAGATGCCTCCCTCGCGCACCGCCTGCGTCAGCGGGCCATCGACCCAACGGGTTTCACCGCCCTGCAGTAAATAGCGCCCGGTTAAATCCGCTGCAGTAAGGTCATCGTGACAGGAAACAGTAAACAGCGGCCGCCCCAGCTTTGCCGCCATGTGCATCACAAATCGCGTTTTGCCACACCCGGTAGGCCCCTTGAGCAGCAGCGGCAACCGCTGGCGATACGCCTGCTCAAACAGCTCACACTCGTTGCCGATAGGTTGGTAATAGGGCACCTCAATGTCGACTGTACTTCTGGATACTGCCACCGTAGTCATTCGAGATCTCCTGCTTCACACTGTTGTGGGACGGTCCCGAATGCTGACCGTTACCCTGTAGCACCTGCCAGTTGACCTTCGGAGCTCGCGGGAGCCTGCTCCTTGATCGGCCCAAAGATCGAGATGAAATAGACCACCGCTGCAATGGTGACCATCACGCCCGCACCCAGACGCATGTAGTAGAACAGCTCCAACTGAGCCTGCACCTCCATGTAATTCATCCCCATCACCCGCTGCAAATGTGTTTGCACCACACCGGCGAAAGTGAGGGTAAATGTCATGAAACACATGGACGAGGTCATCAACCAGAAACTCCACATATTGAGAATCTGGTTGTAGGGCTGAACCCGGCGTATCTGTGGCATTGCATAGGTGATAACAGCCAATACGGTCATCACGTACGCGCCGAAAAAGGCAAGGTGTCCATGCGCGGCGGTAACCTGCGTACCGTGGCTATAGTAGTTCACGAACGACAACGTATGCATGAATCCCCACACGCCCGCGCCAAAGAACGCGAGAGTAGCGCTTCCCAGCGTCCACAACATGGCACTCTTGTTCGGGTGATTGCGACGGCCCTTCCAGAACATGAAGAACGCAAACATCACCATCGCGAAGAATGGCAATACTTCCAGCGTGGAGAAAATGCTGCCCAGCGGCTGCCAGTACCCGGGCGCGCCAATCCAGTAGTAGTGATGACCGGTCCCCAGAAGACCGGAAAACAGCGCCAGCCCGATGATCACATACAGCCACTTCTCGATGATTTCGCGATCGACGCCGGTCATCTTGATCAACAGGTAAGCCAGCAGTGAAGCCATGATCAGCTCCCACACACCTTCGACCCAGAGATGTACCACCCACCACCAGTACAGTTTATCGACCGCCAGGTTGCTCGGATTGAAAAACGCGAACAACCAGAATACCGCTGCCAACCAAAGCCCGAGCATCAACACCATGTTGATTGCCGTCTTGCGCCCTTTCGCCAGCGTCATGCTGGTGTTGTACAGGAACATCAGGAACGACACGGTAATGAGTATCTTGGACCACAATGGCTGCTCCAGAAACTCGCGGCCTTCATGAATTCCGAACTGATAGCTCAGCAGCGCTCCAGCGCCTGCTACCGCAAAAATGGCCAACTGCACATAGGCGATCATCGGACTGTGAAGTTCACGCTCCGCCTCTTCGGGCATTAAATAGTACGTGCAGCCCATGAAACCAAGTAGCAGCCAGACGACCAACAGGTTCGTATGGCTCATCCGCATAATGTGAAAGGGCATTACCTCAGACATAAACTCGGGCATCACGTAGACCAGTGCTGCCATGACGCCAAATATCACCTGCAGCGCGAATAACGCCATGGCAACCGCAAAGAATGGAAACGCCACCCACTGTGTTTCATATTTCATTCGAATAATCCTCTCACCGAAAACTGTTTAGCTTGTTGGTTGCTCGACGCGTCAGCCCGCTTTGGTCGGCGGCCAGTTCTGCGTGTCAATGGAGTCGGTCCACTGGAGGAAGCTCACGAGAGCGTCCAGTTCATCCTCACTCAGATCAAATTTCGGCATGACACGGCGCCCCGGCACATTGAGAGGTTGGGCTCGTATCCATGCCTTCAGTCCGGCACGGGCGCCCTCTGCATTCTCGCGCCCACCATAGCGGGTCCAGACATTGCCCAGCTCTGGCGCAAAGTAGGCACCCTCGCCCAGAATCGTATGGCAATTGATGCAACTGTTTTTCTCCCACACGCGCTTTCCAAACTTGACCTGATCGGTAAGCGTTGCGGCGTTCGTCGAATGGTTCAGCATGTAAAGGTGGGTATGTGCTGTAAGTCCCGCAAAGACGATAAAGAAAAACAGCGACCCGCCATAAAAAATGTTGCGTGCCGCCGATCGGGTAAGCGCTTCGGCCATTGGATTACTCCTTATATTTCAAGTTTTAGAGTCGTGGGCTGCTATCCAGCCGGTCAACGACCTCTTTAACATGCATATAATATGCATTATATAGACACGTGTTCAATCCAATCGACAGAGCCGCGCGCAAATTCCTGATGGCCTTAGCGAAAAAATTGACCTATATCATTTTATGACGCTGAGCCAACCGCAGTGCGCGACGGCGCTGGAAACCCAAGCACTCGTTGACTGATGCGCCACAAACGCGTCGCACTCTGAAGCAGCTGATAGAAATCGACGCGCGTCAGTCTCACCGTCGCCAACATATATTCAGATCAATTTGGGAGGTGGAGCTGCACTGGATCCATGGCAGAACCTCGATGTCCTCCTCATAGCGGAAGGATTCATTTGCTTTATTTGAGACATGAATCTACTATCGTCTCACGTTCCAAATCAATGATTGCTTTTGCAGTACTCACGACCCGGTTCCCCATTAGCCAGAGGTTGGGCTTTTATGGATCGCGAAAAAATAATATTGGATGCCGCCAAGAGCTGCTACCTCAGGTTTGGCGTTGAGAAGACTGCCATGACGGATATCGCGGCGGAGTCCGGCATTTCCAGGGCTACGATCTATCGCTGCTATGCAAGTGCTGATGACATTTTCATGGCCGTTCTTGCCAGGGAATCCGCGGAGATGACGAAAGACGCCAATCAGCATTTAAAAAAATTTACAGACCCGCGGGATCACATTGTTGAGGGAATGATGTTTTGCCTGGATGAAGTGCCGCGACGTCCATTGCACGCGCATTTTTTCCAGAGTGAATCGAAAACGTGGGCGACGCTGCGCGCGATGCCGGCGGACGCCTTGCATCAAATGTGTGTTGAAAATCTGGGCGCAAGCCTTGGGCTGCACAGCATACCCGACCATGTCGATGCCAAATCGCTGGATCACCTTGCCGAGTTGATTATGCGCCTGTTGATGTCCTACACCATGGCACCCAGCCATCGAGCTCGCAATAGCGAAGAGATGCGAGCCATGCTGCACGCCATTCTTGACCCTATTGTCTCGTCGCTGGTGGGACTACCAACACGATCAGCTCTCGCGGCCGTCCGGAAAAACGCTAACACAAAACAGGACTATGTTATGAAAGCACTTCAAGTCATGGAAAATGGTGCCCCGCTGGACGTTATCAATATTGTAGATATCCCACCCCCTCAGGTTGGGGAGGGACAAGTGTTAATTAAAGTAAGCGCTGGGTCGCTGAATTTTAATGACATAGACCGCTGCTATGGCCGTCGAATCAGTGTGCCGACCCCGCCGCCCTTCACTCTGGGAATGGATGTGTGTGGAATTGTAGAGCAGACCGGCGCGGATGCACTGGAATGGCTGGGTAAGCGTGTTGTCGCGGTAACCGCCAATGCCACCGGTGGGCTGGCCGAATATGCCATCGCGTCCAGGGATATGGTGTTCGACGCACCAGAGAATATGAGTGATGCCGAAGCGGCAGCGTTCATCATACCGTTTCACACCGCTTACCTCGCGGTGATGCAACGCGCGCGACTGGCAGCGGGCGAGACATTATTGGTACATGCAGGCGCGAGTAGCGTTGGTGCTGCTGCCATTCAATTGGGTAAAGCGCATGGCGCCAACGTTATTGCTAAGGTTAGCTCCGCTGACAAGGCCGAATACTGTCGCGAACTGGGTGCAGATTTGGTCATAAACCACACCACCGAGAGCTTTGCTGATGTGGTGCTGGACCATACCAATGACGAGGGGGCGCACGTTATATTGGATCTGGTCGGCGGAAGTTTCGTCGAGCCTTCCTGGCGCTGTGTCGCTTTGGAGGGGCGTTACATCACGGCAGGCTTCGCGGATGACGCGGAGAACGGATTCACCGGGCGACCGCTGCGCCCAACTTGCTTTGGCAACTTCTCGATTATCGGGGTGATGCTGTCATGGTCGGATATTAACCTGCCGGCGTTTCGCCGCATGGGGTTTAACCTGTTCCGACGCGACATGGGAGACCGGGTGCACAATGATCTCTTGCGCTTGGCGAAGCAGGGTCTCATCAAGTCCAATCTTCAAAGAACCATTGATTTTTCCCAGGCCGCCCAGGCGCTGACCGACCAGGAGAATCGGCTCACAAAAGGGCGCACGGTGGTAGTGGATTCCCGTCACAGACAACCACTCAGGCGCAAGCGGCGCCAGGCCTGCTGGACCACTAACTTTCCCGTGCGAATCAGAGGAACACACGACTTTGAACGTTCGGTAACAGACACCTTTCTACCAATGGGGAGACATAATAAATGAAAAAAATTGGCCTTATACCGGTACTCAGCCTTTCCATGGCTGCGATAAGCCCCGCATCACATGCGGCAGACACAAGCCTGCTGACACTGGAAGAGGTGATTGTTACGGTCCAGCGACGCGAGGAAAGCTTGCAGGACACACCGGTCTCCGTGATTGCCTTCGATGCAGAGAATCTTGCGCAGCAACGTATTTTTGGCCTTGGCGATTTGCAGGGGAAAGTGCCCAGCCTGAATTTGACGCCGTTTCCTTCGCAACATACCAGCCTGCGTATGTTTATCCGCGGGGTTGGCGCGAGCGACATCCAGGTGACCCAGGACCCTGCCGTTGGCGTTTATATCGACGGGGTGTACCTGGGTCGATCAAACGGCCTGGCATTCGATGTCGTCGATCTGGCCCAGCTTGAAGTATTGCGTGGCCCGCAAGGAACCCTGTTTGGCCGCAACTCGATCGGAGGCGCGATAAACATGACCACCGTCGGCTGAGTTGATGTGCTTAGCGCACGTCAGAAAATATCTGTTGGTGATCGCAACTTGGAGAAGCAGCAAACAGCGGTGAATGTCCCGATAGGCGACAAAGCGGCAGCGCGTATTGCCTATTTGAATCGCAAGCAGAATGGCTGGTTTGACAACTATGGACCAGGAGACGATTTCTACGACACTGACGACGAGGGCGGCAAATTTGATCTTCGCTGGGACCCGACGGAAAACCTGAGCGCAACGTATTCCTACGACTTTTCCGACGTCAAGGCAGTATCACCCACTTACCAGGTGCTGGTGCCCTCGCCAATTACCAGTCAGTTTGGAATTCCCGTATCGGAAAAGCCACTTAACGGCCTGGCCACCCAGGACCCCATGCAGCCTGCGACCAGTGATGTCAGCGGAAACAGCCTGACTGTACTGTGGGACCTCGACGCTTTCACGCTGAAATCCATCACTGCTTACCGCGAGCTGAAATACACCGAATATACCGATCTCTCAAGCGGCGCTGGCACGGTAGGACCCATATTGATCCCACTCAACGTCACTTCAACCGCAGGCGCTGAACTGGTGGGTCACGATAACATCCTGGACCAGGACCAATGGTCACAGGAGTTCCAACTGCTGGGTGATGTTGGCGATAATTTTGAGTACGTAAGCGGGCTGTATTATTTTAACGAAAGCGCTACCCAGAAAAGCGGCAGTGAGTTCACGGTGTTTTTCCCGCAACCACCTGAGATCAATTACTTTGACATCAAAAACGAAGCATGGGCTGTCTATGGACAGGGCACGTACACTCCGGCGTTTAATACGGACCTGGGATTCACCCTGGGCTTGCGCTACACCGAAGATGACCGAACCGCCTCGCGCTTTTTCCAGCAAGGCGATGTAGTGGTCATTGACCCGAGTCCCGACCACAGCTTCCAGAATGTCAGCACCACCGTGATTGTTGATTACGCGACTTTCCGCTGATATCAACACCTATTTCAAGCTGGCGACAGGCTATAAATCGGGCGGTTACAACATCCGTTCGTCTTCCGCCGAAGCCTACAATCTGGGCTTTGATCCAGAAGATTTAACCACCTACGAACTTGGCATCAAGAGTACCTGGCTGCAAAGCCGCCTGCGCCTCAACGGCGCGGTCTATTATTCGGATTACCAGGACATCCAGCTCAATCTCAACGATCTCACTACCCCTGCGAATCCCACCGACACCAATGTGTTTAACGCGGGCGAAGCCGAAATATACGGAGCCGAACTGGAATTCAATGCCGTGTTGGCGGAGGGCCTGGTGGCAAATTTCACCTACGGCTATATGCACGCCGAGTTCACCAACGTGGATGACCCGGGCGATCCATTCAATGACGAAAACGATTTCGTGATTTCCAATGCCCCGGATCACCAATATACAGTGGCGCTGGATTACATTCTGCCACTGGGCGTTGGTACGTTGAACGCAAATATCTATTACGACTGGGTTGACGACCGTTATGACACCCAACGCGCCGAGGAGCGTGACGAATCAATCCTGGAAAGTAATGGATTGTTAGGTACCTACATTGCCTGGACCGATATCGACCTGTGGAAAGGGAAATTGACCGTGGCGGCCTGGGGAAAAAACCTGGCGGATGAAGACTACCTGACATCCGCGCCGGTGATTCTGCAAACCGCCGGCATCTACACGACAGGATCGGCACGTTCGGCCCGCCACGTTCGCTGGGTATTGATGTTATCTTACGAATTCCAGCGGGTAGCCGATGGGCATTGTGGCGATAGCAAGCGCGACGCCAACCAGCGCAACCGCGACCGCGAACGTGGTCCGCATGCCGGAGGCTACGGCGTCGGGATGTGCCGTCGCGATATCGCTGGCGCCCGTGGCAAACACAAACACTGCGCCCATGACGGCGGCGCCGGTGATCAGCCCTAGATTGCGCGACAGGTTGAGCAGCCCGGATACCACGCCGCGCTGCTGCGCCTGGATACTCGTCATCACGGCGGTGTTGTTGGCCGCCTGGAACACCGCGTAGCCGGCAGTGATCACAGTCAGCGGGGCAATGTAAGCGATCACGCCATACGCCGCTGGCAGCGCTGCCAACGCGCCGCAGCCAACCAGCATCGCCAGCAGTCCCGCAGCAATCATGCGCCGCGCGCCAAACCGGTCCACCATGCGCCCCGCGGGCACGCCCATCACGGCGGCGACCAGCGGGCCCGAGGACATCACCAGCCCGACATGCACCGCGTCCAGCGCGAGCGCGCCCGCGAGATAGAAAGGGCCGACCACGAGGGTCGCCATCACCACCGTCGTCACCAGGGCACTCATCGCAAAGCCCGCGCCCAGTTGCGCATTGGCGAACAGCGCCAGTTGAACCAGCGGCGCTGCCGCGCGTCGCTGTACCCGCACGAACAGGACGAATCCCAAAGCAGCCGCCGCGAAAAGCGCACTATTCAACGCGCCGATGCTGCCGCGACCCAACGTCACGGCCAGCGCGTATGCCGCCAGTGTCAGCGCCAGCAGCAGCGTACCGGCGTAGTCAAAACCCGTGCGCTGCGCGGCGGCCGCATGGCGGTACACTGGCAAAAGGCGGTAAGTCAAAAGCAGCGCTGCGGCTCCCAACGGCAGATTGACGAAGAAGATGGCGGGCCAGCCAAACCATGCTATCAACACGCCGCCCAACGTGGGACCCAGCGCGGTGCCAACAGCCGACATCGTGCCCAGCATCCCCATCGCGCTACCGGTCCTTTCCTGCGGCAGTGCCTCGCCGACGAAGGCCATCGTCAGCGTCATCATGATGGCCGCGCCGAGCCCTTGCAGCGCCCGCGCGGCAATCAGCAGTTCCAGCGTGGGGGCTAATCCGCACAGCAGTGACGCAAACATGAACAGCGCGATTCCCACCAGCAGCAGGCGGCGGCGCCCGGTGATATCCCCGAGCCGCCCCACGCTGACCACCAGCGTGGTGACGGCCAGCAGATACGCGAGGACGACCCATTGCGCCTGCTGTACGGAGGCCCTGAACACCTCCGTCAGCGTGGGCAGGCCGACGTTGACGATACTGGTGCCGATGGAGGACAGCAACATGGACACCGACAGGCTGGCCAGTACCCAACGCACTGGCACCCCTTCCGGCGCGTATTCAGCGATCACAGCGGCGTTCGATTGCGCACAGGTTTTGGCGGATGGGTTCATAGGTTTGATCTCCCGAAACACAGTCCCTGCAGCGTAGCGCCCTGCCTGATAAGGCGGAAGACGCAGCAATTGCATTTTATTAGTGCATATGACGCCATCTCACGCTGTGGCGGTGGTATAGTCCGGGCATGACCGCGCCCGATCTCAACCTGCTGCTCACCCTGCACGCCCTGCTGGAGGAAGGCAGCGTCGCGCGCGCGGCGAAGCGGCTGCAACTGAGTCCCTCGGCGATGAGCCGCGCACTGGCGCGCCTGCGCGAGACCACCGGCGACCCGCTGCTGATCCGGGCGGGACGCGGCCTGGTGCCGACACCACGGGCGCTGGCGATGCGCGCACAGGTTGCCCAACTCGTGCAGGACACCCGCGCCGTGCTCAGTCCCGTCGAAACATTGGATCTCAAGGCGCTGGCGCACACCTTCACGCTGCGCACCAGCGACGGTTTTGTGGACAACTTCGGGCCGGACCTGATCGCGCGCGCCGCTGGGGAAGCACCCGGCGTGCGCCTGCGTTTTATCCAGAAAACAGACAAGGACAGCGCGGCACTGCGCGATGGCAGCGTGGACCTGGAGACCGGCGTGGTCGGCTACACGACCGGCCCCGAGGTGCGCACACGCGTGTTGTTTGACGATCACTTCGTCGGGGTGGTGCGCCAGGGGCATGCGCTGGTCGGGCAGGACATTACGCCCGCGCGTTACGCCGCTGGCAGGCACGTCCTCGTCTCCCGGCGCGGCCGGTTGCGCGGTCCTGTGGATGACGCGCTGCAAAATCTGGGTTTGCAGCGCGAGATCGCCACCATCGTCAGCGGATTTTCAGCCGCGCTGGCGCTGGCCCGCGGCTCGGACCTGATCGCCACGGTGCCCGCGCGTCACACCGGCAATTGCGCGCTGGCCTGCACAGCTTTCCGCTGCCTTTCACGACCGAGCCGATCACAGTGTCGATGCTCTGGCACCCGCGCATGGACGCCGAACTGGCGCACCGCTGGTTGCGCGGCCTGCTGCTGGATATCTGCGCACCGGCCTGAAGTCACGCTATGCTGGGAATCCGGCGTCAGCAAACACCTTCTCTCATCATGGAGTGCGAAGCATGCTCGATTGGCACATACCGATTTCGGAGGCGTCCGATGAACAGCTGCGCAGCGCACTTGCGCAGGCGCATATCCCGGCGCTGATGGCTGCCCTGATGCACCTCACTGGCAAGCGTGAACATTTCTCGAAGGTGCGGCCGCATTTCGTGCTGTTTGCCGAGGACGAGGATGGCCTGTCCGAGCAGGATCGCGACACGGCCCGCGAGCTCGCGTTTGACGCGCTGAAAAAATACCGGGACGGCGGCTGCGCGGAACCGGCGAGGCCCGCCCCTGACGACATCATCGCGGCCATGCACTACATCACCGGCACCGACATGACGGCGCGGGAGGTGCCCTTCCTGCGGGAGGAATTGAATCTCTTTGGCGAGGATGGGCGGCGCGTGCCGATAGATACCGGCGCGATGCCTCCGGGTTTCCGTGTCCTGATCATCGGCACAGGCATGTCAGGCATCATGGCTGCCATCCGGCTGCAGCAGGAGGGCATTCCGTTCCTGATGCTGGAGAAAAACCCGGAAATGACCGGTACCTGGTATGAGAATACCTATCCGGGGTGCCAGGTGGACTCCGCCAATCATTTGTACAGCTACATGCTTGAACCCAACCACCAGTGGTCCGGGCACTACTCAGGCAGCGCCGAGCTGAACGCGTATTTCAATCGCATTGTCGCCAAATATGGGTTGCGCCAGCACGTGCGCCTCAACACGCAGGTGGAGCGCGCAACGTTTGATGAAAAGGACAATCGCTGGACGGTTGAGGTGATGAGCGATGGCGTGCGCGATGTCCTTCGCGCCGAAACCGTCATCAGCGCCGTCGGCCAGCTGAACAGCCCGAAGATGCCCGACATCGAGGGGCTGGGCAGCTTTGCAGGCATCGCCTTTCACTCCGCCCGCTGGGAGCACGAGCACAGTCTGCAGGGCAAACGGGTGATCGTCATCGGCACCGGCTGCAGCGCCGCCCAGTTCGTGCCGAGGATTGCGCCGCAATGTGGCGAGCTCACGGTCTTCCAGCGCTCCGCGCCCTGGCTGCTGCCCACCGAAAACTATCACCAGGCGATGACGCCGCAGGAGCTGTGGCTGTTTCGGGAAGTACCGTTCTACGCGCGCTGGTATCGCTTTTTCCTGTTCCGCACATTGGCGGTGGACGGCCTGCTGCCATTGCTGTATTCGGAGCCTGGCTGGTCAGGGCCACCCGGCACGATCGGCACGGACAACGAGATGTTGCGCACCGCGCTGATCGAGTCGCTGCAGGAACAGGCGGGGGATGACGCGGCACTGCTCGCAAAATTGATTCCGGACTATCCGCCCGGGGGAAAAGGCCGGTGCTCGATGACGGCGCCTGGATCTCCACTATGAAGCGCGACAATGTGCACTTGCTCACCGACAGGATCGCACGGGTAGTGCCGCAGGGCGTGGTCACCGAGGACGGCACGTTACACGCGGCGGATATCATCATCTATGGCACGGGATTCATGGCTGACCAGTTCCTCGTGCCCATGCAGGTTGTCGGTCGGGGCGGTGTCGACCTCGTGAATTCTTGGGATGGCGATCCGCGGGCATTCAAAGGTGTCGCTGTCGCCGGGTTTCCGAATTTTTACTGCCTCTACGGCCCCAACTCCAACATTGTCGTTGGCAGCAGCATTGTTTTTTTCGTCGAATGCCAGCTCCGCTATGTCATGGGTTGCCTCAAGTTGCAGCTGGAAAAGGGCTGTCACACGATTGAGTGCCGCAAAGAGGCAATGGACAGTTACAACCTGAAGATCGATGCGCTCAATCGCCAGCGCGCCTGGGGCGCGCCTGCGGTGAGTAGTTGGTACAAGAACAGTACCGGTCGCGTTACCCAGAACTGGCCCGGGACGCACGGGGAATGGTGGGAGGAAACGCTCGCCCCCGACCCCGGCGATTTCCTGTTGCGCTAGTCTATACGTGAACGCTTCGGCCTGGCCGGAGGTGCAGTGAACCTTGGGAGTCCGGATTGAATGTCGCCAGCCAAACGCTTTGAACAGGTGCGTGCCGAGCAACTCGAGTACATTGCCAAGCGCGAGCGCGGCTATCGCGAGCGCGCACTGAAGCTTTTTCCGTGGATATGTGGCCGCTGTGCGCGGGAGTTTGAGCGCAGGAATCTTGCGGAGCTTACCGTGCATCACATCGATCACAATCACGACAACAATCCCAATGACGGCAGCAACTGGGAATTGCTCTGCATTTATTGCCATGATGAAGAGCACAGCAAATTCGAGAACCTGGTGCGCTATGGCAGCACCAGGGCGGCGGTGGCGAAGCCCGCAACTTACAATCCCTTTGCCGACCTCAAGGCCAGGATGGAAGACAAGGAATAGTCATCCACCCGGATCACGGTTCAATCAGGGATGCCGAACGATCATCCACAATGCCCAG
>JADJAL010000061.1 GCA_016704305.1 Haliea sp. | reverse complement strand
GCCGCGCAGCGCCCACGTCCACTGGTTCCCAACCTTACATCGCGATCGTCCAGGCGGTCGCGCCTGCGCAGGCAGCGGCGACGGGTGAAAAGCAGCCTGTTTCCATCGAGCGACAGGTGCGCATTGCGGCGGGCAGCCTGGTACTGCTGGGCGTTATTGCAAGCGTGCTGATCCATCCTGCGGCGATAGTGCTTTCCGTGTTCGTCGCGTCGGGATTGATTTTCGCGGGGCATCCACCAGTCTTGTGCGGCCCTCCACGGCCTGTTAATGATGAAAATGCCCTGGAACCGAATGACCAGGATCGGTGGCTGTGGCCTAGGCGGCGTATGCTGCTACTGGCCATCGGTTTGCTGATAGGCGCGGTGCTCGGCCTGACCGGTGCGGGCGGCTCTCTGTGATTGCCGTCCCGCTGCTGTTGGTACTGCTGAATCCCTGGACCCTGAGCGCCACGGGCCTGGCGCTCGGGGTGGTGGCGGTCAGCAGCCTGTCAGGCTCGGTCCAACGCATCGGGCAGCGCGAGGATCCTGTGGATACCCGCAATTCTGTTCGGTGCCGAAGCGGCGCTATCACCGCGCCCATGGGGCGTTTGCTGGCGACTCAGATTTCACCGCAAGCACTGACTGCGGGATTTTCCGCGTTATCGCTGCTGATTGCGCTGCGTATGTTATGGCAGAGCATTCATGATCCGCAAAACAGCGTGATGATACGTGCCGGCAGAGCGACTCAACAAACGAAGCACTACTATGCCGGTTCGGTGACGCAACAATTCGACTGCTGGCGCTTCAACTGCATGGCCGGCCTCACCTCGGGCGGCGTGTTAACCGGGCCTGCTGTGAGGCCTGTTCGGCGTCGGCGGCGGCTTCATGATCGTGCCCTTCTGAACCAGCTCAACGGTGTGTCGATGCGCAGCGCTGTCGCCACATCCTGGTCATCATTGCCGCTATATCGGCCCAGCCGCTGCCCACATCGATATACACTCGACGGACTGGCACCAACTCCTCTACTGGGCATCGGCGGTGTCGGGGCATGTTGCTCCGGCAGCCTGTTGGCGCGATGGCTGGCGGGAGTGTATTTGGCTTGACTATTTGCGATTGCCATCCTGGCGATGGCGGCTTTTGATCCTTGTTAGATGACACTAAGGAGATACACATGATTTTTTCGTCAACTTTTCCGCAGACACCGGAACCTATACGTACTTGCTGGGCTGCGAACAGACGCGTGAAGCGATACTGATCGACCCGGTGGTCGATGCCGTCATTACCACTACCTGCAACTGCTGCGCGAACTGAACCTCACGCTGGTTGCCGCGCTCGACATGTGCACGCCGATCGTAGCGAATGCGCTGGGCGCGCTGCGCGACAAAACCGGTTGCATCAGCATGATGGGCGAACCGGCCCGCATAGTTGCATCGGCCCCAGAGTTTCAGCGACGGCGATACCATCAAGTTCGGCACGCGCTCTCGCTCAAGGCCCTGCGCACACCGGGCCACACGGACGATTCCTACAGCTTCCTGCTGCCGGCATCCGACGATGCGTCCATCCGGCGGTTACCTTTTACCGGCGACACTCTGTTGATACGCGGCACCGGCCGTACCGATTTTCAAAATGGTAGCGCCAGCGATCAGTACCACAGCCTGTTCGACTCCCTGTTGCGTTTTCCCGACACCACGCGCGTGTACCCGGCGCACGACTACAAAGGCTGGACGAGCAGCACCATCGGCGAAGAAAGGCGGTACAACCCGCGCTTTACAGAAGTTGCCCGGTGAGCGGGACTATGTAGCGTTGATGGGCAGCCTGAAACTGCCAAAATCCCAAGTGGATGGATGTCGCCGTGCCTGCGAACCTTGCCTGCGGCAATGCGCTTGCCAAGACGACGAGTCGGCCCAACCGCCGAACGGGGCGTGTTTCGGATGTCTCAAACGCGCCCATCTGGCCAATAGCAGAGTTCTTGCAGCCGCTCTCCAAACTGTGATCCGTGTTTTACCCTGTGCTAAGTTAGCCGCAGGGCAATGCGGTAGTGTAATTAGTGTAGCGGAGCAGCGTTTGACGCATTCATTGGCAGTGGATTGGACCGGTGACGCTATCGCGGTGCTGACTTTCAGTGACCCTAAGCGCGAGAACCAGATCTGTTGGGCGGCGGTCGATGACATCGCCCATCAACTGCGGCAGTGTCGCGAGCGAAGCGCCCGCGTGGTAGTGCTGGCTTCCGGACTCGCGGGACACTGGCTGGAAGCACGCCTGGTTGCCGGGATTTATCAAAAGCATACAGGGCCTGCGACAAACCGGTTCCGGCACGGGATGGTTCAGCGCGATAGACGAATTGACGCACGAGAGCGTCATCAGCATCGCCGCCATTTCCGGCGATAGCTCTGGTGGCGGCGCCGAGCTGGGCTGGGCCTGTGACCTGAGAATCATGGAAGTCAGGCGCGCTTTTTCGCAGCCGGAAATCAACGTAAGGCTGACCACCGGAATCGGCGGCTGCAGCCGACTGGCGCGGTTGGCGGGCCGCAGTGTTGCCTCGGAACTGGTGCTCACAGGCAAACCGCAATCCGTGCAGCGCCTGTTCGAGCTCGGTGCGATCATTCGCGTGGTGGCTGCCGGGCCCAATCCCACCATGCCGCGCTGGAAATGGCGGCCGATCTGGCGCAAAAATCGCCGCTGGCGCTTGCAGGCCTAAGGCGAATACTTGCGAATAATGACAATGCAGCGCTTTGGCACGGCACTGCGATATGAGCAGGAAGTGTTCCAGTCGGTGGTTGTCAGCGACGATGCGATTGCTGGCATGCAGCGCGTTCGGTCAGGGTACGACCAGCGCAAAAGAGACGCCCGCCCGGCGAGGCCTGGGGCTTGGAGTCGCAAACACGTCCATCTGGCAATCGCAGCGCGTGCAGCCGCGAGTTTACGTACCGGCGTTCCAGCGTGTGATCAGCGTCTTGCGACGCCGGATTCACCAATATTTTGTCGCCATATCCTCGGCTGAGGTTTCCGGCTTGATGTCGGTGTCGATCTTGAGAATGCGGCCATCCTTGCCGATGTAGAAGGTGTGGCGCTTGGCAAACCCCATGACCGGCACCAGCACGTCAGCACGCTTCGGCGGTCTTTTGGTCGGGTCGCTGAGCAGCGGAAATCCGCCGTTTCCTTCGCAAAACCTTTGTTGTCTTCCAGTGGATCGACGCTGGCCATGAAGTAGGTGACGTCGTACTTCCGGATCAGGTGTCCGTTCTCGGCGAGCGACTTGCACTCGATGGTGCAGCCGCGGGTGTAGGCCTTGGGAAACCAGGCGATCACCACGGCCTGTTTGTCACGGAAGTCCGACAACGTGTACGTCTTGCCGTCGGTGGCTTCGAGGGTGAAGTCCGGGGCCATATCCCCCACGGACAATGCATCTGCCATCACTGCGACAGGCAGAAGCAGCAGGCTGAGCAGGTACAGGCAAAATGATTTCATGGTGATCTCCTGGTCGATTGGCGTGCAGTGTTGAACGGCGATAACGGAGGCGGCGATCATCGGTTTTACGGATCGCCGGTCCAGTGCGCTGCACAAAGTGTCATTGATGTTCTACACTAAAACTTGAGCCGCAACCTGAATAATAAAACATTATGATATGCGACCACCTCTGAGCAAACAAATATTGGGATCGGAATTCATCAGATTCCATTTTCGCGTCGTTAACGCTTCGGCTTGCCTGGCACTGGCCGCATCTGGCTGCAACTGGATTACGTTGCTCAGTGTAAATTCAATGTTACCCAAGGGGTGATGACAGTGTAGCTCCGCTCCGGTGCTGTCGTAAAACGCGCTACATAGTCTTTGATTCCAGCGCGTCAAATCGGTGCCCGACGACTCCGGGACTGATGATGTGTTTATGCGCGACACCATAGCCGGCACCACAACACGCGTTAGTGTTGATAGCCCGAAACAACGAGGGCAATGGGCCAGCCAGTACCCTGCTATTTCAGCAGACGGACGGTATGTGGCATTTAAGTCGTATACCAGCAATCTTGTTTACTCAACTTATTCGAGTAATGGCAAGAGACTTGTTTCGTGCATGACACCCTTGGCGGGATAACTACACGAGTTAATGTCGACAGCGCGGGAAACCCGTTGAATGGATGGGCCAGTTCTCCCGACATCTCCGCCGACGGACGTTGCGTTGCATTTTCGTCTGGGGCGACCAACCTTGTGCCAGAACGGCACCAGCGGCGCGGATGATATATTTGTGCATGATCGCAATACCGCTGTAACTACGCGGATCAGCGTCGACAGCGCGGGAAATCAGGCGACGGGGATAGTCTTCATGTTGATTTGTCAGCCGACGGCCGTTACTTCGTAGCCTTCACGTCGACCGCCCCGAACCTGGCCCCCGGCGACAATAACGATAAACTCGGCATACGACAAAGGAAGATGTATTCGTTACATGATCGGCAAACAGGGGTCTACGCGGCGCGTGAGTCTCAACAATGCCGGCGAAGGTTGGTTTGCCAGCAGCTACGCACCATCGGTATCCGATAATGGCCGATTCGTGGCCTATCTTTCCAATTCAAACACACGGCAACCACCTGCTGCGGGCACTGGATGTCCACGTTCACGACATGCGGAAACAGGCAGCAACCAACTTGCCAGCATCAGCGGTGACGGTAACGGGCCAAATAAAGTCAGGCCGGCCTTACATCTCTGCCGGTAGCCGCTTCGTTACCCCTGCTCGTCTGACGCCAGCAATCTTGTGCCGGACGACACAAACGCGAAGGACGACATGTTCGTCCATGATCGACTCACAGGAATGACGAGCCGTGTTTCTCTAAGCGCCGCGAAGTGCGGGCGAATGGTGACAGCTTTATGGAAGAGTGTCCGCCAATTAGACGCTGCGTGGCATTTGCCGGCGGAGCATCAATCTGGCTGATGGCGACGTTAACGGAAAATGGGATGTGTTCGTGAGCATTGCATGCGGTGACGGTGACTTCGTCACCCCGGATCACTACCCGTCGGAGCCACTACGGCGGCGACCTTCGCCGGCGCCAACTGCTACCGGGGCTGAACCTGCTGTCCCAGAATGCGAAGCTAAGCAACATCGTGGTGGTGGATGAGAACACCATCACCGCGGACGTCTTCGTGAAGCCCAACACACCAACCGGGGCGCAAGACGTCTTCGTCTTCCTGTTTGGCACCGGTGCGGGCGTCTTCAGCGGCGCCACCGGAGTTTGCGCCGGTGCGCAACTTTCCGGTAGCGTGGGACTTGAATCACCGCCGTTCGCCAGGAGCCTCTGAATCAGACGTGCCTTTTTCACCCGTGCGATACAGCTACCCAAAGCGGCTGGCACACTACGACTGACACTGCGGCTTTGGAACACGGCGCACTGGGGGTATCCTGTGCGCATGACGAATCGCCTTCACTTCCTGATCATCGCGCTGCTGCTGCATCCCGCTGTTCGCCTATCCGATCCTGCGCCTGTGCGACTGGCTGGGGCTGGATGGCTGGACCACCGCGTCGATCTTTATTCCGCTGTTCTTCAGCGGCTCGTGGTCAGGGTCTACCTGCGCCATGCCAACTTCGGCCTGGTGTTCTGGCTGCGGCGCGGGCGGACCTGTAGGCTGGGCGTGCCCCGCTGCTGCTCGGCATGCTGCTGGTGATGGAAATTCCGGTGGGGTTAGGCTGGATCGCGCCGCCCACTGCTGCTTATACGCTACTCGGCATGACGCTGGTGCTGACCCTCTACAGCGTATGGAACGCGTACTCGCCCTCGGTGGTGAAAGTTGAACTGAGCAGCCACAAGCTGACGGCGCCGCTGCGTTTCAGCGCAGATCACCGACGTGCACATGGGCTCGCGCAGCTCCGCTCGGTCCTCGAACGGGTGATGCAACAGGTGGTCAACCTCGACATCGACTTCCTGTGCATCACCGGCGATTTCATTGATGCGCCGGGCATCATCTCCTGGACAATTGGCGCCACTGCGGGACTGCCGCGTGCCGGTCTGTTTCAGCATCGGCAACCACGGGCGCTGAAGACCTGGATGACATCCTGCAGCGCCTGGCGACGCTGGGCGTGCAAGTGCTGCGTTTGCGCAGCATCGGTACGCAAGCCGGTGCAAAGTGATCGGCATCGACGACAGCGGCCATCCGGCGCAGGTTAAACGGCAGCCGTCCATCGCGATCGATCCACGGCTCTTCGTGCTGCTCATCTGCCACCGCCCGCACGGGCTGGCCGACGCCGCCAAGAGGGTGTCGACCTGATGATCTCCGGCCATACGCACAACGGGCGGATCGTGCCATTCAACCTGGTGGTGGCGGGTCTTTTGAGCGGAGTCGTCGGGCTGTTCCGCCACGGTGACGCAGTTGTACGTGTCGCCCGGCACCGGCACCTGGGGGGCCGGTGATGCGCCTGGGCAGTCGCGGCGAGGTAACGTATTTTGAGATCAAGCCGCTGGCGACTGCGCATAATAGACAGCAACCCGCGGTTTTGCCTAGCCACTTCAAGCAACCAACAACGCGACAGGCGCGGAATACAAGCAGGACGCTCTAATGACCGACACCCGCGGACGGGCTGGCCGACATCAAACGCGTCACGCTGGGGCATTACGATGCCAACGTGATCCTTCTGGTTTGTCACAAAGACCACGATGTCTCGCAGAATTACGACAAGCTGCTGGGCCGGTTCCCGCCGGGCGGCCGCTCTCGACATTCTCGATTTCGGCTGCGGCCCCGGGCGCGACCTGCTCTATTCCCAATCCCTGGGCCACCGGCCCGTCGGACTCGACGGCAGCCCGGCATTCTGCGACATGGTGAGGGCCAACACCGGCTGCCCGGTGCTGCAGCAATCGTTTCTCAGCCTGGACCTGCCACACGCGGCCTTCGACGGCATATTCGCCAACGCGTCGATGTTCCATGTGCCCAGCCAGGAACTGCCGCGCGTGCTGCGCGCACTGCACGGCGCGCTGCGCGCCGGCGGCATACTGTTCATGTCGAACCCGCGCGGCAACAGCGAGGGATGGTCCGGCCAGCGCTACGGCCACTTCGTGGAGTTTGACGCCTGGGAAGCCTATTTACAGCACGCGGGATTCGACATCGTCGAGCACTATTACCGCCCGCCGCGCCGCGTGCCGAAGCAACCGTGGCTGGCGATTGTCGGCCGCAAACGCGCGTAGCGACTCGCCTTCACAGCACCCCGATAATAAATGGGGTCTGTATCCTCGCGCGTAAAAATGCGACTACAATTGCCCGTAATTCAGCGGCTGTTCTGTTTTACAGATATTTCGGGGCGTGGTCAGTTATGCGTTTGCACAAGGCTTCTCCAGGTCTTCTCCTCATCATCACGCTGCTCGCGCTGCCGTTTGTCGTCGGCGGCTCGTGCATCGTGCTCTTCGACTCGGGGGCGGTTCAATAACAACTGGAATCCCGACAAGGACGATGACGACGATGAAGAGGAAGAAAGGACCGTGGTCAGAGCGGCAACTTCCAGCGCGCCCGCTACCGAAGGCCTAACTACCAATCCGGATCCGTGTGAGGCGTCTGCAGGCGGTGATGGCGGTTCAGTACGAACAGGACCAGCCCGTGCAGTTTTCCGTCGGCGATATCACACTCGGCAGCGCCGTTTCGGGCAAGCCCGTGGTGACAACGCAGGATCTCGTCGCCGACAGCAGCGATGCCGGCACGGCCGCGATCAATGTCGCGCGCCTGCTGCAGTCACTGGACTTGGACCCGGCAGACGGCAGCGTGAGCATCCCGGCGGTGGCGCGGGAAGCGGATGAATCCAACGCTTCAGTTTCGGCCGCGATTGAGTTCCTCGACTTCGCCGACGAGACCCGCTTCGTCAACGCGGCGAGCCAATTGGTGGCGACACTCACGGAGAGCTACCCGTTCACCGCAACGCTGGTGGATGCACAAGATGTGAAGTCGATTCAAGATAGCTCGGATAGCTCGGATAGCGAGTCGGGCAATAATGCGCAGCCGCAGTAGCGCGACTGACACGTATCGCCGCCATTCACGCTACGCACCCCGCATCCGCAACTGACAGGACATTGCGTTGACCACGAACTGGAAGCTCGGCCTCGGCTTCTCACTGCTCACCGTGTTCATGTGGGGCCTGCTGCCGGTGGCGCTGAAAGTCGTGCTGGACGTGATGGACCCGCTGACCATCAGCTGGTGTCGCTTCTCCATTCCCGCGCTGATCGCCCCCTGCTGTGGAGTACGGGCGCAAGCGGCGCCGAACTGAAGCTGCTGTCGAAGGAGCACCGGGTGCTGACGATGGTCGCGGTGCTGGGCCTGCTGGCCAATTACCTGTTGTACATCGTGGGCCTGAACCACATCACCCCCAGTGCCTCGCAGATTCTTATCCAACTCGCGCCGCTGTTGTTCCTGATCGGCAGCGTCGTGTAACTTCAGGGCGCTTGCTGGGCCTGCGAGTGGCTGGGCGTGTTCGTGCTGATTGCCCGGGATGCTGCTGTTTCTCATCTGCGCATCACGGACATTATCGCCACCAGCGACAGCTACCTGGCGGGCCTCGCGCTGATCGTCGCGGCCGCGGTCACCTGGTGTTTCTATGGCCTGGCGCAGAAGAAGCTGCAGGTGGTGCACAACGCCAAGGACATCCTGTTCCTGATCTGCATCACCGAGGGCGGAAACTTTTCTTGCCCCTGGGCAGGCTGCTGGCAAAATCCTCGCGCTGGATGCAACCAGAAATCGCCGGTGCTGCTGTTTTGCGGCCTCAATACCATCATCGCCTACGGCAGTTTTGGCCTGGCGATGAGCCACTGGGAATCCTCCCGCGTCAGCGCCATTTTGCCGCTGGCGCCGCTGCTGACGTTGCTGTTCGCCTATGCGCTCAATCGCTGGACAGCGGCAAGCATTCCCTCTGAACCGATGGATTGGCTGGGTATCCTGGGTGCCTTGTTGGTGGTGGGCGGCTCGGCCGTGGCTGCGCTGCCCAAACACCAGGAACGGGATTGACGGCGGCACCGACCGTGGCGAAGGGCGAGCAATCAAGGGGTCAGAGTAAAAGCTCCTTGCAATCAAGGGGTCAGAGTAAAAACTCCCTGGAGTTTTTACTCTGACCCCTTGATTGCTGACCCCTTGATTGGACTTTGCGCAGGCCGTGGCAATTACACCAAAAAAAATCTTGCAAAACGCCCCGCCGTGAAAGCATAGTCAAGACTACTATTAACCCCCCAGCATGGAATGCGTCGGTTGCCAAAAAAATAAGGGCTTTTAGATGGGTTTGCTGGACGACCTCCAGAATGAAGCCAGGCAAATCAAGGTACGCGAGGCTCAACAAAAGTTGAATTGGCGGCACAGGATGAGTTTTACAAGCTCAACTGCGGCCCCGTGATGTTGCGTGCGTATGAGTATTACGCCGAACTCATCGAAAACCTGAATGTCGTTGCCCCGGACATACAAGCCAATTATCCACTGAATCCGCTAATCGACGGCGGTATTCCGCTGCGACAGGCAAATTACAAAATCAAATTGGATAGCACGGAAACGCCGCGCCAAATTGATATTTTTTGCCAGTGCATGCTTGCGGCGCCCTACAAGTTTTACCTGCCTGGCCAGAAAGCGGTGCAGAACCTTTCCCAGCTGCTGGAAAACTACAATTTCACTTATCACCGCAAGCATCGCCTCGACCTGAGCCACAAGATCCGGGGCGCCACTTTTATCCTTCAGGGCCCGATGATCGCCCATGTTCGCCTTGCCGCGAACCTGGCCGGCAAAAACATTCACATCATATTTCGCAATGTGGAACGCACGCCGCTCAATCGCTATGCGTTCCCACCCGAGGCATTAGATGACGAAGTGATTGAGCGTGTCGCAAAGGTGTTCTTGCGAAAAGTCCCGGTACTGGTCGATAGAAAGGTAGACGCGAGCGTCCGCGACCAGCAACGCAGCGAGATAGAACAGGATAAATACGAGGCATCAAGGGCTGATGGCGAGGGAGAAAGGAGATCTATAGACCGGAACAAACCCAGACCAATTATCGGCACGACAAGAACGGTAGCGGAACGCGCGCGGGGTCTATTAAAAGTCTTTTCTGTCAGCGAAGCGTGATCTGAATAATCATGGGGTCAGAGTACTTGATCGATGCTGGGGTCAAATCATGCGGTCAGAGGGAAATCATGGGGTCAGAGTAAAAACTCCAAGGAGTTTTTACTCTGACCCCATGATTTCCTGACCCCTTGATTGGATCAACTACTCTGACCCCTTGATTGCTACGCAGCTCTGCCGCGGCGCCTCGTCGCCAGCAGGCCCAGGCCTGCGAGCATGAGGGCCGTGGTAGCGGGCGCCGGAACTGATTCATAGCCGATCCTGACACCTAACGCCAATACGTCGGCGCGCTGCCAGGCACCGGCCACGCCGGAAGCTCCGGGGCTGGAGGCATAGCCCAACAGCGGCATGGGTGCGCCGCCCGGCATCGCACCGAAGCCCAGGTTGTTGGGCACATCCTCAAACACCAGCCAATAATCGCCCTGGGTCACTGCCCAGTTCAAGCCTGTGGGACCGCGCCAATCGGAGTCGTTCAAGCCGGTGGCGGGCAGTTCCAAGGCACGCGTAAAGCGACTCGCCCCCGGCAAGCCCTGGAAGTCGGTAAGGATGGAAAAGCGTGCGCGGCCACCGTAGGCCCAGTTCATCCACCCCTGCACCGTGTCGATGACGACGTCCTCGGTGAGCGTGAAGCGGGCGGCAAGGCTCTGGTAGCCCCTGTTCGCACCCGGCCGGTCGTCATACAAAGAAGCTCCACCTCCTATATCAAAGCCGGGGCCGGTGTTGACTATCCAAGTGGTAATGGGGATTGCGAAGGCGGTGGTGGGCAGCAATAACACCGCCATCCAGAACGTGAGTGAGAGCCTGCGGATAGTTCGATACATGTGACGTTTCCTTATAGTGTTTTTTGGTCAGTGTAAATCACGCAGCGATCAGTATAGCCATGAAAACCGGCAGCGTAGCTGGGAAAGGTTAACTGCGTCACATTCCCGGCGGCTGCCTGGAAGTTTGGAAAGTTTGGGGTCAGAGTAAAAACTCTGTAGAGTTTTTACTCTGACCCCAAACTTTCCTTCAAACTTACCAAACTTAGAACCCCATCAGCCTCGCATACCGGTCCCGATGATATGCGCGGTTGCCAAAACTGGCTTCCAGCACCCGGGCCCGCTTCAGATAAAGCCCCGCATCGAACTCGTCCGTCATGCCAATGCCGCCGTGGATCTGGATCAGCTCGTTCGACATCGCGAACAGGAATTTGCCCACCTGGCACTTCGCCAGCGAGGCCAGCTCGGGCACGTTATCCGCACCGGCGTCCACCGCCTGCAGCGCCGCCTCCACGCAGGAGCGCGACTGTTCCATCAGCGAATACATTGCCGCCGCGCGATGGCCCAGCGCCTGGAAGGAGCCGATGACCTTGCCGAACTGCACGCGCGTCTTCAGGTAATCGAGCGTCATGTCGAACGCCTGGCACGCCGTACCCAGCATTTCCGCCGCGATGCCGATGCGCGCGCGATCGAGGATCTTCTCCAGCACCGGCAGGCCATCGTCCAGCGCACCGAGCAGCGCAGTGCCACCGACCTGCACATTCGTCAGCGTCAGCCTGGCGTGGTCGCGGCTGTCGATTGCAGGCAGCGCGCTTCGCGTGATGCCACTGGCATCGGCAGGCACCACAAACAGGCTGATGCCCTGCGCATCGCCGGGATTGCCGGAAGTGCGCGCGGCAACCACGAAGTGCGTGGCGCACATGCCCTCGGCGACGAATGTCTTGCTGCCGGTCAGCGTAAAGCCCTCACCGCGCTTCACCGCCTGCAATGCGGTGTGCTCAGGCTGGTGGCGCGAGGATTCATCCAGCGCCAGAGTGAGCAGCACGCTGCCACTGGCGATGCCGGGCAACAGCGCTTCCTTCTGTGCGGGGTTGCCCGCCAGAAGCAACGCGGTTACGCCCACCAATGAGGAGGAGAACAACGGCGATGCCGTCAGTTGCCGGCCAAGCTGCTCCAGGATGAGTCCAAAGGTGAGATAGCCGAGATCGGACCCGCCGTACTGCTGCGGCACCAGGATACCGCTCCAGCCCATATCGACCATTGCCTTGTAGGTGTCGGGCGCAAATGACTGCCCCGATTTGCTGTCGCGCAGCGCGCGAAAACTGCCGACCGGCGCCTTGGCCACGACCCAGGCGCTGGCCTGGTCCTTGATGAGTGATTGTTCTTCAGTAAGTACCGCCATTGTTCAACCCTTCTGTGTGGTTTCGGGAAGGCCAAGAATGTTCTTGGCGATGATGTTCTTCTGCACCTCGTAGGAGCCGCCGTAGATCGACATGGCCTTGCCGCCCAGCCACTCCCGCGCCGTGCGAACCTCCTCCTCGGTGTATTCACCCGTCTCCCACCCCACGCCCTGGTTGCCCATGATTTCCAGCAACAGCTCGGAACGCCCCTGCGTCGAGTCGGTGGCCGAGTTCTTGAGGATGGACGCCGTGGCGGTGACCTCGAGATTGCCGCCGCGCGCATCCGTCATGATGCGGGCGATGGTCAGTTCATGGGCCGCAGTATCCATAAGATGATCGGCGAGGCGGCTGCGCAGGTCGGCATCTGCCAGCGTGCCATCCGCGTTCGAGCCCAGATAGCGCTTGGCAATGTCCTGCAACGGCTCGACTTTGTTGGTGGTGGCCGGGGCGGTGGTCTGGCTCTGCCGCTCGTGTTGCAGCAGGCGTTTGACCACCGACCAGCCGTCGTTCAGCTTGCCGAGCAAATCGTCCTTGCGCGCGCGGGCATTGGTGAAGAAGGTTTCGCAGAAGGGCGATTCACCGGCGATCAGGCTTATGGGGCGCGTGACGATGCCGGGCTGCTTCATTTCCAGCATCAGGAAGCTGATGCCGTCGCGCTTCGCGGCGCTGCGGTCCGTGCGCACCAGCACGCCGCACCACTGGCTTTTGTCGGCGCCGGAGGTCCACGTTTTCTGGCCGTTCAACACCCAGCCCTCGTCATCCAGCTCGGCGCTGGTGGTGAGCGACGCAAGATCGGAACCGGCATTGGGCTCCGACAGGCCGAGGCACCAGCGCACCTCGCCACTGGCCATGCCCGGCAGGTGCCGCGTCTTTTGTTCGGGGGTGCCATATTCCAGCAACGTGGGGCCCACCATGGTGACGCCCATGCCGGATAGATACGGAATGGGATTCATGCTGCCGGCCTTGGCAATCGCCCGGCTGACGACCTTCGCCTGCGCGTCCGTCAACCCCGCCCCGCCGTATTCCACCGGCCAGGTCGGCGCGCCCCACCCCTGCGCCGCGAGCCGCCGACGCCAGAGATCAAAGGCGTCTTTCACCGCCGGGTCTCCCGACACCACGCCGTACATGTCAATGCGCGCGCCTGCCAGCGGAGCAGGCAGGTTCTGGGCCACCCAGTCGCGCACGCTGGTTTCAAATTCTGTTGCCATTTAAGTTGTCCTCACTGGGAAGTATCGCGTTATTCTTGCTGCTCGATTTTTAGCGCCACAACAATACCGAGAATTTTGCACCATGGCCAACACATCGCCCTTTAACCACAGAAGCTCGGCCGATGACGTTCTGCGCAACCAGAACCTCAGCGGGCAAGTCATCATTGTGACTGGCGCCAATACCGGCATCGGTTTTGAGACCGCCCGATCACTGGCTGCCGCTGGTGCCACGGTCATCGCGACGTGTCGCTCCACCGAAAAGGCTGCAGCCACCCAAAAGAGGCTAATGCTGGCCAACCCTGCTAGTACGGTAGAAACCGCCGTAATGGATCTCTCGTCACTGGCGAGCGTCAGCGATTTTTGCAACGGGCTAGCCCACAGCAAAATCGACGTCATTATCTGCAACGCTGGCATCGTCGCCCCGAAATACGGCGAAACCAAAGAGGGCTTTGAGCAGACCGTGGGCGTGTGCCACGTAGGACACTTCCTACTGGTGAAGAAGCTAATGCCGAGGTTATTGAGCGCACCGGCACCGCGCGTCGTTATGGTCTCCAGCGAATCGCACCGCGTTCCGCCGCGCCTCAACTTTGATGCGCTGCCGTACCCCGAGAGCCAGTTCCGACCGATGAAATCCTATGGCCAGGCAAAATTGTGCAATGCCTTGATGGCCATGGAGTTGCAGCGACGCTTCGCCGACCAGGGGCTTACAGCCTGTTACGTGCACCCCGGCACGATGGTGACGACGGATATAGGCCGCGATTCCGCAATCGTGAGATTCGCGATGTGGTTGGTGAGCCCCTTCACCAAAACTGCCAGTCAGGGCGCTGCGACGTCTGTGTTTTGCGCGACTTGGGATGATCGCAGTGAGCTTGGCGGCAATTACTTTTCGCATTGTGCGAGGGCGAAGCCCAGTGTGGAGACGGCGAATGTGGGGGTGGCTGGGCGATTGTGGGAGTTGTCTGAGAGGTGGTTGAAGGAGAAGGGGTATTCAGGTAATTAGTGCTCGATCAGGTAACGTAGATGAAGTGGGCAGTTGGATTTGAGCAGAAAGCGTTCATAGAGACAGTGATTGTAACTTACGGATGGATTTACGTAGTTACCATATGTTGTAGTGGTTATCGAACACTTATGGCTATATCCCAATGAACATGGCCAGCAGTGGCAGACTGTTTACACTTGGCTACAGCATATAAATCGCTGTTATGCGTAAAAATGAAGAGGAAATATGAAAACTTTTCGTGACCTTTACATTCATCTAAATGGCGTAGATCTTGAGACGTTCTCAAATGGACTTGAGAGCCAATCAAAGGCGCCTTGGATTCGAAGGAAAGATAAGGAAGAAGAACTCAGTGGCATGGGAGATAAGCCAATTTGCTTCGAAGCAACAAAAGGTACTTCTGTCGAACCGGCTGCCTTGTTCCTTTTTCCAAAGGAAGGAGAAACTTGGTGGGTATCTAATATAGTCCCTACCGAGGCAAGTGAGCTGACGCATGACCAATATAACGCAGCCCTAGAGAATTTTTTCGAGAGCATCGTGCAGCCAGCCATAAAAGGCAGCTCAATCACTGTAGAGCTAACAAGCAACGAAGTAAGTGTGGGCAGTGTTGCCGGAGTTAAAGTAGAGAAATCTCTCCTGAGTTTCTCTAACTTGGCCAATAAATCAACAGGAAGTTCGCATCCGCTAGATAGGAAACGCTGGCTTGAGTTCTTGATTCTTGCTCATGAATCAGGTTCCGAACTACATACCGATTTGATAATCCGTACGCTAGTGGAGCTTGGCTGGTCGGAAGAAAGCGCGATAGAACTCGGCATTCAATTTGAGTTTTCGCAAGACCTGCTATCGTACACACAGGAGCGTTAGCCGTGCCAATCAGCTACGCTGACGCATGTACTACGATCCTGGGTGATCCATCGGCAATGCTATATTTGGATACTTGTGTTTTTCTCGATATTGTTCGCTCTCCGATCAGAGAAAGCATTGATTCGAATTCCGCGAGGTTTGCTCAAACACTAATCGGAAAAACGAAATTAAGTCCAAGGACTCTGTGGCTTGTAACAAGCGCGACAGTGGAAACGGAATGGGCGGAAATGGTAATACCACCGGCGATCGAAAAGAACAAAGATCCGAATGCCGCACTTGCATCCGACTAAGAAGTCGGAGCTTGCGACGGCGTGACCGCCGCCTCAGCCCGAGACGTTAGACTCAAAAAAGATCGAGGCAATGAATAATAATCCCTTAAAAAGGCTGGACTTCGATCTGCTCGACTATATGTTCGAGATGGGCGGTGGATTTGTGTTGGATTTCTCAAATAGAACATTCTCTGAGTTCTTTGCCGATGAACTCAACATTGACATAGATAATGCTAGCTATTGCGATATTGGTAACAGCAAGGCGAAACGTCTTCGCAGTTATTTAAGACAGGCCAGTAAGGAAGAAGCATTAAGAGTCCTGAATTCTCTCTGGGAATACAGAGCAGTGAAAAGGAAGCGAGCGGGAGTTGAAGAAGAGAACCCTCAATATGTCTCTGAGTTTTGGGAGCTTATCGCAAGACTTGGCGGAAAACCTCCAAATCACCAGAAAGGGAATTCTCAAACCGTACAAGTTGAGAAAATGGATGACCATTTGGCCAACAAGCTGCTTGGTAAACTTATGGAAGTTAGTACTCTTGACCCTCAACCAAGAGGATATGCATTTGAAAAGTTCTTGAAAGAGCTCTTCGACGCATGCGGTTTGTCGGGACGAGCTTCTTTCCGCCTTGTTGGTGAACAAATCGACGGTAGTTTTGAAATGATGGGCGAAACGTACTTACTTGAGGCCAAGTGGACGAACCAGCAAGTCGATGCAACTGATCTTAGAGCTTTTAATGCGAAAGTGGAGGATAAGGCTACGTGGTCTAGAGGGTTGTTCATCAGTAATAGTGGCTTTACGGAAGATGGACTGCTGGCTTTCGGTAGTGGAAAGCGGCTTATTTGTATGGACGGCTTGGATCTAAGTGAAGTACTTTTAGGCAGACTTTCACTTCAGTCTGTTCTATCTAAAAAGGTGCGCCGTGCTGCGGAAACTGGTCGACCTTTTGTTCGCGTAAGAGACCTTCTTTAATGTCCTGTAAGCCTAGCAATCGCAAGCACAGGGAAAAATTTTCCGCTGCGCTACAAATTTTCCCATCCTGTTGGCGTTAAGCGTCAAATCGGAATGACTGTCTGCATCTGGTGTTTGAGAGAAAATAGTACTAAAGCTATTGAGCACATCATTCCTGATGCATTGGGGTGTCCAGAAGAGTTTGTGCTAACGGCAGGCGTGGTATGTGAAAAGTGTAACAACCGGCTTGGCCAGGTTGACCAAGCTGTAATCGCCGACATCGAGATATCGGCCTTTCAAGCCGGAGTACCGAGGAAAAACCGAAAACAACCAGGCATTTATAGCTATGGGAACCTTAATGGCGGGGTTTTTGAAAATGAGAAGTTTCTCGTTCTAAATATGGACGCCAACCCAGTCACTACACCTAGAGGTACACTGGTAGCGCCGTTTCGAGGTCGAGAGAGAGATGTAAGAGGAGACTTCTCAACACACGGAACGGAAGCGACATTGTCATTTTCAACAGATATTGGAAGATCCAAGAAGTTTCGTCGTGGGCTTGTAAAAATTGGGTTTGAGGCCCTAGCCTATTATCTCGGTCCAAGCGTAGCGAGACAAAGTCAGTTTGATTCTGTCAGATCATTCGTTCTTCATGGTCGTGGTGAACGCCCACTGATGCTGACGCACGCATCCGACGGTGACTACAAGAATCAGGCGTGGCCGCCGTTCAAGCGTGGTGTTGACTATGCTGCAACATTTCGATTAGCGATGATGGAGATTCTTATTGATCTATCTCCAGATGCATCACTGTTTCCACTATTTAGAGAATTTGCTGAGCAAAACATGAACAGTAGTGAATACACGTTTTTACCCGCAAATGCTTAACAAGCGACTGTGATCCCGAATCAACCCCGTAGCCAAAATGGGTGCTCAGGGTCAGAGCCCTTTTATGACGTTGTTTGTGTGTCGTGGTGGCGTAGACTGCATACCTTCGTGAAATCAAATCAAGGACGATTTGAATTATGCCAAGGAAGCCACGATTTTTTGTTCCGGGTCTGGCTGCGCATGTGATTCAGCGCGGTAATAATCGCCAGGCCATCTTCTTTGAAACAGCAGACTACGAGTTATACCTCTCGCTGGTGGGCGAAGGTCGAGATCGCTACGGTTGTTCAATCCATGCATACGTGCTCATGACGAACCATGTGCATCTGCTGCTAACCCCTATTGTTGATTCGGCTAGTTATCTATTGGCATGTTATCGCTACATTGAACTGAACCCGGTGCGCGCAGGGATGGTTATGTGTCCGGGGGACTATCGTTGGTCCAGTTTCCAAGGCAATGGGCTGGCAGAGCCCGACGGGTTACTCGCTCCCCACGCACGAAAAAGGGCTCTGACCCTACCCAGGAGATAGTTATGTTTGTTGGCCATTACTGCGCAGCGTTTGTCGCCAAACGCATCGAACCGCGACTGCCGCTTTGGAGTTTGCTGCTGGCCGTGCAACTGGTAGATGTGTTCTGGGCACTGTTCATCTTGCTGGGTATAGAAAGAGCGAGTCTTGACCCGGCCTTGCCCGGCAATCCGCTGGTGCTTTCTTACATGCCTTACACGCACAGCCTTCCCGCTACGGTGGTTTGGTCATTTGCGGCCGCTGTGTTGGGTGTGATGCTCTGGGCACGTGGCGAGCACAAACTGAAGCTGGGCCTTACACTGGCTGCAGCAGTCGCCTCGCATTGGTTTCTCGATTTACTCGTACACCGCCACGATCTCGCACTTTGGGACAACGCCTACAAGGTCGGGCTGGGTTTATGGAACCAGCCCATGGCCGCATACGCGCTGGAAGTGCTGCTGCTCTCAGGTTCGGTTGCGCTACTGGCTTTCTCGAATTCCTGGCCGGAGGCTCGGCGCCGCGCCCTGGCTTTTCTGTGTATAGGGCTGGTGTTCCTACAAACGGCCACTCAGTTTGGCGCCACACCAAACGGACTGCAGCTGATGGTAGTCTCGGCATTATTGGTCTACCTGCTGGTGCCCGTGGCCGGGTACTGGGCTGAGGAATAAGGAAATAAGGGGTCAGAGCCCTTTAACAAAAGCCCTTTAACACAGATCGCTGCTGGGGGTTTTTACTCTGACCCCAAATCTTCCGCCGCAAGAAACGTCACGACAGCCCAGGCAGCGATATTCTGTTGCAGGTCTTTGGCATCGATTTTATCGAGCGTGTCATCGGCGGTGTGGTGGTAGTCAAAGTAATCGATGCCATCCTGTTGTAATTGGAAGATGGGCACTCCGGCCTCCAGCAATGGCGTGATATCGGGGCCAGCGCTGGAGGCCTCGCCACCTTTTTCAATACTCAATGCCGCCAAATGCGGCATCGCTTTGTTCATCAGCGCTTCATTTGCGCTATCAAAACGCCACACCGGGCCGGCGCCAAAGTCCGACTCCGATGCAAACAGGTGATTTTTCAGCTCATCCTTATGTTGCTCGGCATACGCCTTGGCGCCCCAGATACCCTGTTCCTCATTCGCAAACAGCACCATCCGCACACTGTGCTTCGGGCGCTGCGGTAGCTCGCCAATGAGCTGCGCGGCAGCGACAGTGATCGCCACTCCGGCGCCGTCATCAATCGCACCCGTCCCCAAATCCCAGCTATCGAGATGGGCCGCAATCAGCACAACTTTCTTCGCATCAACGCGGCCATCGATTTGCGCAATCACATTGTAGGATTCACCGCCCGGCTGCTCAGAAACATTGATATCCAGCGCCACCGTCAACGTTTCCCCGCGATCCAGTATGCGCTGCAACTGCTCTGCATCGGGAGCCGACAACGCGGCGGCGGGCAAAGGATCATCCTCACGGGTTGAAGCCCCAGAATGCGGAAAGCGATGGCTATCGGTTCCCGCAGATCGAATCAACGCGGCCACGGCACCTTTCTCTTTGGCGACGCTCCCGGCGGCGTAGCGATTGGGCACCACCTCGGCGTAGCCTGCGCCTTCACGGTCCCGGAACATCGGCTGATTGATAAACACGATTTTGCCCGCGACTAATTTCTCATCGGCCGCCTGCAGCGAGGCCAGGTTGGGAAAGGCGATCACCTCGGCACTGATCTCACCGTCGGTAGAACCGCTATAGCCCAGCGCGGTGATCGTGAGGGGTTGCGGGTAGGGAGACACGACACGGGCCTGCTCCCGGTGGCGCTGCCAGATGGGGAAGCTCACAGGCTCCAGCCAAACCTTATCGAAAGCCCCGGCGTCTCTGGATTGCTCAAGTAACGCCCTGGCCCAACGCACTGCACGCTTGTCTGCGTCGGTCCCCGCCAGTCTCGGGCCCACCTCTGTCGTAAGCGATTCGACAATATCCCAGCCCTTGGTGCTATCAAGAGCCTTGTCACGAAGCATCGATGCCGTTGCAGCCTGGTCATCTGCAAGCGCCAGGGATGAAAAAAGCAGTAGCAACAGAAAGTAGCGTTTCAACGCGGTTAATCCTTCTTCTCAATCGTCACTTCGAGGGCCTTGCTGGAGCCGGCAAACCACTTCTGCACATACAAGCTGCCAACAATCGGCGCCTGACCCTCTGCAGGTACCTCTTTGTAGCGCACGCTGTTCTTGGTCTCTTTCTCAATCTCAAACTTGATAATCTGCTTCGTCATACACCACCTCGAATAACACGGGCTCAGTGCCTCGCCCTGGGCGAGAGTTTACGTCGTTCCAGTACCCCCAGCCTAAGCAAAGTGTTTCAGATGGCAAAAGTATGGCTTAGTATGAAGACACCAACTAATAAAGGCCTAAGCCCGCGCCCTTGTTGGCGGCCTAATGTGACGTGGAAAGTTCACGTCCAAGGAGTACGATTCAACAATGGACGCAAACCTCACAAAACTTCCCGTCGAAGAGCGTATTCGGATTGTCGAAGATTTATGGGACAGTATTGCCCACGATCAGAAAGCGTTGCCACTGACGGCAGATCAGAAGGCTGAGCTGGATCGTCGCCTGAATGCCTTTCAAGCTGACGGGAATCTCGGCCGACCTGCCTCGGAGGTCATTTCCGACATTCGACATCGCCTATGACCTACATTGTCCGACTCAGGGAAGAGGCGGAACTTGATCTGGAAGATGCAGCCTCTTGGTATGAATCGCAACGGTCCGGGCTAGGCCAAGACTTTCTGGATACTGTATTGCAGTCACTGGAATTGATTGGGCAAAATCCGTCGCCTGACAAGGGCTAGGAACGCGCGCCCTTCGAGGCTGGACTAGTAAAACCTGCGGTTCGGCTCGCCTTTGCTGCTGGTGTTATGTAATCAGGAGCAGCACATGAGCCCAACAGTTTTCCGTGAAAGAGGATACCGTTTCTATTTCTTCTCGCGAGAAGAATCTCGGAAGCACGTGCATGTCCATAGCCCGGATGGCGAAGCCAAATTCTGGCTGGAGCCGGAAATCGGTCTCGCTAAAAACTATGGGCTATCCGATGCCCAATTGGCTAAAATCAGGGAAATAGTCGAGGATCACTTTGATGAACTCACCAGTGCATGGAACTCCTTCTTCGAGAGCTGAGATTACCAACGTCTCCAGCCATGGCCTCTGGTTGCTTTCAAATGATACTGAGTATTTTCTTTCCTACGACGACTTTCCATGGTTCAAGGACGCGCCGCTAAGCAAAATTCTCAATATCGAAGAACCATCCCCAGGACACTTTTACTGGCCAGACCTGGATGTGGATCTGGGCACGGATACCATCGAGCATCCTGAGCGTTACCCCCTGAAGTCACGATGATGCGAAATGGTTTTCAGATAGTAAATGCAGGCCATAGTATGCCTCCCAACTGCGCATGCAGCTAGCGGCTCTGGATAGCGCCACAGTCATTGAAGACATGAATATCCCCGGCTACCGCTTTCACCCATTGAAAGGCGACCGCAAGGGACTTTGGTCCATCTCGGTCAATGGGAACTGGCGCGTTACGTTCGAGTTTACGGACGGCAACGCCTACATCGTCAATTACGAGGACTATCACTAATGGCCATGCACAATCCTCCACATCCCGGTGAGTTCATCCAGGCAACATATATGGAGCCCTTTGGGGTTAGTTGCCGGTCTCTTGCCGAACATCTCAACGTTGCGGCATCCACCCTTAACCGAATCCTCAAGTTGCAGAGCGGTGTCAGCCCTGAAATGGCCCTGCGATTGGCTAAGGTGCTGGGGCGCTCGCCTGAGAGTTGGCTCGCGATGCAGGATGCCTATGACCTTTGGGTGGCCAAGAAGACTGTCAAGTTGTCTGGCGTGCGGCATCTCAATCTCGACGCCGCATAACCAGTAAAGGCCAAAGCCCGCGCTCCCGCACTAGTGTGTGGGCATTGTGATCGCAACCCCCGGCAATACAACGCTAACAAAGTCCAACGCTCGCCCTCCAACCCCGCCTTTTTTGTATACTGTCGAAAAATAATCTGACCGGGGAACTCGCTGCACATGCAGTCACTTCGATTTTTGCCCACGCGACGCGCCATCACTTATACCCTGTTTGCCTTCGCCGGCCTGTCTGCCTGCGATTCCAGCAATTCGAACCATACGACTGTCGCGGCTCAACAACCGGCCAATTATCTGGCGCTGACGGGTATCGAAGGCTTGCCCGCCCTGCCCGATTTGCCGCAGGGTCGACCGGCCAACCTCGATTTGCTGGAGGAGCAGGAACGGCCGTCGTCGAAGCGGCGGATGCCCGAGCGGGGAATTGCGCTCAAAAACGGTACAGCTGTGGATTGATCAACCGGGAATCAGCGTTGAAATCAGGCAACTCAAGCACGATTTCACTTTTGGCTTTCCCATTGAATTGGGCCGCTTCCGGGAACCGGAAGACCTTGCGTGGTACACCGCGCGAATGTCCGAGCATTTCAGCCTCGCAGTCATTGAGAGCGATGCCAAATGGGGGCGAATAGAACCCACCCAGGGTGTCCGGGATTTCACCAGAGCCGATGCTGACGTCGACTGGGCGCAGCGCAATGGTTTCGCTGTGAAGGGCCACACCCTGTTGTGGGGGCTGCCGCAGCCGCTCTCCGGCGCAGCCCTGCCGCGCTGGGCGGAAGAGCAGTTCCCCTCTGCCAATTTAAATGCCGAACAGCAGGTAGAACTGCGCGGCCTGCTCAAGTCTTTCATCCAGGATAGCGTGCGCCACTTCAAGGGTCGGCTGTCGCACTGGGACGTGACCAATGAAACGCTGCAACCGCTGGCGCAATGGTTCATCGTTCGCCTGGGGCCGGGCATCGTGAATGACGCCTTCGCCTGGGCAAAGGAAATCGATCCCGATGTGGAGCTTGTGTTCAACGAGTGGATCGTCGAGGTCTTTACCGGTTTCAACGCCCCCACTGCCGCCGATATGCGGGACCGTGTCCTGCAACTGATCGCTGCGGGTGTACCTATTGACGCCATCGGGCAACAGGGCCATTTCGCACCGACGCTGGCCTTTGCCGACCCTACCTTGAAATCACCGGGCGCACCAATATCGCTGACTACGCCGACGCACTGGACATCCTCGCCGAGGCTGGCCTGCCCATCCATATCACCGAGACCAACTTCATCGCGCCAGTGGAACCCGAACTGCGTGCCGCCCAGGCGGAAGCGCTGATGCGGCTGTGGTGGGGACATCCGGCGGTAGAGATGATTGTCTTCTGGGGCCCGTGGAACAAGGTGGCGGGGCGCGACGAATTCAACGTCGGCTTCTGGGACAATGACCGCGCGATTACGCGCCACGGCGAAGCGGTATTCTCGCTGCTCAATGACCGCTGGCGCACAAACCTGACCGTAACGGCAGGCGCTGATGGTCGCTTCGATACCGGCGTTTTTCGGTGACTACGTCGCCTACTGGACAGTCGACGGCATTACCTACAACGCCACGTTTACGGTGGCCAAATCCGAAGATTACCCGGGCCTGGCACTGCAGACGCCGCAACCCACCGCGCCCTGATAAGTTTGGGGTCAGAGTAAAAACTCAAAACTTGAAGGCCTGTATTGCACAAATGCATTGACGGACAGCTTCTTGAGAAAAGCAGCTAAAAATGTTCCTGAACGACCAAAGCATGTCGTCGTGTATTTCGCAAAAGGCGTAAAGGCAAACGCAGGAAGAAGTCCTGCCTGGATCCAACCCACAAAATGTATTCCAGATACTAAATCCATGCCTTAGTATGACCCACACCAAATAATAAAGGCCAAAGCCCGCGCTCCCGCGCACCGCAGCTACGAGAATTTCCCAGCCGTTGTTTACCCTGAGCTACCTCTCGAACGCTCCACCGCGACGCGTCCCCGGCCAGGTCCGTTCAATCGGAGTTACTGCTATGCCTGTCACTGGCTCGAACCCGCACACGTCCCGCGTGATTCCGCGCGAGTATGTGAGCGCCTTCATCCTGGTCACCAGCCTGTTCTTCATGGGCCGTCGCGCAACAACATGAACGACATCCTGATTCGCCAGTTCCAGAAGGCGCTGGATCTGTCGCGCGGGCAGGCCAGTTTCATTCAGGTGTCGTTTTATCTCGCGTATGCCGTCGCCGCGATTCCGGCCGGGTATGCAATGAAGAAGCTGGGCTTCAAGCGGGCAATCCTCACGGGGCTGTTGCTCTACGCGCTGGGCGCGGCGCTGTTTTATCCCGCAGCGGAAGTCGGTATTACAGCTTCTTCCTGGTTGCGCTGTTCAGCATCGCCATCGGCATTGTGTTCCTGGAGACGTCCGGCAGCGGCTACATCACGCTGGTGGGCGATCCTTCCACGGCGGCGCGGCGCATTAATTTTTGCACAGTCCTTCAACGGGCTGGGTGGCTTTGTCGCGCCTCTGATCGGCGGGGTGTTTATTTTCTCCGGCATTGAGCACTCGCCGGACGCTATCGCCGCGCTATCGCCGCAGGCGCTGCAGGAGTATCGGGCGCTGGAAGCGAGGCAGGTGCAATTGCCCTACCTCGCGCTTGCCGGCGTGCTGGTATTGGTCGCGCTGCTGGTTGCCGTCACGCGCTTTCCCGCCTCGGGCGCGCGCGCAAGTGCCAGCGGCAAGCCCACGCTCGCCGGCGTGTTTGCCCACAGGAGTTTTGTCTGGGCGATTGTGGCGCAGTTCTTCTACGTGGGCGCGCAAATTGGCGTGTGGAGTTACTTCATCGATTTCACCAAGGAGCTGACGCCGCTCACGCCGGAGAAAACCGCCGCATATTACCTCTCGGCCAGCCTGCCTCGTTCATGGTGGGGGCGCTTCATCGGCACGTACCTGATGAAATTCATCGCGCCGCGCAGGTTGCTGGCCTCTGTGCGCTGGTCAACATCGGCCTGGTGGGTGTCGCGCTGGTGGCCAGCGGCATGACGGCGGTGGTCGCGCTCGGCGCCACCAGCTTCTTCATGTCGATCATGTTCCCCACCATCTATGCGCTGGGCCTGGAGCACCTGGGCGACAAGGCCGAGATGGGGTCGTCGCTCATTATCATGACGATCATCAGCGGCGCGATGATTCCCCCGATGATGGGCTACCTCTCCGACGTGCAGTCCGTGCAGTGGGCCTATGTGGTGCCGCTGGTGTGTTACTTCATGGTGTGGTTGTCTACGCGCATGGGTGGGCTGGAGCACAGCGGGCAGCAGGCGGTGGAGCAGCCGGCGTAGCGCGCATAACGAACGGAACGGGAGCGTATGAGCACGATCGAGCGAGTGGAACTGTCGATGGTAGACCTGGTGCCGAAGGTGAAGCGCACCGACGCCATCCAGAGTTTTGTCAGCAGGAGACGCCGCTGGTGCGGCTGTTCGATTCCGACGGCGCCGAGGCGTGGGCTACAGCACACCATCGGTTCCGGCGGCAGCTCGGTGATGGGCCTGCTGCGCGACCACCTGGCGCCGCAACTGCTGGGCCGCGACCCGGCGCACATCGAAGCCATCTGGCGCGACCTCAAGTTCTCCACCAATGCCACGACCGTCGGCGTGATCACCGCGCTGGCGCTGGCGGCGATCGATACCGCGCTGTGGGATTTGAAGTGCAAGAAGGCCGGCCTGCCGCTGCATGTGGTCGCCGGTGGCGCGAAGGATCGTGTGGGGCTGTACACCACGGAGGGCGGGTGGCTGCATCTGGAGCAGCAACAGCTGGTGGACGATGCACTGGCCGCGCAGGCGTACGGATTCGGCGGCGCGAAGATCAAGGTCGGCAAGCCGCATGTGTCGCAGGACGTGGCGCGCATCCTGGCGGTGCGCGAAGCAGTCGGCCCGGACTGGGAGGTGATGGTGGATGCCAACCAGGTGTTCACCGTGGACGAGGCCATTCGCCGCGCGCGGTGTTTCGAGCCGGCGGACCTGGCGTGGCTGGAAGAGCCGATGCCGGCCGAGATGTGTCGGGCCACGAACGCTTGTCGCAGGCCACTACACTGCCCATCACGATCGGCGGATCCGTCTACTCCATCGGCCATTTTCGCGGTACATAGCGGCGCCTGCTCCATCGTGCAGAGTGGATGTCGCGCGCATCGGCGGCATCACGCCGTGGCTGAAGGTGGCCCACACCGCCGGAAGTCTCAGCCTGCCGGTATGCCCGCGTTTCCTGATGGGGCTGCGTCTCGCTGGTGTGCGCGGTGCCCAATGGCCGCTGGGTGGAGTACATTCCCCAGCTCGATGAAATCACCGAACAGGCGCTGGTGATCGCAGACGGCGGGGCGCTAACTTCGACCGAACCCAGGCGTTAGCATTCGCTGGGGACTGGACGGAGATCAACAAGCGAAGGATCAACGCGCATACGGCGGTGATACAAAGCTGGAGGTTAACGCGAGCCGAGTCAGCGTGGCCCAGCCTCCAAAGGCGGGCGCGTGTGCACGCACGGCGTGGCCGGCGGGGTGGTGGGTCTCACCATTCATTGGCGGTGTGTTCAGGGCGACCAATCCCCCAGACAGCGAGGATGGCGTGCGGCGTTTCGGCGGTCGATGATCGGCCTGAAGCCGGAGATGGAAGCCAGTATCGCGGGCTACCGCCAATGCCTGGGAGACCGTCACCACCTGCCTGGTCAGGCACCACATTCGCAACTATTCGATCTTCATTACCCAACTCGAAGGCAAGACCTACCTGTTCAGCTACTTCGAGTACACCGGCACCGACTATGAACAGGACATGCGCTCAGTGGCGGCAGACCCGGAAACCCAGCGCTGGTGGCGCACGACCGATCCTCCCGAATCCGGCTGCCGGGCCGGGGCGCCCGCGAGTAGGAGTGATATGGGCGGGTGTTTTTTATGCGGGGGCAGAGGGGATTTGGGGTCAGGTTTTACTCGACCCCAGTCGCTCCAACCGTCTCAGGCTCACCCGAGGCGAATCATTATCCCCTTCCAGCGAATCCGGCGGCGACGCGATGTACAACTGCACGCCATTCTCCACATCCGCTTCGGTGATATGGAACCTGACGGTGGGGTAGTTCACCCCTTCCTTGTGGGCGGTGGCCTCATAGATCGTATTCACCGGCAAATTGAGCCATACCACGCCGCCGTCCACTGACACATCCGGCTGCGTCAGGTCGGGTATCACGTTTTTGTTGAAGTAGATGGGGCCAATGTAGTCGTCGGACACGGGCTTTACACTCACCGTCGCGCCCGGGTCGCCGTGCGGCAATCGATCGTCGTGCATGCTGCCCCAGGATTTGCCCACGGTGACAACCATGGCGTTCTTGAAGAAGAAATTCGGATAGCCGTTTTCGCGCATCATGCCCTCAACCAGAGGTAGCATTCCAAACTCGTAGAAGTAGGGATCAATGAACTGGATGGAAGTCGATGTTGTCTTCATCATTTATCGTGTTGATGTTGGTCTTCGTGGTTATCCAATCGAGCTTCTCAAAAACGAAAGAGAACTCCAGATCAACACCGGTATCCTGACGATGTACATCGTCCACCGCCGTCCCCGTCAGTCTGCAGGTCTAGTTCGCGGGTCTCGGGATACTCGGCGATCCACACGCGGGTTTCCGGCACCGTCGCATGGTAGTCGAGGTATTTGGGAGGGATTTGCTGAATGTCCATGCCGAAGTGGTTGGTCTTGCCCTGAGCTTGACGATGGTGACGGGATCGCCATGGATTTCACCGCCGAGCCGCGCCGCCGGGTCTTCCTCGCCCGCATCAATGGCCTCCTGCAGGTAGAAATTGGGGACTGCCTCATGAGTGAGAACCAGCACGTTGTCGGCCAACTCAACATCGGGCACTGGCGGCTCGATGATGACCTGGTTGTTATCGTTGCTGTCGCTGCAGGCAAAGAGGAAGCACGCAAGTAAGCGCCTGCAAAAGCGTATCGATATCTTTTTTCCAAATGTATCTCTCCCGTTGATCATGGTGATGATAAAGCGCGATGGCCGTCGGCATCGGTATAGTCCCAGTCATCGACAATGCCAACCGCATTGTGCAAATCGGCAAGCGGGACGTAAGATAGCTCCTGGGTCTACTGATGGGTGAGCGATAGGAGGCCAATTTTTTATGAATGTTGGCCAATACAATAAAATACCAACACTCTCCGAAGATACCGTTGCAGCGTTCCTCGTGTCCGGCGTGCTAACTGCCGTGCAACCGCTCGGGCTGGACATACCGGCCTGCATGCGCGCAGCCGCCATCACCGACTCCGAACTCGAGAATCCGACGAATCGAATCGGGATTCCGCACTTTATCGCGCTGTTACTGTTTATCCAGGAGGAGACCAGGACGACAGCATCGGCCTGCATATCGGTCGTGAGCTGGCGTGCGCAAACTACTATGCGCTGGGTTACGCGGCCGCGAATGGGGACACGCTGTTTGACGCGCTACACCTGCTGCCAAGGTATGAATCCCTGGTGGTTCATCGGCCAACACCGAGATCATCGAGCTGCAACACGACGTCGAAGTACACTGGTCGCTGACGGGCGGCACCTGCCTGGCAATGCTCGAAGATATCTTTTTCGTCGTGGATAACCCAGGGCAAGCGACCTGGCGGGCACGGATGAACTGACTGCGGCAGTGCACTTCACCCACCCGGCTCCCGGTAATCTGGAACGCTGGCACCAGACCTACGGCGCCAACCTGTTTTTCGACCAGGCTATCGCCAAGGTCATCTATCCCAAGAGCGTACTCGCGCTGCCGATTCTGGACCCCGATCCGTTTGTCCACGAGTCCTGACGGAGAAGGCGGATAAATTGATAGCGGAGGTCAACATTTCCCTGCTTCACCAGGAAGGTCACTCAATGCTTGATAAAAAGGCTACCGCTGGGCGAGCCGGATCAACAGGCCATCGCCAACCAGATGAACATCATCAACGCACGTTACGGCGTCACCTGCAGCAGGAAGACACAACCTACCAGGCATTACTGGACACGGTCCGCCGGGAAAGGGCCAGCTACTATCTGCACCAAACGGCACTTTCGCTACAGGAGATTTCTTCCAGGCTAGGCTATCAACACCTCACAGCATTTAATGCGGCATATAAACGCTGGACGGGCCGCACGCCTGCAAGGTCGAG
>JADJAL010000060.1 GCA_016704305.1 Haliea sp. | reverse complement strand
GATGGAAGCGTTTGAAGGGCCGATCATCGGCGCGATCAACGGCCACTGCATCACCGGCGGTTTTGAGATGGCGCTGGCCTGCGACATCCTGATCGCCTCGGAAAACGCCCGCTTTGCCGACACCCATGCCCGCGTCGGCATGTTGCCCGGCTGGGGACTGAGCCAGAAATTGCCGCGCCTGATAGGGCTTTCCCGCGCCAGGGAAATCGCCTTCACTGGGGCCCCGGTGTTCGCCCAACAGGCTTACGAATGGGGCCTGGTCAACCATGTCGTTGCTGCGGCCGATTTGCTGCCGCGCGCCAGCAAAATGGCGCAGGATATCTGCGGTTGTGTCCCGCAGGTTCTGCGGCAGTACCAGACGCTGATTGAAGATGGCTATTCCATGCCGCTGAAAGAGGCGCTGACATGGGAGGAAACGCGCGCGATACACTGGGCAGAACAGGCATCCGGCACTGCCATCGAAGCGCGGCGCCAGGATGTGCTGGAGAAAGGTCGCAGCGAGCGGAATTGATGCACTTTGGGACTCGCTTCCTGCGACAACTTGGCTTTACAAAAACAAGTAAATAGTTCACATTACCGCGGGCCAAATTATTACCTTGTCGCGATCTGTGTCGAGCGTAGTATTAGCCCTATCCCCGCAGTTAAGAAGGGGGAAGACCGTAAGTCCATGAGACCCCGTAAGGAGAACACAATGTTCAAGAAAACCGCACTAGTAGCAGGCATTGGCCTGGCACTTTCTGTTACCGCCCAAGCCGACTACCAGTGGGAACTGGATGCCGGCTATGCTCGAGGCACCTATCAGAGGATCGATGTTAATGATGGTCCCGACGCTGATGCTTGGAGTCTTGATCTTGAACAATTCTGGGCTTTTGGTAATGGCGGTCTCAAGGCACGCGCCAGCGGTGGCAAGACCTACCTCAGCGACTCACAAGATGACCCCACTACCTGGCTCCTCGGTGGCACATGGTACCTGAACAACAACATCGGCTTTGGCGCTGACTATCTCCAGTCAGATGACGATGGTTTTGAAACACAAGGCTTCAGGGTTAATGCTGAGTGGTTCATCACTGAGAATTTCGCTGTTAACCTGGCATACGCCCATATCTCGCCCGACGACATCGATTCCCCCTCAGCGTTCTAAATCCACCGATTTTTGGTGGCAAACTGGAGCAGTCATACGACGAGATCGGTATTAGCGCTCTGTACCGCTTCTAAGTCAATAGGTTGGCTGGTAGAATCGGGGCGGGCACCTTTGGTGTCCGCCTTTTATGTGCCTTGGATCCAGTAACATGCTTAGTATTGGCCGGCTTGCCACCCACCCACTGAGAACCACCCAGATGTCACTTTCTTCGATGGACGATTACCCCCTGCACCAGATCGCCGACGTCATTCGTCACGTCGCTACCAGCGACAGGAATTTCTACGATCGCTACTACTTCAACCTGCACAACTGCAGTGAGGAGCTGTTCGTCGTGTTCGGGCTGGGCCAATACCCCACGCTGGGCGTTCAGGACGCATTCCTGTTAGTGCGGCACGGCGACAATCACCGGGTGATTCGCGGCTCCCGCCGACTGGGCGACCGGGCTGACATCACCGTGGGACCCATGCGAATAGAGGTACTGGAAGGCTTGCAAAAGCTGCGGGTGATCGTCGAACCCAATGAGTTTGGTATTGAACTCGATGCCACATGGGAGGGCGAACACTCCCCTTCCTCGAACCGCGCCACTATATCCGCAAGCAGGGCCGCGTGCTGTTTGACACCATGCGCTTCGCGCAAATGGGACGTTGGCAGGGCCAGCTGAAAGTTGACGACAAGATATGGCAAGTGGAGCCAGGCAGTTGGATCGGCAGCCGCGATCGCTCCTGGGGCGTGCGCCCGGTGGGTGAATCCGAGCCCGCCGGCATCCACGCTGGAACACCGTCCATGGAAGGCATGTGGAACTATTTTCCGATGCTGTTCGAGGATTTCGCGCTGCTCTATATCGTCAACGAGAACAATGACGGCAGCCGCACCACGGAGGAAGCGGTGCGCATCTGGAAGGATCCAAATAAAGGCGAGGAATGGCTGGGCCGACCCGAGCACCATCATGTCTTCGAGCATGCCAGCCCGTTCAAGGCGCGCATCCGCGAGGGCGTGCTGCGCTTCCCGGACGCACCGGGCGGTCCGTTGGAAGTGCGCGGTACGCCGCTGCTGCAAACCTACCTGACCGCGGGTACCGGTTACGGCCTGGAAGCAGACTGGCGCCACGGTATGTTCCAGGGAGACCTCGTCGTACAGGGCCTCCACTGGGATGCAGTGAAAGACGATGACAAAATGTTTGGCCTGATCGAGACACCCGCGCGCTTTCAACTGGGCGACCAGATCGGTTACGGCATGATGGAATTCGGCTTCTGGAGCCAGTTCGATAAATACATGTAGGGGGAACACATGACACGATTAGCAGGCAAGGTAGCAATTGTCACGGGCGGTGCGCGCGGCATGGGCGAGGCGACGGTACGCCTGTTGCTGGAACACGGCGCAAAGGTACTGATAGCAGATGTACTGGATGGCCCCGGACAAGCACTCGCCGATGAACTGGGCGCGAGCGCACTCTATGTCCACCTGGATGTCTCCCGCAAAGCCGACTGGGACGCCGCGGTGCCGCTGGCGGAAACGCTCGGCCCATTGACGGTGCTGGTCAACAACGCCGCGATTATTTTCCAGAAGACCATCATGGATACCACCGAAGCCGACTTCATGAAGATCGTCGGCGTCAACCAGCTGGGTGTGTTTCTCGGGATGCAGGCCGTGTTTCCCCGCATGAAAGCCAATGGCGGCGGCTCCATCATCAATGTGTCGTCCATTGACGGCTTGCAATCCAAGAACTCATTGGTTGCCTATTCCTCCACCAAATGGGCGGTACGCGGCATGACCAAGGCGGCGGCGATGGAGATGGGAAAATTCAACATACGCGTCAACAGCGTGCATCCGGGCGGCGTGTATACCGCGATGCACGGCTCCGATGTGATGTCGCTGGAAGACGCGAACACGTTCTACCTGCACCACGCCCTCCCCCGGGTTGGCCTGCCACGCGAAGTGGCCGCGTTAACGGCATTCCTGGCATCGGATGAGGCGACCTACAGTACAGGCGCGGAATTTATCGCCGATGGCGGTTGGAGTGCCGGACTGGTCAACGACGCGCTGCCACAGCTCTAGAACGGGAGGCGACCATGTTCCAAGGCATTTCCTATGACTACACCGGCGCCACGGTGCTGATCACCGGCGGCACCAGCGGAATCGGCCTGGGCTGTGCACACGCCTACCGGGATGCGGGCGCGGAGGTCATCGTGACGGGCCGCAAAGCTGCGGCGAGCGAGTACGACACAGACCTCTCCAACATCGTCTATCGGCGGGTGGATGTCGCGGATCGCGCGGCGCTCTATGCACTGGCGGCATCGCTGCCGAAACTGGATATCCTCGTCAACAATGCCGGCGGCATGCAGGGCAACGAATGGGAGGCCGATGCGTTCGATGCGTCGCTTGCAGTCAACCTGTCCAGCGTGTTCCACCTCAGTTCGGCGTGCAAGGATTTGCTGGCGGCCAGCGCATTCCCCGGCGGCGCGAGCGTCATCGGCATCGCCTCCATGACCTCGTATTTCGGCTTCGAATGGACGCCCGGTTACGGGGCCGCCAAGGCGGGGCTGGTGCAACTGGTAAAAACACTTGGCATGAGTTGGGGCAAGTTCGGCATTCGCGCCAATGCGGTAGCCGCAGGGCTGACACGCTCTAATCTCACGGCGCCTGTGCTGGACACAATGCAGGAGATGGTGGATGAAACGCTCAAGCGACAGGGGCTGAAAAGGACGGGTGTGCCGGCGGATATCGCAGCGGCCGTGCTATTCCTCAGCTCGCCTGCTGCGGCCTGGATTACCGGGCAAACTCTACCCGTGGATGGGGGGTTCTCAACGGGCATGAGTTGAATCTCATCCTGTCCGCTATCAACGCAGGATAGACTGCGAGAACTAGAACGGGAAAAATTTCGGCACCAGGAAAATAACGACAGCGGAAAATGCCAGAGAGACTGGCAGTCCCGTGCGGAAATAATCCCGGAACTGGTAGCCGCCCATGTTCTGCACCATCAGGTTGGTGGTATAGCCAAAGGGCGTCATAAAGCTTGCGCTGGCACCGTAAGCGACCACCATGACAAAAGGCATGTAGCTCACACCGTAACTCTGGGCCAACCCAAAGGCCAGCGGAAAGCTCAGGGCCGCTGCCGCGTTATTCGTCATCACCTCAGTGAGCATCAAGGTAAAGAAATACACCCCAACCATCGCACCATAGGGGCCTAGCGCGGCGAGGTAATTCTGCAGTCCATCCGTAATACCGCCGACCAGACCGGAGTTCGTCAGTGCTTGTGAGATCGTCAGTGCCGATGCGATGATCAACCACAATTCGAAGGGAAAGCGTCGTCGCAATTCAGATCCGGTGACAACGCCGAGAAACAGCATGCCGATCAACAGGAACGCTGCACCCTTGATCAATGGCACAATTTCCAGCGATGCAAGCACCACCACCAGCATCAGCGCAGTGGTAACAAAATAATTCTGGAACGTTGTCAGTTGCATTTTTCCAATTGCATCGTTGATGATGACGAAATTCTTATCGAGGTTTTTCGTTCGTTAAAATCAGGACCTACTGCCAGGATCATGCTGTCTCCCGCCTCGATCGTGATATTCCCCAGCTTTCCCGAGAGGCGTTTCCCCCCGCGGCGCATCCCGACAACCGCCGCATCAAATACCGAGCGAAACGCACTTTCCTTGACGGTTTTGCCCTCGATAGCGGCATTGGGCATTACGATAACTTCGATCATGTTGGCGCTCAGCAAACCCTCTTCCACAGCAAACAGGCGCAGGCCATCAAATGACTCCAGGGTCTGCACCTGCCTGATATCGCCGGAAAAAATCAGTTTGTCGCCGGCCTCGATGCGCTCCTGTGGCGCCACCGGCGAGATCAGATGCTTGCCGCGCACTATTTCGACGAGGAACAGGTCTTCCAGATCGCGCAGCTTGTTCTCCAGGATACTTTTGCCGATCAGGCTCCCGCCCAGGATAGTCGCATAGGACAGCGGAATCAGTAGTTTCGATGCAGGGTGAATGCGATTACTGCGAACGGTATGCGCGAGGGTCGCAACGACTGCAGTGTTGTTCACGAAAGCGGAGAACACCGCTGTCACGGAACCCATGCGCAGCAATGTCCCGGCATAACTGGGAATAATCATTTTGTGCGACATCTGTGTGAGCCAAGACACTTTTTCGATGCCAGTGGACACCAGCAACAGGATGATCAGGGTCATCACGCCATTATTCGAGGCCTTGTCCAACACCTCATTGGTTGTCACCAGCCCGGCGAAGTACGCGGCCAACATGACGCAGACAAATACCTGTTCCGCCGCCCACTTGGTGAAAATCAGACCGTACAGCAGTGCAATGAAAAGAACTGCCATCAGTAACTGGTCACTCATTTGTCTTCGCCCCGAACCCCGTTTTCAGCTGGAAGAATACGCGCCATAGGGTATGCCAACAATAGCAAGCCAGCTGCAGTGTGGAATGAGGTAAACTGCGTGCTGACAATGTGAACTCGCTCATAGAGAAGATAGCGGCAAACACTCGTGAAAGTAGTCCTGAAAATCATTATTCCGCTACTGGTTCTCGCTGTCGGCTTCGGTTACCTGTTTCGCGAATCGCTCAAGGATGTGGCGTTCGCAGCGCTCACACGGGATATGTTCGTAGCCAGTGACGATGACCGCTTCGATCCGGGACCTGCGCTGGGCTCGCGTTTTCCGGGACTTCAGGCGAGTTACAAGGGTCGCCCTATCACGCTGCTCGATGAATTCGCCGGCCCCAGGGGTACGGTGTTCATCGCCAGCCGCTCCATCGACTGGTGTCCCTATTGCATGCGCCAGATGATGCAGCTACAGGAAAACAAAGCAGGCTTTGAAGCAGCGGGCATCGGCATGGTGGCGATCACCTATGACGAGCCTGCCGTACAGCAGGCGTTTATCGACAAATTCAAAATTACCATTCCCGTGCTGTCCGACAGCACTGCGCTGACCTTCAAGACATTGGGCATCCTCAATACAGATTACGCACCGGGCGATTTCCAGTATGGTATTCCGCATCCAGGCATCATCGTTGTCGATAGCGGCGGCTGGGTTGTCGGCAAGCTGTTTCTCGAGGACTACAGTTCGCGCGTGGACGCTGCAGCGGCACTGGCTTTCGCCAGAACCGCACTGGGCATAGCATCGCCTTAGCAGTGACTACTGTTGCAACGATGCTGGCGAAGTTCGTGCCGTCATCCCTTGCGGCGCATCATTCGCCGGGATATACCAGATAGGAGATGTCCAGGCGCGCTCCTGGATAACCGGTTGGTGCTCGGGCGCACAACACTCCTCCAGGCCCTCGCCCACAGTCTCCGGCCTTTTGCAGTCCACTCCCTTGTCCACGCAAATGCGCTGGCTCCAACGACAGCTGGGGTTTTCCACGACGCGAGAGTAGTAATAGGCCTGCTCCTCGGGGCGAAAGTCCTGATCGGTCCACACCGCGCACAACTCCCTGAAGCCGTCGCCGCTGACCGCGCAGGTGCGGGTATCGACCGACGCACCGTTGTCGGCATCGCCTGCGACGTCGATCACCTGCTCGCGATATTCTCCGTCCGTGGTCAGCCAGCCCTTGATGATTTGCACACGCTGCAGGAGTGAGCCCGGATGCATCGCCGTGCCAGGGTCATGATTGGCCAACACCAGGAAGGTAGGCTTGCTGCGCCCACCACGGGCAAGTTCTCCACCCATGGGCACGCCGCCGCTATAGGCGTGCGCGATGCGATTCTCATCGGCACACAGGGATTCGGCATAATCCCATCCGCCGAAAAAGCGACTGACAATACGCGGCCCACTGGTGCCATAGGCCTCCCTGCGTCGCATCGCGGCAAACAATGCATCGCGGCTGTTTTCCTCGGCCCACAGCACAGCCAGGCCACCGGGATTGTTCTTGATTTTATCGGGCAAACCGGCCGGAATCCGGTCCTTCGCGGGCACATCCGCGTCACCATGGCCTACGTAATCGCCCTCCCCGACCGCACCCGATGCGCCAAGGTGTGTATCGGTGCTGGCGACAAAACCGACGCGGTACGGATTAATGCCCACACTGCGCTCCAGCGCCATGCCATCGGCCAGCGCTTTACGGGCGAAGCCTGTGTTCGGGCCCGGCGGATTGTCGAATCCGGCGAGGTTGTCGATGGGTTGTCGCTCGAAGTCGCACAGTTCATCGTTGGTGATGCCCTCCGCGAAGTAACATTCTGAAGCGCCGCCCTTCTGCATGATTTCCAGCAGCGGTTCAAAGCGCTGCCGCAACTGCGCGTAGCCTGCTGTCATCGCGCTGCCATCGTCGCGCAGACCGTTGAACATAAAGCCTGCGCTGATGTTCGCGTTGTGCGGGATAGACAGAGAATCACAGCTGCCCTTGCGTTCGTTGCACTGCTCGTCCAGCGCGCGCCACAGCTGCTCCGCGGCAGGTTCATCGATAAAGGTGATCGGCAGCGGCGGCACCTCGGCATTGCGAAACACCACGTTGCGGTGCAGGTTCCCCCCTAATCTCGCCTCCATCGCGGTCCACTCGTAGCCGACAAACGTGGTAAAGGCACAATCGGCACTGCGGTCGTAGTGCTGCTCAGCGGCGTGTTGCATTTCGGTCCACGGCGACGCGGCTGCCTGTTTGCACAACACGTCATCCTCGCCGCACAGGCCCAGATGCGTTGCCAGCATGGAGGACATGGCGTTGAACAGGTAGTACGCGCCCCACGACCAGTTGCGGTACACCGCGCATTCCCATGCGTGGTAACCCTCTACGCCGGGCGTGTTGCACATATGCACCTCACCGAATAACTCGGCGTGGTCCGATACCATCGCAAAATCCAGCGGCCTCTCCAGTTGCATGGAACGCTGGCTGCTACCGTCGCTGTTCCATGGCTGGATATCGAGACTTGCACCGCGCGCAAACTGGTATGCCTGTGCAGGCGTGGTACGCGTATCCTGCGTGCTGGCATCCAGGGAGTAGCGCGTGTGCACATGCAGATCGCCGAAGAAAGGCTGCATCAGCGGTTCATGGGAATTACAGGGTTGGCGCTGTTCGCTGTAGTCCACCGCAGCGTGTGTTGTGAACGAAACTGCAGCCCAGCAAAACCCGAGGAGCGCGCGCAGCAAATCGCTACTGCGATTTCTACGCGCTGCCGTCACACCACTTTGCCGGACGTCGAACCGTAGCGTCGGGCGTGGGCATCCAGCGCGGCGAGTATGCCGTCGTGGCGCCCGGCGATGATATCGCGGTAGTCGTCGTGCGTGATGATGTAGAAGCTGCCTTCTCGCACCGCATCCAGCACCTGCGCGCCCACCGCCAGCGGGGAGATGCCGCTGGCCACATCAGGCGCGGGTTGCCGGTGATCGATGCCGGGATTGAGATCCTCCGGGCGCACTGCGAACGATTGCGTGATGAGGTTGGTATTCACCAAACCCGGGCACAATACAGACACGCCCACTCCCTTGTCCGCCACTTCCAGCAGCAGCGCCTCTGAGAGGCCCACGACGGCGAACTTCGTCGTGGTATAAAGCCCTTCCGGCGGCCCTGATATCAAGCCGCCCATGGAGGCGGTATTCACGATATGTCCCCTTCCCCCTGCTTTACCAGCAGCGGCAGGAACGCTTTGACACCGTGAATGACACCGTAGAGATTGACGTTTATCAGGTACTGCCAGTCCTTGATGTCCGCGTCGTGCATCAGCGCGCCGATCCAGACGCCGGCGTTGTTGCACAGTAAGTGCACCGCGCCAAAGCGTTGCAGCGCTGCCTCGCGCAGGCTCTCCACCGACGCCAGGCTGGACACATCCACCTTGCACGCCATCGCGTGTTCGCCGATATCCGCCGCAACGGCCTCTGCCTTTTGCATATCGATATCGGCAACGACCACATGCATGCCGGCGCTGGCCGCTGCGCGCGCAATGCCCTCACCGATACCTGAGCCCGCGCCAGTGATTACCGCGACTTTACCCGCCAAGTCCTGCATATCTACTCCTGTGTTAATTCCCGGGTTGAACTCTGCCGACTCAGGCCTGGCAGTCGATCATCACCTTTATCGCATTTTGTGGATCACGGGCCAGCGCAAACGCGGCCTGGATCTGCGACAGAGGAAAGTGATGCGTCACCATGACCGTCGGATCAATCTGGCCTGATTGCAACATCGCAATGACCTCCTCAAACTCCCTGTCGTAACCCATGGCCGGAATGATCGAAACCTCCTTGGCCAGCAGCATCACGAGGTCGACGGTCGCCGCTTCCTTGTGCACACCCGTGAGGCAGATACGACTGCCAGGGCCAGCCACGGCGACAATTTTTTCAAATACCGCCCGCACGCCGGTCGCTTCGAAAAATACGGTACTGCCGGGCATCGGCATACCGAAAAAGTTGGAAGTACCGTGGTGTTCGAGAAGCTGCGTCGTCAGTTGAGGATCGTCGGCGCGCAACGGGATTACGCCCATTGCATGCGCCGCAGCCAGGCGCCGCTCGGACAGGTCCACCACGACAATATTCTGCAGGCCGCGGTACTTCAGGACCTGCACGATGGACAGGCCTATCGGGCCCGCGCCGAAAACAACTGCCCGATCCTCCGCCGCAGCCGCTACCCGATTGGCACCGTGCTGCGCGACAGACAGGGGTTCCACCAGCGCGCCAAATGCCTCCGGCAGTTCCGGCGGCATCCTGAACAGGCTGTCCGAACGCAGCGCGGCGTTGCGCACCAGCAGGTACGGGGAGAAGCCACCCTCGGTGCCGCCGTTACCAATGTTATTGCCATTGCTCATGGGCTGGACCACCACCCGGTCACCGGCTGCCACATGCGTCACATTGCCACCTGCGCTGCTGACCACGCCCCATAACTCATGCCCGAGCGGCATGGGCCTGCCCGGCCCCATCAATCCACCCATCGCGAGGTAACCCAAATCTGAACCACAGATACCGCACTCCCGAACTTGTACCACGACATCATCAGGGCCGCACTGTGGTGGCGGAATGCTGTCGAGGCGCAGGTCGTTGATGCCGTGGATTTGAGCCAGTGGAATTGTTGTCATAAAGGGGTCGCTACCGTGCGTGGAATCGGGTCCCGCTGACCTTAGAACCGGTTGCGCCCCGGGTCAACTAGCGCGGCAGGGATATCGCATGGAATACGCGCTGTCACAGTGTATTGAAAGCCCTGGCTGCCAAAGCCCCAGCGGTCGTAACGCACAATCCGTGCAAATCCAAGAGCAAGCACAAATTCCGGACATTAAAAAAGCCCGCGCTGACAACAGGGCGGGCTTTCCTTCGAGCCGGGGATTAAACCGGTACGATGTTCTCTGCCTGTGGGCCTTTTTGGCCTTGCGTGACAGTGAACTCGACTTTCTGGCCTTCAGCCAGTGTCTTGAAACCTGAACCTGAGATCGCGCTGAAGTGCGCAAACACGTCAGGACCAGACTCCTGAGCGATAAAACCAAAGCCTTTAGTTTCGTTAAACCACTTAACAGTTCCAGTAGCCATACATACTTCCTATTTGTTCAATTGTATTAGACGCCTTGCGTGAAGGCAGTTGTGCTTGAAGTGCGAGTTATTACTTATGAAAAACAGGGCGAGGTACTGACTGAGAGACTTCGAGATGGTATGCATAAGATCAATTGCTTACAAGCGAACTGCAGTATATCGTCAAAAAGTGGTATGTCAATGCAGCAGCGCAAATAATGGCTTTTCCAGGGCGCATACACCGCTACTGGTCTCGCCATTGCTCTTTTGCTTTGCAAACAAACCACGCCGTGTTGGGATAAAAACGTTGTAAGACAACGATCAGGTGTCACGAAGCCGCTGATTTATTTCCCAATTTGATATGTTTATTAACAGCCATCGAAGGCTGACCGCTGATTCCTGACTGGATGACTTCAATTTTGTTGCCGGACTTGAGGAACAGACGGGTTTGCTCTTCGATTGACTGTGAAGTTTCCACTGCCGCCGGTTGCTTTCTCTTGGCTGGCGCTCTTGTGGGTTTGCGTGCCATGTTATATCGACCTTTGTAAATGGGGGACGACTATTATACACACTATCAGCGAGATGGCGATCACAGCTTGCGATCAGCGCAGTGCTGACGCTGCAAAATAAGGCTTGTCCGCAGCTCAATTCCAAATGACCGCGGCCACCCCAATGCTTTTTCCCGGGGCATAGTGACAGCTACATCGTTCCATGACACTATCTGCGCACGCCCAGTGATCGCCCCGGAAACCCATGTGACCATACCAAAAACGACTCAGCAACTATTTGCTGGCTTCTACGCGCTCCTTTTCGCCTCTTTAACTTTCGCGACCGTCATCAGCAAAGAAGACTATGGCTACCCCATCACTGATCGCTTCGCTGCCACCGTTGTGGGCACGCCGGAAAATTATGCAGCCCAACTGCCGCAGAACATACCATTCAGGCAGCGCAGCATTACAATATTTCCGGAGCGGGTTACACCAGATGTGTTTTTTTACGGCAGCAAACTGCTCTACTCCGTTGCACTTCAGGATCGCAAGGCGCCACTGATCTTCCTGATTGCCGGCACAGGCGCCTCCCACAATGGCAGTAAAAACGTCAATATGGCCAGGGCATTTTACCAGGCCGGTTTCCACGTGGTTTCCATATCCTCACCCACCTTCAATAATTTTGTCATTGCCGCCTCGCAAACCGGGGTGGTGGGACATGCGGAAAAGGATGCTGAAGATATCTACCGCGTATTTGAGATGATCTGGGCCGAATTGAAGACGGATATCGAGGTCACCTCGTTCAATGTCACTGGGTACAGCCTGGGCGGCTTCAACGCCGCCTTCGTATCGAAGCTGGACGAAGAGCGACAAACGTTCAATTTTGAACGCGTGCTGCTGATCAACCCGCCGGTGTCGTTGTACAACTCCATATCACTGCTGGACCGCATGGTCGACAACATCCCTGGCGGGGTCGACAATTTTGATCGCTTCGTTGACCGCTTGATTCACGCCTATACCACGACCTACCAGGAATCCACTGTTGCTGCCGGCGACGATTTTCTCTACCGGGCCTATCGAGCCCTGGATCTAAAAGATGAGGAACTCGCCGCATTGATTGGCACGTCGTTTCGTATTTCCTCCTCTTCCCTGGTGTTCACCTCAGACGTCATGGCTGACTACGGCTATATAAAGCCGAAAGGTCTGCCGTTGGATCGCTACAGCGATCTTACGCTCTACAACGAAATGTCTTTGCGCCTGGGATTTACCGATTACTACCACGAGTTTTTCTACCCCTATTACAGTGGAGACTATCCCGAGGAAATGCGTGATCAGTTCATTGCAGCTATCAGCCTGCGCAGCATCGAGGATTACCTGCGCAACAGCACAAAATCACCGTGATGCACAACGCGGATGACGTGATTCTTGAACCGGGAGAAATCGACTTCTTCATTGATGTATTTGGCGACAGGGCCACGATCTTCCCCCATGGTGGTCACTGCGGGAACATGAATTACCGCGACAATGTCGCCCTCATGGTCGCCACATTTACGGACGGAGGGGTCCAGCGATGAAATCGATCCTTCCTCATGTCGCGACACTCGTGCTGGCGCTTTCGCTAGCTGCCTGCAGCAGTGGCCCGCAACCACAGCCTCAAGCGGAGAATTATCCCGAGCCGGTGTTTACCCCTAAACGACTGCTGCCGCCCGATCACGCCGACCTGACGGCGGTCTATGATCCATGGCAAGGACTCAACAAGCGTATCTACGTTTTCAATTACCATTTCGATCAGGCCGTATTCCTGCCGGTCGTACGCGGTTACGAGGCGGCGGTACCCAGCGTTGGACGCACGGGCGTCAGTAATTTCTTCAACAATTTTGAGGATATGCTCACGGCACTGAACTCGGCGCTGCAACTTCGCCCCGAGAAATTCCTGCAGAGCACCGGCCGCGTCATCGTCAATTCCACGGTAGGTTTGTTTGGACTCGTGGATGTCGCCAGCGAGATGGAGATTCCTCGCCCAATGGAAGACTTTGGCCAAACGCTGGGTCATTGGGGCGTGGGCCAGGGACCCTACGTGGTTATTCCTTTCCTGGGCCCCTCAAATGTTCGCGATGGCTTGGGCAAGATACCTGACGCCTATGTGCAGAGCACAGTGAAAAGCGATGTTTTATCCGAACCGCTCGACCTGACGACAACGATACTCTATCCCATCGATACGCGCGCCAACACGTCGTTTCGCTATTTTGAGAATGGCTCCGCCTTCGAGTATCAAATGGTTCGTTGGCTGTATTCGACCAAGCGCGAGCTGGACGTAAACCAATAAATTGTGGGGACAAACGTGATTCGCCATCTACTCCAGATCTGTTTCGTTTTCGCGTTGGCCGCGTCCAGTGCCGTGCATTCGGCTGACGCCCCGCCATCACCTGAGCCCATAAGGATAGGTACAACTCAATCATTGACTGGACACTATCAGGAATTCGGCATCGAACAATTGCGCGGATTACAGATGTGGGCGGCGGACGTGAATGCCCGTGGCGCCCTGTTGGGCCGGCCTGTGGAAATCGTGTATTACGACGATCGCTCGCGGGATGCCGGCACTGTCGAAGGCTTCACCAAATTAATCGGGCAGGACAACGTGGATGTACTGGTCGGTCCCTACTCCTCATCGCTGACGCTGGAGGCCAGCCTCGTCGCTGAGAAGTTCAATATACCCATGGTTTCCACAGGCGCCTCCGCCGAAGAAATCTGGAACCGGGGCCTGACCAACATTTTTGGTGCCGACACACCCGCAGGCGACTATCTGGAGGGCCTGTATTTTGCTGCCGATGCTGGCGTTAAAACCGTCGCTTTTATCTATGCAAAAACCGATTTCGGCGAGGACCTGGCCGCAGCGTCCAAAAGAAAAATGGAGGAACGCGGGTTGCAGTTGGTATTCATTGAAGGCTACCCGCCCGAGCAACGCGATTTCGCCGCGCTGGCAAAGCGCCTGGGTGAAGTGAATGCCGATCTGATATTTGGCGTCTCCTACTTTGATGATTCCGTGGCACTGGTGCGCGCCCTGAAAAAAGAAGGTGTCAATCCAAAAATGTTGGGATTCACCGTAGGGCCCGGGTTGCGCGAATTTGCCAATCAGTTGGGCAAAGATGCAGAGGGCGTATTGGGTGTCGTTCAATGGTTGCGCAGTTCGCGTGAGCCTGGCGCGCAGGATTTCGCGTATCGTTTTAGCCAGCGCTATGGCTACAACCCGGGCGTCTACGCTGTTATGGGTTATAGCGCTGGCCAAATACTCGAATCCGCCATTCGCCTGGCGGGCACCACGGACCACGATGCCGTGCGCGAGCAATTGAGAACCATGTACTTCCGTGCCTTGATAGGCCCCTATAACGTCAGTGAAACAGGCCGCCAGCAAGGCAGGCGCAATTTTGTGTTGCAGTGGCAGGACAATGAGCGTCGCCTGGTCGCGCCTGAACAAATAGCAGAGCGTGCATTGATCTACCCACTGCGCGGCAATCCTTGAAGCTATTAATCAGCGTTTCTGCAGCTTCTGCAACTGGTCAAGTCCCGCCCGCTCGCTGATCAGCGCCAGCGTTTCGGCTGGCTCCAACCAGCGACATAATTCGTCAAGGTTGCTGGCATGTTCAGCTTTCCATGTGGCGGTTACCGCTGCCGCATTGAAGTTCTCCGGCGCCGGTTTTGCAGTAAACGGAGCCAGTTGCGCACGGTGCCATGTGAACAGCGCCTGGTCCGCCATCAAACGTCCAAGCGCAGGCTCGTCGGCATCTTTAGGAAGTCGCTCAAGTTCGACCTGCTTACTGGCCAGCACGGGCGCGGGTCGCTTTTCTTCTGGCGCCCGCAAAAGTCCAAGCAGCGCGAATAATTTGCCACGGCGAGTGCCACCACTAATCCAGCTCAGCAATGGCGACAGCACCAAACCCAGGGTGATCGGGAGCAACCAGTAGAACAGGGGTTCACTGACAACCCAGGCTATCAGCGCCAATGTTCCACCGAACAGCATATGCCCGCGATGCGCCCGAAACACTGTCGCCCAGTCGAGCGCTCCGTCGTCGCGTCGCTGCGGTTTCCAACCGCTGTCGTGGCCCCACAATATGTCCCATATAACCTTGGCCTGTGCGACCATCAGAATGGGTGCATACAGCGCAGACAGCAACGTTTCGAATACAGTGCTCAACGTCAGCAGCACCGGACCACCAAATCGCAGGCACAACGGGATATTGACCAAAACCGCGAACCAGCTCATGACCTTGGGTGCCAGTACCACCGCCATGGAAACACCAAACAGTTGCAGCGCGCGCTCCGAATCAAAGACCGGCCATGTTGGAAACAGCGAGGGCTCGGCGAAATATTCCGGGCGCACAAGATTAGCCTGCACAGCAATCGTCAGCCCAACGATAACCAGCAGCAACCACAGCGCTGCGCTGACGTAGGCCATGATACCCGTGAGTAGATGTAGGCGAGTCGCCAGCGTAAGGCCACGAGCGAACAACAGTCGGGTATGCTGCAGGTTACCCTGGCACCAGCGCCTGTCGCGAACGATGACATCCAATAGTGAGGGAGGTGCCTCTTCCCAGCTCTGGTTAATGTCGACGTCAAACCGGACACCCCAGCCCGCGCGGCGCAACAGCGCCGCCTCTATGAAATCATGGCTGAGTATTGCACCCCCAAACGGAGGACGACCGCGCAGTAAAGGCAGTGAGCAGGATTCGGCAAACGCACGGCAGCGAATGATGGCATTGTGTCCCCAGAAATTCGACGACAACCCATGCCATGCGGCCAAGCCGCGGGCGTAGATCGGTCCATAGCACTGGTTGGCGAACTGCTGGGCTCGGCCATAGAGACTCTTGGCCCGAACGATCCGCGGCAGGGATTGGATCAAGCCGACACCGGGTGCCGCCGCCATTCTGCGGGTCAGCGTGACCAGCGTGTCAGCGCTGAGAATACTGTCTGCGTCGAGGACGATCATGGCCTCGTAGGCGCCACCCCAGCGCCGGACCCAATCGGCAATGTTGCCAGCCTTACGCTCGCGGTTATCTGTCCGCGTCCGATAATATATCGGACAGCTGTCATCGGCTGCCTCGATGATCCTGCGGAATACGGCCTCCTCCGCTACCCAGGCATCGGCTTGATTGGTATCACTGAGGATGAAGAAGGCGAATTTGCCGGGCTCGCGTGCGATCAGTTCGCTACGCATCGCGATGATAGCGGCCGCAATTCCCTGTGGCTGCTCGTTATACACCGGTAGCAGGATTGCAGTACGCGTCGGAATCTCGCCGCTGTATTCGGGTATTTTGGCCAGACGCGGCAGTACACTGCGGAAAAAGCCCGGTATGGCCTGGATGAAAGCGAAGGATATCCAGGTAAAATTGATGCTGAAGAGCACCAGGAAGAGCCTCTGCGGCAGTGTGATCGACGAGGGACTCAAGACACCGTACATCTCGATACTGCCGTAGGCTGCCATTGCCAGTGTTGCACCTCCGACATACAGACGGGCCAGCAGTATCTTAAGCCTGCCTGCCAGCGTGATGCCTGCGCGCGACTTCTGGCGGGGCTCATGCAAGTCCCTTCGCGGCATAGGCAGCGGACTCTCGGCGGGCAGGGCTGCCTGCGTCAGCTCGTCAATCTGCACCGCAGGACTCGCAGTGTCAGTAATCATCAAGCCAACGATACAGCCAGGTCTCAGCAACCTGCTTATCGCCTACCTTGAGGTCGACTCGCATTTCCGCAGCGGGCTCGTCACTGGCCAGCCTCACGAGGACGCGGACACCGTTCGTCGCCGGATTCGGCTGCACTTGAGATTCCAGTATCCGCCCGGAGCTGATTGTCGCATTGGCCACCACATCGTCAAGGTTATCAACTGTCAGGTTGCTGTAGTCAATCACCACCTCAGGATGGTCACTGAGCAGTTTATGACCACCCGCACTGCGAACCACTGATGCTATGCCGCGACTGCCCGGCGCATCATTGGGCCATGTAAGCCGATAGGCATACTCAAACCGCTCGCCCTTGCGCAAGCCCTTCTCGGGACTCCAGTACACCACGATATTGTCATTGCCCTCGAAATTTGACGGAATTTCCACCAGTGCAACATAGCCTTTGCCCCAGTCACCCATTGGCTGCACCCATGCCGAAGGCCGCTGCTCATAGTGCGCTTCAAGGTCATGGAAAGCGTCAAATCCACGTTCACGTTGAATCAAGCCGAAGCCTGCAGGGTTCTCATCAACAAACGCACTGACTTGCAATTCGCGCGGGTTTGCCAGTGGGCGCCAGATACGCTCCCCGTTGCCCCGCTTGATGGCGAGGCCCTCCGAGTCGTGTACTGTCGGCCGATAGTCTGGTTGGTCCGCGTGGTCGAGCGGACCGTGCATGAACATGGAAGTGAGTGGAGCCAATCCGACGTGATCAAGGTTCTCGCGTGGAAACAATACGACCTCAATATCCATGCGCAGTGATGAACCCGGATAAATAGCGAAACGATAGGCGCCTGCCACACGCCTGCTATCCAGCAGTGCATGTACCACTATGAACTCACTTTTGCTCGACGGGCGCTCCACCCAGAATTCGCGAAAGATCGGGTGCTCTTCACCCTCCGGTCCGGCCACATCAATAGCAAGGCCCCGCGCCGACAAGCCGTACAGCTGGCCTTTGGAAACGCCACGGAAATAACTCGCGCCTTGAAACACCAGAAACTCATCAGCGTAGTCTTCAGTGTTGAGCGGATAGTGCAAACGCATGCCCGCAAACTTGCCGACTTCCTGCAACACTTTCGTAAACTCCGGGTCGGGCACTCGGAAGGATTTCTCCGTGACACGCAAAGGATAACTTTTACCATTTTCGACGACATTGATATCAATCAGATCATGGTACAAAAAACCCGGCGCGAACAGTTGGATGGAAAACCGCGATTTTGAGTCGCCCCAGATAGCGGCCTTCTGCTGAAAGTTGATCATGCGGTACTGCGAATAATCGAGACTGCGCAACGCTTCAGGTGCCTGCGGTGGCGGCGCATACGGCTGCTCCGACAATAACCGCGCCCGCTCAACCACGGTCTTCCTCGAGAAATCCTCGCCCTGTTCGCTCGCGGAACGGGCGAATGCCGACGTCATACTGCCGGGCACGATAAATAGCAGGCTGAGCACCAGCAGGCATTGGCGCAAGGCGAGCATTAAATCACCGCCCGTGGCAGCGACAACAGCAACGTGTTTCATGGAGTCCATTTGGAAAGTTCAGCTATTCGAATCCCGATCTGCGCCGGGAAACACGTGTCAGATTTAACGCGGTCAGCTTAGGTGGAAACTTCCGCGACAGTCAATGCCAAGCATGTTGGCAAACTGCACATCGACGCCTCTCACACCAACTGTCGGTCTGGAAGGAAGCGAGAGATTCGCGACAGCTTTTGCGTTCACAGTAAACCAAAAAAGCCCTGTATTTACAGGGCCTTCTGACCGTCTTTGGAAGGGTAATTGGTCGGGGCGACAGGATTTGAACCTGCGACCACTTGACCCCCAGTCAAGTGCGCTACCAGGCTGCGCTACGCCCCGAGATCGCTTGCTTCGCGAGCGCGGCATTATACTCAATACGGCCTTTGATACAAAGGCTATTTGGAGGGCGCGAGCACCTTGAGTACATCTTCCAGTTCCTCAATCGTTTCCTTGATCACTGCGCGCAGGTCGGTGGTGACCAGCGACTTGCCGTTCTCGTCTGTCATGCGTTGCCTGGCACCACCGATGGTATAGCCCTGATCGTACAACAGGCCACGTATCTGTCGAATCGTGAGCACATCATCGCGCTGGTAATAGCGACGATTGCCGCGACGCTTAACAGGCTTTAACTGCGGGAACTCCTGCTCCCAGTAGCGCAGGACATGTGGTTTAACGGCACAGAGTTCACTGACCTCACCAATCGTGAAATAGCGCTTGCCCGGAATCGCGGGCAGTTCATTATTGTGCGTCGGTTCCAACATAGGCTTCTACTCGGGCTTTGAGCTTCTGACCGGGCCTGAAGGTAACTACCCTGCGGGCAGAAATCGGAATTTCCTCTCCCGTCTTCGGATTGCGACCAGGACGCTGGCTTTTATCGCGCAGATCGAAATTGCCGAAACCCGACAACTTCACTTGCTCGTTATTCTCGAGGCAACCGCGAATTTCCTCGAAAAACAACTCGACGATTTCCTTGGCCTCGCGTTTATTGAGCCCCAACTCTTCAAATAGGCGTTCCGCCATTTCCGATTTAGTCAGAGCAACCATCGTCCTTTCTACCTAGCTCCTAAGCTCAGCGTTATAATTTTTTTCCAACAGATCAATGACTTGACCCATGGCCAGATTTACTACTTCATCAGCAAGAGTGCGCGATTGATCGCGGAATGTCAAACCCAGTGCAAGACTTTTTCTTTTAGGATCAATACCTTTGCCCGTATAGACATCAAAGAGCGTTAAGTCTGTGAGGTAAGTTCCCGCGACCGACCTCACCTGCTCCATTAAATGCCTGGCAGTTACCGATTTGTCGACAACTACTGCTAAATCCCGCCGAATTTCCGGGAACTTCGACAGCTCGCTGAATTTGGTTTGCGCCGCTTCCAGCACCGCATCCAGATCAATTTCACATACAAAAAGTGGTGCGCTTAAGCCCAAACGCGCTCCGACACTGGGGTGCAGCGCACCCAGCAGCCCCACATCCTGCCCTTTTCGGGTTATCCGGGCAGTCTGCCCCGGATGCAATGCGGGATGCGATGCAGCCTCGAATCCATATGCTGCAGGGACGCGTGTCAGTGCGAGCAAACTCTCCAGATCACCCTTCAGGTCGAAGTAATCCAGTTGTGCAGCAGGTGTGCTCCACGACTCTGAAAAACGCTGCCCGGTACACACCATCGCCAGCGTGGGGACCTGGCGCAGCGCAGCATCGCCCGGTATAAACCGCAGGCCGCTTTCAAATAACCGTACCCGCGGCTGCTGGCGATTCACATTGTGCAGGACAGCACTCACCAGACCGGGCAACAAACTCGTACGCATGACAGCCATTTCCGCCGAGATAGGATTCTTCAGCGCCACAGGAGCGAGCTCCGGATCGAAGAGCTGCTGCAGCTCGGGATCGACAAAACTGTAGGTGATCGCCTCTCGATATCCCCGGGCGCCCAAGTGGCGGCGAAGATGCCGGATCGATAACGCCGTCTCAGGTTGCGGCCGCATCTGGAGATCTGCGCGGATCTGCTTTACTGGCAAATTGTTGTAGCCATAGACACGTGCCAGTTCCTCCAACAGATCGACTTCAATGGAAATATCAAAGCGCCAGCTGGGCACCGCGCATTGCCAGCCGTCAGCGGTAGCCGTCACTCCCAGGCCGAGGCCGCGCAGAATTCGCTCCACCGATCCTGCGGGCAAATCAAACCCCAGTACTTTCTCAATACGCGCTGCGCGCAACATAACATCGGGCCGCACCGGCAGATCGGCCTGCGACACGACTTCCTGTAAGGGCCCTGCCGCGCCACCAACAATCTCTAGCAGCAACTGCGTGGCGCGCTCCATTGCGGCGATCTGCAACTGGAAATCCACCCCGCGCTCAAAGCGGTGCGAGGATTCTGTGTGCAAACCGTAAGAGCGCGCTTTGCCTGCCAGCAGATGAGGCGCGAAGAACGCTGATTCCAGAAACAGGTCAACCGTTTGTGCACTCACCGCTGACTGCCTGCCGCCCATGATTCCAGCCATGGCCAGAGGACCTTTATGATCGGCGATAAGTAGCGTGTCTGAACGCAATGCCTGCGTCTGCCCGTCCAGTAGTTCCATGGATTCGCCCTGCTCGGCCATCCGCACGACAATCCCTCCCTGTAATTTGTCGAGGTCGAAGGCGTGCATTGGCTGACCGAGTTCCAGCAGCACGTAGTTGGTCACATCCACAACCGCGTCGATGGTGCGGATGCCACAACGGCGCAATTTTTCCTGCAGCCACAACGGGCTGGGACGTGAGATGTCGATGCCTTTGATGATACGGCCAACGTACCGAGGACAGGCTTCACTGGCATTAACATCTATGGCGAAAGCTTGCGCAGTGGACTCAACAATTCGCGGAAAATCCGGCGCTTTTACTGGCAGGTTGTTCAACAGGCCGACTTCGCGTGCTATGCCGGAAATACCCAGGCAATCTGCACGATTGGGCGTAATACTGATGTCGATCACGTTGTCATCGAGGCACAGGTATTTGCGTAAATCCGTGCCGACAGGTGCGTCAGCTGACAATTCCATCAAACCTGCGGATGCTGCCGATAATCCCAGCTCCTGCTCCGCACAGAGCATACCCATTGATTCCATGCCGCGCAGCCTGGCAGGCTTGATCGTGAAATCACCCGGCAATTCGGCGCCGACACGCGCCAAGGGTGCCTTCAGACCGACCCGGACATTCGGCGCACCGCACACTATCTGCACGGTCTCTTGCCCGGTGCTCACCGCGCATACGCGCAACTTGTCAGCATCCGGATGCGGCTCCACGCTCAGGATTTCCGCCACCACTACGCCACTGAATGCAGGAGCCACTGGGTCGATCGCATCCACCTCCAGGCCAGCCATCGTAATCTGGTGGGCAAGTTCCTCTGTACTCAACGCAGGAGAGACCCATTCGCGCAACCACTGTTCGCTGATTTTCACTCTCTATCTCCCCCCTCAAAACTGCTCGAGAAAACGCAGGTCATTGTCAAAGAACAGGCGCAGGTCGTTGACGCCGTAGCGCAACATCGCAAGGCGTTCAACGCCCATGCCGAACGCGAAGCCTGAATACTTTTCGGTGTCAATGCCGGAGAATTCGAACACCCTAGGGTGCACCATGCCGCAGCCCATGACTTCTATCCACCCGGTCTGGCTGCAGACGCGACAGCCACTGCCACCGCAGTTGACGCACTGGATATCCACTTCCGCAGAAGGCTCAGTAAAAGGAAAGTAGGATGGCCGGAAGCGCACGGCTAGTTCCCGCTCAAAAAATACACGCAGAAAATCCTCGATCAGGCCTTTCAGGTCGGCAAAACTGGAGTGCTCGTCAATCAGCAGGCCCTCAACCTGGTGGAACATCGGGCTGTGCGTCAGGTCTGAATCACAACGATACACTCGGCCCGGGCAAATAACGCGCAGCGGCGGTGCCTGGCTTTCCATAACGCGGACCTGAACGGGGGATGTGTGTGCGCAACACCGTGTGTTCATCCACGTAAAACGTATCGTGCATCGCTCTCGCCGGGTGATGGGCCGGGATATTCAGCGCTTCGAAGTTGTAGTAGTCATCCTCGATTTCCGGACCCTCCACCACTTCGAACCCAATGGCCGAGAAAATCTTCCATGCGTTCTATCGTGCGAGTAATGGGATGCACACCGCCGGTGGATTGGCCGCGCCCGGGCAGTGTTACATCGAGCGTCTCCTGTTCCAGCTTCGCCGTGATGGCTATGGCCTCAAGCTCAGATTTGCGCCTGCCGATGAGTTCCTGCAACTCCTCCTTGACGACATTGATCAAGGCGCCGGCTTTGGGGCGTTCCTCAACGGAAAGTGTGCCCAGGCCTTTCAGCAGGCCGGTAAGCTGACCCTTTTTTCCAAGGTAGTCGACACGCAACTGCTCCAGCGTGGCGCTATCCTGCGCAGCGGCAATTGCGGCCTTTGCTTGATTGGCGAGTGGTTCGAGGTTTTCCATTTTCGCTTACTCTAATTTAACGCGTGTAATTCAGGTAATTACACGTTGAATCCACCAATAAAAAAAGGGAAAGAGCTCGGCCCTTTCCCTTTGTGTACTGCATGCAGCTAGCGAACTGCGGGGCGGCCCACCGCAAAAAGCGGTGAGGGTGGGCTTAGGCCAAGGCGGCCTTTGCTTGCTCCACGATCGCTGCAAAACCCTGCTTGTCGTGCACTGCCAGGTCCGCCAGCACGCGGCGGTCCAGGCCTATTCCGGCCTTTTTCAGCCCATTTATCAAACGGCTGTAGCTAAGGCCATTCGAACGCGACTGGGCGTTAATACGCGTTATCCACAGCGCGCGGAACTGGCGTTTTTTCTGGCGACGATCGCGATAGGCATACTGTCCCGCCTTGGTTACCGCTTGCTTGGCAACGCGGAAGATACGGCTGCGAGCGCCGTAGTATCCCTTGGCCTGTTTCAAGATTTTCTTGTGGCGCCGATGCGCCACCACACCACGTTTTACGTGAGGCATAGTCTTCTCCTAATGTTGAATGAGTAACCGGTTAGCTCGCCCGAAACATACGGTCGATCAGCACCTTGTCGCTGTCGTGGATCATGGAAGTTCCACGCAACTGGCGCTTACGCTTGGTTGTCATCTTGGTCAGGATATGACTTCTGTTAGCGCTCTTGCGCTTGTATCCGCCGGCAGTTTTCTTAAACCGCTTGGCGGCCCCACTGTGAATTTTCGCTTTTGGCATAATCAAATACTCCGCATTTGATAGTTCATGTTTAAAGAGACCAGGGCATTCACAGGCCGCTAGTTCTTCCGTTTGGGGGCAATAACCATAGTGAGTTGTCGGCCTTCCATTTTCGGAAATTGCTCGACGGCACCCAACTCGGCCAGATCAGCTTCCACTCGCTTGAGCAGTTCCATGCCGATTTCCTGGTGAGCCATTTCACGTCCGCGATAACGCAGCGTGACTTTGGCCTTATCGCCATTTTCAAGGAAACGTACCAGGTTGCGTAGTTTTACCTGGTAATCCCCTTCCTCCGTCCCTGGACGAAATTTCATTTCTTTAATCTGCGTGCGCTTCTGCTTCTTGCGCTGCGCCGCTTTCTGTTTCTTGATCTCAAAAACATACTTGCCGTAGTCCATCAATTTACACACTACGGGGTCGGAATCTGCAATGAGAACCAGATCCATGGTCGCGGCCTCTGCCGCAGCCAGTGCCTCTTTAAGAGATACGATTCCTATTTGCTCGCCTTCGGCGCCTACCAGTCGAACGGGGTCCGCCGTGATCTGGTCGTTGATGATCGCCTTCTTACTGGCTCCTTTGCCACTATCTTTCTTAATACTGATTCTCCAATACAATACGACCGCGACATGCTACATCGTCTGTGAGGCGCGCGATTAACGCATTGAGATCCATGGATCCCAGGTCCTCACCACGACGGGCACGCACGGCCACGGTCTGTGATTCCACTTCTTTATCCCCCACAACTAACAAATAGGGGACCTTCTGAATTGTGTGCTCGCGGATTTTAAAGCCGATTTTTTCATTTCTCAAGTCCGAAACAACTCGAAAGCCCGCGTTCTTCATGGAATCTTCCACAAATCGGGCATATTCGGACTGTTTGTCGGTAATATTCAGCACAACCGCCTGAGTAGGCGCCAACCATGTGGGGAATACCCCCTCGTAGTGCTCAATCAATATCCCAATGAACCGCTCAAAAGAACCCAGGACCGCGCGATGTAGCATGACCGGCACCTGGCGACTGCCGTCTTCAGCGACATACTGCGCGTCGAGTCGACCTGGCATGGAAAAATCCACCTGGATAGTACCCAGTTGCCACACACGACCGATGCAATCCTTTAGTGAGAATTCGATCTTGGGGCCGTAAAACGCGCCCTCGCCCGGCAGTTCCTTCCACTCAAGTTGCTTTGCATCCAACGCGTCGGCGAGCGCTTTTTCTGCACGATCCCACTCTGCGTCAGAACCCACGCGCTTCTGCGGCCTTGTGGAGAGACGGTAAATCACTTCACTGAAACCGAAGTCCTGATACACGGCGTGCAAAAAGTCGATGAAGGTCGACACCTCCGGTTGAATCTGCGCCTCAGTACAAAAAATGTGTGCATCGTCCTGCACAAACCCGCGAACGCGCATAATGCCGTGCAGCGAGCCCGACGGTTCATTGCGGTGACAGGAGCCGAATTCGGCAAGACGCAGGGGCAGGTCACGATAGGACTTGAGACCCTGGTTAAACACCTGGATATGGCACGGGCAGTTCATCGGTTTTACTGCAAAATCCCGGTCCTCGGACTTGAGCATGAACATGTCATCGCCAAATTTGTCGGCATGTCCGGACCTTTGCCACAACGAGATATCCACCAACTGCGGCGTCCTGATCTCCAGGTAGCCATTTGCCTGCTGCGCCTTGCGCATGTACTGCTCGATCGTTTGGTAGATAGTCCAGCCCGCCGGATGCCAGAACACCATCCCGGGTGCTTCTTCCTGTACATGGAAGAGATCCAGCTTTTTGGCAATTTTGCGGTGATCGCGCTTTTCCGCTTCCTCTATACGAGTCAGGTATTGCTTGAGCTGCTTTTTACTGGCCCAGGCAGTCCCGTAAATACGCTGCAACATTTCATTGTTGGAATCGCCGCGCCAGTAAGCACCCGCGACTTTCGTCAGTTTGAATGCCTTGAGTTTGCCCGTGCTCGGCACATGCGGGCCACGGCACAAATCAGCCCAGTCGCCCTGTGTATACAGCGAAATCTCTTCACCTTCGCGCAGCGCTTCAATGATCTGCACCTTGTAGCCCTCGCCCAGGTTGCGGAATCGCGCTATCGCCATATCCCGCGTCATCACCACCCGCTCGACCGGCAAATCGGATTCCGCGATCTCCTCCATGCGCTGCTCGATCTTCTCCAGATCCTGGGGCGTAAACGTGTGCCCCCCGGCGGCGAAATCGTAGTAAAAGCCATCCTCTATCACAGGCCCGATCGTGACTTGTACACCCGGAAACAGGTCTTGAGTTGCCATGGCCAACAGATGGGCAGTGGAATGGCGGATGATTTCCAGACCGGCATCATCCTGCTCTGTGATGATGGCCAGCGCGGCATCGTGGTCGATGACAAAAGAGGTATCCACAGGGTGTCCGTCCACCACGCCACCGAGAGCGGCTTTCGCCAGGCCGGGGCCAATATTTGCGGCGACGTCGTAAACAGATACAGGATGATCGAAAGAGCGTATGTTGCCATCTGGCAATGTAATAGCAGGCATGTGCGGTCCTTGTTTCAGTGGTGACCCCTACTAAAGGCCACGTGAGGCTGCTTGATAGTTGGTTCTAAATCGTTGGCGCTAAAAACTCCGATGTTCAGTCTGCAAAGCGCGAGCGGCGCAGCTCACGTTACAGACCTCATGCATCAGGGGGGCGAATGATGCCCGATCGGACCTCGAATTACTATAGCGCGTGGTCTATTCAGCGAATTCTAGCCGACAAAAGCGAGTTGTTTCAGCTCGGCGAGTTGGTCCCGTAGCGCTGCTGCGTCCTCAAACTCCAGGTTTTTCGCGTGCTCATGCATCTGCGCTTCCAGCTGCTTGAGCTTGCGCGCCAGCGCAGCAGGTGTCAGGCGGGCAATATCCTCGGCATAGGCCGCCCTCGATTCCGCCACGTTTCTGGCCTTGCTCTTCGCCCGGGTAGGCATGCGCCTGGCACCTTCCATGATGTCCTGTACCGATTTTTCGACACCGATTGGCGTAATATTGTGCGCTTTGTTATGGGCGAGCTGTTTGTCCCGACGTCGATCGGTTTCCGCCATCGCGCGCTCCATGGAACCAGTCACGTGGTCTGCATACAGTATCGCCCTGCCATTAAGGTGGCGCGCCGCGCGCCCCATGGTCTGGATCAGCGAGCGCTCCGAGCGCAGAAACCCTTCCTTATCGGCATCCAGGATCGCGACCAGGGACACCTCGGGCATATCCAGTCCCTCGCGCAGCAGGTTGATACCGACCAGGACATCGAAGACGCCCAGGCGCAGGTCGCGAATGATTTCAACGCGCTCCACCGTCTCAATGTCGGAATGCAAATAGCGCACGCGCACGCCATGCTCAGCCAGGTATTCGGTGAGATCCTCGGCCATCCGCTTGGTCAGGGTTGTTACCAGCACGCGCTCACCGCGCTCCACGACAATGCGGATCTCGCCCAGCAGGTCGTCGACCTGCGAGGTTGCCGGGCGCACTTCCACATTCGGGTCGACCAGGCCGGTCGGGCGCACGACCTGCTCTACCGTACGTCCGGATTGTGCCGCCTCATAGGGGCCGGGGGTCGCTGAGACAAAGACCCGCTGTGGCGCCAACCGCTCCCATTCCTCAAACCGCAATGGGCGATTATCAAGTGCGGAGGGCAGGCGGAAACCGTACTCAACCAACGTTTCCTTGCGCGAGCGATCGCCCTTATACATCGCCCCGATCTGCGGAATACTGGCGTGGGACTCATCGACTATCACGAGTGCATTGGCCGGCAGGTACTCAAACAATGTGGGTGGCGGCTCGCCTGCGGCGCGACCGGACAGGTAGCGCGAATAGTTTTCGATGCCGGTGCAGTACCCCAGTTCACGGATCATCTCCATATCGTAGCGGGTGCGCTGTTCAAGGCGCTGCGCCTCCACCAGCTTGTCGTTCGCCCGCAATTGCTTGAGCCGTTCACCCAGTTCCTCCTCAATATGCACAACCGCATCGAGCATCACCTCCCTGGGCGTAACATAGTGGCTCTTGGGAAAAATGGTCACTCGGGGAACTTTGCCCTGGATAGCGCCGGTCAGCGGATCAAACCAGCAGATGTTGTCGATCTCCTCGTCATACAATTCGATACGCACGGCATCCCGCTCGGAGTCAGCGGGGAATACATCGATGACATCGCCGCGCACACGGTAGGTACCACGGCGAAAATCCACGTCGTTGCGTGTGTATTGTAGTTCCGAGAGTTGGCGCAGGATGTCGCGTTGGTTGACGATCTCTCCACGCGACAGGTGGATCAGCATCTTGAAATAGGACTTGGGGTCACCCAGGCCGTAAATAGCGGAGACCGTAGCCACCACCAGGCAATCGCTGCGCTCCATCAGGGCTTTGGTGGCTGACAAGCGCATCTGCTCAATGTGCTCATTTACCGATGCATCCTTCTCAATAAAGGTGTCCGACGAGGGCACATAGGCCTCGGGCTGGTAATAGTCGTAATAGGAAACGAAATACTCGACCGCATTGTGCGGGAAGAACTCCTTGAACTCGCCGTAGAGCTGTGCAGCCAGTGTCTTGTTGTGGGCCATTACGATTGTCGGACGCTGTAACTGCTCCACGACATGCGCCATCGTGAACGTCTTGCCCGAACCGGTTACTCCCAGCAACGTCTGGGCCGCAAGCCCGGCCCGTGCCCCTTCGACTAACAGTCTGATGGCCTCCGGCTGATCACCGGCAGGCTGGAACGCGGACTCCACCTTGAACGGCCTGGACACAAAGTCCTCCATTTGATGCGCAAAAATAGCGCGACATTATTATCCACATGACGTCGAAATGCAGCCGGTAATGACGAGGCAATGAGAAACCCCAAATAGCGGTTGACCGAGACCCAGTCCATCATTAATATACGCGACCTTCGGTTAACGCCATTCCGCCTTAGCTCAGTTGGTAGAGCAATTGACTGTTAATCAATGGGTCGCTGGTTCGAGCCCAGCAGGCGGAGCCATATACGGTAAGACACTAAACAGGGTTGCAGACATGCAGCCCTTTTTATTGTGTTCGCAGTCCACTTCAGATGCCTGATGTCGGTAAAAATCCGTCGATATTGGCCGCTGAGTGCGATCGGATCTGCGCACTTTCAATTTCTCGCGATCCTGCCGAGATTCATTTTTTGCATACCATTTTGCAACTTGTCCAAAAATATCCACTCCCGTGACCCTCGGAGTCAGGGATACGTGTAGTATTTTTCTATCAGGTTGAGTTTGGAGAACTCCCTCCAAACGCTCAGGATATGCCGCTTCAGTGGTACTATAGTAGCGGCGCATTTTTACCCGGCCTGTGCATTGCATATTTGCAGATCACTGATGCTGGTTTGATGCGTATTACCAATCAACTGGGGACACAACGGTCAACAAACTCCCATTACGACAGCATTGGAACACGCTGGGAACGCAACACCCCCGCAGAGCGGTCAAATCGGCACTGAGGAGCGGTCCTGTACATTGGCCCCGTCCAACGATGTTTGCACGAATGGGGAATGGGGATCGTAAGCCGCGCGCAAAAATGGCACAGTCTGCCACTGACGTGCGTGGGCGATTGAAGAAAAATAACTGAAACCTAACTCAAAGAAACTATGAAGAACTGTCTTATCGTATTGGGAATGCACCGCAGCGGCACATCTGCTTTTACCGGCATTCTCGACCTTCTGGGTGTGAATCTCGGCACGAAAATGCTCGAGACACAACGTGACAATCCCAAGGGATTCTTTGAAAACAAGTACGTCGTTCTGGCCAATGACTGCATCCTGGAATCATTTAATTCTGCCTGGGATGACCCAATCCCTCTGCCACAAAACTGGCCGGCAAGGTTTGAAAATTCTCAACTCCTGGAAGATGCTCGCGCTTTTTTGCGCACGGACATTCCCGACAATCAACTCTCTGCACTGAAAGATCCACGCCTCTGCAGGCTTTTGCCATTCTGGCTACCGCTACTTAAGGCAGAAAACATTACACCGCGCATTGCACTGGTGATTCGCAATCCACTGGAAATCGCTGATTCTCTGCAGCGCCGGAATGGCTTTTCTCTGGAGAAGTCGCTGGTGCTTTGGATGCAATACATGTTGGAAGCCGAACGCAACAGCAGGCACCTGCCGCGCGACTTCGTCAGGTTTGAAGCCATTTTGCATGATCCTCAGCAGAGTATTGAACGTCTTTTCCACAATGTGGGACTGGATAAACCCAACTTCTCGGCGGTACAACCAGCGGAACTGGACCAGTTTCTCGATCACACCCTGCGCCATCACGATGCCTCAGAAGAAGATCTCAAAGCGCGCTGCCACAATATAATTGCAGACTATTATCGACTCTTGTGCAAAATCTCCGAGGGCGACGCCTTAGCCGAGGAACTCGCGGCATTTGACGATGTGGGCGATCAGTTTCAGTCCAACCAGCAGCTTTTCTATAACAAGGATGTTGTATTGGCGTTGGAGCGAGCGAAAGAAGAAAACACGCCAAGCTGGTATCACACGAAGCTCAACAGGATCAAAACACAGTTCGACACGGACAAACTGTTCCGTGAATACCGCTATCTCGCCAATACAGAGCATCTCTACCAGGAACGCATAGCGCTGCACAGGAAAGTCCAGGACCAGCAGAATGATGGTTTAGCACTTAAGGATGAGATTACGAACCTGCAGAAGGAAATCTCAAAACTGCAGAACCAACTGCTCACACCGCACATCCGGATCTCCGACCTGCGCAAACAGATCGCTGCGGATAAGAATCAAATCTCAGTGCTGCAGCAGGAAGTTGTGGGCCAATCAAGCGAGAACACCGGCTTGCGAAGTGAGATTGCGAACCAGAGAGATGAGATCACAATCCTCCAAAGCGCCATTTCGACCCGGCTCGAAGAAATTGCAGCCCTCGAAAACGAGGTCTCCAATCAACAGCAGGCACGCTTAACCCTACAGAACGTTATTTCGGCGCAGAAACTTGTCATCTCTGCGTTGCAAAACCGAAAGCCTGTCGCGTCAGCAAGCGATCTGTGTCTTACAGGCCGAAAGCATGTCCTGGAGACAGGTCATCTCGGATTTGAAAGGTGAGATAAAAAGGCATAAACATGCGCTGGAACATCAAGACAACGTGCTGTCACAGCAAAAGCAATTGGTTGGGGTAGCCAACGAAGAACTCGATCACCAGCGCGATGAAAACAGTCTGCTGCTAGCCAAAAGCAACTCGCTCGAAGCCCTGATACTTCGAATCTACGCGACCCGGGTTTGGCGGGCATATCGACTTTACCAGCGCATTGTAGACGCATTATTCCCTGAAAATACGTTGCTGCGCAAAATGCTCCATCGCAGTAAGCAACTGGTGATGGGCACTGGTGGCGACAAGGGAACGGCCCCGCCTCGCCGTAGCAACGAGCATTCACAACTTCAAGCCGAGGAAACACCGCAGCAGCAACCGCCGGACGAAGGACCACAGCAACATCCGACTGGAGAGATGCAACATCAATCCAGAACCGAAGAACTGCCACGACATGCACAGATAGAAGAGCTTACTCCACAAGTTGAACCGAGCGCCGGGGAAGACCAAGTGGCTGCGCGGATAGACTTGCAGGACGATATCGAGCAGCCGACAGACAGAACCTGTCCAGATGACCGACACGCTGCCGGATCAAGGGACTGCCTTCGCGCCTGCGGATACCCTCACTAACGAACTCGACGATTCCGATGCTCAGGATACAGGACAGAACCACCAGACTTCCGTCATCGAGGCATCCGAGAATCCCGTTCCAGCGGCCTCAATCACTTTCGCCGCCGTGGCTACAGCTTCTGTAACCGACGGTATCTACGCCGTTGCAATGTCGGATCCTGTCACCTCGCACACGCAGGAGATGCAAGCAGATCCCGAACGTACACAAATCCCGAACGGCGCAGAAGATACAGCGTTGCCGCCTGCAAATCTCACCATCACGTCAGGCACTACCGACTCCAGTAATTCTCCGGACGCAGCCTCAGCCACGCCCGCCGAGGATAAGCAACCTGTGGCATACGTGCCACAACGTACGCCTGTCCAGGAGCAGATCGCTTTTGTTCGTTCAGAGAGTCCCAGGGTCAGCATCATCATCCCCGTCTTCAATAATTGGGCGTTTACCGAAAAATGCTTGCATTCGCTTTACCTGCACGTTCCGGATAACTGCGAGCTTATCGTTGTGGACAACAACTCCATGGATGAAACGCCGACGCGCCTGGCAGCCATAAGAGGCCTTCGCGTCATTACCAACGAAACCAACGAAGTTTTCGTGAATGCCTGCAATCAAGCTGCCGATGTCGCCAAAGGCGATTACCTGCTCTTTTTGAATAATGACACGGAAGTCAGCGCGGGCTGGTTGGACGCCCTATTGGCGCCTTTCTCCGACCCGAGCACCGGGATAGTAGGCGCGAAGCTCATATATCCGGACGGCAGACTGCAGGAAGCGGGCGGCATCATCTGGAGCGATGGTAATGGTTGTAATTATGGGCATGGGGACAATCCGGATCTCCCGCAATACTCCTATCGCAAAGCGGTCGATTATTGTTCCGGTGCGTGCCTGGTCATTCCACACTCCCTATGGAAAGAAATAGGAGGCTTTGACGAACGCTTCGCTCCAGCCTATTACGAGGACACGGACCTGTGCTTCTCCGTTCGCGCGCTCAACTACAAAGTAGTCTACCAACCTGCCGCGAGGGTAATCCACTACGGTGGAGCCTCAGCGGGCAAAGGAGACGAGCTCCGGATACAAGCGCTACCAGGACATCAATCGGCTGAAGTTCATCGATAAGTGGCGTGAAGTACTCGACAGAGACCATGTCCCCAGCTCCGCCGGACTCTTCAGGGCGAGAGAGAGAAACGGGGCGAAACAAATCCTGATTATCGATCACCAGGTGCCCACCTATGATCGAGACTCCGGCTCGTTACGCATGCTCAATCTCGTGCAGATATTACAGACAATGGATTACAAAGTTTCGTTCTGGCCGGATCAACTGACTTACGATCCCAGATACACGAAAACTCTGCAGGATCTGGGCATTGAAGCCTATTACGGCGAAGTCAGTTTTGAAGACTTCATCAAAGCCTACGGCAATGAAATCGACGCCGTGCTGATGTCGCGTCCAGTAACTGCCAAGAAGTATCTGCCGCTCGTCAAGAAGTATTCCAAAGCGAAAACTATTTTTGACACGGTCGACCTGCATTACGTTCGCGAACAACGTCGCCTGGATCTCGAGGTACAACGCTGGAAAAATCTGGAGTTTTTCCTCGCAGAGGAAGCCGATACCACGCTGGTTGTCAGCCCTTACGAGAAAAAAATGCTGGCAGACGAGTCATTTTCGGACAAGGTGGCCGTGGTCTCCAACATTCACTCACTGGAACCCTGTCTCAAGGGCTTCGAGGAGCGCAAAGGCCTGATGTTTATCGGCAGTTTCGCCCATCCACCCAATGAAGAAGGCATTATCTGGTTTATCGAGTACATCTTCCCGCTGATCAACAGGAAGATACCTGACATTCACCTGACGATCGTGGGCAGCGAGCCGACAGAGCGGCTGCTGAAGATGGCCAATCCATCCATTACGGTGACGGGATACGTTGAAGACGTCTCCGAATACTTTAACGACAACAAGGTGTTTATCGCGCCGCTGCTGCACGGAGCAGGTGTGAAAGGTAAGATCGGACAGAGCTTTTCTTATGGCTTGCCAGTGGTCACAACCAGTATCGGTGCTGAAGGCATGCACCTTACTGATGGCCTCAATATCCTTATCTCTGACAGCGAAACAGAGTTTGCAAACAGTGTCGTTGCCTTGTACCGGGAGAAATTCCTGTGGCAAAAGCTCTCTACCAACTGCCGCGAGATAATCCGGGAGCAATTCAGCACGGAGACGACCCGGGCCGCACTGGAACGGATTCTGGAAGCAGATGCTCCCAAACAGGTGAAAAGGACCGTGAGCACCAGGCCGGTCATAGTACACTGTCATCTGTTCAAAAATGCCGGGACGACGCTGGACTGGAGCCTGGAAAGACAGTTCGGATCCAGATTCGTCAATCACCGGGACGATGACAATATGCGCCGTGGGGCCGCCTACTTGAAGCCCTATCTGGAAACACACAAGCACATTTCAGCCCTCTCCAGCCACCAGGTCAGATTCCCGCTTCCAATTTCAGACGAGCTGCAGCTGTTGCCTCTTATCGCACTGCGCCACCCGATTGATCGAGCGCGTTCGGTATATGACTTCGAACGCCGCCAGGACGCGAATACAGCGGGTGCTGTCCATGCCAAAGAGCTGTCTTTTGCCGAGTATGTGCGCTGGCGTATGCGACCGGATGTCGCGCCGGCCATTCGCAACTTCCACTGCAGCTTCTGCACAGGCAATTTCGATAGCATTATTGGCGAGCAAGCGTACCTGGATAGCGTGGCAATGCTCATCCGCACACCATTACTCGTGATCGTAGAGCGCTATGACGAAAGTATGATTTTGCTTGAGCATCACCTGGAAAAATACTTCCCAGGCATAGACCTGTCATACATTCGCCGCAATGAAACTTTCGGCCGCGAGGTCGAACTGGTGCAGCGTATCGAGAAGGTATTTGAAGAGCTGGGCCCGGAATTGACGCGCGAATTCCGTGAGAAAAATCACTGGGATATGAGACTGTACGAGAATGCCTTGGCGATTTTGGGCGAGCGACTCGGCGCGCTGGGCAATGTCGACCGGTTGATGGGAGACATCCAGTCGCGGTGTCGCCTGTTGTCGGTAGCCAACTTGTCGAGCAATTCATTGCAAGTGCCATAATCGCATTCAGGCTGACTTTGACCTCCCAGCCATTTCGACAATGCGATTTGAGCTCCCCAGGGAGAAATTGCTAACCTGCTTTAGCAAAAGCGGTATACTCACAAAAATGTTACAACTAATAATGAGATTTTTATGTCGCATTCTGATGCCAAAATGACCGTACTCAAGTCCCTGACGCTGGCGTTTGCCTGCTTCCTGTTAGGCGCCTGTTCCAACGGCAGTAACAACAATAACAATGAAGTCATCATTGATACCGGAGACCCGGATTTTCCCGGTTATGTCGTGGTATCGCTGGAGGCTGGCGCCGATCTGGAGACGCGTGCACTTGAAGCGCTTATCACCGCAGAACCGAATACCATCATCCAATTACCCGCGGGCGTCCACGACTTTGTGGATGGACTGAGTTCCAGCGTGGACAACATCGTGCTGCGCGGAACTGGGATGGACGCCGAATCCGGCACGGTTTTTACGCTTTGATAACAGCACCAATGGCGCCGAGGGTATTCGCGCCCCGGTAATAACTTCGTGGTGCAGGACCTCGCCGTGGAAAACACCTCTGGCGATGCGATCAAGGTCAAGGACGCCAATGGCGTGACCTTCCGGCGAGTACGTGTGGAGTGGACCAATGGCCCGGATGAAAACAACGGGGCCTACGGCCTGTACCCTGTGGGATGCCGCAACGTACTCATAGAGGACAGCGAAGTGCGCGGCGCCAGCGATGCCGGTGTCTATGTCGGCCAATCCGAGAATATCATTGTGCGACGCAATTACGTGTACGAGAACGTCGCCGGTATTGAGATTGAAAACTCGAAGTTTGCGGATGTCTATGAAAACAACACGACGGGCAACACCGGCGGCATTCTGGTGTTTGACCTGCCCGGGCCACCAGTGCAGGGAGGCGAGGCGGTTCGGTATTTGACAATATGATCGTAGCCAATAACGAGCCCAACTTCGCGCCCAAGGAAACATTGTGGGCCAGGTGCCGACGGGGACGGGCCTGATGATTATGGCTAATGACGATATCGAGGCGTTCAACAATACCATCAAGGACAACATCTCATTCGGTGCCCTGGTTGTCAGCTATTACTTCGTCGATCTGAATATCAGCAAAGAAACCTACGATCCCGTGCCCGAAAAAATCTATATCCATGACAATGACATGAGCAACAATTCCACTGATCCGCAGGGAGACGCGGCGGCTCTGCCCGGACTTTTCGGCCAGTCGGTCGCCATTATGTACGATAGCTCCGGTGTTGGCACCGACGCCGGATTGCTGCTGGAATTTCCGGAAGGCCTGACCGAAGACCAGGCCATCTGTATCGTCGACAATGCGCCCGAAAGCTCGATAGGCCGACTTAATCTCTCGGTGATTTTCGGCGGTCTGGCCTATGACCCGGGTATTTCCACCGATCCCGCGTATTTCAACTGCAGGCATGCTTCGCTACCACCCATTGTGCTGGAGCCACCGGTGGATCCAAACAATCCCGAACCTCCCATAGACACTGCCGCGCTCTGTGGTGCTGAGGGTGCCGGAATAAATACGGATGCCTTCGTTGCGGACTGCCCCAATCTGTCGGATTATCGCCTGTTCGCCGACGCCAGCAATCCAATGGCGAACCCGAACGGTGGCGGCATTATCTACGATTTGAACACACCGCTTTTCACTGACTATGCCAACAAGTATCGGTTTGTGTTTGTGCCTGATGGTACGCAAGCGGCATATCGATCCACGGAAGTGTTCGATTTCCCTGTCGGCACCATCATCGCCAAAACCTTCACTATCCAGGCGGATTTGCGCGATGACGGCAGTGCACAGAACATCATCGAAACCCGCCTGCTGATCCATCGTAAGGAGGGATGGGTAGCACTGCCGTACATCTGGGATCAGGGCAAAACCGATGCGCTCCTGACCGTTACCGGCGGCACGCAAAACGTGGACTGGATTGATAGCAACGGTGTCCAGCAGTCTACGAATTACGTGATTCCCAATACCAATAACTGCGCCAACTGCCACGGTGAAACCGAACTTATCCCCATTGGCCCTAAAGCGCGCTCGCTGAACAAGGAGTATGCGTACGAAAATGGCACCGCGAACCAGTTGGATCATTGGACGGCACAAGGAATTCTGCTCGGCGCACCGAGCGATAAGACCTCTATCGATACCATCCCGCTCTGGAATGACACCACGGCTAGTCTGGACGATCGCGCCAGGGGCTACCTGGATATCAACTGCGCCCACTGCCACCAACCTGAGATTGGTGCCGCGAATACATCAGGACTGTATCTGGAATACTACCGTCCGTTCGGTACAGCGGTAGGCGAGTGCAAACCCCCGGTTGCCGCAGGGGCAGGAGCAGGTGATCTTGACTACGATATTGTGCCCGGCAACGCAGCGGCATCCATCATGGACTTCCGTATGGACTCAAATGAGCCTGGGGTACAAATGCCGGAGATTGGCCGCAGCATCATTCACACTGAGGGCGTGCAATTAATTCGCGACTGGATCAACGCAATGTCCCCCGTGGACTGCGCGGCGAAATAAGCGTCACATCAATTGGGGTGGCGGGATCCCGGTCTACCGGAGCACGCCACCCGTTTTGAACCTCGACCCAGGGAACCGGAGATAGTCAGTCATGGCTGTAGAATTCACCGTCGGCAGTTTTTTTGCGCGTTGGTTGTTCGCGATGGCGCTGGTGTTCGTTACCTACAATCCCTCAGATTACTCGTATGTAGGCTGGGTCATGGACGAGTACAGAGAGTTCGGCCCCGTCATGGCGTTTATCGGGGTTGCACTATTGATTGCATGGATCGTGTTTCTTAGAGCCACCATGCTATCGATGGGATTGTTGGGTATCGTACTCGGTGGCGCACTGTTTGGCTGCGTTATCTGGTGGTTTGTAAGCATCGGGGTCCTTAGCCCTTACGCAACTGGCACACTCACCTGGATCATTCTGCTCGTCTTGTCATTCATCCTAGCGGCGGGAATGTCATGGTCCCATATCAGGCGACGCCTCACCGGGCAATTTGACGTAGATGAAAAGGATGGCTGATTCCAGTGCTGTTAGTGATTGTCAGGAAACAGCTCTTTAACATTTGAGGTTGCTACCGGCTCTACCGCGACAAGCTTTCCCTGCCTCTTCCACAAATAGTCGTAGCGCACCTGGTGATTGCCAAATCCACTTACCGCTAAACTCAATACTGAACTGATACCATCGCAATCCAGTGTGTCACAATGGCGGCGCAGTTTCGCGAGCAAGCGCTGTATCTGGCTAAAAGGCAAGTACTCTTCTTCCGCACGCATGATCATTGGGTGCCCCGTCCCGGTAACATTGGTTCCCAGCAGGAGTTCTTCGTGCAGCTTCTCACCGGGACGCAGCCCGATAAACTCGATATCAATGTGTTCGCCCATGTGGCCGTTGTGGCCCATTTCGTATCCGCTGAGCCTGATCATGCGCTTCGCCAGGTCAACAATACGCACAGGCTCGCCCATATCAAGCACGAATACGTCACCGCCTGTGGCCATGGCTCCCGCCTGCAGCACCAGTTGTGCCGCCTCCGGAATGCTCATGAAATACCGCGTGACATCGGGATGCGTCACCGTTACCGGACCACCTTCCTCAACCTGTTGCCGAAACAGTGGCACTACAGAACCGGAAGAACCCAACACGTTACCAAATCGGACCATGCAAAACAGCGTTGAAGCGTCCTGTTGAGCGAGGCCCTGCAAAATCATTTCAGCCAGTCGTTTAGATGCGCCCATGATGTTTGTCGGACGCACTGCCTTGTCCGTGGATACCAGCACAAAGGTCTCCACACCTGCCTTGCGCGCAGCAATCGCCGCATACCAGGTGCCAAAGACATTGTTTGCGACACCTTCAGCGATGTTGTATTCCACCATCGGCACATGCTTGTAGGCCGCAGCATGATAGACAGTGCGAACTTCAAACGTGCGGTAGATGCTCTCCAGGCGATTCTGGTCCTGAACGGAACCCAACAAGGGCACCAACTCCACGCGCAGGCCAAGCGCCTTCATGGATGCCAGTAATTCGCGCTCAATGCTGTACAGGGCATATTCGGAATTGTCCAACAAGACCAGTTCCTGCGGACCGGAGCGAATGATTTGACGACACAACTCCGCGCCGATAGAACCGCCGGCACCCGTCACCATCACCACTTTTCCGGTGATACACTTCTCGATCAATTCGGGGTGTGGCGGCACAGGATCACGGCCCAATAAATCGTCGAGGTCGATATCTCGAATCTGGTTGACGCTGGCCTCCCCAGCCAGTAATTCGTTGATCGTGGGCACAGTGCGCACGTGGACAGGCAAACCGACCAGTGAGTTGATGATTTCCTTGCGCCGCTCCTGCGACGCAGACGGGATAGCCAACAACACCTGGGTTATATCGTGCTGAACAATCAGTTGTTCCAGATCCTCTGGCCGCGCCACCTGCAGTCCGTTGATAACAGAGCGCTGCAGGTAAAAATCGTCGTCAACGAATACAACCGGGTGGTACTGTTCACCGTGTTGTAGCGCCTGTAGCAACTGCCTGCCCGATTGCCCCGCGCCATAAATAATCACATTCTCTGACAACGCCCGTAGCTTGGCCTGATAGTACGCCCGCACTGCCAATCGCGTTCCGCCGATGCCCACAAGGAGAAGCACCCAATAAATGAACGGCATTGATCGAGGTACTTCGGCGCGCGCAAAAAATACCGTCGCCCCAAGAATCATCGTGGAGTAACTCGCGGCAGTGATTATCGCCCAGATTGCCTGCTGCCCCATAAAGCGGATCACCGCCCGGTACAACCCCAGGCGTAAAAACACCATCGCGCTAGCGACGATGGTGACTGCGCCACAGGCATATTCGACGGGACCGAGGTGGAAATTCAAATCACCAAAACGAAGGGCAACCGCCGACCACATTGCTGCAGTGACATACACCATATCGAGGGATAACAGGCAGGCCTGCTTTATATTGCGCGGCAGCTCCACCGCCTTTTGCAGGATATCCCGAATGGTCCCAAGGAAGCTGACCACGGAACGCGACAAGAAACTATCAGGACGAATCAGCAAGTCACCTCCAGCTCTCAAGTCGTTGACGAGGCATATTTTTGTGACAATGAAAGTGCACCCGCGAGGATTAAAGTCTACGTCACTCTGCCCACCTTCGCCACGCCGAAGAGCAGCGGAAGGTATGCCAAAAATACCAAAAATAGCTGGTGTTCGGGCCACGCCTGCACCGCCAGCGCAATCGGAAACAGCCAGACCGTATTTATCGCGAGCAGCAGCATATCCACTCTCACATGTGAGCTCCAATGGCGGCTCAGGCACTGGTACGCGTGGAGTCGGTGGGGCTGCGTAAAATCCTGCCCGGTGACTATCCGCCAAGCCAATGTCCACGTGGCATCCGTAATGAATACCGCACACAAAACCACCCAGCACAGCGGGTTAAGCTGCCCCTGCACCGCACCGAGAATCGCCAGCGCTGCCAGCAAAAACCCTGTAGGTACACTGCCCGCATCGCCCATGAACAAACGGGCGGGTGGAAAATTCCACAGCAGAAAGCCGCCGTGCGCCGCAGCCAGAATGAGGCAATAACGGACATAGCTTTGATCATGCCCGGATAACCAGGCCAGATATGCGGCGGCGCTACAGGCAAATATCGTCTGCAATGCGGCGATCCCGTCGATGCCATCCATGAAGTTGTACAGATTGAGCGACCACAGTAACGCGAATGCGGCGATCAGCAGCAGGACTATCGCATGGATACCATGTTGAGAATCAGTACCATGCAGCATTGCAGCCGCCCCGCATAAACACACCATGCCATACGCCAGCAAGCGTGATCGCACCGACAAACCCCGAATATCGTCAATTACCCCGAGTGTCGACAATGCGACAGCACAGATTGACAGTATTACAAACTCCCGGCCCCAGGCACCGTCAAGCAACGCCGCGAATAGCAGCCCAAGCGAAAATGCCGTCAACAGTGCAACCCCACCGCCATGCGGCGTGGCCTGGGTGTGGGAGCTGCGCTCGTTGGGGGTATCAAGTATTTCTCGGGCTCGGGCAAACCGCCGGTAGATACCGCACAGGATTGCTGACAGCACCAGGGTTACAAGCACTGCTGTCACCTGCGGTCGCTCCTGCCTGCGCCCTGTTCACCTATGACGTCTTCAAGCCTGATACGGGGCCGCCAAACCGTGTCCTCAAGCACGGCTGCATTGCTGTAGAGCGCAGTGCCGAACAGCTTATCGTAGGTGGCCTCCCCACCGTGTCCGGCGATAAAGTCGACCAGGCTGGAACCGAAATACCATGCCCAGCGCGGCAACCACGCCTTCCCCCTGCTCTTCCCCAGACCGGCGCGCATCAGGTCGTAAATTTGCTGCGTGCTGTAGGCGTCGTCACCACAGGCGATCCATGTCCGCACGCCTGATGGCGGGTTCTGCGCTATCACACACAATAATTCCACCAGATCATCCAGCGCGATCATGGATCGTCTTCCGAGCTGTGGTGGCCTGGGCAAACCGAAACGCACACCCAGCGCCAGAGACTGCAAATTTCCCCTGGCCTGCGCGCCGTAAACCAGTACGGGCCGCACTATCGCAACCGACATGGCGGCATTGGAAAACTCCGCTCGCAAGGCGCATTCCGCCTGCCACTTGGAGAGGCCGTAGGCATCGACCGGAAGCGTGCAGGCGGCTTCCGTACGCAATTCGGGCGACCGGCAATCACCCATCGCCTTGACGCTACTGAGAAAGACAAAACAGCGAACGCCGGCAGCTGACGCCAATCGTGCAAGACGCACTGTAGCCTCATAATTCACCGCTGTGTAAGCAGACTCCTGTGCTCGTTGGTGCGCTATTCCGGCAAGGTGAAAGAACACATCCACGCCGTTGAGCAGATTACTGTCGAGAGACTGCTCGGCCAAATCCATGGCGATGGTAGGCTGCCCATTTGCGAGCGGATCGCCACTCTTACTCAGCGCAATCACGGTGTCTCCACGGGCGCTCAAGCGCTGGCAAAGCAGGCGACCGATAAACCCGGTTGCGCCACTGACAAGACATTTCACGTTGCTGAGTCACCGTAATGAAAAAAGGGGGCCAATGCCCCCTCATGATACGGATGCAAAGGGCTTATTCCAGTGTTATCACATCGCGGTTCTTGTCGAGGGTGGATTGACCGATCCCCTTTACCTCGACCAGTTCTTCGGCAGAGGAAAACGGACCGTAGGTTTCCCTGTAGCGAACAATTTCTGCCGCCCGGGCCTCGCCCACACCATGGAGCTTCGACGCCATTGTTTGCGCATCAGCGGTATTGATGTTGACCTGCGCGACTGTCGCAGCGGGCGCTGCCGGGGCAGCCTTCTCCGGCGCGACGCTGCCCAGTGCGGCGTTCTGCTGTGCGGCGCCCTGCTCTGCTGCGAAAGAAGGCGAGACTCCCGCCAGCATAGCCACTCCAAGCACCCACATCAGGCACAGCGCACCGACCGCGCTTCGACGTTTGAAGGAGAGAATTTCCCACACTGCGAGCGCATTGCGGGCGTTGTGTTGTATCACGGGTGAATTGATCATAATGCAATCTCCATATCAGTTAACTGCGGGCATCCGTACCCAAAAAAGAGATTAGCAGTGAATTCGGGGCGAGGAGGATCTGTGCCCGCATTTGATATTACGGCGCGTGCGCAAGCTCCGCATGAACACGCTGTAGTGCCGCCAGGGGATCCCTGGCAGCGGTGATCGAGCGCCCGATAACGAGGTAATCCGAGCCCATTGCCAACGCCGTAGCGGGGGTTACCACGCGACGTTGGTCCGCGGCATCGTCACCCGACAAGCGGATGCCCGGAGTCACCAGGCAGAACTGCCGTCCGCACTGCGCACGCAATGCGCTGGCTTCCTGCGCCGAGCACACCACGCCGTCCAATCCGCTCTGGGCAGCCAGCGTTGCCAGGCGCAGCACACGCTGCTGCATCGATTCAGGATACCCCAGCTCCTGCAAATCCTGCTCGGACATGCTGGTAAGCACCGTCACACCGAGCAGGATGGGGCGTTGGGTGAACGCGGTGACGGCCGCGACCGCCGCTTCCATCATCCGGCGACCACCGCTGGCGTGTACATTGACCATCCACACGCCCAGCTCGGCGGCCGCTCGCACCGCGCCTGCCACTGTATTGGGGATATCGTGGAATTTCAGATCGAGAAACACCTCGAAGCCCATCTTCTGCAATTCCTCCACTACCGCAGGCCCGGCACGCGTAAACAGTTCCTTACCCACCTTCACGCGACACAGTACGGGCGATAGTTGTCGCGCGAGAGCTAGCGCGTCAGGCGCGCAAGGATAGTCCAGCGCAACGATAACAGGTGTCGTCATGCGGCGTCGGCGGTGCCGCGCAGTTTGGTGAGGTCCTGTTGGGCTCGATCCAATTGCTTTCTACACACCCCGAGCGACGCGCGGGTACGCACCAGAATCACAGAGGAGACGATCATGCCAAGCGACCCGCCGAAAGCAAACGCGACCAGAACCCACAGCGCAAGACTGTGTGGACCAAAGGTATATACGAGCAGGTCGAGTGGCACCAGCACCTTGTTCTGCAAGGCAAACAACACACTCACCACCAGCATGACGACTACCACGATGGCAGTCAGGAATTTACGAAATTGCTTCATCGGAATGCCCAGTTCAACGAAACGAAGTGAAAAAAAACGGTATGAACTTTCGATCATACCGCCTGGTTGACACAGAACAAGCCTAGCTTTCTGATTGTAGCCCCAGATTGACCCGTTCGCGCAGTTCCTTTCCCGGCTTGAAATGCGGAACGTATTTGCCGGTCAGCTCGACCGCATCACCGGTCTTCGGGTTGCGCCCGCGTCGCGGCTCGCGAAAGTGCAGGGAAAAACTCCCGAAACCGCGAATCTCTATGCGTTCGCCGGTGGATAGCGCCTGCGACATATGCTCAAGAATAGTCTTAACTGCCAGCTCTACATCCTTCGCAGATAACTGGCTCTGCCGGGACAGGATCGTCTCGATCAGTTCACTTTTCGTCATGCGGCCCCCGCGAGGTGTTCTTATGGCGGTAATCGTCAGGGGTTCATTGTGTACCGTGCTTAAATAATTCGCAACTTGTTATTTTTTAACGGAAAAGTGAATTTCTTACTGAATTGTCGTGCGTTCATGAACCTGCAGAAACAAAAAAAGGGCTCACCGACGGTGAGCCCTTTCGGGGACTCTACGAAGCCCTTGCGGGGTGTTACTGTTCGCTCATCTGCGCCTTGATCAGGTCACCGATGGTACCCGGAGAAGCCGTTTCGTTTTCAGACTCCTTCAGCGTCTTCACGGCCTCCTTCTCATCGTCAAAGTCCTTCGCCTTGATGGACAGCGCCAGACCGCGATTCTTGCGGTCTACCGCAATGATCTTGGCTTCGACGGTGTCTCCGACTTTGAAGGCATTGCGCGCATCTTCCACTTTCTCACGGCTGATGTCGGAGGCCTTCAGAATACCTTCAACATCATCGGCCAGTTTGATCGTGACCGACTTGGCATCCACTGCAACGACTTCGCCGCTGACGATCGCACCGCGATCATGCTCGGCTACATAGTTGCCGAAAGGGTCGTCTTCAAGTTGTTTGATACCGAGTGAAATGCGCTCGCGCTCGGAGTCGATGGACAGAATAACCGTCTCAATCTCATCGCCCTTCTTGTAGTTGCGGACCGCTTCTTCGCCGGGTTCGTTCCAGCTGATGTCGGACAGGTGCACCAGTCCGTCGATGTTACCTTCCAGGCCGATGAATATGCCGAAGTCAGTAATGGACTTGATGTTGCCCGAGATTTTGGCGCCCTTGGCGTATTGTGAGGCAAACGCGTCCCAGGGATTTTGCTGGCACTGCTTGATACCCAGTGAGATGCGGCGACGATCCTCGTCGATATCCAGAACCATCACCTCGACTTCATCACCCAGGCTGACGATTTTGGAGGGATGTACGTTTTTGTTGGTCCAATCCATCTCGGACACGTGCACCAGGCCTTCAACGCCCTCCTCCAACTCGGCAAAGCAGCCGTAATCGGTGAGGTTGGTGATTTTCGCTTTCACGCGACTGCCTTCCGGGTAACGGCCGGTGATTTCCAGCCAGGGGTCTTCGCCGAGCTGTTTCAAGCCCAGTGATACGCGGTTGCGCTCACGATCGAACTTGAGAATCTTGACGTCGATCTCCATGCCCACTTCCACGATCTCGGAGGGGTGCTTGATGCGCTTCCATGCCATATCGGTAATGTGCAGCAGGCCATCGACACCACCGAGATCTACGAACGCGCCGTAGTCCGTCAGGTTCTTCACGATACCTTTGACTGACATGCCTTCCTGCAGCGATTCCAGCAGCGCGTCGCGCTCAACGCTGTTGGCGGCTTCCATCACAGCGCGACGTGAAACCACCACGTTGTTGCGCTTCTGGTCCAGCTTGATGACTTTGAATTCGAGTTCCTTGCCTTCCAGGTGCAGTGTTTCGCGCACCGGACGGACATCCACCAGAGAGCCCGGGAGGAATGCCCTGATGGTGTTGATATCCACGGTAAAGCCACCCTTGACCTTGCCGTTGATGATACCGACAACCACCGCGTTGGCTTCGTGTGCCGCTTCCAGGTCCTTCCAGGATTCGGCGCGCTTGGCCTTTTCACGCGACAATTTGGTCTCGCCGAATCCGTCTTCCACGGCTTCCAGCGCGACCTGTACTTCGTCGCCGATACTAAGCGTGCACTTGCCGTTAGCATCTATAAACTGTGCACGAGGGATAACACCTTCGGACTTCAAGCCCGCGTGTACGGTGACCCACTCGTTATCGATGTCGATGATCACGCCGGTGACAATTGCACCCGGCTGCATATCGACGGTTTTCAGACTCTCTTCAAATAGTTCGGCGAAGGATTCGCTCATTGCGTAGTACCTGTGTGTTGTGATTGAGGCAGTTGCCTGACTCTCTCTACCACCGCGCCTCCAGTCGGCCCGGGTTACCCTGAGTTAGCCATTCTTCCAACCCTGACTGGAATCAGTCGGAAAAACAGCAGGAATGCCAATTTTAAGGAATAAATGGCCGCGTACGGCTATGCGCCCCCGGCTAGATAAAACCTTTTTTCTTCACTTCCAGCATTACCCGCGCAAACACATCGCTGATGGGCGTGGCGCTGCTGTCAATGACGATGGCGTCTTCGGCGGGAACCAGGGGAGATACAGAGCGACTGCTGTCGCGCTCGTCCCGTTCCTGTATATCCGCCAGAAGGCGCGGGAGACTAACACTTTCACCCTTTTCGAGCAACTGCTTGTAGCGACGCTCAGCGCGCTCAGCGGCACTCGCGGTGAGGAAAAATTTGAGCGGCGCATCGGGAAACACCACGGTACCCATGTCGCGACCGTCCGCCACCAGTCCGGGCGGCTGGAGGAAATCGCGCTGCCGCGCGAACAGCGCTTCGCGCACGGCGGGAATCGCAGCCACGGTGGAGGCGCCGCGTCCGCCCTCCTCGGTTCGAATCGCCGCGCTGACATCCAAGCCCTTGTAGGCGACCAGCATCTCGCCGTTAGCGGCAAGCGAAAAAGCCACATCCAGGTGCCGCGCGACATCGGCCACCGCCGGGTCATCGTCCCAACTGACACCCTCGATAACACAGGCCTGGCCTGTCACGCGATACAGTGCACCGCTGTCGAGCAGGTGCCAACCGAGGCGGTCGGCGAGCATATGGCTGATCGTGCCCTTGCCCACCCCGGAGGGTCCGTCGACGGTAATGACCGGCACGCTGGCCACGTAGCTAATCTGCCACTGCGCTGATGCGCAGGCCGAGACGGCGCGCAAGCACATCAAACCCGGGAAACGACGTCGCCACATGGCCGCAGTCCCGCACGGTAATCTCGCCCTCAGCACGCAGCGCGGCGATCGCAAACGACATGGCGATGCGATGGTCGTTATAGGTATGGATGGTGCCGGCTCCCATCGGGCCACCCTCGATGACAATACCGTCATCCAGCACGGTATTGCGCACGCCGAGCGTGGTCAGGCCCGCCGCCATCGCGGCGATGCGGTCGCTTTCCTTGACCCGCAGTTCCTCGGCACCGTGCAGGACGGTGCGCCCCTGCGCGCAGGCGGCGGCAATAAACAACGCCGGGAACTCGTCAATTGCGAGCGGCACCTGGTCGGCAGGTATCTCGACTCCGTGCAGGGGTGCATAGCGCACACGGATATCGGCTACGGGTTCGCCGCCGACTTCACGCTGGTTCTGCAAGCTGATGTCTGCGCCCATCAGTTGCAGGATATTGATGACACCGATGCGCGTGGGATTGATGCCGACATGGCTGAGCAGCAGGTCTGAGCCGGGGGCGATACTGGCACCCACCAGAAAAAAGGTCGCCGACGAAATATCGGCTGGCACTTCTATATCACAGGCCACCAGGCTGCCGCCGCCCTGCAATGAAATCTCGCCGTTGACCGACTGCACCGGGTAGCCGAAACCGCGCAGCATGCGTTCGGTGTGATCGCGCGTGGGCGCAGGTTCAGTGACCGAGGTTTCTCCCTCGCTGTAAAGCCCGGCCAGCAGGCAGCAGGACTTCACCTGGGCGCTCGCCATCGGCAGGTCGTAATGAATTCCCCGCAAGCGCTGGCCGCCGCGAATCGCCAGCGGCGGCCGCCCGCCCGCAGCGGATTCAATACGTGCGCCCATACGCGTCAGGGGCTCGATGACTCGCCCCATGGGTCGACTGCAGAGTGAAGCATCGCCAGTCAGCTCAGTGTCGAAGGGTTGGCCGGCCAGCAGGCCGCACAAAAGGCGCATACCGGTGCCGGCATTGCCGAGGTCTAATGGCTGGTCGGGGGCGCGCAGGCCGTGCAGCCCGACGCCATGCACTGTCACGCAGCCGTCCACCGGACCCTCGATCTGCACCCCCATCGCGCGAAACGCCGCCAATGTGGCCAGCGCATCCTCGCCCTCCAGGAATCCGTTGACCCGTGAGGTGCCTTCGGCCAGCGCACCGAGCATGATGGCGCGGTGAGAAATGGATTTGTCACCCGGGACTCTGGCTTCACCCTTCAGGTTTCCGCCGGGCTGTAACGTGAAATGCATATCGTGAACCTTAAGGTGTTTTCGACCCGCTGCGCTCGGCCAGCAGGGCGGCAAATTCATCGCGGGCGCGCTTGGCCCGACTGAAGGTGTTCATTAGCTGATCGGCGTTGCCAGCTTGCACGGCAACGCGCAATTGCGCGAGATGCTCACTGAACAGGTCGATAGCGTTGAGCAGGGCCGATTTGTTGGCCAGTGCAATATCGCGCCACATCACCGGGTCGCTGGAGGCAATGCGCGTGAAATCGCGAAAGCCACCGGCGGCGCAGCGGAACATATCCTCGCTGGCAGCCGCTGACGCCAGCGCGTCCACCAGCGTGTAGGCCAGCATATGCGGAAGATGGCTGGTCGCGGCCAGCACCGCGTCATGCCTGTCCACCGTCATGTCCAGCACTTCGGCACCCGTGCTCGCCCACATCGCTCGCACCACTTCCACCGCCGCCGGATCATTGCCCTCCACCGGCGTCAGGATCACCCGGTGATGCAAAAACAAATCGACATTTGAAGCCTCGACACCACTGTGCTCCGACCCCGCGATCGGGTGGCCCAGCACCAGTTGCGGTGGCATGGAGCCCGCTGTCGCAATCGCAGTATCGCGCAGGTTGCCCTTCACGCTGGCGACATCCGTAATCACCGGCCCACCAGCGCGCGCGCCCAGGCGCGGCAGAATCTGCTCCAGCATCGTTGCCGCCGTCAGCGTCGGCGTGCAGATCACCAGGATGTCCGCGCGCGCAATCGCCGCGTCCAGATCCAGTGTGTATTCGTCGATCACGCCCAGTTCCACGCCTCGGCGCAGTGACGCCTCGCGGTGTCCATAGCCGATGAAGCGCCGGCTGAATCCGCTGCGGCGCAGGGCCCTGGCCAGTGATCCGCCGATCCATCCAAGGCCGAGAATCACGACCGTGTCAGTGGGGTACGTCACTGTGGGCCTATAGCAATGCCTGGGGATAGGACCCCAGCGCTTTTAGCATGATGGACTGCTCTTCCAGCTCCACCATTATTTTCGCGATTTTCTCATCGCGTAAATGCCCTTCAAACTCGATGAAAAACACATAGGCCCACTTCTCGGTGCGCGACGGTCGCGTATCGATACGGGTCAGGCTGACATTGGCGCGCATGAACGGCTCCAGCAGACTGAACAGCGCACCCGGTTTATTGCGGCTGGCGACGACAATCGAGGTCTTGTCGCGACCACTGGGCAACACCTCCTCGCGGCCGATAATCAGGAAGCGCGTGGTGTTATCGGCGTAGTCCTCGATGTGCGACGCCAGTTTCTCCAGAGCATAGCGCTCCACTGCCATATCGCCGGCCACGGCAGCGACGCCCGGGATTTGTGCCGCCATGCGGGCGGCCTCACCGTTGCTGCTGACCGCTTCGCGGGGTATGGCCGGCCAGTGCTTGTCCAACCACGTACGGCACTGGGCGAGCGCCTGCTGGTGCGCACAAATGCGGGTAATACTGCCCTCGGACGTACCCGGTGCCGCCAGCAGATGCAGTCCGATGCGCAGCTCGACCTCGCCGGATATCTTCAGCGATGACGCCATGAACGTATCCAGCGTATGGCTGACCATACCCTCGGTGGAATTCTCGACCGGCACCACGCCGTAATGGCAGGCGCCGGATTCTACCTGCGCGAACACACTGTCTATCGTCGCCTGTGGCACGCATATCGCGGCGTGGCCGAAATGCTTGATGGCCGCGCCCTGGGTGAACGTCCCTTCCGGCCCGAGGTAGGCGACTTGTAACGGCTTTTCCAGCGCGAGACACGCCGACATGATTTCGCGAAAGATATGCGCCATGTTGGCGCCCGCCAGGGGACCGGCATTGCGACTGATAATGCGCTGCAGGACCTGCGCCTCGCGCTCCGGGCGATAGAACACCGGCTCCACGCCGGTGTCACCGCGCGCGTGCGCCGCCGCCACTTCCGCCAGCTTGATGTCCGCAACGCGTTGCGCACACTGCGCCCGCTTGTTGATCAGTGCCTGGATGTCCAGGTCAATGGCGTCGATATCCGCCCGAACCTGCTCAAGATCCCTGTTGTCTGCCATACGCGGCCTTAACCGTTGCGTTGCTCGAAGTCTTGCATAAAGGCGATCAGAGCATCCACCGCCGCTTCGCTGACGGCGTTGTAGATGCTGGCGCGCATGCCGCCCACGGAGCGGTGCCCCTTGAGGTTCAGCAGACCGGCCGCCTCGGACTCCTGCAAAAACTGCTTGTCCAGATCGGCATTCGCCAGGATGAATGGCACGTTCATCAGGGAGCGGCTGGCAAGCTCCACGGGATTGGAATAGAAACCACTGCCATTGATAGCCGAATACAGCTTCTGCGCCTTGCGCCGGTTGACCACTTCCATCGCAGTCAGGCCGCCCTGCTCCACCAGCCAGTCAAATACCAGGGCTGCGAGGTACAGCGCAAACGTCGGCGGTGTGTTGTACATGGAATCGTTGTCGGCCGCGATCTTCCAATTGAGCATCGCAGGACACAGGGGATGCGCCCTGCCGAGCAGATCCCGACGCACAATCACCAACGTGAGGCCAGCAGGCCCGATATTTTTCTGCGCGCCGGCGTAAATCACGCCGTAATCGGCGACGTTGATCGGGCGCGACAGGATGGTGGACGACATATCCACCACCAACGGCACATGCACCTGCGGCGTCCAGAAAAACTCCACGCCGCCTATCGTCTCGTTGCCGATGTAATGGAGGTAGGCAGGATCAGCGCCCAGCTGCCACGACTGCTGCGGCGGAATCGTGGTGAAGTTGGTGTCCTTGGCAGTGGCGACGACATTCACCTCGCCGTAGCGCTGCCCTTCGGCGATCGCCTTCTTGGACCATTCACCGGTGTTGACATAGTCCGCGCGGCCCTTGTCGCCAAGCAGGTTGAGCGGCACGGCGGAAAACTGCGTGCTGGCACCGCCCTGCAGGAACAACACGGCATAGTCGTCGGAGATGCCCAGCAAGTTGCGCAGCGTCTGCTCGGCGTGCTCTGCCACACCCACCACCTCGGGGCTGCGATGGCTCATTTCCATCAGGGACAGGCCCTTGCCGTGCCAATCCAGCATGTCGTCCCTGGCGATCTGCAGGACGGACTCCGGCAGCGAAGCAGGGCCAGCACAAAAATTGTAGCACCGCGTCATCTGTGTAACTTCCTCAAGAGTTTGGGAAAAGCGGCTGGGGCTTGCATCAGGACTCCGGGGTTTGATTGTGCAACCGGAGTCCGTCGCATTATTCAGCAGCGTCGTCTGTGGTATCGGTATCGGTGTCGATATCGGTGGTGGTATCGGTGTTGGTTGGATCAATATCGGTACCGGCGTCAATATCGGTATCCGCGTCGGGGTGTGCCTCGGGCTGCTCGGCAGGTTCATCTATGCGTTGCACGCCCACCAGGCTTTCGCCGTCCTTGGTGCGGATCACGCGCACACCCTGCGTATTGCGACCGAGCACGGACACCTCGTCCGCGCGCGTCCGCACGAGTGTCCCCTGGTTGGAGATCAGCATGAGCTCGTCACCGGCAAACACCTGCACCGCACCGACCATGTTGCCGTTGCGTGCACTGGTCGACATCGCGATCAAGCCCTTGCCGCCACGTCCCTTGGTGGGGAAATCTGAAGTCGGGGTGCGCTTGCCGTAGCCGTTCTCACTCACCGTCAGCACCATGCCCTCGGGGCGCGGGATAATAAGTGAAATCATGCTGTGGCCAGCGCCGAGGCGAATCCCGCGAATACCCGGGCGGTGCGACCCATAGAGCGCACATCGGTTTCCTGGAAGCGCACTGCTTTACCTTCGCTGCTGAACAGCATGACATCGCCGTCACCGTGCGTGATCGCCGTGCCCACCAGTACATCGCCTTCATCCAGCTGCAGGGCGCGCAGGCCCACGCTGCGCTGGCGGGCAAAATCCGTCAGCGCGGTTTTCTTCACGGTGCCGTTGGCCGTCGCCATGAAAATAAAGTGCCCTTCTGTGTACTCTTCCACCGGCAGGATGGAGGTCACGCGCTCGCCTTCTTCCAGCGGCAGCAGATTGACCATCGGTCGGCCGCGCGAATTGCGACCGGCCAGCGGAATCTGGTACACCTTCAACCAGTACACTTTGCCCAGGTTGGAGAAGCACAGGATGGTGGCATGGTACTGGCGATCAGCAGGTGCTCGACAAAATCCTCGTCCTTCACCGCGGTCGCGGACTTGCCCATGCCGCCGCGACGTTGCGCCTGGTAATCACTCAGCGGCTGCGTCTTGGCGTAACCGCCGTGGGAAATTGTCACCACCCGGTCTTCTTCCGTGATCAGGTCTTCAACGGTCAGGTCGTGCTGTGATGCGGTGATCTCGGTGCGACGCGCATCGCCATACTCGGTGACAATCTCTTCCAGCTCTTCACGAATAACCAGCTTGAGGCGCTCGGGATCGCTGAGAATATCGAGAAAATCCGCGATTTCACGCAGTCTCTCCTGGTATTCGCTCAGCAGCTTCTCGTGCTCCAGCCCGGTCAGTCGGTGCAGGCGCAGCTCGAGAATGGCCTGTGCCTGCGCGGGCGACAGGTGATAGGCACCGTCGTGCAAACCGTACTGCGGTTCCAGCTCATCGGGCCTGCACGCATCGCTACCGGCCCGCTCCAGCATGCCGGTGACATCGCCCGGTTCCCAGGCCTGCGCGAGCAGTTTCTCCTTCGCTTCGGCGGAGCTCGGCGATGCCTTGATCAGCGCGATGATCGGATCAATGTTGCTCAGCGCATGGCCAGGCCTTCCAGCAATGTCCGCGTTCGCGCGCCTTGCGCAGCAGGTATACCGTGCGCCGCGTGACCACCTCGCGACGATGGCGGATAAAGGCTTCGAGTATCTCCTTGAGATTCAGCAGCTTTGGCCGACCGTCGACCAGCGCCACCATGTTGATGCCGAACACCGACTGCATGCCGGTCTGGGCATAGAGGTTGTTGAGCACCACATCGCCCAGTTCGCCACGGCGCAGCTCAATCACCACGCGCATGCCGTCCTTGTCGGACTCATCGCGCGCGGCTCGGTGATACCCTCTATGTGCTTTTCGCTTCACCAACTCGGCGATGCGCTCTATCAGCTTCGCCTTGTTCAACTGGTAGGGCAATTCGTGGATCAGGATGATGTCCTTGCCACGCTTTTCGTCGTGGATGACTTCCGCCTTGGCGCGCACGTAAATACGGCCGCGCCCGGTGCGATAAGCCTGGATGATGCCGGCCCGGCCGTTGATGATGCCGGCGGTGGGGAAATCGGGGCCCGGGATATGCTCCATCAGCTCATCCACGGTGAGTTCCGGGTTGCGCAACAGCGCCAGGCAGCCACTGACCACCTCGGTGAGGTTGTGCGGCGGAATATTGGTGGCCATGCCGACCGCGATGCCGGAGGAACCGTTGATCAGCAGGTTGGGTACCCGCGTGGGCATCACGGCGGGAATGCGCTCGGTGCCGTCGTAGTTGTCGACAAAGTCGACCGTTTCCTTGTCGAGGTCCGCCAGAATCGAATGCGCGATCTTGCGCATGCGGATTTCGGTGTAGCGCATGGCCGCCGCCGAATCGCCGTCCACGGAGCCAAAGTTGCCCTGGCCGTCCACCAGCATGTAGCGCAGGGAGAAGGGCTGGGCCATGCGGACGATGGTGTCGTACACCGCCGAATCGCCGTGCGGGTGATATTTACCGATCACATCGCCCACGATACGGGCCGATTTTTTGTAGGCCTTGTTCCAGTCGTTGCTGAGCTCGTTCATCGCAAACAGCACGCGCCGGTGCACCGGTTTCAAGCCGTCGCGCACATCCGGCAAGGCCCTCCCGACGATCACGCTCATCGCGTAATCCAGGTAAGACTGCTTCATCTCGTCTTCGATATTGACGGGAAGGATTTCTTTGGCTATTTCACCCATGTACTGCGACTTCCTTGACTGGCTGCGAACGTATCTTCGGCGTAACTTAAGGACAAACACTGCGTCTTATACAGGGACTTTTTTTGCAGCGAACCGCAGCGACCTAAACCGACAAAACCGGCGGCTGGAGCCCCCGAAATCAAACCGCCGATTATACGGGAAAGCGCGCCCTTATCGCCACGTTTTTGCAGAAAATCGACGCCGTTAGGGTAGTGCTGCCCCATTTGTGGTTATACTTTCGCGCCGCGTCGCGCAATCGGGTCGCACCGGGGGCTGGCGCGGACGTACCACCACAAACAGAAGCGCGGACAGAAGCACATGCATATGCACCGGGGGACGCCGGTAGACAGGGGAAAAGCCGCATGACATCACCACCAAACACTGCCGACACGTTGATCCACGCCGGCTGGATAGTACCGGTGGTTCCCCATGGCGTCGTGCTGGAAAACCACAGCATTGCCCTGACCGGGGAGCGCATTACCGCGCTGTTGCCGCGCGCGGAGGCGCAGGCCATTGAAGCGCAGAATGTCCTGGAATTGCCCGGCCACGTGCTGTTGCCGGGCTTGATCAACTGCCACGGCCACGCCGCGATGAGCCTGTTGCGCGGCTTTGCCGACGACCAACCGCTGATGCCCTGGCTGGAACAACACATCTGGCCGGCGGAACGGGCCCATGTCAGCGAGGAGTTTGTGCGCGATGGCACCGAACTGGCCATCGCCGAGATGCTGCGCGCCGGTACCACCACCTTCAGCGATATGTATTTCTTTCCCAATGCCTGCGCCGCAACCGCCCAGCGCCTGGGCATGCGCTGCCAGATCACGTTCCCGATATTCGATTTCCCCACGGCCTGGGGGCAGGACGCGGATGATTACATTCGCAAGGGCCTGGCGCTGCGCGATGACTTCAAGCACAGCGCGCTGGTTACCGTGGTGTTCGGGCCGCACGCGCCTTACACCGTGTGCGAAGCCAACCTGGCCAGGATTGCGACACTCGCGGCCGAACTGGATGCGCCCGTGCACATCCACCTGCACGAGACGGCGGGCGAGGTGCTGATGGCGGTCGAGCAATGCGGTGAACGCCCGCTGGACATGCTTAACCGCCTCGGCCTGCTCGGCCCGCGCACCCAGTGCGTGCATATGACGGACCTGGGCGACCAGGACATCGCCCTTCTGGCGGCCACCGGCGCCCACGTGGTGCACTGCCCGCAATCCAACATGAAGCTGGCATCCGGCACCTGCCGGGTGGGCGCACTGCGGGCGCAAGGCGTGAATGTGGCGCTGGGCACGGACAGCGCCGCCAGCAACAATGACCTCAACCTGTTTGGCGAGATGCAGGCCGCCGCGCTGCTGGCCAAGCTCCACGCGCACGATGCCTCGGCACTGCCGGCTGCCGACGCGCTGGCGATGGCCACCATCAATGGCGCACGGGCGCTGGGACTGGAAGACCGCATCGGCAGCCTGGAGGTGGGCAAGCAGGCCGACCTGATCGCGGTGGACCTGCGCGGCCCCGAGACACAGCCGCTCTACCACCCGCTGTCGCAACTGGTCTACGCCTGCAACGGCAGCCAGGTCAGCCACAGCTGGATCGCCGGCGCGGCGGTGATGGCAGACCGCGAGCTCACGCACATCGACCTGCAGGCGCTGGCCGTGCGTACCAATCAATGGCAACAGCGCATCGCGCACACACCGGGTGTTACGCTATGAGCAACCGCTTGAATGTAGACCCACAGGAAATCGCCAAATTCGAGGCGCTCGCCTCGCGCTGGTGGGATCGCAACAGCGAATTCAAGCCGCTGCACGATATCAATCCACTGCGCGCCAATTACATAGACGAACACTCGCCGGTCGCGGGCAAACGCCTGGTGGATGTCGGGTGTGGCGGCGGCATCCTGGCCGAAGCAATGGCGCAGCGCGGCGCCCGCGTCACCGGTATCGACATGGGCGAGGCGCCGCTGTCAGTGGCGCAACTGCACCAACTCGAATCCGGCGTCGAGGTCGATTATCGCCAGGCCACCGCCGAACAGCTGGCCGAGGAGGAAGGCGCGGTGTACGACGTCGTCTGCTGCCTTGAGATGCTGGAACATGTGCCGGACCCGGGCGCCGTCATCGCCGCCTGCGCCGCACTGGCAAAGCCGGGTGGCGCCCTCTACTTTTCCACCATCAACCGCAACCCGAAGGCGTTTGCGTTCGCGATTGTCGGTGCCGAGCACATCCTGCAGCTGCTGCCGGCCGGCACCCACGACTATGCAAAATTTATCAAGCCCTCTGAATTGGCCGCCTGGATGCGCGACGCGGGACTGGTGCTGCAGCGCATGACCGGGCTGACCTACAACCCGCTCACCAGGCGCTACAAACTGAACGACGCCGACGTCAGCGTGAACTACATGGTGCACGCGGTGAAACCGGCCTGATGACTTACCACCGAAAACACGTCCCGATTGACGCACCCTTTATGAAATACCCTCTATGACAACTGCACGAACCGCCTTCCCGAAAACACTGCGCGCCGTCATCTTTGACCTCGATGGCACACTGGTCGACACCGCCGATGAATTCGTGCCGGTGGTGCAGGCGCTGCGCGCGGAGCATGGACGAGGGCCGATGGACCCGGCGCGCATCCGCGCCTCGGTATCCAATGGCGCACGCGCGCTGGTCAGCCTGGGCCTGGACATGCCCGAGGATGCAGCGGAATTCGAGCAGAACCGCCTGCGCCTGCTGGAACTGTACAGCGAAGTACTGGGCACGCTCGCCACGCCCTACCCCGGCATCGTCGCGCTGCTGGAACAATTGCAGGCACAGGGTATTGCCTGGGGCATTTCCACGAACAAGCCGCGCGCGTTCACGGCGCCGCTGCTGGCGAAACTGGACCTGCAACCGCCGCCCGGGAGCGTGGTCTGCCCGGACGATATCGGCAACCGCAAACCCCATCCGGAATCGCTGTACCGCAACTGCCGCGACCTGGGCTGCGCGCCGCACGAGGCGATCTACGTCGGCGACCACCTGCGCGACATCGAAGCGGGGCGGCGCGCCGGCATGTATACCATCGCGGCCAGCTACGGCTATATCGAAGCGGGCGACGATCCGTTGCGCTGGGGCGCCAATGCGCAGGCCCAGCGCAGCACCGACCTGCTGGAACTGATTCTGCACACGCCGTTACAGGACATCGCATGACCGCCCTTTTGATTCCCGACAACTACCGCCCGCGCGCTGATCTGCTGGCTGGCAAGTCCATACTGGTGACCGGCGCCGGCGATGGCATCGGCCGCGCGGCGGCGCTCAGCTATGCCCGCCACGGCGCGACCGTGTTATTGCTGGGGCGGACGGAAAGCAAGCTGGAGGCGGTGTACGACGAAATCGAAGCCGCCGGCGGGGCCAAACCCGGCATTATCGAACTGGATCTCGCCACTGCCGCCGAAGACAATTACGCGACGCTCGCGGCCAGCCTCGCTGAAGAACTGCCCTCCCTGCATGGCATCCTGCACAACGCCGCACTGCTCGGCGAGCGCCGCCCGATCGCGGATGCGGGTTACAAGAGCTGGAGCACCGTGATGCAGGTCAATGTCAACGCGCAATTCCTGCTGACCCGCTACCTGTTGCCGCTGCTGCAGCAGGCGCCGGGCGCATCCATCATATTGACCTCTTCCGGCGTTGGGCGTGTCGGCAAGGCCTACTGGGGCGCCTACGCGGTGTCCAAATTCGCCACCGAAGGTTTCATGCAGGTGCTGGCGGACGAGTTGCAGAACACGTCCAATATTCGCGTCAACAGCCTCAATCCGCGCGGCACCAACACGGCCATGCGCCGGGCGGCGTATCCGGCCGAAACGCCCACGAACAATCCATCACCACAGGACATCATGCCGGCGTATCTTTACCTGATGGGGAATGACAGTGCCGGGATCACCGGCAAGGCGTTTGACGCGCGCTAGCGTGAAACGCACTTACTTAAGTTGCTAGACCGGCGCCAAACCGAGCAGAGCTTGTCGGGACACGCCGTAAATACGTCCATGTAGGCTCGCTTCGGCCATCCATGGCCTCAGACGGTCCCGTCAAGCTCTGCTCGATTTGACGCCTATGTACTACTTTTCAGCTTATGTTTGTGCCGTTCGGTTTAGCGACGTCTAGGAGTGTCAAACTAGTCGCGCGGTCGACCGCGCTTCTTCGCCGCGCCTCTACTCGCCGCACCGCGCGTGCCGCTTGCCAAACTGGCGCTCCATGACCTCGCGCTCTTTTACTGTGTTGCGCACGAGCTCTTTCGGCGCCAGGCTCGCCATGCGGTACAGTGATTTGACCTCCGGGCGCTCCAGCTCGACCCACTGGCCCTGTTTCACCTTGGAGGGAATAAATACCTCGCCGTAGCGCACGCGCTTGAGGCGCGACACCGTCAGGCCCTGGGATTCCCACAACCGGCGCACTTCGCGATTGCGGCCTTCCATCAGCACCACGCAGAACCAGGTGTTGATGCCGCCCTTGCCAATCTGTTGGATGTCGGTAAAGCGCGCCATGCCATCCTCGAGCATCACGCCTTCCAGCATGCGCTGCAGCATCTCGTCCTTTACATCGCCCATCACGCGCACCATGTACTCGCGCTCGATATTGGAGGATGGATGCATCAACGCGTTGGCCAACTCGCCATCGGTGGTAAACAGCAGCAGTCCAGAAGTGTTGAAATCCAGCCGCCCGATCGAGATCCAGCGGCCCGCTTTCAGGTTGGGCAAACGCTCGAAGACCGTGCGGCGACCCTCTGGATCACTGCGAGAGCAGACCTCGCCTTGCGGCTTGTGGTAAAGAATACAGCGCGCTTCCTGCGCCGGCGCAATCTCCAGCGCACGTCCATCGACAGCCACGCGGTCGCGCGGCTGCACGCGATCACCGAGATGCGCAGGCTTGCCGTTGACAGCTATACGGCCGGCCTCTATCCAGCGCTCCATTTCCCGGCGCGAGCCGAGGCCGGCGCGCGCCAGCACCTTCTGCAGTTTTTCATCCGTGCTGGAGCCGGTCAGCCGTGCTTTGGCTGCTGCGGGTTTGGCGTCCCTGTCTACAGGTAGCTTTGCCTGCAAGGTGGGTGCGTCCCTCTGGGACTTTTTCGTCATATCAGGTCAGATCTGTGATTCGGGTTTGGACGCAGCATGGTCCGCATAGTCATCTACCTCTGAAGCGTCATCAGGCTCCGAGGCGTCATCTGCTTCCGGGAAGCCATCCGACTCATCGGATGCGACAAAGGCACCCGCTTCGGCAAAGTCATCCGACTCCGACCCGAAATCATCCTCGTCTTCAAGGGCGGCGATCTCGCCATCGTGCAATTGCGCCGCGCGCGCTTCAAGATCGTCCGCCGCCTCTGCCAGCGTCACCGGAGGCTGCGCATCCTCGAGCTGTGATGGCGTGTGCTCCGTACCACCGACCACAGTCAATCCGGGGCCGTGCGCTGCCGAATCTGCCTCATCCGGCATTGGATCGCTGAACCCCAGCTCCGCATTGAGCGTCTCCAGGTCGCGAATTTCCGCCAGCGCGGGCAATTGATCGAGCGTCTTCAGGTTAAAGTAGTCCAGGAACTGGCGCGTGGTGGCATACATGGAGGGCCGGCCCGGCACATCGCGGTGCCCCACCACCCGTATCCATTCGCGCTCGTGCAGCGTTTTGATGATGTTGGTGCTGACGGCAACGCCGCGAATCTCCTCGATCTCGCCGCGCGTGATCGGCTGCCGATAGGCGACCAGCGCAAGCGTTTCCAACAGCGCGCGGGAATACTTTTGCGGGCGCTCGTGCCACAGGCGCCCAACCCAGGGACTCAGCGACTGGCGCACCTGGTAGCGAAAACCGCTGGCCACTTCCTGCAGTTCAAACCCGCGACCGTCGCAGCGCGCGGCGGCCTCATCGAGCGCCGCGCGAATCGCCGCGGTCTCCGGGCGTTCGTGCTCTTCAAACAGTTCCGCCAGTTGCGCCACTGTCAGTGGCCTGCCGGCAGCCAGCAACGCGCCCTCGATAATTTGCACCAAACCGATGTCCGACATACTACTCCGACCTTGCCTTGACGTGGATCGGGCCAAACATCTCGGTCTGCACGATTTCCACCAGTGATTCCTTGATTAATTCCATGATCGCCAGGAACGTCACCACGACGCCAAGGCGTCCCTCGGACACCTTGAACAGCGAAACGAAGGGTACGAACTGACGACCCGCCAGGCGCTCCAGCACCTCGCTCATGCGCTCGCGCGTCGACAGCGCCTCGCGCTGGATATGGTGGCTGGCGAACATGTCCGCGCGGCGCATCACCTCGCTCATCGCCAACAATAATTCCCGCATCTCCACATGCGGGTCGAGGCGCGCGCGATGCAACTCCGGCGGCGTTGCGCTGCCCACCCAGGTGTCGCGCTCCACGCGCGGCAGTTCTTCAATATCTTCGGCCGCCTTCTTGAAACGCTCATACTCCTGCAGGCGCCGGATCAACTGCGCGCGCGGGTCTTCTTCGTCGTCTTCCACGGCGCTGGCGCGCGGCAGCAGCATGCGCGACTTGATCTCCGCCAGCATCGCCGCCATCAGCAGGTATTCCGCCGCCAGTTCGAATTGCATCGCGTCCATCAGTTCCACGTATTCCATGTACTGCTCGGTAATACGGGACACGTCGATGTCGAGGATATCCAGGTTCTGGCGCTTGATCAGGTACAGCAGCAGGTCCAGCGGGCCCTCGAATGCTTCAAGAAACACCGCCAGCGCCTGGGGCGGGATGTACAAATCCTTGGGGAACTCGGTCAGTGTCTTGCCCATCACCACGGCGAAGGGCATTTCGCTTTGCTGGTGCCGCGCGCCGACCGGCAGGGCTGCGGCATCGGCAGTTGCTTGCTCGGCGAGTTGCCCGTCGGGGCTACTCCCTTGCACCGAACCACCGTCGATGATGGCCTCGTTGTTGGATTCGTTGGCTGACACTGTAGTTACCAGACTTGAGATGCCGCACAGTATACCCGACTAAATCACCAAAGGAGGAATTTCACGGATTCGCCGCAATATCGGCCAGACGGGGCTTCCTACAGGCACAGGAATCTATATAATCGCCGTTCTTCCACGCGCCCGTAGCTCAGCTGGATAGAGTAACTGGCTTCGAACCAGTTGGTCGGGAGTTCGAATCTCTCCGGGCGCGCCACATTCAAAGGGTTAGCGGTTAATTGGGCTCTACCCCATTAACGGGGGATGGGCATGGCTCTACCCCATTAACGGGGGATGGGCATTCATACGTACCCGATTGATAATGCCATCCCATCCACAGTGGGTCAGCACCCTCAACCGATAATTCTCAAAGTTTCTAAAACCAAAGGCTCTTCTCGAGATCATTTCCATCTTGTTGTGGAAGCCCTCCGTGATGCCGTTACTTTTGCTGAATCGCCACATGGCAACAATGGGTTCCAGCCAGCTGGTCAGTGTCTTGGCCAGGGCTCGTAACGGGCTATCGCGCAGCTGGTCAAGCAGCTCAAAATACAGTGGCAGTTTCGCCTTCGCACGACGGGCTGTGAGGGTCTTGAGAAGCATAAAGCGGACCAGCTTTTGGTTAGCCCCATAGAGCGCCTCCAACACCGGATAATCCGCCAGGTAACTCATGAGATTCGCGTATTGCTCATCACTCAAGTTCCATTGATGTCGGCGCATAAGACTGAGCAGGCCCCGGTTCTTGCGGCCCTCCGGATGGTACTGCTGCCAGACCTTCAAGAAGTGCTGGTTGATCAGGCGAATAACGTGAAACCGGTCTGCCACGATCGTCGCATTGGGAAAGTAACGCTGGGCAATCGAGCGGTAGGTTTCCGACAGATCCATGACCACCACCTGGACGTTGCCGCGGCCCTCAAGACCCTTTAAATAGCCGCGCAAGCTGGGCTCTGATCGTCCCAGCCTCACATCGAATACGGTGTGCTTCCTCAGGTCTACAAAGGTGGTGGCATACCCTTTCTTGCGGGTAAAAAAGTGCTCATCGATGCCCAACACACGCGGGCAGGACCGATTGCCCGTTTCAGACCACCTCAGGCCCAGGCGATGCTGGTACCAGCGCTCTACGGTCGCTGCGCTGACCTGATGCGTCCGCGAGACCTTGCGCAGCGTGACGCCGCCATCATGCGCCTCGAAGACCTCAAGGCGGTAGGCCTCTGAGGCGCGATAGCGCGGCAGGATGCCATCAAAGGTGTGGCGGAAATAGCGTCTACACCCCCGACAATGATACTTCGGCACCCGAAGGTGCAGCGTCATCACCTGGTTGCCTTGGCGTGTGTGCTTCACCGTCCTGTTGTGCGTAGCCTTGATCCGTAAATCCTGGCTCTGGCAATGCTTGCAGGGCGGTCTCCGGTAGGGCCTCGCCCAGACCTCAATACCCCGGCTGCGCTTTACCCGTTCAATCTGAAGGCCGGGTATGCCTATAATCATTCCTGCGTGGGACATCGGTATTTTCTCCATTAACCGATCTTCGCAAAATCAGTTTAATGAATGCCGGTGTCCCCCGTTAATGCGGCCTGTGTGAAAACTCTTCGACGAGATATAATCTGACTTTCTCGCTGAAGGACTGCCGCCATGAGTGGATTCATCGAGGGCGAAAGCCGATCACAGGCCACGCTGTTCCCCGAACGCATCGACGATTATGTGACTGAAGAGAACGCCGTTCGCGTTATTGATGTGTTCGTGGATGAACTGGACCTTTCCGGTCTCGGATTCAAAACCCTTCCCGAAGCAACTGGCCGACCCGCTTACAATCCGGCCATGATGTTGAAGCTCTACATCTACGGCTACCTCAATCGCATCCAATCCTCTCGCCGCCTGGAGCGCGAAGCCGGCCGCAACGTGGAGTTGATGTGGTTGCTGGGCAAACTGTCTCCTGACTTCAAAACGATTGCTGACTTTCGCAAGAATAACGGCAAGGCCATTCGCCTGGTATGCCGGGAGTTTGTCATGCTGTGCCGCAAGCTGAACCTGTTCAGCGACGCGTTTGTGGCGATTGATGGCAGCAAGTTCAGGGCGGTGAACAACCGCAATCGCAACTTCAGTAAGGCCAAGCTCAAGAAGCGCCTGGAGCAGATCGACGACAGCATTGCGCGCTACCTGGGCGAGATCGCCAGTGCTGACCGGCGTGAAAGCGAAGCAATGAAAACCAAAACGGACCGTCTCGAAAACAAAATTGCAGCACTTAAGGCGGAGATTCAAACCCTAAAAAAACTCGAGGTTCAGATGCTGGAAAGCCCTGACCAGCAGATATCGCTGACGGATCCTGACGCTCGAGTGATGTCGACCGCTGCTCGCAGCAAGGCTATCGTGGGCTACAACGTACAGGCGGCTGTCGATACCAAGCATCACTTGATTGTGGCACACGAAGTCACCAATGTCGGACACGATCGGGCACAGCTGTCCAACATGGCCTTGCAAGCGAAGGAGGCAATCAACTGCGATGAACTGACGGTAGTCGCTGACCGCGGTTATTTCAGTGGCGAGGAAATACTGGCGTGTGATCAGGCTGGCATCACTGCCTACGTTCCCAAGACGCAAACATCGAACAACCAGGCGCGGGGATTGTTCGGCAAGCGGGACTTTATCTATCACCCTGATGACAATGAATATGAGTGTCCGGCAGGAGAGCGATTGATCTATCGATTCACGGGCCAGGAAGCCGGCAAGATCCAGCATCGCTACTGGAGTTCGGCTTGCCCAGGTTGTCGACTGAAAAAGCAATGTACGACAGCCGTCTATCGGAGGGTTGAGCGCTGGGAACACGAAGCGGTAATGGAGGCGATGGAAGATCGGGTGGATCGCAAACCCGACTGTATGCGCATTCGCGGCAGTACCGTAGAACACCCCTTTGGCACGATCAAGTCCTGGATGGGTCCCTCGCATTTCCAGATGAAGCGACTTGAACATGTGAGCACGTAGATGAGCCTGCATGTGCTGTCCTACAATCTCAAACGAATGCTGCAGATGTTTGGTGTTGGACCACAGATGGCGGCGATCAGGGGCTAGGAACCCCGCTATTGCGCTAGAAATCAGCGACCTGTGATCGCCTCTGTGCGATTCACTGCGACAAATGTTGAAAGCAAACCATCAACCGAAACAACCTACGGTTCTACAAATCGCAATCAGTGCAACCTGAGCACCATTGCTGGTCGGTTATTCGGTGAGGAAAGCTGAACACTGAGTTTTGACACAGTCTGAATGATGAAGAGCCGTTAATTGCCGCTAACCCTTTTTTTGTTTCCGACACTTTTCCGACAGCCTCCTTCTTCCTTGAAATCAGCGTCAATGTCGGCGTCTGAGCGACGTTGCGGTCGGCGATTTTCTCTACGGCATCGATCAGTTCCTGATCTCCGCCGCCGAGTAGTGGGTCGTAATTTCGCCACTCGCGTGACCGAGTAACAGCTTGCGAGTTTCACGTGGAATACCGGCTCCCCGCAATCGTCGCCCGAACATATGGCGCAGATTGTGTACCCCTCGCAGCACACCTTTTTCCATCGGCAGGCCCGCCTTGCGCCAGGCGGTTTTCCAACCGGAATTGTGGAGCCGGTAGAGAGGCTTCCCGCGATGTCCGAACACATACTCGCGATCCATCCCTCTGCGTAATGCGACTACCCGGTAGGCAATGGCATTCAACACCACAACTCGCTCCGTGCTGGTCTTGGAAATCGTCTCGGGCAGAACAAAGACGGATGTCTTCAACTCCGGTATCTCGACCTCCCACTCCCAGCGCAGCTGGCAGACTTCCTGATCCCGGCACCCGGTATTCACGGTAAACAGCGCCGTGTCCGCCAGATGTCTGGACAGGAGCATGAACAAGCTGTCCTGCTCCGCCCATGACAGCGGATAAGGCTTGGCCGTCCGTCCAGTGGTACTCAGGCGAGTGAGCCTGGGCGGGGCTTGTATCAGCCAAGGGTCTCCGCCTTCTGTGCGCCAGACACGCGCTGCTTTGTTCAGGACAGCAGATGCCACCGCAAGTGCGTTATTCACGGACTTGGGCGACATGCCACGTGCAGTTTCATAATCAGAGAAGCACTTAAGCGTACCGTCATGAACGTGCGTGAGCGTGTGACTACCGATGAACGGAAACAGCTGGTCCAGATGCATTGCCATTGTCCCTGCTGAAGGCTTCTGGGCACTCTCTTCAAGGTAACGCAGTCCCGCTTCCTCAAAGGTGAATAAACCGGCAGCCTTGCGCTCTGCCTCTCCCTTTACCGCCGCGAGGCGGTGGATCAGGATTTCCTGCGCCTGAGTACGGCTAGTACATCCCGTGCTTTCGCGGAGCCAGCCACCTTCGACATATTTACAGCGTTTTTCGATTTGCCAGATCCCGCCTTTGAGGCGGAGGCCTGGCATTTTGTTACGTTTTGACATAAGTCGTCCTCCAGTTTCGAGGCCTTAGGACGACGCCCGTTGCACTCGATATACTCGTCGATCAGCACGTCCAGTTCAAGCCGATCAAAAGCAATGGCCTGTTTGCCCAGCGGGATTTCCGTCAGATAGGGCCGCAGCTCCCGGTTGAACTTGTTGCGATCCATGCCGGCGTAGAACGGCGCGTCCCGCGCGCGCAGCAGGCGCGGTAACGTGGGGTAGCACTTGTGGCCGGGTGGGCTCACTAATGCTTCTCCCCCGAGCGCGAACGCGTATTCGCTCTGAGGGTGGCGATCGCTGTCTGGTACTGGCGACTGGCCGACGCCGAGCCGGCCTGGTTGTAGTACCGCTCCGTTGTCGCCAGCTTGCTGTGGCCCAGGATCTGGGAGGCGATGTTCACCTGCTCCGGGGGGTGACGCGCGATCGAGTGCTCGACCGATTTCGCTAAGCGATTGACCCTCTTGCTATCGCTGCGAAATGATCAGTTTCGAATCTTCCTTCATACGAGGTCTTACCTGCATTGTCATCATCTTCCGATAGATTAAGGGTATTAACTATGATGTTGCAGTGACCGGTTGAATCGAAGCGCGGTTTTTTTGCCTTGGCCCCAAACACCGGGCTAGTTTTGCTTTTCATCACAGATACTGCGGATTGTGACCCTTGCCAGCCCAAATAATGAAACTAATATGGCGAAGTATGTATAGCGAAAGTCACAAGAGATACCAACAACAAAATAGCTCGCCGCGTATGATAAACCGGCGAGCTGAATGAGGATCATATGCGCAGAATTTCGCCAGCCTTGATAGATTAGGAATCAGAAGCACGGAAATAGAAATTGCGAGGTAGATATAGGGGGGAAAAGAGATACGAATTTCAAGCTAACTTCGTGCAATTTTTGCGCGCGCCAGCTGATGCTTGGTTCCATACCAATCTCTTCAAGCATTTCTGCCGGTTCAGCTGAGATACCAAAGAACATGGAAGAGCAAGTGTAAATATTGTGGAACCCCAACAGCCACCCCATAAACTCTATACGGTGTCTGGCGTAATCGATCGGGTACTTGATAATTCGGGACCTCCAACTTCACGCAGCGCTTCCTTGGGAAGCCGCACACCTGAGGCTGCGATTGATTCAGCCATAAAATCTTGACGATCCGGACGGTAGCCGGATAAGGCAGAAATCATACGTTCCCGAGTCGGTCGATTCGCCTGAGGCATGTTTGTTGCAATAGCCTCCAATGTGGGAAAGCGAATATCCGGGTTATGGCTTAAAATGCCACCCAAATCAAAAGTTGCTAGCTGAAAGAGCGGTCCGTCTATTGAAGTAGTTTGAGATGTATCGCCGTGCATGGTAACGGTAATTCCCGCCAGGCTTGAAAGGCAAAGATATATGGACAACCAGACGGCTAGTGCGTTAACACGATCAACACGTGATAAGAAAATTGTCGGTGTAAATACCAGGTAGACGACGGCAAAGAAGGCGGCGAGCACACCCTGTTGTCGCACAGAAACTGACAGCGCCAGAGCTGCTGCCGAAAATATCAGGCTGGACCAGCGCAAGCGTTCATTACTTTGTGGTAACAGCAGCAGACCTAGTAATGCCGCATTTGCGAACAATACGTCCTTCCAAACTATGCCGTTGTATACAAATATGACGGGGAAGCAAAAGAGTAGCAGCACGACGACGTTATGGACCCAGACATTGACACTCAATTGCTGTAAAAGAACCAACACAGCCAGACCGAATAGAATTACGGTGAGACCCTGCCTGCCAGGCAGTGTGAGCCGCGCCTTCAACCATGATATTTATGGCGGCTGATTCGAGTCGTATACACCACTCATTCCATCCTGGAGCTGCACAATTACATCTACAGATGCTTGGCCAGGAAAATGGCTGAAATAAGTTAACAGGCATAGGCACACGATTATCGATAATGTCGAAACATGTATACCTGGTACGAGGTTTGCTTCTGCGCGGCTATTTGAATTATTGACTATCAATATACTGGCCTCAATCGAATTAGAAGTGCTTGGAAACTACGACATTAAAGATTATTGGGAAAAGTGCATTCATTTGCACTTCAATCTGCCTCGGGAATTGCATAAAGAAGCAGGCAAATAATTTAGGTATCCGCGGCCAGATCATTGATTGGGTTTCCATTAGCCAAATCAGTGGTTCAAATAATAGCCACCTCTGTGATGCGCCAAGACTCCTTTCCTGACGCCGGGCTTGAGACGTGCCCCAAGAAGACCCGCAAGGAACAGTTTATGGAAGATATGGAAACTCTCATCCCTTGGCAGGAATTGTCTGAGACTCCGGAACGACAATTCGCCGAACCCTTTGGCGCCGAGGAACAGTTGGTCCGCATCCACGCAATGCGAGAGCATATCGGACTCTAGATACGCGCAGACCGCTCACATTTCAATAATTAATTCCTTACACTACACTACCTCACTGGGGTTGATCCCTTTTCTGGAGGAACTGACTGCCTAGTCCAAACGCCAGCACCCAGGTCGACAACACGAGCCAGTGCGAATAACGATAATCCGCCGAAGGCGCTAGGAAAAATAGCGCGAGTTCGTACATGAGTCCGCTGCTGCCTATCGCAACCAGTCCGGCACTGCGCGCGCCGCTGATGATTGCAGTTATTACAAGAGCCACGTTCAGCAAAAGCCAGAAATACGGTCGGTAAAAAATGCTGCGTGCGGATTGCTCAAAGGCGCTGCGTAAGAGCGCCTGCACGGGTGAGAGTTCCACTAGTTCGATAGTCGGGAACAACTGGGCGACCTGCTGGTAGTCCGGCGAGTCTCGCGGGATGCCGAAGTAGACCGGAGCAAACAAAGGAGCGGCCGTTGCGCCAATGACTTCGCGAAACACGCGTGCGCGATGCTCAAGATATACTGGGCTCTGCGGTCACAGCGCCCGACCATATCGCAGCCAGATGCTCGACCTGAATCGCGGAATCGGTAATGGCCAAGGGACTATCGGTCTCGAAGACCAACGGTGTCCAGGTGCTGGGATAGTAGGCGGCCTGCAGTGCGGACAATTCGACCGACCTTTGTTGCCGCATAACATCTGGTATTGACTCGCTAGCTTCATTGAGAAAGTCTGCACGGCCACTCAGTGTGGACACCCCCGCGATATCAAATATCAGAATCGATTGCAGCGGATGCTGGTGATGCACAGTCAGGACCCGATTCAGCCCGCTGGACACGAGCAAAAGCAGGGCCGAGGCGGCCGCTCCCACAAAAAGGACGCTTACTCCCCAGCGCACCGTGCGCGGAGCGGGGCGGGTCATCCACAATAGATACGCGAGCAAAGGTACGCCCGCAAAAACCGCATTGGGGCGAAACAGTAAAGCGGCAGTGAACGCAAGCGCGGCCGCGCCCAAGCAACGCAAATGCCACGCCCTGCCGGTTGCCGTAGTGATTGCCAGACAGCAGGCGCCAGTGAGCAGCAGCAGACAGGAAGTCCAGATGTCCTTCCAGACGACACCAATAATTCCCGACACCGGTGCCAGCCAGAGCGAGGCGATCACAAGCCAAGACGAACGGAGTCAGGTCCCGGTAGCGCCACCCGCGCGATGGCCCACAGTGAGAATAGATACAGACCGAGTTGTGCGAGAAGCATCAGAATTGATCCTTGTAGAATCGCATCGAATGCTCTCCACACCCAGGCCATAAACGGAGGGTGCCAGTCTCCAAACTGGCCGCTGCGCGCCTGTCGCAATTGTTCGTAGGAATCGATACTCATCGCACCAGGGTAGAAGGTGATGAAGAGTAAACCGGCGCTGACAATCAGAATGATCAGCATGTAGCGCGTTCGGTCCATGATGTCAGCTCAATCCCATACTGCCAAATATTCTTGTTATTCTACCAAGCACGATCTACCTACGGGTGAACCATGCGATGCAACGCTGCCGTTGCGCCCAGGTCACACTCAAAAAAACTCGCCATCGATGGTTGCGGGCAAGGACACTGAAGTCGCCAAGACTGAGGCCAAAAGAATCAGGGTATTCCCACGGTCACACTAAAGAGCGCGCCGTCCCCATAAAACGTGTTGCCGTTTACGGCTTGCACTTGGCTAGAACCGAGTACGAATGCACTGGCCAGGACGACGTAAATTGCTGTCTGCTTGTTATTGCTCATAGTGTCGTTATCCCATTGTGTTTGGTAACTTGTGAACAGCATGATTAACCTTTGTAGTTTGGAATACTGAATTCCGCAAATCTCTTGAAAAGTTAACCCAGATCAAAGATGATATAAGAAATTAGCCTATCGGTTGCGCGATAGCTGGACTTTTACGTTCAAACAACCGGGGTCGCCGCTCGTGTCTATCAGTGCTTGTCCATAGAGCGTGGTCTACGTGTCGCTTACTTTGTTTTGCGCTTACGATGTTTCTTTCCGACACTTTTCCTGCAACAGTCCTGCATTGTTGTGCTTTGTAGTGCAAATTGGGCAACGGGCGTCGCCTTTAGGCCAATAAAATCAAAAAGTTACAGTTTCTAGTGTGGCTTCGAACCAGTTGGTCGGGAGTTCGAATCTCTCCGGGCGCGCCAATTCGTCACCCCGCTCGAAAAATCACTAAACCCTTTGCACGTTCTTCCGTTATTCGTAATTATCGTCACATGACGTTCAGGTATCGATCCAGTCCTACCCAGGGACTAAAAGGGCTTTTGCGATGAAATCAAGCAGCTTCAAGATCGCAGTGGTCGCAAGCGGGCTCGCTGTGGCCCTGGCGATAGTCGCCGCACTTGCTATCAAGTACGGCATGTCCGAGGCGCCGGTCGGCACAGTCCTGATAACCGGGTCGAACAGGGGCATCGGTTTGGAGTTCGCTACCCAGTATGCGGCGAAGGGCTGGAAAGTCATCGCCACGCATCGGGGAGACACCGTACCAGAGAGTCTCAAATCACTTGCCGATCAATATGCATCCGTTAGCGTCGAGCGAATGGATGTGCTGCGCCATGAGGAAATCGATGCACTGGCGGCGAAATTGAAAGACACGCCCATTGATGTCCTGATCAATAACGCGGGGATCATGAATACGGGCGACCCCGCCGTCGCGCAAACGTTCGGCACGCTCGACTACACGCTATTCGACATCTACATGCACACAAACGCGTTGGGTCCGCTCAAGGTAGCCGAGTCGTTCCTGCCGCACGTCGCAGCGAGCAACCTGAAGAAGATCGTCAATATCAGTTCGAGTTCAGGCAAGGTTTCCCAGCCCCCGCATCACTCCGGGAACATGTGGTACCGGGCCAGCAAGACGGCACTCAATGGCCTGATGGTCACCATCGTGCCAACAGCGCGAGAAGTAAACGTCTCTGTTACGATGTTTGAGCCCGGCTGGACGTGGACCGGACAGAATGAGAAAAATCGCCAGCCAGGCCAACTCGATGCGGCGCAAGTTGTCGCCGAGATGATCGAGACCATCGAGGGATTGACGCTCGAAGACACGGGCAGGTTCCTGATGCGTGACGGAGACACACAGCCCTGGTGACGTCGCCAGTGTTTCTGCCAGGCGACCGCCGCAGCAAAACGTCACCCGTGTCATGCGGGCGTCCAGCGGAACGGACTTGAATTATGCGTAAAGACACGGCTCAAATAACACGACGACGTGTGCTCATCGCAGGTTCTGCAGCAATCGCCGTCGGTTCTCTCCTCCTCATCCCGGACGGTTTATTCGAAGACGCCAGCCCGCTGGCCGACAGTTACGCCGCCCGCAGGATCGGGGGAGCGGTTCGCCGACATGTACCCGAACCCCGAGGAAATCTGGCGTGGCGCACCCCGGATACGGTCGCGCAGTGGGTCGCGCGCCTGCGGCAATTGATACACGACGATTTCGAAACGAATCGGTTGGTGCAGGTGGACGGCTGGTGGCTTGCCGAGACAGAGCTTCGCCTGTGCGTCCTCATTCACGCACACAACGCATGAGGACCGGGCCAAAAGCACCACCGGGACCGGATCGCGGAGCACGACTTGCCATGATCGTGTGTCATGCTGGCTCGACGACATGATAGAGACTGGCAGCAACGCCCCCGAGGAAGTCCAGGCAGGCATCTGCATTGTCGGCTCCGGCCCGGCCGGTATGACGGTTGCGCTGGAGCTGGAGCGACTGGGCGTCGATTGCGTGCTGCTTGAGAGCGGTGGTCGCACCCCGGATCCGAAATACGCGTTGCTGAACCAGACGCGGCAGGCAGGCATCACGACGGACCCGAGCGTGGCCAACCGGCTGCGCGGCCTCGGCGGCACCAGTGCCCATTGGGGTGGGTTGTGCAGGCGGCTCGACGCGATGGATCTGGAGCGACGCTCCTGGGTTCCCGGCAGCGGCTGGCCCATTGCATTTGCTGACTTGCTTCCCTACTACGACACGGCCCACAGGATTCTCGAACTACCGCCGGCGCAGTACAACCCGGAACACCTGCCGTCCATCCGTGCCGACCTGTTGCAGGACCGGGATTTCCACAACACCGTTTTCTACTACGACAATACACCGGTGCGCTTTGGCACCCGCTATGGGCCGCAGCTGGAATCGTCCAATCGTATTCGGACCTTTCTGGACGCCACGGTGGTGGACATCGAGACCGATGAAACCGGGCAGCGCGTGGCGGCGCTGCAGGTGTCGACATTGGCGGGCAAACGGTTCCGGGTGCTGGCGCAGCGCTTCGTGCTTGCGGCGGGAGCCATCCAGACCGCGCGCCTGTTGCTGAATGCCGACAGTGTTCACAGGACGGGACTCGGCAATGCCAACGACATGGTCGGCCGCTACTTCCTGCAACACCCGGTGCTGTTTGGCCCGCGCCTGATGATGTTCAACGCGCAAGCCGGAAAACGCCTGCGCCGCGAGGGCGAGGACAAAGTTGCGGTTCTAACGGCGATCCGGCCGAGCGCGGCCAGGCAACATCACCTGCTCAACTTTCACTTTTTCCTGCTGCCGCATCAGTCGCCGGGGAGACGGGAAATGTTGCTGCGACAATTACCCGCCCCCGTGCGGCGACTCGTGCAGGACACGCCACTCGGGCGCGTGGGAGAAGTGGGCGAGGTGCCCGAATTCCTGGCTGACCTGCAATCCATCCTGTCGCCCACGACGCATGCGCAGACGCTCTATGCGACGCTGGAGACGCGCGCGGAGCAGGCGCCCAATCCCGACAGCAGGATCACGCTCGACACGCAGCGTGATGAGTTGGGATTGCGGCGGGCGGTGATGGACTGGCGCCTGACCGAGCTGGATCGCACGAGCATGCAGGCCGGAATGCGGCTGCTGGGCGGCAGCTGGCGCGCAATGGCATCGGACGCGTGCAATCAGGGCCGGAGCAACTGCAGACCCCGGAGGCTGGCGGTGAATTCCTGCACGGCGGCCACCACCAGTACGGAACGACCCGCATGGGAGACTCACCGCGAAACAGTGTCGTTGATCGCCAATGCCGTGTGCACGGCCTGGCGAACCTGTATATCGCCGGCTCCGCCGTATTTCCCACCACCGGATACGCCAACCCGACACTCACCATCGTGGCGCTCTCCGCCCGCCTCGCCACCCATCTGGCAGCGCCAGCGCGACCGGCATAGTTCCAAGTCAGTTCCCCCACCTTGCCATCCCACCGGCAAACGGCGATGCTGCGCGCTGTGTTGATTGTTCTTTCACGGGTGCCGCGCATGAATCTCGAAAAAGTCATCTTTGGTTTCTTTATTATCTTCGCCTGCACACTCAATTTCGGATTTTTCATTGGCGATATTGACAGGCCCGAGCTGCATCATCCCAGCGAGCTGTTCGCCACCGTGGTGGTGAATCTCATCGCCACCGTTCTCAAGTTCGGCGACCGCACCCACATGGGCGCCACCCATCTGGCTACCAGCCTGGTAGCCGTATTCCAACTGATTGCCGCCAGCCTGATCTGGACATGGCACGTGTATGTTCAACAGGAAGCCATGAATGGCGAGACCATGTCATTGATTGTGTCGCTGTCCGGTGGCGCACTCGTCGCCAACCTCGTCTCTGTCATCCTGCTCATCGGCGAGACCCTGCGGCAGAGCCGGTGAGCGCATAGATGGGCGACGTCTCGCTGCTGGCCCTGCGGCGCCTGCGCGCGCCGCTGATTGCACTGATACTGGCCTACGCCGTCTCAGTGCTGGGCTTGACCCTCATGCCCGGCATCGGGCCCGATGGCGAGCCGCATTCACTGGGCATCTTCCACGCCTTCTACGTCATCAGCTACACCGCCACCACCATCGGCTTTGGCGAACTGCCCTACCCGTTCACCGACGCCCAGCGCGCCTGGACCATATTCAGCATTTACCTGTCAGTCACCTGCTGGGCCTACGCACTGGGCAGCCTCATCAGCCTCGTGCAGGACAAGAGCTTCCGCGCTGCCCTGGCGCGCAGCCGCTTTGTGACCCGGGTTCGCCGACTCGAAGAGCGCTTCATCATCATCGCCGGTTACGGCCAGAGCGGGCGCGCACTGGCGCACGCCTTCGACGAGCTGGACTTTCGCATTGTCATCATAGAAGAAGCGGGCGATCGCGCCGACGCCATCGATATCGAGGAATTCCGCCACTCACCTCTGGTCCTCGCAGCCGACGCCCGCTGGCCCGAGGTTCAGCAGGACGCGGGCATCGCGCACCGGCACTGCAGGGCGCTGATCGTGCTGGTCGACGACGATGAGATTGCCCAGGCCATCGCGATCGGCGCCTCGGTTGCGCAACCGGAGCGCGAGATCATCGTCCGCGTGCACGACCGGATCGCGCAGACCAACCTCGGCTGCTTCGGCAATATTCACGTCATCGATCCATTTGCCACGTTTGCAACCAACCTCTCGCTAAGCATCGCCTCCCCCGCCGTCCTGTGGGTCGAGGAGTGGCTTACCAGTCCCCCCGGCGATGCGTGTCCGCGCCCGCTTGCCGTTCCCCAGGGCCACTGGCTCATCTTCGGCTATGGCCGCTTTGGACATGCCGTGGCACAGGCGCTCGAAGCCGCCGGGTCGAGCTGGACAGCCATCGACGCAGACACGCTTCTGGTGGACGAACCCAACCTGCAGCGCGGCGACAATTCCGAGGACAGTCTGCACAGCGCAGGCATTGATCGAGCCGTCGGCATCATCGCCGGCAGCGACCGCGACGCGATCAACCTCGCTTTCGTGTCGCGCGCGCGGCGCATCACGGCTGGACTGACCGTCATGATTCGCCAGAATCACATCGCCGATCGTGGCCTCATAGAGGCTTCGCGCGCTGACCTCGCTTTTGTGAAATCGGAAGTGATGCTGCGCGAATGCTTGCAACTGCTTGTTTCGCCGCTGCTGAATCGCTTCCTCATGCAGGTCCGCCAGCGCGGCAACGCGCTTGCAGAGGAGATAATCGTGCGCCTGCTGCTTGAGCTCGACGAGCCCGCTCCCTACGTCTGGGTCTTCGACTGCCTGCCCAGCCATCCCGGTTTGCGCCAGGTACTGAACACGCCCGGCGACACGCCCCTGCTGCTCAGTGAGCTGCTGATCGACCCCACTGATCCGCCCAACCGCTTGCGTGCAGTGCCGCTGCTGCTGGCGCGGGGCGAGCAACTCGAGTTTATCCCCGAGGTCGGCATCACCCTGCACAGCGGCGACCGCATCCTCTTCGCCGGCGCCAGCGGCGTCGAAAATGCCCAGCGTCGCTTCCTCCTCGACCCCAGCCCCCTCGAATTCGTCCGCACCGGTATCGAACCGCCCCGCAGTTGGCTCTTCCGTCGCCTTGCCCGCGCCCGTCCGCACAGCAGCCGTTGAGACGCCATGGTCCCGGGTTGCACAGCACCCGGATGTTGCGGCGCCCTCGGTGGCCGATGGAGTGAACCGGTCAACACAACGCCGCTGTCATCACATCACCGGATTCCTTTCGAACGCCACACAGCCTGCGTCTACCGGCGACCATGGCTCAGCCGTGCTGCTCCAGAAGCTTGAATCGATGGTGACCCAACTGCTGTCATCCAGCGTTCCGGCTTTGACAAACCGGATATCGGGCATTTCCTCAACGTAGCTGATCACGCCAGAGCCGCAGTTGGCGCAGAAACAGCGCGTGACATGGGAACCATCCGCTCCCGTCACCGTGTATGCGTTGAGCTCGCCCTGCGCCTGCAGCGCCGCAGTGGGCACCAGGACAATGGTCGCCTTACCGCTCCCCGTCATCTTCCGGCAATCGCGGCAGTGGCAATGGTGAGCGGAAAGCACCTGGTCGCGGTCAAACGCGTATCGATAGCGCTCGCACAAACAACTACCGGTGACTACATTACTCATGGCAAACCTCCACAAAGGCTATTTACTACATTATGTTCTTTGGGCCCCGCGACCAATACTACCCGCCACCACGCTACGGTCGCTATCCAAATCCGCGTCGTAATCATCGTTGCTGGCATCGGTGCCGAAGACCGCCCGCTCCAGGTTGGCGTGTCGTATCATCGGCAGGACACCAACGAAAGCACCCGCAGGTAAGCCCTTGATAAAAAATAGATACCCGTTTGATTTCCTCGCCGCCGGCGTATTGCCGGAGTTTTCGCCCGAAGAAACCGTGTACGCCGCGGCGCAGGCAGGTTTCACGGCGGCAGGCATCTGGTGCGACCTGCCGACCTGGGATCGCGGACGCGGCAAACGCGTGGCGCAGGCGCTGGCGGAGACCGGCCTGTGCGCACTCGACCTTGAAGTAGTGTGGTTCAAGCCCGGTGAAAAAATGACTGCGCACGACGGCATGATCGAGATCGCGCTGGAACTGGGCGCGCGCAATGTCCTGTGCGTGTCATCCGAGCCGGGCAGCGCCAAGACGAAGCGACGCTTCGAACACCTCTGCCGCCGCGCCGAGCACGGCGCTCTGCGGGTGGTGCTGGAGTTCCTCGCCATCACTGAAATCCGGACGCTGCAACAGGCACTGGCGGTGGTGCGTGACGTGGGCCACCCGGCAGGCGGCATTCTGGTGGACACACTGCACCTGATGCGCACCGGCAGTGCGGCAGAGGATTTGCGCGGTATCGAACGCGACCTGATCCCCTACCTCCAGTTGTGCGATGCCACCGCCATGCTGGCCGATGACAGCCCGGAAGGACTGTTGGACGACGCGCTGTACCTGCGCAGACTGCCTGGCGACGGCGAGCTTCCGCTGCGCGCCATCCTCGGGCAACTCGACCCGCACCTGCCGCTTAGCGTGGAAGTGCGTTCGCGGGATTTGATGCAGCGTTTTGCGGGCGATGCCGTCGGACGTGCCAGTGCGGTACTGCAGGCGACGCAGCGATTCCTGCAAGGTGGAGACTAGCGCGACGCATTTAACGTGCACAGGATTGACGCGCCCGGGGTTGGGCGCACGGTTGCGTTTTTTGACTTGTTGTCAAATTTGAATTATTTTTCAACTCGACGGATTTCGAACGAGAAGAATAAAAGATGCGCGATCTATCCCGTTATACCCGGCTGCCCCTGGCATTTGTCGTCGCTTCTGTGCTGCTGCTGTCGGCCTGCTCTGACAGCAGCGACCCTGTACGTGATGATTCGTTGCCGCCACGCGAGCCGGGACCGGGGCCCGCGCCATTGTCGCCGGAACTCCTGATGGACCTGACAACACCGGCGCCGGGTATCCCGATGTCGTTTCCCGACGGCATCGCGGTATTTGAGGGCCCAAATGGCGAGGAATTGATCTTCCACGAGGGCAATCGCCAGCGCCGCATCCTGATCAACAGTATCGACAATCCACCGCTGGTGCATGACGTGGTGATCGAGAGCGCCGCTAACGGCGGCAGGGATTCCAACGCCCAGATTTGCGTGGACGCCGAAGGCAACCGCATCTTTGGCGAGGACACCGGCCAGGGCGCCGATCCGCCGGACTTCGCGCACGCAGGCTGGGGCGTCTTTGATCGCGACATGCGGCAGGTGGGCAAGCTGACGCCGACCAGCGTGAGCCCGGACAACCAGCTCGAATCCTTTGGTTGCGGGATGGCGCGCGACGGCAGCGGGAGGCTGTTCGTCTCCGAACTCGGCAGCCAGTCCGTGGGCGCCGCCACCGGCCAGTTGATCATCTGGTTTCCCGATCCCGATAAGGGCTTCAGGGTGTGGCCGGGCAACGTGCCGGCGTCCGGGTATCCGAATGACTCTTTCAGCGACAACTACTGCAAGATAGCCACCGATCTCAGCGCGGCGTCGAGCATCGCGGTTGACGCCGACAACAATGTCTATGTCGCCAATGCCGGCAATGGCACCGTGGTGGTGTTCCGCCCGCCATTTCCGACCGGTCCGGACTTCGCCGGCGGCTGCAGCGGCAGCGACAAGACCGGCGCGCCCATGGTCGATCCCGCGCTCGGTGACGCGCTGGATCGCGACGTCTTCGTGGCTGCGGGCGAGATGTTCAGTCCCTCGGGCATCGTGCAGTCTCCCGTCACCGGCAACTGGTATGTCTCCAGCGTCTTCGACGGCAAGATTCTCGAGTACAGCGCGGATGGCACCACTGTTTACCAGACGATCCTGGATCCGGCCAACAACGTCCCGCCAGAGAGCCCGTTCACGCCGGGCGGCCTGCCGCTGTCATCGGGCCACCCCTACGCCCTGGCCCTGGATTCCAACGGCACGCTGTACTTCACCGACATGCAACTGCAGGGCACGCTGCCGAGGGTTGGACCGGCAGGCGGCAAGGGCAAGGTCTGGCGCATTCGCTTTAACGACGAGTAGCCACGGGCTGGAACTATCGACTCAGAGCGCAGCAACATGATGCACCCGGTTAAACGCGCAGGGCACTGGATATTACTGCCGGCAATCGCCCTGCTGACGATCGCCTGTTCCAACGGGGACGGGCTGGATCTGGAGATTCCCCTGGCCGAGCAGCCGCAATGGCTCACCTACGCCGGCGGACCACAGCGCACCTTTTTCAACTCGGACGAAACACAGATCACGCGCGACAATGTCCACGAATTGGAGATTCTGTGGACCTTCCCCACCGGCGCGATCATCACCGCCTCGCCCACCGTGGCGCAGCTGGATTTGCCAGAGGGCAGGCGCGCCGTTGTCTTCGTCCAGTCCTGGGACGGTTATATGTACGCGATCAAGGCCGCAACCGGCGAGGAACTGTGGCGCTTCCAGACCAAGCCGCAGGAAGTCAGCTTTCCCAATACCGGCTCTGTGCATGTTGGCAAGGTAAAGGGCGTCGATGCAGTTTTGTTCGGCGCGGCGCAGCGCTTTTACGCACTTAACGCACTGACAGGCGAGGCGCTCTGGACGTTCGACGCGGGGACCGGTTGCAGGAACGGCGTGCTCGACTGCAATTACCACGGCGAACGGAACCAGATTGAATCCTCGCCCATCATCGCCGATGGGAAAGTGTTCTTCGGCATGGACGTCGACGACAAGGAGCGCGTCGAGAGCGACGACCCGGCACTCGCTTATGAAGGCGGCAAGGGCGGTTTCTACGCACTGGATGTCGACACCGGTTACATGGCCTGGTTCTTCGACCTTGAGAGCGGGCAGACCTGCTATCCCGATCCGGGCGACAACATCACCCACTACGATGGCTACCACTCGCTGGAGGCGCTGGGGCTGGACCTGGTGGACCCGGACTGGTTCAACACGCGCAAGGGCTGCAACCACCCGCGCAATCGCAACGGTTGCGGCAACGTCTGGTCCTCGGCCGCGGTGGACGTAGGTCGCTCCACGCTCTACTTCGCCTCCAGCAACTGTGACTCCGAAGCGGAGGATGTCAGTTTCCGGCCCGGGCCGATCATGCCGCCCCACGATTGTGCGATCACCGCGCTGACACTTGACGGCTCGCTGGCCTGGACCTGGCGACCGCGCGAGATCGACAACGGTGACCTGTCATTCGGCGCCGTGCCCAACCTGTTCCAGATCCAGACAACGACCATACCGGTGCGGCGAGGCCATCACCGTGGATGTGGTGGGCGTTGGCAGCAAGGATGGCACCTACTACGTGATGGATCGCGAAGGCATTAACAAACGCTACACCGAACAGGTGGTGGATCATCGCAGTGCGGACTTCCTGTACTGGTCCACCAAGGTCGTTCCCGGCGGGTCGTTCAGCGGCATCATCGCCACCGCCGCCGTGGACCAGCAACGCGAGAGGGTCTATTTTTCATCTCCCTACCAGTCGCTGGCGAATCCGCAGCGGCCCAATGTGCACGCGCTGGCGATCAACACCGGAGAGGTGGTTTGGCAGCGCGAACTGCCGCTGGGCAGCTTCGCCCCGACCAGTGCGATCCCCGGTGTCGTCTTTACCGGCGACGTGTTAACCAAAATCCATGCCTGGGATGCCGACACGGGCGAGCAACTCTGGTCCAGTCCCGACATCGGGAATACGTCGGTCGCCAGCGGCGCGGTGGTGAATGACGGCATCCTGTTTGTGGGCGGAGGTATCGGTGCGCGCCATCCCATCACCGGCGCGTTTCCGGACACGTCCACCGCGAACTCGTGGATTCCGAACAACATTACCGCGTTCTGTGTGCCGGGAACGGCGAACTGCCCGCTGTAGCGCGGCCCCGCAAAAACAGCACAACGCACCACCTCGGTGCCCGGCGCCCCAGTTCCCGGCGCACCGCAGCCGGGACAGGCATTCGTCGCAAGCGGTGAAAATCCGAAAAATCGATACGTATCAATGACCTGAAAAATATACATGCATTCTGGCATGGATATTGCTCCCTCCCTTTGTCGTATGACGGCTACAGGCTGGGCGCATGAAATTACTGACGTTCAAAACGGTATGGGGGCACAGCGGAAGCCTGGGCGAGGCCGCCATCCTGGCGCGAGGCGGGGTTTGCCGGCCTGAGGCACCCGCAAGGCACGGCAATGCCAACTACCTGTCTCCACTTCAGCAAGCACTCGAACAAAGCGGGTTGGACTGGATACAGGAAATTTGCACCGCCGGGTCCTATGTCCCGAGGCGACAGGCCAGCCCGGCGGAGCACCTTGAGGATCTCGAGGCGCAAATACTCCTGGGAAAGGCGCTGAAACCGCGCTTTGTAAACGTGATGGCCGGCTGTGACGCCTGGCCCATTGCCCGCAGTATCGAGTTCTTCAAGGCGGCAATGGATATCGCCAGCAAGCACGATGTGCTCTGTTCTTTTGAAACGCACAGGGGTCGCAGCTTCTATTGTCCGTGGAATACGGCAACTGTACTGGAGGCGCTGCCCGACATCAAACTCACCTGCGATTTCAGTCATTGGGTGGTCGTCAGCGAACGGCTGATGGACAGCGAATGGGATGCCATCGAACTCGCCGCACGGCACGCCCACCACGTGCACGGTCGCGTGGGTTACGACCAGGGGCCGCAGGTACCTCATCCGGCGGCTCCGGAATACGCAGAGGCGCTTGCCAGCCACCAACGGTGTTGGGAAGCCATCTGGGCGGACCAGACTCGTCGCGGGTATGTGGAAACAACCATGACGCCCGAGTTCGGGCCCGATGGTTATTTGCATCACCTGCCTTTCACCAATGCACCGGTTGCCGATCTCTGGGAAATCAACCGCTGGATCAGCGCCACGGAGCAGGTGCATTTCCACGACTGGAGCAAACGCACCGGCAGACTGGAGCAGAATTGTGCTTAAAGACTTCACGCTGCGCGACCCCGCTGGCGCCAAATACACTGCCGCTGTCCTGATCTACATTGCATGCGCCTACACAGGCGGATGGATCGCACTGTTCAGCCCGGTGCTTGCGATCAACCTGCTGGGCGTGCTGCTGTGCACGCACAGCATGATTATTGCGGCCTATTTGCTGCATGACTGCGGCCACAGTGCAGTGTTCCTGTCGGCCGCTGGCAACGCGCGCCTCGGACATGTGTTGAACTGGATTACAGGCAGTTGCTACGGGCGCTATGAAGATATCCGGCATAAGCACATGCGTCACCATATCGACAACTGCGACCCTGTTTCATGGGATTACCGCAGCTTTCTCAAGCGGCACCCGTTGATTGAGGGGACAGTCAAAGGCGCTGAATGGGCCTATATTCCTGCCGTCGAAATCCTCATGCACACGATGCTGGTACTGGCACCGTGGGTGATTGAATCGAAACGACAACAGCGCGCGCGAACATTGGCTATAGCCTGTATCCGGGGAGGACTGCTGCTTGCCGTATTGCTGGTAAACGCCAAGGCATTTGCGCTGTATGTGCTGTGCCAGTTACTGCTGCTTACGGTGCTGCGGTTCATGGATTGTTACCAGCACAATTACGAAGTGGTATTTACACTGGATGACGAGAACGCTGAGTTTCCACACCGTGGAGACGCCGTCTTTGAACAGAGCAACACCTACAGCAACTTGCTCTCTCACCGTTACCCCTGGCTCAATTTACTGGTACTGAATTTTTGCTACCACAATGCGCACCACCAGAAACCCACGTTGGCCTGGTACAGGTTGCCTGAACTGGACGCCAGCATGCACGCCGGTCAATCACCGCAAGCGCTGTATTTTGCCGACCAGGTGCGTTCATTTCACAAGCACAGGGTGGCCCGGATCCATGCCGAGGAGTATGGCGCCGACGAAGTGCGCAGTTCGCTGCGGGCGGGAAACGCGGTCGGCGTTGACGCGCTCAGCTTTCTGACGGCGTTCTAGGCAAGCCTGGTGAAGACGATGGCGAAAACGCCTCTGCAGCGCAGCTACCTCAACTGGGATGGAGTGCTCGGTTCGCGCGCAGTGTTAGGCATTCTCGGCTGGGTGCTGTTTATCGGCGGCTGGTGGCTTGCCGCCAATGCCGAGCTTGCGCCACAACGCCTGTTTCCCGGGCCCGACCAGGTGTTTGTCAGTCTCTATGAATTGCTTACGGAAAAAAGTTTTGCCCTGGACATCTGGGCGAGTGTAAAGCGCATCCTGCTGAGCTTCCTCATCGCCATTCTTATTGCCTTGCCTTTGGGATTGATAATGGGTTCGTATCCGAAGGTTGATCGCACGCTCGGGCCACTTGCCGGCGCCTTCCGCTATCTGCCGGCGCCCGCATTCATTCCGCTGTTGCTGATGTGGTTGGGTACCGGTGAGGAACAAAAGATCGCGTTGTTGGTGATCGGCGTGCTGTTTTTCCTGATCATCATGATTTCCGATACCACCCGGCAGGTGCCGAAGGTGTACACAGAGACCGCCAGGACGCTTGGCCTCAACTCAGCGCAAATCCTCTGGTCGGTGATCTTTCGCTACAGCCTCCCGGGGTACGTGGACGTCTTCCGGCAGATGCTTGCAGTCAGCTGGACCTACCTGGTCATCGCCGAAATCGTCGCTTCCACTGATGGCATTGGCGCGATGATGATGCGCGCCAAGCGGTTCGTCCATGTGGATGAAATCATGGCCGGAATATTCGTGATAGGCATGCTTGGCCTTGCCTTCGATGCACTGTTCAAGGCGCTGCACCGTGGCGCGTTCACTTATTTAAGCAGGACCTAGCAACACCCACTTTACTGAGGAGTAACCATCATGCGCTTTCTACGTTACGGCATCGCCGTTATTGCACTACTGGCAGGCTCTGTGGCACACAGCGCAGAGCCGGTAAAACTCGCTATATTTTCATGGCCTGGCTACGGGTTCTGGTTTATTGCCAAGGAAAAAGGACTTGCAGAGGGGCTCGAACTCGATATCAGCATCATTGAGGATCCCTACCAGAGCTTCGGGTTGATGACCGCAGGTGAACTGGATGCAAGCTCCAGCACCGCCGAATACGGGCCGATCGCCGCCGACAAGGATGTAGGAATCAAGCTGGTCACATATACCAACCCGTCGTACGGCACGGATAAAATTATCCTGGCGCCAGGCATCACCAGTGCCGAGCAACTCAAGGGCAAGACCGTCGCGGTACTCGAGGGCGGGCTCACGCAGATATTCATGGCCGAGTGGCTTACCGACAACGGCCTCAGCATTACGGATGTCAGCTTCACCAACCTGATCATGGATGACGCCGTGGCCGCCATGGTCGGCGGAACAGCGTCAGCCGCTGAATTCTGGGAGCCCTTCGGCTCGCAGGTGCTTGAGGCAATGCCCGGTTCGACGGTGGCGGCTGACTCCACTGAAGAGAAGTACATCACGACCGCCCTGCTCGGTGACGCTATGTACATGAGCACCAAGTTCATCGCGGAGCGACCCGAGGATGCGGCCAAGCTTGCCCGCGCCTATTTCAACGCGGTTGAATTCTGGAAGACCAATACTGCCGAGGCCAACCAGATTATCGCCGACGGCCTGAAGTTCTCGGTTGCGGATGTCGAACAGGTGCTGGGCAACAATGGCGAGATCAAAAAAGGGCGGAATTTTCGTTTTCGATATCGACCAGGCGGCTATTTTCATGGGTCTCAAGCCCGGCACGCTGCCGTTGGGCATCGCCGCCGATGGCATGCAAGCGCACTGGGACACCACCACGGACTGGTGGCTGAAGTTCGGGTTTGTTGAAAAGGCGATGCCGATGTCGGCCGGTGTTGACACCACGCCACTGGAAGCGGCATTGAAACTGTGACCAGCGCGCTCCCCGAATATTCTGGGCCAGGCCTCAAGGTCGCGGGAGTCAACAAGACGTATCCTCTGAACTCAGGGCAGCATTTGCTCGCCCTGAGCGATATTAATTTCGAGTTGCAGAAAAACCAGATAGGTGTGCTGATCGGGCCTTCTGGCTGTGGAAAGTCGACCCTGCTGCGATTGATCGCAGGACTTGAATCCCTCTCGCAGGGCGAGATTCAGGTCGCTGGCAAGGCTATCAGTGGGCCTGGCGTTGACCGCGGCATGGTGTTCCAGGACTACAGCTCCTTCCCCTGGCTGACAGTGGAGGAGAACGTCGCCTTCGGGCCTGTGCACCGCGGAGAAGCCCTGTCGCTTCGTGAGGGCGTGGTGGAGCATTTCATTCGCGCGGTCAAGCTCGCCGGATTCGAGAAGGCGTATCCCCATCAATTATCGGGCGGCATGCAGCAGCGCGTCGCGATTGCCCGCAGCCTTGTCAGCAACCCGGGTTTACTGCTGATGGACGAACCTTTTGGCGCGCTGGACCCTGAAACACGCTGGCAGATGCAAAGCCTGCTGCTCGAGGTCGTCAAAAAAGAGCGCACGACGGTGCTGATGGTGTCGCACGATATTGAAGAGGCGCTTTATCTCGCGGACGTGGTGTTTTTCATGGGCACTCGCCCTGGCAGGATTCTGGAGGTCATTCATCCGAACTTCGAACGGCAGAGCGATAGCCGTGACGCTATCCTGGATGTCGCGGAATACCGTACGCTGGAAAAAGCCATCCGCCAGATGATGCGCGCGCAGTCACTCGCCTGCGCGTAACAGTCGCAGGAAGTCGGATACAAAATACTCCAGGCTGTTTTCCAGATTGGCGAGCTCGGGGTATAAAAACCAGCTTTGTGTCACGCCCATCAGATACGAGTACATCGCAAACGCAACGGTTTGGGCGGGTTGCGCCGGATGGATATCGCGCAGCACCCTGGAACGCTCCACGAGGCCCGAGAAGGTTGCTATCAGGGACGCGGTCAGTGCGCGTTCCGCTGCAAGGTCTTCGATGCGATACTCCTCCGTAAACTCGGTCTTGTTCAGGAAGATTTCAAATGAATCGCGAAAATACGCATCCTCCAACAGCAGGCGCAACCAACGCCTGGCAAAATCCGCGGCGACTGCATCAGGGTCGTCCTGCTCGTGTGAGTCCTGGTACTCCTTGATCAGGTTCTCCAGCGGCAACTGCGAGTAAGCCAGGATCGCTTCAAACAACTCTTCCTTATTGGCGAAGTGCCAGTAGATAGGGCCGCGCGAGCAACCGGCCTCGGCGGCGATCAGGCGCAGCGTCGTGCCACTGTAGCCGCGCTGCCCGAAAGCCTGAGGGCGGCATCAATGACACTTTGTCAGGTCTTCGCTGCGTCTTCCTTGGTTCTTCGCATGGGCGTCTAGGTATTTCAGGGTGACAGGCATCGCTGCGGTGATTGCGCCGGCAAATGGCGCATACATGTACCCCGTGTTGTTGCGCTTAACCGAACAGGCGCAGGTAGCGTTTGATTTCCACTCGGAAATCGTGTTGTGGTAACTCTCCCATTCGGCGCGCTTGAATTCAACAAAGGCTGCGTGCATCGCCGGACCCATGACAGCATGCGCGAGGCGAGGTCGCTGGCAAAGGCATCCGTTGCCTCCGACAGCGTTTTCAGCAGGCGCATTCGATACCGGCCGCGGCAATCTCCGCGTCGGAATAGTCATACATGTTCTCGCGGTGTGGCTTGCCGGGATCGATGCCCTGCTCGATGCCCTCCAGTCCCGCCGCAAGAATAAAGGGCTGCACCCGGTAGGGATTGCAGGCGATATCGGGTGCTCGACATTCCACCCGCGAGCCCGCGCTGGGTATGCGCAACATATTGGTCCGATTATTGTTGCCCATAGCAGCGAAGACCGGCGCCAGGTCGGAGCCGGACATGCTGCCCTTGCGCACGAGCCTTTTGTAACTGTTGACGGTGGGTGCAACAACGGCGCTGATGGCCTTGTGGCATGCCGGAGCACGCCACCGATGAACTGTTAAGCCAGTTCCGACACGCCGCACGCATACGTATCCTGCCCGGCAGCCGGGCTGAACAGGTTCGCTTTGGTGTTGATGTCGGCCAGCGACATATTGTGGTGCGCGCCACTCCCGGTGCGGTTGGCGAATGGCTTCGGCATGAAGCTGGCGCAATGCGCCGTGTTTGCGCGATTTCATTCGCCAACAGCCGAAAGTAGACCAGCCGATCGCTCATCGGTCAGCGCGTCGCTGGAAATTACGAAGTCGATTTCGAACTGGCCATTGGCATCTTCGTGATCAAAGGGTACGCCCCAACCCATGCTGATCCGGCCGGTATAAATGGCGCGCTTGAGGGCGTTAACGGCCTCGCCCCGATTGAGCACCCGGCGCAACTCGTTCCTGAAAGCGTCGCCAGTAGTCAGCCAAAGAAACGCCGTACGCAGCAACCGCCCCAATTGCACGCCAGCCTCATAGATTGGATCGCCTGGGCGGCAGGAACCGAACACTTGCAAGAGCTGCCACCGCACTGGCATGTCCGCTCATGACCGAGGCTGCCAGGTGCACAAGACTATCCCCAATGCTTTTCGATCAAAGCGACGTCGACATTGGCTTCGCACACCGCAGCGATTTCTGCGGGCACTTTGGTGCCGCGTGGCACAAAGAGGTGGCGCTGTTTGAGTTCCTTCAACCGCGGGCAAAGATCAAAACCAAGCAAACGGGCATGTGACATGGCAAAGAGTCGGTGTAGCCATGGGTATCCACAGCAAGCTGGCTGGTCTCCAGCTTTTCTTGGCGGACATGGGTGTAGGCAGTTGCCGCCCACATCCGGGACGAACTGCTGTACGGCCTGCCCGACACCACCCCCGTGGCCATCGTGCACAACGCCAGCCACCCGCAGCGCCATGCAGTCTGCACGCTGGGTGAACTGCAGACCACCATCGCCCGCGAAGGCCTGGCCAGCCCCAGCGTCATCGTGGTCGGTGATGTGATGCAGGGCCTGCTGGCCTGGCCCAGGTCTGAACGGGAACCCCTGGAGCCAGACGCGCACCGCCTGAGCGTTCAGGCAGCCGCGAAGTGCTGGTTTTGTGGTGAGCGCGTGGCCCACACCCCACCGCCCAGCAGCGCCAAGGCCAGCGCCAGACTGTAGTGCATCAACTGCACGTTGTTAAAGGAATCCCAGGTAGTTGCTGTCTGGCCTTGCCGTGGCCGCCACCACAAAGCTGCCCAGCAAAGCCAGCGTGCTGCGCCAAGCCCCAGGTATTGCGCTGCTGCACAGCGCCGTCCAGGCAATCACCAGCGCACACACGCCCGGCACCACCTGCCGACCAGAGCGCCAGACCAGCCAGCATGAGCACGATGCCGACACCCCACGACCAGCACAAAACGCCCGACCGCCGCGCCACGTGTGGCCAGCAGCGCAGAAATCCGGCCAGCGCAGGCCTATTGATGCAAGCAACGGAAACGCAGCACATGCGGCCAGCAGGCTGGTGAAACGGTGTGGCCACCAGCATCTCGGCGCAGCCCGAATACCGAAGTAATACGCAGGCAGGCCGCCAAACCGATCAGGCCGGCGGCCACTGCCGCAACAAACCGCTGGCGCAGGTGAAACCACAGGATAGCGGCACACACCAGCAACAGCACCGAATCCAAACAAGGCGTCCGGATTCGTGCTGCCCCTCCACCACGCGTTGGCAGGGGAGCAACGGCCTGGCGATTCCGCCAGACCCCAGTGCCCACACACAACACCGGCAACGCACCCTTGAGCAGCAGCAGCGCGCTCAAACCCAAACCACTGCGGCACGGCGGCGAACGACACACCCAGCGCCAGCTGCGGTCGCGCACCTGCTCAGCCACTTGCCCCAGACAAAACGCTCGAGCAGCGCCCCCGCGCCACCGCCGTGACCAAAATGCCCAGCGCGTACACCGCGGCCGTGCCTCTGTCCAGGCCCTTGGCCACACCGATGAAATGCGAAACAAAGACACCAGCACCGCGAACTGCAGCGCCACGTACCAACGCAGCACGGCGCGGGGTTTTGCACATCAAAGCGGGTAAAGGTGCGGGGCTCGAAATGTTCGATGGGTTCGTCGGTCCAGCCGCCCAGTGGCGCCACCCAGACACCCAGCTTGGCGCGCCAGCCCTTTGCCACACGGGACATCTGCCACAGGTCGGCGTAGTAGTGCAGGTTGCCGCAGGTCGGGCTGAAGCTGTGCAGCGGCTTGCGGATGCCATGTAAATTTTCTCGTCATCGCGCTCGTCGGCAAAAGTGCCGAACAGACGGTCCCACGGGACCAGGATACCGCCGTAGTTCTTGTCGATGCGGTAGTCGTTCTGGCCGTGGTGCCCGCGGTGGTTGCTGGGCGTGACCAGAATGGAATCCAGCACGCCCATGCGGCCCTATCAGCTCAGTGTGCACCCAGTACTGGTACAGCAGGTCGATCGAGCCCACGATCACCAGCATCTGCCATGGGATACCGAGAGAGCACCGCCGAGGCAAGGTAAAACACCCAGCCGGGCAACGCGCCGGTGAGAGGTCTGCCGCAGTGCGGTGGACGGGTTGCTGGTACTCCGATGGGTGGTGCACCACATGCGGGGCCCACATGACAGTGACCTCGTGGTACATGCGGTTGCGCCCAGTAGTAGCACAGGTCGTACAGCACCAGGGCCCGAATCCACAGCGGAATACTGCTCATGGACCATTCGGTAAAGCGGTAGGCCTCATACACCGCGATGTAGATGCGGAGCGTGGCGATCTTGGTGAGAACGTTGGTCACTGCCTGGCTCAGCAGGCCATGGTGCAGGCTGGTGATGGCGTCGGGAGTGTCGTGAACCGCCGCACCGCCGCCGGGCCACCCAGGCCTCGAGCAGGATGGTGAGCATGAATACGGGTATAGCGTAAACAATGGGATTCATGGTTTTGTCTCTCTCTCGTTATGCAGCGCCTCTGTATCAGGTACCGTCATCGTTGAAAGTATACACTAGTAAAGCGGCCCTGAATTCAGGACAAAGCGTCCGATGGATTCAGGACACCAATTTAACTCACCGGCTCCCCGGCCAATCGCAAAGCCACGTAAGCAGGCTCCCAGGTGGCCATGTCCGGGTCGAGGCGTCCTCGGCACCTCCCCGGCATCTAGCCTGGTCCAACACCCCGCTCAGCAACCGCAAGCCCATAGGGGCCAGCTCACGCCGCCAAAGCGCCTCCGGCGGTATCGCCTGGCTTGACCCAACCAATCCTGCGCCGCTATATCCCCGGTATCCGCCCCGTCGTCCAGCCGGTACGCGGTGCCGCCCGTTACCTGGTCGCGCATGTGGACGGCCCACACGACAGCATCCCGGCCCCGATGGCGGGGTAGCAGGCTGGGGTGGTAACCGGGAGCCCCAGTCGGGCCTTGGCGGCGCCTCGAGCGTGACAAACAGGTGGGCATGGGCGCACAGGATCACGTCCAGCCCATCCGGCACCATTCCGCGCCCAGGCGCTTGTCCACCGGCACGGCGGCACACCGGCGTCGGTGGCCAGCGCGGCCAGGCGGTCATCCGCACCCGAGGCGCGCTGACCGCCACCACGTCGTCGCCGCGCGCCAGGCACAACAAGAGCACCTCGGCCCCGAAGAACTTCTGCCCGACGATCATCACGCGCATGGTGCCGCCCCTGGGTAGCGGAGCCCTGCACGGCCAGGAAGTGGCCACCGTAACCCGCCC
>JADJAL010000059.1 GCA_016704305.1 Haliea sp. | reverse complement strand
GCCAACGGTGCGGTAGCCAGAATCCTGCCGCTCGGCGACCGGCGGGACTTCGAGGACGCCAGCCGCGGCCTGATTGCCAGCCAGAAACCGCTCCAGGTTGCCGATGCCAATGGCCGGGTCCTGTGGAACGTGGAGGACTATGCCTTCGTCCAGGGCGACGCCCTGACAGCGTCAATCCCAGCCTGTGTGGCGGCGGGCCAAGCTGAACAACATCAACGGCCTGTTCGAGGTGACCAAGGGGTCTACCAACTTCGCGGTTTCGACCTGGCCAACATCATCGCTGATCCGGGGCAAGACCGGCTGGATTCTGGTGGACCCGCTGACCACCGCCCCTACCGCCCGCAGCGCGCTGGCCTTCGCCCGCGAGCAACTGGGCGATCAGAAGATCTCGGCAATCATCTTCACCCGACAGCCACATCAGACCCACTTCGGCGGCATCGACGGGGTGCTCAGCGACGCCGAACGCGCACACCTGCGAGGTGATCGCGCCCGGGAGCTTCATGGAAGAAGCCTCCAGCAAGAACATCCTCGCCGGTCCGACCATGCAGCGCCGCGCCCAGTACATGTACGGCAGCCGGTTTGCCGCGCTCGGCCTCCGGGCACGTGGACACCGGCCTGGCGCAAGCAGCAAGCGTTCGGCGGCGACATCGGCATCCTCGACCCACCGAGATCGTCGGCAGGACCGACCAGCGCATCGATGTCGACGGCGTGGCAAGATGGTCTTCGGTACACCCCGGCCTCGAAAGCACCGGCAGAGATGACCTTCTACATCCCGCAGTACAAGGCATTCTGCGGCGCCGAGGTGGTCTCCACCTGCACAACCTCTACACCCTGCGCGGCGCCAGGGTACGCGACGCGCTGGAGAGTGGCTACATCGACAAGCCATCACCCTGTTCGGCCAGGACGCCGAGGTGTATTTCCGGCAGCCACCACTGGCCGGTATGGGGCAAGGAACGCATCAACAGCTTCCTCCAGAGCCAGCGCGACACCTACAAGTTCATCCATGACCAGACCCTGCGCCTGGCCAACGCCGGCTACACGCCGAAGGAAATCTCCGCCGAACTCAAGCTGCCCTCCACGCTGGAGAGAACTTTGTAACCCGCGACTACTACGGCACCGTCAGCACAACGCCAAAGCGGTTTATCAGGCCTATTTCGGCTGGTATGACGGCAACCCCGGCCAACCTCAATCCACTGCCGCCCGCCGAAGCAGGCGCCGCTTACGTCGAAGCCATCGGCGGCGCCGACAAGGTACTGGGCATTGCCCAGCAGTCATACGATAAAGGCCAGTACCGCTGGACCGCAGAACTGCTCAACCATCTGGTGTTTGCCCAGCCGGACAATCAGGCGGCCCGTGAACTGCTGGCCAAGACCTATGACCAGCTCGGCTATCAGGCTGAGTCCGGCCCCTGGCGCGACGTCTATCTGACCGGCGCCTATGAACTGCGCAACGGGCCGCCCACAAAAGTGATCAGCCTCGGCGAGATCGCCCGCCTGCTGGAAGAAACCCCTTTGCCGCTGTTCTTTGCCTCGATGGCGGCCAGCCTCAATGGCCCGCGTGCCGATGGGAAACAGCTGCTGATCAACTTCAACTTCACCGACCTCAAGGAAAATCATGTCCTGCAGGTTGAGAACGCCGTGCTGCACCACCGCATAGCGGCTCCGGTGGCCGGGGCTGATGCCACGGTCAATCTGACCAAACCGCTGTTTCTCAAGCTGGTCACCGGCGGTGCCGGGCTCAAGGACACGCTGTTCTCCGATGAACTGAGCATCGAAGGCAGCCGCCTGTCTCTGCTGGAGTTCTTCCAGCTGCTCGACAAACCGCAGGGCAACTTCAACTTCAACATCATCGAGCCCCGATCCAGCGCAGAACGGCTCAAGCCCCGCCTGAAAAACTGGGGCTTTTTCATTTATGATGGCCGCCCGCCACGCACTGTCCGCCCCCGTTTCCAGAGGATTGCCCCGCATGTTTGACTACGTTGCCCGCCCCGACCTGCTTGAGGCCGGGTCATTCTGGTCACCGGCGCCGGCCGTGGCATCGGTGCCGCTGCCGCCAAGGCGTTGCTGCCCACGGTGCGACGGTGTTGCTGCTGGGCAAGACCGAAGAAAGCCTCAACCACCTCTACGGAAATCGAAGAGGCTGGTACCCGCAGCCGGCAGTCATTCCGTTCAACCTGAAACCGCCCTGGCGCACCAGTACGACGAACTGGCGGCAATGATCGAGAACGAATTCGGCCGCCTCGACGGTCTACGGATAGGCGTTTTAACCGCATGAGGGCCAAGTATCGCACCGCGGAAGCGCCATCAAGCCGGCTGACACACTCGATTTTCCCGCCCAGCTGTCAGGTTCACCACCCGGGTTTGGCTTTCAGCGGAGGGATTTGCGGCGCTCGGCGTGTACCGGGCGCAGAGCCAGTTCGCGGCAAGTCAAAATCGCCGCTTTGTTCATTCACCAACTGATGCGCTGATCGACCTCAAAGTCCGGTGCCGGTTGCGCCGCTAGGTCCCAGTCTGCTGGCTCGGTTTGCGCCCCGTCATCCATCTGCGCATCACTACAGTCATCCCACAGCGGTGGCCCCGCGCGCCGGGGAGATGCGGGGTGGCTCTGAATCTGCCCCGATGTGGTCCAGGATGTGCCGGATGTCAGCGCTGTGCGTAATGAACGCGATGATGCGCATATGCCCACCGCACATGGGGCAAAGCAGCGGAAATGCCTCGTAGATGCGGGCAATCAGCACCGCCCACAAGTAATGCGCCGCTCGCTTCGGGCGTGCTTCAGGTTCGGGTGTGGGTGTGGCCGCGTTGCCCTGCGCCGCCACCCCAGGCCGCCCGCGCCAGGTTGTGCAGTCTGCACCGGGGCTGGTTGCGACGCAGCAGGCTGAGCCAGCGCCGTTACCGCCGCTCTCAGCGGCGAGTTTGCTGCCAGCACACCAAAGTAGCGGTGCCGGTGGGTGCGTGGCGGTGGCACCAGCGCGGCGATGCGGTCGATCAGTTCCAGCGGTGTGAGGTGCAGCTCATCAACCTTGGCACCGCGCTTGTCGCTGGTGGGTTCGCTGCGCTGCTTGCCGCAGCGGTACACCAATTTGCTTCCCTCTTTGCGCAGCCTGTCCATCGCAAAGGGTGGGCGGGCGCAATAGCGCAAGAGCCGCTCAAGGCCTGGACGGTCGTGGGATTCAATGCACACCCCGGCGTCCACCGAGAAACCGCTGTGTTTGTACCCCAGCATCTCTTTTGCCTCGAAGTTCTCCAGCAGCCCACGGCCCACAAGGCGCGCAGGATACGTTTTTGCAGTGTGGTCTGCACTGGGGCCACGGTAGCCGCATCGATGCCGGTGGCCGCGTGAAAGATGACACCCGGCGATGAGATTCGAGGGTCGCATCAGCATCGCCCTCGCCCTCCACTTCCTCAAACACCCCGTCCACCACACAAACGTGGAAGTGGACGTGTTCATTGAGGCTGGAGCCGAATCGGTGAATGAAGGCGATGGCACCGATGTGCAGGCCTGCCTTGTCCATATGGGCCGCACCGGGGCTGTGGGTCTGCAGAGTTTGTGCGATCACCGCAGAAAGATGCGCAGCACCATGCTCAGCACCGCTCCGTCGCGTTGCATGAAGTACCGCAACCTCTTGGGCACGGAGCACCCACTGGCGCACCGGCAGGCGGGGAATACGTGGTCGCTCAGGTGTGCCGCCGTCTCCACCATCCGCCGCGTGGTGCACGAGGGGCAGACTCCACGGCCTTTGCAGGAGAAGGCTACAAAGTAGTCGTGCCCACAGTCGCCGCGGAGCGCGGGCAAAGCCATGGGCAAAGATGCCGCACTCAAGATACTTGGCAAACGCTTTGCGCACGAAGGGCTTGGGGGTGTGGTGGTCGCAATGGCCGTCGAACTGACCCGCGCTGGCCAGCTCTAGCCAGGTCTCGTAGTGCTCGGCTACCGTTTGGTAGAGCAGCGTGCGTTCGGGGTGGCGTGGGTTGTAGAGTTTGGGTTTTGCAGTGATTGGCATGAATACTGTACAAATGCACAGTATTCTGCGGCGATTGTTTGGGTACGCAAAGCACAAGGCCCGAACCGTCGCCAGTTCGGGCCTTGGCAGGGTAGCTTGGCTGCGGACTTACTTGCGCGCAGGCGGCACATCCGTGCAGCTGCCATGCGCCACCTCCGCCGCCATGCCGATGGACTCCCCAAGGGTTGGGTGCGGGTGAATCGTCTTACCAATGTCCACCGCATCCGCGCCCATCTCGATAAGTATAAGCCATATAAATGGGGTATTGGGAAGAGATCCACTCGCGCCTCCCAGATCGTTGACCCGAAGATGACGCTCAATCATCCTTAATCAACTCGAAAACGCGCTCGTATCGGCTCCCTCACAGATCTTTTCCATCCATCCCCGGACAGAAGCACACAGAAACCTATGCCAACTATCGTTCAGTGGCGTCCCTGCTGATTGACCTGTGAAAACACGGTTTCCTTCCCGGCGAAAAGAGACAGCGTGGCAGGTGGCGCCCTGGTTGGCGGTACCAGGAGGGGTCGGGCAGGGGCTTCCTGTTCCTTCTCGCGAAGATGAGCCAAGATCCTGTCGATAATGTCCTGGTCCTCAATGCAAGCGACGACTCTGGCAGAGCCACCGCAGCGGCTGCAGACTTCGATGTCTATGTTAAATACTCGCTTGAGTCGCTGAGCCCAGGTCATGGCGAAATGACGCTCAGTCGGTGAACGAACTTCCGTATTAGCAATAGGCTTCACACCTTTGCCGCGTTTAGCTGGCGTGACCAACCTACGCCACCGGTAGTTGGGTGCCAGAACGCCATGGTAGCGAGTGAGGTTGACGCGAGGTTTGGGTACGAGGGCCGCCAGTCGAGCGATGAAATCCACCGGGTCGAAGGCCACCCGGGTCGTCCCGTCCCGGTAAGGCGTCTTCAGGGTGTAGACCACTTTGCCGGTGGAACTGATTGAAAGGCGAGGAATCGCAACGGCTGGGCGGGCAATATACCGGCAAAGCCGTTCCCGTTTGTCTTTTTGGTGTCCCTCGCAGCTCACCCCGGCGTGCAGGGAGAAGCCATTGGCCTTGGCCACCCGCTCCAGTCCGGGATCAGGTCTGTTCAGTGGCTGGATGGTGCGGATCATGAACGCTTTTTGGCCTTGCTGTGGGCCAACCGCGATCCGGTAGGAGACGGAACTGCCCAGTATCTGGGGCAGGGCATCGGTGTCGTCTGCGGGTTCGAGTTCCAGCCAGGCGCTCTCGGCATCCTGCTCCAGCAAGCCCAGCCGTTCCAGGCAACGGCCTGCACGTTGGCTGATCAGCTGAACCAGATCCTCCAACTCGCTTTTGTCCGGCGCCCTGACCCGCTGAAACCGGGGCGGTCGGTTATCGCGGTAGACGTATACGCCATCCAGGAACAGGATGTGAAAATGTATGTTGAGGTTGAGGGCTGATCCGAACCGCTGGATCAGCGTCACTGCGCCGGTCGCGCCATCCTTGATTTGTAATCCGGCCTTGTGGATCAGGTGGGTCGAGATCGCCCGATAAACGATGCCCAGCACCTTGCCCATCGCCTGGGGGTGGGCGGCAAACAGGTAGCGCAGGGGAAACGGAAAACTGATAACCCACTGGCGAAGCGGCACATCGGGAAAGACTTCATCAGCCAGCAGGGCAGCGGTTTCAGCCATTCTGCGCGCGCCACAGCTCGGGCAGAATCCGCGTTTCTTGCAAGAGAATGCTACCAGCCGCTCGAAGTGGCAGGTGTCACAACGTACCCGCAGGAATCCGTGTTCGAGGCGACCGCATTTGAGATACGCTTCAAACTCTCGATGGACATGAGCCGGCAGACTTTTGCCCTGAAATTCCAATTGCTCAACCAGGGCGGGGTAGTGTTTCTCTACAAGCTGGTAGAGCAGAGTTTGCTCTGGGCGATGGCGTTCATAGGTGGCGTGACCAAGGGCGTCCCTGCCTTGTGCCAACATGCTGTGTCTCGGAAACCAATGACTCTGATCAGCAGCTTGTGGCAGCTATAAGCGAAGTGCCACATCCGAAGTGTGCGGAGAGATTGCGCCCTACTGCTTAGGACCGCATTTAGGCGAGGCTGTGTGAAAACTCCGCCACTGATTTTTCAATCGCGGGGAGGAACACTTGCTTTGTATTTTTACGGGAAATATTCCGTTTGAGGCGACTCTCATGCGCGGTATTGATGAGAATTGTCAGTTCCTTTTGTCGGTCTTTGCGTTTTCACATAGCCTCAGGCGAAGGCGGTAATTCCTGTTGCAGTCTCAGCTATGACCGTTGTTGAGTAGTAAAGCGGACGTACACTGGTGTGTTTTCGACGAGTGATTTTTGTCTCTTCGCACCTCAGACCGCAGATGTGGTATTTTTCATGGGCACTCGCCCTGGCAGAATCCTTGAAGTCATTCATCCGAACTTCGAACGACAGAGCGATAACCGTGACGCTATGCTGGATATTGAGGAATATCGTACGCTGGAAAAAGCCATCCGCCAGATGATGCGCGCGCAGTCACTCGCCTGCGCGTAGCAGTCGCAGGAAGTCTGTTACAAAATACTCCAGGCTGTTTTCAAGATTGGCGAGCTCGGGGTATAAAAACCAGCTTTGTGTTACGCCCATCAGATACGAGTACATCGCAAACGCAACGGTTTGGGCGGGTTGCGCCGGATGGATATCGCGCAGCACCCTGGAACGCTCCACGAGGCCCGAGAAGGTTGCTATCAGGGACGCGGTCAGTGCGCGTTCCCGCTGCAAGGTCTTCGATACCTCCTCCGTAAACTCGGTCTTGTTCAGGAAGATTTCAAATGAATCACGAAAATAGGCATCCTCCAACAGCAGGCGCAGCCAACGCCTGGCAAAATCCGCGGCGACTGCATCAGGGTCGTCCTGCTCGTGTGAGTCCTGATACTCCTTGATCAGGTTCTCCAGCGGCAACTGCGAGTAAGCCAGAATCGCTTCAAACAACTCTTCCTTATTGGCGAAATGCCAGTAGATAGGGCCGCGCGAGCAACCGGCCTCGGCGGCGATCAGGCGCAGCGTCGTGCCACTGTAGCCGCGCTGCCCGAAAAGCCTGAGGGCGGCATCAATGACACTTTGTCGGGTCTTCGCTGCGTCTTCCTTGGTTCTTCGCATAGGCGTCTAGGTATTTCCAGGGTGACAGGCATCGCTGCGGTGATTGCGCCGGCAAATGGCGCATACGTGCGACACCCGTGTTGTTGCGCTTAACCGAACAGGCGCAGGTAGCGTTTGATTTCCCACTCGGAAATGGTGTTGTGGTAACTCTCCCATTCGGCGCGCTTGAATTCAACAAAGGCTGCGTGCATCGCCGGACCCATGACAGCATGCGCGAGCGGGTCGCTGGCAAAGGCATCCGTTGCCTCCGACAGCGTTTTCGGCAGGCATTCGATACCGGCCGCGGCAATCTCCGCGTCGGAATAGTCATACATGTTCTCGCGGTGTGGCTTGCCGGGATCGATGCCCTGCTCGATTCCCTCCAGTCCCGCCGCGAGTATAAGGGCTGCACCCAGGTAGGGATTGCAGGCGATATCGGGTGCTCGACATTCCACCCGCGAGCCCGCGCTGGGTATGCGCAACATATTGGTCCGATTATTGTTGCCATAGCAGCAGAAGACCGGCGCCCAGGTCGAACCGGACATGCTGCCCTTGCGCACGAGCCTTTTGTAACTGTTGACGGTGGGTGCAACAACGGCGCTGATGGCCCTGGCATGCCGGAGCACGCCACCGATGAACTGGTAAGCCAGTTCCGACACGCCGCACGCATACGTATCCTGCCCGGCAGCCGGGCTGAACAGGTTCGCTTTGGTGTTGATGTCGGCCAGCGACATATTATAGTGCGCGCCACTCCCGGTGCGGTTGGCGAATGGCTTCGGCATGAAGCTGGCGAATGCGCCGTGTTTGCGCGCGATTTCATTCGCCAACAACCGAAAGTAAACCACGCGATCGCTCATGGTCAGCGCGTCGGAGAAATTGAAGTCGATCTCGAACTGGCCATTGGCATCCTCGTGATCGAAGGAGTACACGCCCCAACCCATGTTCGACATTGCCTGCACCAGGTCGTCGAGGATAGCGATGTTGTCCATCATCGTGGGAATGTCGTAACAGGGCTTCTCCTGCACGTCGCGTGCGCTGACTGGCGCAAAACCGCCGTCCGCCGTTTGCCGCAATACAAAGAACTCGGTTTCGATTCCCAGGTTGAAGGTAAAGCCCATCGCCGCGGCCCGGTCGAGCTGCCGTTTCAGGATAGTGCGCGAACAGGCATCGAACGGTTTGCCTTTGAGGTATAAGTCACTGGCGAACCATACCAACTCCGGATTCCACTGGCACTGCTGCATCGATTGTGGATCGGGCATCGCCGCGACTTCGTCGTCGGATATATCCTGCGGAACCCCGTCGAGTGCGGCGCCGGTAAACAGTTCCGAACCCCCGAACATCTGCTTGAAATGATTGACCGGTACAAATTTGCCTTTGCTCGCGCCATGGATATCCACATAGCTGGCAATGCCGTATTTGATACCCTTGGCCAGGCAATCCTGTTTGATCGTTTCAATGTCCATGCTCGCTCCTCGAATTGGGAATAAATCTTGCAGTCTCCATGAGCCTATCCAAGAAACATGCCAACCTGCATGTTTATTGGGTCGCCACTGCTGCACAAGGGGTAACACGTTGAATCTGAATGACAAATGGTGCGAATACGATTTTGAGCTGGGCGATTTTCAACTGGACTGTGGCGACGTCTTGCTGGGCGCGCGGCTGCACTACCACCAAATTGGTGCACCGGGCGCACCAGCAGACAACCTCGTTATCCTGCCCACGTATTACGGGGGCCGTGGCAACGGTAATCGCGCCTGGGTGGATCACCCGGATAGTCCGATACACTCCTCGCGTTATTGCGTGGTCATCCCCTGCATGTTCGGCGCGGGGGAATCGAGCTCTCCCAGCAATACCATTGGCCCGCAGGGCGGCAAAGGCTTCCCGCGAATAACGCTGGGCGACAATGTTCGCGCCCAACATGCCCTGCTGGAAGCGAGGTTCCCGGGTGTCAAACCCAGGCTAGTGATGGGTTGGTCGATGGGCGGCATGCAGGCTTTACAGTGGGCCGCGAGTTATCCGCAGGAAGTGGGCAGTGTCCTGGCTGTGTGCGCAACGGCCAGGTGTTACCCGCACAATCGCCTTTTCCTGGAGGGCGTTGCCAGTGCGCTCACAGCGGACCAGGACTTCGCCGGCGGGGATTACAAAACACCACCTGGGCGCGGCCTGGAAGCGTTTGCCCGCGTCTATGCCAGTTGGGCATACAGCCAGGCTTTCTTTCGTGATGGACTGTATGGGCAGCTCGGCTTCGCATCGATCGACGCGCTGGTGGAGTTTTGGATCGACGACCACCTGAACCAGGACGCAAACGACCTACTCACCCAGTTGCATACCTGGCAGCACGGCGATGTGCTGCGCTATATGGAAGAACACGCGGCGCCCGCGAGTGAATCCGTCGCACTTTCCTGTCCCGGCATGCTAATGCCCAGCGACACTGACCTGTACTTTACGCAGGCGGATGCGCGTATTGATGCGCAAAGACTTGGCGCCCAACTGATGGTGCTGCGCTCCGACTACGGCCACATCGCCGGCGGACCGGGGCGTCTGCCCGAGGAAACACGCGCGATTTTCAACGCTGTCGAATCGCTATTGCTGCAGAGCACTTGAGTCAGGACTTGGGTCAGTGCTTGAGTCCGCGCGCCATTCCTCGAAGGAAATCCGCCGGCACGGATAGGCCGGCCTGGCAAACGGCCAACAATCGCGAATCCACGCCTCCACCGTCGCAAACAGGTGCTCGTCCAGTCCCTCGGCAACACGCGACTGGCGCACCCACATCGTGACCTGCGCGTCGTAAGCCGGCTTGCGCACGGGATAGATGTAGACGCAGCCCATGACCTCTGTCTCATCCAGGCTCACCACCGTGTACGCGAAGGAGGTGCGCAGCTGGAACTCAACCTGGTGCCAGCCGAGTTCGATCGTGTTTTGTTCCAGCGTCAACCCGAGCGGCCACTGGCCACCCGGATTGTAGACAGTGCGCAGGCGCTCGCTGCTGCTGATGACCGCCTCGTAATCCTTCACCGCATCGTTTGCTGTCAGTGGCCGCAGGCGCATGCGATCAGTCTCAAGGACTAGCGGCAGTTCGAAGTCATCCGGCACGAGCGGCGTGTTGTACATGTCCAATTCCTGGTGGATGCGGAGGCGATGGCTGCATCATAGGATGCGCGCCGCCATTGAAACAGCACTTCGCCTGGCAGAGGAAGTACGTTACCTGTCGTGGATTGGCCGCAAAAGGGCGCTTATTCCGCCCTTCACTTCATTGCGCGAGCCTTCCAGCAATGCGGCGCTCAACACCATGAGGCCACCAATCACTTCAAAGTATTGCAGTTCCCCGGACATGATCAATGCGGTTGAAACCACCGCCACAACCAGCTCCATCACAATGATGATCGCAGATCGGCCTGCTTCCATCTGCGTTACTCCCCACTGTGTGCCGACAGTGATAAGCGTCAACCACAGGGCGCCGTATGCAACAGCCAATAACACGGCATTGGGATTGGGGAACCCGGCTGCGCTTGTGAACACCATTAAGGACAGTCCGATCAATACGGTACAGCCGATAAACATCGCCGACACCTTACTCATCACCGGTATGTCCTGCGTAAACTGGAACAGGATATTGGTAGCGGCAAGTCCGATCCCCGATCCAATGGCCAGCAGGTCAATCCAGCTGACGCCGGCCCAGGCGCTGTCCGCGATATCAAGGATGATAAACGCTCCGGATAAACTCAACGCAACCGCCAGCAGGCGAACAGCATCCATTTTCTCACCGAGAAATACACGTCCTCCGATCACGCTCCATACGGGTAACAGGTAGAAAAGAATCATTACCCTGAGGACATCGCCGTGATAGATCGCTGACTGAAAAGACGCATTGGCAAAGCCGCCGGCGAAGGTGATCAGCAGCATCATGGTGATTTTTTGCCGCCAGTAACGCCTCTGCCGATAAAGCCACGGCGACAATAGCAGCGCACCGGACAAAAATGCGATAAACACCAGATGCATGCCATCCAGCCCCATGTTACCCAGCGCCTTGATAGGCAACCAGGTCAGGCCCCAGGCTGCCGAGCTGAGGAACAGCACCAGCACCGCCAATCGCGGCGTCCTCCCTGCGTTGCTATTCATAGTGCATGGGAAACGGATGGCACTGTTGGTAAAACCCGAGGTCATGATTCGGCCAGAGCCGTGCACCGGTGTGTTTGGCGATGGCTTTCAACTTGCGGATGCTCGCGATCGCAATGTCTTCCCGGTCATGCCAACACAACCCGGGCGCGACCTCATCGTCGATATTCTCCCGCAGGTCGGCGGCATCGCCAGCGAGCAAGATCGGCGGGCCTTTCGGCAATTCAATCAGCATGGACATGTGCCCTGCAGTATGGCCGGGGGACTCAATGGCTGATACGCCCGCTTCAAGCACGTAGTCGCCCGCTTTGACCCTCCAGCGATAGTCTCCACTGAAATCATCCTGGAAGTAGGCCTCATCCGCCTGTTCCCTCGCAGCCGCGAGTTCGTGTTCGTGCACGTGGATCTCCGCATGCTGCATGTCGCACAGACCGCCACCGTGATCAAAATGCAAATGTCCGATAAATACGACATCGACATCTTGCGGCGTGAGTCCCAGTCGCGACAGCCTGTTCGGCAGACGCTGCTCCTGCGTCATCTGTGGTGGTCCAAACGGAAACGCCTCATTGCCGTAGTACTGGCGTTGCAAAGCAGGATTGTTGACCTTGCTGTAATCACACCCGACGTCATACAGGATGCGACCGTTTCGCGTTTCGATCAGGTAGGCAAGTATGGGGGCCTCGATAAAAACACCCTGCCCACGACCGCGCGTGGACAGTGTTTTCTCGTAACGATGTGTTCCAGTGAGAATGGGCCAAAAGCGGCGAACGAGGGTCAGGCTCAATCTCCTGTCATTGCATCAGCGCTGAGCATACGCGCGGCAAGCAGACGATGGAAGCTGCGAAAAAAATGTTCGCTGGTTAACCGATGAAGCACTTACTCTCCAATCCTGATTTCATCCCAGGCCCGGCGGCGATTGGCCGGTGTCGGCGGCATGGAATTGCACCAGGAAGGATCATTCGGCGCCGTATTGGTGCGCCGAAAGCTGTCGCATGACGGCTTTACTCGTAATTCGGCCACATAGCGCTACAAATTGCGCATTTAAAACTGGCACAGATATTGAAGTACATAATCACCGGCCAACCAGCCATCAAGGGTTTATTCCATGACTACAATTAACGCCATTGTAAAAAGCACGGTGTGTGCATTGCTTCTCAGTTGGGTGGGAACATTTGCGCAGGCGGCGGAGCCACTAAAAATTGGCTATTCCGATTGGCCCGGCTTTGTCGCCTGGGAAGTGGCCATCGAGAAAAACTGGTTTGAAGAAGCGGGGGTCGATGTTGAATTTGAATGGTTTGATTATGTGGCGTCCATGGACGCGTTTGCAGCGGGCAAACTGGATGCTGTCGGTATAACCAATGGTGACACGCTGGTCCTCGGCGCGTCGGGCGCGCAAGGCATCATGTTCATGGTGACCGATTACAGCAATGGCAACGACATGATCGTCGCCAGGCAGGGCATCAACACCGTAGCGGATTTGAAGGGTAAAAAGATCGGCGTAGAGGTCGGTTTTGTCAGTCATCTCTTATTGCTGGATGCGCTGGAACGGGCTGGCCTCAGCGAGACAGATGTTGAGCTGGTGAATGTCCCAACCAATGAAACACCGCAAGTACTGGCGTCTGGAGACGTTGATGCGATCGTCGCTTGGCAACCGAGCTCCGGACAGGCTCTCACGCAGGTGCCAGGTTCAACGGCGATTGCCACCTCGAAAGACGCGCCCGGGCTTATCTACGACATGTTTGTTGTTTCGCCCGGTTCCCTGGCAGAGAGAAAGTCGGACTGGGAAAAGGTCGTCAAGGTGTGGTATCGCGTGGTTGATTACTTGAATGACCCCAAAACCCAACCTGAGGCCATCAGTATCATGGCTGCTCGCGTGGGGTTGGCGCCGGAGCAATATAAACCTCTACTTGCGGGCACCAAAATTCTGACGCTGGAGGAATCGAAGGCGGTGATGACGAAAGCGCAGGGACTGCAATCCGTTTACGGTTCCAGTGAAGTGTCCGACGCCTTTAATGTGAAGTATGAAATTTACAAGTCGCCAGCGGCGATCGACAGTTATATCGACCCATCCATCATCATGGGTATGTAATTCCTGTAGAACGATCTGCCATGACGTCTTCGCCTGAGACATCGCACACAGCGTTTACCCGGCTGCCGATAGTTGACATCTCAGGTCTTTTTTCCGCTGACCTTGAAGACCGCAAGCGGGCAGCCATGGCGCTCGGAAGAGCCGCCAGCGAAGCGGGCTTCCTCTATCTGCAGGGGCATCACATAGCGCCGGCGCTGATAGATGACCTTAAAGCAGCCACCAGGGATTTTTTCTCCCAGGACCTGGAACGCAAGATGTCCAATTACATTGGACTGTCGGCAAACCATAGCGGCTATGTACCCCAGGGCGAGGAGGAGTTTTACAACCCGACCGTCGACTTAAAGGAGGCTTACGATATTGGCTTTGAATCCAGTAGCCTGATGGCTCGATTCGTAGAGGATGCGTCCAACCAATGGCCTGATAATGAAGCCTTCAAGCGAGCGGTCAAGGCTTACTATGACGGGATGCTGTCGCTTAGCCGGACCCTGTTCAAGGGCTTTGCGCTGGCACTGGGACTGCCCGAGGACACGTTCACGCGACACCTGAGTAAACCACCGAGCCAACTTCGACTACTTCATTACTTCGATAATCCCGCCGCGACAGAAAATGACTCTGGCATTGGCGCCCATACCGACTATGAGTTTTTTACGATACTGCTCCCCACCGCACCGGGCCTGCAGGTGCTCAATGGCGCCAACGAATGGATCAACGTCCCGCTGGTGGACGGCTGCTTTGTTATCAATATTGGCGACATGATGGAAGTCGTCACCAGCGGTCGCTGGGTCGCCACGTCCCACCGCGTCAGGCAGGTGAAACAGGAGCGCTACTCGTTCCCGTTTTTTTCCAGCCTTGATTACGAAACACCCGTCGCGCCGATACAGTCTTTGCTTCCACAGAACGTCGGCGCTGTCAGCGAGCCCATTATCTGCGGCGATCATTTATTGGCGCAGACCATGCAAACCTTCCGCTATCTCAAACAACGCGTGGCCAAAGGCGAGATATCCCTGCCGGGCAAGTACAGGGAATTGGCTTCCTTTGGAAACGCCGGATTGAAAGACGGCTAACTGACAGCTGGCGAGCCGTCCCGGGGATCATCTGGCAACCCAGTCGCGCGCCTCGTCACTGGCGACCCAGCGCACCGCGTTGTGCACCAGCCGGCGAAAATGCGCATTCCCCAGGGCCGCTGCATCGTCACCGCCCTGCAGATACACAATCGGGCTGGCGCCCCAGTGCTTTGCCCAACCCACGAGGCTGGAACCGGGCGGATGGCTCCACCCGGCGCGCGAATGCAGTTCTCCGGCGACGGCCCTGGCGGCGGAGTAGAAATTGTCGGGATGAAAGTCGTAATCACTGCGCAGCAGCGGCACGACATCCGCTTCGAACACAGGGCAGAGGTACAGTTCGTCCGTCATGTCGAAGTGCGCGGGAATGCCCGCCGTCACCGGGTGCGCGGCCACTGTTGTTACGCGGTGATGCACCGCGTGGCGATAACCGGAGTCCGGCCACGGCTGGCCGCGCAGCTGCGCCGGGCGATAGTGGAAGCGACCGCCGATGATCTCGGCGTACTCGGGCCAGGCCGGCCATGCGGCCAGCGCATGGTGCAGGAACACGACACCCACGCCCTGTTCGAGCATCGCGAGGAAATCACGCGCAAACGCAGGGTCCGGCGTGACCGGGCGCGGCGCGTCAGGCGCGGTGAAATCCACGCCGGGCATGTCGTAGCAGACGATGGCGTCGAATTCGCGCGCCGCCCGCGCTGTGAAACACAACTGCGCGGCCGGTTGCTCGACATGGCAGACATCGAAGTCGTCGAGGCCCTGCAACAACCCGGCGAACGCCTCGCGCTCATAGGGATGGCCGCGCGCGACAGCCAGCAGTCGCCGTGGCGCGCTGTAGTCAATGATGCTCATGTGTTGGATTCCCTCAGTGCCGCCCTGGCTGCTGCCTACATCAGCACCGGCTGGTTCGGTAACTCGTTGCGGTCGCTCGGGTCGGGCGGGAAATGCCCGCTCACCACGGCGGTAATCATCTCGATGCCCCGCAGGGCGCCCTCTCGATAGTGTCCGCCCTGGAACAGCTCGCGCATGGCGTCGCAAATGTCCTGCCATTGCCGCGTGCTGACTTTGCCGTTGTAACCGCGATCCGCGACGATTTCGATAGCGTGCTCCGACAGCAGCAGATAGATGAGCACGCCATTATTGGCTGCCGTATCCCAGATGCGCAGGTTGGAGAATACCTCCATCGCCCGCTCGCGCGGACTGCAGCCGCGAAGCAGCATCGGCGCATCCAGCGCGGCTTCGATCGCGAAGCGAAACTCGGCGTTGTGCTGCCGCTCGGAAGCCTGTATCGCCTGCTCGATGTCGTCGAGCAAATCGCCGGGGAATGCTCGCCGCATGGACCAACGCGTGGTGAACACATTGCGCAGGTAGCGATTCTTCATGCTCACCATCCCCCCGAGGCGCCACCGCCACCGAAACCACCACCCCCGCCGCCGAAACCGCCCCCGAAACCACCACCGCCGAATCCACCACCACCGCCGCCGAAACCGCCGCCGAGGCCACCGCCATGGCGGCTGTGGCTGGACCAGCGTCCCGGACCGCCACCGCCGAACAGGCTGATGAAAAATGCGACCACGCCCGCGAGCAGCGCCACGCCCAGCACACCCAGCAGCAACCAGGCAACGACGCCGGAAATCGCACCGGTAGCCGCAGCGCCGGGAAAGGCGCCGAGGCTGCGGCGCAACAGGCCGCCGAGCACCAAGGCAACGATAAAGAGAACCGGCAGCACCGCTTCAATATTGGACTTACCGACAGCTTTGCTGGCTATGGGCGCGGGCAGTGGCTCGCCCCGAATCAAGGACGCGATCGCATCGGCACCCGCGTTGATGCCGGCCGCGTAGTCTCCGCTGCGAAAATGCGGCGCGATGATGTCGTCGATGACCTGCCTGGCGCGGGCGTCCGGAATCGCGCCTTCCAGGCCGTAGCCCACCTCGATCCGGATGCGCCGGTCATCCCGCGCGACCAGCAGGAGCACGCCATCGTCGACCTGTTCCCTGCCCAGCTTCCAGGCGTCAACCACCCGAATGGCGTAGGCGGCGATATCTTCCGGCGCGGTGGAGGACACGACGAGGACGGCCAACTGGCTCCCGGTGTCGCGCTCAAGCTGCGCCAGCCTGGCGGTGAGCGCCGCTTGCGCATCGGCACTGAGTGTTTCGGTGAGGTCGGTCACGCGCTGACGCAACACCGGTACATCCTGCACAGGTTGTGCCGTTGCAGTCAGTGCCGCCAGCAGCAGCCACTGGCCAAGGAGCAGGCGCGCCAGGCGCATTGGCTGTATCAGGTATCGCTACCGAAGGAGACCTCCGGCGGTTTGGAGATTTCGGCCTCGTTTTCGACAGTGAAAGAGGGTTTCACCTCAAACCCAAACACCATGGCGGTGATATTGGTAGGGAACGAGCGCGCCAGGGTGTTGTATGCACGTACATCATCAATAAAGCGGTTGCGCGCGACGGTGATGCGGTTTTCCGTCCCTTCCAGTTGCGCCTGCAAATCGCGGAAATTGGCGTCCGATTTCAATTCCGGGTAGCGCTCCACGGTGACCAGCAGTCGCCTCAATGCACCGGACAATTCACCCTGCGCCGCCTGGAACTGTTGCAGGGCCTGGGGGTCGTTGACCATCTCCGGCGTGGCCTGTATCGAACCCACTTTGGCGCGCGCCTCGGTCACCGTGACCAGCACGTCTCGCTCCTGTTTGGCAAATGCCTCCACTGTTTTCACCAGATTGGGAATCAGGTCGGCGCGGCGTTGGTACTGGTTGATCACTTCCGCCCAACTCGCCTTGACCTGTTCATCCCCGGCGGTGAGGTTGTTATACCCGCAGCCGCCCAGCAACAGGGTCAGGCAAGCGATGATTAACGTGCGTTTTACAGGAAACATAAGGACACCCTCGCAAATGGGCATTCAGTGTAGCCCTGGTGCGATGGCTGCTCAACTGACGCGGGAAAGGTGCGGGGCCGCGTCTGCCACTGTATGGCCTTACCCGATGCTAACCCGCAAACGGCGCTACATCTCCCTTGCCAACCCGCATCACCACCGGCGTTTCATCCGCCAGATCCACCACCGTGGTCGGCTCCAGACCGCAGTAACCGCCATCGATCACCAGATCGACCTCGTGTTGCAGCGTCTCGCGAATATCGTAGGGATCGATCAGGGGGAACTCGTCGCCGGGCATGATCAGGGTCACGCTCATCAGCGGCTCGCCGAGATCGGCCAATAGCGCTGCAGCGATGACGTTATCCGGCACGCGCAGGCCGACCGTTTTGCGCTTGGGATGCATCAGGCGGCGCGGCACTTCCGAGGTCGCGGGCAGGATGAAGGTGTACGGGCCGGGCGTGGTGTGGCGCAGCAGGCGATACGCCGCATTGCTCACCTTGGCGTAGGTGGCAATCTCCGACAGGTCGCGGCACACCAGCGTGAAGTTGTGCCGGTCGTCGAGTTTGCGGATGCGGCGGATGCGGTCCAGCGCGGACTTGTCACCGATATGGCAGCCGAGTGCGTACGCGGAATCGGTGGGGTACACCACTACCCCACCCTGCTTGATGATGTCCACGGCCTGGCGGACAAGGCGCGCCTGGGGGTTGTCGGGGTGGATCTGGAAAAACTGGCTCACGTGTTATCTCTTGCTCATCGGTTCTTTTTATTGCGGTGCTAGCGTCTGTTGCGCGACTGTTCGCTACTACTGCGCGCTCGCCCATCGCTCCCAGACGCCGCGCAATCCCTCGAAGGGCGCGGATTCTACACCCAACGGTGCGCCGTAGGGCGCGTCGCGGTGAAAATCGCTGCCAATGGTGACCTCAAGCGCATATTGCCGCGCCAGGCGAGTGAGCTGTGCGAGTTGATCGCGCGTTTGCCGGCCGCTCGCGACCTCGATCCCGCAGCCGCCTGCCGCCACAAAATCCTCGATGAGACGCCGCAGTTTCATGCCGGTAAAACGATACTTCAACGGGTGTGCGATCAACGCAGCGCCGCCGGAGTCCACGATCCACCGGGTCACCTCGGCCAGCTCCGGCCAGAACGCTTTCACATCACCGGTCTTGCCCTGCCCCAGATACAGGTCGAAGGCCTGGTTCTCGTCGCGCACATGCCCCTGCTCCACCATCCACGCGGCGAAGTGCGGGCGCCCCAAATGGCTGTCGCCCGCCAGCGCCAGGGCGCCTTGCAGGGCGCCCGCAAAGCCGCGAGCCGCAAGCCGTTGCGCAATTTTTTCGCCGCGCTCCTCGCGCGCGCCTGACATTGTCTGCAGCGCGCCGCTCATCGCAGGGTGCGCGCAATCAATGCCGAGGCCCAGAATGTGGACGGTCGTGCCGGACCACTGGCAGGACAGTTCGATGCCGGGAATCAGTTGCATACCGTCGTCGCGTTGCCTGTGATAAGCTGCGGCAGCCATGTAACCAGCCACTGTATCGTGGTCCGTAATCGCGAACAGGTCGATGTTACTGGCCAGTGCGCGCGCCACCAACTCGCAGGGATCGAGGGCGCCGTCGGAGGCGCTGGTGTGGGTGTGAAAGTCAATCAGCACAGTAATTACGCTGCATTGCGCTCTGGACGCCACCACCACGAATCGGTTTCACTTGAATAATCATCGCCACATGGTAACAGCCGGAGCACAGTAGAATCCATGAAGCAAATCGCTGAGTTCATTCCGATTGCGCTGTTCTTTATCGTCTACCAGCTGGACGGCAAAAGTGTTTCCCTGGGCGACTGGACGTACCATTTCGATGGCATTTACTCGGCCACGGCAGTGCTGATGGCGGCCACCGTGTTGCAGGTGCTTTTTACGTTTGCACTGACACGCAAGTTCGAGAAACGCCTGATGTGGCTGGCGTCCGCCGTGCTGGTGTTCGGCGGCGCGACCCTGTTCTTTCACAACCAGATGTTCATCCAGTGGAAGCCTACAATTTTCAACTGGGCGCTGGCGCTGGCATTCGGCGCCTCGCAGTTCATCGGCGACAGGAACCTGATGCAGCGCACGCTGGGCGGCCAGTTGCATCTGCCCAAGGCCGTCTGGACGCGGCTCAACCTGCTGTGGACGACAAACTTTTTCATCGTCGGCGGCCTCAACCTGTACGTCGCGTACGGCTTCAGCGAGGCGACGTGGGTCAGCTATAAACTGTATTCCGCGATCGGATTTACCGTGGTACTGACCATACTGACCGCCCTCCTTATCAGCCCGCACCTGAAAGACGATGCGGCGGACAAACAACCGCTCTAACGACCAGACCGACCTGTAACGGAGATCTACCCCGGATGCACTACGCCATACTCTGCGAAGATGTTGAAAACAGCATGCCGCTGCGCAAGAGCGCCCGCCCCGCGCACCTGGCGCGCCTGCAGGCACTGGCCGACGCGGGCAAACTGCTCGCGGCCGGGCCCCATCCGGCACTGGATACCACGGAACCTGGCGACGCGGGATTCACCGGCAGCCTGATCATCGCAGAATTCGACAGCCTGGAGGCGGCCACCGCCTGGGCCGATTCCGATCCCTACGTGGACGCGGGGGTTTTCAGCAAGATTACGGTCAAACCGTATATGCTGGTGCTGCCCTGATCCATATCACACCATTACGCCCTATCGAGGACTTTACATTGCGCTTCTTTGCACCTTTCCTGCTATTGCTATTCCTATTCTCCACCACCGCGCTGGCACAGGATATTCGCTATGTCAGCGGCAGCCAGAGCGTGCCGCTGCGCGACGGTCCCGGGGACGATTACGCGATCGTACACCGGGGCATTGCCGAGGGCTCGCGCCTGACGGTGTCGCGCACCTCCGAGGATGGCCTGTGGGCGGACATCACGACCGACAGCGGCGACATGGGGTGGATTCCCACTGCAAAACTGGTGCTGGAACTCTCACCGCAAGACGCCAGGCTTGCGCAGGAACGCGCGGCGCAAGCGGCCGCTGGCGCGATTGCAGGTACCGATGCCGCTTCCGCTGCACCGGATGATGGGGTTGATCGCGTCGTCAATGGCGTGCTCGCTGGCGATGCGCCGTCAGCCACGGACCCGGCTGCACTGTTGGAAGAACTGCGCAGCCGCGATGCGGAGTTCAACGCGGTTGCACAGGAGCTGCACCGGCTGAAACAGGTTTCGGGAAAGGCCGAGCAACTGGACATCGACAATCGCCGGCTGGTTGAGAAAACCGAGAATTTGCGCTCCGAAGTGGACATGCTGCAAGCCGAGAACCGGCGCCTGCTGGACAAGGTTGAGAGTGAGGATTTCATGAACGGCGCACTTGCGGTGCTGTTGGGCGTGATTATCGCGCTGGTGGCACCACGCCTGGTGCCCAAGCGGCGCAAAACTTCGAGCTGGTAGAGGAGATCATCATGATTCGTGTATTACTGTTTTGCCTGTCCTTGCTGACGCCCATGCTGACAACGCTGTTCACTGTCCCTGCACTCGCGCAGCCGGCCAACCCGCAAGTGTTGATTAAAACCAGCGAGGGCGATATCACGCTGCAGTTGTTCGCCGATAAAGCGCCGGTCACGGTGGCGAACTTCCTGGGCTACGTGGACAGCGGTTTCTACAAAGGCACGGTGTTTCATCGCGTGATTCCCAACTTCATGATCCAGGGCGGCGGTTTCACCACTGACATGGTGGAGAAAAAGACCGGCGAGCCGATTGTAAATGAGTCGAAAAATCGCCTGCACAACACGCGCGGCACGGTAGCGATGGCGCGCACCAATGATCCCGATTCCGCCACCTCGCAGTTCTTCATCAACCAGCGTTCCAACCTGCGACTGGATTGGACGCCCGGTAGCGAAGGCTACACGGTGTTTGGCGAAGTGATACAGGGCATGGATATCGTGGATTTCATTGCCACCGCGCCGACTGGCAACGCGGGCGGCATGGGTGACGTACCCAAGCAGCCCATCATCATCGAAGATGTCGTGCTCATTAAGCCCTGATGATCGCACTCAGCGTCAACCTCAACAAAATTGCGCTTATCCGCAACTCGCGCGATACCACCAACCCCGACATTGTGCTGCACGCGCAGATGTGCATCGACGCCGGGGCTGACGGCATCACGGTGCACCCACGCCCGGACCAAAGGCACATCCGCGTGCGCGACTGTTTCGATCTCGCTGCGATGCTCACTGTTGAATTCAATATTGAAGGCAACCCCTTCACCGGGGCGCGCCGCAGTGACCGCGCTGGCGTCGACGACTACCCCGGCTTCATGGCGCTGGTAAAAGAGATACGTCCCGCGCAGTGCACGCTGGTGCCGGATGGCGACGGACAGCTCACCTCGGACCACGGCTTCGACCTCAGGCGCGATGGCGAGCGGGTTGCGCCGCTGGTGCAGGAACTGCAGGCGCTGGGCATTCGCACCAGCCTGTTCATGGACCCGGACCCCGAGCAGATCCGCCTCGCCGCGCAAACCGGCACGGACCGCATCGAGCTGTACACCGAATCCTACGCGCGCGCCTTCAGCCAGCACAACGATCTGGAGCAGGTATTCCAGCGGTTTGTGCGCGCGGCGGAAGTCGCGGCGGAGGAAGGCCTCGGCCTCAACGCCGGCCACGACCTGGACCTTAACAACCTGCCGCGTTTCGCCACCATCGCGGGCCTGCTGGAGGTATCAATCGGCCACGCCCTCACGGTGGATGCGCTTCGCATGGGGATGGCCGCAACAATAGCGGCCTACCAACGCGCATTGGGCAAGCCGTGATGGATGCGCGCGTGCAGGCCCTGCTCGACAAGCAGGACATCACGGAACTGATCCACGCCTATTGCAACGCGGCCGACCGCCACGATCACGACAAGATGCGCACGCTCTACCACGCCGACGCCACGGACGATCACGGCGCATTCTTCAAGGGGCTCGCGATGGCGTTCATCGACCGGTTGCCCACCATCCAGGAACCAATGCTGATCCTGCACCACAACGTCACCACAGTGAACATTGCGCTGGACGGTGATTACGCGGAGGGCGAGGTGTACGTGTTGGCGTTTCACCAGGTGCGCACCGACGACGGCCCGGTGGACCTGCTGATCGGCGGGCGCTATTTCGACAAATATGAAAAGCGCGCGGGTGTGTGGAAATTCAGCCACCGCGCAGTGGTTGCCGACTGGGCCAACTTCAACAACCCGTCCACCGTATGCCTGGACCACCCGATGATCGAAGGCTCCTACATCGGCAAGCCCGGGCCCGCCGATCCATCCTACGAATTCTTTCGACTGCTGCGACGCGGGCAGCGCTAAAGCTCGGCCAGTTTTGCTCGCAGGTCATCGGGAATGCGCGCGGGCGATTTGCTCGCAAGGTCCAGATGTACGAGCACCGCCTTGCCGCGTACAGTTTGCTTGTCGCCCTGGAACATTTCAGTGTGCAAGGTAAACGAGGTGTTGCCGATAGTGGCTTCTACAATCTTCGCGGTGACATCCACGCCGTAAAAGGTTTCACCGATGAAGTCAATTTGTACTGACGCCAATATCCATTGCTTGAGAATACCCGGGTCGCGATCCACCAAAGACTCAAGGAATCGAACCCGCACTACTTCAAACCATGCGGCAATGGTGGCGTTATTGATGTGGCCCAGTGCGTCGGTTTCGTAAAGGCGCGGGGTAATGGTAATAGCGAATTCTTTCAATTTTTCATCTCCGTGAGTTTGCATGCTCCTGCCGGATCAGCAGGTGTGGGGCCTGGCCTGTGGCACGGGCGTAAGTTTTCATTGTTTTCGGCTGCTGCGCAACTCGACCATTTTTCGCTGCGCGAAAAATTGGGACTCGAACAGTGCTCCGGTGTGCCGGACCAGCAGAAAGACTCCGAAAACACAGGAAAACTTAGAGCGCGCCCTAAAACCACAGGCCAGGCCCCCACACCCGCTGACCCTCCCACGCTCCCAATCTCAAAATGCCTCTATCCCAAACTTTCGCTAAATCCGCTTCGGCTGATGAATTTCGTCCGAACCCTGCACCAAATTTTTCACAGCATCAAGCAGACATTCAAACGTATAATGCCGGTCCCCAAGCATTCCGACTGGAAACACCGATGCGCCTGATGCTCGCCCCGATGGAGGGCGTTATCGACCATACCATGCGCGAGCTGCTGACCTCCCTCGGCGGCGTGGATCGCTGCGTCACGGAATTCGTCCGCGTCACCGAGCGCCTGTTGCCGCCGCGTGTGTTTTATCGCTTGTGCCCGGAACTCGCGCACGGCGGTAAAACCGCGTCGGGCGTGCCCGTTTACGTGCAGCTTCTCGGCGGCCAGCCCGCAGTGATGGCCGAGAATGCCGCGCGTGCGGCGGAACTCGGCGCACCGGGGATCGACCTGAATTTTGGCTGCCCGGCGAGAACCGTCAACCGCTCCGACGGCGGCGCCATCCTGCTGCGCGAACCACGGCGCGTGCACGACATCACCGCCGCCGTGCGCGCTGCGGTGCCCGCGCACATACCGGTCACCGTGAAAACGCGGCTGGGCTTTGAAGACAACGCCCTGTTTGCCGACATCGCCATGGGCATTGAGGCGGCAGGCGCCACTGAACTCACCGTGCACGCGCGCACCAAACGCGACGGCTATCGCCCACCGGCGTATTGGGACAGCATCGCGGATGTGCGCGAGCGGGTGTCGCTGCCGGTGATTGCCAACGGCGAAATCTGGAGCGTTGACGATGCGCTGCGCTGTCGCGAAGTCACCGGCTGCACCGACCTGATGCTGGGTCGCGGCGTACTGTGCCGCCCCGACCTGCCGCGACTGGTTGCGGCCGCGACTGCCAATGGCGATACCTGCGAACCGCTTGCCTGGAACGCGATCACCCCGCTGCTGCTGCGCTTCTTCGCACTGACGCTGCGCGATTATGACGCGCATTGCGCGGGCAACCCGCTGAAACAATGGCTGGTCTACCTGCGCGGGTATTTTCCGCAGGCCGGGCCGCTGTTTGAGCAGGTGAAGCGCCTGCATGATCCGGATACGATTTCAGCCGTGTTGCGGGACGCCCAGTCTGTCCACGGCGACAAGCGTTTGGCGGCTTAACGGCTTGCGTCTTGGCGTTTTGCGATACCGAACTTCTTATTTGCATGACCAGGGTGAACCCATACCGGGTAGTGGTTCTATTTGAAAGTTGTACGGCACAGGTGAAGAGAATGCGGGTTGTGGCTTTCGAGGGGACCGTGTGGCGACATGCATGTCGCCCCCCGAGCCTGCACATGGATGTGCGCTTTTGGCGTGTCCCTTCGAGAGCCACAAGCCGCATTCTCCGTCGCGAGATCAAAAACAAACTAAACCATCACCAGTTGAACTCCACACCGCCAAAATTGTACAAGCACCACCAATCAAGGGATAATTCGCGGTTCATTTAGCAATCACCGCTGCCGACAACCCAGGCCATCGACGGAACCACCATGGACAACACACCGCGACACATCCAGTTAATGGATACCACCCTGCGCGATGGCGAACAGACCCAGGGCGTATCCTTCTCCCCCGAAGAAAAGGTCAACCTGGCCAGGGCGCTGCTGGAGCAACTGAAGGTCGACCGTATCGAGGTCGCCTCGGCACGCGTTTCCAAAGGTGAGATGGAGGCAGTCTCCAGCATCAATGCGTGGGCCAGGGAGCACGGATTGGGCGACCGCATCGAGGTGCTGGGATTTGTCGATCAGCGCAAGAGCGTGGACTGGATACTGCAAACCGGCGGCCAGGTGATCAACCTGCTGACCAAGGGCAGCGAGAAGCACTGCCGCGAGCAATTGGGCAAAACACTGGAACAGCACGTGGCCGAGATCCTGACCACAGTGGACTATGCGCTGGCGAAAGGGTTGCAGGTGAACGCCTATCTGGAAGACTGGTCCAACGGCTACCGCAACAGCCCGGACTATGTGTACCGCATGATGGATTTGCTGAAAGACTGCGGTATTCGCCATTTCATGCTGCCCGACACGCTCGGCGTGATGTCGCCCGAGGAAGTGTTCGCCAGCCTCAGTGACATGATTGCGCGCTACCCCGGGCAGCAGTTCGACTTTCACCCGCACAACGACTACGGCCTCGCCACCGCCAACGTCATGGCTGCAGTGCGCGCCGGCGTCGACTCCGTGCACTGCACGGTGAACTGCCTGGGCGAGCGCGCGGGTAATGCGTCGCTCGCGGAAGTCAGCGTGGTGCTGCGCGACAAGATGGGCATGGAACTGTCCATTGATGAAAGCTATATCGTGCAACTGAGCGCGATGGTGGAGACGTTCTCCGGCAAACGCGTCCCCGCCAACGCGCCCATCGTCGGCGCCGACGTGTTCACGCAAACGGCTGGCATCCATGCCGATGGCGACAAAAAAGGCGGACTGTACAAAACTCGCCTCAGCCCCGAGCGCTTCTCCCGCACCCGCAGTTATGCGCTGGGCAAGATGAGTGGCAAGGCATCGCTGGCGAAAAATCTCGAGGCGCTGGGCCTCAACCTGTCGGAAGAAAACCAGCAGAAAGTGCTGGCGCGGATCGTAAAACTGGGCGATTCAAAGGAGTTGATCACCACCGAAGACCTGCCCTTCATCATCGCCGATGTACTGGAGAGCAAGAACTACCACCCCATCAAACTGCTGAATTGCTCGGTCACCAGCGGCCTGAACCTGAAATCGACGGTGAGCATTCGCGTCGACGTGGGCGGTGAAATCCAGCACGCGGTGGGTTCCGGCAACGGCGGGTTCGATGCGTTTATCCACGCGATGAACGAGGTGATGGCAGCGCGGAACTATGTGCTGCCGACGCTGGTCGATTATGAGGTACGCATACCCAAGGGTGGTCGCACCAATGCGCTCACCGAGTGCGTCATCACCTGGGACTGCGATGGGCAGGAAATCAAAACCCGTGGCGTGCACTCCAACCAGGTATTCGCGGGCATTCTGGCGGCACTGCGGATCGTCAACTTACAGTTGCACGAGCGCGGGGCGGAACCGGGGGTGGCAGCTGCGCAGCTATTGGCGGATGGCCAAGTTTGAGCCTTGCAGGATAAGCGAATGAGCACATGTTCACGTCCCTAGAATCGTCATTACGCCGCGCGTCACTGGTTTTACTGGTCGCCTGCCTTGCGCTACCGCAATCCATAATTGCCGACGATACCTTCCGGATAACCCTAAAAGACGCGGCCATGCCGCCCGGCCACGCCATTGCCGACGCCACCTCGTGGGAGGAATTGAAGCGCATCAAGCTGGGCGACGAATACCAGCCCGAGAGCGTCGACGAAAACGCGCCCGAGCCTGACGTTACGCCCGCTCCGAAGGCGAATGCCGCTACAGGCAAACCCGAGCCGCGCATCGCCCCGGCTGCGAAAGCGAATCCCAACACTGGCAAGGCTGCGCCAGCGCTACCCAGGCCCACCCCGTCGGTGAAGTCGCCAGCGCTCTCCAAAGGCAAACCAGAGGTCAAGCCGGGCACCGGGGGCGCCAAACTGGTGTACACACGCCAACCCTACAATTCGCACCCGATACCCGGCAACACAGCGGATTCGGAGGTAGCCAATTTCCAGTACGCGACAGACGTGCGCAGGATCAACGACTCCCTGGCGGAAGCGGATGTGGTGATTGACGCGCTGGACGGCAGCACGCCGGAGGTGATATTCGACTGCACGGGCAACGACGATTACAACTGCGTGGCGCAGGAGGCGCGCGTGAGTCCGGACGGCAAGAAGATTGTGTACAGTGTGGGGTTTGCAGCACCGGGCAAAGATGGCCTCAGTCCCCAGTTCAACGGCCTGATCCAGGAACTGGGGCCGCTGCTGTGCGCCCAGCTCTACATATACGATCTTGAGAACAAGACCAATACACCCATTGGAAACCACCCTGGCGGGAATTGCGCGGCCAACCAGGACAACGTCGCCCGGGCAATCGATCGACAGCCTGCGTGGCTGTCAAATACCGAACTCGTCTTCGTCTCCAACCGCGCGGGCAAGTGGCCCGATCGCGAAGGCGGAAACCAACACCTGAAGTATTGCGACAACCACCCCTACTGCGTCTCGCAGACGTATCCCTATGGCCCGGCGGGACAGGCGATGCAGTTGTGGAAGATGAACATCGACGGCACAAAGGCTGTCAACTGGGGGCCGCAAGACCTCAACTCGCTGGCGCCGGAGGTGATGGCCAACGGCGACGTGGTGTACTCCTGTTATAACGCCCACGCCGACAAGGGGTTCGCCCCCGGCCAGAACACGCAGGTCGCGCTGCCCAACCTGATGTGGTTGTGCCGGGTGGACGGGAACGGGGCTGATATGACCGTGAAGCTGCACGGCCACAAGCAAAACATCCTCAAGACCTGGGGCTGGATGCCAGTCGCCCCCGCAATTGGCGGGGTGAGCAAGGCGAAAGGCGGGCTGTTGGGTTTTGAAGATATCCGGGGGCTGCGGTCTGTGGCGGAGATCTTCAGGAATAAACTCGCGGTTACAACCTACTATCGCGCCAACCACAACGGCAGCAACGGGGCCATCTACGCGTTTGACTTTGGCAACCCCCATGTGGAGGGGTGCAGCACGGAGTCGTGCATCAAGTATCCCTACGTGGAACCGGCCAGCAGGACGCCGGGCAGCGGCACGTTCCTCCCCTCCTCTTTCAAGGCGCTGACCCCCTGGGGCCAGTCAGGTGATTCCCACCCGGGTTTCGAGTACCGGGGACAAGGCATACCCGACCGCTCATTCGGCAAGGCAGGCTATCCGGCGGCGCTGGACGCTGACCATTTCATGATCACGCATGCCCGCGGGCAGTGTTATGCCGCCGCCTCGGGCGTGGAACTGACCAAGCGATGGCTCGGCGACACGGCGGTCTGCCGCAGGACGATCATGAAGGTGTACGCGCCAGCCGGGGCGACCAGCGAGTTGCCCAGCACCACCAACCCGTTTGACCGCAGCCAGATGGTGCCGCTGGTGGATGACCCCAGGTACCAGGTGTGGGACGCCAAACCCATCAAGACCTATCAGGCGCTGTTTGGTCAGGCCGCACCGAAAAGACCACCTCCCCTGCAACCTGGGAAATGCTATCTCCAGGTCGTCGATGCGCGCAGGTCGGAGCTCTACGCCCGCCCAGGCTCGCACCCGCAGTCGGGCTCCACGCAACGCTGCGCGTGGCAGGGCTGTGCCGTGCAACCACAGACAGAGAACCCTGACTTTGTCGCCGACAACATGAAGTTCCTGTCGATCACGCTGCCCAAGCTGTGGGACATCAGCTACCAGGGGAACGAGGAGCTGTACAAGAGGACCATGAACACCGTCGGTTATCGCGATATCAAAGGCTATCAGCGCGTGCCGCTGGAGGCGGATGGCTCGGTGAAGGTGGAAGTGCCCTGCGACACCCCGCTGCTGATGAGCGGTGAAAATGCCAGGGGCGAGAGGATCGCCCATGACGACATGCTGCACTCGCTGCGCCCCGGTGAAACCCGAACCTGCCACGGCTGCCACGACGCGCACTCCGAGGAGCGGTTTGCGGAATTGGGCGAGGTTCCCGCAGCAACACGATTTGCGAAAACCGCGGCCGCCAGCCGCACACCCACGGCAGGGAAGGCGCACGACCTGCCGAAATTTGCACAGGTGCAACCCATCATCACCCGCTCCTGTGGCGGCTGCCATACCGGTTTTGAAAACGACGACCTGCTGTATTCGCGGATTGTCTGGGATACCCGGCAGCGCGACTTCAAACCCTGGCTACCCATAACCCGCGCAACGCCGGGTGTGAACGACAATGCCTTATGGCGCCCGTTGACCAGCCGCTTTGTGTCGAAATTTGCGCTCGAATCCCCGCTGTACTGGTACGCCAACAACAAGCGCATGGATGGCAGGACGAACGCGACCTTCAACTGGGACATCGACTACAAGGCCGGACACCCCGATACCGGGATTTCAGCGCAGGAACGGGTGCTGTTGAAGGACTGGCTGGATAATGGGGCGGCGTATCAATAGCGCCTGACGAGATTTGTGACGTGCTGAATTCTATTTAGCTGTCGGCCAGCGCGACAAATTCCTCTAATGCCATCCCAACCGAGGGACTCAAAGATTTTCACGACCCTGCGGCCACTGAGAGTGGGCAGGCTGGACATTACACCGCTATATCCAGTTGCCGGGTCTCAATGGTCAGCGGCAGTCCTTTCTCTGCCCGCACTTCCAGACATAACTGAATCGCTTCCTGGATATTGGCAATAGCTTCTTCCTTAGTCTGACCCTGGCTGACACAGCCCGGAATGGATGGGCATTCCGTGATCCATGCACCGTCCTCGTCACGGTCTACGGTGATTGTAAATTGCATAGCGCGGTTCCTCTTCGCCCCGATAATTCTCGTTAGTATAGCGAGCCCGCCTTAAAAAACTTTCTGGCAAAGGTTTCGTGGGCTATTTTCTAACGCTACCTAGTGCATTGAGGAAATATCGGAGTTGGGGGTCAGTGTAAAAATCCTCTCCGAATTCCAGATACGGCATGCCAAATTCAAACAACGCATTTGATCAATGCTGCAAGCGCTCTTCCTCCAACCGCTGTCGCTTGTGCACGACGGCGATGATGTAAATGTTGTTATTGCGCGGGTGGTAGATAATCCGCCAGGTGCTGGCGCTGACCTCGTGCAGGTCGTCGGTTCTGGCTTCCGGTACGCTCTTGTGCGTGCCGGGGAAATCCTGCAAGCCGGCAGCCTTGTCTAAAATCTTTTGCGTAACACGTCTGGCGTTGATCGGTGCGTCATTGCGAATACGATCATGAATAGCTTTAAGATCGGCATGGGCGCGGGGCGTCCAAATCACCATTGCTCGATCTCGCGGACCAACTCTTCGTGGGAAATTCCTTTGCCTTCATCGACTTCCTTCATACCCTGATTGATCTTGCTGAGCACATACAGGCGATAGACGATCTCCTCAAAATCCACGGTATCGGGTAACTGACGGATGGCTTCCAGGGCGTCTTGTTTGGGGCTTTGCAGTTGCATCAGTGAACTCCCTTAGCGGATGGCGAATCGCTGGATAATAAAGCACACTCAATAAATTTCCTACCGATACTTGGCACCACCAATGCTCAGGGACAGACCGCAGTTATCTGAAAATAGTGAGAGCTTGAATTGATCGAGAGGCCATGTAGGAACACGTTCGCCTGCTACATCCGCCCCAGCGTGGGATCGTAAATCCGCCCATTCATGTGGATGATCCCAAACACATCCCAATGCTCATGCCCGGCGGCCTTTCCCGTCCGGGAGCCGGCTGGGGGGGCGCCCCACCAAAAACCCGGTCTGTTTGTCGCCTGCATTCCACAACAGGGGATACTATTTGGCCCAGCGCAGAAGCGCGCTTTTATCGGGATATGACAAGGGTGGTCAACCCTGCGCCACTTTCGGCATCGCGCGCAGCGCTGCCACCACCTTGTCGCCGAACTCCGCCGTCTTGATCATCTTCACGCCGCTGCCGGGCTTGGATAGGTCCGCTGTTGAATAGCCGTCGGCGAACACACTCTGCATCGCTGCCCACACATTCTTCGATTCCTGCACCATGCCGAAGCTGTCTTCCAGCATCATCGCGACGGAGCCGATCATCGAATACGGATTGGCGATGTTCTTGCCGGCGATGTCGGGCGCGGAGCCGTGCGAGGGTTCGTAGTAGCTTTTTTCCGGGCCCTTGCACGCCGAGGGCATCAGGCCGAGTGAGCCGAGGATGCCGCCGCCCTGGTCGCTCAGGATATCGCCGAACATGTTTTCCATTACCATCACGTCGAACTGCCCGGGGTTGAGGCACAGCAGCGTGGCGGCGGCATCCACCAGGATGTGCTTGATCTCGACTTCCGGGTACTGCACGGCGATTTCACCGAGCACCTCGTTCCACAGCACGCTGGATTTGAGCACGTTGCTCTTGTGGATGTTGTGCAGCACTTTCTTGCGCCGCATGGCCAGTTGCAACGCTTCGTGCATGATGCGGGCGATCTGCTCCTCGTCGTATTCCAGCGTCTCCTTCACATAGCGCAGGCCGCGTTCGTTGACGCCGACTTCCTTCTCACCGAAGTACAGGCCGCCCACCAATTCACGCACCATGACCAGGTCGATGCCTTCACCAATAATCTCCGGCTTCAGCGGGGAGAAATGTCCCAGCGCCTTGGGCAGGAACACGGGGCGGAAATTGGCAAACGTGTTGTAGCGCCGGCGCAGCGGCAGCAGCGCCCCGCGCTCTGGCTGCATATCCACCGGGATTTTCTTCGATTCCTCGTGGCTGAGGCCAATCGGCCCCTTGAGAATCGCATCGGCCTCGTCGCAGATCGCTTTGGTCTCCTCGGGAAACGGGTGGCCGCACTTGAAATACGCCGCGGCGCCGAAGTCCGCTTCGATCAGCGTAAACGTGACATCGTTGCGCTCTTCCACCAGGCGGAATATTTTCACCGCCTCCGCCATGATTTCAGGGCCGATGCCATCTCCGGCCAGCAGGGCGATCTTGTAGTTTTTCATACTGTGGTTCTCTGGATTAAGTGTATCGAATTGCCGGGAACAGGCCGCCCCCGTCGCAAAAGGCGGCCATTCTACTGTAGATGCATGGAAGTTTCATCGGTTTGCCGCATCGGTCAATGCGCGGCGTCGACCGTCAGAACAGCGTCGGCACCAGCGCATCAATCAAACGCGGGCCACGCGACGCCATCACCTCGGCAAACAACCGGTTGAATTCCTCCGCAGTGGTGGCGCGCTCCGCCTGCACCCCCATGCCGCGGGCCAGCGCGACAAAGTCCATATCCGGCTCGTCGATGCGCAACATGCTCGCGGCTTTTGGCCCGGGCTTGCCGCCGCGCGCGCCGGTGCGGCCAAACTCCAGCTCCAGGATGCTGTACTTGCGGTTGTTGAAAATCACCACGGTGACATCGAGGTTTTCCCGCGCCATCGTCCACAGCGCCTGGATGGTGTACATCGCGCTGCCGTCGCCTTCCAGGCACACGACTTTGCGCTCGGGGCAGGCAATCGCAGCGCCGGTCGCGGCCGGCAAACCCCAGCCGATGCTGCCGCCGGTGAGATTCAACCAGTCATGCAGCCGTGCCCCGGTCGTCGCGGGCGAGAGCGCAAGACCGCTGGTGTTTGCCTCGTCCACCACCACCGCGTGCTCCGGCAGGTAATAGGCGACCGCCTGTGCGACGCTGTGCACATCCAGTTTTCCCGCTGCGGGCAGCGCGGGCAGCGCCAACGCATGCACCTGCGCTGCAGTGTCGGCGGCATTCAGCCGTTCCAGCAGCGCGAGCAGGCACTGGTCGATATCGTCGTGCGGGCCGGCGAGCTGGAAATTCTCGCACTGCGCGGGTGTCAGTTCGCTCGGCACCCCGGGGTAGGCAAAGAACGAGACCGGTGCCGCCGCGCCGATCAGGATCAGGTGATCCAGGTCCTTGATGTGATCGATGGCCATTTCCGCCAGGTAGGGCAGTCGCTCCAGTACGGCGGTGCCTGCGCCGCGCGCCTGCCGTACCGGAAACGTATCGGTGCTGACGCGCGCACCGCAGGCCTGCCCGATGCGGCTGAGCAGCAATCCGCGCTGCTGGCTGACTTCACACCCGCCGATCATCAGCATGCAGTTCTTGCCGGATGTGAGTTTGGCGATGGCCGCATCGATACGGCTGGCGGGCACCGGCGCGGGTGGGGCGACGGCGACGGCGCCCTCGGCGCCATTGGGGTTGTCGCCCCACGACACATCCGCCGGCAGGATCAGCGTCGCGACCCTGGTAGTGCCTGCCTGGCGCACCGCCTCCGCTGCATCGCGGGCGATGTCTGCGGCGGCGGCGGAGGTGTGTACCCAGTGGGAGACAGGCCGCGCGATACCCTCGATATCGGCCGTCAGCGGCGCGTCGAACTTGACATGGTAGGTGGCGTGGTCGCCGACGATATTGATGACGGGCACATGGCCCTTCTTGGCGTTGTGCGTGTTAGCAAGCGCATTGCCGAGCCCGGGGCCCAGGTGCAGCAGCGTCGATGCGGGCTTGCGCGCCATGCGCGCGTAACCGTCGGCGGCGCCGCTGAGCACGCCTTCGAACAGGCACAGCACGCAGCGCATGCCCTCGACTTCATCCAGTGCCGCCACGAAATGCATTTCCGAGGTGCCGGGATTGGTGAAGCACACGTCGATGCCATTGTTGATCAGGGTTGTCAGTAAACTCTCTGCACCGTTCATGCGTTACTCCAATTGGTTGTGGGCAGTTTTCAGCCGGCGGTTAATGTATCGGCGGCAAAAATCTTGTTCGGGTTGAGGATGTTTTTCGGGTCCAGCATGGTTTTCAGCTGCCGCATCAATTGCAACTCGGGCGCACTGCGACTGCGGCCCAGTTGCTCGCGTTTGCTGAGGCCAATACCGTGTTCCGCCGACACCGAGCCGTGGTGCCGCTCGACGGTTTCGTACAGTAATGTGCACAGCGCCTGGTAATCAAATTCCTCGGGCTTTTTCGAGCCCAGTATCAGATGCAGGTTGCTGTCGCCGAGGTGGCCGAAGACGACGCAAACGCCGTCCTTGAGCGTGTCCATGCCGACGCGAATGTCATCGACAAACTGTTCCATGCGGTCGAGCGTGACACTGATATCGAAGGGGATGATGGGCCCCAGTTTGAAAAACTCCAGCACATCGTCGCGAATTTCCCACAGCGCATTGCGCTCCGACTGGGAGCGGGCGAGCACCGCGTCGCTGACCAGGCCCTCCTCCATGGCCTCGCCCAATACCGTTTCAAAACGTTCGGCATCACTCTCGGGCTCGGACCCCAACGTCTCCACCAGCACGTAGAAGGCGCTGCCGTGCGGCAGGGGTGGCCGGTGCAGGCTGCCCTCGCGCGTAACGTAGGAATAGAATTCCGGCCACATCACCTCAAACCCGGAGAGCGTGCCCGCAGTGCGCGCATCCAGCATGCGCAGCAGGCTGGTGAGCGCGCCAAAACTGTCGACCGCCAGCAGTGCGGTGCACTGGCTGCGCGGACTGGGGCGCAGGCGCAGCACCACCCGGGTGACCACGCCCAGCGTGCCCTCGGCGCCGATGAACCACTGTTTGATGTCGTACCCGGTATTGTTCTTGAGCATTTTGTTCAGGCTGGTCACCACGGTGCCATCGGCCAGCACCACCTCCAGCCCCAGCACCACCTCGCGCGCCATGCCGTAGCGAATCACCCGGTTGCCGCCGGCGTTGGTCGCCACTACACTACCGACGGTGGCCGAACCGCGCGCGCCGAAATCCATCGGCAACAACAGGTCGTGTTCCTCGGCCGCCTCGACAGCGACCTGCAGGATGCAGCCGGCCTGTACGGTCATCGTGCGATTCTCGGTATCGATTTCCTCGATGGCGTTCATGCGTTCCAGCGAGAGACCGAATTCGCCCTGCGTCTGGAAATGCCCGTTGGCGAGCCCTGTCCTGCCGCCCAGCGGCACCAGCGCCTGGCCGGCTGCTGAGCAGAGCCGCAGGACCGCCGACACCTCAGCGGTTGTGCGCGGCCGCAGGATGACATCGGGCATCACGGCATCCGGCTGGGTACGCACTCCTCCCTCACCCAGCAGTTGGCCTAGCTGTTGCAGAAGAGCTGTAGAGTGATCTGTAGAGGGTTGTGCAGAAGTTTCTGCAGCGGTTTCGGAGTTTTCCATGGGCCTGGCTCCTTATTTATTGTCTGGGAAAGCTATCCGGGATAGCTGTCTGGCATTGCTGTCTGCACCTGGCGGCGACACAGGGATTCTAGTTGATGCGGCGGCGGCCCGCTACGCGTGATCTATCCCTGGCACATCCCGTGGTACGGAGCTCAGCAGCGCCTGCGTGTAGGGATGTTGCGGCCGCGTGAGAATCTGCTCGGCACTGCCCTGCTCCACCAGCTTGCCCGAGCGCATCACGCCCACGCGGTGCGCCAGGCCCGGCACGATCGACAGGTCGTGGGTGATAAACAGGTAGGACACGCCAAACTCGCGCTGCAATTCCTGCAACAGTTCCAACACCTCGGCGCGGATCGACACGTCCAGCGCGCTGGTGGGTTCATCGCAGATAATCAGCTCGGGTTCCACCGCCAGCGCGCGGGCAATCGCGATACGCTGCAACTGGCCACCGGATAACTCGTGAGGATGGCGCTGGCTGAATTCGCTGCCGAGTTGCACGCGCTGCAACAGCGCGGCGATTCGCGCGTCGCGCTGCGCAGCGGACAGACCCATGCCGAGGCTGTCCATGCCCTCGCTGATGATTTGCGCCACCGTAAGGCGCGGATTCATCGAGGAGTTCGGATTCTGGAACACCACCTGGATTTTCTTGCGGTACGGCAACATCGCGCGACGACTGAGCGTGTTGATCGGCTGGCCGAGAAAGGTAATCTGTCCACCGGCCACCGGTTCCAGGTTGAGGATCGCGCGCCCCAGCGTCGATTTACCACTGCCAGACTCGCCGACCAGTGCGTAGGTTTCACCGCGACCGATGGTCAGTGACACACCGTCCACCGCCTTCGTGTAATCCACCACCCGCTGCAGCACGCCCTTGCGAATGGGAAAATGCACCTTCACATCGTCCAACTGCAACAGGGGCTCGGCGGCGCAACTGTCGTGGAAGTGCGTGAGGTCTGGCAGCGCCGCAATCAGGCGGCGGCTGTAGTCGTGCCGGGGATTGCGGAAAAATTCCTCCACCGGGGCGCGCTCGATGATTTCGCCCCGGTACATCACAGCGATTTCGTCGGCTGTCTGTTTGACCACGCCCATGTCGTGGGTGATCAGCAGCACCGCCAGCTGGCGCGAGCGCGTGAGGCCGCGGATCAGCGCCAGCACCTGCGCCTGTATCGTGACATCCAGCGCCGTGGTCGGTTCATCGGCGATCAGGATGCTCGGGCTCGCAGGCCAGCGCCATCGCGATCATCACCCGCTGTTGCTGGCCACCGGACAACTGGTGTGGATAAAACGCGTAGCGCGCATCGGCGTCCTGGATACCGACTTCCGCAAACAATTGCACCACGCGCTGGCGCAGCGCGGCGCCCTTCAGGTCAGTGTGCAGGCGCAGCGTCTCGGCCACCTGCTCCCCTGCGGTCTGCACAGGGTTCAGCGCGCTCATCGCATTCTGGAAAATCATCGCCACGCGTGCGCCGCGCACCGTCTGCATCGCCGCCTCGGAGAGATCGAACAGGTCCTCGTCCCCCACCCGCACGGCGCCACCGGTGATGCGCAGCGCGCCCGGCAGCAGGCGCATCGCGGCGAGCGAGGTCACCGACTTGCCGCTGCCGGACTCCCCGACCAGTGCAAAGATTTCCCCCGCGCGCAGCTCGAAGCTCACGCCCTTGAGGATGGGCGCGCCGGTCTCGGCGACCTCCACCGCAAGGTCCGTCACTAGCATCACCGGGGCAGATCGCGCATTCATGCGGCAGCGCTCCCCTTCGCCAATTTCGCCGTGCGCGGATCAAAGGCATCGCGCACCAGGTCGGAAAACAGGTTGGCCGCCAGCACCAGCACAAACATGAAGAAGAATGCCCCGCTCAGCGTCCACCACACCACCGGCTCGCGCGACAGCTCCGCGCGCGCGCCGTTGATCATATTGCCCCAGCTCGCCATGGTCGGGTCGATGCCGACCCCGATGTAGGACAACACGGCCTCGGCCAGCACCAGCGCGCTGAAATCCAGCACAAAGGTAATCAGGATAATGTGCGTGACATTGGGCAGGATGTGGCGCGTCAGTATGCGCCGGTGGCTTACGCCGAACGCGTGGGCGGCCTGCACGTAGCCCAACTGGCTGATTTTCAGTGTCTCGGCGCGAATCAGGCGGCACAGCGACGACCAGCTGGTCACGCCGAGAATGAAACACAGCGCGAGAAAGCGCGCGTCGGCTTTCTGCAAACCGACGGAAAAAAAGTCCGGATTGAGGTCGATGTATACCTGGAACAACAAGACCGAGGCGGCGATCAGCAAAATGCCCGGAATGGAGCTCAGCGTGGTGTACAGGTACTGCACCACATCGTCGACCCAGCCTTTGAAATACCCCGCCATCACGCCGAGCGTGACCGCGATCGGCAGCATGATCAGCGTCGCGAGCGTGCCGAGCAGCACCCCGGTGCGTATGCCCTTGATGCTCTGGTAGGCGACATCCGCGCCACCTAAGTCAGTGCCGAGCACATGGTAGTAGCGGCTGATGCTCACCAGCCAGACCGCGAGGCAGATCACCACCGCCTGCGTCACCCAGGAGGCTGACCAGGGGTACGGACTGCGGCGCAAGAGCAACCACTGCGGCGCGATCACCAGCGCGGCAAGCAACAGCCCCCACAGCAGCGCACTGGCTGACCTTGTCAGTACATCGCGCCAACGGTGCTCGGGCTGCTCAAGGTGTTGCCCCGCATGTTTCAGCGGCGGGAAATCCCGGTACGTCTGGCCCGCCTCGTCCTGCATGTCCTGCTTCTCGAATGAATCGAGCGCGAACGGCGCGGAGTAGGTGCGCTCAAATCGCTCGCCCATGCCGCCCAGCATCACGTCCAGCACACTGCTGACCTTGCCGTCGTAGAACACCTCGCCATCCGGCGAGCCGGCCACCGGGTCGAGCGCGCGGCGAAAGTGCAGCGAATCCAGCAGCGCGATGCCGACATAGACCAGGATCAGCGTCATCGTGACCATGCCGATGCGCGTGCTGAACACCTGCCGCCAGTGCTCGCGCGTCTGCGGGTCGCGCCGCAGGCGCAGGAAAAACAGGCACAGCGAAATCACCAGCAGGTAAATCAGCGCGTCCGACCACAGCAGCAATGGCTTCATGCGCTAACTCAACCGCAGCCTGGGATCGGCCCAGGTATAGGAGATGTCGGTGAGTATCAGGCCGACGATATAGAGGATGGAGCCGATGAACACCATTGCGCGCACGATAGCGAAGTCCTGTGCATTGATCGCGTCGAGCATATAGCTGCCGAGCCCTGGAATACCGAAGAACGATTCGATCAGCAGGCCGCCCATGAACAGCGAAGGGATTACCACCACCACGCCGGTCAGGATCGGGATCAGCGCATTGGGCAGGATGTGCCGGAACAGGATGCGGATCTCGCTCGCGCCCTTGGCCCTGGCGGTGCGCACATAATCCTGGTTGGCCTCCTCCAGGAACAGCGTGCAATACCAGCGCGCGCCGGCGCCTATGCCCGCGATCACGCCAACCAGCACCGGCAGCAGCAGGAACTTCCACGGTTGTATCTCGCCGTGGAAACCGGAAATGGGCACCAGCTTCCAGGTCTTGGCGACCAGGTACTGGCCGCCGATGATGTAGAACAGATAGGAAATCGACATCAGCGCGACGAACACAAACACCGCCCAGCGATCCAGCCGCGTCGCGTGAAACATCACCACCATCAACGCGACGCAGATATTCACCCAGATGCCCACGACAAACGTCGGCAGCGCCACGGCCAGGCTGGGCCACATGCGGGTGGAGACATCGGTGGTGATATCGCGGCCGCTCTCGGAGCGGCCAAAGTCAAACGCAAACAACCGCACGGACTTGGTGAAGAAAATCGTCTCCGTCAGCGCGTCACTGCCGGGCGCCTCCGGATTGAAAAACAGCGGGAGATCGTAGCCATTCTTGCGCTTCCACGCCTGGATACCTTCCGGCGTCACATACTTCTGCCCCAGTTGCGAGACCGCCATATCGTCCGGAGAATTCACCACGAAAAACAGCAGGAACGTCAGCAGGTTGACGCCGATGAGGATCGGGATCGCGTAGAACAGGCGCCTGATAATGTATGCGAGCACCGCTATCCCCCTATGTGTCGGGATAGTGTGTGCCGGGAGATGGCGTGCCTGATCGTCGCGTTCTGGCGACGGCGATACGCCACGATGCCCGGCAACAACAGGCTAACGAACAGCAACAGCGCCGCGTAAAGCGGCCAGGTGATCGGCTGGTTCCACAACGCCTGCATTTTTTCCCGCTCGGCCTCGTCCACGCGCGTGTATTTGAGCGTGGACTTGGAAATGCCGTGGCGCTTGTTGTTGTAAACCCAGCTGTTGTTCAGGTAGATCTCCTTGGGATAAAACGCATACAACCACACCGCATCGCGGCGGTACAGCTCCACCATTTGCGCGACCAGCGCATCGCGCTCTGGACCCGGCGGCAACACGCGCATCTGACGGAACAACGCGTCGTACTCCTCGCTGGCGTAATTGGAGTTATTGGCGCCATCGCAATCGCACTCCAGCGGGCTCTCGGGGCCGTACAGCAGGAACAGGAAGTTCTCCGGGTCGGGGTAATCCGCCAGCCAGCCGTGCGAAAAGATCTGTGTATTGCCCGTCAGCAGCTTCTCCCGCGTGCGGTTGAAATCCGCCGGGCGAAATTCCACCTGCACGCCAATTTCGGCAAAGACCCGGTCAATCCAGTTCATCGAGGTGTTATCGATCGCCTGCGACTGCACATCGATGAATATCTTCAGCGGCTCCCCGGTGCTCGCATCGCGACCGTTCGGATAGCCTGCTTCGGCCAGCAATTGGCGCGCGTAGTCGAGCGACTTGCGCCTGGGCTCGCCGTCCACCCAGTCGTAGACGTACGGGTTCATGCCCGCCTCGCCTTCCAGATTGCCGGGAATGCCGGGCGGGATCAGGTTGTGCGCGGCAATCCCGTTGCCCTTGTAAAAGACGTTGAGGTATTCCTCGGTCTGGAACGCGATCTGCAGCGCCTGGCGCAATTTGCGCTTCTCTTCCGTATAGCCACCCACGACCGGGTCGCGCATATTGAAGCCGTAGTAGTACAAGCCCGGTTTGACATCCGGCGACATGGTGATGCGGTGATCCGCCAGTTCCGACGACATCTCCACGCCGTCGGGGCGCACCACGAACGCCTGGTCGAACACGCCGGTGGTGTTGGAGTGCACCTCGCCGGAGCGGTCGTAGTAGCCCTGCATGAATTTCGTCCACAGCGACAGGCCCGACTTTTCCAGGCGAAACACCGCGCGGTCGATAAGGGGCAAACGCTTCCCGGCATCCGCCAGGTTGCCGGCTTCCAGATCGCCGGGCGCGCCCTCGGTGGGGAAGTAATCCGCGCGGTAGTTGGGATTGCGCTCCAGCACGATTTCACTATTGGGGTCATTTTTCACCATCATGAAAGGGCCGGAGCCCACCGGCCACCAGTCCAGCGTGAGGTTGCGATCGGCAAAGCCGGGGTTGTGGTAGAAGCGATCCACCTCGGGCGCAATCGGCGAGAAAAACGGCATCGCCAGCCAGTACACAAACTGCGGATACAAGCCCTTGATGGTGATATTGAGCGTGCGCTCATCGACCACCTCCAGGCCGTCCATCGGGATGTCATCCAGATTCAACCAGCTGTCCCTCGGAAGCCCTGCCACCTGCTCGGAGAAGGCCTTCATGCCGACGATGTACTGCGACATGAATCCCAGCATCGGCGACGCATTCTTCGGGTCGGCGAGGCGCCTGATCGCATAGGCATAGTCGTTGGCGTGCACGGGGCGAGCGCCGGTGACGGGGAAATCGGGTATCTGCTTGAAGCGCGCACCGTCTGCCACGTTGTCAAACAGGTACAGCGGCTGGCCCGCGTCGTCGAGCGCAAACGCCGGGTGCGGTTGAAAGTGCAGGTCTTCACGCAAACGCAATGTGTAGCGCGTAAACGCCACCGCTGGATCGCTCTCCTCAACCGGCTGGCCATCGGCGTCCAGGAATGTCACTTCCGGCGCGCTTGCCAGTGCGCCGGGAATCAGCTCATACGGCCGCTTGAGGAAGTGATAGTCCATCGGCGGCTCGTAGATCTGCATGATGAACAGCGATTCATCGGTGGCATAGGAGAGCGCAGGGTCCAGGTGTTTCGGCGGCGCGGGCGCCATCATCGACTGGTAGGTCTGCAGGTCGTCCTGCACCAGTGGGTTGGGGTTGTTCCAGGGCGGCTCGCCGCAGGCCGTCAACACGGGCAATGCCAGCACCAGCAGCAGCGCGATAGGCAGTGTGCACAGGCTTCGGTGGGTGGCAGTCGTGTGTCTGGTCGTCTGGTCGGCTGTCATTCGCTGTGCGGTGGGTGGCCTTCTCGCAAGCGCGCAAGCATAACCTGTTGCGGCGCGGCACGCACGCCGTAAGAATGACTGTAGCGGCCCTTTAAACCTGCGCGGAAGTCTGGGGACCCCCTGGGGCCCCGCCCGGCGCCGGGCGGCCCCCCCCCCGCCCCCGCCCTCGCGTTGGCGCGCCCGCCGGGCCCCCCCCCCCCCCCGTTTTCCCCCCCGCCCTCGACCCCCCGAAATTCCAACCCGGGCCCCCCCCGCCCCCCTCCCCCCGGAAAAAGCCGCCGCCCCCGGAAATGCGGCGACACCCGGTGTTCAATCCCTATAATGGAGGACACTTCATACTGCCTCGCCGGAGCGCCGACAAAAACAATGCCCACCGCTCACGCAGCAGTTTCGCCGCCGCCCATCGATACCGCCTTCCTCGGCCATCCGCGCGGACTGCTCGTGTGCTTTGCCACCGAGCTGTGGGAACGGTTTTCGTTCTACGGCATGAAATTCCTGCTGCTACTCTACCTGACCAAGTACCACCTGTTCAGTGACAGCAATGGGCTGGAAGTACTCGGTGGCTATGCCGCGCTGGTGTACGCGATGCCGGTGCTCGGCGGGCTGCTGGCCGATCGCTATCTCGGCATGCGCAAGGCCGTCGTGTTCGGCGGCGTGTTGCTGGCGCTCGGGCATCTGGGGATGGCGTTGGAAGGTGAACAGGCGCGCACGGTGAATGGCCAGATCGTGCGCGATGAAGCCGCACTGCAGGCGTTCTATTTTTCCCTCGCGCTGATTGTCATCGGCGTTGGCTTTCTGAAGCCGAATATCTCCACCATCGTGGGCAGGCTCTACAGCGAGAACGATCCGCGCCGCGATGCGGGCTTCAACATCTTCTACATGGGCATCAACATCGGCGCGTTCGCCGCCACCCTGGTGTGCGGTTACCTGGGCGAAACGTACGGCTGGCATTACGGCTTTGGCGTGGCGGGCATCGGCATGGTGATTGGGCTGGTCACCTTCCTGAGCGGCCAGAAGCACCTGCACGGCCTGGCCGATCCGCACGACACTGCGCGGCTTAAGCGCAAGTCGCCGCTGGGGCTGAGCGTGGAGCATACGATTTACCTGAGTGGCCTGCTCGCGGTATTCGCAGTGTGGAAGATGCTGCAATTCCACGGCGCGGTGGGACACATGCTGAATGCACTGTCGGTGGCAGTGTTGCTTGGGCTGGGCTGGTTTATCGCGGTCAAATGCAATCCGGTGGAGCGCAGCCGCATGCTGGTGCTGGTGATACTGACAATGTCGACTGTCGTGTTCTGGGCACTGTTCGAGCAGGCGGCCGCGTCGATGACGTTGTACGCCGACCGCGTACTGGATCGCAACATTTTCGGCGTCGAGATGACCGCGTCGCAGTTCGGCGCGCTGAATGCGTTTTTTATCTTCCTGTTCGCACCGCTGTTTGCGTGGTTGTGGCTGTTCCTCGCACGGCGCGGCCTGGAACCCAGCACACCGGTGAAATTCGCGCTCGGCATCGCGCAGGCCGGGCTGGGATTTGGCGCGCTGGTGATCGGCGCCGCCACGCCGAATGAGGCCGGCATGGTGCTGGGTTACTGGATGGTGCTGGCCTATCTACTGCACACCACCGGCGAGTTGTGCCTGTCGCCGGTGGGGCTCTCCGCCGTCACCAAGCTGGCCGTGCCCAGCGTGGTCGGCGTGATGATGGGCGCGTGGTTCCTGGCCACGGCCTATTCGGAATTCGTCGCGGCGCAACTGGCGCAACTGGCGGCGGTCGAGACTGTTAACGGCGCGGTGCTGGATATCAATGTGGCGCTGGCAAGTTATACGCAATTGTTCAGCAGCTTGCTGTACACCGGACTTGGCGTGGCGGCGCTGCTGTTGCTAATCTCGCCACTGCTGAAAAAAATGATGCACGGCATTCACTAGGATATCGACAGGAGCTTGGCTATGCACAAAGACAGTGATCAACGCGAATTTGATGTGATCGTCTGGGGTGCCACCGGCTTCACTGGCCAGCTGGTGGTGGCGTACCTGGCACAGACCTACGGCGTGGAGGGGCCGTTGCGCTGGGCGATCGCCGGGCGCAATCGCGACAAGCTCGACGCCGTGCGCAAAGCCTGCCTGCCCGAGGCACTGCGCGAAAAACTGCCGGTGTTGCAGGCTGACAGCGGCGACGCCGCGAGCCTCGACCGACTGGCGCGGCAGGCGCGCGTGCTGTGCACCACCGTCGGGCCGTATGCGAAGTACGGCACGCCACTGGTCGCCGCCTGCGTGGAGGCCGGTACGCACTACTGCGACCTCACCGGTGAAGTGCAGTGGATGGCGCGCGTGATACCGCAATACCAGCGCGCCGCCGAGGCGAGCGGCGCGCGCATCGTGCACACCTGTGGCTTCGATTCCGTGCCGTTTGACATGGGCAACTGGTACCTGCAACAGCAGATGTTCGCGCGCCACGGCGCATATGCACAGCGGGTCAAGGCGCGCGTCGGACGCAACCGCGGCAGCGCGAGCGGCGGCACCATCGCCAGCATCCTGAACATGCTCGAGGAAGCCACGCACGATGCATCGGTCCGGCGGATCATGGCCAACCCCTACGCTCTGTATCCGGCCGGCATCCGTGCGGGCCAGGACGGCCCGGACCAGCGCGGTGCTAAATTCGACGAGGATTTCGGGCAGTGGACCTCGCCCTTCATCATGGCCGCGATCAACACCCGCGTGGTGCGTCGCAGCAACGCGCTGCTGGGCTTTCCCTGGGGCGAGGATTTCAGGTACGACGAGGCGACGCTCAACCGTTCGCGCTATGAGGCCACGCGCAATAGCGTGGCCGGCGCCGTCGGCATGCTGGCGCTGGCGCTCGGACCGACGCGCAAACTGGCGCAGCGCTTTTTGCCCGAGCCGGGCGAGGGCCCGACGCGGGAACAGCGTGAAGCGGGATATTACGAGGTATTTTTTCGCGGCATGGACCCGCGCGATCGCGGCAAGGATACCCTGGTCAAGGTCACTGGCGACATGGACCCGGGATACGGCTCAACGTCCAAGATGCTGGGCGAGGCTGCTGTCTGCCTCGCGCTGGATGAACTGGACGTGGGGGGCGGCTTCTGGACACCGGCGTCGGCGCTGGGCGGCAAGTACCTGGAGCGCCTTACCGCAAAAGCCGGACTGACATTTGAGTCGGTTGATCCAGGGCGGATGCACTAGGCCGTCCGCTACATTTGGCCCACGGCACACGCGCCGACGGTGAATGGCTTGCCTGTACCGCACCACATGTAATGGCGGACCATCGCCGGGCGTTTTAGCGCGACAAATTACGCCTGCTTTGATATGGTCGGCGCCTCGGGAATGGCGCATCGCACAGCGAAGAATACGTTGTTTCTCCACCACTGAATCAAGGATGTAAATCAGGGACGGGATCACTGTGGGCATCAATAGAAGACAGTTTGTCAGAGGTTCGACCGTTGGCTCGGGATTGTTTTTGCTTGAGGGCTGCGGGTCCTCTGGCGGATCATCGGGAAGCGATGACGTGAATGCAACACCTGCCCTGTGGCGAGAGGTCGTTTCCTGGGACCATTCCTGGGACGCAGCCGACGCTATTACCTACTCTGATGACGGCAAAAACTACGACCTGGCTCCAGCGGTCAGGGTGGATTCTGTTCCCGATCAAAATGGCGGCATACCCCTGCGAAGGGACAACGGCGCATTCAGCGAGAGTTTTTCAATTCCGCGTATACCCGGCCCCCAATATCAATCGTCCAATGCCATGTTTGGCGGGAGGGAGTCCTGGTACGCCGACATAATTATTCCCCATAACCCGGAGAAACCTGGTTTTTTCTATAGCTGGAGCGCAATGCTGCATACGGCGTCCAACTATTCAGAAAACGTATTTTTTTGGGAGCAACCCTGGTGGGGCGCAGTGCTTGTACGCGGTGTACGCCCGTTCGACGGCCATGATTCTACTTATATTGATGGCAATCCTGGCATGGTTACCATCGAACGATCGGAAACAAATGTCGTTCGAATGCGCGTCTGGCCTGACGGCCACAGCTACGGCCCCACCCTCAAATCGGATGTAAAATTCACCGAGGACACTGTGCTGGTTCAATGGCTGGCCTACGGTGCGGATTCCTGGCTCGAACTGAACTACAAAAATCAAGCGGGCGACATTGTATCCAGCCGCACGCATGGCGCCGTTTCAAATACTGTCATGCAGCACCTGCATTCCGGGCTCAGCCATACTCACTATATGTCCTGTATCGGAATCGCAAAAGGCATCCCATCCACCGCAAAAACCGACGCGGTAAGAGACTGGGCCGCGCCCTACATCCCTGTCGCGTTGGAGCTATAGCCGGTATCGTCCGCAGCGACCCGTTTTTTTCGCCAACCGCGCTGCGGTGGGCGACGCCGCCAGCCGGATCGAAATGTACAGCACTGGCAATGCCTGCTAAAACCCCGTACATTCGCCGCTGGAAACTATAAAAAACTCAGGGGATATCAGGCGCGAGGTGAACAGATTTAACCTCACGTTCAGCGGTGAAATTGTGGAAGGCCAGGATCCCGAACTGGTCAAGCTGCGCTTCGCCAACAAGTTTGCCATCGACGACCCGGTGCGGCTGGAGCGTTTCTTCAGCGGCCAGACGGTCATTCTGCGGCGCAATCTCGAACGCAAGGACGCTGCACAGGTCTACCACGAGCTCCAGCTGCTGGGCGTGGTCGCCGCGTTGGTCAAGGTGCCAGACACCGAACTGGCAGAGGAAACCAGCCAACCCCCATCCACCAAATCCTCCTCTGCGGAATCCACTAACGCCACGAAAAAGCGCACTGTAAACGCCGCATCGCGACTGTCCGAAAATGCGGCTGTAAATCACTCGGCCAAGGAGACGGTCGCGCCCACGGCCTCTGCCCACTGGCCCGATAGTAGCCGCGATATCGCAGCCGAAATCAAAGCCCGCAAACTGGCTGCGCAGCGGCTGGCCGCCGAGAAAGCAGCGCTCGAGCAGGCGGCGCTGGATGCGCGACAACGCGAGCTCGCCGCTGCAGCAGCCCGCGAGCAAGCATTGGCCGCCGAACGACAGCGCGTCGCGGACGAGGAGCGCGCGCGACAGGCCGCCGAACAGGCACGGGTGGCAGCGGAGGAAGCCGAGCGCAAAGCGGCTGAACAGGCGCAGATCAAGCGCCTTGAAGCCGAAGAGATCGCGCGCAAAACCGCAATCAAGGCCGCCGCCAAACGTAAGGCTGCGGAGGAAGCTGCCCAGCGCAGGGCGAAACGCAATCGGGACAAAGCGGAAAAAGCACGGCGAAAAGCTGTCGAAGAGGCGCAACGACAGGTTGAGCTGGCCGAGAAGAAACGCCTCGCCGCGGAAGAGGAAGCACGGCGTAAGGCGGCGCTCGAAGAGAAAAAGCGCCGGGCTGCCGAAGCAGAGGCCCGCCGCAAGGCCGAAGTCGAAGAGAACAAACGCCAGGCTGCCGAAGCAGAGGCTCGCCGCAAGGCCGAGGCCGAGGAGAAAAAGCGTCTCGCTGCGGCAGAAGAGGCCCGTCGCAGGGCCGAGGCCGAAGAAAGAAAACGGCTGGCTGCCGAGGAAGCACGCCGCAAAGCCGCTGCCGAGGCGGAGGAAGACGCCAGGCTGCAAGCGGAACTGGAAGCGATCAAACAACGCGAAGCCCAGGAAGCGGCGAGACTGCAGGCAGAGCTTGAGGAAAAAGCGCGCCAGGCTGCTGCGCAAGCCGCGCGCATCAAAGCCGAAGCACAGCGCTTGCAGGAGGAAGCGCAGCGCAAGTCGGATGAACGCCGGCGCATCGCCGCCGAGGCACTGTCAACGCAACAATCGGCAGAGCAAAGATTGGCAGAGCAACAATTGACGGAGCAACAACAGGAAACTCTCACTCAACATACTGTTGCCGAGGCCAGCCCACCGCCACTGTCGCCTGTGCGGCTGCAAACACTCAAGCCGGCGAAAAGCCGCGTAAAAACCGCACTGGAAGTGCCGCTGCGCAAAAAGGGCGAGACGCCGGAAATCGGTGTACCCGGCCAACGCAAGCGCGTGTCGGGCGAACCCAATTTGTACAAGCTGCGTCCCTTTCGCAACACCGAAGCGGTGCGCACACGGGCCGCGCACGCCAGGGCGCGCATGCGCCGGGCCGCCACCACTGCCGTTCTCGCATTGGGGGTGCTGCTGATCGCCGCCGGCAGCTTTCTGCAGCACGCCGACAATGCAGCAATTACCGGCGCCACCGCCATAGCCATCAATGCGAATTCCGAACCGCTGCTGCTGGCGGGCGATGTCTTGTTATTGCACGATCGGGCCGGCGTCGGCACTACGGAAATAGCGCTGAACACCCTCGGTGTCAGCGTGCTCGAACCGCCGCTGGAGTTTGACGGCGAGGATGTGCTGTTCGCGCGCGGTCGACTGGCGGGCGACGCAGCGGACACCGCGCAAGACAATGCGTTGCAAGTGCTGCGTTGCGACCTGGTGCTCTCCCGCTGCGCGCCGCTGTCGACACAGCTGCAGGACAGCCGGATCGACGCCTTTGTACTCAATCCGGTAGATGGCAGCGTATTGCTGGCCGATCGCACCGCCGGGCAGTTGCTGAAAGTCGACCGTGCGGGCGCTGTGGTCGCGCGGGCCGCTGTCGCCATCCCCGACGCACCGGTAATGCGGCTGCACGATGGCCTGTTGTTGATGAACAGCACGGCGGGCCCGGGCATCAGTGTCTTCCGCTATGAGGAGAAGGCATTCGCGAAGCAACTGGATGAGATTCTGCCGTTGCCATCCAGTGAATTGGATCTGGAGCGGGCCCGCGCCGGCGACTTCGTCTGGTCGGGCGATGCCTGGTGGGTATACCTGCGCGCCACGGAGTCGGCCCCCGGCGCACTGCATCGATTCGACGACGAGTGGAATTACCGCAGCACGGTAACGCTGCCTGCGGATGCCGGCCCATGGCAGCCCGGCGCTGTGCAACTGGTGAACTGGGGTGAGAAAACCCTGGTCAACGATTCGAGCAATCCGACGATCCAGCGCTACAACGCCCAGGGCATGGCAGAAGCAGCGTTTGCCTCCACGTCGCTACAGGCACTGGTGAGTGCAGGGCAACAACGCGCCGGATTCGCGCGTATCGCGTGGCACGGCGGACTGCTGCTGTGCTCACTGGTCGCTGTACTGGGTTGCGCGCTCGCGTACTGGCACGGATTGCGTAACCTCGTCTACCGACCGCGACGGGAGCAGGGCGCGCTGCCGCTGGACGACCTCGCTGCCGCATTGCGCTGGATAGAGCCGGTACAGAATCGCCAGGAGCAACTGCGCAGTACTGGCATCCGCTATGGACTGGGTGCACTCGCTGCGCTATCGCTGGCAATTGCCATGAGCGTCAGCGTATCGCAACTGGCGGCGTTGCTGCTTGCATGCAGCGGCCCGGCCATCGCACTGCAACTGCTGCGCCGACAACCGACTGGCTATATCGGTGTACTCGCGGACAAGTTGTTGCTGGTGGATCACAACGGTATGTATCAACTCGCAGGCGGCTCCAGGCTGCAGTATCGTGGCCCCTTCCTGGCCATCGACGATATCGTGGTCTTCGCGGGAAGCCAGCGCCTCCCCGCATTCTCTCTTGCCGCGCTGCAACAACACGTCTGGCCGCTGGCGCTGGGCGGCATCAAGGTGGATCGCAAAACCATGGCGGTAAAATTGCTCGAGTGCCGTCATCCTCTCGCCCTTGGGGCGGTGGCGATTGTCGCCACTGCCGCTGCCGCTGCGCTATTACTGCTAGTGCCACACATTTTCTAGACTGCTACAAAATACATCCGGAGTGAACCTGAACATCGTGAGATTCAGATTGGCGGAGAATATGGCTAGTGCTCTTGGATGGGACCGTGCGGCGACAGGACGTCGCCGCCCGAGGCTGGGCATGGATGTGCGCTTTTTGGCGCGTCCCATCCAAGAGCACTAGCCATATTCCGCGCCACGCACCCAGATCAATATTGCCGCTCATCGCAGGGCGACACCGGTTGCCGCATTTGGCTATACTGCGCCATCCGGAACCACGACGGTCGTTCCACTACCGCAGAATCCAGCAAAAGGGCAATCGCTTGCATGAATGAACACGCCGAGCAACACGTTGCCCCGCCGCGAGGCATAAGGGTCGCGCTGTTTGTCACCTGCCTCGCGGATTTGCTCAGGCCGTCTGTCGCATTCGCCAGCATCAAACTGCTGGAGCGGGCCGGTTGCGACGTCATCGTACCGCTGCAACAAACCTGTTGCGGCCAGCCGGCCTACAACAATGGCAATTACGAGGACACCATACCGCTGGCCAAACAGGTCATCGCTACATTGGAAGGCGCGGATTATGTCGTCGTGCCCTCGGGATCCTGTGCCGGCATGATCACCCACCACTACCCGAAACTGCTCGAAGGCCAATGGCGCGACCGCGCGTTGCAACTGGCAGCCAACACCTTCGAGTTAACGGTCTTCCTTGCCGAGATTGTACGCATCAAAGCGCCGGGCAAAGCCTTCCCAAAACTGCCCGCTGTGACCTACCACGACGGCTGCGCCGGATTGCGCGAAATGGGAATTCGCGAGCAGCCGCGCCAGTTGCTGCGGGAACTGTGCGGCATAGAAGTGAAGGAACTCAACCACAGTGATGTCTGTTGCGGCTTTGGCGGGACGTTCTGCGCCAAGATGCCGGAAATTTCCGCGAAGATGGTGGACGACAAACTGAAGAATGTAATGGCCACCGGCGCGGGCATTCTCGCCGGCGGCGATCTGGGCTGCCTGCTCAACATCGCCGGGCGCGCGCGGCGCCACGGCGAGGACATTGAAGTTCGCCATATCGCTGAATTGCTGTGCCAGGACCTGGACACCCCGGCGATCGGACAGGGGACCTAGCACTTGGAGCAACACAGCGACACCTTCCTGGAGAATGCCAGCGCGGCACTTAAGAATTCCGCGCAGGCAGAGCGCCGGGACTTCATCGCCCTGTTTGCGCCGCTGATACGTACGGCCGCGGTAGAGGGTTTTGCCGAATTCGACACGTTGCGTGCACACGTCAAGCGCGTGCGGCAACACAGCCTGGACCACCTGGAGTACTACCTCGGCAAGTTCGAACACGAGGCGGTGCACAACGGCAACCATGTGCACTTTGCGCGCGACGGCGCTGAAATGAACAGCATCGTGCTGGAGATCTGCCAGCAGCATAGCGCGCGGCGCGTCGCCAAGGGTAAATCCATGGTGACCGAAGAGACCGGCCTCAACAGCTTTTTACAGCGCGCCGGCCTGCAGGTGATGGAGACTGACCTCGGTGAGTACATCATCCAGCAGGCAGGCGAGACGCCGAGCCACATCGTTGCACCCGCGCTGCACAAATCGGCCGGGGAAATTCGCGCGCTGTTCCAGAGCAAGCACGACCTCGGCGCCAGGGAGCTGCCGGAGACTGTCGACCTGGTGAGCGAAGCGCGCCAGGTATTGCGCGAACACTTCATGAAGGCCGACGTTGGCATCATTGGCGCCAATGCGTTGATCGCCGAGAATGGCTACTCCATGCTGGTGACCAATGAGGGCAACGGCGATCTCTGTGCCAACCTGCCGCGCGTACTGATTGTCTGTACCACCATCGACCGCGTGCTGCCGCTGGCGCAGGATGCGACCGCGATGCTGCGCCTGTTGGTGCGCTCCGCCACCGGCCAGGCACAAACCTGCTACACCAGCTTCTACTCCGGCCCGCGCCGTGAGAACGATGTCGACGGGCCAATCGAAACGCATTTCGTGTTGCTGGACAACAAGCGCAGCGACATCCTGGGCGGCGATTACCGCGAGATGCTCGAGTGTATCCGCTGCGGTGCCTGTCTCAATCACTGCCCGATCTATACCAGCGTCGGCGGTCACGCCTACGGCTGGGTGTATCCCGGCCCGATGGGTTCGATACTCACGCCACTGCTGACATCGCTGGAGCAGAGCAACGCATTGCCCAACGCCTGCACCAGCTGCGGTCGTTGCGCCGAGGTCTGCCCGGCGGACATCCCCCTGCCCGACCTGCTGCGCGACCTGCGGCATGAGGAGACAACCAAAAAACTGAACGCACCGCGCTGGCGCCGGGGCCTGAAAATGCACGCATGGCTGGCGCGGCATCCACCGCTGTACCAGGCGCTGACGGGCATGGTCATTCCCGTGCTAAACCTGTTTGGGCGCAGGCGCGGCAGTTTTAAACGCCTGCCACTGGCAAGCGGCTGGACTGGCCAGCGCGATTTTCCCGCTCCACAGAAAGGGACCTTCATGCAGTTGTACAAGGCCAAGCTAAAACGGCAGGCAGCGCAGGAGGCAAAGCGCAACCATGAGCACTAGCGCCCGTTCGGACATTTTTTCCCGCCTGCGCGAGGTAAGCCGCGACGCGAGTGCGGAGCAGATCCAGCGTGAGCGCCAGGCACTGGGCACCGCCGTGGCGCCCGCGCCACCCGCGCCGGGATTGTGCCTCGGTTTCCTGACCAATGTGCTGAAAAATCGCGGCAGCGTGGACTGTGCCAGCAGTCGCAGCGAGGCGGTAAAAGCGATAGGCCATCACCTCTACTCCCATTTTCGCAGCCACCGCCTCGTTGCCGGGAACGATCCGCGCCTCGCCGCGATGCCCTGGCGCGATGCCGGCGTGCTGCCGCGCTTTGGCAGCCTGGAAGCGGGCGAACCCGTCGCGCTGAGTTTCGCCCAGCTGGGCGTGGTGGAAACCGGCGCTATCCTCACCTGGACCGGCAGGGCCAACCCCGCCGCGAACAACCTGCTGCCGGAGCATCACATCGTGCTGGTGGACACCGCCGATCTGGTCGCCACGATGGAACAGGCCTGGGAGCGAATCACTATCGAGTCGGAAAAGAACGGACGCCCGCGCGGCATCAACTTCATCGCCGGACCCTCCAGCACTGCCGACATCGAAGGGCAGCTGGTGTACGGCGCGCACGGCCCGCGCCATTGGCATGTGATTTTACTGGGCAATATACCTGCGGATGCACTCGCGCTGGCGCGCTCCAGTGCATCCGTTTAGCAATGCGCGACTATTGGTGCTGCGGCTGCCCCCGCGCGCGTCTTGTTATAGCGGCGTAAAGGTAAACTGCTGACCACCTACCGCCGCTTCGAACATCAAGCCACCGATAGCGATCGTAAAGATCGCCATGCCTTTGCGATAACCAGGAGACGCCGTGGCAGCGTCATTGCGCCCACCACTGATGCCGGCGGTAGATCCTGTGCCGGTATTGGCTCCCGCCGAAGCGCCGGCGGTGATTGCCACTGCCGATGCGTTTGCGGCCAGCTCGAAGCTGCCCGAGGTGAAATTCTTGAACGCCTGTTCATTCTCGAAGAAGACAATTTGCGAGAACGCCTGTCCGCCCCACTGGGCCCCGACTGACATCTGCGTCATCGTGGCGTTGCCCACGTGCTTTGAACCCACAAAAACCTTGCCTTCGCCAAACGCGGCACCTACCACGAAGCCGCCCTTGCCAATGTTGGGAAATACAGCGTATCCGTAGGCCGTTTTGAAATACCGGCCACTCTCACCGGCATTGCTGAAGGCATTTATCGCATCGCTGTAGCTATTGGCCCAGGCGGCGTGGCCACCGGCAAACAGGAACGAAACCAGCACTACGAGCTTGATCAGTTTGGACATATTGAGAACCTTGAATTGACTGTACACACAGCAGGCCGACGCGGCCGCAAGCGGGAATTGCGCGTCGCGAAACCTCGCTGACGACACCCGCCTATTCTCAGTACACAATTGCGTCAGGTCAAGTCTCTTAGCCGCGCCAGCAAATCAACCACCCTGCAGGAATAGCCCCACTCGTTGTCATACCAGTTCAACACGCGCAGGTAGCGCCCCGCGGTCACGCCGGTAAACCCTGTGTCGTAGATCGAGGAGTGCGAGTTGCCGATGATATCGGTGGAGACGATCGGCTGTTCGCTGTACTGCAGTATGCCCTGCAGGCGAGATGATACCGATGCCGTTCGCACCGCCTCGTGCACATCCGCCACGGTTGCGCGCTTGCCGAGTTTCACGAACAGGTCCACCACCGAACCATCGGGCACCGGCACGCGGGCCGCGATGCCATGCAGCTTGCCCTTGAGCTGTGGCAACACCTCGCCCACTGCCTTGGCCGCGCCGGTGGAGGTTGGAATGATGTTCTCGGCCGCCGCCCGACTGCGCCGCCAATCGGTATGCGGCACATCCGCAAGTCGCTGGTCATTGGTATAGGCGTGCACCGTGTTGATCACACCCTCCTCGATGCCAAACGCGTCATCCAGCACGCGCGCCATCGGCGCCAGGCAGTTGGTGGTACAACTGGCGTTGGAGACGATCCGGTGCTCGGCGCGCAGGCCATCCTCGTTCACCCCGAGCACGACGGTGTAATCGATGGCATCCTTCGCCGGCACTGTCAGCACAACCCGCCCGGCACCCGCCTCCAGATGTTGCTGCAGCTGCTCGCGCCGACGGAATACCCCGGTCGCCTCGATGACCGCGTCGACGCCGAGCGCCGCCCATGGCAAATCCTTCGGATTGCGTTCGCTGAGCAGTTTGGCGCGCCCCTTGTCGGTGACAAAGTGGTTGTCTTCCAGCCGCAATGGCTTCGCAAATGGACCCATGACGGTGTCGTAACTAAGGAGGTAACGCAGCGCTTCATAATCGAAAAGATCATTGATCGCCACTACCTCGATATCGTCCCGCTCCTCGAGGATACGGAATACCGAACGCCCGATGCGCCCAAACCCGTTGATCGCGATTCTCATCGTGCTGCCTCCTGTACCGGGCCCAGTGTCGCGTAGAGCCGCGCCACATCCAACAAGCGCGCGGCGTGCCCCAGGGTTTCATACCAGCCGAGTGTCTTGATGGTCTGGCTGCCTGCCTTGATAGTGCCTTTGGTGTCGAACAGCAGGGAGTTTGCATTGCCTATCACGTCCGACGATACGATCGGGTCTTCCACCACGCCAATGACGCCGCGCTGTTTCGCGGCAGCCGCGCGCATCGCCTCGTTGATATCCTCGGCGGTGATGGTTGCGTCCTTCATCACCAGGCTCACATCGAGCAAGCAGCCTTCCTGCACTGGCACATTGAGCACCCAGGTCATGATCCGGTCATGGAAGTCGGGCAGTATGTGGTTCAGCCACTGCGCCGCTTCATGTGTGTTGGGAATAATGTTCTTGGCTGCGGAGCGACTGCGGCGAAAATCACTGCCTGCATAGTCCTGCAGCGACTGGTCTGATGTGTAGGAATGCACGGAGGTCATGCTGCCGCACTCGATCTCAAAGCGCTCGGCAAGGCTGTGCAGAAGCAGGCACAGCGCGGACGTGGTGGGCGAACCGGCTGAAATCATGCGGTCGGCGGCGCTTGCGGTGGCTGTGTTGATGCCGGGTATCACGATGCGATCGATGTGATCCGTTGGCAGGGAGCGCAACAGTACACGGGGCGCGCCATTGGCCAGATGAGCCGACATCGATAGCCGATCGCGAAACTTGCCGGTGGCATCGATCACAATGTCTACATCGAAGACATCCCACGGCATTTCGCCGGGGCGATCAATTTGCATCAGCCGCGCACGAAAATTCGGGTTGACCAGAAAATTGCCGTCCAGCGTGTGACGCTGTGGCTCCGTCACCTCGGAGGACAGCAGGTAATGCAGTATCGCCGGTTTGCCGATGTCGGCCACGGCAACCACTTCAACGTCGTCACTGAGTGAGGCCAGTTGATAAATCTGCCGCCCGATCTGGCCGAAGCCCATGATGCCGACTCGAATCGGCTTACCCTGCGCCATTGCCGTACTCCTCTTCGCCCGATTGCTGTTCAAGCCCAGCGCGCAAACTTATCGCGACACCTTGCAACTGGAAGCATTGTCCTGCGTCTGGTCCATGCTGACCATGACCCAGCGCAAGAAAGTTAGAGTAACACGCCAACCCGATTTTTATTCAGGGTGGCGGCGATGGTGCTGGGGTGAGTTAGCCAGTGACGCTGGCGAGGTCTATGCCATAGGCGTCGGGTTCGAGGCTCTTTTTAATGGTTACCATGCGCGCGCCGGGGGCGGTGGAGATGCCCTGCAGATCGATCACCTGGGCATTCGGCAGCCGCCGCTTGTCGGCATCCAGCAACAGCATCACCTTGGGCCGCAGGCGACGGGTGCGATACTCCGCGACCACTACGCCCACTTCACCGGAGGACAGCTCGACCAGGGTGCCCGCGGGATAGATGCCAATCGCCTGGATGAACGCTTCTACCAACTCCGCCTGGAAATCCTCGTCCCGGGCTTCATAGAGTATTTTAATCGCATCGCTGGGAGAAACCGCCTGCGCGTAACTGCGATTGCTGGTCAGCGCGTCGTAGGTGTCGACAATGCCGGCGATGCGCGCAAACGGCGGAATCTGGTTGCGCGACAAGCCTTTGGGGTATCCGGAACCGTCGTAACGCTCGTGGTGATGGGCCACCATGTCAACGACATCCCGATTGAGGATCCCGCAATCATTGAGGATTCCCAGCCCGTGGCCCACGTGGCGCGCGACCTCGTTGGCCTCGTCTGCGGTCAGCGCGCGGTTCGCCTGCAACAACTTGGGATCCACACGCAATTTACCCACGCCCATCAACATGCAACCCATCGCAAGCGAACGCAGGTCGCGCCGCGGCAGGCCCAACTGGCGGCCCAGAGAGACCGCCCACATGGCCGTGCTGAGGGAGTGCTGGTAGGTGTACTCGTCGTGGTGTTTCAAACGGCTGACCCACAGGCACGCGTCGGGGTTGCGGCTGATGCTGTCGACGATAGGCTCTACCGACTTGCGCAGCTTGATCACGTTGAGCTTTGCGCCCTGGCTTACCTGCGCGAATATGTCATCGATATCGACGATGAGGGTGTTCATCGCACGCTGGGCATGCGGCGTTTCCTCCTCCCAGCCCCGGTCATCGCGGTAGGGCTTCAGCATACGACCGAAGAATATATGTTCCAACGGTACACGCGGGCGATCCTTGTTCTTTTTGGGGGCCGCCGACTCCGCGCGTTTAGGCGACTCGAGCCGGATCGCAAGTTCCGGGCGCTTGCTGCGCTTGCTGTCGATGTAAACAAATTCGCAGTATTTCTGCAGGTCGCGGACATCCTCCGCGCTCGCGATCAGGAAGCCCTGCGTGATGAACGGCGTTTCCAGCCAGGGGCGGTCCAGCCCGCTGACAAACATACCGATAACCAGGTCACTGGTTGGAACTTTAAGAGTCTTGATCATGGCTGCCAGACATCCCCATTCAAATTTCTGCATTGCATCGAAAAGAGCACCACAACTGTTGAATTCACTGGACTGCGGCCTATCTGCACAATTTGACACTAGTGAACTGGTTCACACGTGTCCATAAATAAGTGGGGATTTCTACAGATAATGCCATCGGCGATAGAAATCGGGCGATCGCGCGCCTCGAGTGACGCCAACGCGGGGCAGGAACCGGGGCCAGGAACCGGGGCCGTAACCGCAAGTCGCCTGTGCTATATTCGCGCCTGATACCGAACACCACCTCCTCTGCACCCCGGGAAGAAACAGGATAGAACCATGCGGAAACTGCTGATTGGCCTGCTTGTACTATTGCTCCTCATTGCGGGGGCGATCGGCGCGCTATTGGCCACCGGCCAGATTGCCAGCAGCAGCCTGGCCATGATTCTCAACACGATGCTGGGCGTATCCGGCCCGGCGGCAAACGATGCCACCGTGCGCCAGCGTTACCAGGTGCCAGAGGGATTCTCGCTGGCACTGTACGCCGCCGATGTACCGCGCGCCCGTTTCCTGCGCTTCACACCCGCGGGCGACCTGCTGGTCAGCCGGCCGGGTACGGGCGATATCCTGCTGCTGCGACAGGACGCCGATGGCGATGGTCATCCCGATGCGCGCACTACCCTGATCGCAGGGCTGAACCGGCCGCTGGGTATGGATATTGATGGCGACTGGTTATACATCGCCGAGTCAAACCGCGTCGTCCGGATACGTTTCAACAGTGACGCCGGCACCGTGGAGGGCGACCTCCAGCCACTGGTGGAGGGCCTCACCGACAATGGCAATCACTGGTCCAAGACGCTGCGCATCGGCCCGGACCGCAAGCTGTACCTGGCCCAGGGCTCGACCTGCAATGTGTGCGAGGAAGAAGACCCACGGCGCGCGACGATGATGCGCTTTGCACTCGACGGCAGCGCCCCCGAGATTATCGCCACCGGCCTGCGCAACAGCGTGGGCTTCGACTGGGCGCCCTGGAGCGGCGCGCTCTACGCCACGGACAATGGCCGCGACATGCTCGGCGACGATTTTCCGCCCTGCGAACTCAACCGTATCGAGGCAGGCCAATTCTACGGCTGGCCATTCTTCAATGGCGACAACATCCCCGACCCGGACATGGGCCCCGACCCGCTGTCCGCGAAGCGCACGCCCACGGCACCTGCGCACAACTTCCGCCCGCACAATGCGCCGCTGGGCATGACCTTCCTCACTGGCGACGCCCTGCCGCCGCAATACAGTCGCAGCGCGCTGGCCGCCCTGCACGGTTCCTGGAACCGCAGTACGCCGGATGGCTACAAGGTGGTATCACTGCACTGGACCGAGGACGGCATCGAAGAGCGCGATTTTCTCTCCGGCTTCAACCAGGACGGTAATATCAGCGGTCGTCCCGTCGATGTCGCGCAGGGCCCGGACGGCGCGATCTATATTTCCGACGATTACGCCGGGGCAATCTATCGCGTCAGCTACACGGGCGCCGACGGCAGCCAGGACGATGTTGCGCCAATGGTCGCGCCCACTGTCAATCGCCTTGATACACAACCTCCCGCATGGCTGGCCGGCGCCGACCTCCCGGCGATGGCCAGCCGCGGCAGCGAACTGTACCAGCGCTACCAGTGCAACACCTGCCACGAACAGGGCACCAACCCGGTGCGATTGGACAATCTCGCCCAGCGCCTCGGTTACGGCGCGGTCATAAACGCATTGGAAGCGCCGCAATCACCGATGCCGTTGTTCCCGCTGAGCGAGGCCGAACGCCAAGAACTCGCGGTATTCCTGTTGTGGCCGCAACCTGAGCCACAACCCGAGCCGCAGCAATAGCCCCGGCATGCTGCGCTACCTGCCGAACAGCCTGACGTTTTTGCGTCTGCTCCTCGCCCTGCCACTGGGCTGGCTGATTTTGCGTGAGCAGTATGCATTGGCACTGGCGACCGGCGTGCTCGCGGGGCTCAGTGATGCGCTGGACGGGTTTGCCGCCCGGCGTCTCGACGCACTGACCCGCCTGGGCGCGATACTGGATCCCATTGCCGACAAAACACTGATTACCGTCACCTTTGTGTGCCTGGCCGCGGTGGAACTGGCGCCCTGGTACCTGGCTGTCGCAGTCATCGCGCGGGATCTGGTCATAGTGATCGGCGCAGCCTGCTACTACCACATTATCGGTCCGGTCGAGTTCGCCGCCTCCGGCCTGAGTAAAAGCAATATGTTCATACAGATCAGCTACTGTGTGCTGGTGCTGTTGTCGCAGGTAGTGGCGAACATACCTCCGCAACTTATCGTGTTCGGCTCCGCTGTCGTACTGTTCCTGGCCGCCGCCAGCGGCTTCGACTACGTGATGTCCTGGACCATCAAAGCGCTTGATTCGCGCAAGAACAGGGAACAGGGAGATGACTCAAATTGAACTGCCTGATGAATCCCCTGCTCCATCGACAAAGGTGTTGACGGCATGCCCGTGAGCAAGGAACTGCATGTACTGACGTACAACATCCACAAGGGCTACTGCTCGGGAAACCGGCGTTTCGTGCTGGAATCCATGCGCAACCGTATCGCGGAAACCGGCGCCGACATCGTCTTCCTGCAGGAAATCCACGGCACGGCTATCAAGAGCGAGGCAAAGCGCAAGCGCTTTTCCTACCCTGACCAACCGCATTTCGAGTATCTGGCGGATGAGGCGTGGCCGCATTATGCCTACGGCCGCAATGCGATCTATCGCAAGGGCGACCATGGCAACGCCATCCTGAGCATGTACCCGTTCGCCAGTTTTGAAAATATCGATATCTCCATTTTCCCGCGCTCCAGCCGCAGCATCCTGCACGGCGTGATCGAGCTGCCGCACAAGGACACGCGCCTGCACACACTGTGTGTCCACCTGGGTCTGCTGGAGCAGGAACGCCGCGAGCAACTGCAGGCGCTGACCGACCGCATCAACAACCACGTGCCCCGCGATGAGCCGATGATCATCGCCGGGGATTTCAACGACTGGCGTCGCCGCGCGGAAAACCACCTGCATGCCGACCTCGGCCTGAAGGAACTGTTCGTGCAAATGAACGGGCGCCACGCGCTGACCTTCCCGGTGTGGCGCCCGATGCTGCCGGTGGACCGCATCTATTATCGCGGCCTGAAACCGGTCGCCTGCCAACGGCTCAGCGCGGGACCCTGGCGCGACCTGTCCGACCATGCCGCACTGTTCGGAGTTTTCAAGCTATGAACCGCAACAGCAATGCAATTGCCAACGCCAGCTCGCGCGCCAATGTCAGCCTGCGCGAACCCGCTTTCCTGGCTGAACTCCAACTGGCCGCCAGTGCCAGCGGCAAGACCCTCGAACAGGCGCAGGCTTACGCGCGCAAGTGCCTCACCGAAATCGAGGCGACACCGCAGGAGGCCTGGCTGCGCCCGATGGCAAAAATGGCGCGCTTCATCTATACGCGCAGTTATGAGCCGGATATGGATATCAACCTGGACAAGTTGGAAGAGCTGCGAGCCTTGTCTAAAGACCACCTGCTGCTGTTCCTGTGGTCGCACAAGTCGCACATGGACAGCTTCGTGTTCCTGCTCTCGCTGTACCAGAACCACTTCCGCCCGCTGCCGCTGATTTTTGCCGGCATCAACATGAACTTTCTCGGTTTCGGCGCACTGGCCCGCCGCGTTGGAGCGATATTCCTGCGCCGCACCTTCCAGGAGGACCCGATCTACAAGCTGGTCTTTCGCCACTACATCGATCACCTGATACAACATCGCACGCCGCTGTCGTGGTCGATAGAGGGAACACGCTCGCGCACCGGGAAGCTGTCGCCGCCGAAATTGGGTTTGCTGAACTGGGTAGTGGAATCCTGTCAGCGCCAGCAGACCCAAAAGGTGTTGCTGGTGCCGGTGTCCATCGCCTTTGATCGCATCGCCGAGATCGACGATTACGTCGCACTGCAGAGCGGGCTGCCCAAGCGCAAGGAATCGCTGCGCTGGTTTTTCAATTACATTTTCGGCATGCGCCAGCCCTACGGGAAGGTGTATGTGCGTTATGGCGAGCCGTTGGCGCTGGAGCTGCCGCCCGCATCGCCATCCGGCGCGGCGACAGCGAGCCTCGATGTGACGCGCATGGCCTTCGAAGTGTGCACCCGGATAGAGCAGATTACGCCCATCAAGTCGGCGGATGTGCTGGCCATGGTGTTGCTTGGCGCCAACAAGCGCGCGCTGACCGCGGCGGAAATGTACCGCCAGTCGGCGGGTATCGCGGAGCTGATACGCGAGCGCCGCTTGCCCGCGTCTTCGGGTTTCAGCCTGGACAACGAGGCCCAGGTCAGCGCGGCTGTGCTGGCGCTGGAAAAGTCGGGGCTGGTCAAATGCTTCGACGCCGCACAGGTGCCGGTCTACTACATTCCCGATGCACAGCGGCTGGCCGCCGCGTATTACCGCAATACGATCACGCATTATTTCCTGCACGCCGCGCTGGGCGAAATAGGGCTGGCGATGTGCGAGCTGAATATAGAGCTGCCCAATGTCGCGGCCCTGCACGACAATGTCGCGGCGTTGCGGGAACTGTACAAATTCGAATTCTTCTACAAGCCCGCGGCGGAGTTCTGGCCCGAGGTGTTGTCACAGACGAGTCGGCGCTACCCGCACTGGGACAGTGGCGAGCACTCGATACAAAAGCTGCTGCGCGATAAACCGCCCCGATTCGGTCATGCGATACTGCGCTCGATCACCGAGGCGTACCTGATCATCGCCGTCGCGCTGCTGGACATGGAAGACCGGCCTGTGCACGACGTGAAAGCCTTCACCCGACAACTGCTTGCCCAGGGCCGGCAGATGCTGCTGCGCCGCACCGTCAGCTGTGAATCATCCGTCTCGCAGGACCTGTTCGCCAACGGATTGCGCCTGGCCACGCACCTGGCGTTGCTGGATGGGCGTGGCAGCGACCTCGCCAGCCGGCGCACCGCATTCGCCGAGTCCGTGGTATCCGCGCTGTCGGCGATCAACCTGTTGCAGCGCGCGTACGACGAGGCGTGGTTTTCGCAGCTCTCGGCAGGCAGGATCGCCAATCTGCTCGGACCCTGATTCGCGAGCGATTGCGGCGCTTGCCGCAGCGGTGCGAACAGGCTACATTTTCAACGCAAACACTATAAAAAAGTGAGAAATTCAATGAGCCTACGAGATGTTGTCGCGACGCTGGCAGAGGCCCCTGTCCTGTTGCAGATCGTCAAGGAAGTCAAACCCAGGCCGCTCACGACACCGGACTGTTTCGCCGCCAGGGTTGAAGGCACCACGGCGCGGTTCCCGGAGCACACCGCCGTGATGTTCGAAGGCAGGTCCCTGACCTGGCGCGAATTGAATGCCCAGGCCAATCGCTATGCCGCTGCATTGCAAGCGCGCGGTCTGGTGCGTGGCGACGCGGTGAGCCTGATGATGGAAAACCGTATCGAGTTTCTCGCCACGCTCATCGCACTGAACAAACTGGGTGTCATCGCCGCGCTGCTCAACACCAACCTCACCGGCAAGCCACTCATTCACTGCATCAACATCACGCGCTCCAGGATGTGCATCTTCGGCGAAGAACGGCTGGAGGCTATCGCACAGGTGCGCACCGAGCCGGAACTGGCGGGCATCGAGAAGCTGGCTATTCGTGGGCGATGCGAACAATGCGCCCTGCCCCGAGTGGGCGTTGGATCTGGAGCAGGCCGCCGCCGGGCAGGATGCAGCCAACCCCACGCAGACCGGCCAGAACACGCTCGCGGATGTTGCGCTGTACGTTTTCACTTCCGGGACCACCGGGTTCCCCAAAGCCTCGGTGATCTCCAACCGTCGCTACCTGCTGTCCTCCGCCCTGTCCTACAGAGGCGGACTCAAGTGCAGTGAGCGCGATTGTATCTACCTGTGCCTGCCGCTGTACCACGGCACTGGCCTGTTCCTCGGCGTCGGCGCCGCCGTCTCGACCGGGGCCACCATGTTTATCCGCCGCAAGTTCTCCAGCACGCATTTTCTCAGCGAGATACGCGAAAGCGGCGCAACCTGCTTTATCTATATTGGCGAGTTGTGCCGCTACCTGCTCAACACGCCCAGGCAGCCCGATGACCACCGCAATCCGCTGACCACCATGATGGGCAACGGCCTGCGCCCCGACGTATGGCATGAATTCAAGTCACGCTTTGGCATCAAGCGCATCGCCGAATTCTACGGCTCCAGCGAAGGCAACATCGCCTTCGTCAACATGCTGAACAAGGACTGTACCGTAGGCACGACCAGCATTCCGCTGGCGCTCGTAAAGTACGACGTGGATGCCGATGAGATTGCCCGTGACGCGCGCGGAAACGTCATCAAAGTCGCCGCAGGCGAGCCGGGCCTGTTGCTCGGAAAAATCACCGAAATGACGGTGTTTGAAGGCTATACCAACGCAGCGGACACCGAGAAGAAAATCCTGCGCAACCTCTTTAAGGAGGGGGACGCGTGGTTCAATACGGGCGATCTGATGAAAACGGTGGACGTGGGTTTTTCATTGGGATTGCCGCACTACCAGTTCGTCGATCGCGTTGGCGACACGTTTCGCTGGAAATCCGAGAACGTATCGACGAACGAGGTGGGTGAAATTATCAATGGCCATCCGCAGATTGATTTTTGCAATGTCTACGGGGTGGAGATACCCAAAGCCGACGGCCGCGCCGGCATGGCTGCGCTGGTGCTCGCCGAAGGCATCGACACGCTCGACGTGCAAAGCTTTTCCAGGTTTGTGAACGAACATCTGCCCGCGTACGCGAGGCCGGTGTTCCTGCGCATCCAGCGCGAGCTGGATACCACGGGCACGTTCAAGCTGGTCAAGGGCGAATTGCGCAAGCAGGGCTATGACCTGGACCAGGTCAGCGACCCCGTGTACGTGCTCAAGCCGCGCAGCGACACCTACGAACTGCTGGACCGGGAATACGCCGCCGTACTGCGCGCGGGTGAAGCCGGCTACTGACCCGGGCGGCTGCCCGCGCTGCGATTGCGTCGCGGCCGATTGTGTCCCTCGCTACCGCGCCTGCGCTGCGTGGAACCGGGCTTGGCGTTATGGTGTTCGCGAGCACCGGCTGGCCGGTTGGTAGGTGCCTGCCCCTCAGCGCGTGGTTTGCGCAGCGGCGCGCTCGGTGGCACATCGTGGTCGGGTTCAAAACCGTCCACATACTCGCGCGTAATATGCCGCTGGATAACCTGTTCTATCGCATTCAATTGCTTGATCTCATCCGCGCTGACCAGCGAATAGGCGTGGCCCGAGGAACCCGCGCGCCCGGTCCGACCGATGCGGTGCACATAATCTTCTGGAACATTCGGTAGATCGAAATTCACCACCTGCGGCAATTGCACGATATCCAGGCCACGCGCCGCAATATCGGTAGCCACCAGCACGCGCACCTTGCCGCTCTTGAAACCCGCCAGCGCCCGCGTGCGCGCAGCCTGGCTCTTGTTCCCATGGATCGCCGAGGCATTGACCCCAGCCTTTTCCAGATGGTGCGCGAGCTTGTTGGCGCCGTGTTTGGTGCGACTGAACACCAGTACCTGCTGCCAGTCATTGCGCACTACCAGATCCAGCAGCAAATCGCTCTTGAGCTTCTTGTCGACGGGATACACCCACTGCTCCACTCGCTCTGCTGTCGCATTGGCGGGCGCTACCGACACTTCCAGCGGGTTGTGCATGATGGATTTGGTCAGTTCCCTGATCTCGTTGGCAAACGTCGCCGAGAACATCAGGTTTTGCCGGCGCGGCGGCAACACCTTGAGGATGCGGCGGATATCGTGGATAAAACCCATGTCCAGCATGCGATCCGCTTCATCCAGCACCAGCACTTCCAGGTCGGAGAATTTCACCTCGCCCTGCTGGTACAGATCGAGCAAACGCCCCGGCGTCGCCACCAGGATGTCGACACCCTTGCGCAGCGCGGCAATCTGCGGATTGATTTTCACGCCGCCAAATACCACGGTCGATTTGAACGGCAGATGCCTGCCATAGGTGGCGACGCTCTCCGCCACTTGCGCGGCCAGCTCACGCGTGGGCGTCAGCACCAGCGCGCGGATGCGGTGCGGATGAGGCTCTCCGGACTGATGCAGCAATTGCAGGATGGGCAGTGTGAAGCCGGCGGTTTTACCGGTTCCGGTTTGCGCGGCGGCCATCAGGTCGCGACCGGACAACACGGCGGGAATCGCTGCAACTTGTATTGGCGAAGGTTCGCGGTAGCCCTTTTCTTCAATGGCACGCAATAAGGGCGCGGACAGACCGAGCTCGTCAAATGTCATGGGAATTCTCTTGGTTTGATCGTATTTGACACATCCTCTGGAGAAACCTGAGGACTGCGAGGGACGCGAATCTTACTGTATTTACTGCGGAATAGGAACCTCAGTCAGCCGCTGCGCGTCGAGAAAGGGCACTGTTTCACGCCGGGTTCGGCGGAAATTGCGCGAGTATCGCCTGCGCGGCTTGCTGCCGATACTGGGCCGCCTCCGCACTGTCTTGCGGCGCGTACAGCCGGGAGTAGAACGTGGCGCGCCACACGGCCTGCAGGTTCAGGGGATCAATCATGCTCACATACAACGTACCGCCGGTGATCTTGTCGGTCGCCGGATCAAACGTGCTGACCTCATCACTCTCCGGTGGCAGGAATTTCCACGACAGGAAGATATCGGCGTCCGCATTGACTGTCACGACCTCAAAGCCGCGACGCAGCAATTCCGCGTGCAGCGCCTGGTTGATGTGAGCGATCTGCTCATCGGTCATCATCATCGTTGCAAGAGTGGCCTTGGCAATCGGCTGAATGGCGATTTTGTGGATGGGGCTGAAGTTGTAACTGTGGTCGTAATCCATCGTCGCGGTGGGACTGCCAGGAACGCTCGCGCAAGCGGTGAGCAGCAGTGCCAGACACAATCCGGACAATACCCGGTAGCTACAGCGAACCATTACATCTCTCCTGAACCGGTCTCCCGGACTATTCCGGTTGTCAACGTGCGTTGTCAAAGCGAGCCCAAAGGACGCGACACCGCTTGCGCCCACAGCCCAAAACATTCACCGTGCGGCTGACATCCGCCCTGCTCTTGGATCACCGCGCGATTGCTCCTATATTGTTGTTGGATTCCAGTTGCTGCAAGAGAAATTTACCCATGAGACATGTGCCGGTGCGCTTCACCCTTCTCGCGATACTCCTCGCATTGCCACTGCTGAGCGGCTGCGACAATTCCGACCTGCGACCGTGGCATACGGAAATTCTCCAAAGCGAGTATTCCGCTGATACGGCTGCGGGCATCGACAGCCTGGAAGCGTATATGCAACTGGAAGACGCGGTTTTTACCGAGTTGGATGAGCGTATTTACGCGCACTCCGCCACCGGCCCCGCCGAGGCGCTCGAGCGCTACAGCACGGGCAGTCTCGCGGACCCAACCCAGCGACAACCCAACTGGAATCGCACGTTTGTGCTCGGCAGTGACTCCGCCAAAGCCGGAGTGCTGTTGCTGCACGGCATGTCTGATTCGCCTTACAGCCTGCGCGCGCTGGGCGCAACGCTGCAGCAACAGGGTTACGCCGTCGTGGGCTTGCGCATGCCGGGACACGGCACCCTGCCATCTGGCATGCTCGACCTGCGGTGGCAGGACATGGCGGCCGTGGTGCGCCTGGGTATGCAGCACCTTGCGCAACAACTGCCCGGTAAACCGCTCTACATGGTTGGCTATTCCACGGGCGCGCCGCTGGCACTGAACTATGTGCTGGACTCAGTGCAGGGGGGTGCGATGGACTCCCCGCAAAGCACTTCACTGGAACCACAGCGCAACGCGACGCTGCCGCCGGTCACGAAGCTGGTGTTGGTCTCCCCCGCTATCGGTATCAGTCCCGGGGCGGCGCTGGCCAAATGGAGTCGGCTCTTGTCCAAACTCCCAGGGCTGGACCGACTTGCCTGGCTCAACGTCGACCCCGAGTTTGACCCGTACAAATACAACTCCTTTACGACCAATGCGGCGGAGCAGGTTCACCGCTTGACGCAATCAGTCAACACTCGCCTGGCAAATCGTGCGGACGCGGAGCGGCCACTGCCGCCGATACTCGTGTTCAAATCCACAGTGGATGCAACAGTCACCAACGATGCGCTCGTCGACCAGCTACTACTGCGACTATCGCCGCAGCGCCACGAGTTGGTGCTGTTCGACATCAACCGCTTCGCCGCCAACACCAGTTTATTGGTGAGCGATCCCGGGCCGTTTACCGCAAGACTGATAGCCGACCAGCAGCTGCCGTTTACGCTGACGCTGGTGACCAATGCGCATGCGGATAGTCGCGCCGCGACTGCGCACACCAAGCCACCGTTTGCGGCTGGTCCCTCACGCACGGAAGAACTGGGCCGGGATTGGCCTGTGGGTGTGTTCTCGCTGTCGCACGTCGCGCTGCCATTTCCGCCCGACGACCCGCTGTACGGACAGCATCGACCCCCGGACAGCAGGCAGGTATTCCTCGGCCAACAGGCGCTGCAAGGTGAGCGCGGGATACTGAAAATCTCGGGCAACTTTCTGCTGCGCCTGCGCCACAACCCTTTTTACGCGTATCAGGAGGCGCGCATTCTGCAGTGGCTGGAATAAGCGCGCCGCCCGGATTCAGCTTTCGACAAACGCCCGCTCGATCACGTAATGCGCCGCCTCGCCGTGGCGCGACTCCTTGAAGCCGCGCTTGTCCAGCAGCGCGCAAATGTCCTTGAGCATGCTGGGAGAGCCACAGATCATGAAGCGGTCATCCTGCACATTGATCGGCGGCAAGCCGATATCGGCGGTCAACTTGCCGATACGCAGCAAGTCGGTGAGTCGCCCATTGTTGTCAAACTTCTCGCGCGTCACCGTGGGATAGTAAATCAACTTGTCACGCACCGAATCGCCAAGGTACTCGTGCTGCGGCAAATGCTCGGTGATCAGCTCCCGATAGGCCAGTTCTTCCGTGTAGCGACAGCCGTGCGTCAGGATGATCTTGTCGTAGTGCTCATAGATCTCCGGGTCGCGAATAATGCTGAGGAACGGCGCGAGACCGGTGCCGGTGGCAAGCAGGTACAGGTGCTTGCCCGGCAGCAGGTTGTCCTGCACCAGCGTACCGGTGGACTTGCTGTTCACCAGCAGCGCATCGCCAATCTGGATCTTCTGCAGTTTCGACGTCAGCGGCCCGTCGGGCACCTTGATGCTGAAGAACTCCAGTTCGTCCTCGTAATTGGCGCTGGCCAGGCTGTAGGCGCGCATCAGCGGTTTACCTTCCTGCTCCAGGCCGATCATCGTGAAATGGCCGTTCTTGAAACGAAAGGCAGGATTGCGCGTGGTCTTGAAACTGAACAGGCGGTCCGTCCAGTGATGCACTGATGTCACTTCTTCTCGCAGAATCTGCGCCATGTGGGAAACCTCCAGTTGATCCTCTATGAGGGCAGGATAGGCGCTGTTTCTAAATCGACAAAGCGGATATATTGGATATTGTAAATCGCTATTACCGATATAGGGGTATGCCATGCGTTACAGCCTGCGCCAACTCGAAGTCTTTCTCGCCACCGCGCGCTACGAGAACATCACCCGGGCCGCCGCAGCGCTCGCGATGTCGCAGTCAGCCGCCAGCGGTTCACTGCGGGAACTGGAGTCGCACTTCAACGTGAGGTTGTTCGATCGACTCGGCAAACGACTGCAGCTCAGCGAACTGGGGCAGCAACTGCGGCCGCAGGCGGAGAACCTGCTGGAACAGGCGCGTGCGCTGGAACACGCGTTGGCCGGCGAGGATGTGATCGGGCGGCTGCACGTCGGCGCGACACTGACCATTGGCAATTACATCGCGGTGGGCATGATCGCCGACTTTCACCGCCTGCACCCCCAGGCCGATATCGTGCTCCGCGTGGCCAATACCGAGGCGATTGCCGAACTGGTGGCGCGTTTCGAACTGGATATGGCCTTGATCGAGGGTGAGCTGCAGCACCCGGACCTGGACATCGTGCACTGGCGCCCTGACGAACTCGTGGTATTTGCCGCGCCCGACCATCCGCTGGCGGGCAAGGGTGCGTTGACCGATGCCGATCTGCTGGCGCTGCCGTGGATCGTGCGCGAACACGGCTCCGGCACTCGCCAGACCTTCGACCGCGCGATGCACGGCATACTCACCGACCTGCACATCGCGATGGAGTTGCAGCACACGGAGGCGATCAAGCGCGCAGTGGAAGCCGGCCTCGGCGTGGGCTGCCTGTCACAGGTGTGCCTGGTCGAGGCGATCAAACGCGGCTCACTGGTGCCGCTGCCGGTGCAGGGCCGTGACTTTCGCCGCGAGTGGTTCCTGATCACGCACCGTGAAAAATTCCACAGCGCCGGGCTCAGGGCATGGCTCGCACTGTGCACGTCGCAGTGGGCGACGTAGACCGCTGCGAACTGCGCGCCCTGTTTCACTCGGCGCGGCATGTCGTTAAACTGTGGCACTTGTTTTTTCCGATGATTTTTTACGCTACTTACTTTTACGCCGAGGTGAAACCACGACAATGAAAACACGCGCTGCAGTTGCCTTCGAGGCTGGCAAACCCCTGGAAATCGTCGATGTCGACCTGGACGGGCCCCGCGCAGGGGAGGTGATGATAGAAATGAAGGCGACCGGCGTGTGCCATACCGACGCCTTCACGCTGTCTGGCGATGATCCGGAAGGCGCATTTCCCGCGATCCTCGGGCATGAAGGCGCGGGCGTGGTGGTTGAAGTCGGCGCTGGCGTCACCTCGCTCAAAGTCGGCGACCATGTCATTCCCCTCTACACACCGGAGTGTCGCGAGTGCGAGTACTGCCTCCACCCCAAAACCAACCTGTGCCAGGCGATTCGCCCCACGCAGGGCCGCGGCGTAATGCCCGACGGCAGCAGCCGCTTTTCGTTGGACGGAAAGCCCATCCTGCACTACATGGGCTGTTCGACCTTTTCCAACTTCAGTGTGCTGCCGGAAATTGCGGTCGCCAAAGTGCGCGAGGACGCGCCCTTCGACAAGATCTGTTACATCGGCTGCGGCGTGACCACCGGCATTGGCGCGGTGGCCTTCACGATGAAAGTCGAGCCCGGCTCAACGGTCGCGGTATTCGGCCTCGGCGGCATCGGCCTCAATGTGATCCAGGGGGCAAGAATGGTGGGCGCGACGCGCATCATCGGAGTCGATCTCAACCCCTCGAAAGTGGAACTGGCGAGGAAGTTCGGCATGACCGACTTCGTCAATCCGAGCGAGGTTGAAAACGTGGTCGACCATATCGTCTCCATGACCGGCGGCGGCGTGGACTATAGCTTTGAGTGCATCGGCAACGTCAACGTGATGCGCCAGGCGCTGGAGTGCTGCCACAAGGGCTGGGGCCAGAGCTGCATCATCGGCGTGGCAGGCGCCGGACAGGAAATTTCCACGCGGCCGTTCCAACTGGTTACCGGGCGCTCGTGGCGCGGCACGGCCTTCGGTGGCGCGCGCGGTCGCACCGACGTACCCCGCATCGTGGACTGGTACATGGAAGGCAAGATCCAGATCGATGACCTGATCACCCACACCATGCCGCTGACCGACATCAACAAGGCGTTTGACCTGATGCACAAGGGCGAAAGCATCCGCTCCGTCGTGCTGTATTAGCTTTACTAAAGGCGCGCGGCGTCGTGCAAAAGAGTGAGGAAAAGAGTGTGGAGCAGATAGCGGAGCATAAATCCTTCGGCGGGCGGCAGTTGCGCTTCTCCCATGCGTCACAGGTACTCAATTGCGGCATGCATTTTTCGGTGTATCTGCCACCCGCTGCGGAGCAGGGCCCGGTACCGGTGTTGTACTGGCTCTCTGGGCTGACCTGCACCGACGAGAACTTCGTGCAAAAGGCCGGTGCACAGCAATACGCCGCCGAGCACGGGGTGGCCATCGTCGCGCCTGATACCAGTCCGCGCGGTGACGGCGTTCCGGACGATCCCGACGCTGCGTACGATTTCGGACTCGGCGCGGGCTTTTACGTCAACGCCACGCAGGCACCGTGGTCGCGGCATTACCGCATGTATGACTATGTGGTCGAAGAACTGCCCGCGTTGGTGTGCGCCAATCTGCCGCTTGATGGCGCACGCAGCGGTATCTTCGGTCACTCCATGGGCGGCCACGGCGCGCTGACCATGGCTCTGAAAAATCCTGCGCGTTTCCGCTCCGTCTCCGCTTTTGCGCCGATCTGCTCACCGCTACAGTGTCCCTGGGGCGAGAAAGCGCTGGGCAATTATCTCGGCGCGGACAGGCAGGTGTGGCGGGACTACGACACCACCGAACTGGTGCGCGCGGCAAAGCACCGTCTGCCGGTGCTCATCGACCAGGGCGAGGCAGATAACTTTCTCGCACAGCAACTCAAGCCCGAATTGCTGGAACAGGCCTGTGCCGATGTAAACTATCCGATGACGATCCGCCGGCAGGCTGGCTACGACCACAGCTATTTCTTTATCGCCTCATTTATCGGCGAGCACATCGCGTTCCACGCACAATACTTGTAGGCAGTGCTTGTAGGACGATCGGCTTTTAGCCACCCTGTTCCAGCAAGCCGCACCGGAACGCTGCAAACCAAGAGCGCGGGTGATTACGGATTCCAGTCGCGGAACTTGATATGCGCCGGCACTGCACTGGTTTTGCGTTTCAGCGCCTGGTCACCCAGCCACTCGAACCATTCCGCGAATGAGGGCTGGCTCTGCTCGGCGCGGATATCCTCGTTCCACCTGCGCAATTTCCTGCACATGACCGAAACGATACCACCGGCGAGGTCGAGCACCAGGTCCATCGGCGCGATGCGCTTGTAGGCCAACAGCCCCATGGTTTCGAAGGAGGTGCACACGGTCAATGCAGCCTGATGGTAGCCCCTGCCCCAGAGCCCGCACTTCGGCCAGGGAGATGCCGTCGGGCACCGACCGCAGCAGCGCCAGCGATTGGGCAAGATCATGGCTGTAGAAGGTTTGCGCCAGATTGATCGCCACGGCATCACGCTGTTGCCGGCGCAGGTGGCGAATCTGGATCCAGCCGACAGTCAAGCCGGTGATGATACTGCCGGCGCTGACCAGGTCCGCGATATTGGCCCAGGTGGCCAGGGAGGATATGTCCACGGCTGCTCTCCTCTAATCGTCATTATTTTTTCGCTAATGCGCGGTGCGGTCGATTTCTACCTGAACAGAAGTGTAGACTCGCGCATTTACTTGTACAGGCGCAGGGGAGGAAAGGCCATGAAAGAATCTGCCAACAGCATCGTCATGAACATGGGCGACACCAGCAGCATCATCCCGCAAACCCAGAGTGTGGAGGAGATTCGCCAGGACCGGAAAAACAAGCTGGCGGCCGCGCTGCGCCTGTTTGGCAAGTTTGGTTTCGACGAGGGTGTTGCAGGGCATATCACGGTGCGAGACCCGGAGCGACTCGACCACTTCTGGGTAAACCCCATGGGCCGCTCGTTCAAGCAGATCAAGGTGTCCGAGCTGCTATTGGTCAGTCATACCGGTGAAGTTGTGTCAGGCCACGGCTTGCTCAATGGCGCCGCTTTCACGATTCATTCCCAGATTCATATGGCCAATCCCAAGGTCACAGCAGCGGCACACTCGCATTCGGTGTACGGCAAATCGTTTTCATCTCTCGGAAAACTGCTGGACCCACTAACCCAGGACGCCTGCGCCTTCTATGAAGACCACGTGCTGTTCGATGATTTCACCGGGGTGGTGCTGGATAACAGCGAGGGGAAAGCGATCGCCGCAGCGCTCGGCGATTGCAAGGCGGCGATCCTGCAGAACCACGGCCTGCTGACCGTGGGCGAGACCATCGAGGCCGCCGCGTGGTGGTTTATTACGATGGAGCGCAGCTGCCAGGCACAGTTGATGGCCGAAGCCGCAGGCACGCCCAAATTGATTCGTCCTGAAATAGCGCTGCAGACGCGGGAAACCGTGGGCAACCCGCTGGCGGGCTGGTTCAGCTTTCAACCGTTATACGATGTGATTACGGCGGAGCAGCCTGAAACACGTTGGTGTCCATCATCATCAATCGGCCGAACAACAGGCGGTTTTTTTCGCCGCCGGAGCAGACTTTCGCCCGCTTCTTGAAATCGTCCGAGGAGAACAGCAGGCGTCCCAGCGTCGCGCGCACGATCTGGTCGTCGTGGCTGGGCTTGCGCCACTGGCTCATCCAGTCGAACAAATTCAGGTCGCAGTCAAAATCGGCGGTGCTGTCCTGCGGGCAATAGCCGAGCGTGGCGTTCTCCGCCCACTTCACGCTGCCGCTGTTGGGCGTGAGTTCATTCATCAGGCAGCGCAGGAACGTGGTCTTGCCCGCGCCGTTTTCGCCGATCACGGCCAGGCGTGCGCCCGCTTCCAGAATCATGCTGCCGTTCGAGAACAACGGGCCCTCGTCAAAACCGTGGCTCAATTTATCCAGCACCAGCGCCTGGCGGTGTAGTTTCTTGTCCTGCTTGAAGCGGATGTAGGGGCTGACGCGGCTTGACGGCTTGATGTCGTCCAGCTTGATTTTCTCGATACGCTTGGCGCGCGATGTCGCCTGCTTGGCCTTGGAGGCGTTGGCGGAGAAGCGGCTGACGAATTGTTGCAGGTCCGCTATCTCGGCGCTCTTTTTCGCATTTTGCGACTGTAAGCGCTCGCGCGCGGCGGTGGATGCAAGCATGAAATCATCATAATTTCCCGGATAAACCCGCAGTTCACCGAAATCGATATCGGCCATATGGGTGCACACGGCGTTCAGGAAGTGCCGGTCGTGAGAGATGATGACCATCGTGCACTTGCGCGCATTGAGCGTGGTCTCCAGCCAGCGAATCGTGTCGATATCGAGGTTGTTGGTGGGCTCATCCAGCAGCAGGATATCGGGGTCGGAAAACAGCGCCTGCGCCAGCAGCACGCGCAGCTTCCAGCCGGGTGCCACCTCGCTCATCGGGCCGTAATGCAGGTGCTGCGCGATGCCCGCACCCATCAGGATTTCACCGGCGCGGCTCTCGGCGCTGTAGCCATCCATTTCCGCGAATTGCACTTCCAGTTCAGCGACTTTCATGCCGTCGTCTTCCGACATGTCCGGCAGCGCATAGATACGATCGCGCTCCTGCTTGACCGCCCACAGCTCCTCATGGCCCATCAGCACGGTATCCACGACACTGTACTGCTCATAGGCGAACTGATCCTGGTTCAACCTGCCAATGCGTTCATTGGGCGAAATGGAGACGTTGCCGGCCGAGGGTATCAGGCTGCCGTCCAGGATTTTCATGAACGTCGATTTGCCACAGCCGTTGGCGCCGATCAGGCCGTAGCGATTGCCGTCGCCGAACTTGACGGAAATGTTTTCAAACAGCGGCTTGGCAGCAAACTGCATCGTGATATTGGCGGTAGAGATCAACGGAGTAGTCCTGACACGGGTGTGTAGTTGGTGTGTGGCTGGCGCTTGGCTGCGAGGGGGTGTTGCAACAGGGTGAGTACTTTAGCCACTTTGACGCCTGAAATCGACCCTGCGCAGTGGTAATAATCCAAATCGTGGTCGGTGGCAGTTAGCGAGTTCCGCCTGCCTAAAGCTTGCGCACCTTGAATTTACGCCCCTTGATCTTGCCATTGAGCAGTCGCCCAAGAGCCTGGTCCGCTGCATCGCGTGCTATCGCTACGTAAGCGGAGTACTCGGTGACCGTGATCTTGCCGACGGCCTTGCCGTCGATCCCGGCCTCGCCCGTAAGCGCACCCAAAATATCTCCGGCACGCACTTTCTCCTTGCGCCCGCCGGCTATCGCCAGCGTGACGAAGGGCGGCAAGGGCAATTTTTCACCGCTGGCTGGAAGTTGCTCAACTGCCTCGAACTCCAGTTCGCGCTGCTGGTACTCGCCAATACCGTGCAATTTGAAGCGCTCCGCGTCAGCGAACAGGCTGAGGGCAATACCCTCTTTCCCGGCTCGCCCGGTACGCCCGATACGGTGCACATAGACCTCGGCATTGCGCGGCAATTCGAAATTCACCACGGCCGGCAGGTCGTCGATGTCCAGGCCGCGCGCTGCCACGTCGGTGGCGACCAGGATGGTGCAGCTCGAGTGCTTGAACTGGATCAACACCTGGTCGCGATCGCGCTGTTCCATGTCACCGTGTAGCGCGAGCGCGTAAATACCCGACTGGCCAAGGTAGGCGCACACCTCGCGCACCAACTCCTTGGTATTGCAGAACACTACCGCTGTCTGCGGCTTGAAATGCGCAAGCAGCCTGACCAGCGCCGGCAGCCGGTCGCTCTTCTGGCACACGAAAAAACGCTGGGCGATATCGTGTTCCGTGTGCAGCGACTCCACGCTGACGCGCTGCGGCGCGCGTTGGAAGCGTGCGCTCAGGGACTGGATGTTGTCTGGATAGGTCGCAGAAAACAGGAGAGTCTGGCGGTTGGAGGGCGTCGCTGTGATGATGGCCTCGATGTCATCGATAAACCCCATCTCCAGCATGCGATCCGCTTCATCCAGCACCAGTGTGTTCACGTTCGCCAGCGACAACGTCTCCTTGCGCAAGTGGTCCTTGATGCGTCCCGGCGTGCCCACCACCACGTGTGCGCCGTGCTCCAGCGAGCCGATCTGCGGACCAATCGACTGCCCGCCGCACAGCGTCACGACCTTGATGTTGTTCTGGTAGCGCGCCAGGCGCCGAATCTCGTCGGCCACCTGCGAGGCCAGTTCGCGCGTGGGGCACAGGATCAGCGACTGGACGGAAAAATGCTGCGGATTGAGCCGCGCGAGCAGTGGGAGCGCAAAAGCCGCCGTTTTTCCGCTGCCCGTTTTGGCCTGGCCGATCAGGTCGTTTCCTGACAAGGCGAGCGGCAAGGCCGCCGCCTGTATCGCCGTCATTTGCACATAGCCCAGGCTGTCCAGATTCTGCAGCTGGGCGTCGGGCAGGGCGAGATTCGAAAAGGAAAGATTGCTCACGTCAGGGATCGTCGGGGTATTACGGGGGCGGCAGTGTAACAGAACTGACGGCCTCGTCACCCGCGCAAGACCTTGCAACCTTACGCAAAGGTTCGCAACGACACGCAACCACACGCAACACCAAGCTACACAAAGTCGCAAAGCTTGCAAGGCACCGGCCGTTTGCGCTGGCGTATACTGGCGCTCACATGCGAGCAAGAGAGCCGAACCATGACCATCGCGCAACTTCGCCGCCGGCAGTTCCTGAACTACATCGCGACTGTGAGCATTCTCAGCGCCTTGCCGACGTCTGTGCTGGCGCAGATCATTACGCGCCAGCCGCCGCGCAGTCCTTTTAACAGCAGATCCACCGCGGAAGAAGTCACGGAAGGACTGGACCTGAGTGGCCTGACTATCGCCATCACCGGGGCCAACTCCGGGCTCGGTTACGAGACGATGCGCGTGCTGGCGCTGCGCGGTGCCCATGTCATTGGCATCGCCCGCACCCAGGCAAATGCGGAAGAGGCCTGCGCAAGTATTGCGGGCCACACCACGCCGCTCTACCTGGACCTCGCCGACTGGGAATCCGTGGTGCGCTGTGCGGACAACATTCGCGCGATGAACACGCCACTGGATGGACTCATTACCAATGCAGGCATTATGGCCCTGCCCGAACTGGAGCTGGTCAATGGCGTGGAAAAGCAATTCGCCGTGAATCACCTCGGGCACTTCATCCTGATCAACCAACTGCGCGCGCCGGTGCTCGCGGCACCGCAGGGACGCTTCACGCTGCTCAGCTCGGTTGCGCACCGACGCGCGAAGAACGGCATCGAATTCGACAACCTCGACGGCAGCAAACACTACGACCCCTGGAACGCTTACGGCGTATCAAAGCTGGCTAACGCGCTGTGCGCGCGCGAACTGGCGGCGCAGATATCGCATACCAATGCGACGGCCAACAGCGTACACCCCGGCGTCATCGCGACCAATCTGGTCAAAAACCTGCCCGCCTGGCAACGGTGGGGTGCCAAGTACCTGGGCTGGATGTTCCTGAAAACGGTTGAGCAAGGCGCCGCCACCACCTGCTACGTGGCCACCAGTCCCGAGTTAGTGGACGTGCGCGGATTCTACTTTTCCGACTGCAACGTCGATGAGGGCAGCACGCCGTTTATGCAGGATGACGCGATGGCAGCGAAACTGTGGCAGGTCTCCACGGAATTGACGCGGGATTATCTGCCCGCGCAGCAGCACAGCTGAGCGGCGCTACATCGATCCCATACAGCCGGCCCGGAAGGACCGATCTCAATCGGAGTGGCCCAGGTCGGAATAGCCTCCGGCAGTCTGCCCGCAGGCGGAATGTCCCTACACCACCTTTGCGTGCAGCAGTTTGATCTGGTTTTTCAGCCAGGACGATAGCCAGAAATTGGCACTGCCCTGCAACAAACCTTCATGCGCCGCAATGGCAGCGCGCAGCGCGTCCGGCACCTGCTCTTGCGCGGGCAGTACGATATCCAGCAAATGCAGTGCTTCCACATACCGCTGCTGGTCCAGCTTTTCCTGCGCCCTGGCGACAATGGCGTGTGCGCCGCCGGCCAACTCGATCAGGTCAGCATTAACCGCGCTGCGCGGCAATGTGTATAACTCGGTGGTCGATTCGTGCTTGAACCAGCCCGCGTAGTTTTCCCAGATCGCGCGCACGCTCCACGAGACCTTGCCGTAACCTTCACCGACTTCCAACTCGGGCGGCAGCTGAATCTGCGCCATCAGCGCGGGCAAATCCGTACCCGCATTCATGCCTTTTACCGTTTCATCGTGCACATAGAGAATCGCATCGCGCAGCACCGTCAACTCGGTTGTAATCAGTTCCCTGCCCTCCACCGGCTGGTGGTGTCCGTACAGAATGGTTTCGGCGCCCAGGTCGAGCACCACCTGCACCGCTGCAGCGACCGTCAGCGCATCCCTGTAGCGGTCGCCGCGAATGGTCACCAGATTGGGGAAATGCCCGAAGGTACAGCCGAACAAATTGCCGGTGAGGCAGATTTTATGTTGCGGCAACCACACGATCAGCGAGTCGTTGGTCTCCGCCCCCGGTACGGCGATCAGCTCAACGTCCAGGTCGCCCAGTGAAAATGCGTGGCGCTCTTCCACCAGCACATCGGGCGTCGGCACGTCCTGCTGCGGAAATTCGCTGAGCCCCTGCTGCGCGTAGTGCGCGAACGCGCTCGCAAACTTGTCGCTGAAGGCGAACGCTGAACGCTTGCCGCGAAAAGCCGCCAGTCGCCCGTCGTAGGCCTGGTGCGCGGGATTGCCGGCCTGGGCGATCACCGACAGCCCCGGATTATGCTCACGGAAATACGCGACCCCGCCCACATGATCCACATGGCCCTGGGTCAGGATCAGGTAGCGCAGCGGCGCGCTGGAGAACGCATCAAAATTGTGCTTGATGACCGGCGCCTCAATCCCCATGCCGGCATTGACCTGGATATTGCCCGCGGGTGTCTGCAACAGGTAACTGTTGGAGAAGGCCTCGCACAGGACGATAAAATCATTGATACGCTGGCCGCCGAAGCGCGCTGGATTGGGCTCCACCGGGCGCGATTTGTAGATTGGAACTCTCATAGGCTCACCTGACACAACTCCTGCAACAATCAACGAGACAACTACTGGACTTCCACCTGCACGGGAAAGCGATCGAAATAAAACGCAAAGCGCGCTCGCAGCTGCGCAGGGTCGATACCGAAATCACCGCGCAGGTTGTAGATCACGCGCCCTGCTTTCCCACGCGGGTGCGCCGCGAGAAAGTGCTGCAGTTCGCCGCGCGCTGCCGTCGTCATCTCAAGGCCTGCCCTGGCGTAAATTTTTTCCACCATGCCGAGATCATCGGCCATGAATTCGTGGAACATCACATCGATGCTCTGCTCGGCAGGCCAGACGTTCCTGTCATTGACGCAGGCCTGCAACAGGTGCAGGACGCGGTCGGTCCAGTAATCGGCCAGCCCATCAAGATCCACCCGCTGGCGATTGATGCGCTGCCCGTAAGCGAGCATGGTGATGGCAGACTGGATCACTGACACCGGGTCGCGGTGCGTGATGGCAACGGTGGCATCCGGAAAAACGCTGCGCAACACGCCTAACTGCTCCAGATGCTGCGGGCATTTCAATACCCAGCGCGTGGCGGCGCCCGAGCGGTCCCCATCCTGCCAGGTGAGAATCTTCAGCACCGTCTTCATGTACTCGTAATGCGGCGTCTGGTCCGTGGCGTAATAGTGGTCGCGCCAGCGCGGCGAGACGCTCAACCACTCGTAGTTGTAGGACGCGAAATCGGGGCCCATCAGCTCCAGTTCTTCATGGATGTGGTCGGGGTCCATCGGGTGCATTGCGGCGAGCAGTGGTGACAGCGCTTGCATCATCCGCCACTGGTCGGCACAGCGCCGGTAGCGGGGGTCCACGCCATCGGCGTCCGGCAACTCACCCGGCAGCGGCACCGGTTCATAGGATTCCCACAGCGGCAGCGCGCGCAGGCGCGAGTCCGCAGCCATCAGGTTGAGCAGGTGCGTGGTGCCAGAGCGCGGCAGGCCCGCCACGATGACAGGTGCCTTGATCTCTACATCGTGGATTTCGGGATGGCGGCTAAGCACCGCCTGTATCAGCAGGCGGCTTCTGGCGTGTTGCAGCAGTTTGTTGCGCAGGGACAGGCGGCCGAGATTGGCGAGCCCGGTATCGCCACCCCATTCGTCGCACAACAGATCGAGCCGTTGCAAAAAGTCCGGAGGGCCAAAATCCGTTAGCCCCGTGGCGCGCCGTGCCTCCTCCAAAATACTCTGGCTGTCCAGTTCGACGGTCAGCGAATCGGCGTAGTCCCGAGCGCCCTGCTGCGCGGCACTGAGCACGGGATTGGCCAGATCAGCGATGCAAATCTCGTCACTCAAGCGAGGACTTTCTGCAGACAGTGCCGGCTCTGATCAGGATTTCGGGGCAATACTCGCCAGATGGGCATTCAACAACTGGGCCCAGCGCTGCACTATCCGGTCAAAATCCGCCAGATTGGTAACGGCGTTAGCCACCTCCGCCATGCCGCCGTCGTCGGCTGCTTCCGGATCGATGACGCGCGCGATGAGATCGCCGGTCTTGCCGTCAAGCAGCTCCAGGTACAGGGTCATGCTGCCCGCGCTGGCCACAAAGGTTTGCTCCATGCCGGGCGTCATGAGGTCCGGTGCGGTGATCTGCAGATTGACTATCGCCGGGCGCAGGATGAGTACGCCGGTTCCGCCCGTGGTGACAAACTGGCGTCCGTCGGCGGTCAATACCTTGGTCAACTCCTGGGAAAACGCCGTGGCTACCTTCTGGCGAATTTGCTGCATGTCCTTGTCAGTCACCTGATCTTCAAAGGTCGCCTGCTCGTTGTAATCGCGCTGCCAGTTCTTGGCGAATGCCACGTAAGGGTCGAGCAGCGCAATCTTGTCAAACTGGCTCAAATCGGCACCGGGCTTGACGTAGACCGCGGCCAGCGTGGTATGCGGCATCAGTTGCAGCCCATCCGTGCTAACCGGGGGATAACCGGATTGCTGGGCTGGTAGCACACGCCGCCAGCAGTACTACCATCATCGAACCTAAAGCGCGTTTTAACATTATGAGAGCCTCTAGCAGAAAAGTGGGTGACCAAAACCTGGGTAAACGTAGTGCATACCCGCAGACAAATCAATCCTGCGTGCGTCGCACCCAATCAGGGTACTGGCGATTCCGCAGTCGGGCTGGTAGCATGTCAGGCCACATTTCAGATACGGGGGCGGTCGCTATGTTTGATCGAACCAGAAAGAAGGCAGCGTCTACACCAGCCACAGAACCTGTTTCAGCCCAACCCCAGTCTATTCCTGCTCCCCCTGTTCCTGCGAGGACTACGGCAATGATAGGACCCAGCATCGTTATCAAAGGTGAAGTTTCCGGTGAAGAAGACCTGCTCATCCAGGGCAAGGTCGAAGGCAAGATCAGCCTCAATGGCAACCAGGTTACCGTCGGCGAGTCCGGCGAGGTGCGCGCCGACATCTTTGCCAAAACCATACAAATCAATGGCAAGGTGATTGGCGACATCACGGCGAATGAAAAAGTGATTATCTCCAAGTCGGGCAATGTACACGGCAATGTGGTCGCGCCCCGGGTCCTGCTGGAAGATGGCGCCATGTTCAAGGGCAGCATCGACATGGATCCCGCAGGCGTTGGCAAGGCAACCGTGGCCGCGCCCCAGGCTGTTCCATCCGCCGCGCCACAGATCAAGCCGTCTGGCCTCGACCTGAAAAGCGCCTGACAGACGCTTCGCAACGCCGAACACTCACCCAACAGCGGATGAACGCTTTCGCAGCACAGCCATTGCCTAATCCGCCCACACAAAACTCGAAATTACTGCCCGCCCTGTTCCAGCCGTTCGACGTGGGGCAGGCGGTGACGGTTTTCCACGTGGGTTCGGCACTACCCGAGACCGTCGATTTTTTCTCCAGCTACCGCTGCAAACTCCATTTCGTCGACGTCTTTTCCGCGCTGCCCATTGTCAATGACGAGGAACAGCCGCCCAGCCTGCTGCAACAGTTCCAGCAGTTGCTGCACTTCCCGGAACATACGCGATTTGATATCTGCCTGTTCTGGGATCTGTTCAACTTCCTCGACAGCGAGGCCATCCGGGCGTTTCTTGCGGTGCTGCGTCCGCACCTGAAGCGCACCAGCCTTGCGCATGCGTTTTCGGTGCATAACAGCAGAATCCCGCAGAAAAACCACTATTACTACGGTGTACAGCAAGCGGACACCCTCAGTGTCCGCCACCGGCGTGCCACCCCACCGGGCTACGCGCCGCACAGCCAACGCGAGCTGATGGAGTTACTGGACTGCTTCCGCGTCGACCGCTCTGTGCTGTTGCCCGACAGTCGGCTCGAGTTGTTGCTGCTGCGGTCGTAACGTTGCCTGACGTTCACCGGGTGGCGTGCGAAGCCTGGGCAATGGTTCTGGGCGTGTTGTGCCCTGACCTGCGCATCACCCGCCTTTGCCTTATACTCCGCCCTATGAATCGACTGCGAAAATATTGCTATTGGCCTGCGCTGCCGCTGCTGTGCTGCCTGCCCGCCTTTGCCGCTACCGTGTACAAATCCGTTGACGAAAACGGCGCGGTCACGTTTTCCGACACCCTGCCCGCAGGCGATGTGCTGGTGGAAACCGTCGTGATCGAGGAGCAGGCGCCGCCATCGGCTGATACGTCACAGCAACGGCTTGAGGACATGCGGGAAACCACCGACCGCATGGTGCCGGATCGCATGGCACGGGAGAAGCACCGCGCACAAATGCGCGAATTGAACGCGCAGAGAAATATCCCACCGACGCCGCAGGCGTCGGACACCTACTACGACACGCCCTTCGTTTATACCGGTTACACAGGCAACAACGTGTATCCGCCGCGACGACACTGGCGGAACCCGCACCAGCCGACACACCCGATTGTGCCTCCACTACGTCCTCATCCCCGCTATCAGCCAGATTTCGATTACCCGGCGAAACTGATTCGCCAGGGTTACGATCCCAAAGTCAGGGCAGCGCTGCGCTAGGCAGCTTCCGGATTCACACAGTGATGCCAGCCCATCGACTCATCCACAGGTGAAAAATAAAGATGCAAGAATTTCGTGAATTCCGCCTCGATATTGGCGATATCGAACTGGCTGGCATCGAATGGCCAGGGCAAGGCGATCCCATTTTGTTGCTGCATGCCACCGGCTTCCACTGCCGCTGCTGGAATCAGGTCGTCAGGCAACTCCCCGGACGGCACGTCTATGCGATGGACCTGCGCTTCCACGGCAACAGCGGCAGCCGGGGTGCGGCGGACTGGCGCCTGATGGCCGAGGATATTTACCAGGCTATTGACCGGTTGGACCTTGAGCGTCTGGTGGGCGTCGGACACCCATCGGTGGCCACCTGATCGCGCGCGCAGCCCGCTCGTGCACCGCAGCGTTTCAAGCACCTGGTGCTTATAGACCCTGTGATCATGTCGGCCGAGCGCTACGCGCAATTCCAGCGATTCTCCACCGCGCTGAACGCTGGCGACCACCCGGTCAGTCGGCGCAAAAACCAGTGGCGGGATGCAAGTGAAATGTACGAACGCTTCAGGGACCGCGCGCCCTTCAACACGTGGCAGCCCGAGGTACTGCGCGATTACTGCGACTACGCACTGCGGCCGGCGGATGAAAACGCCCTGCGCCAACTGGCCTGCGATCCGGTGAACGAGGCTGGGATATACCTCAACCAGAAGGGCAACGAAATAATTCTTCAGGAACTGCCGAGCATCGTTACGCCTGTCACGCTACTGCGCGCACCGCCAGGCGAGGACGCGATGCCTGACCTCAGCACCTCCCCCACCTGGCCCGGCCTCGCTGCCGCGCTGCCCGATTGCACAGAGGTTTATCTGCCCGAGCTGAATCACTTCATCCCCATGCAGGCGCCGGAACTGGTGGCAAACTATATCCGGGCGGCATAACATCAGCGGGGCTGCGGGCAAGCAGCACATCGCGTGTTATAACGACAATCAATAACGACAACGGAGAAGCGGATGTATGAACACAGTAATAGGTAGCCTGGTGATTTTATGTATCCTGCCGCTGTCCTGCGCCTGGATCGCGGGCTATCACCGGCAAAAACAACTGGGAAGTATCGACAACAAGGAACCGCGCATCCAGGCATTGCAACTGACGGGTGCCGGTGCGCGCGCGATGGCGGCACAGGCGAACAGCTGGGAAGCGCTGGCGGTGTTCAGCGCCGCGATCCTGGCCGTATTCATCAGCGGCGTGGCGCTGCAGAGTGTTGCAACCTGGGCCATGGCCTTCGTGGCGTTGCGCATCGTCTACATACCGATGTACATCGGCAACCAGGACAAATTGCGCTCGCTGGTATTCATTGCCGGCTTTGGCATCTGCATCTACCTGTTCTACCTTGCGCTGAATGCCAACTGAGCGTGCCAATGGCGCGCTTCACCGCGCGTACATAAGGAGAATAACAATGAGACACACCGGAATTCGCAACCGTTTTTTAGCAGCAGGGATCGCGCCTCTTTCACTGGCGTTTGCGCTCACTGGCTGTAGCGACAGCAGCGACAACAATCCGCCAGCAAACGCCAATCTACCCCAGGCGGATAATCCGATGGTGGAGGGGCCGGTGACCGGAGGCGGCGGCGATGACTGCTGCGTGGTCACGTTTTCAGGTTTCCCTGTCGACCTGACACAGCCCGGCCTGGACTACGAGCCGGGCACGCCGTTTTACACCTTCCTCAATTTTGATATGGCGGATGTGGGCTACACCGAGACCGAGTATTTTTTCTCCGGCACGGCCAACTCCTATGTGTCCACCGATGAGTTCGGGTCCGATGGACGGTGGAGCGTGCAGACCGCCGACGCCGCAGAGTACAAATCCCGCATGGTGGTATTGCGGCCCATCGACGCCGCGGATTTTAACGGCACGGTCGTCGTGGAGTGGTTCAACGTGACTGGAGGCATCGACGCCGCGCCGGACATGTTGCAAATGCACACGGAACTGATACGTGAAGGTTACGCCTGGGTTGGCGTGTCCGCCCAGGCCGTGGGTATCGAGGGCGGCGGCGCTTTCAGCCTTCCCCTGAAGCAAGTCGATCCAACGCGCTACGGCGGCCTGCAGCATCCGGGCGACAGTTTTTCCTACGACATTTTTTCCCAGGGTGCGGGCAGTGCGCAACCCGGTCGGCCTCGACCCGCTGGACGGGTTACAGGTCGAACGTATGATCGCGGTCGGACAATCCCAGTCCGCGGGCCGACTGGCCACCTATTACAATGCTGTCCGCCCGACCATCGACCTGTTTGACGGCTTCGTGATCCACGGTCGCGGAAGAGGAAACTCCTCGGGACTGTCAGCAGCACCGCAGGCGGAAGTCCCTACGCCCACCCCCGTCTTTATTCGGACCGACCTGCCCGAGCCGGTCATAGCCCTGCAGAATGAAACGGATGTACCGGGCTCCATCGCAGCCCGCCAGGCTGACTCGTCGGCCTACCGCATGTGGGAGGTGACCGGCTCAGCTCACACCGACCTCTATACCACCCTCATTGGCAATACCGACAGGGGCGATGACCCCACCTTCGCCGATGTGAAGGAACAGAACGATGCCCGCCCGCCTTTCATTTTTTGCGGTATCCCAGTCAACGACGGCCCCGGGCACTGGGTGGCCAATGCCGCCATCGCGGCACTGGATAACTGGATCAGGTCCGGGGAGCCGGCACCGTCGGCACCTCTCATGGATTGGAATACCGAGCAGGCGGATTTCGAGTTGGATGAGTTTGGCAATGCAAAAGGTGGTATCCGCACCCCCTGGGTGGATGCCCCGGTCGCGGTTCTGCGCGGCACGGGACAACCGCCGGCGGATGCGTTTTGCAACCTGCTGGGCACGACCGAGCGGTTTGACGAAGGCCAGCTCGCCGCACTCTATCCGGACAAGCAGGCGTACATCGATGCCATCGATGCAGCAACGGACTCTGCGGTGGACGCGGGCTTTTTGCTGCCGAAAGATGCAGAGCTGATCAAAGCCAGGGCACGCACATCCCCTCTCCCCACCTCACACCCGGATTAACTCGGAGATAAAAAAAAGCCGCGCTCGAAGAGCGCGGCTTGAAGCGTCCCTGGAAAGGGGAGTAAATCGTTAGTCGAGCGAACCTTCAATAATCCAGTCAGCCCACCACGTGTTGGCGGCTGCGGTACCGGGTTTGACAGCTCCGATGAAGTCAGTGTTGTCGAACACGAAGCCCGATCCGTTGTTGATTGCCGGAATGCCCGGTGCGGGTACAGACGCCGCGGCATCGGTCAGCGCGTAGGCAGCGTCTACTGTGACGGTGCCAGCAGCCGAGTTCACCGAGGTGTTCGCCGTGCGTGCAGTATCGTAGTAGCCGCCTATACATTCTCCCACGACGTTTACAAAGTTGACGTCTGAAAGAATGGTGTTTCCACTCACCTTGGCATCATCGATGCGGATACAACCCGTGTCGAAATCCCGTACTGCGGTGTTATACATGGCGACCTGCACCGCTCCGCGAAGCCGCATGCCAGGCTGCTGACCATTCGTGGAGGCTGCGTTGTTAACCACCGGGCCTCCCAGAACCAGAATGTTAGCCAGAGCCGCGTCTGTTTCAGGCACGAACAATGCGTCGGAAGAGTTTGCCTCGATACCGCGGGGATCGTTGCTACCTGAGGGAGCAGGTTTGTCGCTCTTGCGTATGATCGCGTACTGGATGTTACCCATGTAGCCTTCGTCAAAATCGATGTCATCGTCATCGTTGTTGGTCAGCACGGCGTGCGTTACGTTAACCGTGCCACCAAACCATTCGATGCCATCGTCGAGGTTGCCATGCACCTGGATATAATCCAGCCTGGTGCCATGGCCCACACCCTGCAGCGTCAGGCCATTGATCTCGTTGTTTGGACCGGCGATCTTGCCACCCTCGGCGATCCGCACATAGCGCATTGCACCGCTGTTGTCCGCAGGGTCATTACCACCGTAGTTGCCCACGATAGTGCCGCCCTCGCCCAAAACGTTACACACCGTGCCGCTGCCATAGCAAGGACCTGTGCCGCCCGTTCCAAACTGCGGCGCGAAGCCCTGGATGATAACGCCACCCCATTCGCCCTCGCCGTTCAAATCCTCATCGGACAGGCTGCTGAACGTGATCGGGGCAGCAGGTGCGCCAACCGCATTCAGTTTTGAACCGCGTGTCACGATCATTGAGGCCGTGTTGAAGGCACGCACATGCACGCCGGGACGAATGGTCAACGTGACACCGGAGTTGCGTATCGCTGCCACGTCCGCGTCGTTGGCTACCGCGAGGTTGCCCGCACCGACAACCACCTCGCCATCCAGGCGCCATTCCACACCTGCGACCAGCGTGTAGTCCTGAAGAATCTGGCCGGTGATGGTGCACACAGACTCATCGGCATTACAGGTGACGAACGGCGCCGGCTGCACCGACTCGTCTTCGACGACCGTCCCTGGCAGGGTCCAGCCCAACCACCAGGCGTCGCCATTCGGATCGACTGCACCGATAAAGTCGGTCTGGTCGAACACAAAGCCCGAACCGTTGTTCACAGCAGTGATCGTCGGCGCCGAAGCCAGTTGCGCTTGACTCTCCTGGATAGCCCTGGTTTCGCTGAAGCTGAGGCCGAGTGATACGGAATTGTCATCCGGGTCCGGCTGGACTTTGGGATACAAGCCATCTTCACAGTCGCCCAGGAAGTTCACCATGCCAACCTCTGACGGTACCGTCAGAGAACTGTTAACGACCGCATTATCAATGCGCACGCAACCCACGTTGAAGTTGCTGACGGCACTGTTATACACCTGCGATGTCACAGCACCACGCAAACGCATACCCGGCTGTGCACCGTTCGTTGATGCGGGGTTGTTGTTGACGGCCCCACCGATCACGGTGAAGTTCGCCAGCGTGGCATCGGTTTGCGGAACAAACTCCGCGTCGCTGGAATTGGCCTCGACGCCACGTGGATCGTTCGAGCCCGATGGCGCGGCGTTATCGCTTTTCTCGATGAGCACGTACTGCATGTTGCCCATGTAGCCTTCATCGTAGTCAATATCGTCGTCGTCGTTATCGGTCAGCACTGCATAACGCAGGTCAGCCGTGCCGCCGAACCACTCAATGCCATCATCAAGGTTGCTGTGCACCTGGATGTACTCAAGCGTTGTGCCATGGCCAACGCCCTGCAGGGTCAGGCCGTTGATTTCGTTATTGGGGCCGGCCACCAGACCGCCCTCGGCAATGCGCACGTAACGAACCGTACCAGAGTCATCCGCAGGGTCGTTGCCGCCATACACCGATATATCCGTGCCGCCCTCGCCTTCGACGTTGCAGACGTCACCGCTGCCATAGCAGGGGCCTGTGTCGCCCTGCCCGTACTGGGGGGCAAAGCCCTGGATAATCACACCACCCCATTCGCCGAGTCCGTCGAAATTGTCGTCGAGACTGCTGAACGTGATCGGCTGTGACGGACTGCCATCGGCCTCCAGCATGGAACCGCGAGTGACCAGCAGCGTTCCGGTAGTGAAAGCGCGGATGTCCGTGCCGGGTTCGATGGTCAGCGTGACGCCTCTGTCACGCACCGCCTGTACATCGCTGGCGCTGTTAACGGTCTGGTTGCCATCGCCTACGGTAACGATACCGTCGAGGCGCCACTGCACCTCGCTCACCAGTGTATAGTCTTCATCGACCGTGCCAGACAATGTGCCTACGGAGCAGTCGGAATTGAAAGAGACGAAACTCGCCGTCGCCAGGCCGGTGCAGCTACCGCCACTCGATCCGCTTGAACCGCTTGAGCCGCTGGAGCCGGAACTGCCGGAACTGCCCGAACTGCCGGAGCTGCCGAACTCGTTGGTGATATTGACATTGTCGCCATCACTGCCGCCACAACCGACGACGCCGACAACGAGCGGGACGAGCAATGCTGTAAACAACTTTGGTCTAAACATGGTTTGCTTCCTGGTCACGTTGATATTCAATGCAGATCGACTGCACCTGCTGCTCTTTGCTAAAAAAATCATTACACCGGCTCCTCGTCGCAATACCGACCGCGATCAAAATTTGTAGGTCACGCCCGCTTTGAAAAAGGTACCCAAGTTGTAGCTCTCGATCGTGTTGTCGTCCTGCGAGTACTCGACCTTGGTATTGAGGATGTTCTTGATCGAACCCTCCAGAACCAGATTTTCGCTCCAGACTTTTTCGTAGGTGAAGTCGACGATCAGGCGGCTGTCCTCGTACTCGGGGCCAGTGTTGTCGCCACGCGCAACCCGAAAAATTCGCTTGTCGAAGTAGTTAAACAGCAGGGTGAATTTCTGGTCTGTCGGGTAGTGATCCGCACCGATCTGCAGGTTGCCCAGCCATTCCGACTGCCCTTGCAGTTGACGACCATCAGCGGAGGCGCCTTCCAGGCGCAGGGAGTCTTCTGACAAATCCACTTTCGAGTCGATGTAAGAGAGGTTGCCGCTGACAAAAACCAGATAGTCATCGGTCTCCAGCATGTTTTTGGTGCCATCCAGTTCAACGCCGGAGAGGTCTGCACTCTCCTGGTTGATGAATGTCGTCGCATCGGCAGCTGCTGAACCAGAGGCATCCGGAACTGCACGCTCTACGGGTTGATCTATGGATTTATAGAACAGCGCCAGCGAAACACTCGGTGTCAGAGAAGTAATACTCTACCCTCACGTCTGAGTTATCGATCGTGGAAACCTCCAGATCCGGGTTTCCGAAAATTGGATCATCGGTCTCGGGATCGTAGGTTTGCGCTTCGGAGCGTTCGATAATCCCTGGATAGGACACAGTCTGCGAGTAGCCAAGGCGTACCTGCACTTCCTCGGTCGCTCGCCAGGTCAGGTTGACCGCCGGGTACCAGTCGTCATAGTCCAGTTCATTCGAAACCCGTGGATCATTGGGGTAGCTCAGCTTCTGGTTGAATTTCTCGAAGCGCCCACCCGCCACGAGTGACCAGTTCTCACCAAAGTCGGTATTAGTATTCAGGTACCCCGCCTGGATCTCCTCCTGGGAGTCATAGGAGTCGGTGTCAGTGGTGTTGGCCCTGAGCTCAACCTTGCCAATTGCGAAGTTGTTATACGGCAGTATCTCGTTCTCGATGCTCTGGTCTATGTTGAGATCAATATCTTGCCCGAACTCGGTGAAATCTATGCCAAAGCGATATTGATCGAAGTGTCGATCCTTGTCGGACCACATTCCACCCACCTGGAACTCCGTAGAACTATTGCCACCCCAATCGAGCGCAATGGAATAATCTGCCCCCAGGTCGGTGCTGGTTTCATCCAGCCTCGACCAACGGCGCTCAAACGCGGAGCTGGACAGGTTATCGTTGAAGTAGGTGTAGGTTCGACGATCGGGCTCGTCGCGCTCTGTTTCAGAGTAGGCGGCACGCCAGTCCAGCTGGTGCACGCCATGCTCAAATTCGAAATCGTTATGGCCGGTAAACGACTGCGAGATGAATTGGCGTTCTATCCAGTCCAGCAAATACTCGTCGACCTGGTTATCTTCGTGCTGGTCAACCCCTAGTCGACGCGCGTAATATCGTCAGTGTTATGCAGGTAGATCGTTTTCGACAGCACTTCATTCGCGGCGCCGTATTCGTAACCCAGGGCACCGTAACCGGTAATTGCCGTGGTCTCTGTTGAGCGCTGATAATTGCCGATGACGCCGAGCGGGTTGTCGAGCTCTGCGTTGCCGCGATCTGCGGTGGTGCGGTCCAAGTCCGCGGCAAGGTAGTAACCCCACTCATTCTCGCCAGCGGGCAATCGGTCGCCGTAGGCGACGGATACTTCCCCATTGGGCAGCGCTGTTTTGTCGCCTACCCGGTAGTCGTCCTGGAACTGCACGCCCAGTTGCGCGGCTTGCGCCGGGGAAGTACAGCGCACCGGATCAATCGCGGGGTCGCAGATGGTCAAAGATCGACCTTGTTGCGTGGCGCCCAACACACCGTTGGGCATTTCCCTCAGCCCGGAGTCAAAGCCCGCCCAATCGCCATTGCTGCTGGCATAGCTGAGGATATCGTCTCCGGTCGCGCCCGGGTTATAACCCAGCGATCCACTGACCTGCAGGATACGCTCGTCGGGAATGCCTTTGGTCCTTATCTGGATAGCGCCACCGGTGGTAGTCGCCAACTGGTCAGCGGTAAACGTTTTCTGGATGTCTATGCCATCGACAATGACCGTGGGGAACAGATCCAGTTCGACTTCCCGGCGCTGGGGGTCGGTACTCGGCATCAACAGGCCGTTGAGCGTGCTGGAGATGTAACGGCCGTCGAGGCCGCGAACAGTGGCGTACTTGCGATCGACAATGGAAACGCCGGAGACGCGATTCAACGCCGCGCCGATATCGCTGTCTCCAAACCGTGCCAGCTCAGTCGCATCGATGGCGTTGGTGATCGACGTTGCATACCGTTCAACACTGGCGGCGTTGTCCTGTGGATTGAACACGCCCACCACGAACACTTCCTCCAGTGGCGCACCACCAGGGCCCACGTCCGGCGCTTCAATATCCAGGCCTTCAGGCCGCAGCGTTACGGTGGCGTTGACACCAGTGTCGGCCATCACCCGCACACTGGGCACTGATGCCGTTTTCAAACCCGGCGCGCTGACCTCAAGTGCGTACTCTCCGCGCGGCACTTTCAGCACAAAGACGCCAAACTCATCGGTAGTGGCTGAGTAAGCGGTATTCGCTGCCGCAACGGTAGCGCCCTGCACGGCCGCACCGCTGCTATCCAGTATCTTTCCAGTGACAAAGCCCTCACCGGCCGGCGCGTCCACGCTGAACTTGCGAATACTGATATCCGGAGCACTACCCGGCGTGGCGGTGAATGTTACTTTTATCTCCACGTCCTCTTCGGCATCCGACCTGAATTCAATCGGCAGCTGAACGTCGTCGTCCTCCAGCGTGACGACATGGCTGCCCTCCTGCAGCTCCGCGCTGACGCTACCTCGCTTATCGGTTGTGCCCAGGTTGCGTTCGTTGAGATTAACCGTGACGCCACTCAGTGGCGCATCGTCAACAAAGACCATCATGTATAGATTGGCGGCAAGTGCCTGATGGGATAGGAAAGAGAGCGCTAGTCCGGCACATACTGCGAGTCGTTTCATATTGGATGTTTGCCTTAAACCTGGGAACGGATTGGGTAGTGTCGAAAAATCACGTGTCGAAAAAATCATCTGCAAGTCCGGGTGTGTAAGTGTTGCCGCGCTACATCGAGCTGCCTCGTTTGTCGCCAGAAACACGGACGCGCTTTCTTCCATGCCGATGCATGCTAGTCGCACCGAATGACAGTCTTGTGATAGTTATGTTGCAGATTTATTAAATGTCTCAGCGGAAACCGTTAACCAAAGAAGAACCAGCGCGCAGAGGCTGACAGACAGGAATTACCGCGGATACCGGCCTCGCATGGAGGCACAACGACACAGGCCTGACCTTGGGTCAGTGCCTTTAGGGATAAAAATGCAAATGAAGAGAAATGATTGCCCGAAGCTCGAAAGCAGGCGGATCAGTGAGGGCTTGCGCTTCCCGCACCAGATTTCTTACCGGGCGACTAGAGGCGCAAAGTGACTTTGCTGTATCCCTCGCCCTCGACGCAGGTATTGCTCGCCAGAAATTCTTCAAGCCTGAGTGATTCGCCAGCTTCATCGCTGCTCGCGCTGGAATACATGAGCCCACCAAAATAGCCAACCGCCTGTGCGAGGATATGCTCGCGCTCGGTCTCGTCAAAGCCGTCAAGTACCGTGTGCGTTTTTGCGCCGTACTCGTCTTCACTGAGTTGCCCCAACGACTGCTGGGCGAGCACACAGGCCAGTTTTCGCGAAGCCTGGAATTCATCAGGCGAAAACGACAGGGCCGCGCCCTGGGTAGAATAAGCCAGCAGCACAATCGAGCAATATCGGATCAGGGGATTCATAGTTCAGTCGTTCTCAAAGCGCTTGAAGCGCACGATTTCCGGAAGAGCTTCGCGGAGTATATTGGGCGTTTCTTACAGTGATGTGACAACAAGATGACAGTGAGCGTGAGCTAGCCTGCGGTACCGGCGTCATTCGCTGGTGTAACTTTTCGGTCCATTTCTTGAGCCACCCCTCCCAAGCCGCGCCGAATCTGTGAACGCCCAACCACATAATTGTTACAATTTGATGAATTTTTCATTAAGCGAGGTGGCAAGCGTGCTTCTTTTGGGTGTAAGGTTTTCCCGAAGGTCGCAAAGGAGGTACATAAAATGAAACCTTTACTCAAATCAATGATCATCCCGGCGCTTTTCATGGCCGTTCCGTTTGTAATGGCTGATAGTGAAAAGGACTGCCTGTTGGAAGGTACCGTATTGCACGGTGAGCAGGCGGGACAGGGCACCACTAGCGTGCAGATTCACTCAATCACCAAATACGATGCGCAATCGAAATGCAACGTGAAACGCAATCAGAAGATGGAATTCAAACTGCCGCCAGACACACGGTTGAAAGACGCTCCGTCGGGTAGCGACGTGAAGTACCGCTACCGTACCGATGAAAGCGGCCAGTCTGAAACGCAACTGATCAGCGTCGGCGCCTGATCCCGCAACGACGAATGGAGGAACGACACAGCCGGGCCGCAACAGCAACGGTGCGGCCCCGCTGTTAGTTAATCCGTGAAGTCGTCTGCCGTCGACTTCATCATCTCTTCCAGAAACCAGGCGGGAAACTGCCCGACAAATTTCTGCATATCCCAGTAATCGCTCCAACGGTACACCAGGCCGTCCTTGATCTCATGCATGCTGGCAAAGGTGTGGGCGGCCGTTTCGCCCGAGGTGAACGTCCAGGTTTCTGTGTGGTCGAGAAACACCACATCCGCCTCGCAGGCGATATGGTGGGTAACCTGTTCCTGCTTGTGCAGGTGTTTAAACGCGATCTGCAGGCGCTTCACACAGTTCTCCGGGCCGTGCGCCCCGGGATCATCGCTGGGCACGTCGCGATAATGAATTTGAGGGTGCATGCAGGACTTCATGGTTTCCCAATCCATCTCGCTCAGCGCGCGCCACATTTTTTCCACGATAGCCTTGTTCGGGTGCGTCATAGCCTGTTCCTGTTTGTCAGTTCACGTTGGTAGGGTGGCACAGCGTCGAGAGATTAGTGCATCTGCGGCCATTGGCAAACACCGTTTGGCGGCTTGCGGTCACAATTCGTTCACGATTTGGTCGCCTGAATGCAACATCGTTTCCTTATTGTCGCCGTGAATCCAATTCAGGGGTGACGTATGCGCACGAATCAACAGCAAGACACAGTTCAGTTCGACTCCAAGCAGCGATTACGCAATGAAATCAGCAACCAGATTGAAGCGTTCCTGCACAAGGGCGGAAGAATTGAGATCGTGGAAAAGCAGTCCCACGTCAGCAATTCCTTGAGAATGGTCCATCGGCCAGCGTCTGCGGAGCTGTCAATGCTCTCAAGCATGCTCGACGAGTAGCGCTATCCCGGCGGCGCGCCGCCACTAACCCCTCCCTCACGCTGCGGCGAAGGAAACCGGCAAGCTGTCCGGCCCACGAAACGAGAAGCCGATGATCCGGGAGGGTTTGGTCATATCTGGCTTGAGGTCCTGCAGGCGATCCAGCAGGGCATTGAGCGCGACTTCCGCTTCCAATTTCGCCAGGTGCGACCCGGCGCAGTAATGGCGACCATAGCCAAATCCGATATGTTCATTGTCCACACGATCAATATCGAACCGGTCCGGATCCTCGAACTGCCGCTCATCCCGATTCGCCGCGCCGATATGGCAAAGCACGAGCGAGCCCTTGGGTACGGCGACACCGCCGATTTCTGTGTCGACAGTGGCATCGCGCATCAGTGTCCCGATCGGTGATTCCCAGCGCATCGCCTCATGGAACAGCGCGGGGATCAACGACCGGTCATCCCTGACCCGCGCCATCAAGCCTGGGTTGTGCAGCAGCACATAACAGACCGTGCCCAATAAATGGTTGGTGGTCTCCGCCCCTGCCAGCACCAGCAAGCGCAGGAAAGAAACGACTTCGTAATCCGACATTTTCTCGCCGTTAATCTGTGCATTCACCAGCATGTTGATCATGTCGGAATCGGAACTTTTCCGCTTGGCCTGCACGATGGGGGTCAGGTAGTTGAGCAATTTATCCGCCGCAAGCAATCCCTTCCCCGGATCGTGCGCCACCAGGCAAAGGTCGATCCCCCAGTGATGCACCTGGTCCAGGTCGTCAGACGGCAAACCCAACAGGGAGACAAAGACTTTAAGCGGGTACTTGAAACAAAAATCGTGGTGCAGGTCCGCTACACCTTTGCCCACGAAAGCATCTATGGTTTCGTCGGCCGTCCTGCGCACCACATCGTGGAAATTGTCCCCCTTGAGCACGCGCGGCGTCATCGAGGGCGTAATCAACGTGCGGTGTTTCAAATGCGCCTTGCCGTCCATGCCGACAATCGTCGGCCCCATCACGATGCCCATGGTTCTCTGGTTGATGTCGCTCGAATAGGTTACATCGTCCTTCAGCACGTGTTTGACATCCGCGTAGCGCGTGATCAGGAATGTTTTACTCTCCTGTGAATTGCCGCTCGTGATCTTGGTTACATCCAGCACAGGCTGGTTATTGCGAAGTGCTGCATAGGTTGCATGCGTATTGGAAATCGGCGCCATGGGGCCCATTTTGAGCAGCGCCGATATATCAACACTATCGTCATCGAGCGGTGCGGATACGTTTTCCACGTGGGCGATCCTCATTGCAAACAAGCTTGTCAGTGTTATTGGTTATAATCTGCCGAGTTATCAAGGCACATGCCTGATAATAGCACGCCTTGCTGGATTGCCTAATGCCGGGGTTGAATTCGACGAGGGTTCCCATGCGCAATAGAAGACGTATACTCAGCACAGACCAATTGACTATAAGACGAGTTAACCAATATTCGCTGCCCGGTAGCCCCAAGCTGCCGTCGCCACGAGTGTGCAAGGGAGACCAATCATGACGCGCAGACTAAGGCTCCAGCAATCCACCGCCCGCGTGGACGCGAGCACGATACGCGAGGCCGTCGCCGCCGCCAAACGCGGCAGCGGCGAGGGACGCCTGCAACTGTGCGCGGTGATGTCATGGGTGGCCTATTCCTGTCCCGAAGCCACCACCGCCGTGTGCGACACAATCGCGTCGGCCTGGCTGGGCACCGGGCCTACCCCGGAGATTCCTGTGGGATTACCTGAAGCACCACTGGAAGACAGTTTCTGGCAGGCCTTCTGGGCCGTCGTCGATGGGCACGATGAGGGTTACGACGCCATCTCCATCACAGTGGCGGTCGCATCGCTGGCCGGTGCCGTGCACCCGAGCATGCGCGATCTTGCGGACCTCCATGCGCACCACCAGTGGGGCGCGGCGGACGCCATCAAAAACCCTGTTCCCGGGCATACCGATTTCGAGGCGCTGTCACGGTGCCCGCAAAATAGCCTGGGGCAATCGCTTTATAGAATGATTGTCGACAATGGCTATGACCCAGAAGTGCTGGATCGCGACGCCATCGCGCTCAGCGAACTGCCGCATGCGCTGCACTACCTGAATGCCCGTATCCTGCAAATGCATGACGTCTGGCATCTGGTGGCCGGCTATGAGACCACCTCGTCCAACGAGATCGCCATATCGGCCTTCCAACTCGCACAGTTTGGCCACAATTACTCCTCCATGTTTCTCGCCGCCGTGATGACCATCAGCACGTTCAAGGAACCCAGGGGGTTCACGATCCTGATGCAGATCATTAACGAGGCCTGGCAGCACGGCCGGGAAACGCCGGTGATGATGAATATCGAATGGGAGAAGGAATGGAACAACTCGCTGGAGACCATACGCCGCAACCACCGCATCCCCACCTATCAGAGCATCTTCCCCGCTGACCTGCTGGAATCGATTGAATCGGCCTCGTTCTGGAAGAAGTCCAGACTGATAGCCCAATTGCTGCTGTACAACCTGCGCTTGCGGCAGACCACTCGACAGCCCGCGCTGCAGTAGGCACCGACCTTCGCAACCGTGGCTGCCAGAAGCGGCTGCCACTAGCCGAGCGGCTTGCCTTAGCGTGAGTCCCGCAGGCTGGCACTATAAGTTCAATAACAACAATAAGGCGACAAGATGACTATCGATAGCAAGACGTTAACGCTGATCCGAACGGCCCTGCTCGTCGGCCTGATTCCGCTGCCGGCGCTGGGTCAAACACCGACAACGGGCGATCGCCCGATACTGGAAGAACTTATCGTCACCGCGCAAAAGCGCGAGCAAAACCTGCAGGATGTTCCCGTTGGTGTGTCCCTGCTGTCCGGCGCGGCAATGGCCGAAGCGCAGCTCAAGAACGCGGCGGAATTGGCCACCCTGATTCCGACACTGAACGTACAGGCCAGCTCCGGCCCCTCGACCTCGTCATTCAATATTCGCGGCATCGGCACGCAGACGTTCAGCCCGGGCGTGGATCCGAGCGTCTCCACGATGCTGGACGGGGTGGTGATGGGCCGCTCCGGCATGGCGTTCCTGGATCTGGTGGACGTGGAACGGGTTGAAGTCCTGCGTGGGCCACAGGGGACGCTGTACGGCAAAAACGCCTCCGGCGGCGTGGTGCATATCATCACCATGGATCCGACGCCCGAGTTCGGTGGCACGGCAGCCGCCACGGCGATCGAGGATGGCGAGTACCGCGTGGATGGCAGCGTCGCCGGCCCCATCACGGACACGCTCGGCTATCGCCTGACGGGTTTCGGCGTGGACGATGACGGATATTCCAAGAACTACTACAACGACCAGAAGGTGAATGATAACGAGGCCTTTAACGTACGCGGCAAACTGCTGTGGGAAGCGAATGACGACCTGGAATTCATGCTCGCCAGCGACTACAGCAAAAGCGATTGCGATTGCACGGCGCTGAGCGTGCGCGACATCCTGCCGGGCCCGGACCAGCAGCGGCTGCTCCAGGAGCAGTTGCCGGTCGTGCCGTCCAAGGACAACCAGGACGTGAACAATGACCAGCGCACCTTCACCCATATACGCAGTAGCGGCGTGTCCCTTACTGCAAACTGGGACGTGGAAGGTTATGTGCTGACGTCAATCACCGCCTATCGCGACTGGGAGAGTGAAAGTATCGTGGATCTCGACGACTCGCCGGAAAACCCGCTGGCGCTGAGCTTCCCCTCGCCACCCAAGACCGACCAGAACCAGTTCTCGCAGGAACTGCGCCTCGCCTCGCCGCCAACAGACTGGGGGTCGTATGTCATTGGGGCGTTTTATTTCGACCAGGATGTCGACACCAGCAACACGACTACCGCAGGAGTCCTGGCGGCCATCGGCCTGCCGGTTCCACCTACAACACGCGAGTCCAAAACCACCGTCAACAGCAAGAATTCCGCGCTGTTTGGCGAGGTGAACTTCAATCTCTGGCACGACTGGCAGCTCATACTCGGCGGGCGGTACACCTACGACGATCTCAGCTATCACACCCAGGCGGACTTCACTGACGGTATTGTCTTCCCGCCACCTGGCGAGGCCAGTGACTCACTGAATGAGAGCGATTTTTCGCCCAAGGTGTCGTTGCAATGGGACGTGAGTGATTACGCGATGACCTACGCCAGTTATGTTCGCGGCTACAAAGGCCCTGCCTTTGATACCGCGCTGATCGCAGGCGGCAGCAGTGTCGACCCGGAAACCAGTGATTCCTATGAAATAGGGCTGAAATCACGCTGGCTCGACAATCGCCTGTTTCTGAATATTGCGGCCTTCTATTCCGAGTACCACGACTTCCAGGCAGAGGCATCCAAGGATGTCGGCCCGCTCGGGCAAATTTACGTCACCAACGTTGGCGCGGTAACTACCCAGGGCGTGGAGTTGGAATTCATCGCCCAGCCGATGGACAACTGGACCATCACCGGTGGGCTGGTCTATACCGATGCGCAGATAGATGAATACCCCAATGGCAATTGCAGCGGCGGGCAAAAGGCGCGCGGCGAGTGCCCGAACAATTTCCAGGATCTGGCAGGCGGCAAATTACCCTACACGCCCGAATGGAAACTGAACCTCAGCACCGACTACACCATCGCGCTGCAGGAGATGCCGTTCGACGTGATCCTCGGCGCCAACGTGCGTTCGCAGGATGATGTGCTGTACGAACTGTCGCAGGACCCGTACACCGAGCAGGACGCCTATACCATCGTGGATATCCGCGCCGTGCTGGCGGGCAAAAACCACGGGTACCGTGTCACCGCCTTCGTGAAAAACCTGATGGACACCAACTACGCCTCGTTGATTTATGCCAACAGCCCGGCGCTGTTGCCCAACGGCTATATCCAGCTGGTGCCCAAGTACGCCAATCGCACGGCGGGGATCGAAGTGCGCTATGACTTCTGACCGGCGCTGCATTGACGCCTGACCAGTACGCGAGCGAGTTGCTGCACGAACTGGGATGCGCTGAAGCCGCACTGCCCGCCGCCGATACGCGGGAAGAATCCGTGCTATGGGCGGCCTCGGGCGCGCAATACCTGACCGGGCTTGCCGATGGCCCGCCGCTGGCTGCCCCCGCGCCACTGGCGACCTGCGCACGCGGCGCATGGCTCGCACTCTCGGCACTGAGCGGCGGCGCGCTCGACGCCAACTTTCCCGCCCACCAACTGCTCGGCGAACGCGCCGCGCTGCTCGGCCTGCGCCGTCAGGGCAGCGCATCCCCGGCGGCGCCTGTCGCCTGCTCGACTGTGCCGATGGACAGCTCGCGCTGAACCTGCCGCGCGCGGACGACTGGGAACTGCTGCCGGCCTGGCTTGAGCAACCCGCCGGGAGTTGGCCTGACATCGCGGCGAGCCTGCGCAACCGCGGCTGCGCAGCAATGGTTGAGCGAGCGCGACTGCTCGGTCTCGCTACGGCTGCGTCACAACCCCCTGAGATGCAACGCGACTGGTTCAAAGCGCACACATTGGCGGCACCTGCGCCAACGCCGCGTCGCCAGCCGCTGGTGATCGACCTGTCCTCCCTGTGGGCCGGGCCTCTGTGCACGCATCTGATGGGATTGCTGGGTGCCCGCGTCATCAAAGTGGAAAGCAATACGCGACCGGACGGCGCCCGCGCCGGCTCGCAGGCATTTTTCGATCTGCTAAATGCCGGCAAAGAGAGTGTCGCGCTGGATCTTGCCAGCGCGCGCGGCAGGGAGCAGTTGGGCGCCCTGCTCGCGCGGGCGGACATCGTAGTGGAGGCCACGCGACCACGGGCACTGGAACAGATGGGCATTAAAGCCGTCGATGTCGTGCGCGCGGGCACCGGCAAGGTATGGCTGTCCATCACCGGCTACGGCCGCGAGGCGCCCAGGCGCGAATGGATCGCGTACGGCGACGACGCCGGGGTTGCCGCCGGGCTTAGCTGGCTGCTGCGCCAGGCCGGGGCCGGCAACGTGTTCTGCGCCGACGCGATTGCCGACCCACTGACCGGTCTGCACGCTGCCCTGCTGGGCTGGGCGGCCTGGAGCCGGGGCGGCGGTGTGCTACTGGATGTCTCGCTGCACGGCGTCGTATCCCGCTGCATCGCAGCCGGGCAGGGCGCGACAAAAACGGGGTGTCCTCCGCTCTGTCCTTCACGCCCCTGTCCATCACCCCCCTCGCCCGCCCTGCGCACGCCCTGCAGCCGGTGCTGCTGCAGCGCTAGGGACGGACACAGCACACGTCCTGTCGGAGTTCGGCATATGCACCTGACTATTCGCACCTGACAATTCGCATCTGGCCATTCGCATCCGGCCATTCGCATCTGACCAGTCGCGCCTAACTTTTCGCAACCGACTAGCCGCAATTGCCTCTCCGCACGTTGTTCGCCAACCTTTCCGCGCCCATCGCGTCCCCGCAACAGTCCCGCCACCAAAATCCCAAAGAAAATGCTGTGCTCAGTTGTGTGACGCTGCCTCCTGTAATACAGTCAGGTTTGTATTTTATAAGGCGTCTGGCATAAAACGATACCCGCTTAGCTACTCACTATAAGAAAAGGCGTATTTATCATGAGCAGATTTTTAAATACGGTGTCTCCACAACGTCTTTACGCCAGCCTGTTTGTGCTGGCGATCTCCGCCCAGTCGATCGCGCCTGCAGCCGCAGCGGACAGCGAAACACCCGACATCTACCAGGGCCAGATGGCGCTGGAGGAAGTGATTGTCACCGCCAGGAAACGCGAGGAAGCACTGCAGGACACGCCCGTGGCGGTGTCGGCGTTTTCGGCCGAGGCGCTCGAAGTGGCGGGCATCGCCAATACACGCGATCTGCAGGAGTCCGTTCCGGGGCTGATCTTCAGCGAAATGGGCAACAAGTCGCCCTCGATATTTATCCGCGGCGTGGGACAAAAAGAATCGTCCGCGGTGTTGGACCCGGGAGTCGGTGTGTATATCAACGGCATTTACATCGCGCGCACCGACAGCCAGTTGCTGGATGTCATCGATGTCTCGTCGATACAGGTGCTGCGCGGGCCGCAGGGAACGCTGTTCGGCAAAAACAATACCGGTGGCGCGCTGCTCATCGCCACGCAGTTGCCCAACCCGGAGGAATACGAGGGCGAGGTCTCCACACGCCTCGGCAACAACGGTCGGCGCGATTTCAAAGTCAGCGGCAATTTCCCGCTGGTGGATGACACGCTGGCGGCGCGCGTCAGCCTGAACACCACCAATCTCGACGGCTACCTGAAAAGCACCCATGATGGCAAGGAGTACGGCGATGAAGACCGTCTCGGCGCAACGGCCAGAATACTCTGGCAACCGACCGACACGTTCAGCGCGGACACCTTCTACTACTGGTCGAAAATCGACGAGAACGGCGCCGGCCTCACCTGCGTTTACCAGAATCCGAACGGCGTTTTCAACACCTTCACCTGGCCGGGTTTCACCGCGCCCGACTCCTACCAGTCGCGTTGCAACACCAGCGAGGCCGAAGCCGACAACGACAATGTGCTGATCAATGGCCCGGCCAGGTTCGAGATGACCAGCCAGATCCTGGGGTTGACGCTGAACTGGGAATTCGATGACTTTGAAATCAGAAGCATCACCGCCTGGAGCCACCAGGACGACATCGGCATTGTGGACGACAGCGATGCGACCGACATCACGGGCGTGCTGACCAACGATCTGGCAGTGCATGGCGCACTGGAGCGATCACTGAACGCGGGTTACGGCAATTTCTCGCTGCCCGATGGGGAGTATCGCAATCAGTACAGCCAGGAACTGCAACTCCAGGGCAGCGCCCTTGATGATCGGCTGTCCTACACCACCGGCATTTTTGTCGCCAGCGAGGAAATCAGGAACAATCTCTATGGCAATCTGGTCGGCTATAACGGCTATTCCTACAAGGCCGACGCAAGCACGCTGATACCCAAAGTGCTGGCTACCAACAGCGACCTCACCAACGACAGCTATGCGATTTTTGCGCAGGGGACGTACGATGTCACCGATTGGTATCAACTGACCGTGGGCACGCGCTACACCACGGAAAAGCGCGAGCGGGAAGCCACGCTGTATGAAGCCGACTGCAAGGCCGTGGTCACCGCCAACCTGGTGCCAGGCGCATCCGATGCGCTTTGCGGGTTCGATGTATTGGCCCTCGCAGATCCGAGCGGCTTTTTCGCGAATCCACCGTCATTTCTGCCTATAAACCTGGTCGAGGAGTACGAGACGTTGGGCGGTGAGGTTATTCGCGCCAACAATGGCAAGGTGAAGGAAGACAAGGAGTGGTCAAAGTGGACGCCCACCATCACCAATGCGATCAACCTGCCTGATAGCGTGCTGCAGGACACCGTGCTCGACAGCACACTGCTGTATTTCACGTACAGCAAAGGCTTTAAATCCGGCGGCTTTGAGATGAAAGGCCTGGAAATTTCCGAGTTTGAGCCGGAGTCAGTCACCAACTACGAAATCGGGATGAAACTCGACGCGTTCGACCAGCGCATACGCTTCAACACCGCGATCTATTACATGAATTACGACGATATCCAGATACGCATCACCGAGCAGGGCCGCTCCTTCGCCGACATCCTGCTGTTCATTGACAATGCCGGCGCCGCGACGATCCAGGGATTCGAGATGGAGCTGACCGCCCTGCCTCTGCCCAACGTCATTCTCTCCGCCACGACCAGCTACACCGACGCCAGCTACGATGAGTTCATCGCCTCCGACGTCGATACCTCCACCATCCCGCCGACGCAATCGACAGTGGACCGTTCAGACGAGGATTTCGCGGGCATACCCAAGCTCACGTACTCACTCTCGGCGATGGTGATCACGCCCACGGAGTTTGGCGATTTTGCGCCACGCCTGTCGATGTACTACCGCGATTCGTTTTACACCGGGCTGGATGCCACCGCGTGGGACGCGGAGTTTCGCGATCGCGCGACGATTGATGAAGTGACACTGTGGAACTTCCGCCTCGGCTACACACCGCCCAACAAGGACAATATCCAGGTGTGGCTGTTTGTCGACAACCTGACGGACGAGCAGTATTTCCAGGGCGGCTTTTCCAACACCGAATCGCTGGGCGCCGGCTCCTACGTGCTGGGCACGCCCAGGTCCTATGGAATAGAGGCGTCAATTTCCTTTTAGCAGCGACGGCCTGTCAGTCCAGATAGCGCGCCTGCACGCTGGCCTTGAACGCGGCAGTGCCAAGCGCTGAACCCGTGGCTTTTTCGATCAGCTCATCCGGCATGTACAGGCAGCCCTGGCTGCGGACATGCCGATCCAGCCACCCGAACAATGGCGTGACGTCGCCCCTACCGAGGCCGGGCAGGATGTCGCTGTCGTCCCGCTGCGCGGCCGTGAACATCTGCGCAGCCGCCAGCGCGCCGAGGGAATACGTGGGAAAATAGCCGAAGATTCCCTCCGGCCAGTGCACATCCTGCATCACACCGTCGGTGTCATCGACGGGGCGGATACCAACCAATTGTTCCATCAGGTCGTTCCAGGCCAGGGGCAACTCATTGACACTCAGCTCGCCAGACAAAATCGCCTTCTCCAGCCTGTAGCGCAAAATGACATGCAACGGGTACGTCACCTCGTCGGCAAACACTCGCACCAGGCCCGGTTCCACACGGCGATACAGGCGCAGGATATTCTCCACCTCCCAGGCCGCGCCTGCACCACCCAACAGGCGCTGTATCGTCGGCAAAATAAAGCGGATGAACTCCTCCGAGCGCGCCGCCTGCATCTCCAGCAGCAGCGACTGGCTCTCGTGCAGCGTCATCCCGCGACTGTTGCCCACGGGTTGTCCCCGCCACTGCGCGGGCCTGCCGTCTTCATACAGGGCGTGTCCGGTTTCGTGGATCACCGCCATCAGGCTCTTCATGAAATCGCGTTCATCGTAGCGCGTGGTGATGCGTATATCGCCGTCCGCCCCGCCGCTGAACGGATGGTGCGCGGTGTCCAGTCGACCGCGCTCGAACGGAAAGCCGAAGACGCGCATGACCTCGTGGCTTAATTCCCGCTGCCGCGCAATCGGGAACGGGCCCTGCGGTGTGACAGGCGCGCTCTGGCTCGCCTGTTTGTCCATGACCTGCCGCACAAAGCCCGGCAGGAAAGCCTCGAGATCCGCAAAAATGGCATCGACCTGCGCTTCGCGTCGGCCGGGATCGAACTGATCAAGCAGCGCCTCATACGGCGTCACGCCGAGGGCAGCAGCCTTTACATCAGCCTCTTCACGCTTGAGTGCAAACAGCGTTTCGAGTTTGGGCGCCAGGCTTTTGAAATCATTGCTGGCGCGCGCCGTCCTCCAGGTCATCTCCGATGCCGACTGCGCGAGCACCAGTTTTTCAACCAGCGCGGCAGGCACGGCATTGGCGTGGACAAACTGGTGGCGGATTTCGCGCAGGTTGGCGCGCTGCCAGTGATCGAGTTGGTCGGCTTCAGACTCGGCCTGCGCGATAAGGTCTGACAGCGCGCTGCCCGTTTCCATGTCGTGCAGCATTACGCTGAGCTCCGCCAGCACCGATGCCCGCGCGGGCGCGGCGCCATCCGGCATCATCGTCTGCTGGTCCCATTGCAGGATGCCCATCGCATTGTTGAGTGCACTCGAGCGCTTTTTGCGCGCTTCCAACTCGTGATAGGCCTGCATCATTTTTACTCCTGGCGATGTGGTTTGATAGTGATGGGACGGGCAGACAAGGTTTGGGCGTGAGAGAGGCGTTACAGTATCGGCCCCAGCATTGCGATCGCATTGTTCCACAAGCGCCTGGAGAGTGGCCAGGCTTCGACCTCGGCGAGCGAGATCTTGACTGCATTGTCGATGTAACTGCGTTGGCGCGCGTACACTGTCTGTGTCAGCGCGGGATCATACATCAGGATATTGTTCTCAAAATTCAGGTCGAAGCTGCGCATATCCATGTTGGCTGAGCCGATCAACACAATCTCGCCATCCAGTGTCACGGTTTTACTGTGCAGCAGTCCGCCCTCGTACTCGCGGATATCCACGCCGGCCCGCAGTAAATCGAAATAGTAGCTGCGACTGGCCGCCGCCACCTCCATGGAATCGTTTCTGGCGGGAAGGATCAGCGTGGTGTGTACGCCCCGGAAAGCGGCAGCACACAGCGCCGACTGCATCGCCTGGTTCGGCACATAATAGGGAGTTGAAATCACCAGCTCGCGCCGGGCGGCAAACATCAGGGATACGAACAATTCCGGCATCGCCGAAGCGCGCAGGGTGGGGCCGCTGGCAATCACCTGGGCAATTATGCCCCTGCTGGCTTCAATCTTCTCTGGCACATCGCTGCTGGCGATATCCTCACCCGTATAGACGGCCCAGTCAGTGGCAAAAAGTGCTGCGTTTTGCCGGGCAATCGGTCCCTCCATGCGCACGACCGCATCGACCCACGGGGCGTATTTCGCTTTTATCCTGAACTCGGCATCGGCGCAATTCTGGCTGCCGCAGTAGGTGATGCTGTTATCGATAACGACAATTTTGCGGTGATTACGCAAATCAACGCGCCCTTGCAACGGTCGCAACAGGAAATTTCCCAGCGGCAGGGCCACGGCGGTACGCACCCCCGCCGTTCCCATCCCCTGCCAGAGTGCCGACTTCAATAACGCCCGGGACCCCAGGCCATCGACCATCACCCTGCAGTTGACGCCGCGCATGGCTGCGCGACCCAATGCCTCGGCAACACGCGTGCCGCTATCGTCATCCAGCCAGATATAAAACAGCACATCCACCTGTTCGCGCGCTGCGTCGATGTCGGCCACCATGCTGTCGATGGACTTGCGTGAATCCGCCATCAATTGAGCGGTGTTTCCGGCGACGGCCGGAAATGCACTGATCGAATGCCCCACGCGAAACAGGTGGATGTAGCTGGCAGGCACACCGGCGGTGTCATTCACCAGATCTTCAAGCAGGCAATGCAGGTGCGAGGGCGCCACCGAGAACGTGCTGCATGGCTTTCTGGTTGCGGCGCCCGACGTTGGTCTCTCCAAGCATCAGGTAGGCAAAAATACCCAGTACCGGTACCGCCATCACCACGACCACCCAGGCAATGCGCGAGGCGGGCTCCCGGTTCGGACGCTGCAACACACGCAGCATCGTCGCCACTTGAGCCAGCGTGTGCACCAGGAAAAACCATAGACTGTTTTCAACCATCGGCGCAGCTTGCCTTAACTGCCGTGGTGCGGCAAGCACCACGGCGGTGCGCAGTGAGATGGCGCAATGTGCGGCAAGGAATCCAATGGCGCTGCGGTAACCAACGCGCACCCACACGGCTCACAAGTGGCGGCAAGTCTGGTAGAGTAAATGCGCTGTTAAGTCTCGGGCTTTGGTATCGACGCAAGCAGTGATGGGACTGAGCACGTACCGGACACCTACAAGCAAGCGCGGTTAGGCATGGAATTTACACTGACATTCATCAAGTTGTTTTTTGCAGTGCTCACGCTGATAGCGCCGATACTGCTGACGCTGTGTTCGGTGATTGTCATTCTCGGCTTGATCGCCGGTCGCCATGAGGGCTGGAGCCGCTTCAATGCGCTGTATTGGGCATTTATCACGGCCTTTACCGTGGGTTACGGCGACATACGCCCGCTCAAGCCACTGTCAAAGATTCTCGCCGTCGCCATCGCGTGGACCGGGATAATGTTCACCGGAGTCATCGTCGCGGTGACCGTATCCAGCACGCAGGACGCCGTCAAGAAACATGTCAATCCGGCTGCGCTACAGGAAGAACTGCAGCACCTCGAGTAGCGAGCTATACGCGGCGAATTGGCGCGGCCGTCGCTGTTGTTACCTGATTCAAAACTGGTAACCCACATACAGCCTGACGGTGCGCGGCTCCAGGATATGAAAGTGGAGATCGTCCACGCCGCCACTGGGTTCTCCCGGCAGGCGGGAGGCATAGAAATAGTCGATATCGTGATCGTTGCTGTCGAGCACGTTCAGCACATCCACTTTCATCGTCCACTGCCGCAAGCGATACCCTGCGCGCAAATTCACCACCGTGGAATCGTCTGACTTCACGCTGCCGTCCTCGATCAGTGGCCGCTCGCCGAAATAACGCACGCGCATACTGCCGAACCAGCCGCTGTCCAACTCTGCGCTGACGCCGGCCTGCACCACCTGGTCAATGGAGCCCGGTATCTCATTGCCCTCAGGCGCGTAGTCGGTAAATTTTGCATCGGTGTAGGCGTATTCCAGATCCAGCGTCCACGCGTCTGTCAGGTGGTAATAGCTCGATATCTCCACGCCCCTGCGCTCGGAACCGCGACTGGCTTCGGTATTGCCAGCATCACCCACGAACAACAGCTCGCTGTCGAGTTCCAGGTCCCACAACGCGATGGACGTGTTGAGCCGATCGCTCCAGAAACCGCGCAGGCCCACTTCGTAGCCGAGCGAACCCACCAACGGATCCACCGACGATATTGCGCTGCCATCGCCGGGGTCCACTGTCGCCGTGGTGCCGCGCGCATCGTTGGAGTGCAGGCCCTGGCCAATGGACAGGTACGATTCCCACTCGCTGTTGAAGGTGTAGATCAGGCTGGTATTGAGCGCGATCTGGTAGTCGTTTTCCTGGCCGCTGTTGGCGCCCAGGTCGATACCGTTGATATTGCGGTCGATCCTGCTGTGCGCGTCAAAATTGAAGTATTCGTAGCGCGCGCCGAGTACCGAGCGAACGTTATCGTTCCAGGCTATCTGGTTTTCCGCATAGATTCCGATGTTCCATTCGTCGACGCTATCACTGCGCACCGGCCCCAATCGTTTCTGCCCCTCGGTCTTGTACAAACCCACCTCATCGATATCGTCATAGCGATACTCAGCGCCATAGCGATTGACCAGGGGTAGGCCCGCAAGCGTCAGTTCCTGCCGGTAATCGCTTTTACCGCCGTAGAGCCAGCGCTCATCCTTCTGTTCAAACTGATCCCCATTGACCTCGTCATCGAGGAAATAGGTGAAGTTGGACCACAGGTTGAGTGTGTAGCGAATGGCATAGACGGACGCGTCCCACTGCTCATTTTGCCAACGGCCCGCGAGGCTGAAGCGGCGGGATTTTCCGCCGAGCTTGTCGTCGATCGAGCCCAGTTCGTCGATGGTGCCATCCTCGACTGCCCGCAACGGAATCTGGTCCGGGCTGTTCCACTTGTTGTCGTAGGCCATCACGCTCACGCTGGCCTCGCCGTCACCCAGGCTGCGCGCGTATTTGAGCAGCAGGTTGAATTTCTGGACGTCCTCCTTGATATCACTCCACGGGCCGTCATAGCCATTCGCTTCCAACGCGTAGGTGCCGGTTCCCTCAAGCAGCGACACGCTGTCCAGCAGAACCATGCGATAAAACGCATTTTCGCCTGCGCCCACTTCCAGCAATCCGTCGTCAAACTGGTCTGCCGTTCTCATGTGCGCGCTGCCGGCGCTGCTGAAGTCACTCACGTCCGCGTAATAAGGCCCCTTCTTGTAGGCGAGCGTCTCGATCGTCTCGGGGATCACGAAGTTCAGGTCGGTGTAGCCCTGGCCGTGGCCGTGTGTGCGCATGTTGACCGGCATGCCGTCAACGTACGTGGCGAAGTCGGTGCCGTGATCGAGGTTAAAGCCGCGCAGGAAGTACTGGTTCGCCTTGCCGGTGCCGCTGTGCTGTGTGACGACCATGCCGGGCACCAGTTCGAGCACGTCGCCGGTGCGCAGCAGCGGGCGCAGTGCGATCTCGTCCTGGCTGACCAGGCCCTGGGAAGCCGTGATCGCCTGACCTACGAGGTTGATGCGTCGTCCGGTGACTTCCACTTCTTCCAGCTTGGGTGTGGCGTCGGCCAGTGCGATAGCTGAAGCAGAAAATAGAAAAATGGCTGACAGGTGTTTGGACATGCTGCGGTGATTCTCCAGAGATACGAAGTGAGCAATTTCAGGGCAAGATTGGGATTGGCTTTTTCCGCGTGAAGGAGGATGCGAGTGCTGCGTATCAGTGGGACCCGCCAAAAAGCGCACATCCATGTGCAGGCTCGCGTGGCGACGTCCTGTCGCCACACGGTCCCACTGATACGCAGCACCCGCATCCTCCTTCATCCACGCTCTCGTACTTTCAAACTGGGTATCGTGCGACTTTTTGTTGGTGGTTCAGTTTGAAAACTCGAGAATCAAGTTGCAGGCGAATGTGGGTTGTAGCTTTCGCTGGGACCGTGTGGCGACAGGACGTCGCCACGCGAGCCTGCACATGGATGTGCGCTTTTTGGCGCGTCCCAGCGAAAGCTACAACCCACATTCGCCGTCGCTCGATCAAAAACAAACCGAATCACGTCCGAATTTCAGCAAGTCTTGACTCCAATTTCTATTGCGCTATGGTTAAGCCGAATTTGGCCGCAAGCATAGTCATCGAATAACAGCCAATCAAACATAATTGTTATATATATCAATATCTTGTGCATTTACGCGCACATTAAAGAACAGCGCCGAAACACCGAGCGATGATCGGTTTTTTCAAGGTAAAAGTGAGTGATAAGAAAGCCGCCCAAACCGAGTAATACGCTGCCGCATCTGGGCGAGCTGGAGCTCACGTTGCTCAAGGCATTGTGGGACGCGCCGAATCAATCTGCGCACACCTTGAGGCAGCAGCTCTCCGCCGCGCATGCCAGCAGCCTGAGCACGGTGCAATCCACGCTGGAGCGACTGCACAGGAAAGCGCTGGTCGAGCGCGAGAAGCGTGGGCATGCCTACGTGTATCGCGCGCGTTTGGGCCGTGCGGAGTTGTTGGGCAAATTGCTCGGCGGCGTGATTCGCCAACTGCACAACGGCAGCCTGGAGCCTATCCTCAGCAGCTTTGTCGATTTCGCCGATCGCTTCGACGACGATACGCTGGACCGACTCGATGCGCTGGTGCAGCAGCGGCTGGAACGACGGGGGATGAATGATGCTGTCGCTACTTTCCTCCATCCTGCTGTGCGTACTGGCGTTGTGGCTGCTGTTAGGCGTACTGCAGGCCGGCATCTACCGCTGGTTGCAGCCGACGCTGCAATCGATAGATCCGTCGCAGGCCAGCACGATGCTGCTTGGCTGGCTGGCGCTCGCGCCTTGCGCGGCGTTGCTCGCCAGTTATGTGCTGTACTCGCCCGACCTTGCGCAGTGGCTGGTCGCCGGGCACTGCCACAGCAGCGAATGCCATATGCACGGGCCGCAGTCGACACTGGCTGTGCTGCCAGCGGCACTGCTCACGAGTTGGACGCTGTATACACTGGTGCGTTGCCTGCGCAGGCAGTGGCTGCCGGCGCGGCGACTGTGTGATCACCTGGCAAGAATCGGCGATGACAGCGGCGGCTATATTACGTTGGCCTCCGCGCAGCCGACGGCGTTCACGCTGGGCTGGCTCAAACCGAAAATTTTTATCTCTGCGGGCATGCAGGCAGCGTGTTCAGAACAGGACATCGACTGCATCCTTCATCACGAAGCGGCCCACCGGCAACGGCGCGACAACCTGCGCCTGTTGGTCGGTCGGATGCTGACCGCGCCGCTGCCGCGGCGTTTGGCGCAACGCGCGCTGGATGATTTGAAGCTGAGCTGCGAGAAGGCCTGCGATCTGCGCGCGGCGGCGCAGCTATCGCGGGAATCCGTGGCTGCCGCGCTGATTCGCGTGGCGAGGTTGCAACAGCAGGCCGCGCCAGTCGCCAGCCTTGCGTTTGTCGGCAATCGCACCGAACAACGCATTCACGCCCTGCTGGACGAACCGCTGGCCCCGCTGGCAAGCGAGAAAGTATTCGTCGCCATGTCCGTTGCGCTGTTGGTCATCCTGGCGCTGATCAACCCGCTGCATCGGGCGATTGAATTGCTGCCCTGATTGGTGCCGTGACAGATCGGCCAGATTGATCGTTGCTCAGGGCGTGAGCAAGCCCGCCAGCTCCGGCGACACCATCGGCGCGCTGTCAAAACTGCTCCCCAGCGCGAGGTAGAGGCCTACCCGGTTGGCCAGCAGCGCATAGCGCAGATCGATCGCGCTGGCCTGGGTGGCCAGTTCTCTCGCCTGCAGTTGCAACACGGATTGCATGTCGGAAGCGCCTGCTTGATAGCGATCATTTGCCAGTTGCACCGCCTGGTCCAGCGAGCCCACAGCGCGGTCGACGTAGACCAGGCGCTTGCTGTAGTAGTGCTCGTTGCCGAGACCGGTCTCGACTTCATTGAAGGCATTGAGGACGACGCTGCCGTAATTGGCAACCGCCGCCTGCTCCTGTGCGTCGCCAATCGCGATTTGTGCCACCAGCGCACCGCCCTCGTAAATGGGGATTTGCATGCCGAATTCGGCGTGGCCCATCCACGGGTTCAGGTCCAGCAGCGATATGACGTTATCGCTGAAGCGTCCCACTTCCAGCTGGAACGCGAAATCGGGCAGCAGTGCCAGCCGATCGGCCTCCAGCATGCGAAACGCGCTGATCACCTGTTGTTCCGCCGCGAGTACATCGGGACGCCTGCCCAACAGACTGAGCGGCGCGGAGCCGTCAACCGCAGGCGGCAGGGTTGAGGATTGCAGCGCGACCGCAATTTCAGCCGCCGGGTAGCGCCCCATCAACAACTCCAGATTGCGCTTGGCGATCGCCAGGTTGTTGTAGGCGTCCTGAAGCGATGCCTGCGCACCATCCAGGGACGCCTGCGCCTGTATCACGTCGAACTCGGCCACCTTGCCGGCGCGCTCGCGCACCTGGCTGATCGTCAGCAGGCTCGCGTAAATCGCCTCGGACTGTTGCGCCAGGGCCAGCAGCTGCGTGGCTTGCACGGCGGCAAACCAGCTCTTGGCCGTGGTCGCCGCCAGCGATTGCCGGGCGTAGGCGTAGTCCAGCGCAGCGGTGGCGTAATTGGCTTGCGCCGCGTCTTTCTGCGCGCGCAATCGACCCCAGATGTCCAGCTCCCACGCCAGCACCACGTTGGCCTGGTCGGCGGCATTGGTATTGTGCTCGTCGAAATCGCGGGTGCGCGTCTCCCCGAGTTCGCCACCAATTTGCGGCAACATCTGTGCCTCGGCCAGATTGATGCTTTGGGCGACGATCAATACCGTGCTGGCGGCCTGGCGCAGGTCCGTGTTGTGCGCAAGCGCCTCGCTGATGGCCGCCTGCAGTTGCGGATCGTTAAAGCTTGCCAGCCAGTTATCCCCGACTTCACCCGGCAGGCTACCCGCCTGCTGCCAGCCCTGCGGTATGGTGGTGCTTTCAGGCAGCGCACGCTGCAGCACCTCGGAGCGCTGCGGCGGCGTGGTAAGCGCACAACCGGAAAGCCAGGCGCTGGACAGCAACACGCCACAGGCAACGGCGATACGCGCGTCGCTGCAGGTTCTTCTCCACATCGCTGCAATCATCCGGCGGCTTCCAGCGCTAAATCGGGAGAGGATAGAGCCAGTATCCCCACGCCTTGATGCGCACGGCGATACGCCGCAGGTACGCGAAACTGGTATGTTCCGTGTAGATGGCCGCGATGCCCTGGCCGCCGATCGGAAACTGCGACTGGTCGGGCGCGTCGAACACAATCTTGACGGCAAACTGGCCCTCTGGCGCCTCGGGCGGCGGCGGGTTGTAGATCGACAGCGTGCCGCTGGGCAGGAACTGTCCCGCGCCACTGCCCTGCCAGATATCCGCGACCGTGGCGTTGAATATTTGCCCGGGGTAGAGACCGAGCGCCACCTCTACTTCTTGCCCCGGTTTGACGAATTTCAGGTTTTCCTGGTTGTAGGTGGCCAGCAGGTAGCGGTCGTCATCGCAGATAAAGGACGCGATTGCGCCAAAGCGCACGATGCCGGACACCATGCCGGGACGAACCTGCAGGTTCATGATGCGGCCATCCTCGGGGGCGTAGATGGTGGTGTTCTCCAGATAGTACTGCGCCTCCTGCAGCTTCGCCTCGGCGTTGACGACCGAGGTGTTCACACCATCGATCTGTGAATCGTAGCGCGCCTGGGCCGCCACCAGTTCCGCGCGTGCTTCCTGCAACGTGGCCTGGCCGACCTTGGCCTGCGCATTCGCGCGCTGCGACTCCTCCACCGAACCGGCGCCCTTGCCCGCCAGCCCGGAGGCCAGCTGTTCGCCGAACAGGTCGAAGTCCAGCTGCGCCTGCGCCATCGCGATTTTCTGCTGCGCCACGTCTACATCGGCTTTCAGCACCTTCACGTTCTGTTTCGCCTCGGCGACCAGAGCCTGCATTTGCTGCACCTTGTACTCATAGGGGCGGCGATCAAACTGAATGAGTGGATCGCCCTTCTTCACGGGCTGGTTCTGCCCAACCAGTACGTCAGTGACCAACGTGGGCTCGGGCAGGCGCGGCACCAACTGGATCGTGTACTGGACGATGGTGGCAGTACTGCTGCTGGGCGTCATGAAGCGCATGCCCACCAGGAACACCAGTATCAGATGCAGGCCGACCCAACAGGACACCACCGCCCAGGGTATCGAGAACTTCAGCCATTTGAATTTGAAAAATACCAGCCAGACGATGGCGGCATAAATGATGCAAATCAGCAGTGCGGCTGCCATCGTGTTACGTCCCCGGTGTCTTAGGTGCGAATCAGTTTTTTATCTAGCTTGCGGTATTCGAGGGCGGATTGTCGCTCGCTGCAACGGCGGGCTCTTCCCCGCGCAGACGGGCGATATCTTTTGCGATTTCCTCACGTTCCTCCGCCGCCCAGCGGCGGATATCGATGATATCGGTCGGCTTGAACGCCCAGATGAATGCCTGAATCCACGGCACGACAGCCAGCAACCCGGCCCAGCCCATCATCTTCACCGCTTCAGCATCCGGATGGTTGCGAGATATGGCAATCTTGCCTGGCAGTCCAGCGACCACCACCAGCACCACGACTGCCGCGACTGCAAAGATTATCAACGCGACGAACGTAAGATAATCCCAGAGGCCCAGTTCAATTCCGCCCATACTTTTTCTCCGCTCTTCGGATAATTATTGCAACGCATGATAGACCGAAGCGAAATGCCTTTTCAACGCGGGCGATGCCGTAGCGTGACAGGCGGCACGCATTGCGCGTCATAGCGCGCAGCCCACCCGCATCCCTTCATCGGTGGCTTTGCGGATCAATCCCAGGCCGGTGCAATCGCCAATCGCATGCACCTCGTGCGCCAGGTCCTTTACCCTATCGTACAGTTCTGTAGCCGCCACTGGCTCACCGGCAAGGATGATGGAATCGGCGGTGAGCGTGCGACTTGCACCCGTTGCGGTGCGGTAATGCACGACCTTGCCGGTGATCGCCTCGCAGGCCGTCTCGGTGTTGATCGTCACGCCCAACCTGTCCAGCCTGTCCGTGTGCTCCGTCAGGCGCTTGTGTCCCACCTCCGGCGCCACGCGCTTGCCCGCTTCCAGTATCTGCACCGTGCGCCCGCGTTGGCAGAGAAATTCAGCGAGTTCTATGGCCGCCAGGTCCGCGCCGACAATCACCACGCGGCGACCGAGTGGCAGCCACAGGCGGGTGATGTTGCGCAGCAGGGCCGGTTTCAGATAGGTGCTGATCGCGCGCATAAACGCTGTGGCCAGATTGCGTAGTGGTGTCGGCAGGAATGTGAAGTCCGCAGCCGTTGCCTGCCCTTCCATCACGCGTCGCAACTGCGCGCCGCTGAATACATTGGGCTGATCAGATCCGGGGATGTCAGGCGTTGCCACGCGCGCGCCGGTGGCGACGACGATGGCGTCCGGCTTCAGGTCAAACAGCAGTTCCGCACTCGCCTCCGTCCCCAGGCGTAAATCTACCGAGGAGTCCTTCACCTGCTGTGTCAGCCACTGGAAGAACGCTTCGTTCTCCGCATGCACGGTGGACGCGAGCAGCATGGAACCGCCGAGGCGTCCCTGCCGTTCCAGCAGCGTGACGCGGTGTCCGCGCAGGTCGGCCACGCGCGCGGCTTCCATGCCGGCGGGACCGCCGCCTATCACCACCACATGCTTGCGCTGTGCGGTCGGCGTCAGTACATAACTCAGCTCCCGACCAGTGGCCGCATTCACCGCGCAGTTGAGATTCTGTGCCTTGCGCATGCTGTCGATACAGTTCTCGCAGGAGATACAGCGGCGAATCTGGCTGGCCTTGCCGGCGCGCGCCTTGTTGGGCCACTCCGGGTCCGCGAGGAAGGGGCGCGCCATGCCGATCAGGTCGGCCCGCCCGGCGGCGAGAATGCGTTCGGCGTGCTCCGGCGTGTGGATGCGCCCCACCACCATCACCGGCACATCCACCACCTGCCTGATCGCCTGGGCCTGGGCGACATTGATGGCGTCGGGGAAATCACTGCTCATCACCATCGCCGTCACCAGACTGTCCGTGGTGCCGCCGCTGACCCGGAACGCGCTCGCGCCCGCCGCCACCAGCATCTGCGCCAGGCGCTGCGTTTCGTTGATCGCGCGACCGCCGGGAAAGCGTTCGTAGCCGGAGAGGCTCACGGTTATCGGGAATTGGGGGCCCACCGCCGCTCGCACCGCTTCGAGCGTCTCCAGCAGCAACCGGGCGCGCGTCTCCAATGTCTTGCCGCCGTACTCATCCCGGCGCGCATTGCGCAGTGGCGAAAGGAACGAACCGAGCAGCATGTACGCATGGGCGGCGTGCAGCTCGATGCCGTCGTAGCCCGCCTCTTTTGCGCGCACCGCCGCGGCGGCGTACTGCGCGATGACCCCAGGAATCTCCGCGAGCTCCAGCGGCCTGCACGACTGCATGCCGGCGGGATTCACACACACGCTGGGGCCGAACCCCGGCTTGCGTTCGAAGAACGGTGCGAGTGACTCCGGCCCCGGGTGCGTGATCTGCGGCTGGATTTTCGCGCCGTGGCGATGAATCCTGTCGACCAGCTCCCGGTGCAGGGGAATAAAGCGATCCTCCGCCAGGCTGAGTGAATTGGCCATGTAGCGATGGTCGAGCGCGACCGAGCACACTTCCAGCGTGATCAGGCCCACGCCGCCTCGCGCGCGCGCTTCCAGATACGCCATCAATCGCTCGGTGGGTTCCTGTTCGAGGTTGCCGTAATCGGTCGTCATCGGCGACATGACAATGCGGTTGGGTAATGCCATGGAGCCGATGCGAAGCGGCGAGAACAGCGTCTCAAAGGCCATGCGGATTTGGGCTCACTAGCTGGGTACTGGTGACATCGGGTGTGTACCAGATCGCCGAGGTGATCGCGCGTTCCTGCAGCGTCGCGGGCGCCATCGGCTCCACGCCCAGTGTCCTGGCATCGAAGGTCGACCAGCGCGGCGTCGGTATTTCCAGTACGCGCGCGTAGTACAGCGCGGGCTGGGTCGCGTCAAATTCGGGGTCCGTCCACACCGTGGCCAGCGTGGCAGCGCCGATCGTGTTGGTGTACGTTGCAGCGGCAATATCGACCGTGTTGCCTACCGGCGGCAGCGTGCCTGCGCCTGCCGTGCTTGCGCCAGTCGTGCCTGCGCCCTTCGTGTCAGCGCTACCGGGCATGCGTCCACCCGATGCGGCTACGTCAAACACTTTTTCGTGGCTGTCGCCCTGCGCGTCCACCCAGGCCTTGATGATTTGCACGCGGTCGAGGTTGGCGCCCTCGGGATCTTTCATCGCCACCAGCAGGAACGTGGGGCTTCTGCCAGTTGGTGCGGCAAGCAGTTGCCCGCCCATCGGCACACCCGACGCATACGCCTGCGCGACAAGGTCGGGCATGAATTGAGAATGGCCTTCGTCATACAGCCAGCCGCCGAAGAAGCGCACGCTGATGCGCGGCCCACTGGTGGCGAAGGTCTCCTTCCTGCGCAGCGCGTCGAACAGTGACTCGCGCGTATTCTCCTGCGCCCACACGCCCGCCAGTCCACCGGAGCCCCAGCGCGTGACCGGTGTTGCGCCCGGCGGCAGCACCGTCGCCCGGTCCGTGCGCAGGCCGGCGCTGCCATCCATCAGCGGCAGTTTGCCGTGATAGTTGTTCTCGTCGCTGGGCGAGCTGGCGTTGTGGCTGTCGCTGGAACCGATCACGCCGAAATCGAACGGGTTGAAGCCTTCCTTGTGCGACAGCTGCAAGCCGAGGCGCAGCGCGTCGCGGGTATACGAACCCCTGATCGTATCGAGATCGACCTCGCCGACACTGGGCACCACGCCGGCTATCTCAAAATCCGCGAACTCGTCCAGGCTGGATAATAACGGGTGGGTTTCCGATGCACCTTTCACCTGCAGTATTTCACTCAGCGGCTCGTAGCGGCTGCGCATCGCGGCATACCCGGCGGTGATCGGCTTACCGTCCGAGTCCACGGCGCGGTACATATTGCCGTCGCTCAGGTTGGCGTTATGCGGAATCGCAAACGCCGTGCGTCCGGCATCGTTCTCGCGCTGCAGGAAGGCCCACAAGTCCTCGGGCCGCGAACTGTCCAGGTAACTGAACGGCAGTTCGGACACCTCGTCGCCACGGTAAATCACGTTGCGGTGGATGTGCACGGAAGGCGAGCCGACAAACGCCGACCATTCGTAGCCGATGAACGCGGTAAACACGCCGGGCTCGTTGTGCTTCTGCGCCGCGTCTATCGTCATCTGCCAGGCCGCGCGGTTCACCACCGGATCGGGTTGGTCCACGCCGAAGCCAAAACCCTTGAAGCGGATAAAGGACGTGGTCTTGGCCCACGCCAGCGTGATGCTGAGGCGGCTGCCGTCGAGCAGCAGTTCACGCAGCGGGCGTCGCGTCGTCGGCACATCGAGGTTCGCCAGGCGCGCCTGGCCCATGTATTCCGCGTGGTCGGTGACCGCGACGAAATCCAGCTGCCGCGCGATACGGATCGGGTATCCAGCGCCGTGCTCGATCGTGCCGCCGCGCGCGAAGGTGTAGACATCCTCCGGCAGCGAACGCACGCCAAACACATAGGCGTCCGTGGAAAGGCTGGTGTGGATGTGCAGGTCGCCGAAGAACAGGTTGCGGTTGGCATCGAATTCCACGGCCGCCTTGGGCTGGGGTTTCAGCGCCAGCGCGGGATCGAACGCCGGCTGCAGCGACGGGTCATCGAACTTCGAGCAGGCGCCGAGCAGCACTGCCGCCAGCAGGATGGGGACAAGAACGCGCGGCAAGGGCTTCTCGATGCGCGCTACAGCGCATCCGCCAGCGCCAGCGCGTCACGCACTTCACGCTTGACGAATTTGCCGTTGGCGTTGCGCGGCAATGGCGCGCCCACCACCCAGATGTAGCGTGGAATCTTGTAGGACGCCATCTTGTCGCGCAGCGACTTACGCAGCGCATCGACATCGACCGTCGCACCCGGCTTGGGGTAAATCGCGGCGGCGACCTCCTCGCCGAGGCGCTCATCCTCCACGCCGAAGACCACGCATTCGGCGACGGCATCATCGGCAAAAATCGCGCTTTCCACTTCCGCGCAGTACACGTTTTCACCGCCGCGCAACACCATTTCCTTCGCGCGGTCCACCAGGTGGATGAAGTCGTCCGCATCCATGTAGGCGATGTCGCCGGTGTGCAACCAGCCATCGGTGATGGTCTCGGCTGTTGCCTCGGGCCGGTTGAGGTAGCCCTTGATCACGCACGCGCCGCGCACCCACAACTCCCCCGGCGTGCCGGTCGGCACGGCGTTGCCCTCGCTGTCCACGCACTTGGCTTCGAACGTGGGCATCGCGCGGCCGACACTGGTGGGGCGATCAACAAGGTAGATACCCGACAACGCGGAGATGATGCCGCAGGTTTCGGTCATGCCGTAACCGGCGCTGGGCGCGGCGTTTTCCATCGTCGCCTGCATTTTCTGGGTAAGGTCGGGTTGTACCGCCGCCCCGCCACCGCCCATGCTTTTCAGGCTGGACGTATCGCGGGTGGCAAAGTCGGGGTGCAGCATCATCTCGCGCGACATCATCGGCACGGCACTGAAGGTCGTCACCTTCTCCGTCTCGACAATGCGCAGCGCCTCGCCCGCGTCCCATTTATACATGTGAATCAGTTTGCCGCCGGTGGCGGCGATGCCCTGCGCGACGCAGTTGTTGCCCGTCACATGGAACAGTGGCGTGGCCACCAGCGCGACGTTGATCTCGCCGGGCGCCATTGAACCCTTGGGCTTCAGTCCCGCCCTGGTCAGCGCATCGCGCTGCAGGGCCTGGCCGAAGCCGATGTTCATCAGGTTAGACACGCAACCACGGTGCGTCAGTTGCGCGCCCTTGGGCGTACCCGTGGTGCCGGAGGTGTAGAAAATGCATGCGTCGTCATCCGGGTCGATGGTTACCGCAGGCATCGCTGGCTCGCTGGCGAGCAGCTCGGACCACGGCACCACATTCGCCGGTGTCTCCCCGGCCAGCCTCACGCCGACGACGACCAGTTCGGGAAAGTCAGCGCGGATTTCCAGGAAGCGCGCCAGGCGCTCCTGGTCGCAAATCAGCACCTTGGGCGTCGAGTCGCGCAGCGCGAAATGCATTTCCTGCGTCACCCACCACGCGTTCATGCCCACGACCACGGCGCCCATCGACACCACCGCCCAGTACGCCAGCATCCACTCCGGGTAATTGCGCATCGCAATCGCCACCCTGTCGCCGGGTTGCACGCCGTGCTCGGACAACCAGTGCGCGATGGACGCAGCATACGCGTGGGACTGGGCATACGTGTGCCGTTCGTCCTGGTAGATCAGGTACTCGCGGTCCGAATAGGCGGCAGTGCCCAGCCAGATATCGCGCAGCGAGGCGGGCGCATGCTTGTACACGCGCATCGGTGAACCGCGCACCTGCAGTGTTTCAACCTCGAACAATTGCCCGGGGGCTATCAGGTCAGACCAGGTGCTTTTCAGTTCTTCGTACATATTTTGCCTCGCGGGATGTTTGTTATAGTCCCGCAGGATAACGGCGCGGGCGCGACACCTCAAGACAAGAAACACAGGCCGGAAACGCTGCCCTCGCGATCGCCGCGCCAGACACACCACCAGACGGGTTTACCAGCGTATGAATGATGCCGCCTTTAGTGCAGCCAGTATTGACCTCGCCAGCGTGGACGGCTGGCACGCCGAGTGTGACGTATTGATTGTCGGTGGCGGCGGCGCCGGTATCAGCGCCGCGATCGAGGCAGCCGATGCCGGCGCCAGCGTGATCGTGCTGGAGGCCGCGAGCGAGGCCGGTGGCTCCACGGCGATAGCGGGCGGCCTGATTTACATGGGCGGCGGCACGCCGACCCAGCTGGCCTGCGGCTTCGAGGACGATATCGAGGAGATGTACAACTACCTGCTGCAGGCGGCGGGCCCCGGGGCCGACCCGGCCAAGGTGCGCCTGTACTGTGATCGCACGCTGGAGCACTACGACTGGCTCACGCGCCAGGGCGTGGTGTTCAAGCCGGAATACTATCCCCACAAACACACCAACACGCCCAACGAAGCCGCGCTGATGACCACCGGCAACGAGGAGGCCTGGCCGTACAGCACTTACGCGAGGCCCGCGCCGCGCGGCCACAAGCCGCAGATAAAAGGCGATCACGGCGGGATTCCGCTGATGCAGAACCTGCTGCGCAGCGCGCGCGACAAAGGCGTGCGCATTATCTGCGACGCGCGCGCGCTCAATGTAATCCAGCGCGGCAGCGAGGTCATTGGCATCGCCGCGCGTATCGATATGCAGGTGCGCTACTTTCGCGCACGGCGGGGCACCCTCCTCGCCGCCGGCGGCTTCATCCTGAACCGCGCGATGGTGGAGCACTTCGCGCCGCGCCTGGCCCATGGCAACTACCCCAACGGCAATCCCAACGACACCGGCGATGGCATCCGCATCGGCATCGGCGCGGGCGGCGCGGTGGCCAACATGCACGACGGCTTCATCTGCACGCCGTTCTACCCACCCCGACAGTTCCTGGAAGCCATCATCGTCGACGAAACCGGCAACCGTTTCATCAACGAAGACGTGTACCACGGCCGCCTCGGCGCCGCGATCCTGGACCGCCCGGATGGCCGCTACTACCTGATCATCGACAGCCGCCATTTCAGCGTGCTGGAGCGACCGCCGATGGGCGGCTACCCGGTGGCGGGCACCGGCGAAACTGTCGAAGAGCTGGAGCGCGAACTGCATCTCCCGCAGGGTGCGCTGACCCGTACGCTGGACACCTACAACCGTGATGCCCGCGAAGCGGAAGACTCGCTGTTTCACAAGCACGCCAAATACCTCGTGCCGCTGGATGAGCCACCCTACGCTGCCTTTGATTTGACGCCGGGCAACGGCGCGATTTTCGCGACGATGACCTTCGGCGGCCTCGATACCCTGCCCACCGGCGAGGTGCTCACCGCAGACAAACAGATCATTCCAGGACTGTATGCCGCAGGCCGCAACAGCGCCGGCCTGCCGCGCTGCGCGGAAGGTTATTCCAGCGGCATGAGCATCGGAGACGCCACTTTCTTTGGCCGCATGGCCGGCTTGAGTGCCGCAGCCCGGCGTTTGAGAATTCGCCACGAACAGGAGTAGACTCACCCAAGAGGAATCGCGTATGACCTTACCTATTATTTGCAGAGACAAGGAGATACTGGGTGGTACGCCGGTCTTTGCCGGCACCAGGGTGCCTGTTCGTGTACTTATCGAGCACCTGGAAGCCGGGGACAGGCTGGATGACTTTCTGGATGACTACCCAACCGTAACCCGAGAGCAGGCAATCGGGGTGCTTGAAATAGCGATGGAGAAGCTTACAAAAGCGAATGAAGCTGCTGCTTGATGAGTCTATTCCCAGGAAGCTGTCAGCTTCCTTTCCTGATTCGTATTTCGTGCGGACGGTTGCCGAAATGGGATGGCGTGGCACCAAAACGGCAAACTGCTTAAACTCGCAGCCGATCAACAATTCCATGCATTGATTACTGCTGATCGCGGTATTGAGCATCAGCAAAACCTTAACTCGCTTCCACTCCACATCATTATTCTTGTCTCCTTTCGAACTCGACTCGATGAACTGCTACCGTTAGTGCCCAAAGTGATTACTCTTCTGGAGAGCGATCCAGAGATGGGTGTCCACCAAGTCGCCGCGAGCGTCGCGCGGCAGCAGTAGTTATTGCTCCGAACTTTCGAATTGCGCGCGCAGCCATTCACTCCCCTGTAACACTCACGCTGCATGCTGTGTCTCGCGTGGGGCAATCGCGCACCACGGGGGAGCAGTGCCGCAACGAAAGTCGTGATTTGCGTTGTCGGTCACACGCCCCAGCGCCAGCAACTGCCTGATTCCTGCACCTTTCCCGCGACCACGCAGTACTGGCACCGCTCTTGCAGGACTATTTTCGCAGGACTACCGCCGGCGGGATGATAGTCCCGCCAGGGAGCGGACAGGAGGAGGACACAATGACGACTTCAGCGCCACAAATCGCCATCCAATTGCCCGACGGGCGCATGGCAAGCTTCGAAGAAATGCAGGCCTATGGGCAGACGCTGCAGCAATTCATTTTCGAACAGGAAGCTGTATTGCCGCAGGTAACCGATACGACACGCCACAATAATGTCGTCGAATACCTGCGACTGCTGGCCAGCGGATACAACGAGCAACTGCGCCTGTACAAAGCGGCCGAAGCGCAGCGCCAACGCGAGATACTGGTGATCACGCTGCGCTTTGGCGGGGATCAGGGCTGGCGTTAATCGTTCCCTGGCAGTGCGATAAGATATGGAGCGAACCTTCCGGCTTCTAACTGCCCTACTTCAGTTGCATACTGTCGCTGCCAATTAACAGGGGAGTTACCGGTATGCCAGACCCGTTGCTGCTGGAACGCCAGGGCGCGGTGGCGATCATCGCCATCAACGATGCGCCCTACAACCGCATGAGCCTGGAATTCATCGACCAGCTTGACCTGCTGGTGGGCGAGATCGCGACTGATAACAGCATCCGCGCCGTGGTGCTGACGGGGCAGGGCCAGGAGAATTTCTCGGTGGGCATGAACCTGAAGCAGTTCGCCACCGGCCTCGCGCGCATGGGTGGCCCGGATGCCCTGTTCGACCAGCGACTGCGCGTGATCAATGCGATCGAGACCATGGGTAAACCCTGGATAGCCACGCTGTTCGGGTATTGCCTGGGCGGTGGGCTGGAAGTACCGCTGGGCTGCCACTTCCGCCTGGCCGCCACCGAGGGCGCCCAGATAGGATTACCGGAGATGGATCTGGGAACCGTGCCCGCCTGGGGCGGCAGCGCCCGCCTGAGCAAATGTGTCGGCCCCAATCACGCGCTCGATATGATTTTGCGCGGCAAGAAAATCACGGGGCCGGAAGCGCTGCGTATCGGCCTTGTCCACGAAGTCTGGCCGCTGGAGGAACTGAAGGATCGCGCCATCGCACTGGCCCACGAACTGGCAGCGCAGCCCGCGATGGCTGTTCGCGGGGTGATGGAAGTCGTTGTGAAATCGCAGGACCGTTCGCTCGAGGAACTGCTCCAGGCCGAGCGCAGGGCGGTGAGGGCGACCATGGCCAGCCCTGATTCCGAGGAGGGAATGAGAGCCTTCATGGAAAAGCGAAAACCCGTTTTCAACCAGCAATAGTGCCTGCGCGCACTCCGCTACTTCACCGGGCCCGACGTTGTCCTGAACACGGCATAACAATATAAGATCTTCACCGCCCTCCCCGTTTTATCGACGCGTCCGCCCCCCGCGAACGCGGGATGCCACTGCCGCGAGGATTTTCCTAGTCTGTGAATCAGGCGACACCCCGGATGCGCTGCGCATCGCGGGTGAATGTCGCTATAACAAATTCACGAGGGACACACCATGCAACGCTTCCACACTGCCCTGTCGGGCCTGCGCATCCTGCTGCTCGCCGGATTCGCCATCATGCTCGCCGCCTGTAGCGACGGCGGTTCAAGTTCCATGCCCAGCATTCCCAGCACAACACTCAGCGGCACGGCGGCGGTCGGCGCGCCGATTGACGGGTATGTGTATGTCCAGGACGGCAGCGGCTCGGAGGTGAATACCGCGACCGATCCGGCCAGTGGCGACTGGTCGGTAACGGTGGAAGGCATGAATGCGCCGTTCCTGATCCGCGTGGTGCCCAACGGCGGAGGCGACACGTTGTATTCCTTTGCGAATGCGGCCAACCTGACGGTGAACGTCACTTCGTTGACGCACCTGGCGACATACCTCGCCTTCAATGGTGATGTGAGTGCGCTGTACACGAACTGGGCGGCGAACCACGCCGAGCTGACCGCGCAGGCGATTTTGAATGCGCAGGCGATCATCAATGCGAATTTCGCCACCGAAATGGATGCCGAGGGCCTCGATCACACGACGTATGATTTCTTCTCCACGGCCTTCACGGTGAACGGCACTGGCATCGACGCGCTGCTGGACCGACTCAGCATCAGCATCGACTTCACCGGCAACAGCTTCACGGTGAGCCTCGACGACAGCCCTTTCGCCTTCGATGTGAATATCGACACCAGCGGCATCACAATCGGTGGCGGCGGTGACGACGATGATGATGATACGGTGACCCTCAGCTGCAACACCAGTAACTACGTGGCCGATGCCGTGCGTGTACCAACGGCGGACGAGCTCGCGGGGTTCGCTGCCACCTACACCGGCGAGGAAGGCACCTACAACGATGACATGATGAACCCCACGTTCACACCGTCGGGCGATGCGATCTTCGTGCTCAAAGCGGACGGAACGGCCACCTACAATGGCGACAATTACGCAATTACGTCTTTCTGCCTGGACATCACGGGTCAGACGCAGTATCCGCTGATCTACCTGGAAGGTCCGACGCACAGCCACCTCGATCTGTGGGATAACGGTGACATGGCCGGTATTTCGCCCAACGGCGCGATCATTCGGAACTGAGGCGTGAAGTGTCTCCCGGCGGGTGGTGCAGCATGCGCCCGCCGGGTGATGCATGAGTTCCAGAGCGGGTTTTTTTTCGGTTATGATGCCGGCGTTCCCTGGCGCGAGCGGGCGGCGCAAAATGTTGGTAATTGCCGCGTACTTGCCAGTCTGTCTGTGCTTCTAATGGGTGATTCGACGTGTGTTCAAGGCCGCTGCGCGCGCAGGTGTTACTGATGATCACAGTGCTGCTCGCGCTCGGCGTAGGCGGTATCGCTCAGGCGGCCATCGTGCTGGACGATTCGGTAGTGCGCCTGGAGCAGGCCGAGCTGCGCTTGAGTCACGAGGTACACCCGCCGTCCGCTTCAACTGTTGCGCAAACCGTGCAACTTCCCGACACCTGGCCGGCTAAACGCTATGCAATCGGCGACAACGGCTGGTATCGCTTCTATGTCAGTCGCGCGCAGGTGCCCGATGCTATCTGGGGTATCTACATTCCGCGCCTGACCATGAATGCCGCCGTGTATTTCAACGACAAATTGCTCGGCGATGGCGGCAGCTTCGCCGAGCCCCTGGCGCGCAATTGGGCGCGGCCCCTGTATTTCGATATCCCCAGTAGCCTGTGGCGCGACGGCGAAAATCGTATCGACATCCGCCTGCGTTCCTATCCGGGCTCGGGTCTGCTCGGCAGCGTGCTGATCGGTCCGCAGGCGCTGCTGCAGCCGCGTTACGAGTGGGTGTATTTTTTCCAGGTGCAATTGAGCGCCGGTTTGTTTCTCGCCACCCTGGGCGTGTCGGTGTTCGCCTTCGGTCTATGGCGCAAGCGTCCCGGCGACAGCCAGTATCTCTGGTTCGCGGTGGCCGCTTTCGCCTGGTCGCTGCTGAGCAGCAATAATTTTATCAGGCATATTCCCATGCCCTCGCCAGCGTGGGAGTGGCTGATGTTCAGCAGCATTGCCTGGTGGAGCACCGCGCTCGGATTGTTCGTTCATCGCATGCTGGGCAAGCATTATCCGCTTATCGATTCGGCACTGGTCGCTTACGCAGTACTCGCGATGGTGCTGTATGCCGTGGCCGGTGAGTATCTCGCATTGGTGGCGGCGGTGTGGATGCTGGGCAGCGTGTTGATAGGCGGCTACCTGGTGTGGCGCCTGTTGAGCGTGCGCGGCAGCTTGTTGCGCATGCCGCACGACAGCGCGCGGCGCGTGCTCAGCAGTCCGCAGCAGATCGCGCTGCTGGCCATGGGTATCGCCATGGTATTGATGGCGGGTGTGCACGACTGGCTGGTGCAGAACGGTTTTATCGGCGCGGATCGCGAGTACGGCCACCACCTGATTCATTACAGTGCCGCGCTGCTGATCCTGTTCATCGCCTGGCATTTGATCCAGCGCTTTATTAGCGCGCTGAACGAATCCGAGCAGCTCAATGCCGAGCTGGAGGCGCGCGTCGCGGCCAACCGCCGCGAGCTGGAAGACAATTACCTGCACTTGCAAACGCTCGATCAGGCCCGTGCAGTCGCCGGTGAACGCGAACGCATCTACCGCGACCTGCATGACGATGTCGGCGCCAAGCTGTTGTCTCTGGTGTATCGCGCCGGCGACAGGGGCAGCGCGGATCTGGCGCGATCCGCATTGCAGGATCTGCGCGACGTGGTGTCGCACACGCAGCATGAACAACTGACGCTTGAAGAGGCGCTGGCCGACTGGCATGTCGAGTGCGATCAACGCCTGGGCGCGGCGCACATCCAGCTCGACTGGCGACAGGCGGATACCTTGCCGGAGCGAATCCTGAGCCAGCAGGAGGTCGTCAACCTCGGGCGTATTTTGCGCGAGGCGATCAGCAATGCGATGCAACACGCGAAGCCGCAACGCGTGGTGGTGAATATCGATTATGTGCTCGCGCATCTGGTGATCGAGTTGCGCGACGACGGCGTCGGACGCGCGCAGGGCACATGGAAACCCGGTCGCGGGCTGCGCAACATGGAACTGCGTGCCGGCGAGTTGGGCGGCGCGCTCCGCTGGCAGGACGTCGAACCGCAAGGATGTAGCGTGCAATGTCGGATACCGTTGTCATGAATGCGTTGCGCCATGGGCTGGTGCTGGAAGACCTGCCGGATTCGCGCGCCTGGCTGGTCGAGGTGATGCGCCAGGCGTTTCCCGCGATGAGCGTCAGCGAAGCGGGCACGCTGGCCGAGGCGCGTGCGGCCGTGCAGGCGCAGCGTCCGGATATCGCGTTGATCGACCTGAACCTGCCCGATGGTTTCGGCGTCAGCCTGATCAGCGAGCTGCATCAGTTGTCGCCGGACATCTACACGGTCGTGGCAACGATCTACGATGACGACCAGCATGTATTTCCCGCGCTGCGCGCAGGCGCGCATGGTTACCTGCTCAAGGAACAAAGCCAGGAACTGCTGGCGAACCTGCTGCGCGGCCTGGTCAGCGGCGAGCCGCCGCTGTCGCCGGCCATCGCGCGCAAGATGCTGCGATTTTTCAGTCCGCCCGCCAGCGAGGCCGGCAGCGTGGCGCTGACGCCGCGCGAACAGGAGGTGCTGCGCCTGATCGCCAAGGGTTACAAACTCGCCGAGGTCGCGCGCATGCTGGAACTCAGCCGCTATACCGTGGGCGATTACGTAAAGGCGTTGTATCGCAAACTGAACATCACGACCCGCGCCGAGGCCACCATGGAGGCGGCGCGCCGCGGCATCGTCGCGCCGGAGGGTTGAATCCGCCCCCTATTCCGTCCCGAACACTGTCAACCAGTGATAGTTAGCCAATCTGCGTGCAATCCGGATTCCGGCTGACTGCGGCAGCAAGGAAAGCGAGTTAAACTGCTACCCCCTCAACCGTTCATTCCTTTTTGGCTTCGGGCTGATTCGCTGCGGGAGTCGCGGCTGTGGGCGTGGCTGTGGGCGCTTTCACCTCAGCCTGGCGCGCCTTCAGGAAGCTCTTCCACTGCTCCGGCGTCAAAATGGCTTTGTATTGCTTATTCGTCGCTTGTCCAATCTCGCGCTGCTTTTCCTTTTTTGCGGCGCTATCAAGCTTCGTATCTTCACGCACGGCTTTCAATTGCTTGCGTGCCTCAAGAGTGACAGGCTTGAGCTTGGCTTCCTGTTCCGCCGTCAGGCCGATGTCCGCCATGGCGGGTGGCAGCCATTTTTTTCCGTCATTTGGTGCTTTGGCTTTTTCTGCTTGTGCTTTCGGTTGGCTGTCTTGCGGTTTTGGTTGGCTGACCTGCGGTTTCGGTTGGTCAGCCTGTGTTACTTGCTGGCTTTCCTGTGGCTTCTGTTCGTCCTTTTCTTCAGAGCCACAGCTCGCCAGCGCCATAAGCAGTGCAAGGGACAGTGTAACTTTCGTGACGTTACTCAAATTCATTTTCAGATTTCTCCAAGTGGATTGATGTGTAATGGACAAGTACGAAGTATTTATCGCTTATCCCGTATATTAAAGCGAAGCGCCAACATTTTAGAAGAACAGTATATGAGGTATAAACACAGAAATTGCAAAGCAACGACTCGCCAGACAGTTTGACACAGCTCGGTTGAGAGAACCACAAGCGAGCAGCAAGACCCGTGCGGTCAACCAACCCGAGGATGCACATGGCCAGACAATTTGACCGCATCGTGCTGGCCGTGCCGGAATTGTCGGCCGCCAGCGCACAGTACCAGCAGTTACTTGGCGTATCGCCGTTAGCCCGCGATCTGCCCCAAGGTGGGTTGGTTGCCTGGTGGGGCTTGTCCAATACCGTAATAGAGCTGGTGCAATGTGCGATCGACAAACCCCGGTTGCAGGGGATCGTATTCAGCGCACCGGAAGCGGCGCTTGAAACGCCAGTGGCTAATTCCCTGGGCGTCGATATTCGACTCGGCGACGGGCGGCGTACGGCGGATTTTCGGCTGGCACATCCCGCAGCGCAGTGCACCGGTTTCACAATCGACCACGTCGTGCTGCGCACCGACGATGCCCAGGCCTGCATCGATCTGTTTGCCGGTGAACTGGGTATTCGCCTGGCACTGGATAAAGCCGCGCCCGCCTGGGGTGGACGCATGCTGTTTTTTCGCGCGGGAAAACTGACGCTGGAAGTCATTGAGCCCGAGGGTGACGCAAAGAGCGGCAACGCATTCTGGGGGCTGGCCTACCAGTGCCAGGACCTGGCAGGTACCCTCCGCACGCTTGGCGAGCGCGGCATCGCTGCCTCCGCCATGCGTGAGGGTAGAAAGCCCGGCACGTTAGTGGCGACCCTGAAGAGCCACAATCTTGGGATTCCGACGTTGTTGATCCAGCCTGCCAAGGCCACCGCTTAGCTTGCCGATCTATGCAGGCGTGCTATTCAATTGCACCGCTTTATTGATCCAAAGCGGCGTTCAACAACATCTCGCGCATCAGCAGTTGTTGATCGGGGTATCGCCATTCATAGTGTACAAAACGCTCCGCAGGCAGATAAAACGCGGCTCGCACCTCGAAGCGCGGCGGCGGATCGATCTCGCCGGAAGCGGCATCGCGCTCGCAGCGGTACAAATGAAACCCTGTGTCAAACACTTCAAGCAACTCACGGGGCTGCAAGCGCAGGCCGGTTTCCTCCCAGGTCTCCCTGAACGCCGTACATTGCGCCGATTCGCCCGGCTCGCTGCTGCCGCCGGGCGGGCTGAGCCTGCCGTTCAGGTCCTGCACCAGCAGCAGCCCATCACCGGAGACAGAGAAACAACCTGCGCTCGGTGCGCTGTCCCCTGTGCCGGCGTAGGGGCAGCCCGGGCTTTCGCCGGCACAGGAGGCGAGTGCAAGCACCGCCACCAGGGCCACGATGCGCCAGCGAATCGTCCTCGGCTTGACGCGTGCCACGGCGAAAGCCATATCGAATGCCATGCCGAATGCCATGCCGAATGAGGTGCGCAACGCTGTGAAGAATCGTGTGATGGCAATTACCGCAATGTCGCAATCATCGAGGCGTAGTCCACGAAACCGAGTTCCTGCGTGATGCGCTCTCGCCAGAGTTTATCCAAGGCCGCGCACACCTCGGCACCAATGTGCTGGCGCGCCTCCCCGACCTGCCCTGTGCGCACCTTCGAGGATTCACTGTCCGCAGGTATTCCCGCCACCGCGACGCTGCGCTCCCGCATCAACTTGTCGTCAAAACGGTCCTTGTGTCGCTGCATGAATTGCAGTGACGACTGCGCCTCGGTGATCGCCAGCAACTCATCGTCGAGCGCGATATCCATGAACGCCGCCACTTTTTGGATCGTTCCACGCAGGTCGTCCTTCATGTGCTCGTACGCCATGAACAGCACGTCGGGATCATTGCGCCTGTGCCACCAGGATGTCAGGTGGGTCCAGTAATCCCCGCGCAGACTGCCCGGCGCGTTGCCCGATGCGACGAATGTGTAGCTCACGAAGTCGTCCAGCGCAATGGCGCCGGGTTCGATAAACCAACCTTCCATGAACCTGAACATGGAATACGCGGCGTCCCTGGGGTCGCGCGAGGCAACGATATAGCGCCCGCCTTTGGGAATGCGATGCGCATCGAGATGGCTTTTGAACACGCGGGGCTCGGCTTTCTGCCGTGCATCGAGATCGATACCCAGATCGGTGGAGACCTCGATCCAGGGCGCGACGCGGCTGATATCGTCGAAATCCATGTCCCCGCGCGTGCGCAGCGTGTGGGCGATCTGCTGCAGCCATGTCGTGCCGCTCTTGCCAAACGGGGTTATCACCACGTCGCTGGGTGCGAGCCTGATAGCCAGCCCTTTCGCCACGCCCTCGCGGGTATTCATCGCGCTCAGCTTGGCCTGGAACACATCAAACGTGGTGGCGCGGCCTGCGGGTAACGGAGTTTCCGAATGCGTGCTGGCCATTGTGCGACCTCGGTGAATCAGCGGTAGAAGTTAGCCGGTTGCGTGCCCGACGGACAGCATTGCTAGAGACAACTTTGCAGCAGCTGCCGGGTATTTTCCCTGGTGAGCTGTACCGGATTGCCACCCGCACTGGGGTCGGCGAGTGCTGCTGCCACCAGCGCATCGAGGTCGGGATTTACGACGCCGAGCGCGGTCAGGTTTGCAGGGATATTCAGGCTGCGATTCAGCTCGACCAGGAACTGCACGAAACCATCAAACCCGCCGGCTATGTCGAGGTAATTTGCCAGCCGCCTGATGGGCTCCTCGATAGCCGGGCGATTGAATGCCACCACGGCTGGCATGACCACCGCATTCGTGGTGCCGTGATGCGTGTTGTACAAGGCACCGATTGGATGGGAGATGGCGTGGATCGCACCGAGGCCTTTCTGGAACGCGACAGCGCCCATCGCGGCGGCTGCCATCATATGTCCGCGCGCCTCGATGTCGGAACCATCGGCGTACACCTTCGGCAGGTTCTCCTTCACCAGTCGCATGCCTTCCAGCGCGATGCCGTGGCCCATCGGGTGGTAGCTCGGGGCGCAGTAGGCTTCCAGGCAATGGGCGAACGCATCCAGGCCAGTGCCGGCCGTGATGGCGGGCGGCATGCTGAGCGTCAGCTCGGGATCGCAAATCACCTGGCTCGGCAGGATTTTCGGGTGAAAGATAATTTTCTTTTCATGCGTCACGGAGTTGGTGATCACGCCCGCGCGACCGACTTCCGCACCGGTGCCCGCCGTGGTCGGCACGGCGATGATCGGCGCAATGCCTTTGACAGCCGCGCGCGTCCACCAATCGCCGATGTCTTCAAAATCCCACAACGGGCGCGTTTGTCCCGACATGAACGCAATCAGCTTGCCGAGGTCGAGACCGGAGCCGCCGCCGAACGCGACCACGCCGTCGTGCTTGCCGGCGTGATAGGCCTCGAGGCCTGCCTGCAGATTCAGCTCGGTGGGATTCGGGTCCACCCCCGAAAAAATACTGCGGCCGAGACCGGCGACTTCAAGCAGCTCCAGCGTTCGCGCCACCATGGGCAACGGCGCCAGCACGCGATCGGTTACGAACAGCGGCCGTGTGATACCGGCCGCGCGGCAGGCGTCGGCAAGTTCCGCGATTCTGCCACTGCCAAAGCGGATGGCCGTGGGGTAAGACCAGTTGACGTTTGCGGTCATAACACTACCTTGCAGGGTTTACAGTTTTTTGAAATGGAATGACATCGGCCGCGTCAGGTTGTGAAAGGCAATCACCGACAGGCTGCCGCCGCGACCGGTGTCCTTGCAGCCTGTCCAACAAAGAGCCGGGTCCAGGTAATCGCAGCGATTCATGAACACGGTGCCCGTTTGCAGGCGCTGTGCGACACGCTCTGCGCGCGCGCTGTCGTTCGTCCACAGGGACGCGGTGAGCCCAAAATCGCTGTCGTTCATCAGCGCGATCGCCTCGTCATCGTCCTTCACCTTCATGATGCCCACCACCGGGCCGAACGATTCTTCGCGCATGATACGCATGTTATGTGTCACATTTACGAGGATTTGCGGCATCAGGTAAGCCCCGCCGTCATTCGGAAACAGCGCGGGATCGATCAGTGCTTTGGCGCCGTCCGCCAGCGCGTCGGCAATCTGCGAGCGCACCTGGTCGGCAAAGCGGACGTTGGCCATCGGGCCCAGCGTGGTGTCCTGGTGCAGCGGATTGCCGAGTTTGTACTGCTCGACGATGGCGACGGCCTTGGCCACGAATTCATCAAAGTACTTCTCGCACACGTAAATACGCTCGATGCCGCAGCAACACTGGCCGGCGTTGTACATCGCGCCGTCGACCAGGGTGTCGACCGCGGCATCCAGGTTGGCATCGTCCATCACATAGCCGGGGTCCTTGCCACCGAGTTCAGTGCCAACTGCAGTGAACGTGCCGGCTGCCGCTTCCTCCATCGCCTTGCCGCCCGCGACCGAGCCGGTGAAGTTCACGAAGCCGAAAGATTTGCTGCCGATCAGTGACGCGGTGGTGGCATGGTCCAGCACCAGGTTCTGGAACACCGCAGGCGGCACGCCTCCCGCGTGGAAAGCCGAGGCCAGGCGATCACCCGCCAGCAGCGTTTGCGAGGAGTGTTTCAACACAACGGCGTTACCGGCGATGAGCGCGGGCAGTATGGTGTTGATGGCCGTGAGGTAGGGGTAGTTCCACGGCGCCACCACCAGCACGACACCGAGCGGCTTGCGCTCGATGCGGCGGATGAACGCGGCGCTGTTTTCAATCTCGATCGGGGCGAGCGCTGCCTCGGCAATACTGGCCATGTAGTTGGCCCGCTCGTTCACGCCGGAAAATTCGCCGCCGTAGCGCACCGGCCGCCCCATCTGCCAGGCCAGCTCGGTGGCAATCTCCGCGTTCATGTCACCCAATGCCTTGACGCCGGCCAATACCCGTTCAATACGGCTTTGAAGTGGCGTCGCTTCCCACGCCCGCTGCGCCGCGGCGGCCTCGGCTACCGCTGCGGTGGCTGCGGCGAGTGACAACGGCTCGCGCTCGGCATACACCGAGCCGTCAATGGGCGAAATGCACTGGATGGTACGCGCCATGGCTCAGGCCCTCTCGAAACCGCGTATGCGTTCATAGTCGGTGACCCTGCGATCAAAGTCTTCCTGTTCCCACTGCGCAGCCCGCACGTAGTGATCGACGACCGCATCGCCCATCGCTTCGCGCAGCATGCTCGAGTTGCGCAGGGCGATCGTCGCGGCGCGCAAGCTGCCGGGAATTTCCCGCACACCATCCGCTTTGTAGGCATCGCCGGAGAAGGCCGGTTCAAGTTCCAACTTCTCCTCGATGCCCTTGAGGCCCGCCGCGATCTGCGAGGCGATGGCGAGATACGGGTTCAGGTCGGAGCCGCCGACGCGACACTCGATGCGCACCGATTTCGAGCCGGGCGCGACGATGCGGTAGCCTGCGGTGCGATTGTCGATGGACCACACGGCTTTGGTCGGTGCGAACGTCGCCGCGCTGAAACGCTTGTAGGAATTGATATAGGGCGCGAGGAAAACCATGTTGTCGTCCGCGTATTTCAGCAGGCCGGCGAGGTAGTGCCGCATGGTGGCGGACATGCCGTGCTCGGCGGCGGGATCATGGAATACCGGGGTGCCATCCTTTGTCTGCAGCGACTGGTGAATGTGGCTGGATGAACCCGCGGCCTGCGCGTCCCACTTCGCCATGAAGGTGATCGCCCTGCCCTCCTGGAAGGCCATTTCCTTGATCGCATTTTTCACCAGCACATGGTTGTCGGCCATCGTGAGGGCATCGCAATAACAGACATTGATCTCGGCCTGTCCGGCGGAGGCTTCGCCCTTGCTGTTCTCCACGTCGATACCGGCGGCCTGTAAACCGTTGCGCACGCGGCGCATCAGGCTCTCTTCCTTGGTGGTCTGGAAGATATGGTAGTCCTCGTTGTACGCGCTGATGGTGGTCGGGCTGCGGTAGCCCTGGTCACACAGCGCTTCAAAACTTTCGCGGAAAATAAAAAACTCCAGCTCGGTGGCAACAAACGACACCAGACCCATCTGCTCCAGCCGCTGCAATTGCGCCTTCAGGACGTTGCGCGGCGCATGCGCGACAGGCGCATGCGTGGTGGTCGAACGCATCGCACAGCACCAGTGCCGTGCCTTCCAGCCACGGCAGCGGCCGCAGCGTACCCAGGTCCGGTTTCAGGGTGTAATCACCGTATCCGGAAGCCCAACTCGTGGAAGCGTAGCCGTCCACCGCCAGCATCTCCATGTCCGTGGCCAACAGGTAGTTGCACGCATGGGTTTCTTCCCAGGCGGTGCGTGCGAAATACTGCGCCTGGAAGCGCTTGCCCATCAGCCGGCCCTGCATGTCCGGCATCGCCGCGATCACCGTATCGATCACGCCGTCCTGAATCTGTTGTTGCAGTTCTTCAAACGATACATTGCGAGGCATGCTGCCTCCATCTGGGTATTATGATTGAGTTACAGGGCGCCCCACATGCGGGAACACCCGATTCAAAGACAGGGGTGTGTCGCACGTAGCACACACCCCCTTCCTCCAACGCGTCTAGCAAGTATAGCGGTACGGAGGGCCAGCTTTTTCCATGTCGGCATTGTACTTCCTGAAGATCTCCACCACTTTGGCCTTGGTTTTTGATTCCGCGGCGATCTCATCCCAGAATTTCTCGGCGGCCTTCTGCACAGTGCTCCATTCCGCATCGGGGATCGTGGTGAGTTTCAGCTTGGTGCCGTGCACGCGCTTGGCGGCCTCGCCGCCCCAGTACCACCACTGCCGATAATAGTGGGAACTGTCCATGGCCAGCTTGAGCAGCCCCTTCATGTTCTCGGGCAGCGCCTCGTACTTTTCCATATTCGCGAAGAATGAACCCACCCAGGCGCCGGAAATACTGTTGGTGAGGAAGTAGTTGGTGACCTCGGCCCAGCCCACGGTGTAGACCTCGGTAATGCCCGACCACGCGATGCCATCCAACTCGCCGGTTTGCATTGCAACTTCGATATCTTCCCACGGCAGGGTTACCGGCACCACGCCGAACTGGCTGAGGAAGCGGCCCGCGGTGGGGAACGTGAAGATCTTTTTGCCCTTGAGGTCGTCGAGCTTGTTGATCGGATCCTTGGTGGCGAAGTTGCACGGGTCCCACGCGCCCGCCGACAGATGCTTCACACCGACCTTGGAGTACTCCTCATCCCAGATTTCGGCGAGCCCGTACTGGTTGAACAGCACCGGAACATCGAGCGAGTAGCGGGTAGCGAACGGGAAGTAGCCACCGAACACCGCCACGTCGGTGGGCGATGCCATGGAGTCGTCATCGGACTGCACAGCGTCGATCGTCCCTTTTTGCATCGCGCGGAACAGCTCGCCCGTGGGCACCAACTGGTCCGCGTAATACAGCTCTATCTGCATTTCACTGCCGGCTATCTTGTTGAATGCATCGATGGCCGGCTTGATGACATGCTCCCCCAGCGCCGCGCCCGCGTACGTTTGCATACGCCATTTAATCGTCGTCTTGCTCTGGGCATGAACAGCTGGCGCACCGACTGTGGCCAACCCGGCCATACCGACACCTGCAGCTTGTAAAAACTTCCTTCGATTACTCATAGAAACTCTCCTCTCTGCGAATGTAGGGGAACCGATTGACGGCTGGCTTCCCGATTACTTCCCCATTACTGGGAAATCTTTTGCTGCTGGCATGCTGCGCGCGCTCACTTGTTATACACCATCTCAGGCAACCAGAGCGCAATTTGTGGGAACACCATCACCACGATCAATGCCAGGATCATTACCCCGACAAACGGCACGATGGAAAGGTAGATATCGCGCAGGCCGATTTCCGGCGGCGCCATCGCCCGCATTAAAAACAGGTTATAGCCGAACGGCGGCGTCATGTAGGCAATCTGCGTGGTGATGGTGTAGAGCACGCCATACCAGACCAGGTCAAAACCCAGCGCACCGACCAGCGGGACATACAAGCGGCGCGACGATCACCAGCATCGCCGTGTCATCCAGGAAGGTACCCATCACCAGGAAAGACAGCTGCATGATGATCAGGATAGTCCACGGGCTGAGATGCAGTTGCTCGGTGAACAAACCTTCTATTGCACCCACTGCGCCGAGCCCGTCGAACACCGAACCAAAGGCCATCGCCGCCAGGATAATCCACATGAACATACACGAGATAGCGAGCGTCTGGCGCACCGAGGCTTCGAAGACCGCTTTTGTCATGCGCTTTTTGATCACCGCGACAAAAAACGCCGTCATCGCACCGATCGCCGAACTCTCCACCAGGCTGGTCCAGCCTTTCACGAAGGGCACCATCATCGCCGCAAAGATCAGGATCGGCAGCAGGCCGGAGCGCAACAGGCGCAGCTTTTCCTTCAGCGGGATATTGCGCTCCTCCTCGGGCAGTGGCGGTCCCAACTCGGGCTGCAGACGGCAGCGAATCACGATGTACAGGATAAACATCGCCGCCATCATCAATCCGGGCAGCACGCCGGCGAGCCACAGTTGGCCGACTGGCTGGCGCGCGATCATCGCGTACAGCACCAGCACCACCGAGGGCGGTATCAGGATCCCGAGCGAGGAGCCGGCCTGTATCACCCCGGTCACCATGATCTTGTCGTAACCCCGGCGCAGCAGTTCCGGCAGCGCGATAGTGGCACCGATGGCCATGCCGGCCACGGACAGGCCGTTCATCGCCGAGACCAGCACCATCAGGCCGATAGTGCCAATGGCGAGACCGCCATTGATATTCCCCATCCAGACATGGAACATTTTGTACAGGTCGTCCGCTATTTTCGACTCCGACAAAATGTAGCCCATGAAGATAAACATCGGCAGCGTCAGCAGCGGATACCATTTCATCAGTTTCATCGCGGCCGCGAACGGCAGGTCGGAACCGCCGGTGCCCCACAGCGCCAGCGACGCGACCGACGCGACGACGCCAATGGCCGCGAACACTCGCTGCCCCGTCAGCAGCATCACCATCATCGAGGAGAACATCAGGATCGCGATCATCTCGGGAGACATCAGACGTTTACCCCTTTGACTCTCGCAATGTCTTTGATCAGTTCCGAGATCGCCTGCAGCAACATCAGCACGACGCCTATACAGATCAGCACTTTGATCGGCCACATATAGGGCCGCCAGGCGGAATAACTGCGTTCATCATAATCAAACGCATACACGGTGCTGTCGATGGCGCCGTACAGCAGCACGCCCAGGTAGAACAACAGGAAAAAAATGGTGAAGGCATCAACCCAGGCGCGCTGCCTGTCGGTCCATGTGGAATAGAACAGGTCCATCCGCACATCAGAACCCCTCTGCAGGCAATAAGGCCCGCCGAGGATGTAGTAGGCGACCATCGCAAACTGAGCCATTTCAAGGGTCCACAGGGACGGCTGGAAAAACGCTTTACTGAAGGAGGACCACAGCAGGATACCGATCAGGACGAAGATGCCGTACATCGCAACGCGGCCGATCCGATAATTGATGGCATCGACAACGGCAACGTAGCGACTCATAAAACGAGGCAAATGCAATTCCTTCCAGTCAATGGCGCGTCTTGGTTCTTGCTATGCATCTTGTTATGGAATTCGTCACGGCTCCATGCACCACTTTCAGCACCGCTCTTTTCACAGATCATGCCGTGAGTGCCTGATCTTTACAAAGTTTTCAATGAAGTGGAAGCAATTTCCGGACCACACCGGGAGCCAGGGGTCATTCCGGGACTAACGGGCAGATTCGGGCATGCAGACATACCGACGCCCCGGAACGGCGCGAGGAACGAGCAAGGAAAGAGCCACGAGCGAGCGGGAGAGCGGCAACTACGCGCCGAAACAGTGCATCGGGGTCGTGTCTGTTCTGTATACTTTGTCGCCAATAACAACACCCCTTTGCGGCCCAGAGAGCAGGGTATGGAACCTAACCAACACTACACATGCGTGATCGTCGGCAGCGGCTTCTCCGGCATCTGCCTGGCGATACGACTCAAACAGCAGGGCATCGACGACTTCCTGATTCTGGAGAAAGCCGATGCACTGGGCGGCACCTGGCGCGATAACCACTACCCCGGCGCCGAGTGCGATGTACCGTCGGCACTCTACAGTTTCTCTTTCGAAACCAAGACCGACTGGAACTACCAGTGGTCCGAGCAACCGCAGATCCTGGAGTACATCGGCAACACCGCGCGCAAGCACGGCGTGGTTGAGCACATCCGCTTCGGCAGTGAACTGCGCGCCGCGGACTACGACGCCGCAACGGGCACATGGTTGCTGACGCTCGGCAATGGCAGCGTGCTGAGCGCCCAATTCCTGGTCAGCGCCGTGGGCCAGTTGCACCTTCCACAGGTACCACAGATTCCGGGCAGTGAATTGTTCCCGGGCCCCCGCTTCCATTCCGCCAACTGGGACCACACGGTCGATTTGCGCGGCAAGACCGTCGCCGTGATCGGCAATGCCGCCAGCGCGGTACAGTTCGTGCCCGTGGTAGCCGAGCAGGCCGGACAACTGCTGGTCTTCCAGCGCAGCGCGAACTGGGTGAGCCAGAAACGGGACAGGCGCTACACCGAGCGGGAGAAAAAGCTGCTGCGGCTTTTCCCATTCGCCAAACGCCTCGCCCGGCTGCGGATTTACCTGCGCAACGAACTCTTTATCTATCCAGCCTTCAAAGGCTCGCGTTTCAACAAGTGGCTGCTGACCATGGCCTGCATGAGCTACCTGAACAAGACGGTCACCGATGAAGCGCTGCGGCAGAAGTTAATCCCCGACTACCCGGTGGGCGGCAAGCGGATACTGGTGGTCGCCGGCTATTACGAGGCATTGATGCGCGACAACGTGGCGCTGGTCACCGAGCCCATCGACGCGATCGACGAGCGCGGCATACGCACTCGCGACGGGCAGCACCACCCCTGCGATGTCATTATTTACGGCACCGGTTTTGTCACCAATCCGTTCCTGGCCGGCATCCGCGTCACAGGCAGGTCGGGCAAGGCGCTCGCGGAGCACTGGTCGGACGGTGCCAAAGCGTACCTGGGGATCACCACCCACGAATTTCCCAATCTCTTTTTCATGTACGGCCCGAACACGAACCTGGGACACAACTCCATCCTGCTGATGGCCGAGGCGCAGGCCAACTATATCCTGCAGGCGATGAACGCAGTTGCACGGCGCAGGGCGTCCACGCTGGAAGTGCGTGAGGACGTCGAGGAACGCTACAACCAGGCGATCCAGTCGCGGCTGCGGGACATGGTGTGGAACAGCGTCGCCGACAGCTGGTACAAAAGCGGTGGGCGCATTACCAATAACTGGCCCGGCAGCGCGGGTGAATACCGCCGCGTGACGCGCACGTTCAATGCGGCCGATTTCGACCTGAGGTAAGAGACCCCAAACTCCCCTATTTCTGGTGAATCTCACGGATCAGCGCGGGAATTTCGCTCGGGTGCAGCACCGTGTGCGCGGGGTTGATCCCCAGTTCCGCATCCAGCGGTTGCTGGTGCTGGATCCACACGCTGGTAATGCCGCTGTCGTGCGCGCCGGCAATGTCGGCCGCCAGGCTGTCGCCGACGTGGATGGCCTCATGCGCCGCACAGTTTGCCAACCGGAGCGCTTTTTCGAAGATCGAACGCGCGGGCTTCTGCTCGGGTTCCTGGCCACCGATGATGATGTGATCGACATGCCGCGCGAGCTCAACAGCCTCGACCTTGGGGACCTGGGAATACTCCGGCCCGTTCGTGATCACCACCAGCGTGAACAACTTGCGCGCCTCGGCCAGGAATTCCATGATGCCCGGGTAAAAGTGAAAAGCGTCCAGGCGATCCCTGTCGAATTTGTCCCGCAGCGCGTGCGCGGTAGCGTCATCCACCTGGTCGATCCCGTGTTTGGCCAGCTCATCGCGGATCAGTTGCGCGCGAAAAGCACCTTCGCCGTGTTGCTCGATAATCGGCAGGTAGCGTGCGCGCTGCTCGTCGCTCCAGTGGCGGTAGATGCCGGCCACGTAGGCGCGCGCGACAGCCTGGCCGTCGAACGCCCCACCGTACAGCGCATCCAGCTCTTCCCCCAATAAGCGGGTGGCCTGCTGATTCGCGCCCTGCGTATCACACAGCGTTTCGTCCATGTCGAGGAAAAGTGCTTTCAGCATGCCGGGGTCCGCTTGCGCAGGGTGGATGTGGTTTTGTGCAAAGCCAGGTACATCATTCAGTTGCCGTTTGCATAGTAGATCTCCAACGCCGGTGCCTCGCTGCGTAACAGCGCGCGAATCGGCAGTTGCGCAATCTCTCCCGGCCCACAGGCACGGTTTAATACTGCCTGCTTGGCCGCACCCACGATGTGCAGGTAGGCGTGGCGGGCACGCAGCAGTGTCGCGAGCGACAACGTCATTCTATCGTGCGGTGCCGACGGTGGCCGCACCGCCACGCACAGTTCGGTGCCGACGGGATCGAGCGCGCGCGCCAGGGTCGCGGCCCCGGGAAAGAACGATGCGGTGTGGCCATCGTCTCCCATGCCCAGCACCACCACGTCGATAACTTCCGCACAGGGCGCCAGTTTCGCGCTGACCGCCGCTTCAGCCGTAAACGGCGACGAGTCGGGCGTTTTCATGCCGAGAAACTCCGCAGCAGCGGCGCGGTTTTGCAACAGGTACTGCTTGATCAAACGCGCATTCGAGTCGACGTGATCGTCCTCGACCCAGCGCTCGTCGACTTGCGTGACGATCACGCGCGACCACTGAAGTTGCTGGAGTGACAGCGCCTCAAACAGTGGTCTTGGGGTTGAGCCACCTGACACCGCAAGGATCGCTCTCTTGCGCTGCGCGAGCGCCGCTGCCAGGTCGGCAGCGATGCGCCCGGCCAATTCCTGCGACAATTCTGCATTCGTCGCAAACGTGTGTACAGGATGGTGCATGTTAAGCGTGCTCTCGCCAGCGTCCACCGTCCTGCACACGCATCGCATACACTTTTAACGTGACATTGGGCATGTGGCGCGCCCTGCTTCTGCTTCGCCGACTACTCGTGTTTGTGCGCCAGATCCTTGGTCGTGAACAGGTAATCCTTCAGCTCCTTGTCGAAGGTCGGGTCCTGCCGCCTGATCCATTCCAACACCATCGCGGCGTGCTCCTTCTCCTCATCGCGGTTGTGCTCGAGAATGGCCCGCAGTACTTCGTCCGTACAGGCGTCCACGCGCTGGTTGTACCAATCGACTGCCTCCAGCTCTTCCATCAGCGAGGTAATCGCACGGTGCATATCTTTTGTCTTGTCTGACAAATCTTCAATAGGTTCGTGGTAACCTTCGTTGGCCATAGCCTGTATCTCCTGAGTATTAGGTTTGCCCTGAATGGCACGGCCAGCCTACTGCAGAACCTGTGAAGATTAAAGCGGTTGATCCCTGCAGGTTGCTTCCTGCAATGCGCTCGCCGGTGTTTTGACTCGATACTATAAACATGCGCCAGGATTCCACCATGCGATTGTTATTGCTTCTCGTGCTGTACTTCGCCGCGTCAAGCGCGTTGGCGCAACGCGAGATAACCGCCATCACCGTGAACTATGCCGCGCCGGAACAATTGGTATCCGTGCTTGCGCCCTTGCTGTCCGAGGGCAGTTCTGTGCGGCATTTCCAGAACAAGTTGATTCTGAACGCCACCCCCGAGGAGCTGGCGAAAACCCGTGAATTATTGCAGCAACTGGACAAGGCGGGCCGGCAATTACTGGTATCCGTGCGCACAGACAGCAGCGGCAGCAGCAACCGCAGCGGCGTGGACGTTGACACCGTGATCCGCTCCGGCGACGTGGTGATCAGCAATAACCGCGGCGGGCAAAACACTGAATCACGCACCACCATCCGCACACAGAATAATCGCGGCACCCAGGCGGACAACGGCAACCAGGCAGTGCGGGTGACCGAGGGCATGCCCGCCTACATCGCCACCGGGATCAGCGCACCCACGCAGAGCCTTACGGTGGGACCGGGCGGGCAGCGCGTTTACCAGCAGGATTTTGTCAGCGCCGTGGCCGGTTTCTACGCCACCACATGGCTCAACGGGAACACCGTGCGTATCAGCATCGACCAGAGCAATGACAAGTTCGAGGGCCGCACCATCGCAACGCAGCAACTGCAGTCAGAGGTCAGCGGCGCACTGGGACAGTGGCTTCCCATCGGCGTGGTCAGCCAATCGGCCAGCCGACAGGACAGCGGTATCGGTTCGCGCGGGCAATCCGGTCAATCGACCTCCACCCAGTTGTTTATCAAGGTCGAGGCGCTCGACTAGTGGCGCGTATGCCACTGCCCAAACAAAAGTATCGCGATACGGAACAAGAAGTTGCCCAGTTCAGCATCGGCCGGTGGTTTTCACAGAGCGCTTTGAAAAGCACCACTTACCTGACTATACTCACGGCTCTGCCTGCCTGGCTTGCAATCCTCCACCGACGCAAGCCTAACAACCAATTAGGAGTCACCATGAACGATAAGACCGACGAATTTGCCGCGCACGATTTCTTCCGCAGCGACCGCTTCGTGAACGATCCATACGCCTATTTCGACTACCTGCGAGAGCAGTCTCCGGTATTTCGTGAGCCGCATCAGGGCATCGTCATGGTAACGGGCTACGACGAAGCCCTCGAGGTTTACAACGCGCCCGATCGCTTCTCCTCCTGCATGTCGACCACCGGGCCGTTTGCGGGCTGCCCCATTCCGCTGCAGGGGCATGAGAACGAGGACATTTCCGAGTTGATCGAAGCCTACCGCGACAAGACGCCATTCCACGATCAGCTGCCGACCATGGACCCGCCGAAACACACCGACCACCGGGCGTTGCTGATGCGCCTGATCACGCCCATGCGCCTCAAGGAAAACGAGGATTACATGTGGGAGCTGGCGGAAAAACAGATCGACACGTTCATTGACCGTGGCGAGTGCGAATTCATGGGCGCCTTCGCCCAGCCCTTCGCCGTGCTTGTCGTCTCGGACCTGCTCGGCGTGCCACCTGAAGACCGGATACAGTTCCGCAAGAAGCTGATACGACAGGAACAGGAGGGCGCCGGAGTGGGCGGTGTTGACGGCGCAGTCGAGCACTCACCGCTGGCCTGGCTGTACGATACCTTCTCGGCGTATATCGAGGATCGCAGGCGCAATCCCAAGGGCGATATCCTCACGGGGCTCGCCGCAGCCACTTTTCCCGACGGCTCGGTACCGGAGCCGCTCGATGTCGCGCGCATTGCCGCCAACCTGTTCGCCGCCGGGCAGGAAACCACCGTGCGACTGCTCAGCTACGCCTTCCAGTTGATCGGCGATCGCCAGGACCTGCAGCAACGCCTGCGCGATGATCGCAGTCTCATCCCCAATTTTGTCGAGGAATGCCTGCGGATAGAGGGCCCCGTCAAGGGCGACTTCCGCCTGGCGAAAAAGCCGACGACGGTCGGTGGCGTCGATGTCCCGGCCGGCAGCTTCCTGTACATCGCCAACAGCGCCGCCAACCGGGATGCCCGCATATTCGCCAACCCCGGCGAGTTTCAGGTGGAACGGGAGAACGCGCGCTTGCATGTGGCGTTCGGCCGCGGCCGGCACGCCTGCCCCGGTGCACCGCTGGCGCGGGCTGAAGCGGTCGTCAGCCTCAACCGCATGTTCGACAGGACCAGCAATATACGTGTCAGTGAGAAAGTCCACGGGCCAGCGGGTGCTCGACGCTACAGCTATCTGCCAACCTTCATACTGCGCGGCTTGACGCACATCAACCTGGAGTTCGACGTCGTGCGGGAAAATGTGCCGGAACCTGTGCCTGAAACTGTAGGGGGCGGTTCACGATGAAAGTCCATCTCGACGCCGGGATATGCGCCGGTTTCGGAGTTTGCCTCGGGCTCTGCCCCGAGGTGTTCGAACTGCACGACGACGGCTACGCCATCGTGCTGGTCAGCGATGTACCACCGGAACTCGAAGATGCGGTGCGCAAGGCGGCCAGCCAGTGCCCATCGAACGCGATTTCCGTCAGCGATGTTACTGGGTAGCAGCCGCAAACCCACAGGCGTGTTTCCACATGTCCTCGGCCAGCGTCTGTGCTTCGACTGGCGTCACCTGCGGCGGATCGGGATTTTCATTGATCAGTTCGCCACTACCCATGTGTCCCGCGTAGGCTGATGTACCGATGATAGAGAGTGTTTTTTCCTTGCAGTTGTACAGGTAGTGCACCTTGTCGGATAACACCTGTTTACCGGTTTTGTCCATTTGCGGTTGCGCGTAGTCGATCATCACCGTCATTTTTGCGCTGTCGCCTTCCTTTTGCACAGTCGAGGGATCGGTATAGAGACTCGCTTCCGGTGCGGCATGGAACACCACCCAGTCCCCCGCCAAAGACGGATTGCAAAGCGCAAGCCCGAGTGACAGTGCGGCGAGTGATGAACGGAAAGTATTGGAAGTCATGTCAGTTCCCTGCGCTGAAGTTGCTCGCATTGTACGTCACCACCCTCTGCGAAAGACACTCCGGGAATCAGGGGTTAGCCAGCATGCGGTCGAACGCGTCGAGCACGCTGCGCTGCCGCTTTTCCACCTGCGTTTTGTACGCACCGTGGGTGATGATGTACGGATGCTTTTCCTGCAATTCACTGAGCAGGTTGCGCACGGCATGCTCTGCGGTGGCAACGTGATTCTCCTGCGTCATATCGGCGCTTGCCATCATCGCGTCGATGTCCGCGCGCTGCAGCCTGGATTCGCCGAGCTCCGCCGGACGCGCGGCGACGCTGCTCTGCAAGTGCCGCGTCGCCATGCCCGCCGGGAACAGCAACGCGACATTGATGTCCTCCTCCGCCAACTCCTGCCGCAATACCTCGCCGTAACCCACGACGGCATACTTCGATGTGACGTAGGCCGCCATGCGCACGCCCGGCGTGAAATAGCTGGCCGATGCGGTGAGCACGATATGCCGCTCCCCGCTCGCCTTGCGCAGCAGCGGCAGGAAGCAGGCGACGGTATTGATCACGCCGGCGACGTTTACCGACAGCACCCAGGCCCAGTCCTCGTCCGTCAGTGTGTCGATGGCGCCAAATTGCTGCACGCCCACATTGGCGCACAGCACGTCACAGCTGCCAAAACGGTTTTGGACGGCCTCGGCAACGGCGGCCAACGATGCCTTGTTTGCCACGTCCACCGGCAACGCCAGCACATCCACGCCCGCGTCACGCAGTACGGACGCCTTTGCTTGCGCGCGTTCACCGTCGATATCGAGCAGTGCAAGCCGCGCACCCGCAGCGGCAAACACATCGGCCATTGCCGCGCCCAAGCCCGAAGCGGCGCCCGTGATCACTACGGTTTTTCCCTGGTATTGCGTCACTGTGATCCCCTCCTTCCCGTGCAGTATTTTCGGCGCAGCTCTGTATTTCAGTGCATGCGCACGGGGAGGTTGTTAGCGGCTCGCATTCATCGGGCGTCGAGGGGCTGCTAGCCGCCGGCGACCGTGACCTCTGCGCGTTTGAATGCGGGAGTATTGTCGCGCTGATAGTCCCACGGGAGCGCGCCCAACTCGGCCATCAAGACGCGGACGTAGGCATCCTGGCGCCGGCGCGCTTCCTCGACCGGGACCCCGTGATTCAGGATCGCGAAGTAGACGAGCCCATTCTGTGTCCGCAGCGCCCCGGTGAGCGCACACGCGCCATAGTCGCCGTAGGTGCCCGTTTTTGCCACGACAAGGCCCTCGCCGTTCGGCCCGGCGAGACGCTTCTTCAGCGTGCCCTCGTCGATGCCGGCGACTGGCATCACACTCGTGAGGTCGAGACCGTGGTCCGCGAGTTCCGACTGGAGTGCGCGGAGGATCGCGACCGTCGCGCGCGGGCTCATGCGATTCGCTCCGTGGGCACCGGCGCCGTCGCCCAACACGAGCTCATCGCGATAACCAGGCGGCAGCATCTCGCGTATCCGCTGCTGGACAGCGTCGATTCCACCAGCCGATTTCGCGAAGGGCGCGAAGATGTTATTCGAGTAGCCATTCAGCGCCTTCAGCATGTAGCGCAGCGGCTGGGATTGGTGGGTGACGAGCAGCGTCTCGGGGCGTGCGGCATTGCCGAGTGGCTGCGCAAATTGCAGGCGGGGCATCCCGGCACTGGCCTCGGTGGTGTTCAGTGAGGCGCTGACAGCCTGCCAGGCGGCCGCTGCGATACCGCCTTCGAAGGCGTGGCGCAGACGCGGGGCGACCGTGTCGGCCTTCCAGTTGAACAGCAGCTGGCCCTCGACCACCAGGTCTCCCTTCACCGCGCTGAGCCCGAGTTCGCGAAACGCGTTCAGCACGAGGAGCGCATTTTCGTCGACAAAATACGGATCGCCGTTGGCGCGGACGACGAGCGGCCCTGCGATGGCACCCGACTGGATTGGGCCACTCGCGAGGAAGCGCGTTTCGAAGCGGTAATCCGGGCCGAGTTCACGCAGTAGGGCGAGGGTCGTCGGGAGCTTCGAGACCGAGGCGGGATGGACGGCGCGCGCGCCCGCTTCGGAGACGAGCACCCGACCGTCCGCTGTCTCTACCTGCACACCCTGCTCCACGCCCACGAGCCGACGCGCCTCGGCGGCCAGATCCGCTGCGTAAACCGGTGCACCGACAAGGCAGGCCGAACTCACCATGAGGGCGAGGCCCGCAGCGAGTGTCGTAAGGCGAGATCGAGAGGCCATAAAGTTTCCCCGGGCGGGCTGTTGATTGTCTCCCGCAAAAGCACTGTGTTGGATGGAAATATACCTTGGTTACACGGTTAGTGAAGTTGTGTGAAGGTTTCCGAGTGTTGTTCCGCAATACGCAGCAGAGCCACCGCCGGGCCCTGCGGCTCGCGACGACCTTGTTCCCAGTCCTGTAGCGTACGCATACTAACGCCCAGCAACCCTGCAAATGCTGATTGCGACATTTTTGAGCTTTGAACGGATTACCTGTGGTGGCGATGGCGCCGAAAGCTCCGTGGTTTTCAATTGAATACTGCCTTTTTGTACTGCTGAATTTCTCTAATGCCGTCCAATATCTCAGCACCGATATCTCGCTTACTCATGATCGATTGCCTCTGCGATGTGTTTCAAAATATGGCCAGGAATCGTAGGCCGCTCAGGAAATGATTGTCAAAGCCATTTTACCGTTGAGCTCGAAGCTTGGTTTCAATATTGGAGCTGTACGTCCACGTCGAGCGGAGTCCTGCTATCGCGGACCAGTGCGAGAGCGAACACAAATAACCAGATAAGCGGGACGCTGTAAGCCAGCCGTTGATGCAACCCGAATTTTTCGCCGGTGGTAATGGCCTCAACCGTGGGAAACATCATCAGCATCTGCGCCAGAAACACTGCCGCCGAAAGCCAACCGAACCAGACTATCTGCAATTCACGCGTTGAAATGAATGCCCATATTGCCGGAGCGATCAGGAGGGTGAGTAGCACCACCAGTCCCGATATGCCATGCACTACATGGCTCGCAGAAGGCGTTTCCGGAACGCAGCCAACATCACAGGGGAAGAAACCCGCCGAAAACGTGGCAACGCCATGTAGAAGAATCAGCAACCCGGAAACCTTTGCAGCGCGATTGCTGAAATAAGACATCACGTAAAAACCGAAACCAGCAACCAAAATTGACAGTGGATAGTGATTGATGAACGGGACGATCTTTTCAATCGGGCTGCCTACTGCATGCAGCTCGCTCATGGCTTGGTCTATATGGTTAAAGCCGGGATAGATCATTCCAGAGTACGTTACGCCGATTATCAGCCAGATTGGCGCTATCAACCCAAAGTAACACAGGGCTCTTGGCGATGATCGCATGGATGTTTTCCTCTGTGGTCAAACTCGCGCTGTGAGTCGAATGCGTATCCTCAAGCTATGTTAAACCAATAGTCCGCCTTTGGGCGAAAGCGGTTATTCCCATCCCCGTAAAAATAGTCAACCGCGCTTGAACCGAATCAAGGGGTCAGAGTTCTTGATCAAGGGTCGAATCAAGGGGTCTCTCGATCCGAATCAAGAACTCTGACCCCTTGATTCGGGCCCGCAGCGAGTGTCGTCAGACGAGATCGAGAGGCCATAAAGTTCCCCAGGACGGGCTGTTGAATGTCTCCCGCAAAAGCACTGTGTTGGATGGACGAGGCCGGCCGCTAACCCCGCAGAGAATTTTGTTCAATGCGGACATAAGCCAGGTACAACATTGTGGTGAATTTTGGGTCGCCATAAACGGATTATTTCATGGTCCAAATCACAGCTTTTGACGTAATCAGGAGCTACAACACACTATCAACCTTGGCAGCCAATCCTTGTGTCGCAATCCAACATCTTGAAAGACCATCTCCCTGAGAACACGCACTGGCGGAAGATCGCGCCACATGCGTTTGCTACCTCCCTGTTCAATCCAGATCAGTGCGATCGCATATTGGAAGCGATTGAAAACCAGGGCGCATCGCTGAGCGGCAATTATGGCCAGCCCAATAGCATGCAAGACTACGGTATTGTTCTGGAGGATGAAAATTTGTCCAAATGGGCAGGCGCGTTGGTTGATAAAGCGCTAAAGCGCACTGTTATCAACTTGTTCAGCGGCTTGCCACATTATAAGTTTTGCGATCATCATGCATTTCTAACGGTTTATGGCAATGAAGGGAACAGAGATCTATCTCTGCATGTCGACGCCAGCCATTTAACCCTGAATATCTGTTTGCATAACGATGCCCGAGGGGCTGAACTGGTTTTCACCGGCAGTCGATGCCAGAGCCACGTGGACGACGTTTCGGATCGCCCTCCAATTGTTTTCACGTTTGATCGTGGCGACGCTTTGCTCCACTTGGGCAGCCAACGACACTTTGTTACTGAGATCGAGTCGGGGTGTCGAAAAAACCTGGTTATCTGGTACAGGTTGGATAAAGAGCGTATTGACCAAACCAATGACTGGATCAAGGTGCAATGTCCTGCCTGTCATCGCTTCACCTGACGCCCGCTTTTTGCATATAGCCCAATACCCATAATGATTTATAGTAGCGCCGCGCCGTTGGCGCCGCACCTCCGAATCAAGGGGTCAGAGTTCTTGATTCGAAATCAAGAACTCTGACCCCTTGATCGGGTTTATGGAATTTGAAAATGGGAAGAGAATGCATCGCCTGATCGCCATACCGCTGCTGATAGCATCGCTGCTCGGAGCGGCCATGCAAACCGTCGCCCAGGTCAATACGGCGAGTTCCCTGTTTGAGCGCGGCAAGCAGGCGGTGTACCAGATTCGCGTCATCGATGTCGCGTCGGGCGACAAGTACAGCATAGGCTCGGGCTTCCAGGTCTCGGCCGACGGGCTCATCGGCACCAATTTCCACGTGGTGTCGGCCTTCGTCCACGAGCCCCGCAAGTATCGCCTTGAATACATTCGCAGCGACGGGGAAGTGCACCCGGTAACGCTGCTGCTGACCGACGTGGTGCATGACCTCGCGCTGCTGAAGACCGACCAGCCGTCGGAAACCTACCTGGAGCTCGCCACGGGCGAGTTGGTGAAGGGCGATCGCATCTACTCGATGGGCAACCCGCTGGACCTCGGCATGTCGATTATCGAGGGCACCTACAACGGCCTTGTCGAGAATTCCCGCTATCGCAAGATCCTGTTCTCCGGCTCGCTGAATGCAGGCATGAGCGGCGGCCCGGCGCTGGACTCCTCGGGCAAAGTCATGGGCATCAATGTCTCAAGGGGCGAAGAGCAGATGAGCTTCCTGGTGCCGGTTGAGCATCTGCGCGCACTGTTGGCGGAGCACGCAACTGGCGCTGAGGTCACCGATCACGCCGAGCGCATTCGCAATGCGCTCCTCGACGAGCAAAACAGCTTCTACCAGTCACTCATCAGCCAGCCGCCAAGGGAAAAAGCACTGGGCGCGCTGGTGATCCCGGACAGGTTGGCCGAATCGCTGCGCTGCTGGGGCCACAGCGTTGACGAGGAGGATGAAGACGAGAAATACACCTCCGCCCACCAGCACTGCAGGGCCGAAGACAACATCTTCGTTACCCAGCAGCTTTACATAGGCGCCTTCCAGTACGACTTCGAGCTGATCAACACCAGCGAGCTGAACAGGTTCCAGTTCTACACCCTGCTACAGGAGCAGTTCGCGCATCCATCGTTCGGCAATACCAACGACAAGGAGCAGGTGGACAAATTCGCCTGCGAGGATGACCTGGTGCGGATAAACGATCATCGGTGGAAGGTCTCCACCTGCATGCGCGCCTACAAAAAGTACAAGGGGTTGTTTGACGCATCCATGACGATGGTGTCAATGGATTTCGCCGACCGCGCCGCGGTGGTGACCGTCAGCGCCAGCGGCATCAGCGCCGAGAAAGCCGTAGCAGTCTTTCAATACATTGCGGAGACTGTCAAATGGAAGCAATAGTCCTGCAGGTAGAAGCCCGGCACGGCCGCGTCGCCGAAACCGTGCGCAGTAACGGCGACAGCCTGCGTGTGGGCCGCGCCTATGACAACGACCTGATACTGACTGATCCGCATGTTGCCCCGTATCAACTGCATTTCCGCAGGGAAGGCCAGCAGTGGTTCTTTGCCGTTAGGGAACAGGTCAACCCTGTGTTTCTCAACAAGCAGCGCGTCACCGAGAGCAGCTGCCCCGTGAATCCCGGCGATGAGATCACGGTGGGCAGGACAAAGCTGCATGTATTCCCCGTCGACCACGCGGTGGAGCCGACGCGCAAATTGATGGTGTCGAACTTGCGCGCGCTCGAGAACCACGGAACTTTCCTGCCTGTGCTGGCGCTGATTGGCGTCAGCCTGGTCGATCTGGCCATCAACTTTTTCTACTCGTCCACTAATCTCAAGTGGCTGGAGCAGGTCTACGTGGTGCTGTTCTCCGCGCTGATCTGCGTGGTGTGGGCTGGGCTGTGGGCCATTGCCGGTCGTATTCTTCGGCAACAGCATCACTTCGGGTTGCAGTTGATTATTGTCAGCGGCTTTTCATTGCTGATGACAGCTCTCGCCATGATCTCGAATTACATCGCGTTCTACTCGTTCAATGCCGCCGTCGAGGAGTTTTTCAGTTGGGCGATCTACGCCATCGCACTGCTCGTCCTGTTTCGACTCAACTTTATGATCGCCACCAATGTGCAGCGGCCTTTGTTGGCCTCGTTCATCGCAACGTCGCTGCTGCTGGGCGTGATCTACGGCGTCTACTACCCGTGGGATGACGAGGAATTCGAGTACGAGCCGGTGTATTCCGAGATATTGCTGCCCCCGCCGCTCATTGTGACCGATGGCCAGACGACACAGGCGTATTTTGAGGACGTGAGCGACGCCTTCGGCAAGCTGCAACAGTGAGCTAACGTGTAGCGCCGCAATCAAGGGGTCAGAGTTCTTGATTTCCCGATGTGTGTGGCCATCACCGATGAATTAGGGAGAATTCTGTTTGGCATGGCGCTCAACGCTGTGCAGCAAGGCTCTACGCAGTATCCCGAACAGATTGGCATTGAAGATTTCGTTAGACAGATTGCGGCAGCGTAAATCAAGAGAATACACGACAGGCAATGGGGTGGTAGACGTAACTCGTTGGTATTGTGTTCTTTAATGGAATCAAGAACTCTGACCCCTTGATTTGAAGAACTCTGACCCTTTGATTTCGATCATTTTTGAAAACAAGTTCACAAAGACAGCAAACGTCCGGTGGTAGGCGTTCAGGGAAGTTCCCGCTCCGAGCCTGGCTATGACCGCTGTTGATTAGAAAAGCGGAAGTACACGGGAGAGTTTCCTACGAGTGATTTTTGTACCTGAACACCTCGAAAGGGCCATTCCACTTTTTGCATATAGCGCAATACCCATAATGATTTATAGTAGCGCCTCGCCGTCGGCGCCGCACCACCGGCCGCCGACCCACCACTCGCCCCGTGTCACGGATGCACCCGCCCGCTTTGCGGTAAGACTCACCCATGAAAAAAACTCTCGCGCGCTGGTTGCTGCGCGTCACCGGCTGGCAGACTGTAGGTGTCCGGCCCACGTCTGACCACTATGTGCTCATTGCGGCGCCGCACACGTCCAACTGGGACTTCCCGCTGATGCTGATCTTCGCTGCGGCGTTCGACATCAAGGTCACATGGATGGCCAAACACAGCCTGTTCTATCCACCCATGGGCTGGATCATGCGGGCGCTGGGCGGCATGCCCATTATCCGCCACGAAACCAGAACGTGGTCGCCGCGATGGTGTCCGCATTCGACACCGTTCCCCACCTCGTGCTGGTTGTGCCCACAGAGGGTACCCGGGAAAAGTCCGAGTACTGGAAGTCGGGCTTTTACCACATTGCCCGCCAGGCGGGCGTGCCGATCGTGCCTTCCTTCCTGGATTTTGGCCGCAAACTTGGCGGCTTTGGTCCGGCGCTTGCCATGAGTGGCGATGTGCGCAGCGACATGCAGTATTTCCGCGATTTCTACGATGGCATGCAAGGCAAATTTCCCGATCAGTTCGGGCCGGTCCGACTCAGGGAGGAGGATGACTCCGGTGGCTGACGGGAATAAAGCTGACCGCAATAAGATTCGATCTTAAAACGCAATTGCATTAGTCTCCGGCGGGAGCGTTCGTAAACCATAAACAGATTTGTCATACACAGACATACACAGTCAAACACACAGGAAACCACACCCATGTACCGCGCAAGCCGCTTCTTCATGCTGGTCCTGATGCTCGCCATCGGGGCCTGCTCAAATAGCAGTAACAACAACACCGCTGTGAACGAGCCTGAATTTCTGCCGATCCCAAACCCCGTACTCTCCCTGCCTCCCGACGAGGGCACCATCAACCTGCTGTCACAGACGTTTGATCTGGAAAGTGTCGGTTACCAACAGACCGAGTATTTTCTGGAGGGCACGGCGTCTGCCTTCACCAATCTCGCCGAGTTGGGTATGGACGGTGCCTGGCCTGTAGAACCAGGCGAGCAAGCGGCCTACAAGACCCGCATTGTCGTCTACCGACCCATCGATCCGGCTGATTTTGACGGCACTGTGCTGGTGGAGTGGTTGAACGTGACAGCCGGCTTTGAAACGCCGCCGAGCTGGGGCACAGGCCATCTGGAGATGCGGCGCGGCGGGTCCATTTGGGTCGGAGTCTCAGCCCAGCGGGTAGGTATCGAAGGCAGTCCTGGCAGCCTGCTGCCGTTATACCTCAAGGCGATTAACCCCGCCCGCTATGGGTCCCTCGTGCACCCCGGCGACAGCTTTTCCTACGATATTTTCTCCCAGGTCGCGCAGGCGATACGCCATCCCGAGGGTATCGACCCGCTGGGAGGGTTGGTCGCCGAGCGCTTGATAGCCTACGGCGAATCACAGTCAGCGGGCCGCCTGACCACCTACGTCAACGCCATCCATCCGCTCTACAACACCTTTGACGGCTACATGATCCACAGTCGCGGCGACGGTGGTTCGCCGCTGTCACAGGAGCCCCAGGCGGCGATTCCGACACCCGAGGTAGCACTGCTGCGCACGGATTTGAACGTGCCAGTAATGACCTTCCTGACAGAGACGGACGTGTTGCTGTTGGGCTATTTCAATGCGCGACAGCCGGACACTGACCTGCTTCGCACCTGGGAAGTGGCAGGCACTGCGCACGGCGATTACTACACCTTCGTCTCTGGTCGAAATGATGACGTGGGTGATCCGTCCTTCGCGTCGGTCGTTGAGGAAACTTCCGTGGGCGGGGTTATCACCTGCGATAAGCCGATGAACAACGGCCCGCAGCATTATGTGTTCAACCGCGCCGTCCGCGACCTGAACGCCTGGGTGGCCGGTGGTCCTGCGCCGGCGACATCGCCGCGCCTTGAACTCAATGATGACGCTTCGGATTATGTCTACGACCCGTCAGGCAATGCGATGGGCGGGATTCGCACCCCCTACGTGGACGCGCCGTCGGCAGTGCTGCGCGGCGAGGTCAATGCGGGCAACAGTTTCTGCCGCCTGTTCGGTACGACCGCGCTGTTTGACGCGGCGCAAATGGCGAGTCTCTATGTGGATCAGGCAGGATTCGTTGCGGCGGTTACGCAGGCAACCAACGCCGCAGTAGCGGCTGGTTTCCTGTTACAGGAAGACGCCGATGCGATCATTGCATGGGCACCGCAACAGTGGCTCGCACAGACCGCCACCCCCCCCCCCCCCCCCCCCCCCCCGCCGGCCCCCCCCGGCCCCCCCCCCGGGGGGGGGCTCCCCCCCAGAAACAAGTTCCTCGGTCGGGCGCCCCAAAGTGCCCTATGCGCTGCCGTGACTCTTGCGTCGCGTTACTTCAGCTGGTGTGACCGCTCCACGATAGCGTGGAGCGGTCATAGGAGTACGCCTTTTATAGGTAGGCTAAACCGTGGACGAGCCTAGAAATTGTAGGTCACAGTTACACCGTAGTTACGCGGCTCATTCCACGAACCAAACGTCGTTACAGGGGGAATCGCCACTGCGCGGTAAAAACGTTCATCCCCAAGATTACGTCCGTAAACGGATACAGTGAGCATCTCCTTGTAATTGAAATCAATGTTGGCATTCCAGAAACCCGCTGCATCCGTCTCGCCTATGGGATCATTGTCGAAGATGGTCTGGTAACTATCGCGCCAGTTATAGGTCACGTCATAGGCCATCTGGCTGTGGCCAAATATCGAATGAACATAGTTCAGGCCAGTACCAAACGTGTATTCCGGCGCATTGCGCATATCCAGGGAACTGCCGTCCGTAGGCACGCCTGGTATGCCATCGATCAGGAATTGGTCATAGGCCGCATCAAGGTAACCGCCCTGGATAAAGCCGGTCAGGCCTTCGTACAGCGCTGCCGATATCTCTATCTCAGCACCATCCATGGTGGCATCCGAAGCATTCACGACCACGGTGTCCACATTGCCATCAGGATCGGAAACGATAATCTCTTCCTGCTTGTTCGTGTAGTCACTGCTGAAAATCGCCGCGTTTGCACGCAGGCGTTGATCCAGCCAGGTACTCTTCAACCCAATTTCATAGGTTGATACGTCCTCGGGATTAAATTTGCGCACGTTGCTGCCCGACGTAATCCGGCCGAAAAATCCACCGCTCTTGAACCCTTCGGAATAGGAAACGTAGGTCATTACGTTGTCTGTGAAGCTGTACTGCGCACCCAGGCGCGGAGACCACTTGTCCCAGTTCTCATCGGCATGCACTGCATATACCGGTGGCTGCAACGGCGTACCGTCTGGAAGAAAGAATTGCTGGCCGACCGGCTCCAGCGTTTTTTCCTCGTAGGTGTAGCGCACGCCCGCGCTCAAGGTGATTTTATCCGTCACCGCCCAATCCGCGCTGGTGAACGCAGCATAGGACTCGGTCTCGCCATGCTGGCTGATGGTACCAACGCTGCCATCCGGCAAACCCGCCAGCCACTCGAACAGGTCGTAGGTGATAGAATGCGTGTCGTAGTCCGAATACCAGTAATACAAGCCAGACGTCATCTCAACGTCGCCAACACTGCCATTGAGGCGAAGTTCCTGGCTGAACTGCTGGTAATCCGTATCGGCGTACACCGACAGGAACTCAAAATGGTTGGCATCATATTCAGTTAAAGCATGTTCATTGCGATCGACATAGCCGGTGATTGACTTCACTTCCCAATCGCCAAAATCGTAATTCAAAATCAGGTTGGAATAATCCTGGTTCGTATCCCCGTCGTTACGGTGATTCTGCGAGTTATGGTCCTCGTCACTGCCGGTGTCAAACTGCCGAAACCCGGTGTCGCCAAGGCCTGCGGCCAATGGCAGCAACCCGGCCAAATCGGCAGGCGCATCCGCCGTCCCGTTCGAATAGGGGTACTCGTCAAAGTACTTGTTGAAGTTGGCGAAGGCGCCGACGTCGGATTTATCCTGGGTTCGCTCGTAGGTGAACGACACGTCGAAATCCTCGGTAATATCGTAGGCTATCGTTGCACCAACATTGCTGAAGTTCTGGCCACCGACCCAGTCATTGAAAGTCGTGTTTTTGATGTAGCCGTCGTTCTTCAGCCGTGAGCCCCACAATTTTATGCCGCCGTTTTCCGTCATGGGCAAATTCAACAAGCCACGAATATCCTCCCGGTTGAAGTCACCCAACGTGCCCTGCACCTTGCCACCGAGTTCCTTGGTGGGCGCAGTGCGAAAAACAGCGATTGCACCGCCAATGGTATTCTTCCCGAACAATGTACCCTGGGGACCACGCAATACTTCCAGTCGCTCAAGGTCAAAGTTTTCCAGGATTTGTCCGGCATTGGTGCCAAGATAAACCTCGTCAAGCAACACGCCGATACCCGGATCCAGGCTCTTGTCGATTTCCTGGTAACTGACGCCACGGATCGCGATTGAGGCACCTCCCTGCAGTGCGGTTACCTTGTTCACCAGCAGGTTGGGTACATAAGCCGTAATATCCCTAAGGTCGCGAAGGCTCGAGCGCTGCAGTTCCGCAGCGCTCAGCGCTGTAACAGACACGGGCACATCCTGTATGGATTCTTCCCGCTTCCGGGCGGTTACGATGATTTCCTCAAGCGCGAGGGTATTTTGCGCTTGCGCCGACAAAGGGCTGGCGCCACCGCTTGCCATGACCGCAACAACAAGCACTTTCGTGGAATTTTTTATCATAAGACCCACTCCCAAGATGAGTTAGGGTGCCCGTGGACGAGCACCAATAGAGTTAAGTTTGCGAGGCCTCCTTACATCCGACGCACAGGTCTCCTGTAAGAAGTGAAGTCATTATTACGGCCTACATTATTGTTGTACCGCTCACCCGGCTTATTATAAAAAACCGGATGTACTGTTTAAAAGTATCATCATCCGCGGGCTCTGTACATATCACCTCGCGCAAAATTTACTTAGATCTCAACGCCGATGATTTGGAGGCTATCCATTGCCGGACGAGCAGGTCATGATGAACCGGTCAACAGCCAAGCAACCAAAAAGCGAAGAACCTCTGCCGTGAACACACACTACCTAAATCCCCACGCGCCCGGCTGCCCCTGGCATGCGGCAGCCGAACTCGTCGGCGCACCCAATATCAAGTGGTGTGAAACAACGGTTTGCAGTTGGATCAGCGAACCGGCCAATACATGGTCGAATGCCTTGTACCTGGTGTTTGCCGTCGTCATCTATGTGCAATGCCGCAAGAGCTCGCACCTGGAACTGCGCTGGATGGGCCCGGCCATGTTTTTCATGGGTTTGTTTTCGCTGGTTTACCACGCGAGCAACAACTACGTGACACAAGTTTTCGACTTTATCGGCATGTACCTTCTGGTGTTCTGGTTTCTGGTCATCAACCTGCGACGCTGCGGTTTTATTGAACGTGCTTCGCAGGTCAAGGTTTGGACGCTGCTGAGCGTGGCATGCACCGGGCTCGTGCATGCGATGTATCTCACCGGCCTCAAGTTCCAGTTGATCGTGGCCGTCGGCGTGTTGGCCATCATCGCGACGGAAGTGATCGCACGACGCAAGGACGCAGCAGAGCGGGTCCCTATCGGCAATTTTGTGGTTGGCCTTTGCTTTGTTGGCGTTGCGCAGGTGGCTTCGCTGATGGACGGCAGTCGCACCCTTTGCGTTCCCGACCACGCCTGGCTGCAAGGCCACGCGATCTGGCATGTCCTCGCGGCAATCGGCCTCTACTTTGCCTACCTGCACTACAGGCAAATGGATTTCGACCGCCTCCCCCCGCGCTAGTCGATTGTGGTGATGAACATAATGATCAGCGCGACACGTCAGCACAACGAATAGCTACCGGGCATCAGCAGATGCGAACTGGCACACCAATCAGTACTACTGCTGCACTCCAGACTGGCTACCGCTGCCGATGAAATCTCGCTAAAGCTAAGCGCGGCAGTTAGGTGCTTTGCGACTATCGCTCCCGCTGAGAACCACCGTCCCATATCCGGACCGAAGCGGTAGTAGCGAAATTGGTCAAAACGGCGGCAAACACCTCAAACCGGGCTTTCGATTACTGTCAGCATTCATTACAAACTCCCGGTAGAAGTTAGACCAATACCGCCAAGAACCCTTTGTTAATTGACGTGGTCTGTATCTTGCCTGTTTAATTGGTCGTGAAAAAAAATAATGGAGAATAAGGATGTTCAAGCTGATTACTAGGTTATTGGTCGTGCTGGCGTTTAGCTGGGCTGGTAGCGCGTCAGCCATCCCGATTACCGACACTGTCACCCTAGACGGTAAGGAATGGGCGCAACCCGCCGATTTCACCGGTATTTCGTGGAATACCATCTTTGCTGTTTGCGGCGCTGGCCCCTGTATCGGAAATCTTATCGTTCCTTTCCGCTTCACGTATGAAATGGACGGGTGGACGTGGGCGTCAAATGCGCAAGTACAGAGTTTGTTTAACACGTTCACGGGTAGAAGCGACACCGCCCCCACCCTTTTTACTGAAGCATACTCGGAGTGGGCTCCCGCTGTGCTCGCGGTTTTCGATTCTTCATTTTCTCCCGGTTTCGGGAGTGACTATGTCGCGGGCTGGACTAGCTCGCTGGATGCGTACGGCAGAGGATACCTACCCTTTGTTCGCGATGATAATGGTGACAGACCGGATTTGGGGGGAGGGGACGATGAAGTGAGCACGAAGCGAACGAATTTTGTATTTCAGCAATTTGAGTCGGCTGGTGCGTGGTTCGTGCGCGACGCCAAACCTGTACCAACCCCAGCAACTCTAGCTCTGTTCGGACTGGCGTTGGCATGCATGTGGATAACCCGCCGAAAGCGTGGTGCCAAGGTTTCGCTCTTTTAAACATACTATCGTCGACCCAAGCAGCGGGTCAGACAGTCATCTAGCATCTAGCATCTAGCACTGTGGCTCTTTCGGGAGCCGTTGTCTTTTGCTCATAAAGTCGATGAAAGGTCTCAACTGCTAAAGACCGGAGTTAGGCGAAAGCAGTAATTCCCTTTTCCAATACAAGTACGTCCACTTCTTGGACTGAAGAGACCTCGGTGACAACTCTGTATGTCCGACTAAAACTGAAAAACGACACATTATTTTCCATGCCAGCAGGGCTTCAGTTCTGCGCAAACCGCATCCACCCACCTGCCTGAATGCTATGCAACGACAGGCCGGCAGTTGATTCCGATTGCGGAGTGTTCGAGCCGTCCGCTACTTCTACCACACCAACGGCACCGACTCCGGCCCCACCACGCCGCCCGGCCGGTAGACGATCTGCGCATCCTGCTTCACCGCAAACTGCGGGATGCGCCGCAGCCACTCCTGCAGTGCGATCTTGAGTTCCAGCCGCGCGAGATGCGATCCCATGCAACTGTGTACACCGACGGTGAATGCCAGGATCGTGCGGCGTGGACGATCGAAGTCCACCTCCAGCGGATTGGGAAATACGTCGGGGTCGAAATTGCACGCGGGCAGCACGCAGGTGATGCGGTCGCCCTTTTTCATTTGCACGCCGCGCATTTCGATGTCCTGCGCGACCACGCGGCCGGAGAACGTCACGGACCACCGGCGCAGCAGTTCCTCGACGATGGCATCGAGGTCATTGGGCCGCGCAATAATCTCCTGGACCCGATCCGGGTTACGGGCGAGCCACAGCCAGATGTTGTTCAGCGTCGCGAACACCGTATCGAGCCCGCCAATGAACAGGAAAATAACGAACCCGAAAATCTCCTTGTCGCTCAGCGGCATGCCATCCGGCGCGGCGTGCGTGATGCGACTCACCACGCCTTCATCGGGATGCGCCTTTTTCTCGGCGATCGCCTGCTTGATGTACGCGACGATATTCTGCATCGCCCTGCCCATGCTCTCGCGGTCCTTGCCATGCAGGAGGTCGATCGCCCATTCCACGAATGTGTCGCGCATATCCTGCGGCAGTCCCATGATGTCGAGGAACACGGACACCGGCAGCGGCCGGCCGAAGGCCTCGGTGAATTCGCATTCGCCCTTGTCCGCGACATCGTCGAGCAGGTCGCGGGCGCGCTGGCGGATCAGGCCTTCCAGTTTGAGCACGCCTTTCGGGCTGAACAACGGATCGACGATGTTGCGGTACTTGCGGTGCTGCGGCGGGTCGATCTCGATCGGAATGAAATAGAAATAATCGTTCGGGTCGCGCGGGAACGGCGTGGCGCCTTCATTGGAAAAATGCTCCCAGTGGCGCAGCGCGAACAGCGCATCCTCGTGTTTGATGAACTGCCACGCGTTGCCGTAGTCGCCGACGTCGTAGAAGATCGGCGGGAAGTCCTGGTGCATCCTGGCCATGAAATCGTGCGGTCCGGCGAGAAACGCCTCGCCCGTCGGGATGCCGCTGGTGCGGATCAATTCCTTAGGCACATGCGGCGGGATCTGGTCCGGGCCGGCACGACGGGGATAGCTTGGTGGTACCGGGTTGGCTGCGTCGATGGGCATGGAGTCCTCCTTATGGCGATTGAGTGAGGCTTGATTGCTGCTTGCTTGCGGGCTGGGCCTAGAACTGTGATTCAGGCAGGTGCACAACCAGACCGTCGAGGTCGTCCGTCATGTCGATCTGGCAGGACAGGCGCATGTTTGGCTTGAGCTCGCCCTCGGCGCCCTCAAGCGATTCTCTTTCCTCATGCGTGGTGGGAGTGCCAACCTTCGCCGCCCAGGCGGCATCGACGGTGCAACGGCAGGTCGCACAGGAACGGGCACCGCCACATTCGCCGAGGATGCCAGGCAAGTTGTTGTAAAGCGCGCCGTGCATGACGTTTTCATCGACGTCCACGTCGATGACATGGCTGGCCCCGCTGGCTTCGATATAGGTCACTTTTGGCATCGTTTTCCCCCTGAGTGTGATTTCGGCTAATGATAGCCGCACTCACCAGCCAGCGGGTGATCCAGATCAGCAAGTTAGCGTAAATCTCTTGACTGCAGAGGAACTTCTCAATGTATACGGTCGTCTGCCGTGGGCACGTTGTTCGCCAACGCCAGCAGAGGATTAGACCGGATATCGCGCGCCCTCAGCAGGCGCTCATCGAGGGCGAGTTTGTCAGCCTTAGCCGATTCCCGTTCGGCACTGCAGGCATTCGCCACCAGTTGCAGCATCACGCTGAACGCGCCGGCCAGTTCCGAGAACACATGGCGCCCGCGGCGAGCATTGTCGGCCAGGTAGTCATAGGCGCCACAACCCATGCCGACGAGGTAGTCCTGCCGCAGGCCGCGACGGACGTAATGCTTCGGGTACAGCGCGCCGAGGAACAGCGACAAGTCCCCCAGTTGCTGCAAAAGCAGGCAGCGCTCGTATTCATTGCGTGCGTCCAGCGCATCGCTGTAGAGCATGGCCAGCGGGCGCAGCGTGGAACGGCCGTCCTCATAGGCGAAGAAATTTTCGCTGCGCGAGAAACGCACCAGCAGGTTCCCCAGGTACCAACAGGTATCTTCACGCGGCTGGGGCTCCAGCTCCTGCGCATGAATCGCGAGTTGCTCGCGAAAATATTCTGAAAGTGACACCTCGCCCGTTCTCAAAACACCGCTCCCGGAATCCATCGCCCCTCCACTCGCGCGTCTTTATGCAATGGGTACCGCAAGAGCGCAGCGCTGGTCAACGCTTATGCGCACAATCACCAGAATCGATGGGCAAAGTGTGAAGAATGTCCTGAAATCAGGCGGAAACCGGACGGGGCGCAAGACCGGCCGCACGGTAGCACGCATCGATCACGCGCATATTGGCCACGGCGTCATCGATATGCGTGGGGAAGGGCGTGCCGTGCAGCACCGCATCGCGAAACGCGATCAGTTGCGCGAGGTAACTCGAGGGCTTGCGAGCCACGCGTTCAGTGCGTTTTCCCGCAGCGGTGTTGATGCGAAGACTGTGGTAGACCTGCGGCAGTATGGGATTGAATACCTGCATCGTCCCGGCACTGCCCGTTACTCGCGCGCCCATCCCCAGCAGCCGGGCCGAGAGCATGGAGGCGGTGATGGTGGCGGTGCGCCCGTCGGCAAAGTCCAGCTCGGCCTTCAGGTAGCGATCAACTTGCGGCGATTTGAGTTTCGCCCGCGCTGAACGAACGGTCGGCTCCGCGCCTGCCAGCGTGCGCAGCAAGTGGACGGCGTAGCAACCGGCGTCCATCAATGCGCCGCCCGCGAGGCTCAGTTCCCAGCGGATATCGGCCACCGGCAACGGGAAGCACAGCCAGGTGTCGATGTGGCGCACGACACCCAGTTCACCACTCGCCAGTATCTGCAGCATGCGCGCGGTGAGGCCGTGGTAGCGGTAGTGGAATGCTTCCATCACCACGAGCCCTGTGCCGCGCGCAACTTGAGCGACCGCCTCCGCCTCGTCCGCATTCGCGGTGAACGGCTTTTCGCACAGCACATGTTTGCCGGCGTGCAGCGCGGCGATGGTCCAGCGACCGTGCAGGCCGTTGGGCAGCGGATTGTAGATGGCGTCGATAGTGGGGTCAGCGAGCAGCGCGTCGTAGCTGTCGTGCACGGTGGGGATGCCATGCTTGGCCGCGAAGCTCGCTGCGCGGTTGCGGTCGCGCGCGGCGATGGCGACGACCTGCACGCCGTCCAGCACGCGGGCCGGCTGGATCAGCGCGGGCGGTGCTATTCGCGCGGCGCCCAGCACGCCAATGCGTACTGTACTCATTCTACCCATACTCGCTGCATTGCAAACTCCGGTAAATTGACGGCTGCCCTGGCTCGGCACCCGGGTCGGATCACTTGAGATCAGACGTTAAGTGGCGGCATGGTGGCAGTGCGCCACTCCGCGCTGTTGGCACGCGCGGTGTCGGCAGCGCGCGCCCAGAACGCCGCGCCCTGCACCAACAATTTGAAATCAAATGCCGTGGCATGCCGAAACTCCAGCAACTCAACACCTTCCGGGCCGGGCGTGTAGGTATAGGGGACGTTCGCGCTGATGAAGAAGCCGTCGCGCGGCCCCAATTCTTCCGTGCCCACGCGCAACGACCCCGCGATGATGTAGTACAGGCAGTCACAGTCGTGACTGTGGCGCGGCAGCGGATAATTCTTTTTAAACCAGACATGCGTGAGGTTAAAGCCTGGAATATTGAACAGCACTTTCACTTCGTCGCCGCGCGCCAGCTCAGGATCATAGAGCGTCGCGATGCCCGTCATTTGCTCGGGCGTAAACTCCTGCAGTGACATATTGCCTTCTTCTTCGAGGGATTTTGCATCCTTGACGCGAAAGATCTGGAATTTTGGCTTGTCGTTTGTATCGGTCATCGCTTTGGCTCCTCCGGAAACTCAGTGCTGTGGATACTAGCATTGTTATGCGCGCTACCGCCGGCATGGCCTCTGAAATCGGGCTAACCTGGCTACCGGGCCCGTAAGCCTGACAGTGGTGGGAAAAGAGCTGGCGTACGTGGCGGTGATACGCATAGCCGACAAACTTCCAGTGTCAGGATATTTTACACTTTGCGGTGCGGACCGTATTAAGTGATGTGGCCGGTCTAAAAATGTAAAGCGAAACCAATGATATACGAAAGACGGCATGCAAATTGCTTCATTTTGGTGCGGCCTGGCAGCAATTGCCAGTGCTACAACAGCGAAGCTTTCAATCATCAACTTGGGAGATACGCAGATGAACCCCAAACTTTCCGTCCGTTCAATATTTCTCGCGCTGGCAGTGGCTGGCGCCGCTCTGGGAACGTCAATGCAGAGCGCCGTTGCAGGCCCCATCAACATAAATACGTGGTACGAATTTGGCTTTGGCGGACCCGGCGGTGCGTTGGGCGATTGCCTTGGCTGTGTACCAAGCGTTCCCGTGTCTACGGATGCGGGCACTGCGCCGTGGACCATCTCGTTGGCCGGACCGGCAACGCTGACCGTCCTCGACCTGTTCCTGTCGATCGACCAGTTCGAGATGTTTAACAATCTGGTGTCCATTGGCACGACTTCGGCACCGGTCAGTGGAGGCGCATGCGGCGGCGACATCGCCTGCTCACTCGCCGATGCCCGTTACAGTCGCGGTATCTTCAACCTCGGCGCCGGCGATTACTCCTTCACTGGCACCCAGTTGTTGGGACAAGCTGGGGCAGGGGTGTTTCGCATAGAGTCCGCGAGAGATGTGCCGGAGCCGGCATCGTATACGCTGTTGGTTGCAGCGGCGCTGGCCGGGGTCAGTGTATTCCGCCGTCGCAAGTCGCAGGCCTGATTCTCGCGGTTAACTCGCGATCAAGCAGTGTCGAAGTGGCTCTGGTTGTTCAGGCGTACTCCTGAGCATACCAGGGCCCTGCTAAACCACATCCAGAATACAGTCCTCGCACGACAGCTCGCTTGCGCAACATTGTGGTTGCGCTGCCAGCTACCCCTTCGCAATAATCGTGACTCGCCATCCTGCTCCGGAATCTGGAAATTAATCGCAATGACGCGTAATCAAGCGGAAGCGAAGCACGTAGATTAACGAAGTACCATTGGCGCCACAGCCGCTTGTCCTTTTTCAGTGTTCGCACCGGTCGATGAACGCCGCGATTTCGGCGCGCATGCTCGCGTCGGCATCGTGCGCGGGAAAAGGGGTGCATCGGTAGCTAAATTTGGCACCAATGGATAGACTTTGGGCCTTCACAATACACGGGCTTTCGCATGCACTACTCCTGGAATGTACTTGACCCCGCCGTCATGGGCGACGAAACCACGATGCACGCGCTGTTTAGGCGGTTGCGCGAACACGATCCCGTGTGTCTGGTTGAGCATCCGGACTTTGAACCGTTCTGGGCGATCACCAAACACGAGGACATCAAGGCCATCAGCCAGAACAATGCCGCTTTCCTCAACAATCCGCGCACCGTGTTGATCCAGCGGGAGTTCGAACGCGCGCTGCTCGCGCAGTTTGGCACGCGCAACGGCCTGGAAACACTCATCCACATGGATGACCCCAAGCACAGGAAATTGCGCAATGTCACGCGCGAATGGTTCAAGCCCGGCCCCATCAAAAAATTACAGGGCAATATGAAAACCATCGCACGGCAGTACGTCGACAAGATGGAGGCGATGAACGGCGAATGCGACTTCGTTAAAGACATCGCGCTGCTGTACCCGCTGCGCATCATCATGTCCATCATCGGCGTCGTTCCCGAAGAAGAGGCGATGATGCTGAAGCTGACGCAGGAATTGTTTGGCGGCCAGGACCCCTCGCAATCCCGGGGCGGCAATGCCGATGATGGACTGGCGGTGCTGATGGATTTCTTCGCCTACTTCACCGCCGTGGTCGAGGATCGCAAGAAGCATCCGACCGATGATCTCGCCTCGGTACTGGCCAACGCGCTGGTCGATGGCCAGCCGATGGAGCAGCTCGACCAGATCAGCTACTTCATCATCACCGCCACCGCCGGGCACGACACGACTTCCGCGACCATCAGCGGCGGCATGAAAGCGCTGCTGGAACATCCGGAGCAACTGGAAAAACTGCGCGGGCGGCCTGAGCTTGCAACCTCTGCGGCGCGGGAGATGATACGCTGGGTGTCGCCCGTCCGGCACATGATGCGCACCACCACTGACGACATCGTGCTGCGCGGCAAATCCCTGAAGGCCGGTGACAGCCTGTGCATGTGGTACCCCTCGGCCAATCGCGACAGCGACGCCATCGACAACCCCGACACCTTCGACATCGAGCGCGACAACCGCAACCAGCTCGCGTTCGGTTACGGCGGGCATATGTGCCTCGGCCAACATCTGGCAGTACTGGAAGTAGAGCTGTTTTTCCGCGAATTGCTGCCGCGCCTCAAACACATCGAAATGGCGGCGGAACCTGAGTGGGTGCAGGCAATTTTCGTCGGCGGGCTCAAGTCGATGCCGGTGCGCTACGCGTTCAGGTAGGCCGGATATGTGATGTCGCCATCGCCCGGCAGCACAACGGAAATTTCGCCTGGCGTATTCGCGCCGCTGGCCCACGCCACGTTTCGCGGCATCTGGATCAGCGGCACCGTGTCCAACACTGGCAGCCTGATACAGAGCGTGGCGGCCGCCTGGGTGATGGCACAGATCTCAACGGCGAACGATGTGGCGCTGGTGCAAACCGCTTCCTTCCTGCCAATGGCATTGCTCGCGCTGCCGGCCGGTGCGATCGCCGATATCTACGACCGGCGCAAGGTGCAGATGCTGTTCCTGGCGTTCGCGCTGCTGGCGGCTGCGGCGATGACCGTCATTTCCTGGCTGGGCATGCTCACGCCCTGGATTTTGCTGGCGCTGTGTTTCCTGGTAGGTTGCGGTGGCGCGCTGTCGGCGCCCGCCAGAGGTGCCTCCGTGGGCGAGCAGGTGCCCAAGGCCTTGTTGGCGCAGGCGGTGGGACTGAACAATATCAGTTACAACCTGGCGCGCAGTATCGGTCCTGCGATTGGCGGCGTGATAGTCGCGGCTTTTGGCGCGACGGTGGCCTTCTGCCTCAATGCGCTGAGCTATCTGCCCATCCTCGAATCCCTCAGGCGCTGGCAGCGGGTGGCCGAAGTCTCGCGCCTGCCGCCGGAGGGCCTCGGCCGTTCGATCAGTTCCGGCTTGCGCTATATCGCCAATATGCAACCGGTGCGCCGGGCGCTGCTGCGCGTGTTCATTATTTGCTTCCTTGGCGCGGCGCTGCAGGCGTTGATGCCGTTGATCGCCCGCGACTTGCTGGGCGGTGACGCCAAAACATTCGGCCTGCTGCTGGGCAGCTTTGGCATCGGCGCGGTCTGTGGCATTTTCGTGCTGCAACCGGTGCGCCAGGCCATTGGCAACGAGAAAACCGTGCGCCTGTGTTGCCTGGTGCTGGCCACCAGCCTCGTGCTGCTCGCGGCCAGCCGCAACCTGTATCTGAATATGGTGGTGCTGATGGCCGCCGGCATGGCGTGGATGCTCACCACCACGACCGTCAGTATCACCGTGCAGCTGTTCGTGCCGCGCTGGGTCATGGGGCGCGCCATCGCGACCACTACCGCAGCGACCTCACTGGGTGTCGCTTCGGGGTCCTGGGTATGGGGGATGGTGGCACACGATTACGGGCTGACGGTGGCGTTTGAGGTGGCGGCCGCTGCGCTGGCAGCATCCCTCCTGCTGGGCTACGTGTTGCCGATAGCCGATCGCAGCGCCGCCACCGAACTCGACGACCGGGTGCTGGATGATCCGGACGTCAAACTGGGCATCACGGGCCGCAGCGGTCCCATCACGATCGAACTGCAGTACCGCATCGATCCGGACCGCGCGCGTGATTTCTATAACCTCATGCTCGAAGTCCGCGTGTCGCGTGCCCGCCTGGGCACCTATGACTGGTCGCTGTCGCGCGATATTGCCGATCCTGAAATCTGGTCGGAGCGCTTCAGCTGCCCCACCTGGGACGACTACCTGCGTCTGCGCAGCCGCCGCACGCTGGAGGACAGCGCACTGCACCTGAGCGCACGGAACATGCATGTCGGCATGGACCCCGTCAGGATTTCGCGCTGGCTGGTCCGACCCGCCGGGTCCGTGCGCCGGCACGACGAGGTGCCAGATCGCGGTGATGATGGCTTGCACTGATAGCGCCGGGCGACCGCCCGATATCTCCTCCTAACGGTGAGTGCGCGAATGTTGTGAATATGCGCCCTGTTATGCTGGCCGCTGAGGTCATCGCTGTGGCGCGTGCACTGGCCTATACTCGCGAAGCGACGCCCCTGCAACCATAAGAGAACGCCACTATGATCGAGCGATTCCCACTGAAAATCACGCTGTACATTCTGTTGTGCCTGCTCACGGCAAACAGCCATGCAAAAACCGACAAACCGAATATCCTGGTGATTTGGGGCGACGATATTGGCTGGTCGAACATCAGCGCCTACCATCGCGGCATGCTGGGCGGGAGCACGCCGAATATTGATCGCATCGCCAACGAAGGCGCCCTGTTCACCGACTATTATGGCGAACAGAGTTGCACCGCCGGCCGCTCCGCGTTTATTACGGGGCAACACCCGTTGCGCACGGGGTTGTTGAAAGTGGGCATGCCGGGTGCGGAAATTGGCCTGCAGGCGGAGGACCCGACCATCGCGGAACTGCTCAAGCCACTGGGCTACGCCACCGGGCAATTCGGCAAGAATCACCTGGGCGACAAGGACAAGTTCCTGCCGACCAACCACGGCTTCGATGAGTTTTTCGGCAACCTCTACCACCTGAATGCTGAAGAAGAACCGGAGACCGAGTTCTATCCCAAGGATCCGGAATTTCGCAAACGCTTTGGTCCGCGCGGCGTAATTCACTCCTTCGCCGATGGCAAGATCGAGGACACCGGCCCGCTCACGCGCAAGCGCATGGAAACAGCAGACCAGGAATTCACCGACGCGGCGCTGAAGTTCATCGACAAGGCGCACGCCGACGGCAAGCCGTTCTTTGTGTGGTTCAACTCCACGCGCATGCATGTGTGGACGCGACTGGCCCCGCAGTGGCGTGGAAAATCAGGCTATGGCCTGTACGCCGACGGCATGATGGAACACGACTACCATGTAGGGCTGTTGCTCGATGAACTGGAGAAACTCGACATCGCGGACAACACCATCGTCATCTACAGCACCGACAATGGCTCTCAAACCGGCACTTACCCTGATGGCGGCTCCGAGCCGTTCCGCGGCGAGAAAGGTTCAACCTGGGAGGGCGGCTTCCGCGTGCCCGCGCTGATTCGCTGGCCGGGCGTGGTTGCGCCTGGCAGCGTGATCAACGACATAGTCTCCCACCAGGACTGGCTGCCCACGCTGTTGACCGCGGCCGGCGAACCGGACATCAATGCCAAGTTGAAAAAGGGACACCCCGCGGGCGACAAGACCTTCAAGGTTTACATCGACGGCTTCGACCAGAGCGAGTTACTCGCTGGCAAAGGGCCGGGCAAGCGCGAGAACATCTACTACTTCGACGACAACGCCAATTTCAACGCGATGCGCTGGAACGACTGGAAGATCCACTTTGCGTTCATGAACCAGGGTTGGGGCGGCCCGCGTGAACCGCTCAACTTTCCGCGCGCCATTCACCTGCGCTCCGATCCGTACGAAACGTCTATCGACTCCGGACAGTACGCGCGATTTTTCGCGGACCAGCTGTGGCTATTCGTGCCCGTGCAGCAAGAGGTGGGCAAGTGGCTGACGACATTCCGCGAATTCCCGCCGCGGCAGGCCACGGCCAGCTTTACCATCGACACCATCATGCAACAGATGCAGCAGATGTTGCAGGCGCGTGCGATGGGCGCAGCGACGGGTGCAGGGGCACCGCAGCCGCCGCCTGCGAAGTAAGTGCGGCGGGGCGTTGCGCCCAGCCGCCTGAAGCTACCGCCGGGCGGTCGTATTCAGCCAGTCTTGTCGCTCGCAAGCGTGGTGACCACGCCCCACGCGATCAACGCCTGGCCGACGAAGTACAGCAGCCAGATGGCATAGCTGACCCATGCCGCGCTCTCGAGCGGGCCAAGGCGAGCGAAGATCAGCCAATCGGATACGACAAACATCACCGCGCCGATCCCGGTGCTGTAGCGTGGAAAGCGGCTGAGCCAGGCGGTTGCGGCCATGATGCCGAGTATGGCGGCGTAGAATGTAACGTCGGCGCGTTCGGTCAGTAACCACGAGACAAGCGGCGCCAGAACCAGTAGCGCCAGTGCCAGCGCTTTCTGGGTCGCTGGCGCCTGCATCCGGCGATTGCGCCAGTAGAGCGTGGCTGCGACCAGATGGCCAAGCGCGAAGGCCAGTGCGCCGATCGTCAGCCCGTGTGTTTCGAGCAACACATCGCCCAACGCGCCAAATGCGATAACGGCCGTTATCATCCAACCCGCGACGTCCCGCGCCTGCAATCCGCACCAGAGCGCGAGTAGCGCGACGCCCGCACCTTTCCACAGCGTATACGCCATGCCGCCATCGTGCCGCGCGACCAGCAAATAGCTGATCCCGGCAATGCACGCTGCGGCAAACACAACCCTGTGCTGCCTGTGCTGACTGTGCTGAATGTCCATCTCGCCTCCTCCTCTTGCGCCGATACCACCGAATTGCCGCAGTGCAAATTCATCGAGCCTGGAATTGGCCGCGAGCGCGCCTAGTATAGGGCGGCTAAACGGTGAGTCGGAAGCAGATTTCATTCCCGAAACGAGGTATGCAAGGGTTAGGGCAAGCGGGTTTCCCAGTGGCATCCCTGCTGCCTGGGATTTGACGCTCGAGGGCTGCGAGACGCTCAATCAATCGGCAAAGTTTGATAGGATGCGCAACCGCCGCGAGGACAAGTACGGCGGAAGAATGCGGTTGATCTGGATGATGCGGCAATTGCGGAGTTCGCGCTATGCAGGTCCAGCACCACAACTCCAGCAGAAATCAAACGACTCGTCATTCTCCTCGTTGCACGTTTTACATACCCAGGGCGATGCGCCTTTTTTACTGAGCGCGTTCTCCAACACGCTGCAGGCCCTGTCGTAATCCCTGTCGTTGACGACCCACAGTTCCACCCATGAGTCGAATGGAGACACCTCGCCAATCGCACTGGAAGCATACTCGTTCTTCACAAATAGTTTAAAACCATAGGATTCCAGGATATTCCTGGCATTGCTGACGATGAAACGATTGCCGTTGGTATAGACCATTCTCACCGTAATTTACTCTTGCCATTGGCAACTCTGGTGCACCGAAGTATAGGGCCGATGGTCCGCGTGGCGGAAACATATTTCATTCCGGGGCGTGGTTGATCTGTGAAACTTCCGCCAATCAGCTTTGCCGAAAAGGCCTCTCATCCCGTTTTTGCGCTACTCTATCCCCCCCGCCGGATATTCCACTCATGGAGGACGACAGTGCGCGAGGTATCCAATGAGTCGAGCTTTCGAGCACGGTTGATAATTGCGGTTACCTTCCTGGGACTTCTACTCGCTTGCACCGCGAATGCCTGGCTCTTTCACACGTACTTTGATCGCACCTACCTCCAGTGGTATGCGAATGCCGGGCCGTTCATCGCACTTGCTACTGCAGCGTTTGGAGCGGCCTGGGGTGGTCTTGATAAGAACCCTGCGCTGGTCTCCGCAAATCCTCTCACGTACTTCGGCGCCTGCCTTCAGGTGGCCGGTCTGCCGCTTTTTGCGGTCGGCACACACCTGAGATCAAGCAATCGCCTGAAGCCGATAGGACTCGAAATCCTGCCCCTCTTCTTTCTGACGCTTGCACTTACCCTGGCGGTTTTCGCCTGGTTGTTGTTCATAGTGCCTGCGCAATACTTTCTTTTTCTCATCGTTGGCTCGTTTTCACGGATTGCATTGACCTCGTCAGCGCAGATATCCAGTCGGATAAACTCGGGGCAGATAGAACTTGCGGAGACTGATCCTGCCGAGCAGCAAAAGCCAGACGATGGCTGGTGGGATGCAAGCATGCGCACCAAGCCAGTCACTCTCGCAAGTGCGTTTGGTGCAGCCCTGCTGTTCATGTTGAGTTTACTTTTGGATTGACGGCAATTCGGCCGACGCCAACAACCAGCTTTTTCATTGATGGCTAGGCGCCGTCGGCGCTTTGTCCTGGACTACACCGTTACATTTTCACGATTCAGGCGAGTACTTGTAACTTTAGCCTGCTGTTCCTCCTGAACGTCAACAGTCCGCAGCATTTTCAGCGATGCCAATCCCCCTGCAATCGCAGTTGCGCAGAATTGAGAGTTTAGGTTTGCGAGATGCGAAGCGCTCAATCCCACTGCAAAGTTTGATAGGATGCCCAACGCACGACGCCACTCATCACACTATAGGGAATCACATGCAGACTATCGTCTCCCCCTTCGACCCGATCACCATTGGCCCACTCACGCTGCGCAACCGCTTTATCAAGTCCGGTGCGAACGAGGCGATGTGTATGGACGGCACGCCCACCAGGGCGCTGGTGAAACATCACACGGATCTCGCGCGCGGCGGCGTCGGCATGACCACCGTCGCCTACATGGCGGTGGCGCCGGAAGCACGCACCCTGCCCAACCAGATATGGATGCGACCCGATATCCTGCCTGACCTGCGCGCGCTGACCGCTGCGGTGCACGCCGAGGGCGCGGCGATCTCGGCGCAGATCACCCACGGCGGCTCGTTCGTCACCGGCATGAAGGTGAATGGTCGCACCATCAGTTCCAGCGGTGGCTTTAATGCCGCCGGTGCGCTGAAGGGCAATTTCCTGCAGCGCGCGATGAACGAGGCGGACATGGAACGGGTTGTCGCCGAGTTCGTCGCGGCCGCCCGCCTCGCGCGCGACGCCGGATTTGACGCCGTGGAGTTGCACATGGGGCACGGCTACCTGCTGAACCAGTTCATCTCGCCGCTCAGCAACCGCCGCGAGGACAAGTACGGCGGCAGCGCGGAAAATCGCGTGCGCTTTCCTGCCCGCATGCTGGCCGCGGTGAAACAGGCGGTGGGCGATACCACAGCCGTGCTGGCCAAGATCAACGTGGCCGACGGCACGCGCCGCGGTGCCAAGGTGGAGGATGGCATTGTCACGGCGCTGGCATTGCAGGCGGCGGGCGCGCACATGCTGGTGCTGAGTGGCGGGCGCAACGTGGAGTCCACGTGGTTCATGTTCGGCAGCCGGATGAACCGCGAGGAAATCGTCAAAGTGCTCAAGCAACAGGGCGATTGGCTTACGGCGCTGATGATGAAAGGCGCGGCGGCGAGCGAACCCGACATTACGTTCAAGGAAATGTATTTCCTGGAGTACTCACGCAAGATTCGCGCGGCGGTCGACGTACCGCTGGCCTATCTCGGTGGCATCAAGTCACTGGCCAATGCCGAGCAGGCGATGAGCGAGGGGTTTGAGTGCGTGGTGCTGGCGCGCGTGCTGATCCACGATCCCGCACTGGTCAACAAGTTCCACAGCGGCGAGCGCACGCAATCCGGTTGCGACAACTGCAACGCCTGCGTCGCGTACATCTACCACCCGGCGGGCACGCGCTGCGTGTACAACCCGCCCAACGACCCGGCGCTGAACCGCATCGCGGCATCCGCGCGCGACTGATTGAGTCCGATGCATATCGGGCGACTTCTGCTGCCCGACGGATAGCGCCCGCTAAGACGCGGGCGCGATTACGGCTGCGCGCCCTTCCGCGTGGCTTCGTCGAGGCCCTCGCGGAATTGACTCGCCCAGCGGTTGAGCATGCGCCGCGCTTCGGCCTGGTTGGTCACTGAATTGGTCCACTGCAAACGGCCGGTGTCCATGGCGCGTCGACGATCGACCACGCGCACCAGTACTTCACCGGTGGTGCCGTCCACGCCCTCCAGCACCAGCGTCATCTGTCCCGCTTCCGTGGTATAGGAGCGCTGCCGGCCGGCCGCCATCACATCCGGTGCGGCAATATCGAGGTTGATGATGGCGGGGCGCAGCACCAGCACGTGCTCGCCGTTACTGAATTGCTCCACCAGTGTGTAGGGGGGTGCCTGCTCCAGCGCCGCGCGAAATGTGCTGTCGCATTCCGCGCCCAGCCTGTCCTTGATGCGGGTAACGTCCTCCTGCGTCACCCTGCTGCTCAGGTTGATCGTCGACTGGTTCTGGTCGCGCTGCCAGTTCTTCCTGAATGCCACCTCGCAGGGGGTGAGGCCAAACGCCGTAAACGACGACAGGTCGGCACCAGGGCGCATGAAGACCTGCGCGAAACGCGTATTGGGTACCAGTACCAGGCCATCATGGGTCTCTGTTGGTGGCGCAGTCGCGCACGATGACAGGATGAACACGGTCAAGACCGGTAACAGGTGCTTCAGCATTTTTATGGTTTTCACAGGCGCCTCGCGTGCAATGCATGTAATTCGATTAAAGCCCAGGAACGCAGTTTACGCCCGCGCGACGAAAAAGGCGCTCTTGATCCGGCATTCGCGAGACCGGGTATTTATGTGCGCATTTCGCCAAGGTTCGCTGTACCGGCTTTGGCGCCGGGACTAGTATTGGGTCATCCAGGATGAGGTTTCCACCATGCGGCTCCACGGAATTTTCTGCATATTGTTCGTCGCCCCGATACTCTGCGGAGCCGGTAGCCCCCAGGTGTACCAGAGCAAGGATGCCGACGGCAATGTCGTGTTCAGTGACAAGCCTTCCGACGGCGCCGAGGTCATCACCGTCACACCCACCAATACCGCCGACCCGGTGCAACATATCCCGGCGTTGGCGGCACCGGACAAACAGGTTGACCCGGCGCCACCCGCCACCAAACTTACCACCACGCCTTCGCGCAGCGAGGAAGAAGATGCAGCAGGAGACGATACACAGTACTGGATCGGCAACGACGAGGACGATCTGGAAGACAGGGACAACGGATTGCGCGACCGGGGGCCAGGGCCGGAGCGACCGATAGCGGATCGCCCGCGCGTGCAACCGCTGCCGAGCGGCGTGCGCCCGGCACCCGGGGGCGCAGCACGACGCTAATCCGTCAACCCGCGCCCCGACGTACAGCTATAGCGAACTACAGGCTGTCGTCGCGTTAACCGACGACCTCGGCATGTGCCGCACCAACCCCTGCAAAATCACGCCATTGCGGCTGTCGCATCTCGGCCACGAAACGGTCGTAGTCCCATGGCCAGCTGGAGGGGATGCCGTGGGCATCGAGGTACCAGCTTTTGCAGCCGCCGACAAACCACACTGTGGTCTTCGCGGCGGCGATGCGCCGCTCTTCGAAACTTGCCAGCGCCTCCGCCGTGGCGCAAATTTCGGTGCACTCACCGGAACGCAGTTTGTCCAGCAACTGTGCAATGTAATGCCACTGGTGTTCGGCGATATCGATCAGCGGGAAATTGCCCACCGGACCATTGGGACCATTCAGCATGAAGAAGTTGGGGAAGTCCGGCATGCTGACCGCAAGATACGCCTTGGGCCGCTCTGCCCAGAGGCCCTCCAGCGTGACGCCGTTGGTGCCGGTGATCTGCATCGGGCGCATGAACTGGTCGGACTTGAATCCCGTGGCCAGCACGATGATGTCCAGCTTGTGCAGCTCTCCATCGGCAGTGCGGATGCCGTCGGCTTCGATGCGCTCTATCCCTGCCGTGACCAGCGCCGCCTGCGGATGCTGGATGGCGCGGTAGTAATCGGGCGAAAAAATCAGCCGCTTGCACAGCGGCTCGTGGTCCGGGCGCAGGCGCTCGCGCAGCTCGGGATCCGTCACGCTTGCTTCCAGGTTCTGCAGGCAGGTGGCCTTCCAGAATTCAGCTGCCTCCAGATTCTCGCGCGTGATCACCTGCGTGTAGCTGTTGACGTTCGCGAGGTACTCCTCGGTGTTCATCGCAAGCGCCAGCGCCGCCGGGTCTTCGCGGAATGCCCTGCGCTGCTCGGCGCTGTACGGCGTATTGTCCACCGGCATGATCCACTGCGGCGTGCGCACGTAGTGTTCGATCAACGCGGCCGTGCCCGCCAGCGCGGAAACAATCTGCACGCCTGTTGAGCCAGTGCCGATGACGCCAATGCGCTTGCCGGCAAGTGGCACGCTGTGGTCCCAGCGCGAACTGTGGAACAGCGTGCCTTTGAAGTTCTCGATGCCTTCGATAGCAGGAGTACTCGGGTGGTGCAGCACGCCGGTGGCGGCGATGACCACATCCGCACTGTCGCGCTGGCCGTCTTTCAGCTGTAGCTGCCAGCGGCCGTCCCGGAACTCGGCGCTGCCGATTTCCGCGTTGAAGCGAATGAACGTGTCGATCCCGTACTTGTGGCAGGTGCCTTCAAAATACGCCTGTATTTCCGGTCCCGGCGGCAGGTAGCTGCTCCAGTCGGGGTTGCGCTCGAAGGTGTAGGTGTAGTGGTGGGATGGCGTATCGCAGGTGAGGCCGGGGTAGGTGTTTTCGCGCCAGGTGCCGCCGACGCGGTCGGCCTTCTCGTAGATGACGAAATCCTCGATGCCAGCCTCGCGCAATTTGATGCCCGCCAGAATGCCCGCCATACCTGCGCCTATCACCACTACCCGTAAAGGACGTTCCGTCATTTCTGCTATCTCCACCTGCCAATTCGAGGAAAGCTACAGTAACGCGCTGGCGGAGCACGCATAAGGACTATTATGCTCACTATTCGTAGCCATACTGCTACATTAGAAACAATGGTACTGATTAAAGGCCAAGCTCCGGCGCTTCAGTTTCTATGGCCCGCCGGGACACGCCGTGAACCCATGCCCATAAGCAGGGGCAGGCTCTCCATGGGGGCTCGGGCTCGGCGTCCTGCCTCGCACGGTCCCGCCGGGCCATAGAAACTGAAACGCCTCAGTGCCATTACTGAACCATATTCATGGAGTCCACCATGCCCGAAACCGCCCATTCCCGACGCGACCTGCTGCTGGCGCTACAGCCTCTGGTAGCGCTGCTACAACAGGAACTGACACTCGCCGGCATCGCGGCACCGGGGCCGCCGCCCTCCTCCATTACCGATTTCGCCCGCTGGTATCTGGCGGCGGTGCAGGGCCTGGAGCTGTCGGTGGCGAGCGCCGAGGCGCATGCGCCGATGTCGCGCAGGGAGGTTGAGTTGATGTGCCGCTGCGTGCTCAGCGCGGTGGACCTGCGCGAGGCAATCGGTTTGCTCACCGACTATTGTGCGATGTTGCACCCCCGCGCCGGCCAGGTCAGGCTTACCACGCGCGGTGACGTTGCGGTGTTCCAGCTCGACTCACTGCGCAGCGTGCGCAGCAGCGCGGTCAGCCTGGTGGATATCACTGGGCTGTTCTCGTTCCTGCAACTGTTGCAGTGGCTGGGCGGGGTCGAGTTCCCTGTCGGCCTGGTGCGCATCGGGCCACTGCAGCGCGAGGACCTGATGCCGTTTCTCAAGCTGTTTCGCGCGCCGGTGCTGGCGGGCGGCGAGCAGTACACTCTGGAGTTTCCGGCAGCCCACCTCACGCGACCGGTGGTGCGCACGCGCGCGGAATTCGCGGAGTTTTTCGAGCTGTTTCCCTGTGCGGTATTCAGCAACCCCGCGCACGGACTCGCCCAGCAGGTGGACGCGCTGCTCAGCGCCGCCGTGATGCAGGGCAGGCCGATCCCCACACTGGAAGAAGTCGCCGCCACGCTGGAGCGACCACCTTCAACATTTCGGCGACAACTGGAGCGCAGGGGCACCTCGTTCAGGAAACTGCGCGATGCCAGCCTCGCAGCACAGGCACAGCGCCTATTGTCGCGCGGTGATCTCCCGGTCGAGCAGATCGCCGCCAGGCTGGGGTTCAGCGACGCCAGCACCTTCCGACGCGCGTTTCGCAAATGGTGCGGCACTGCGCCGACGCGGTGGACTGCGGAGCATGCCGACGCGGATTGAATGTAGGATTACTTCTGGCCACGCGGCCGTCAGACTCATGCAGAGTCTTCGACACTAGCCCGTTCGGAAAGATGAATACAGAATATCCGGTTACCCCCTATTCGCAATCAAGGCGTGACAAGCACATCCCAAGCCTCGCGCGGGGACAACATGCGCATTTCACCCTGGGCACCCCAGGCCAGCACGCGCTGGTCACCCGTCACGAACAGATCTGCGCCGCCCTGGGTAGCGGCCAACACCAGTCGCGCGTCAGCATCGTCCGTGGGTGCATCCACATCGGGGAGGCACGTGGCCTCCATCCAAAGCACATCAAAAAGTGCCAGCGCCTCCTCGTGGTAGGGGAACTTGCGACGCAGCACCTCATGGGTTTCCGCCTCACAAGGCCGCTGCTCAACAGTTCGTGGCTAGTCTCCATTAACGCCGCCAGGAGCTCGGCACACAGGCCGGGGAACACGATAGCGGACAGCCAGACATTTGTGTCGAGAAAAACCTTCAAGATACATCCCGCTGAATATCATCCTCCGTCAACCAGCCCACCGCCCGCGCCTGCGGCCCCAGGGTGTCATGAATCTGGCGAAGAGTCTCCCGCACCAGACTGCCCCGCAGCATCTGCCGCGCTACCTCGCTCTTGCTCTGATGCCGCGCCTGGGCTACGCGTTCCAGGTCGGCCTCCAACTTTTCGTCGATACGGATGGTCAGGGTGCCCATGGTATAGCTCCTCTGCTGTACTACATTGTCTTACAAAGACTAACACATACCTCTGGCCACAAACTATCCATCATCGCAAGCCCGAGCATGCAGCGGAGCGATAGCGGCATTCACTTCAGGACTTTTTCAGCGCCAAGGTGTTGTGCCAGAAACGTGTCCATGGCCTTGAACAAGGCTGTGCGGTGCTGTTGCTTCTCGAGATAGTGCGTGCCGTTCTCCAGTTCTATGTACTCGAACGCTTTGTCGTGATCCTCGAGTGCCTCAACCATTGCCCGGCTCTGCTCCACGTCAACTACCCGATCAGCATCGCCGTGCACTATCAGCAGCGGTATCGTTATCTTGTCCACCAGATTGATGGGCGAATAGGCCTGAAGTTGTTTGCTGTCTCTACCGTACTGGTCGAACGCGACCTCTTTGTTGACGTAGTTTTTTGCTTTGTTCCGCTGTGCGAGAAGATCAGAGACACCCGCAAAACTGATCGCACACTGGTAGAGATCCGGGGTCTTTGCAGCGGCGAGTTGCGCGGCGTAACCCCTGAACTCGCACCCACTATGCAGATGCGATCCGGGTCGGCGATACCGTGTTCTATCAGCCAGTGCGTTGCGTCAGCAAGATCATCCTGCATCGCCATGCCGTATTGCCCAACCGCATGCATTTGAAATTCGTGACCGTAACCAGAGGACCCACGAAAATTAGGCTGTAGAACGGCATAGCCGCGATGCACGAAAAACTGCGTCCAGTAATCAAACCCTCCATACTCCCGGACCATCGGCCCGCCGTGGGGAAAGATGATGGCGGGGACTGGCTTATCAACAACGTGCTTTGGCAGCGTCAGGTAGGCTTCGATTTCGAGCCCATCCCTGGCGCGATAGCTTACTTTTTTTGCGCCGGGAAGAACTTCGTTCACGAGTTTGGGATACTGATGGACAATAGGCGCGAGCGTACTCTTGTCCTTGTTGCCATAGTAATAGACACCGGGCCGGGTACTACTGCTTGCATAGACAATGTATTGGCGCTCATCGCTACTGAAACTGACAAAGCTGTTGCTGGTGCAGGAGCGCGTTGTCGATGGTTCGCTGAAAAGCCTGGTACTCCTCGTTCCAGTATATGACCGAGTTTTCGGCTTCTCCATGGCTCACGCCAACAGCATCATTCGTCCTGGGCGAGTAGATCAAACCACCTTCGATATCGTAGTCCGGATCGTGTGCTACCAGGTTCATCTCGGGCGCGGACTGACGAGTGTCGATAGTAAAAACCGATTGGCGGCCGTTATGTTCTGCACTTATGTAGAGTACGTTGGGGTCGATACTGAAGCCCAATGGACTGATGTCGGGTTGGCTGAAGTATTTGTATTCCCATAATTTATTCCAGGCATCGGTTTCCAGGTCGTGGACCCAAATGGAGCGAACGCCATCATCCGCATCATAGCCGACACCCGCGCGAGCCCGGCCCTGGCGGTCGGCAATCCAGTCACGAATGGGAAATTTGGAACGCCGAACTATCGACTTTTTCCCGGTGGTTACACTGACGCTGTAAACGCTGGGGTAGGTTGGATTGTCCGTATCAAAACCCATGAGGATATTGTCATCGTCCCCGGGCAACATGCTGATGACAGTGTCCTGGAATTGCGATACATGTTTGTAGGACATGCCGTAACTTCGGGCTGGCTTGAATAGTATTTTGGGCTCCGTATCCGTCGGCCCAATGGACATCAAGCGTGTTTCGTCTGTTTCGATGCCCAGACCCCGGTCTGGAAAACAGATGCTGAAAATTAATTTTTCAGGATTCACCCACCTCAGCCAGTTGAACTTGAATTTTTCGTTATCGGATTTGACAAGCCCATGGGATTCTCGTTTTTCCAGATCCATCACGGCTAGCACGGTAAAATCGTCCAGGTGCATAAAATAGGCAATGTACTTTCCGTCTGGAGAGATTTCGATATTTTCGGCTCTTGGCAATTGGCTGAAGGCTTCTGCGGGGAGGGCATTCGATGCGTTTACCGTTATGGTGATTGGCAAAAGCAAAATACAAAGACTACGGCACCAGTACTTGTGCATTACAACTCCTTTTAAACAGCGTGCTTGTATTATTGTTATCGGTCCCTGCTATTCACCAACCGAACACTTTGCAGTTTCGCCTGCAGATCAAATTGCAGCGCTTTCGGCCGCAAGGCCATCGATTTCATTATGGCTGCGCAGGAACGCAATGCCAATACGCGAATCACTCGTACATGGGCAGTCGAGGCGGGGGGAGGCGGCGCTCGCGAGTCGAGCAAAGCGGGGCTATTATTTCACCTGTAATTCGCAATAGCCGGAGTCGCACCGATGATTGAGATTCACGGGCTGGACCACATTGTGCTTCGAACCACACACATGGCGGACATGCAGCACTTTTACTGCACCGTGCTCGGCTGCACGATTGAACGCGAGTTGCCGCCGGACTTTGGCCTGGTGCAATTGCGCGCCGGCACCGCGCTCATCGACCTGGTAGCGGTAGACAGCGTACTGGGGCGCATCGGCGGTGGACCGCCCACGCACGGCGCAAACAACATGGACCATTTCTGCCTGCAGATTAAAGCGCTGCCGGAAGAGGACATCCTCCGCTACCTGGCGTCACACGGCATTGCAGCGGGGCCTTTCGAGCAGCGATACGGCGCACAGGGGTTCGGCAATTCCGTCTACCTGCAGGACCCCGAGGGCAATACGGTCGAGCTGCGCAATCGCATCTAGAGGCGGCTTCGACCTGTCCCGGCGGGATCGCCGATGCGATAAATCGCGAGTGTGGATATACTCCTGCAACCCGTCCTGTTACGACCCAGGTGAACGTAGTGCTGAAAAGTATTTTGAAACTGTGTGCCGCAACCCTGGCAGCGATACTGCTGGCCGCGATGCTGCTGGCGCGCAATATCAATGTCGGTGTTGAGGAAATGAGCGTACACAACGGCGATTGGATCACCACTGTCAGCGCTGGCGCCGCCGATGCCGACCCGTTGCTGAAAACCACGGTGGCGTTCAGCGCCCTGCTCGCGTCGACGCGCGAAAACTCCATGTACTATCGTTTGGCAGCGGTCGACGGTGAGCCGCTGCGGCTGGAGTGTCGCTACCGCATCGAGGGGCGCGACTACGATGCCAACTGGTGGAGCATCACCGCCTATGGCTGGGACAACTACCTTATTCCCAATGCGGAAAAGCGCTACTCCTTCAATAACGAGAACGTGATCCGGCGCGGCGATGGCAGCTGGGTGATCACCGTGGCAGCGCGCGAACAGCCCGGCAACTGGCTGCCAGTCGGCCCGTCCGGCGCGCCCCCCTGGCGCAAACTTGGCGATTACGATTTTGACCTGTTGATGCGCCTGTACACGCCTGGCGATGCCTACCTGGATGCGCCGCAGAGCGCGCCGCTACCCACCGTCACGCTGGAGGCCTGCGAATGAAACTGCTGAAATGGCTGCTGGCGATTCTGGTCGTTGCGTGGGCGGGGCAATACCTGCTCGCCATGGTGGCACCCAACCTGATCATGGAAGGGGTCTATTTCGGGGGTGCGAAGCAAGGGGGCTATAACCAGCTGGTGGTGCGCCCCGTGCCCGATGAAACCGCGCGCAGCGTCGTGCGTCCCAGCCCGGACCTGTTGTACGCAAGCTGCCTGTACAACCTTGAAGACGGTCCCATCGTCATCGAAGCGCCGATCCCTGAACGCTACTGGTCCATGCAGTTCTACCAGATGAACACCGACAATTTCGCCGGCATCACCAACCAGCGCGCGGATAGCAAGCGCGTGGGCAGCGTCGCGAAGGTGACGCTGATCAGCGCGGATGACGATCCCGCCAACTACCAGGGCGAGGTGATCCAGTCACCCACCGATCGCGGCATCATGCTGTTGCGCGCCTCGGCGATCGGCGATCGCACGCAGCAGCAGGCGGCGCTGGATGCTAGTTACTGTGGTCCGCAAGGAACTCCAGCACCCGCTCATTGAAGCGCGCAGGATCTTCCATGTTGGACATATGCCCAACTCCTGGTATCACGGCCTTGGTTGCATGGGGAACGCGCTGATGTACGAGATCGGCAATCGCCTGGAAATCTGGCAGGTCGCGCTCGCCAACGATCACCAGCGTCGGCATATCAAGCGTTGCAAGCTGCTCGGTGGGTGGCGGCTGCAACACTCGCAACGGTTCCTGGTGCAGCCAATGCCAGCCGGAATAATCTCCCACCATTTGCGCGAGCCGAGCCGCCACGCGCGGCTGCTCCAGCGCCGGCGCAAACAGTGCGCCCTGCTGCCAGCGCTGGCGCGCCGCGTCGATGCCCGCACTTGCCGCCAGGGATTTCACAGCCTCGGTGAATTCGCCAAATGCCTTGAAGGCAAACTCGCGCAGCGCCGTGTCTGCCAATATCAACGTATCGCTGACCTGCGGATACATCAGTGCAAAGTCAATCGCGACGACGCCGCCGCGCGAGAGGCCCAGTACATGTGCGTGTGCAATGCCCAGGTATGACAACAACGCAGCGAGGTCGTCGGCGGGAGAAAAAAGCGCATCGCCTGGCAGGGCCGACCTGCCATACCCGCGCATGTCATAGCGGATGACGTGATAGTGCGCGGCAAAGGTTGCAAACTGGTCATCCCACATGCGGACATCGAGCGTGTGGCCATGAATGAGCACCAGCGCATCGCCACTGCCTGCGGTCTCATAGTAGAGCTGTGTACCGTTGACGTGCGCCGTGCCCCGTTGTCCAAGCATGACCGTTCGCCTCCCACCGTGTGCAGTTGACGGCAGCTTACTGCAAGCAGTGAACCGGTGAAAGTTCAGGCCTTGATTGAAGCGCCTTTCGCATCCGACGTACAATCTGGCGCATGCGCCCCACCGTGCTCCGACCATAGAGGATCATGCAATGCAACAATCGCCCAGTGACAACATGGTTAACCTGACCTACCTTATCTACGGCTTGCACCTGTTCAGCGCGATCACTGGCGTGATGACCACCGCGTTTATCGTGACGGCGTTTCTCAGTGGCTGGCCGTCGATACTGGCGGTGTTTCTCAATTATGCAAGGCGGGATGCGGTGCGTGGCACGTATCTGGAATCACACTTCCGCTGGCAGATTCGCACCTTCTGGTTCGCCTTGTTGTGGTTGCTGCTTGGCGCGGTGCTGGTGCTTACCGTCATCGGCATTCCGCTGGCCTGGGTGATCGTGGTGATCGTGGGTTTGTGGGTGCTGTACCGCATGCTGCGCGGCGTGACCCGCTTGATGGACCGGCGGGGTATGCCGCTCGATTGATACGTACCCGGTTGTCCCGCCTGGCACCGGCCAACTACAGCCCGGTGCTTATGCCTTCCATACACGCTGGTTCATGGTGCCAAACATGTAGGACAACTCGACGCGCAACGGCTCCACCCGTATGACACAGAAGTCATCACTGGTCGGGCCATTCGGCCAGAATTGCGCCAGGTCGTAGTCCATGACATCCCAGATGCGGCTCTTCGTGTCCTGGTCCTGCAACACGCTTGCCTTGCCGCGCACCAGCAGGTGGACAAAGTCATCGGGTGCGACCTGGAACTGGATATCCACAGCGCCGTTATTCTGGATCTCGCGCGCCTTGGCGGTTTGCGGGCCCGTTGCGATCCAGAGAATATCGCCCTCCCAGGTGGGGTGCACCATTCTCACGCGCGCTTCATGGTTGGCGGTCACCGTGGCAAGCGCGCACCAGATCGCCTTTTTGGCAACGGCTTCCACGTCGCGAAAAAAGCGTCCTTCTCTTGCGGGGTTATCAGTGTCATCGGAGACGGCGCGGCGGCGGCACGAATCGCAACGTCGTCGGCGCCATCGGCCACCAGTCGGCGTAGTGACGCAGCGCACTCCGGAGTAGCGCGCATCAGTTTGCGGAAGTCCACGCCAGCGTCCACGATGCGACGCGCGAGCTGCGCCTTTTTGGCCTCGCGCGCGTATGCCCCGAAACCGGTCGCGGCGCGACGACCGAGCCAACTCTTGGCCAGCCAGTCGGAAGTGTCCTCCTCGAACGGAACGATGCCGAGTTCCTCGCGCACCTGCGCCAGTGGGCGAGGAAGCAATTCCTCCCAGTACACGTAGATCGGCGGCACGGACTGTCGCGCCGCGGCCCCGCGCGCATGCGCCTCGCGAAGAAGCGCGCGCCAGCGCCGCTGGCCTACGTGGGGACGCAGGAAGAGTAGCGGACCAAGCCCCTGGGGCGTGAGCGCGGCAAGCCGGAAAGGGATCGACTGCCGGTAGCCAAGCTCGAAGTAGATCTGCAAACCCTCGCCCGCCAGATCCGTCCCGTACCCGGTGAGGATATGAAAGCCAGGTCGTGCAGCCACTGATCGCCTGATCGCGCTAACGCGCGTCGTCGGGCATCTCGTAACTGTCGAAAAATCCGTCTCTGTAAATAAGCCCGGCCAAGGCATGTAACCCGGCACCCGCCCTCCACGTTCATGGCGTCGTGAAAGGCGCGCCCCAGCGGCGCTCCTGCGTGCTCGCGAGCGCCGACGGATTCGCGAGGAACGGCAGCCAGGTCCGGACGGTCGGCCGTGATGCGCCTGCTGGTTGGGTGGGTACACATCCGCTGCACCTCCTCCAGCATCTCGGGCCCTGTCGCGTACATCAGGATGCGCGGGCACCTGCTTGGCGCCACCTCGGACACAGGATTCGACAGTTAGCGAAGGCGCCTGCCGCGAGGGCGCGTAGGGGATAGCGTCGAGCGAGGTTCGGGTTGTTCAGGTTATTTTAGATACGCGTGTTGTCGCGGAAAGGATAGGTCGCACAAACGGTATGTGGTCGAACACATTATCCGTCCGATGGGTGTTGCGCTCCCGGCGGCCGGGGCGCTGCCAGCCGAGTGCTTGCAGCGCTAGCGATCTGCGGAGCGATTATCCAGGTTGGTGATGTCGAACGCGGGCACATATAGCTGCGATGTCTTGCCCCATCCACCGGCAGTATCACGCTGGTGATGAACGCAGCGTCGTCTGAGGCCAGGAAGCAATCGCCCGCGCGACCTCCTCCGGTGTCGCCGCGCGCAGCATCGGAATCGCGTCGGTACGATTTTTTCACCCGCGGCATTTCAGCGTTGCGGCGTTCAGTCCCGGGGTATCCACGGCGCCCGGTGCGACGACATTGATACGCACGTTGTGCGGCGCCGCTTCCATCGCCGCGCACTGGCTGAACTGGTTGAGTGCGGCCTTGGCCGCGCCGTAGGCGCCGGAGGCGATGCCCGCGCGCAGGCTGCTCACCGACGAGATGTTGATAATCGAGCCGCTGCGCTGGGGAATCATGATACGCAGCGCGGCCTGCACGCCGATAAAAACACTGTCGACGCCGGTGCCAAAATTGGCACGCCACTTCTGCAGAGTCTGTCCGACGACTATGCCCCCGATAACAGAAGGCGCGTTGTTCACGAGCACATCAAGGCGACCGTGCTCCTTCGCCGCGTCATTGATCAGCGCGGCAAAAGCGTTTGTATCGCCGACGTCCAGCGTTCATGGCCGGTAAAGCTGCCCGGCAAACCCCAGCCGCTTCCAGCCTGTCCAGTTTTGCTTGCGCCGCGCGCAGCTGACGACGTGCGCACCTTCCGCAACGAGCTGCAAAACAGTGCTCCCGCTAATCCCCATGCTGCCGCCCGTGACAATGGCGACCGCCTGCAAAACCGTGCTCTGTTCATATCCATCCTCTGCCGAGTTGTTGTCATGTTGCTGCTATGGTGGGCAAGGCCAGCGGCATCGCCCGTGGTGTGATAGCCCAGTCGATTGCGGCCGCTGAATGCCACCTGCACGGTGGCGTGTGTGTCGGCCCTGGGTTCAATCGCGGTCACCGCGCCGGCCATCAGCATAACGTCATCGGTACCCGGCGCCAGCAAATTGAATTTCAGCGCCTGCAAACGGCTATTAGCCCCGCCCAGTTTGTTCAGGTAGCGCGGACAGGCCGCTGGTGGTGAGTATATTCATAAAGATATCCACCATCCCGGCGGCTCCTGCGCGGCCGGCAGGTTATGGTGCACGGAATAAAATCCTGCGTGGCCAGCGCCCCGCCGACGATGCAGAGTTTATGGGTGATGGGATGCGCAGCACCGGCAAAGCGTCGCCCACGCGCAGCCGTGCGGGATCGAGAGATCGCTGAAGTCGGGTTGCCGAGGTTATCTTCCGCCTCCTTGTGCGTGCCGGCAGGCGACCCCGCGGCCGTGTCCGGTGCGGTGTTGGATTTCTTGCATCCATCGCCGCCGCGGGCGCGGTCTCTTCAGCCGCCGCGCCGATCGGCGTCTCCACTGGGTATCCACTGCGGCAGTCTCCACTGGGGGTTGATACTGGAAATACGTGATCAGCGCCTCTGCGAATACATTCTCGTCAGCGGTGAGATATTCCACACGCTCGGTGACAAAGTAGCCGGTGCCGAGGCGCGTCGATTTGCGCTCGCTGATATTCACCACGGTAGTAAAGTGTTTCGCGCGCTCCCCCGACGCGCAGGTAACGGTGGAACCGGATGTCGCAACTGACGGCGACGTTGGCCGGGTAACCGAGTGCCCGCATATCTTCAAATACCTGGTACGGCGCGGCAATTTTCTGGTTCCAGAACCCGGCGCATACTGGTCATTGAAATCGCGCATCGTCCACATCTGCATCATTGCCGGCGGCGCGATCTGCTGCGGACCGGGCGATAGCTCGGGTTGTGATCGCCCATTGCGGAGCACCACTGCCAGATCCGCGTCGCGCTGACCGGATTGTGGCTCGCGTAGGGACCCAGGCGATGTCCCTTGAGGCGCTGTAGCTGCAGCGCTGACTGGCTCGTGTTCCCCGACATGGGTACGCTCGACTGAATGTAGTGACCTTAACCCAGATACGCCTGGCCGCCATCCAGGAGCAAATACTCTGGCCATTCACGTAGCGACGCATCCGAGCACAACAGCGCGACAAAACGCCCGATGTCCTCCTCCTCGCAATCACCGACGCGTCGCTGCGGAATGGTTGCCACGAAGGCCGCCGCCTCCTCGGGATGGTTCTCCATCCACCATTGCAAGCCCGGCGATTTCGTGCGGCAGGATCACATTGGTGCAGAATGCCCTCGGCGCCCCACTCACAGGCCGCCGCGCGGGTGAGCGAGCGGATCGCCTCCTCGGCGGCCGCATATTACGCGCCGTAGCCCGTCATGTCCCAGCGCTTTCCGGCGGCGCTCGCGAGGTTGATTATGCAGCCGCCGCCGGAAAGGTGCGGCCTGCAGAGTTCATCAGGCGAAACGTTGCCAGCGGCCCCGACTCCCCCCGGCGGCGAAGCGTTCGTCCGTCACCTCGTCGAGTTTTCCCAGCGGCACTTCCTGCGCGTTATTCACTAGAATCCGCAGGCCACCGAAGTGCGCCAGCACGGTCGCCCGGGCATTGCTCCAGGGAGGCAAGCGATTTGACATCACAGACGACAGGCAGCGCTTCCCCCGCCGCGCTGCTGGATCAGTTTCGCAGGTCGCCTGCAGTTTTGCAGCGTGCGTCCCGTCACTGCCACGCGCGCGCCCTTTCGGCGGCCAGCGCCAGTGCGATGCCCTGCCCGACGCCCCTGTCCCGCGCCAGTCACCAGCGCTACCTTTACCTGTACTACCATCATGTCATCTCCTGAGCGATCACTTGCTAATTCGTCAATTTCAAAAATCCTGGGCGATTGCTGATACCTCACCCGGCCATTTAGATGCCCTGGGCGCGAGGGCTGGGCCCCAGTGCAGCGACATTTGCGCAGCTGCGGATGGCATCAATCGGCGAAGGTAATGGGGATACGAACACTCGCCTCCGGGTCAGTCAGGCCAGCGTCGTTGACCGGACCACGCAGGGGTTGGCACTATCGCAATACCGCCGTTGGCGACCGGACCGGTGTGGATGACCAGGTCAGAAGCTCCCTATGCCTTCCGGATCCGGGTAAAACAATTTGCCCCCGGAGATGTTATTGCAGGCTTGAACCATTGGCATCCCTGGGGCATTCATGATGTTGAAACCACCTTGCCAGGAAGAAAACCGCCCAGGTCACGGTAATAACTCGCCCATCGACCAGGCCGGTATCGGCGCTGACAAATGCCTGGCGGCAGTTCGTTTCGGGCTCGAGGCGTCCACCGGCACGTTCCGACGCTGCGTCGGGAGCCAGTACAGCGCTGGCGACGCCAAGAGGCTTGTTCTCGGGCAGTCAGTCGCGCCAGGGCTTCGCCGTCGCCGCGCAGCTCACCGTCGAAAAAGTCTACCGTAGCCAGTGCGACGACTTCGAATGCCGCATCGTCGGGGCGATAGGAGCCGTGCTCTGACTCATCCAGTATCGAGCAAGCCCTGGGAGGCAGCAGCTGAACAAGAGCGCACAGCCTGATTGTAATTGTCAGCATCGTTGACGCTAAAGTGCACTCACGAGCATCCGGCGGAGTATCCGCCAGGTCATACACACCTCCCGCGAATGGCGATAGCGCGCCCGGGAGCACGATGGCGGCGTCGATACGCTGGTCGGCAACGGGGTTGGCGAGTCCGTAGGTCGTGATAGCACCGTTCGAGTGGCCACGGCGGCAATCACCTCGCCGTCGATGGCGTTGCCGACGACCGACCCGCGGGCGCGCTTGACGCAGCCAGCACTCGTCGATGACGAAGCTCACGTCTGCGGGCTGGTTCTCTGCACGTCCTGGGCGACAGGACTACCCGGCGTTGCTCTATTGGAGCGCGGAAATCGTGGCAACGCTACCACACAGCCGCTCGACGCCCACGCGTTCGCCAGCGGCAAAAGGTACTCGGGGTTACCACCGGGCCCGTGAGAGAGCACGATCAATGGAAATGGTGCCCGCCGACATCTCGACCGCTGCGTTCGACGGACAGCGCCACCGGGCGTACCCTGCGCCGGTAAATCCAGGGTCGTCGCCAGTCAGGCTGGGCGCCTCCGGGCACGGAGCCGTGAGCAGCCGTGCTCGCGACGTCGACAAACGTCATCGACGTGGTGCCCACCGCGAACTCCCGTGGAACGACCGCAGCGCCCGCTCCGCTATCGTTGGAATTTGAACAAGCTCCCAGAAACAACAACACCGCACAGGTAAGGCCTGCCCGCGACCTGTTTTATAATTCTGCGCATCGAATTATCCTCTTTCTCAGTAGTTATAAAGATCACCAGCGTGCGTTTGCCTGCAAGTTTCCATACCGACACTCACCGCCCGTGCAAAAGCCACACCATACAAGCGTGGCAAATGGACCAAAAACACGACCAGAAAGTCGGTCGATTTGCGAGGCGCGCATCCGACAGCTCGGATCACCGATCCTGGGCGCTGGCCGAGTCGCGCGGTCGGATGAGCAGCCGCAAAACACCAGGTCCTGCTTGCCGGGATTGCCAACCAGCTCTGGTTTGCTCCAGCAGAAGGTAACTCATCAAGCTGGTCGCGCGCGAGACCGCCGGCCAGCAGGCACGTCGCAAACAGCGGCGGCATCCCCGTTACCAGGCGTTTAAGTGCGTGGAGCCCGGCACGCCAGCGGCTGGAGCTGGAACACGCCGGGGCACTGACGTTGCGCAATGCCACGCGCCCGGTCCAGTAGCGGTCCATGCGGATGTCCGTGTCGCGCCCGCGCGCCACGTCCGTTGGATCCAGCGCAGGTGATTGGCGAAATGTACCGCGGCATCGTCGGGCCGTGAACTGCTGGGTATCGAGGACGTGACGGTGCGTCCGTGCGCGTCGATCAGGAGAGGGTTCAGGTCCACGGGGCTCTTCCGGAGAGCGTCGCGCGTCCGGCGGGATCACCGCCAGCGCTTCCCGGGACAATGGCTGCGTGGGGATGCCGTGGGCCGTCAGCGCGGATAGAAATTATTCGCGAACTGCGGCACCATCCGTCTCGTAGGCGTTGGTGCAGAACACCCACACGGTCACGCGGTCAATGCTGCGCTGGCTGTGCTCACGCGCCAGCGCGCGTCGGCCTGCGCGAGCGTCAGCAATGCCGCAGTCTCGCCGAAGACCTGCGCGCCGCGCTTGACCGCCTCGCGGACCATCCCGTTCGTGAACAGGTGGGGATTGACGCGCCCCCCCGAACGGTACGGCACGCCGTCGGTCGAAGTAGGTCGAGCCGGTGATCGCCTGCACGTCGCTCGGCGCCCATCCTCCAGTTTGGCCCTGCTCATCCCGCCGGAACAGCGACTTCTCCTCGAGCTCGTCGAATGTGCCACCTGCGCGCCGTGGCGTGGAGGTAACCGGCCTGCGTCGCATCGCAGTCGATGCCGTGCTTGTGAGCGAGTTCGAGAGGGAATGCGCGGTGGTATTCGCGGAAGCTCTCGAGGAAAGCCTTGGCCGCCGTCGGGAAAACGCCTGATCGGCGCTGGCGGCTCCTTAAGCGTCAGCAGCGTCCGGCATTGCGTCCAGAAGCGCCCCAGCCCGGCCGCCGCTCCTCGAGTAGGATGACACCGACGCCGTGGCCTCGGCGAGATGCAGGGCGAGCGCGGGCTCCCGTCAGCCCGGCTCCGACCACGAGCATCGGTAACCCGGTCGCCTCAAGCACCGGATAACCTGGCAGCCCGCTCGCCGCCGTCCAGCCACTGGTCTCCAGCAGCGGCGCGCCGGCCTCGTAGATGCGGGGGCGGTCCGTGGAACTTGCATCCAAACCCGCCGGTGTGGATTCGTCGCATCCTGCCACGACTGTTCCCGCCAGCAGCACGGCGGAGCTCTTCCGGCAAGTTACGTCGGCTCATCGGCATGGTGTGTTCCATTCGGGTTCTTGTCACGGCTTGTACTGGTGCTGGTATTGGCGGTCGTGCTCTGGTTATCGAGGTTCATTACTCCGCGCGAGCGGCATTAGCCGCTGGCGTTAACGCAAACCCCTTTCCAATCCCAGCAAGGCTGTACCCGCCTGGGTAGCCCTTCGTCTTTCCCTCCCAGAGATACCCATCCGGCGCAATCCCAGCAGCCCGCTGTGCCGAAATAGCGCGCGGCGATGCGCCCCAGCCTCGATGCATCGGGCATCGACATCGGAGACGCGGCGGCCTTTCAGCCACGCAAGCCCGTGCGTCGTAATCGGGCTCGCAGCCGACGATGCTACGGCTTGTCGTTCAGCTGGCGGTGTCGTTTCTCCAGGCGTGGGCCGGCGCCTTCGGACGTGTGGCGCTCGACAGCAACGCCGGGTGCTTCGAGGTTCGTTCGGCGCTACGCGCAGGCGGCCAGGTCGTTGGAGTTATCAGCGGTGCCGCGCAGGGTTAATAGGCGGCCCCGCCATTGGTTTTGGTGCCGAGTTTTGGAAGGCAGGGGCCATAGAAATCCGCGGACACGCGGATCCCGGCGATTGCGGCGCGAGCATCGGCGCGAATGCGGTCGTCCATCGCGATGCGTGCCATCGCGCCGCAGGAGCAGCCATCAAGCCGATCCGCTTCGGATCGATCAACGCTGGTCACAGCAGTTTCAGCGCCGACCAGGCATCAGTCACGGCCATCGATGTCGAACTGTCAGGACGCTGCCGGAGCGCAGCCTGTGGGGAGTTGTCCTTGGTCATGCCCGCGCGGCTCGTAGTACTCGACGATGAACGCGGCGATGCCATCTTCCGATTTCAGCAGGTTTGGCGTATCCCTCCTCGCGGTAGGGCGGGATACCGCCACTGCCTGGCGGATCACCATGGCCGCGCACCGGTTGCGCGAGGCGGCGCTGCCGCCATCGACAGGTAGCCGAGGCCGGCTGGGCTGCGCGCCGTGCATGCCGGCCAGGATCACGTCAGGAGTGAACACCGTCGCACTCTGGAAGTACGTCCGCCCCGCGCATCGGCTGCCAGTGCGACTCGTCAGGAGCGTGGTCCGGAAACCGGCAGGTACCAGCCGATCAGCAGCCTCTCCGGCCTCAGCAGTAGCAGGCCGACGAGAATGACGAGCAGCACCAGCGCTCCAGTAGCCACTTTTTCTGATTGTGTTCCACTCCGTTTGCTAGTGGACCGCCGCTGCGTCAAAACCGATACATCAAAAAAGCCGCACCCCATTAAGGTACGGCAGATGGACCACGTAAACGCGTTGCACGATAGTTGAACCTGTTTTTCTAGTTGGGTATCCTCGATGGATCGAGTCAGCAATCAACGCTTCACGATCCGTCAGCATAAAACCCGCCTGGATCACGCCATCGGTTGAAGCCGCGTGGCGCTGCATGCAGTCTTCGGGCGATGTACAGTTCTCCCGCGAGCCGCTCCTCCGACAACGGCGCGGTGGATCCGGAGCGTAAAGCAGGCAGCTTCTGGCGAGTCGGGCCTGGAACCCCGAGAGTACATCGACAGGTACGTCCAACTGCGGCGTGCGCACGCCGCCCAACACGATGCCGTCGACGTTCCGAGAAGACCGGAGATTGCTGGGGTCATATCAAGTCGCTGCGCCGTGGATGGCGCAACGCCGGTGCGCAGCGCCAGGTATCCAGACTGTGCAATGCCGTTTTCATGAACAGAAGTGTTGCGGGCCATCGGCTGATCAGGCAGCGCCACAGCACCACCGGAACACGACTGCCAAAGACCAGGACAGCCGCGATCGTCCCCGTGTGAGGTGCCTGGTGATCTCCCACAAGCCAACCGCGGAAGGTGTCGCTATCCGGTTGTCAAAAAAAAAAATAAGCGACATCGAGTTCAAGAAGCCGGTGGTATCGTTCTCTTTGCCTGAATATGTTCATGACCGGTGCTTTGCCATCGGTCCGCAGAATCACGGGTATCGTAATCAGTGAATCGGTGAAAAATGGCTATAGTCCAGGTCCCACCATCGGCAGTATGCCAGCGCCAGTGACTGTGCACCAGGAAGCCGTCGAAGGCTCTGCGTGAGCGGATTTACCGCCGCCGTAATACGTCATCACCATCATGAATGCCGCTGACCGCGACTCAATTATGGCAATCAGGTGCCAGCCGCATGTGCCCTCCTGACGCCGACCCGCCTTCACGCAGCCCACGCGCCACCGGGTGAAGATGTCAAACGGAGTAACCATCGCCGGGGGGCAAAGTGATGCGTAGCGGGCGGGATCCAGTTTGCCAGCCCGGTACCCGCCACTCCCGGGCTTGCCCGCTCCGCCTGGTCGTGCATAAAGGCCGCCTTCACGAATCAGTTGCGCCGACACACCCAACGCATATGCCCCATGCGGGTGATTTCTCTTCGAGACGAACGCGTCCGACATTGGCGCGCGTCAGCTTCCACACTGCCACGTTAAGCCATTCGACAATAACGGTACCGCTTAAAGTCCGGACTGATTCTCCTGCGGCCTCCGCAATGCGATCTGGGTGCGGTACCGGCGCTGCCATCGGGCCTGAACGCCCAGTGACCGTCCCCGTCAGGTCAGTGTTGGGCGAGCGGATATGAAAATCCAGTGGTTCCTACCGCCGTGGACTTGGCTTCGACAGCCGGAGTTCCTGCGGTAAGTTCAGCCGGGGCGGGCGCACCGATGAAGGGGCCATCTCCACCAGTCAATTCTTCCGAAAAAATCCGCCGTAGGCCCTGCGAAAACGGCGCATCAGGGAAACCATTCGGAGCACCACTTGAAAGGACCAGGACCCCACATCATCAGGCACGCCAATGTTATGGACTGACAGCCCGAGTGTTGTAATTTCATTATTATTGCGCTTGCTTTAGGCAACAAAACTTTACTCTTCCTGTCAGGTGGTAAAGCGGCTAATACTCGTAGGCCACTGGGATACCGAAGGTACGCGGGTCGCCATAGTTCTGGGCGAGCAGGCTGATGTCATTGCTGTAGTTGATCCCGTAGGTGGAATAGTCTTCATCCGTCAGGTTCTTACCCCACAATGTAAAGCGCATCGCACCGTCACCCACTTCCACGTTCTCCGAGGCTCAGGCGTGCGTCAAAACGGCCGCAGGCCATCCATTTTGATTTTGCTATACAACACCGGCATCAGGGACCGTTTCGCCGATGGCGCACTGTAGCGCCGGATTGGCCGCCGATGCAAAACCACTCATCCTGCCAGTTCAGGTTCACATAACCGCCGCTTTCTGCCCACCCAGGGATGTGCGAAGACATAGTCGGCGGGCACATTGAACTGGTTAATCAGGCGAACCGCCGCGCACCGCGCGAAATCCTTGCCGGCGAGGTACGGGTTGCTGGTCGGATCAAGGGTGCCGCACACATCAGGAAAAACAACGAAATCACCGTGGATATAGGCATAGGCGACGCCTTATTACCAAATCATCGATTCAGTGCCACCAGCACTTCCAGTTCACTACCCCAGCGCTCGGCTTTACCCGCATTGGTGACGAAGGTTGTCGGCGCAGCGTCAGGCAGTGACTCAATCAGGCTGACCTTTCGTACGTCGACGTAGGTATAGGTATTACACTGCCGCATTCACGCGCAGTCGATCGTCCACAACTCACTTTTAACACCACCGAGTTCGTACTGCTCCATGGTCTCCTCTTCGAACGGAGCGCTGTCGAATGATTCGCCGTTGAACCCGCCATTGCGGTAACCATTGCCCGAACGGAAGTAGGTATTGACCTCTTCCGTTGCGCCTGGTAAGTTACCGGTGAAGCCGCTACCACGTTGTCGGAAGAGGACCGTTATGTTGCTTGAGCTTCTCTGCGGGCGTTGGTGGCGTCAACGCACACCTATCGCCTCGCCGTTGGTTCCAGCTGATGTCCTTGTCTTCTTCCGTGTACCGCGCAAACCCGCAGTGAACGACAGGCGATCCTCCAGGCAGCCAACCGGGCGTCCAGGCCGTCTGGCCGTACGCTGCCCAGGGCCTCGGTGGTCATCTTGTAGCGGGTCTCCCCGATCGGCGCAGCGGCACGAGCGCGGGTGGACGTGCGCTCGTATTTTCGCCGTGTCGTCGAAGTAGTACAGGCCGCCGCCGATGATACTCCAACGTGTGCCAGGAGCTTATCATCTGCAGTTCCTGCGAGAACTGGTCATAATCCGACACGCTGTCCTTGTGAGAAATGCAGTGCTCCGCCCCGTGCATCGATCGTGTTCCAAAAGCATCCAGAGGAATCTGCGGGATACCCAGGTTCTTCAGCCACCGGTTGAACCATAAAATTGGCCAAGTCAGGTGCGCCAAATCATTCCAGGCCGCGTCACCGTTAGCGCCGTTCCTGCTGTCGATGGAGTCTACGTCACCACGCGCCTTGGTTTTGCTGTTGATAGCCGGTGATCGACTTGAACGGTAATATCGTCCTTGTCCCAGGCGAGCAGTCCGTGCCCGTCTCTGGTTTCGACGTCGAGCGCGGCGTGACGTTGATGTCTGCGCTGTTGCGTCGGCCTTCCGCCCCGATGTTGCCCCGGTAGTCAGAGATAACTTTTTGTAGCGATGGAATCCACCGCTTGCTTGATGCGCGGATCGGTGCCGGGCGTTGCTGCTCAGCCCTGCGCCTGTGCCAGGGTTCCTGCAAGCGTGGTGATCCTGTGCTCGCGGCGCTTCAGCGGGTTGATGCCGACAACGGCATCCAGGTTATCCACCTGTCCAGTTGGGAACCAGTCGTAGGCGTAATCCGCTACGCAGATTTCTGTCAGATCCCAGGGCCAACCCGGACACGCCACGCCTGTCGGTCGAGATCATTGAAATCATCGCCGCGTCCGTGGTGTTTTCGGGTAGAAACTGTCGCGATCCCGTGTTTGCACGCCAAAGTTACCGTGAGCTTACCTGCCCTGACGCCGACCTGACCGATGGAGGGCGTATCAAGATCGAGCCGGGCGCCCATGTGACCGTGGTTGCCTGCCGAACCGGATAGCCCCCGCGCACGCCGAACCTCCGCTGTCCGCAGTGGGTAATGTAACTTACTTCGCCGGCGGTTGAGTTGCGCCCGTGTAGTGTGCCCCTGTCCGCGCAGTACTCGATCCGGCTCCAGTTCCGGCACGTCAGTGGACACACCGGTCATTTTCCGAGGTAGACGCCATCCATGATGCCGCCGGCACGGTCTGGTGACAAATCTGACGGTGAACCACCCGAGACTCCGCGAATCGACAAGCCCGTATTACTCCGGCTGCTCGGGCCGTGAAGCCGCCCTGGCGAATCTCTGGCTGAGCAGGTCCGGAAAGATTGGATACGCCGCGCTGCGCAATCTCTTTTTGGTCGAACGCGGTGATGGCATAGGTACTTCCTGAAGGCTTTCCTCGTTTCTCGGCGGTGCACGTTAACCTCTTCCAGCGCGCCCGACTCAGTTGGGGCCTGCGCCTGGGCCGGTAGGGACGATTGCCGCAGCCAGTGCAGACACCGCAGCAGACACCGCAAACGCCAAGCGGTACTGATGATAACCGAATTGTCATAGCGTGCCTCCGCGTAGTGGGTAGAAACGTATTGACGGGAACCAACTGGAGGCAGAGTATGCAGGCGGAGTAGGCTGAGAGTAAAGCAGACCAGATTTTATGAACAAATCGGGTCACACTGCTGGCACTTTGGGGCTTAGGAAACGTGCAGTGACGAGCTGTCTTGAGCGTCTCCAACAACGATGAGCGACCACAACCGGCTTCATCAAACGGTCAATGGTTGCAGGTATTTTTCTACAAGACTTGGGAGCGGGCAACGGCCTGTTGAACAAATAGCCCTGCACGGCGTACGTAAACCGTCGCTTCAGCATGTTAGATTGAGCATCGGTCTCCACTCCTCGGCAACCACCCGCAGGTTAAGGCCAAGGGGCGAGCGTGATAATGGGGTTGAGACAATGAGGTGGCCCCGCACTATCCTTTTGCGCTGGCAATAAAGATTGATCGATCTTCAGTGAACCCCTGGCAGGGTGCAAGATAGCTTAGCGAGGAATAACCGGTGCCGAAATCATCAATAGTCACCGTCACGCCAAGTCGCCGCAGCTGCGACAGCTTGCGGGTCATCGCCTTTTGCCATCACAACACTCTCGGTAATCTCAAGTTCCAACCATTGCGGACGGTTGCCGCCGCGCTGGATTTCGTTAATCATGCTGTCGACGAAATCCTTGCGTTGCAACTGCAGCGCCGAGACATTAACCGCAATGCGCGGCACGCTGATACCGCGTGCTGACCATGCGCAAAGATCGGCATACACCTGCTGTACCACCCAGCGTCCAACCTCTATGATCATGCCGGTATCTTCCAGCACGGGGATGAAGAGCCCCGGCGCCACCAACCCATGATCGGGATCCTGCCAGCGAATCAATGCTTCAGCCCCTATGAGTTGACCACTGGTCAGCGACAATTTAGGTTGGTAGTGGAGGACAAACTCGTTACGCTCAGCGCGCTGCAGCCGGGTTTCGGATCGCCAGGGCCGCGGCCACGTGTGCGCCTCGTGGCGGGCCCACAGAACTCAATACGCTCGCTTGCGTATTCGCTGTGCCTCAACGCCGCCTCCGCATTGCGCAACAAATCTCGGCATCGGCGCCGCCCTGGGGTAGAGCGGCAACCCGGCGCGGCACGCTACATGCAGTTCCTCGCCGCCCATCAACACAAACGGTTGCGCGAAGCACATATCCAGCAAAGCCGTCAGGTCTTCGTGCAGGTTGACGGCCGTGCGTCCGCCGCGCACCACCAGCCCGAACATATCCGCATTGATGCGTGCAGCGGAGTCGGAAGCCCCGTGCAGGCGGGCGCCGACATCGCACAGCAATTTGTCCCCGGTACTGCGGCCAAGCGTTTCCTTGTTGATCTGCCGGAAGCGGTCCAGGTTCAGCAACACTGTAGCGATCAACCGCGAATCGTCATGGCGTGTGTAAATTCGGGGTCAGGCGATCCTGAAACAGGCTGCGGTTGGCCAGTCCTGTGAGCGTATCGTATAGGGCAAGGTAGTTGCTGATCCTGCTTGTCGATGATCAATACCGAACGCAATATCGACGGCCAGTTCCTCCAGTAACTTCATTTCATCCTGGTGGAAAAAATTCATTTCGCTGGTGTAGAGCGCCAGCACACCGAACACCGTTTCGCCATGTAACAGCGGCAACACTGCCAACGAACATACCCCTGCTTCAGCATACTCCCTGGCAAAAACTATCTCGGGATCATCCAGCGGTGCATTGGAGACAATGGATTTCTTTTCACGCAATACGCGTAATCAGGACGCCCCGAGGGCGCTCCCTCGGTGGAGAAGTGGAAACTACCGAGGATGCTCTGTAGCGCCTTGTCCATGCCGGCCGAAGCATAGGAGACGATCTTCCCCGTTTGCTGGTCCAGTATCCCGATCAGCGCCAAGGGAAAGCTGCCCTCACGAACCGCGATCTTGGTACGCTTCGTTGATCAGTTCTTCCTTTCTCTGGCGCGCACGATCAGTAGATTGATCCCGCTCAGCACCGCGTACACGCGATTCAGGTAATTGATTCGGGCTTCTGCTTTCTGCGCTCGGTGATGTCCATGTGAACGCCAATCCACTGCCAGAGCTCCCCATCCTCCGAGAAGAGAGGGAGGCACCGCGCGCGCCAGCATGTTGCGCCAGGTGTGGTCGCACGCGAGGACCCGGTGTTCCACCTCATAGACAGCGCGGTTGGCGAGGGCCAGTGCCCAGAGCCGGGTGGTTTCCATTTGATCGTCAGGGTGGATGGCATTCATCCAGCCCAGGCCGCGCAGTTCTTCAAAGCTCTGCCCGGTAAATGCCGACCAGCCCAACTGCTCTGTTTCGAACTCGCCCGAGGCGGGCGTGTCCCATACGATATC
>JADJAL010000058.1 GCA_016704305.1 Haliea sp. | reverse complement strand
GGCATGGACGTCGTGGCTTTCAGCACTGCGGGTACCGGCCTGATCAGCCAGGTGCTGCTTGAGGCCTGACGCTTGCGAAGCGTCATCTCGCTGCAAGGTCAGCACGGCAGCCTGATGGCGTGGGGTTGAATCCAGTGGCTCGAACGATATTCATTGCATGGCAGGGCAACCGCGTATGAGCCGCTACATGATTTCCTATCTTGCAAAGCTGAATGGCCTGATGCCGCGTGCGACGGAGACGTCGGAGGCGGCATTCCGCTCGCGGGTCATTCCCTTTCTCGTCGATCAATGGCTGACCGGCTACGGACACGATACGCGGGATATGGACGTAATCGAAACCACGGTCAGCCGCTTTTCGTATCTTTTCGATATCACGGCAGAGCGGCTGATTGCGGCGTGGGGAATCAGCGCCGGTCGCGACGCGCACGAACGCGATGGAGCACGAATGGCAAGATTTCCGCTGAGCGGTGGTCCTCATTATCATCGCGGGCACGCCATCCCGCATCGCTGGCGGGCCGACCGACATCAATCTTGTTCCGCAACGCGGCGGCATCAATGTCGGCGCATTCCGGAATCTGGAAACCGCGCGGTGAAGACGCCCGGCGCGCTTTACTTCACCACTGGCTCTACGATCGGGACAACGGTCAGCGGCCAGCGGGTGTGCATCGGGACTGCTGGTGCCGGGCCGGGCGGCAGAGGTGACCCATCACGACAACTGAGGTGGCGTGCCAGGAGGGCCGCATCCCGACGGCGCTGTAAGGTATCGCAACGTACCCTGAACGTTTGCCATCAGCCAATCCAAACTCGCAGCGAGGTGTGTCATGCCGCAAGTCATCCAGTCCCAGACCAGGGATTTACTGAAGATCAGCGCCAACAAGAAACTGTCCTCCTGAGCACGGACACGCTGGTTGTTTCGCTTGCCAGATGTATTCAACGCCTCGCTGGAAATTGCCGAAGCGTTTCCGCAGAGCAAGGCTCAGGTGGCATCTGCACTGGCGAGGAAGGGGCTGCAGTGTCTGGCGCAGTTGCAGCAGCGTCCGGATCAGAGGGTTGGAAATGGCCAACTTTGCGGCGGGTCAGACACTCAAATCCATCGGATTGCTCAAAGTAGCCGAGATGACGCCCGCAAAGGCGTCCATGTACATCACGCTGACCATGGCTGAAAGGTGGTTTCCCGCAGCGGGGATGGCGGAACTGGACAAATGCAGGATGGCAGTCGCGACCCTGGCGCTTTCCACCGGTGCGGGCGCCTTTGTCTGCGTGGGAACCTTAGGCATCGGGTGCATTGCAGGCGCCATTGCGGTCGCTGCGGATGCATTCAACGTATACGGTCAATGCACTAAACCCCGGTAGGCAGGACGCAGTGCGACATCATGCGTTTGCGCACTCAGCGGGCAGCGTTGTGAAAACCACCTTCCCGCCCGGAACGCCGAGGCGAATGCAAATGCCTATGCATCGCCACGAAGGCGTCCCAAAGTCTTGACTTCGCGGCACCGGGGATCGGCAGGCTGAACGCACTGCCCTTCTTGAGGCGTCGCTCAAGATTGTCCGGCGCGAAGCGCTGGAGCAAACCAGCAAGCGCCGCCCGCATGCCGGCAATCATCGCCATCTCGTGAGCGCGGAGGTCGCCAAATGAATTCATTCATTGCATCGAGCGGCGGCAGGAACATCTTGCTGTGGGCTCCGGTGGTGACGATGCAACGCAGCGCATCTTCGTACGATTCGGTGTGCTTGAGCGGATTGTTCAATTGCGATGCGACCATGGTACGTCCATCAACCTTGAGTTCATCACGCACGGTCGCGCAGCGCAATCAGCTCGAACAAGCCTCGCATTTTGAAGCTGCGATGAGGCTCACCCATCATTTCGGCCGTCCGTTCGGCTTCAGCGGGGCTCAGTGCAGGCACAGGCAGGCCGATTCCGCGATACAGCGCACTCAGAAGGTCGATGGTCGCGACTTCCCTCATTGATTTCCTGTGAAGGCAAGGCGTGCAGTTCGACAGTTGGCGGAGTATTCGTCGGCTCCGTCTGCAGCGGCAAGACTTCGTTGCGGAGGGCTGACTTGTCTCCTGCTTCCCACTTCGCTGCCTTGCCGCCTGTTGCGGCAAGGATGAAAAAAGCGTTCAGGTCATCCAGTGCGCGCAACACGTCTGGACTGGATCGTACGCCCGACGAGGCCGAAATCGGACCCGGGGCTACGTTCGCGATATCAATGTTGTTGAAACCGAATCCCGCCTGGAGTGGATCGCCCCTGCTTCGGGGAGCGAGCTGATAGAGGTCCCCCGACGACACAGGATTCCTGCCGCCAGATCCCAGTAATCGAGCTACCGGGTCATCACTGGCTGACAGCGCCTCCAACAACGAGTCGGGGGGTGCTACGGGCGGACTCGCCGCCGTCGCTCGCTGCGGTCTTGGTGGCTTGAATATCCCGGAAAATGGATCCGGAAAGGTTTCTTCCTGTTTAACCGGACTTTTGCCGCGATGCTTTTGATCGAAAACATCGAGACCGACAGCACCTGTGTCGGGAGGCCGATATCCGGGGTAGCGGTCACAACAAGCGACACGGAGAATTCGTAGTCGCCAATCACGATGCGGTCACCCTCTTGAAGCTCGCAGGCTTGAGGATGTTCGAAGGAATCCCCGTTGATCAGCACCGGATTGTTTTTCGACAGCACTTTAAGGGAATATCGATCTGAGCGATGTCGGATCTCGACATGCACCCTCGACATATACCGCTCGGGAAGCACCACGGTGCAATCGGGGCTTCGCCCAATGCTACCGCCCGCGGTCCCGAAATGCGCCGGACTGTGCAGCTCGGCCGACGAAGACGCAGGACATTTCAGCAAGATCAGTTTCAGCTGCCGGCGCAATTGGATGGATGAAACCAGGAACACTCCGGGACACGAGATCGTACGACCGATAATGTGCCAATCTCGGGATACCGTTGTCGACGCACCGACGTGCTTTTCAAGTCATGGGGAGCCCTCGACCCCAATACTTCGCATTTCACGGAGCTCTCACGATGCCACTTCAAGTATGCAACACCGCCCAACTGGTCTGCAGCTTCGGCGCTGCGCCGAGCGCTCTGGTCGTGCTGCCAATCAATCGCGTGCTCACCAGCAACCAACCGGCCGCAAACATCATGGACCACAAATCAATGCTCAACATTATGCCTTTCGGCGTATGCACCAGCCTTGCCAATCCGACGGTCGCGTCCGCGACGTCAGCGGCAATGGGTGCGCTGACCCCCATGCCCTGCATTCCCAATACGCCGTCACCCTGGATACCCGGCGCACCCGATGTGCTGATCGCTAATCAACCGGCTCTGGACAATACGTGCAGCTCGCGTGCGTATGGGCGGGGTGATTCAATTCGTCATGCCAGGGCAGACAACGCATCTGATTCCGTAACATACCGAACGAATCAGACCTTTCACCACAGAACGAGTTCATTGCCCAGATTCTTGGACCACGAATTACTTGAGAGAAGTGGCTTCGTGGTCCTTGCCTGACAGGGTTCGACGAACTGCGTCGGTGCCAGTAGCCCAGTGCAGAGTGCGGTCGTACTGCGTTGTAATGGCGCCGCCATTGTTCGATCACGACCCGCGCTTCCGTGCGGTTCCGGAAGTATTCCATCGACAGGCACTCGTCGCGAAACTTGCCGTTGAAACTCCTCACGCCACCGTTCTGCCACGGCTTTGCCCGGTTGCGACAGCGCCATCTGCAAGCCCTCGTCCGCGGCCCACTGCAACAACCGGGTCAGGGCGAACTCCGGGCCGTTGTCCGAACGCAGAAACTGCGGCGCACCGCGTTCGCTGATCAACCGGCTCAGTCCCGACTGCGCGCTCCGAACGAAATGCTGCCCGCCACAGAACGCCAGTGCCTCCGCGTGTGTTCGTCGATCACCGTCAAAAGGGCACGAGCTGCTGACTGTTGGCGCAGGTGTCGAACGCCTGAAGTCGTACGCCCACACATGGTTTGAATCGCCCCGGGGCTTCAAGCCTGTTGACGACTCCCAGAATTGACCCACTTGCGGGGTTAAATTGCATCGAAATCTGCCCCACCTTGATTGACTACCCTGCTACATTTTTTTAGGCAGGAGATCGAGGAGTGATCAAAGTGGGCATGTTGGCCAAGATCAGGCGGATGCACTTCCGCGACCACCTGCCGCTGCGCGAGATCGCGCGGCAAACCGGGTCTCCCGGAACACCATCCGGCATTGGCTTCGCAAGCAGGACGTTGTCGAGCCGCGGTACAGACCGCGTGCCGCCAGGAGCGTCGTCGACGCCTGGGCGGATCAATTGGGTCAGTGGTTGAACACCGACCGCCACCGGCCCAAGCGGGATCGGCGCACCGCGCGGGCGATGTTCGAGGCGATTCGGGCGCAGGGCTACTCAGGCAGCTATAACCGGGTCTGCGCCTTTGTTAAAGCGCTGGCGAGCGGATAAGGCGAGCAAGCCCGGTGCGGCGTACGTGCCGCTCACCTTGCGCTGGGCGAAGCCTTCCTGTTCGACTGGAGCACCGAGTACGTCTTCATTGGCGGCTTGCGCCGGCGGCCGAAGTGGCCCACACCAGCTGTGCGCGAGCCGCGCGTTCTGGCTGAGCGCCTACCCGGCACAAAGCCACGAGATGCTCTTCGACGCGCATGCCCGTGCCTTTGCCGCCTTCGGCGGTGTGGCGCGTCGTGGCATCTACGACAACATGAAGACCGCCGTCGACCGGGTCGGCCGCGGCAAGGAACGCGACATCAACCCGACGCTTCACGCCCTGTGCAGCCACTACCTGTTCGAACCACAGTTCTGCAACCGGGCGGCGGGCTGGGAAGGGCGCGTGGAGAAGAACGTCAGGATCGTCGCCGGCAGATATTTTCCGGCACGCGGGCGAGCGGCGCTGGAAGACTCGATGAGCCGGCCTGGCTGGGCGAGCTGTGCCGGCAGGCATGGGCTGACATGGCCAACAGGAATGGCCTGCGCTGACGCTCGCCGATGTGCTGCAGAACGAGCTTATGCGCATGCTGCCGAACCCCAGCGTTCGATGGCTACGTCGAGAAACCGTCCCGTGACATGCGCAGCGCTCAACCACTTCCAGCGCAATCGCTTTACAGCGTGCCGGCCGAACACGCCCACGCCGTCCCCAGCCTGCGTGTCTATCCGGGCGAACTAAGGCTCGTGGCCGAGGGCCAGGAAGTTGCACGACACGCGCGCAGCTTCGAGCGCGATCAGACCTTCTACGACTTTACGCACTACATCGGCGTCATCGGACGCAAACCGGGCGCCCTGCGCAACGGCGCCCCGTTTGCCGAGATGCCCGAGCCGTTGCTGCGCCTGCAGCGCCATCTGCTCAAACAACTGGGCGGCGACCGGGTGATGGCCGACGTACTGGGCGCGATTCCGGCCCACGGTCTGGACGCGGTCATCGTGGCCGTTGAGCGGTCGCTTGAATCCGGTCGGCCCAGCGGCGAGCACGTGATGAACGTGCTGGCACGGCTCAAATCGGGTGCGCCCCCGCTCGCGCCGGTGGCAACGACGCTGTCGGTGGCCGAGGAGCCGAGACCCGATGTCCATCGCTATGACCGACTACGCCCGGAGGCTAGCCATGTCGATTGAACTGATCGGTCGGCTCAGGGCGCCTTCAAACTGCAACGGCATGGCGCAGTGCTGGCCGGAGCTTCTCGCGCGGGCGCGCCACAGCGATCTTGATCCAGAGCACTGGATGGGCGAGCTGCTGGCAGCCGAAGCGGCCGAGCGCGACGTGCGCTCGATCGCCTACCAGATGACGGCGGCGCGGTTTGCGGCGCACCGGGATCTGGCCGGCTTCGACTTCGCGCAAACCAAGGTCGATGAGGCGCTGGTGCGCCGGTTGCACGGTGGCGACTTCATCGGCGCGGCCCACAACGTGGTGATGATCGGCGGCCCGGGAACCGGCAATGCGCATCTGGCGACGGCCATCGGCATCAGGCGATCCGGCATCTGGGCAAGCGGGTGCGCTTCTTCTCGAAGGTGGAACTGGTCAATGCGCTGGAGCAGGAGAAGGCCCGGGGCAAAGGCGGGCCTGATCGCGCTGCGCCTGCTCTACGTCGATCTGGTGATTCTTGACGAGTTGGGCTACCTGCCCTTCAGCCAGGCCGGCGGCGCGCTGCTGTTCCATCTGCTCTCGAAGCTCTACGAGCACACCAGCGTGATGATCACGACCAACCTGTCCTTCACGGAGTGGGGCAGCGTCTTTGGCGACCCCAAGATGACGACGGCGCTGCTGGATCGGCTGACCCATCACTGCCATATCGTTGAGACCGGCAACGAGTCCTGGCGCTTCAAAACGAGCACGGCCCGGCTGCAGCCGGGCCGTGCTCGTCACCCCAAACCTCAAGGAGACAGACCACCGGACACAGAATCCACCCACCACCGCGTGTAGCTATACTGCGCGCATAAACCGGTGGGTCAGTTTTAGATGAAAACCCCGGGTCA
>JADJAL010000057.1 GCA_016704305.1 Haliea sp. | reverse complement strand
GGCTGCGGCGGTCGATGCAGCCCGCAAATTCCGCGGGTATTGCGACATTGACACCGTGCGCGCAGCGCAGCTTGACGGCACGCTGCTGGTCGATTCGCGCGAGCCGCGCCGCTACGCGGGGCTGGAAGAGCCGACCGATCCAGTCGCCGGGCATATACCCGGCGCAGTGAACCGCCCGTGGCAGGGCGTAACCGGGGCCGATGGCAGGGTGCTGGATATCGCAGGGCTGCAGGCGCATTGGGGCGACGCGCTGGAAGCCGAGCGCCTGGTGGTCTACTGCGGCTCCGGCGTCACCGCCTGCGTCAACCTGTTCTCACTGGCGCTGCTGGGTCGCGAGGATGCCACGCTCTACGCCGGTAGCTGGAGCGACTGGTGTAGTTATCTCTAACGGTTGCCTGTAACGGGTAGCTCGTACAACCGCCGCTAAAAATCCGGCAAACACTCACCACGCAGCCACTCGCCAGAAGTGGGGTGCGTAAACTCCAGCGTCGTCGCGTGCAACATCAGCCGATCCGCCATCGCCAGCGCGGTGTCGTGCGCGTACATATCACAGCCGAGAATCGGGTGGCCGAGCTCGCGCATGTGGATGCGCAGCTGGTGTGAGCGCCCGGTGACGGGCTTCAGCAGCACACGGGTGCGGTCGCCCAGTCGCTCAAGCACCTCAAACCGGGTGAGGGCCGAGCGCCCGTGCTCGTGGCAGATTTTTTGCCGTGGGCGGCGCTCCCAGTCGCACACGATCGGCAGATCCACTTCACCCTCATCCGGCTGCAGCACGCCGTAAACCATTGCGTGGTAGCTCTTGAGTACTTCGCGCTGCTGGAACTGGCGGCTGATATGCGCGTGCGTGGGCTTGTTCAGCGGGATCACCATGATGCCCGAGGTGTCGAGGTCCAGCCTATGCACGATGCTCGCGGTGGGATAGCGCTGCTGCAGCCGCGTCACCAGGCAGTCCTTGTTGAGCGGATGGCGGCCCGGGATGCTCAGCAACAGCGTGGGCTTGCGCACCAGCAGCAAATCGCTGTCGTCATACAGTATCGCGATGTCCTCGCTGCTGTGCGGGACGAGATAGGGTGGTAGTTCCTGCATTGCGGGAATCCGCGACATGATTGAGGCGCACAGCTTACCGCAACACCTGCGGCGAATCACAATACCCCGAGACACCCCCGAGGGCTCAAGCTATTGGTCTGCCGGAGATTAATTTTGTACACTGTGCGGCCCCTGGCCCCGTCGAGACTTCCCGCGCATGAATCCCAACTACCTGGACTTTGAACAGCCAATCGCCGAGCTGGAAGTCAAGATCGAGGAGTTGCGGCTGGTCGGTACCGATAACGAGATCAATATCAGCTCCGAGATCGAGAACCTGCGGGCCAAGAGCACCAAGCTCACGGAAAAAATTTACTCCAACCTCAGTGCCTGGGATATCGTCAAAGTGGCGCGCCATCCCCGCCGGCCCTATACCCTGGATTACATTCCCCGCGTGTTCACCGAGTTCGATGAGTTGCACGGCGACCGCCGCTTTGGCGATGACAATGCGATCGTCGGTGGCATTGCCCGCATCGACGATCGCCCGGTGATGGTCATCGGGCAGGAGAAGGGCCGGGCTGTGAAAGACAAGGTCATGCGCAACTTCGGCATGCCCAAGCCGGAGGGCTACCGCAAGGCGCTGCGCCTGATGGAGATGGCGGAGCGCTACAAGATTCCGGTTGTCACGCTGATCGACACGCCCGGAGCATACCCGGGGATTGATTCCGAGGAGCGCGGCATCAGCGAGTCCATCGCGCAGAACCTGGCGGTGATGTCGCGCCTGGCAACCCCCATCGTCTGCATCGTGATCGGCGAGGGCAGTTCCGGCGGCGCGCTGGGGATCGGTGTCGGGGATCATCTCGCGATGTTGCAGTACGCCACCTATTTCGTGATCTCCCCGGAGGGCTGCGCGAACATTATCTGGAAGGATATCGCCCACGCGCCCGAGGCGGCGGAGGCGATGGGGGTTACCTCGAAGAACCTGCAGGACCTCGGCATTGTCGACGCCACCATCCCCGAGCCGCTGGGCGGCGCCCACCGCGATGTGGACCTGATGGCGCAGCGCATACAGGCGCACATCATTACCCAACTGGAGCGGTTGCAGGGCCTGCCGATAGAAGACCTGCTGGCCAAGCGCTACCAACGGCTGATGTCCTACGGAAACTAGCCCGGATTGCTCGTTCACACCGATCTCGATACACCGCTCACTGCATTACTTGCTGCGCCGCATTGGTACGTCGCCTTCAGCGGCGGCCTGGATTCCACGGTCTTGCTGCACCTTGTGCACCGCTGGCGTGCTGATCATCCCCATGCGCCGGCATTGGCCGCCATCCACATCAACCACGGCCTGCAAGCGTCAGCAGGCGATTGGCAGCGCCATTGCGAAGCGCAGTGCCGCGAGCTGCGACTGCCCTGCGTGACCCGTGTTGTCGAGGTGCAACCGGTGGGCAGTACCGAGGCGGCGGCGCGGGATGCGCGCTACCGCGCCTTCGAGGAGGAATTGCCGCCCGGCGCCGTGCTGTTCATGGCCCATCACCTCGATGACCAGATTGAGACGTTCTTCCTGCGCCTGTTGCGCGGCGCCGGGGTGGACGGCCTCGCCGGGATGCCGCGCCAACGGGCACTGGGGTCCGGCCAACTGGTGCGACCACTGCTGGATTACCCGCGCACCGAGTTGGAGCGCTACGCGGCCCAACACGGGCTTACTTTTGTGGCCGACCCTTCCAACCACGACACCGCGATGGACCGCAATTTCCTGCGCGCCGACGTCTTGCCCGTGCTGGCTTCCCGCTGGCCTGCCTACCGGCAGTCGGTCGCCCGCGCGATGGGGCATGTCGCGGCTGCGGCCGAGTCACTTGCCGCCAGCGTGGGCGTGCCGGATACCGTTCACAGTGTGATGGGCGATCCGGGCCTGCGTGTGTCCCATTTGTTGGAACCGGCACAGCCGATAGCCGCCGCGCGGCTGCGTGCCTGGCTGGTTGCGCAAGGTCGTCGGCTACCGGATCACGCGGCGCTGGTGGAGTTCCTGCGACAGTTGCGCGAGGCGGCTGTCGATGGCGGGCCGCGGCTGGATTGTGGCGAGTACGCCCTGCGGCGCTTTCGCGACGCGGTGTATCTGGAACCAGTGGACGTTACCCTCGTCGTCGGTGACTTGCATCTGCTTCCAGGTGAGCGGCGCGTAGTGTCGGGCGTGGGTACAGTGGGCGTGCTGCAGGGTGCCAACGGTACGCTGGCGCTGCTACCGGGCGAGCAGCTGACCGTGCGCTGGCGCAAGGGGGGCGAGCGCTGCCGTTTGCCGGGACGGGCCGGCAGTCGCAGCCTGAAGACCCTGCTGCAGGAATGGCAGGTGCCGCCCTGGTGGCGCGACCGCGTGCCGCTGCTGTACCTGGGCGATGAGCTGCTGGCCGTAGGCGATCTGGCGCAATGTGAATCCAGCCGCTGGCGCGCGGCTGTACAGCCGGGTGAATTACTCTGGTATTTGTACTGGGAACGGCCGCTGCGCGCTCGTTCCGATTGAGCTGTCCCGGCCTTTCTGGTAGCCTGACTGCCCATCTTTTGCAGAACCTGCGCCGGTAGATAAAACTCCCCGAGAGTGCCGGATGCCCGGGTCTGCATGCCCTGATATACAGCATATATAGGCTAATCATGACGCGTTATATTTTCGTCACAGGTGGGGTGGTTTCATCTCTTGGGAAAGGAATCGCGGCGGCTTCGATGGCGGCGGTGCTGGAAGCCCGGGGCATCAAGGTCACGCTGCTAAAGCTCGATCCCTACATCAACGTCGATCCCGGCACGATGAGCCCGTTCCAGCACGGCGAGGTATTTGTCACCGAGGACGGCGCGGAGACAGACCTGGATCTGGGCCATTACGAGCGCTTCACGCACACCGTGATGAAGCGCACCAACAACTTCACCACCGGCAGGGTGTATAACGCGGTGCTGCGCAAGGAGCGGCGCGGCGATTACCTTGGCGGCACGGTGCAGGTCATCCCGCATATCACCGATGAAATCAAGCGCCGCGTGGTGCTCGGTGCCGGCGATGCCGATGTGGCGGTGGTCGAAATCGGCGGCACGGTCGGCGACATCGAGGGCCTGCCTTTTCTTGAGGCGGCGCGGCAACTCAAGCTGGAGATGGGTCCGAACCGTGCGCTGCTGATGCACCTCACGCTGGTGCCGTACATCGCCACCGCCGGCGAGATCAAGACCAAGCCCACCCAGCACTCGGTCAAGGAGTTGCGCTCCATCGGCCTGCAGCCGGATATCCTGCTGTGCCGTTGTTCAGTGGATATCGACGAGAGCGCGCGCAAGAAAATTTCACTGTTCACCAACGTGGAAGAGCGCGCCGTCATCCCGCTGCTGGATGTCGATTCTATTTATCGGATACCCGGGATGCTGCGCGATTTCGGCCTCGACAAATTTGTCGTGGAGCGCTTCGGCATCGACTGTAAAAAAGAGGCGGACCTGTCCGATTGGGACGACGTCATCGAGCGCGAGTTCACCGCCTGCAGTGGCGAGGTGCGCGTGGCCATGGTCGGCAAGTACGTCGATCTGCAGGACGCCTACAAATCCCTCAATGAAGCGCTCAACCACGCCGGCCTGCAAACCCTGACGAATGTGCAGATCGAATACATCGACGCCGAGGATATCGAGCGCCACGGCACGGCGGCGCTGGTCGGCATGGACGCCATCCTGGTGCCCGGCGGCTTCGGTGATCGCGGCGTGGAGGGCAAGATTACCGCCGTGCGCTACGCGCGGGAGAACAATATCCCCTTCCTCGGCATCTGCCTCGGCATGCACGTTGCTCTGGTGGAGTACGCGCGCAATGTCTGCGGCCTTGCGGGCGCCGATTCCACCGAGATGAACCCGAATACGCCATACCCCATCGTGGCGCTGATTACCGAGTGGATGAACGCGGACGGCAGTTCCGAGCTGCGCAATGAGACCTCCGACAAGGGCGGCACCATGCGCCTGGGTGCGCAGCCCTGTCATCTGGAGCCGGGCAGCCTGGTGCGCGAGATCTACGGCAAGGACGTGATTTTTGAGCGCCATCGCCACCGTTATGAGATCAACAACAACTTCATTGGACAACTGCAGCAGGCAGGCGTGCGTATCGGCGGCTGGTCCGCGGACCACTCGCTGGTGGAGATGATCGAACTGCCTGCGCACCCGTGGTTTGTCGCCTGCCAGTTTCACCCGGAATTCACCTCGCGGCCGCGCGGCGGGCACCCGTTGTTCATCAGTTATATCCAGGCAGCGATTGCCCATGCCCGGGACCAGGCCGGCAAACGAGCAAACTGACAAATAAATGGACAATGAGTATGAGTGACCAGGCCGTCTCGGTTGGAACACTGCGCATCGACAACAATGCACCCTTCGTGCTGCTCGGTGGCGTCAACGTGCTGGAGAGTCGCGACTTCGCGCTGCGGGTGGCCGAGCACTATGTCGAGGTATGCGCACGGCTGGGCATCCCGTACGTCTTCAAAGCGTCCTACGACAAGGCCAATCGCTCCTCGATACATTCTTTTCGCGGCCCAGGTCTCGACGAGGGCCTGACGATACTGGCCGAGGTGAAAGCGAAGTTTGGCGTGCCGGTCATCACCGACGTGCACACGCCGGAGCAGGCCGCGCCCGCCGCCGAGATATGCGACATCATCCAGCTGCCCGCGTTCCTGGCACGCCAGACCGACCTGGTGGCGGCGATGGCGGCGACCGGCGCGGCGATCAATATCAAGAAGCCACAGTTCCTCAGCCCCTCGCAGATGGCGAATATCGTCGAGAAGTTTGCCGAATGCGGCAACACCCGCGTGATGTTGTGCGAGCGCGGCAGCCAGTTCGGCTACGACAACCTGGTGGTGGACATGCTGGGTTTCGGCGTAATGAAACGCACCTGCAACAACGTGCCGCTGATCTTTGACGTGACGCACGCATTGCAGTGTCGCGACAGCGGCGGTGCCGCATCCGGCGGTCGGCGCTCGCAGGTGGTGGAACTGGCGCGTTCCGGCATGGCGCTGGGGCTGGCGGGTCTGTTCCTGGAGGCGCACCCGGACCCGGACAAGGCGCTGTGTGATGGCCCCAGCGCACTGCCGCTTAAGCAACTGGAACCCTTTTTACAACAGGTGAAGGCGGTCGATGACCTGGTGAAATCATTGCCCCCACTGCACATTCCCTAGCAACAACGGAGTTGGACCGCATGACATCGATTACAAACATACAGGCCTTTGAGGTCATGGATTCGCGGGGTAATCCCACGGTGATGGCCGAGGTAACCCTGAAAACCGGCGAAGTGGGTAGCGCCTGCGCGCCCTCGGGCGCGTCCACCGGTTCGCGCGAGGCACTGGAACTGCGCGATGGCGACGCGAAGCGCTATCTGGGCAAGGGCGTACTCAAAGCGGTCGGGCATGTGAACACTGAGCTGCGCACGCTGCTGCTGGGGCGCGATGCAACCAGGCAGCGTGAACTGGATGCCGCGATGATCGAAGCGGACGGCACCGACAACAAGGCGAAGTTTGGCGCCAACGCGATTCTCGCAGTATCGCTGGCGGCCGCCAAGGCGGCGGCACTGTCGCGTAAAGTGCCGCTGTACCAGCACATCGCCGATATCAATGGCAGCACGGGCTTCACGATGCCGGTGCCGATGATGAACATCCTCAATGGCGGTGAGCACGCGGACAACAATGTCGATATCCAGGAGTTCATGGTGCAGCCGGTGGGCGCGCCGAGTTTTGCCGAAGGCCTGCGCGCCGGCGCGGAAATTTTCCACCAGCTAAAGAAGGTTTTGTCCGCGCGGGGATTGAATACCGCCGTCGGTGACGAGGGCGGTTTCGCGCCCAACCTGCCGTCCAACGAGGCTGCTCTGGATGTGATTGCCGAAGCCGTGGGCAAGGCGGGTTACACACTCGGCAAGGATATTACGCTGGCGCTGGATTGCGCGGCCTCCGAGTTTTACCGCGACGGACTGTACGACCTGGCCGGCGAGGGCAAGCAGTTCAGCAGCGACGCGTTTACCGACTATCTGGCGGATCTCGCTGCCAGCCACCCGATCATTTCCATCGAGGACGGGCTGGACGAATCCGACTGGGCCGGCTGGAAACTGCTGACCGACAAGATCGGTGACAAGGTGCAACTGGTGGGCGACGACCTGTTCGTCACCAACACTCGCATTCTCAAGGAGGGCATTGAGAAGGGCGTGGCCAACTCCATCCTGATCAAGTTCAACCAGATCGGCAGCCTGTCTGAAACACTCGACGCGATCGCGATGGCGAAGGCGGCGGGCTATACCGCTGTTATTTCCCACCGCAGTGGTGAAACCGAGGACACCACCATTGCCGACCTGGCGGTTGCGACATCCGCCGGCCAGATCAAAACGGGTTCGCTGTGCCGCTCGGACCGCGTGGCCAAATACAATCGGCTGCTGCGCATCGAAGCGGAACTGGCCGGTCGTGCGCCTTACCGTGGGCTGGCGGAATTCACCCGCCGATGAAGGGCTGACCTTGCGCTGGCTGTTATCCATATTGGTACTGCTGCTCGGGCTGCTGCAGTATCGACTGTGGTTTGCCGAGGGCAGTTTCGCCGAGCAGCATCGACTGGAACTGCAGGTCGAGGAGCAGACTCGCATCAATGCCGAGTTGCAGGCGCGCAACGCCGTGCTGGAGCGCGAAGTGCTGGAACTCCAGACCGGCAACAAAGGCGTGGAGCAACGCGCGCGCGAGCAATTGGGGCTGGTGCGCGAGGGTGAAACCTTCTACCAGATAGTGGATACGCCTGAGGCTGCGACTAATCCGGCTACCGACCCCGCAAAAGAAGTAGCGCCGGCAGGCCCGCCATGAGCGCGGCGGCGCAGAGTTCGTGCGCACCCCGATGTTGGGCCGTGCTGCCCGCTGCCGGTACGGGCAGTCGCATGGCGGCAGATCTTCCGAAACAATACCTGCAGGTTGCCGGTGCAACCTTGCTCGAGCACAGCCTGCGTGCGTTGCTGTCCTGCGGGCAGATCGCCGGCATCGTAGTCGCCCTGCATCCCGAGGACACGCGCGCCGTCCAGTTTCCTGTTTTTCAGGATGCGCGCGTGCACACCGTCGTGGGCGCAGAGGCGCGTTCTGGCTCCGTGCTGGCTGGGCTGGACGCGTTGTACGCGCTGGCAGCGCCGCATGACTGGGTGCTGGTGCATGATGCGGCGCGACCCTGCCTGCAACCCAGCGACATCGCGCGGCTGATTGACGCAGTCGTCGCGGCCAATACCGGCGGGATACTCGCCGAGCCTATCGTGGATACAGTCAAGCAAGCATCACAGGACGCGCGCGTGGTGCGCACGCTGGATCGGGCGACGCTGTGGCGGGCGCAGACGCCGCAAATGTTTCGTCTCGATGAGTTGCGCAACGCGCTGCGCACAGCGCAGGAGCAGGGGCTGGTCGTGACCGACGAAGCCTCGGCGATGGAACTGGCGGGGCATCCGGTGCAACTGATCGTGGGGCCACCGGGCAACCTCAAGGTGACCGTGCCCGCCGACCTGCCGCTGGCGGACTGGTATCTGCAGGCGGCCGGGAGCCGCCCCCAATGCGCATAGGGCATGGGTACGATGTACACCGCTTCGGGCCGGGCCACGCACTCGTTCTAGGCGGTGTGACCATTCCTCACGAGCACGGCCTCGTAGCCCACTCCGACGGTGACGTGTTGATTCACGCGGTGTGCGATGCACTGTTGGGCGCGCTCGGTGAAGGAGATATCGGGCGGCATTTTCCGGATACCGATCCGGCCAATGCCGGCATCGACAGCCGCCTGTTATTGCGCCGAGTGGTGGACCTGATGCATGGCGCTGGCTGGGTGCTGGGTAATCTGGATGCCACCGTGGTTGCCCAGGCGCCGCGCATGGCGCCGTACATCAGCGCGATGCGCGACAATCTGGCTGCCGATCTAGCCGTGACGGTGGCGCAGGTGAATGTGAAAGCCACTACCACCGAGACGCTGGGTTTTACGGGTCGTCGGGAGGGTATCGCCGTCCACGCGGTGGTGCTGCTGCAGACCGCACACCGGTGATGCCGTCGTGGCCCCGGGTGTCGGAGCAGCTCCCCGGCAGTGCCCTGATTCGCTGTCATCCCGAGGATTTCAAGGTCAGTGAGCAGCTGGGCTTTGAGTTGTCGGGCGAGGGTGAGCACTGTTTTCTATACCTGCAGAAGCGCCAGCTCAACAGCCTGGAGTTGTTGCAGCGCGTGTCAGCGCTCAGCGCGGTGCCGGCGCGCGATATTGGTTACAGTGGGTTGAAAGACCGCAACGCGGTAACGCAGCAGTGGTTCAGTGTGGGGATGGCCGGGCGTGTCGAGCCCGACTGGCAGGCGCTGGAGGCGGATGGGGATGTGAAGGTGCTGGCCGTCGGTCGCCACTCGCGCAAGTTGCGACGCGGCGTGCATCGCGCCAATCGCTTTACCCTGGTGCTGCGCGCACTGAGCGGCGAGCAGGCCGCGCTGGAGCAGCGCTTGCAGGCATTGCGCACGTCGGGTGCCCCCAATTATTTTGGCGAGCAGAGATTCGGTCGCAATGGTTCGACACTGGAACAGGCGCAGCGCTGGATGCGCAACGGGCGGCGGATATCCCGCGACAAGCGCAGCCTGTATTTCTCCGCGCTGCGCGCCTATGTATTCAATCGTATGCTGGCGCAGCGGGTAGAGCGGGGCGACTGGAACGAGGTAGTGCCGGGTGACATGTGTATGCTGCAGGGTACGCGCAGCCATTTTCGCTGCGAGGAGGTGACGGATGATATTCGCGGGCGCGCTGCCAGCGGCGATATACATCCGGGATTGCCGCTATGGGGACGTGGGCAGAAGGGTGGCGATCCGCGATCGAGTGACGTGCAGCCGGACTGCCCGGCTGACTGCCGGGACATAGGTGATTTCCTGGAAGCCTCAGGGCTGGAGCTGGCCTGGCGTTCAGCGCGCCTGATGGCGGATGACTTTTGCTGGCAGTTTTGTGATGATGGCACCCTGCAACTGGAGTTTTCCCTGGGTGCTGGCGGTTACGCCACCGCGCTGCTGGCCGAGTTCGTGCACTGCAAAGAAAGCAATAAAGAGCAACAAGGATATATAGAGAGTGGTATCAGTAGTGAACAGGATTGACCTCCACGGCATAGGGATGACCTCCCAGCGGACCCGGGAGCGTTTGGTGCAACGGCTGGTTGAGCAGGGCGTGCGGGACACGGCCGTGTTGGATGTCATGCGCATCACCCCACGTCACCTGTTTCTCGATGAAGCGATGGCGCATCGTGCGTATGAGGATGTCGCGTTGCCGAT
>JADJAL010000056.1 GCA_016704305.1 Haliea sp. | reverse complement strand
ACAGCGTCCATTTCCGGCTTGGCGCCGATTACGCCTATTCAGCCCACACCACGATGTGGGTGCCGTTGTCGGTTACACGCGAGGACTGGCGGCTTGACTATGCCCGCGACAATATTCGCGGTCAATGCGATCTGCCCCGGCCTGATAGAGACGCCGATGACGAATATCATCACCGGCACTCCCGAAATTGCAGCCGAGTACCAGCGCAATATCCCGCTGGGCCGCGCCGGCAGACCGGAGGAAATAGCGGCCGTCGTCGCCTTTCTCGCGTCGGACGATGCCTCTTACCTTACCGGGCAAAAGATTGCGGTCGACGGCGGCACCTCGGCCTGGAACGGTCAACCGAACGCCTGGAACCACCAATGGGCGATGAATTGACGATTCCATAGGCGCGTTCTGACTGCCCAGCCCCATATTTGCCAGGTTGCCTTCAGCGCGCTGCACGCCTTTGCGTTGCGGCGCTGGTACCACGAGGTTTTCAATCTGCTGTACGCGGGACAAACAGTGTTCTTCCCGCCTGCCACCAGCAACGTGCAGGGACTTCCCGGCGCATGGGAGCGCTGCGGATGGCTGGTGGACGGCCAGGACTATTTCCAGCTCGAGTTCTTCCCGTTTCTGTATCCCGAATCCAGGCCGACCAGGCAGAGGCATGCCTTCGATATCGGTTACCGGGTACTTGGCATTTACTGCGCGGACTTCGCGGGCGTTTTGGGCCGTGCCGTCAGGTTTGGGGGCGACAGCTGGAGCCGGTAAATGGCGAACGCCCGGAACGCGAGGTATTGCTAGAGGATCCCGAAGGTAATCGGCTGCGTGTGTTTGAAACGGATCCACTGCGCACAAGCACACCACTTCTGCGGCCGGAAATGAAAACAGCCGTTCGTAGCATGACGCTGTCTGTTCCCGAACTGGACGAGGCAGTCGACAGCTTTTCCCGCGCCTTCGGTCTTGCTCAACAAGGCGACACACGTTTAAACGGTGATGATGCGCGGCCCCGGCGAGCGCTGTTGCAAGCGGATAACTTCATCCTTGAACTGATCGAGCATCCCGCGCCGCAGCCTTGGCCAGACCACTACCGAATCAGCGACCAGGGCTTTATGAACATGCCATCGGTTACCGCGATGCGGAGCAATTTGATCGCGCTTTCGCCGTTGCGTGATGCCGGATTCACACCCAATGGGAAACCCACGGAGATCGGAGTGTTCAAGGTGATGTATGTGAATTCACCGCAGGGATTCAGTGTGGAGATGCTCGCTGCCAGAAAGCGGTTCTGGCGATTGAGTGGCTTCAAGCCCGTCTGCGCCTATCTCGAAAATACCGTATGGATTGATGCTCCCCTCGCGCGGGTCTGGCAAGACGTAACCGATCACCAGAACATGGGGATGTGGTGCTTGTTCAACGGGACGGTGGTGCAACCCGGCAGCGGTGATGCGAATGGGCTTGACGCTGTCCGGCAATTATCTTTTGCGGGCCTTCGCGTTACTGAACGTATCACCCGCTGGCAGCCCAACGAGTCTTTCAGTTATTCGTTGGTCGCGGGCGCGCCCCTGAAGAACCATCGTGGCGACATAATGCTTTGCTCTGTGCATGGCGGCACTGAGCTGCGCTGGTCTGTGCGTTTTGACGCTGTCATTCCCTGCACAGGAACGATCATGGCGTGGGGCCTGAAGTGGATATTTGCCCGCGCCCTGCAACGGTTAAAGCAACATCTTGAATCTTGACACCCAAGCCAGTCTGAAAAGGAGAGCACTATGAGTGAAGAAATGACGATCGTCCGGGAGCCTGTCGGTTGGGTTCCATTTGGCCTGCCAGAGAGCGAGGGCGTTTTTGTAAAAATTTACCGGGTCGATGAAGCCGCCGGTCGCGCAGTTCTCAAGGCGCGGTTTGAGCCTGGCGCGAGCGCCCCCAGGCACTACCATTTTTGCCGCGCGGTGGCCTATACGCTGTCGGGTCATTGGGAGTATGACGAAGGCGATTTCCCTCTGGTGACGTCGCCGTTGAAGGCGTGGGGAACAATCACCAACCGAGCAGCAACGAGGGCACCGAAATGATGTTGGTATTTGATACCGACAATGGGTTGCTACTGGATAATTACCTGAGCGATGGATCGGTTATCCGTATCGGCATGTCGCTGCTGAAGGCCATGCTCGGGAAAACCGCCGAGCAATTGCAGGCGTTTGACCCGATGCCGCATATCAGCTTTTTCGCCAATGCCGAGGCAGCTGAAGCTGCCCGGTAGCGTCTCGCAGCTGTGGCGCAAAATGATAAAAAATATGGCATGTAATGTCAAAATGAAACTTGGAAATTGACCTTTAAGTGGCCGGATATCGCTAGTCCAATAACTACGGCGATGCCTGTTCCTGGGGATTGATAAATATGACAACAGTGAGAGCAGTCATTACAGCGTTGCTCGGACTGCTATTTTCCAATGTATCCGCAGGAGAGGAGTCTTCGTCAACCTACCTGTATTGGGGAGATACCCATGTCCATTCCTCCTTTTCCGGGGATGCCCACGCCCTAGGAAATACTACCGTGGACCCGGATACCGCCTATCGCTATGCCCGTGGCTTGCCGGGTAATTCACCCTTATAACAGGGTAAGGGTGCAAATTCCCCGGCCGCTCGATTTTATGGTTGTCGCAGACCACGCCGAGTACAAGGGTGTCATTCAGCTAATACGTGATAACGACCCGCTTATCCAGGCATTCAGCTATGGCCGCGAACTGCAACAACAATGGCAGGGCGGCGGCAGAAAAAGTCTACTACCAGCTTGGAAAACGGTTAACGACAATACACCGGTTCGCGAGCTGATTACGCCGGAAATCATAAGCCCGGTGTGGAACAGCATCGTTGATGCCGCTGAACGCAATTACCAGCCGGGCGTGTTCACTACATTGATTGGATGGGAATGGACGTCGCTTCCCGATGGCGCCAACCTGCATCGCGTGGTGTTTATTCGCGAGGGCGCGGAAACCGCCAGGCAGTTTCTGCCGTATTCCGCGCTGCAAAGTGATAAACCGGAGTCCTCTGGGATTATTTTGAGCGCACCGCCAAAGCCACCGGCGCCAGCTTTTTAGCCATTCCCACAATTCCAATATCAGCAATGGCGATGTTCTCCCGACGTGATAGCGCGGGTGAACCAATAAGCTGGATTACGCGAAGCGACGCGCGTTGGGAGCCAATATCGAGGTCTCCCAGGAAGGGTGATTCGGAACGCATCCGCTCCTGTCGCCTGAGGATGAATTTGCCGATTTCCGAAACCTTCGACCATGTCATGAAATTTGATAGTAAGGTCACAGGCGAGGCATCGACCGCCGACTATGCACGCTCGGCATTGCGCGTTGGCCTGAACTGCAGGACAGCATCGGCATCAATCCTTTCCAATTCGGGATGATCGGCTCCACCGATACCCACACCGGGTTGTCGACGGTGGATGAGCCGTCCTTCTGGGGAAAATTCGGGATCGACTCAATTCCTGAAAACAAGGACATGGAGCTGACTCCCGGAGCGACCGGCATGGATGCGCGGGGCGCAGGCCCGGCCGCGGTGTGGGCGATCAGTAACACCGGGGAAGCCATTTTTGATGCCTTCCGGCGCAGGGGAAGTCTATGCGACTACCGGGCGGCGATTCAACTGCGTTTTTTTCGCGGGCTGGGATTTTAAGTCCGCCGATGTGGAGGCAGCCGACATGGCTGCGATCGGTTATCGCAAGGGTGTCCCGATGGGGGGCGAACTCTCGCAGGCACCTGCGCAAAAGTCGCCAACCCTGATGATTTTTGCACACAAGGACCCCGTCGGCGCCAACCTGGACCGTTTGCAAGTAATCAAGGGTTGGGTTGATGCGCAGCACCGCAGCCATGAAAAGGTATTCAATGTCGCCGCTTCAGGCGACCGCGTGATATCACAGAACAGGGTGACACCTGTCGGCAATACCGTCGACGTCAAAACAGCAGGATATAGCAATACTATCGGCGCAGAGCAGTTGGTAGTCGTTTGGCGCGATCCTGAATTCGACCCGTCCCTCGATGCGTTTTACTACGTTCGCGTGCTTGAAATCCCGACGCCTCGCCACACGTTGTTCGACGCGCTTGCGCGCAGTGAGACCGATACCACGCCAGAGCAAAGTTTTTTGCAGGAGCGCGCCTACGGCTCGCCCGTGTGGTACCAGGCGAATCCGAAGTAGCAACAGGAAAGGCGACCAATGATCGCGACGTGATTTGGTAGCAGGTTTTACCGGCTACGCGGCATCAATATAACAATAGTTTTAAGGAGATAGCATGCAAAAACTACCTGGCACCCTGAAAACCCCCAGACCACCCATTGGTTCGCGGCAAAAATCCTGCGCACAGCCGGGTGGCAGCTCGCGCTGCTGGCCGGCGCCTGAGGCCTGGCGCCACTGGCCATGGCGCAGGGTGCGATGCTGGAAGAGGTCGTGGTGACCGCGCGGAAAAGGCGGAGAGCCTGCAGGACGTGCCGATCTCGATCCAGACCGTCAACATGGAACTGTTGCAGGATAACCACATCACGAACCTCGAAGAGCTCAGCTTCTATATGCCCAACGTCACCGTGAGCAAATCCGGTTCTGACGATAACCTGTTTATTCGCGGTATCGGCTCCGGTCAACCTCGGCTTCGAGCGCTCTGTAGGCACGTTCGTGGACGGTATCTACCTGGGTCGAGGCAAACAGTCGCGCTCGGCGTTTCTGGACGTGGAACGTGTGGAGGTGCTCAAGGGCCGCAGGGCGTGCTGTTCGGCAAGAGCACCATCGGCGGCGCGATCAACATCACGACGGCGTTGCCGACCGATGAACTCTCCGGCTATGTCGACACGGTATACGAGCCGGACGCCAATGAAATTGACAGTCGTTTCGCTGTCTCCGGACCCCTCAGTGAGGATGTCAGGGCGGGGTTGGCCGGGCGGTATTACACGATGGACGGATACCTGGACAACGTGTACACGGGCGACAATGAACCCAATACCGACGACTATTCACTGCGCGGCGTGCTGGTGTGGGATGCAACCGACGCGCTGGCGGTCACAGTGCGCGGCGACTTCAACGACTCGGACGAAAAGGGGAGTAACCAGCAACTGTACCAACTCGACGCCAACAACCCCAATAACCCTATCGACGGTCGACCGTATACGATCGAACCTGTGGATTTCGATGATAAGGCCGATTTTGTCGATGGGATCGGCGGAGAGAATGTCGAAAGCAGCGACATCACCAACGAACTGTTTTCGATAACCATGAACTACCATGAAGGCATCTATGACTTCACGTCCATCACTGGCTACAGCGCCTACGATGCCAAAATTGGCGCGGATGCCGACAACTCAGCGCTGGACACGCTCGTCAGGCACACGGACGAGGATTTTGACCAGTTCAGCCAGGAGCTTCGCGTGCTTATCCAGCCCGGCGGTGATTTTGAATATCTCGCCGGAATTTACTACGACCATACCAACCTCGATGTACACGATACGTTCGACGCGCTGCTGCTGCCCGGTGCCGTGGATGGCACGGTGTTCAACAAATTCAAGCAGGAGTCCGACAGCCTGGCGGCGTTCGGACAGGTGACGTGGAATATCACGGAGGCCTGGCGCTGGAACGTCGGTTTGCGGTACAGCGACGACCAGAGGAATACGAAGGACGTGACGATAGCCGGCATCGTGTTGTTGCCGGCCTTCGCCGATGACTACACGAATGGCGAGCACCGCTCCTACGATGACGTGACCTGGAACACCTCCGTGCAGTACTTCTTGCACGATGACCTGATGTTCTACGGCACGTTGAGTACCGGCTACAAGGATGGCGGCTATGACCAGTTCTACCTGGGCTCACACCGCGCCGTCGACCCGCAGGAAGCGTCGCTGGAGCTTACCGAGGAAACGGCCAACTCCGCGGAGCTCGGAATGAAGAGCACGCTTCTCGATGGCGCGATGACGTTTTGACATCGCCGCGTTCTACAGCGAGTTCGACGATCTGCAAACCAGTGCGCTGGTGGGCTCCACCTTCGTGGTCGGCAATGCCGGCAAGGCGATTTCCCAGGGTGTTGAAACGTCGGTGCGCTTACGCCGTTACCGAGAACCTGACGGTGGGTGCGTCAGGCGCATGGCTGGATGCTTACTACGACGACTTCGCCAATGCCGCCTGCACGGTAAGGCAGCAGTACGAAGCGCGGCTTGCGAACATCAATCCCTGCGTGCAGGCCTGAGCGATGCGCCGCTGCAGTACGCGCCGGATTGGTCGGGCAACCCTGAACGCTGAATGGGTGATGCCATTGACGGCTGCGCTGGAATTCAAGGTGCGCGGCGATGTGGCGTACTCAGACAGCTTATACGGCACGGGACGAGGATGTGAATACGCGGGCGGAGTCCTATACGCGCTATAACCTTCGCCTGGCCGTCGCGGAAGTCAATGGAACCTGGGAAGTCGCGGTCATCGGCAAGAACCTCACCGATGAATACACCACCAGCTGGATCAATGACGTGAGCAATAACAATGCGCCCAGGCCGCTGCCACCCGCGTTCAGCGAGGACCTATTTGCCCGCACCGACAGGCCTCGAACCATCGCGTTGCAGGGCATCTACCGATTTTGAGAGCGTTGGCATGATGCCGATTGCGAGGAGAGGTTGAATGGATCAGCGCCGGAGTATTACAATGTCAGCGCGTTGGCGTTTACGCTGGCGTGTGGAATCGCGCACGCCGGAGAGGGCGGGAGTTCCCACGTGCTGCCGGGCGCCACGGCGACGTTGGTGGATCTTCCGCCCGCCAAGCCCGGCACGTTTTTAAAACCGATGTATGCGCATTACGATGCGTCTGCCCCGGTGGCCATGCCGACGGCCGCTGGCATAGTCGCGGACCTGAAAGCAACCGTGGACACCCTTGCCATAGGCGGCGGACACACATTCGACACCACTGTCCTCGGCGGCGCGTATTACAGTGCCGCGCTTTTTGTTCCGTACGTCGAGATTGAACTATCCGGCGAAGTGCAATTGCCCGGTGGTCGCCAGTTGTCCAAAAAACCAGTGTTACTGACTTCGGTGATATGACAGTCGTGCCGGTGATGCTGGCCTGGAAGATCGACGAATGGCAGCTCGACACGATGTTGCCAATTTACGCGCCTACAGGCGGCTATAAAGACGGCCGGCTCGGCAACCCGTCGCTCAACTACTGGACGTTTGACCCCAACGTCGGCGTTGCGTACAGCGGCAAGGAGTCGGGTTTCAACGGCATGCTGCGCGCCGGTTATGCGATCAACACGGAAAATAACGCCACCACGGGAGTACGAGCGGATCGATCCTGCATATCGAGGGCGCGGTCGAGCAGATGATTCCGCAGGCTCCGGCTTCGTCGCGCTCGGCGCCGAGGCGTTCTATTTTGACCAACTCACCTGCGATAGCGGCAACGGCGCGACGCTCCTCGGCTGCTTCGAGGGCGAGACGGCGGGATTGGGGCCGGTGCTGGGCTACATCCTGCCGCTCGGCGCGTAATCGCTGGCGCTGGAAGTGAAATGGTTGAAAGAGCTGGACACCACGAATCGCCTTGAAGGCGACTACACCTGGTTGAAGGGCGGTGTACAAGTTCTGATCCCAATCCCGTAACGACGCGCCTGTGACAGGGCAGAGGAGGAGAGTGCGATGATCATGCGCAAACATCAGCTTGCGATTGCCAGCATGGCTACTTTACTGACACTCGGTGTCGTTAGTCATTCCGCACTTGCACAGGGATGTGGCGAAAGCCGGTGTGCAACAGCCGTCCGCGCAGGCGGTGGATATCCCGGTCAATCCACTGAAGGAAGCGTATTTTTGGCGAGCAACACCTGCACACCACGTATCCGCTGGACGCGTTCCTCGGTGGCGAGGCGTTGAGTCCGGATGAGGCGTATAAATTTGCGCGGGGCGCGGAAGTGGAAGTCAGCGGCGTGGAAATTCAGGATCGACCAGCCGCTGGACTGGGCCGCCGTGACCGACCACGCCGAATACCTGGCGAGATGTACTCGACGCTCAATGTCGGCGCACTGGGCTCGGACAATCCGCAGGTCGCGGAGCTGCGCGGCCTGACCGATTTCAATGAGCGCGAGCAGTGGTTCATGAAGTACGTGATCAGCGCCAACCGCGGCGGTGGCAAGCCGGCGCACCCGCCGTTCTGGGGCGGTCCCGAGACCAGCAAAAACGGCTGGAAGCAGATACTGGAAGCCACCGAGGCGAATTACCAGCCAGGCACGTTCACCACGCTGCCCGCCTACGAGTGGAGTGCCGCGCCCAAGGGCGGCAACCTGCACCGCAACGTCTTCTTTCGCGATATCAAGCCAATGCCGGAGCAGGCCATGGGTTACGCCGAGTTCAATCGCGAGACCGAACTGTGGCAGTGGCTCGCCGCGCTGGAGAAGCAGGGCATTCGCGGCATGGCCATCCCGCACAACTCCAACGCCAGCAAGGGCATGATGTTCGACAT
>JADJAL010000055.1 GCA_016704305.1 Haliea sp. | reverse complement strand
GCAGGCAGGTGGCCTTCCAGAATTCAGCCGCTTCCAGATTCTCGCGCGTGATCACCTGCGTGTAGCTGTTGACGTTCGCGAGGTACTCCTCGGTGTTCATCGCCAATGCCAGCGCCGCCGGGTCTTCGCGGAATGCCTTGCGCTGCTCGGCGCTGTACGGCGTGTTGTCCACCGGCATGATCCACTGCGGCGTGCGCACACAGGTGCTCGATCAACGCGGCCTCCTTGCCAGCGCGGAAATAATCTGCACGCCGGTCGAGCCGGTGCCGATGACCTGGTAATGCGCTGCCTGCAAGCGGCACGCCGTGGTCCCAGCGCGAGCTGTGGCTGGCGCATGCTTTGAAGTTCTCATGCCGTCGATAGCGGGCGTACTGGGGTGGTGCGGCACGCCGGTGGCGCGATGACGACATCCGCACTGTCGCGCTGGCCGTCTTTCAGCTGTAACTGCCAGCGGCCGTCCCGAACTCGGCTCTGTCGATTTGTGCGTTGAAGCGCATGAAAGGGTCGATCCGTACTTGTGGCAGGTGCTTCAGAAATCCGCCTGCATTTCCGGTCCCGGCGGCAGGTAACTGCTCCAGTCGGGGTTGCATCGAAGGTGTAGGTATAGTGGTGGGATGGCGTATCGCAGGTGAGGCCGGGGTAGGCTTTTCGCGCCAGGGTGCGCCGACGCGGTCGGCCTTCTCGTGGTAGATGACGAAATCCTCGATGCCAGCTCGCGCAATTTGATGCCTGCCAGAATGCCGCCGCCGTGCCTGCGCCTATCACCACTACCCGTAAAGGACGTTCCGCCATTTCTGCTATCCCACCCGCCAACTCGAGGAAAGCTACAGTAACGCGCTGGCGGAGCACGCATAAGGACTATTATGCTCACTATTCGTAGCCATACTGCTACATTAGAACGACTATCTCCGCATTCATGGAGTGCACCATGCCCGAAACCGCCCATTCCCGACGCGACCTGCTGCTGGCGCTACAGCCTCTGGTAGCGCTGCTGCAACAGGAACTGACACTCGCCGGCATCGCGGTACCGGGGCCACCGCTCCTCCATTACCGATTTCGCCCGCTGGTATCTGGCGGCGGTGCAGGGGCTAAGAAGTCGGTGGCGAGCGCCGAGGCACATGCGCCGATGTCGCGCAGGGAGGTCGAGTTGATGTGCCGCTGCGTGCTCAGCGCGATGGACCTGCGCGAGGCGATCGGATTGCTCACCGACTATTGTGCGATGCTGCACCCCCGCGCTGGCCAGGTCAGGCTTACCACGCGCGGTACATTGCGGTGTTCCAGCTCGACCTCTCACGCGCAGCGTGGCAGCAGCGCGGTCAGCCTGGTCGATATCACCGGCTTAAGTTCTCATTCCCGCAACTGTTGCAGTGGCTTGGCGGAGTCGACTTTCCGTTACATCCTGGTGCGCATCGGCCGCTGCAGCGCGAGGACCTGATGCCGTTTCTTCGGCTGTTTTGCGCCCCGGTGCTGGCGGGGGCGAGCAATACACACTGGAGTTTCCGGCAGCCCACCTCACGCGACCGGTGGTGCACACGCGCGGAATTCGCGGAGTTTTTCGAGTTGTTTCCCTGTGCCGTATTCAGCAACCCCGCGCACGGACTCGCACAGCAGGTGGACGCGCTGCTCAGCGCCGCCGTGATGCAGGGCAGGCCGATCCCCACGCTGGAAGAAGTTGCCGCAACACTGGAGCGACCGGCGTCTACGTTTCGACGTCAACTGCAGCGCGGCGGCACCTCGTTCCGAAAACTGCGCGATGCCAGCCTCGCCGCGCAGGCACAGCGCCTGTTGCTGCGCGGTGATCTCTCGGTCGAGCAGATCGCCTCCAAATTAGGGGTTCAGCGACGCCAGCACCTTCCGGCGCCGTTTTCGGAAATGGTGGGGCACCGCGCCGACGCGGTGGAGCGCGGCCATGGCAACGTGGACTGATGTAATGCCAGGACAATCCGTGTGCACATCTGGCGGCGCAATACCGCACAACGGGCGGCGAAGTTGTCAGCACTCGCGAGTTGATTGATGGCGGGCTATCCTGTTTTCTGCATATCGCAATAGCCGGAGTTGCACTGATGATTGAAATTCACGGGCTTGACCACGTGCTGCGAACGACACACATGGCGGAGATGCAGCACTTTTACCGCACCGTGCTCGGCTGTCGGATAGAGCGGAACTACCGCCCGATTTCGGACTGGTGCAATTGCGCCGCCAGCGCGCTCACTGACCTGGTAGCGGTGGACAGCGTACTGACGCGTCGGCGGCGGACCGCCCACGCACGGCGACAACAACATGGACCACTTGCCTGCAGATAAACCCGCTGCCGGAAGAGGAGATCCTCCGCCACCTGGCGTCACACGGCATTGCAGCGGGGCCTTTCGAGCAGCGATACGGCGCACAGGGGTTTGGCAATTCTGTCTACCTGCAGGACCCCGAGGGCAATACCGTCGAGCTGCGCAATCGCATCTAGACACGGCTTCGACCTGTACCGATGGGATCGCCGATGCGATAAACCGCGACTGTGGATATACTCATGCAACCCATCTTGTTACGACCCAGGTGAGCGTAGTGCTGAAAAGTATTTTGAAATTGCGTGCCGCAACCGTGGCCGCGATACTTCTGGCCGCGATGTTGCTGGCGCGCAATATCAATGTCGGCGTCGATGAGATGAGCGTACACAACGGCGACTGGATCACCAGCGTCAGCGCTGGCGCCGCCGATGACCCGTTGCTGAAGACCACGGTGGCGTTCAGCGCACTGCTCGCGTCGACGCGCGCGAAAACTCCATGTACTCATCGTTTGGCAGCAGTCGACGGCGAGCCGCTGAAGCTGAACTGCCGCTACCGCATCGAGGGCGCGACTACGATGCCAACTGGTGGAGCATCACCGCCTATGGCTGGGACAACTACCTCATTCCCAATGTCGGGAAGCGCTACTCCTTCAATAACGAGAACCTGATCCGCCGCGGCGATGGCAGCTGGGTGATTACCGTGGCCGCGAGCGAGCAGCCCGGCAACTGGCTGCCGGTGGGCCCGTCCGGCGCGCCCCCCTGGCGCAAACTTGGCGATTACGATTTTGACCTGTTGATGCGCCTGTACACGCCTGCGATGCCTCACCTGGATGCGCCGCAGAGCGCGCCGCTACCCACCGTCACGCTGGAGGCCTGCGAATGAAACTGCTGAAATGGCTGCTGGCGATTCTGGTCGTTGCGTGGGCGGGGCAATACCTGCTCGCCATGGTGGCACCCAACCTGATTATGGAAATGGTCTATTTAGGGGGTGCGAAGCAAGGGGGCTATAACCAGCTGTTGGTGCGCCCCGTGCCCGATGAAACTGCTCGCACCGTTGTACGACCCAGCCCGGACCTGTTGTACGCAAGCTGCCTGTACAACCTCGAAGACGGCCCCATTGTCATCGAAGCGCCTATCCCAGCGCTACTGGTCCATGCAGTTCTACCAGATGAACACCGACAATTTCGCGGGCATCACCAACCAGCGCGGATAGCAAACGCGTGGAAGCGTAGCGAGGGTCACGCTGATCAGCGCGGATGACGATCCCGCCAACTACCAGGGCGAGGTGATCCAGTCACCCACCGATCGCGGCATCATGCTGTTGCGCGCCTCGGCGATCGGCGATCGCACCCAGCAGCAGGCGGCGCTGGATGCGAGTCGCTGCGGTCCGCTTTGACACTGACCGGAAGCGTCAATTGACAGGCAGTTGGGCAGCAGGAAGCCTCTGCAATGGCGGCAGCCTGTAGCTGCCGTCGAACACTCCGGGGCCGGGCTCGTAAATGCGCACCACCATCATGAATGGACCCTCGCCTACCGGTAGCCAGTTGCTGCGTCCTTGCTCCGGCTCGTCCTTCTGGATGTAGATGTCCAGCGTGCCATCGGCATTGAACTCAAGCCCCGGCGTGCGATCGCCGATGCTGTAGCGGCCTATGGGATTGGCGATCAGCGCCGTACTGCTCTGGAGGTCATACGCAATCAGCGACCAGAAGGCTGGCGGGCGGAATTTCCCGGGCGTGAAATGCAGCTGGTACTTGTGTGCCCCGCTCATCAGTTGGCCGGCGTCATCCACCGTACGCGCGGCGTAGGTGCTCTCCTCGGGACGGTTGGCATAGCCACCGAAAGCCACATTGGCGCGCATCAGGTAATCGTGCCCGTAATCGGCGAGGCCGAGCGGAAAGATCCAACCGTTGCGCACATCGGGCAACGGTGTCGAGGCAGCGCGCAGCAGCGCACGGCTGTCCTCGATGGCACGCATCAAACCGCCGCGTGTCGCGGCATCGATGCGCGACTCGTCGAACTCGACGCCAGGCCCGAAGCCAATCCGGTCGAACTGCGCCATCAGCGCGCTTCGTCGGCGGGCACGTGGTTCGCACGCAACCAGCGGTTCAGAACCGCGAAGTACTCCAGCGTGCCGCGCGGATCAAGCTTCGCGGCCTCTGCAACGGGCGGCAATTGCGGCGGCTGGCCGCGCTGCCACTGCGACAGCGGCGCTGACCAGAAGCCACGCAGCACTTGCAGTGCCGGCGCAAAATCAGCCTCGCCATCAACCAGCACACGCCCGAGTATCCAGGCCTGTTGGGTAGCAACAGGCCCAGCGAGCACGCCATCGGGCAGCTCACCCTTGAAATCCGGCCCGACCAGCGCGAAGTAATTCTCCGCCGTGCCGGTGGTGCGGCGGCCGAGGTGCGTCACTTCATTGAAGAAATCGGTGACCGCCAGTGTGTAATAGCGACCGGCGGTGTCCGGTGCATGCACGATCACCGGTTCGCGCGACAGGTCGAACCAGCCGCTCAGGTACAGCGTGTCATTGTTCGGCGCGCGCAGGTTGCCCGAACTCGTCGGCGTCACGAGGTACTCCATGCGACTGAAGTGATTCAACGGCGCCAGGACCTGCTGCCCGGATGCGACGCCGTGCGTCCCCATTGTGCATCTGCGTCGACATGTCGACCATCGGGTATCCCCACAGGTAGGCAAGCGCCGACATGATGCGCCAGTTTTTCATTGATCAGCGCGACATTGGCCGTGCGCGCGTCCTGCGCCTGCAGGGTTGCGGGCAGCAAGGCCAGCAGCAGCAAGAGTGCACGCAGCGCATGCAGCGGCTTGTGGTGTGCCATGCGGCCCTCCATGATTATTCGAGTGATGTTGGTCAGCGCGATGCCGCAGTCTATCCGCGCGGCACACAAGCCGCGATGACCGGAGAGTTCGAATTGGATAACCGGAGAATTCGGGCAGTGCTAAAAATTCGGGGGCAGCGCCTTATCCGCTCAACCGTGTGCCGCAAGGAACTCCAGCACCCGCTCGTTGAAGCACACAGGACCTTCCATGTTGGACATATGCCCAACTCCTGGTATCACGGCCTTGTTTGCATGGGGAACGCGCTGATGTACGAGATCGGCAATCGCCTGGAACTCTGGCAGGTCGCGTTCGCCAACGATCACCAGCGTCGGCATATCGAGCGTTGCAAGCTGCTCCGGTCGGTGGCGGCTGCAACACTCGCACCGGCTCCTGGTGAAGCCAATGCCAGCCGGAATAATCTCCCACCATTTGCGCGAGGCGAGCCGCCACTCGCGGCTGCTCCCGCGCCGGCACAAATAGCGCACCTTGCTGCCAGCGCTGGCGTGCCGCGTCGATACCCGCGCCTGCCGCTGCGGATTTCACAGCCTCCGTGAATTCCCCGAATGCCTTGAAGGGAAACTCGCGCAGCGCCGTGTCTGCCACTATCAACGTATCGGTGACCTGCGGATACATCAGTGCAAAGTCGATCGCGACGACGCCGCCGCGCGAGAGACCCAGTACATGTGCATGCGCAATGCCCAGGTATGACAACAACGCAGCGAGGTCGTCGGCGGGAGAAAAAAGTGCATCGCCTGGCAGGGCCGACCTGCCATACCCGCGCATGTCATAGCGGATGACGTGATAGTGCGCGGCGAAGGTTGCAAACTGGTCATCCCAATTACGCGGACATCGAGCGTATGGCCATGAATGAGCACCAGCGCATCACCACGGCCTGCCGTCTCATAGTAGAGCTGCGTCCCGTTGACGTGCGCCGTGCCGTGTTGTCCGAGCATGACCGCTCGCCTCCCACCGTGTGCAGTTGACCGCAGCTTACTGCAAGCCGTGAACGCGTGAAAGTTCAGGCCTTGATTGAAGCGCCTTTCGCATCCGACGTACAATCCGGCGCAGGCGCCCCACCGTGCTCCCACCATCGAGGACCCTGCAATGCAACAATCGCCCAGTGACAACATGGTTAACCTGACCTACCTGATCTACGGCCTGCACCTGTTCAGCGCGATTACTGGCGTGATGACCACCGCGTTTATCGTGACGGCGTTTCTCAGTGGCTGGCCGTCGATACTGGCGGTGTTTCTGAATTACGTAAAACGGGATGCAGGTGCGCGGCACGTATCTGGAATCACACTTCCGCTGGCAGATACGCACCTTTGTGGTTCGCCTTGCTGTGGTTGCTGCTTGGCGCGGTGCTGGTGCTCACCCTCATCGGCATTCCGCTGGCCTGGGTGATCGTGGTGATCGTGGGTTTGTGGGTGCTGTACCGCATGCTGCGCGGCGTGGCCCGCTTGATGGACCGGCGGGGTATGCCGCTCGATTGATACGTACCCGGTTGTCCCGCCTGGCACCGGCCAACTGCAGCCCGGTGCTTATGCCTTCGATACACGCTTGCCTCGCCGCGCACCAACAGGTGGACAAAGTCATCGGGTGCGACCTGGAACTGGATATCCACAGCGCCGTTATTCCGGATCTCGCGCGCCTTGGCGGTTTGCGGGCCCGTTGCGATCCAGAGAATATCGCCCTCCCAGGTGGGGTGCACCATTCTCACGCGCGCTTCATGGTTGGCGGTCACCGTGGCAAGCGCGCACCAGATCGACTTTTTTGCAGCGGCTTCCACGTCGCGAAAAAACGCGTCCTTCTCTTGCGGGGTTATCAGCGTCATCGGAGCATGCGCGCGGCGGCGGCACGAATCGCGACGTCGTCGGCGCCATCGGCCACCAGTCGGCGTAGTGACGCACCGCACTCCGGGGAGCGCATCAGTTTGCAGAAGTCCACGCCAGCGTCCACTATGCGACGCGCGAGCTGCGCCTTTTTGGCCTCGCGCGCGTACGCCCTGGAAACCGAAGCGTCGCCGCGCGGCGACCAAGCCAACTTTTAGCCAGCCAGTCGGAAGTGTCCTCCCCGAAGGGGACGATGCCGAGTTCCTCGCGCACCTGTGCAAGCGGGCGAGGAAGCAGCTCCTCCCAGTACACGTACATCGGCGGCAGGCTTTGTCGCGCCGCCGTCCCGCGCGCATGCGCCTCGCGAAGAAGCGCGCGCCAGCGCCGCTGGCCCACGTGGGGCCGCAAGAAGAGTAGCGGACCAAGTCCCTGGGGCGTGAGCGCGGCATACCGGAAAGGGATCGCCTGTCGGTAGCCAAGCTCGAAGTAGATCTGCAGACCCTCGCCCGCCAGATCCGTCCCGTAGCCGGTGAGGATATGAAACAGGTCGTGCAGCCACCGGGATCGCTCGATCGCGTAACGCGCGTCGTCGGGCATCTCGTAACTGTCGAAAAATCCGTCGCTGTAAATAAGCCCGGCCAACATGTAACCCGGCACTCCGCCCTCCACGTTCATGGCGTCGTGAAACGCGCGCCCGAGGCTGCCCTGCGGCATGCTCGCGAGCGCCGACGGATTCGCGAGGAACGCGGCCAGGTCCGGACGGTCGGCCAGGATGCGCCTGCCGGTTGGGTGGGTACACATCCGCTGCACCTCCTCCAGCATCTCGGGCCCTGTCGCGTACATCAGGATGCGCGGCACCTGCTTGGCGCCACCCTCGGACACAGGATTCGACAGCCAGCGCGCGCCCGCCGCGAGGGCGCGCAGGGGATAGCGTCGAGCGAGGTTCGGGTTGCTCAGGTTATTTATATCCGCGTGTTGTCGCGGAAAAAGTATAGGCCGCACAAACGGTATGTGTCGAACACATTATCCGTCCGATGGGTATTGCGCTCCCGGCACGCGGCCGGGCGCTGCCAGCCGAGTGCTTGCAGCGCTAGCGATCTGCGGAGCGATTATCCAGGTTGGTGATGTCGAACGCGGGCACATATAGCTGCGATGTCTTGCCCCCATCCACCGGCAGTATCACGCTGGTGATGAACGAAGCGTCGTCTGAGGCCAGGAAGCAAATCGCCTGCGCGACCTCCTCCGGTGTCGCCGCGCGCAGCATCGGAATCGCGTCGGTAATGATTTTTTTCACCGCGGCATTCTTCAGCGTTGCGGCGTTCAGTCCCGGGGTATCCACCGCGCCCGGTGCGACGACATTGATGCGCACGTTGTGCGGCGCCGCTTCCATCGCCGCGCACTGGCTGAACTGGTTGAGTGCGGCCTTGGCCGCGCCGTAGGCGCCGGAGGCGATGCCCGCGCGCAGGCTGCTCACCGACGAGATGTTGATAATCGAGCCGCTGCGCTGGGGAATCATGATACGCAGCGCGGCCTGCACGCCGATAAAAACACTGTCGACGCCGGTGCCAAAATTGGCACGCCACTCCTGCAGAGTCTGGTCGACGACCATGCCCCCGATAACAGAAGGCGCGTTGTTCACGAGCACATCAAGGCGACCGTGCTCCTTCGCCGTGTCATTGATCAGCGCGGCAAAAGCGTCGGTATCGCCGACGTCCAGTTCATGGCCGGTAAAGCTGTCCGGCAAACCCCCCTGGTAGCCGCTTCCAGCTCGTCCAGTTTTGGCTTGCGCCGCGCGCAGCTGACGACGTGCGCACCTTCCGCAACGAGCTGCAAAACAGTGCTCCTGCCAATCCCCATGCTGCCGCCCGTGACAATGGCGACCCTGCCTGCAAACCGTGCTCTGTTCATATCCATCCTCTGCCGAGTTGTTGTCATGTTGTTGCCATGGTGGGCAAGGCCAGCGTGGCATCGCCCGTGGTGTGATAGCCCAGTCGATTGCGGCCGCTGAATGCCACCTGCACGGTGGCGTGTGTCGGCCCTGGTTCAATCGCGGTCACCGCGCCGGCCATCAGCATAACGTCACCGGGAAAATTCGGCGCCAGCAAATTGAATTTCAGCGCCTGCAAACGGCTATTAGCCCCGGCCCAGTCGCTCAGGTAGCGCGCGGACAGGCCGCTGGTGGTGAGTATATTCATAAAGATATCCACCATCCCGGCGGCCTGCGCGGCCGGCAGGTTATGGTGCACGGGAATAAAATCCTGCGTGGCCAGCGCCCCGCCGACGATGAGTTTATGGGTGATGGGGATGCGCAGCACGGGCAAAGCGTCGCCCACGCGCAGCCGTGCGGGATCGAGATCGCTGAAGTCGGGTTGCCAGGGGTTATCTTCCGCCTGCAAGTGCGGGCCGGCAGGCGACCCTTGCGCCGTGTCCGGTGCGGTGTTGGATTTTGCATCCATCGCCGCCGCGGGCGCGGTCTCTGCAGCCGCCGTCGCCGCTGCGGCAGTCTCCACTGGGGCAGTCTCCACTGGGGGGTTGATACTGGAAATACGTGATCAGCGCCTCTGCGAATACATTCTCGTCAGCGGTGAGATATTCCACACGCTCGGTGACAAAGTAGCCGGTGCCGAGGCGCGTCGATTTGCGCTCGCTGATATTCACCACGGTCGTAAAGTGTTTCGCGCGCTCCCCGACGCGCAGGTAACGGTGGAACCGGATGTCGTAACTGACGGCGACGTTGGCCGGGTAACCGAGTGCCCGCATATCTTCAAATACCTGGTACGGCGCGGCACTGGTTGAACCCGGCGCATACTGGTCATTGAAATCGCGCATCGTCCACATCTGCATCATCGCCGGCGGCGCGATCTGCTGCGGACCGGCGCGATAGCTCGGGTTGTGATCGCCCATTGCGGAGCACCACTGCCAGATCTGCGTCGCGCTGACCGGATTGTGGCTCATGTAGGGACCCAGGCGATGTCCCTTGAGGCGCTGTAGCTGCAGCGCTTCCGACTGGCTCGTGTTCGACATGGGTACGCTCGACTGAATGTTAGTGACCTTAACCCAGATACGCCTGGCCGCCATCCAGAGCAATACTCTGGCCATTCACGTAGCGCGACGCATCCGAGCACAACAGCGCGACAAAACGCCCGATGTCCTCCTCGCAATCACCGACGCGTCGCTGCGGAATGGTTGCCACGAAGGCCGCCGCCTCCTCGGGATGGTTCTCCATCCACCATTGCAAGCCCGGCGATTTCGCGTGCGGCAGGATCACATTGGTGCGAATGCCCTCGGCGCCCCACTCACAGGCCGCCGCGCGGGTGAGCGAGCGGATCGCCTCCTTCTTGGTGGCCGCATACGCGCCGTAGCCCGTCATGTCCCAGCGCTTTCCGGCGGCGCTCGCGAGGTTGATTATGCAGCCGCCGCCGGAAAGGTGCGGCCTGCAGAGTTTCATCAGGCGAAACGTTGCCAGCGGCCCCGACTCCCACCCGGCGGCGAAGCGTTCGTCCGTCACCTCGTCGAGTTTTCCCAGCGGCACTTCCTGCGCGTTATTCACTAGAATCTGCAGGCCACAGAAGTGCGCCAGCACGGTCGCCAGGCATTGCTCCAGGGAGGCAAGCGATTTGACATCACAGACGACAGGCAGCGCTTCCCCGCCGCGCTGCTGGATCAGTTCGCAGGTCGCCTGCAGTTTTTGCAGCGTGCGTCCCGTCACTGCCACGCGCGCGCCTTCGGCGGCCAGCGCCAGTGCGATGCCCTGCCCGACGCCCTGTCCCGCGCCAGTCACCAGCGCTACCTTACCTTGCAATACCATCATGTCATCTCCTGTAGCGATCACTTGCTAATTCGTCAATTCAAAAATCCTGGGCAGTTGCTGATACTCGCAGGCCATTTAGATGCCCTGGGCGCGCGAGGGGCTGGGGCCCAGTGCAGCGACATTGCGCAGCTGCGGATGGCATCAATCGGCGAAGGTAATGGGGATACGAACACTCGCCTCCGGGTCAGTCAGGCCAGCGTCGTTGACCAGGACCACGCAGGGGTTGGCACTATCGCACACGCCGTTGGCGACCGGACCGGTGTGGATGACCAGGTCGAAGCTCCCCATGCCTTCCGGATCCGGGTAAAACAATTTGCCCCCGGAGATGTTGCAGGCCGCGGAACCGCCATTGGCATCCCCGGTGCATTGCATGATGTTGACCACCTTGCCAGGAAGAAATCCGCTCCAGGTCACGGTAATAACCTGCCCATCGACCAGGCCGGTATCGGCGCTGACAAATGCCTGGCGGTTCGTTTCGGGCTCGGGGAGCGTGTCCACCGGCACGTTCGACGCTGCGTCGGGAGCCCAGTACAGCGTGGCGACGCCGGGAAGCTGGTTCTCGGGCAGTCGCGCCAGGGCTGCGCCGTCGCCGCGCAGCTCACCGTCGAAAAAGTCTACCGTAGCCTGTGCGACGACTTCGAATGCCGCATCGTCGGGGCCGAGATAGGAGCCGTGCTCGGACTCATCCAGTGACAGCAAGCCCTTGGGAGGCAGCAGCTGGTTGTAAGAGCGCACAGCCTGATTGTAATTTGTCAGCACATCGTTGACGCCATGCACCACGAGCATCGGCGGAGTATCCGCCAGGTCATACACACCTCCCGCGAATGGCGATAGCGCGCCCGAGAGCACGATGGCGGCGTCGATACGCTGGTCACGACAGCAGGAGTTGGCCACGAGTCCGTAGGTCGTGATAGCACCGTTCGAGTGGCCACTGGCGGCAATCACCTCGCCGTCGATGGCGTTGCCCACGACCGACCCCGGCGCGCTGGACGCAGCCAGCACCTCGTCGATGACGAAGCTCACGTCTGCGGGCTGGTTCTGCACGTCCTGGGCGACAGGACCACCCGGCGTTGCGCTATTGGAGAGCGGGAATCGTGGCAACGCTACCACATAGCCGCTCGACGCCCACGCGTTCGCCAGCGGCAAAAGGTACTCGGGGTTACCACCGAGCCCGTGAGAGAGCACGATCAATGGAAATGGTGCCGCCGACATCTCGACCGCTGCGTTCGACAGGACAGCGCCACCGGGCGTACCCTGCGCCGGGTAAACCAGGGTCGTCGCCAGCGTCCGGCTGGGCGCCTCGGGCACGGAGCCGTGAGCAGCCGTCGCTCGCGACGTGTCGACAAACGTCATCGACGTGGTGCCCACCGCGAACTCCCGTGGTACGACCGCAGCGCCCGCTCCGCTGTCGTTGGAATTTGAACAAGCTCCCAGAAACAACAACACCGCACAGGCAAGCATACCCGCGACCTGTTTTATAATTCTGCGCATCGAATTATCCTCTTTCTCAGGCGTTAAAGATCACCAGCGTGCGACTGCCTGCAAATCGACACCGACACTCGCCGCCCGTGCAATAAAAAAGCCACACCCTTCACAAGCGTGGCAAATGGATCGCCAAAAAACGCGACCAGAAAGTCGGTCGGTTGCGAGGCGCATCCGGCAGCTCGGATCATATGATCCCCAGGCGCTGGCCGAGTCGCGCGGCCGGGATGAGCAGCTTGCGAATGATCAGGTCCTGCTTGCCGGGATTGCCAACCGGCTCTGGTTGCTCCAGCGGAAAAGGTAACTCATCAAGGCGGTCGCGCGCGAGACCGCCGGCCAGCAGCATGCCGAGCAGCGGCGCCATCACGTTGCCCCAGGCGTTGAAGTGCATGAGCCCGAAGACGCCGGGCTGGAGCTGGAACACGCCGGGGAACTCGACGTTGCGCAATGCCACGCGCCCGGTCCAGTAGCGGTCCATGCGGATGTCCATGTCGCGCGTCGCGGGCCACGTGCGGTGGATCCAGCGCAGGTGATTGGCGAAATGTACCGCGGCATCGTCGGGCCGTGAACTGCTGGGTATCGAGGACGTGACGATGCGTCCGTGCGCGTCGATCAGGAAAGGGTTCAGGTCCACGGGCTCTTCCGAGAGCGTCGCGCGTCCCGGCAGGATCACCGCCAGCGCCTCCGGGGACAATGGCTGCGTGGAGACGCCGTAGGCCGTCAGCGGGTAGAAATTATTCGCGAACTGCGGCACCACATCCGTCTCGTAGGCGTTGGTGCAGAACACCACACGGTCCGCGGTCACGCTGCCGCTGGCCGTGCTCACGCGCCAGCGCGCGCCAGCTTGCGCGAGCGTCAATGCCGCGGTCTCGCCGAAGACCTGCACGCCGCGCTTGACCGCCTCGCGGACCATCCCGTTCGTGAACAGGTAGGGATTGACGCGCCCGCCCGAACGGTACAGCACGCCGTGGTCGAAGTAGGTCGAACCGGTGATCGCCTGCACGTCGCTCGCGCCCAGCCACTCCACCTGTTGGCCCTGCTCGTCCCGCCAGAACAGCGACTTCTTCTTGAGCTCGTCGAATGTGCCTGCGCGCGCCGTGGCGTGGAGGTAACCGGCCTGCGTCGCATCGCAGTCGATGCCGTGCTTGTGAGCGAGTTCGAAGGGAATGCGGTGGTGTTCGCGGAAGCTCTCGAGGAAAGCCTTGCCGCCGTCGGGAAAACGCCTGATCGCGCTGACGTCCTTTAGCGTCGGCAGCACGTGTCCGGCATTGCGTCCAGAAGCGCCCCAGCCCGGCTGCCGCTCCTCGAGTAGGATGACACCGACGCCTGCCTCGGCGAGATGCAAGGCGAGCGAGCTCCCTGCCAGCCCGGCTCCGACCACGAGTACATCGGTATCCCGGTCGCCTTCGAGCACCGGATAACCCGGCAGCACACCGCTCGCCGCCGTCCAGCCACTGGTCTCCAGCGGCGAAGCGCCGGCCTCGTAGATGCGGGAGCGGTCCGCGGAACTTGCATCCAAACCCGGTGTGGATTCGTCGCATCCTGCCACGACTGTTCCCGCTAGCAGCACGGCGGAGCTCTTCAGGCAGTTACGTCGGCTCATCGGCATGGTGTGTTCCATTCGGGTTCTTGTCACGGCTTGTGCTGGTGCTGGTGCTGGTATTGGCGGTCGTGCTCTGGATTACCGAGGTTCATTACTCCGCGCGAGCGGCTGCCGCTGGCGTTAACGCAAACCCCTTTTCCAAAATCCCAGCAAGGCTTCGTACCCGCCCTGGGTAGCCACCTCGTCCTTTCCCATGAGATACCCATACTTCGCGCAATCCAGCAGCCCGCTGTTGCCGAAATAGCGCGCGGCGATACGCTCCAGCCTCGATGCATCGGCATCGACATCGGAGACGCGGCGGCCATTCAGCCACGCAAAGCCCCGTGCGTCGTAATCGAGCTCGCAGCCGACGATGTACGGCTTGTCGTTCAGCTGTTGCGGTGTCGTGTTCTCCCAGGCGTGGCCGGCGCCTTCGAACGTGTGGCGCTCGACAGCAACGCCGAGTGCTTCGAGTTCGTTTTCGCGCTGCGCGCAGGCGGCCAGGTCGTTGGAGTTATCGGCGGTGCCGCGCAGGGTTAATAGCGGCCCGCCGTTGGTTTTGGTGGTGCCGAGTTTCTGGAAGCAGGGGCCATAGAAATCCGCGAACAGCGCGAATCCCGGCGATTGCGGCGCGAGCACGGCGCGAATGCGGTCGTCCATCGCGATGCGCGTGGCCATCGCGCCATAGGAGAAACCCATCAAGCCGATCCGCTTCGGATCGATCACCGGGCTGGTCGACAGCAGTTTCAGCGCCGAATAGGCATCGGTCACGATGTCGAATTCGGTAACGCTGCCGGAGCGCAGCCTGTAGGAGTAGTCCTTGGTCATGCCGCGCGGCTCGTAGTACTCGACGATGAACGCGGCGATGCCATGCCGATTCAGCAGTTTGGCGTACTCCTCCTCGCGGCCGGGCGAGATACCGCCACTGCCTGGCAGGATCACCATGGCCGGCACCGGTTGCGCGGCGCTGGCGCCGGCCGGCATCGACAGGTAGCCGAGGCCGATGCTGGGCTGCGCGCCGTGCATGCCAGCCAGGATCACGTCGAAGTCGAACACCGTCGCACTCTGGAAGTAAATCGGCCCCTGCGCATCGGCTGCCAGTACACTCGTCGGAGCGTGATCCAGAAACTTCGGCAGGTACCAGCCGATCAGCAGCGCCTGTACCGGCCTCAGCAGTAGCAGGCCGACGAGAATGACGAGCAGCACCAGCGCGCTCAGTAGCCACTTTTTCATTATATTCCACTCCGTTTGCTAGTGGGACCGCCGCTGCGGCAAAACTGATACATCCAAAAAAAAGCCGCACCCCATTAAGGTACGGCAAATGGACCACGTAAACGCGTTACACGATAGTTGAACCTGTTTTTTCTAGTTGGGTATCCTCGATGGATCGGAGTCAGCAATGATCGCTTCACGATCCGCTTCCAGCATAAAACCCGCCTGGATCACTGCATCGGTTGAAGCCGCGTAGCGCTGCATGTAGTCTTCGGGCGATGCATACAGTTCTGCGAGCCGCTCCTCCGACAACGGCGCGGTGGATCCGAGCGTAAAGCAGGCAGCTTTAGTAGGAGTCGGGCCTGGAACCCCGGAGAGTACATCGACAGGTACGTCCAACTGCGGCGTGCGCACGCCGCCCAACACGATGCCGTCGACGTTCCGGAGAAGACTGGGAGGATTGCTGGGGGTCATATCAAGTCGCTGCGCCGTGGATGGCGCAACGCCGGTGCGCAGCCAGGCATCCAGACTGTGCAATGCTGCCTTCGCGACGAAGTGCTGCGGGCCATCGTTGATCGGCAGGCCACAATTCACCGGAACACCACTGCCAAAGACCGACAGCCGACTGTCCCCGTGTGAGGTGCCTGCGATCTCCCACAACCGGAAGGTGTCGCTATCCGGTTGTCGTACAAGCATCGAGTTCAAGAAGCCGGTGGTATCGTTCTCTGCCTGGATGTTCATGACCGGTGCTTTGCCATCGGTCCGCAGAATCACGGGTATCGTAATCAGTGAATCGGTGAAAAATGCATATAGTCCAGGTCCCACCATCGGCAGGCTGCCTGCGCCGCGACTGTGCACCAGGAAGCCGTCGAAGGCCTGCGTGAGCGGCTGTACGCCGTTGTAATACGTCACCATCGCGAATGCCGACTGCGACTCACCCGCGGCAATCAGGTGCTGTGGCCGCATGTGCCCCATCGCCGACCCGCCTTCACGCAGCCCACGCGCCACCTGGGTGAAGATGTCAAACGAGTAACCATCGCCGGGATGCGAAAGTGATGCGTAGCGGGCGGGATCCAGTTTTTTCAGCCCGGTACCCGCCACTCCCGGCTTGCCCGCTCCGCCTGACAAAACAGGGCCGCCTTCCACACCAATCAGTTGCGCCGACACACCCACCCATATGTGCCCCATGCGGGTGATTTCCTCTTCGAGATTGACCCATTCGACATTGGCGTCAAGCCCACCGCTGACGTTAAGCCATTCGACAATAACGGTACCGCTAAAGTCCGACTGATTCTGCGGCCTCCGCACGAGGATTCGGGTGCGGTACTCGGCGCTGCCATCGGGCTCGAACGCCCAGTGACCGTCCCCCGTCAGGTCGTTGGGCGAGCGATATGAAACTGCGGTTCCCACCGCCGTGTACTCGGCTTCGACATAGCCGAGCTCCTGCAAGTTCGCCGGGGCGGGCGCACCGATGAAGGGGCCATCTCCACCAGTCAATTCTTCCGAAAAATCCGCCGTAGGGCCCTGCGAAAACGGCGCATCATCGGAACCATTCGAGCATCCACTCGAAAGGACCAGACCCCACATCATCAGGCACGCCAATGTTATGGACTGACAGCTAGAGTGTTGTAATTTCATTATTATTGCTCAAGTTTTAGTAACAAAACTTTACTCTTCCTGTCAGGTGGTAAAGCGGCTAATACTCGTAGGCCACTTCGATACCGAAGGTACGCGGGTCGCCATAGTTCTGCGTGAGCAGGCCGATGTCATTGCCAAAGTTGATCCCGTAGGTGGAATAGTCTTCATCCGTCAGGTTCTTACCCCACAATGTAAAGCGCATCGCACCGTCACCCACTTCCACGTTCTCGAGGCTCAGGCGTGCGTCAACCACGGTGCGAGCATCCATTTCCGGATTGTCATACAACACCGGCACTGTGGGACCGTTTCGGCTGACGGCGACCAGCGCCGGATTGGCCGCCGATGCAAACCACTCATCCTGCCAGTTCAGGTTCACATAACCGGTTACTTCGCCCAACGAGGTACGTGCGAAGACATAGTCGGCGTACACATTGAACTGGTTGTCGGGCGAACCGCCGCGCACCGCGAAATCCTTGCCTATGAGGCAGTTGGTCGGATCAAGGGTGCCGCACACATCAGGAAATTCGTCGAAATCACCGTGGATATAGGCATAGGCGACGCCTATTACCAAATCATCGATCGGTGCCACCAGCACTTCCAGTTCACTACCCCAGCGCTCGGCTTTACCCGCATTGGTGACGAAGGTTGTCGGCGTGCCGTCAGGCAGTGACTCAATCAGGCTGACCTGCAGGTCGTCGTAGGTATAGGTATACACTGCCGCATTCACGCGCAGTCGACTGTCCCACAACTCACTTTTAACACCGAGTTCGTACTGGTCCATGGTCTCCTCTTCGAACGGAGCGCTGTCGAATGATTCGCCGTTGAACCCGCCACTGCGGTAACCATTGCCGTAACGGAAGTAGGTATTGACCTCTTCCGTTGCCTGGTAAGCCACGGTGAAGCTGCCGCTCACGTTGTCGAACGACTTGTCGTTGCTGGCTTCCTTCGCGGGCGTTGGTGGCGTCAACGCACCTATCGCCTCGCCGTTATTCCAGTTGATGTCCTTGTCTTCTTCCGTGTACCGCAAACCCGCAGTGAACGACAGGCGATCCTCCAGCCAACCGGGCGTCCAGGTGGTCTGGCCGTACGCTGCCCAGGCCTCGGTGGTCATCTTGTAGCGGGTCTCCCCGATCGGCGCAAGCGGCACGAGCGCGGTGGACGTGCGCTCGTATTTCGCCGTGTCGTCGAAGTAGTACAGGCCGCCGACATACTCCAACGTGTCGGTGGAGCCTATCATCTGCAGTTCCTGCGAGAACTGGTCATAATCCGACACGCTGTCCTGTGAGAAATGCAGTGCTCCGCCCTGTGCATCGATCGTGTTCCAAAAAGCATCCAGAGGAATCTGCGGGATACCCAGGTCCTTACCACCGGTTGCACCATAAATCTGGCCAAGCGTCAGGTGCGCCAAATCATTCCAGGCCGCGGCACCGTTAGCGTCGTTCCTGCTGTCGATGGAGTCTATGTCACCACGCGCCTTGGTTTTGTTGCTGCGATAGCCGGTGATCGACTTGAACGTAATATCGTCCTTGTCCCAGGCGAGCGTCAGTCCGTGCCCGTCGGTGTCTGACGTCGAGCGCGGCGTGACATCGATGCCTGCGCTGTTGCGTCGGCCTTCACCCGCCCCGATGCTGCCCTGGTAGTCAGCGATAGTCTTTTGCAGCGATGGAATCCACCGCTGGCCGATGCGCGGATCGGTGCCGGGCGTTGCTGCCCAGCCCTGCGCCTGTGCCAGGGTTCCCTGCAGCGCGGCAATCCTGTTCGTGCCCGCGGCGCCCAGCGGGTTGATGCCGACAACGGCATCCAGGTTATTCACCTCGTCCAGTTGGGAACCGTCATAGGCGTAATCCGCGCGCAGATTTTCTGTGATATCCCAGGCCAACCCGACACGCCACGCCTGTCGGTCGAGATCATTGAAATCATCGCCGTTCGTGGTGTTTTCGTAGAAACCGTCGCGATCCCGTGTTTGCACGCCAAAGTTGGCCGCAAGCTTACCCGCCCCGACGCCGACCTGACCGATAGAGGGCGTATCAAGATTGAGCTGGGCGCCATAGTAATCGTGGTTGCCCGCCGAACCGATAGCCCGCACGCCGAACTCTCCGCTGGGCTTGCGGGTAATGTAATTTACCGCGCCGCCGGTTGAGTTGCGCCCGTACAGGGTACCCTGTGGTCCGCGCAGTACCTCGATCCGCTCCAGCTCCGCCACGTCAGTGGACACACCGGTCATTTTTCCGAGGTAGACGCCATCCATATAGATGCCGACGGCAGGGTCAAGTGACAAATTCGACGGTGAACCACCCGAGACTCCGCGAATCGACAAGCTCGTATTACCCCGGCTGCCCGGGGCCGTGAAGCCGCCCACGCTGGGAATCTGGCCGAGCAGGTCCGAAAGATTGGATATGCCGCGCTGCGCAATCTCTTTTTGGTCGAACGCGGTGATGGCAATAGGTACTTCCTGAAGGCTTTCCGTGCGTTTCTCGGCGGTGACGATAACCTCTTCCAGCGCGCCCGACTGGGTCGGGGCCTGCGCCTGGGCCGGCAGGACGATTGCCGCAGCCAGTGAGTCATAGCGTGCTCTCTCTGCGTAGTTATTAGAAACGTATTGGACGGGAACCAACTGCGGCAGAGTATGCGCAGGCGGAAAAGCGCTGGACATAGCAAAGCAGACCATATTTATGAACAAATCGGTTCACGTGTTCAGCACCTTCAGGGATTGCCGCAGTACCCAGAGACGCGAAGGCAGGTAGCATCGTGCTTTACCTTGCAGGCGGGGTTTATTAGTATGTTCACAGCCGTTTTATTGGATCGGCTCTGCCGTTTGTCTTTCCATCTGTTTTGTCGCACCAGATTCAGCATGAATTCGCCTGGCCGAGGTATCCCGGATGAAGCAACTGCTGGCAATCTCGTCATTGCTCCTATCAACCGCGCTGCTGCTGGTGGGGCACGGCATGCAGTTGACACTGCTGCCCCTGCGAGCGGCGGCTGAAGCACTGCCCGAGTACCTCATCGGAGCCAGCGCATCGCTCTACTTCTTGGGCTTTGTCGTCGGCTGCTTTGCGCTACCCAGGCTCATCGACAGGATTGGCCATATTCGCTGCTTCGCCGTACTGACAGCTGTAATGCTGAGCAGTATTCTGGCGCTGGATCTGCTGAAGGGTATCGCGCCGCTGCTCATACTGCGCTTTTTCACCGGCGTATCAATCTGCGGACTCTACACTGTCATCGAGAGCTGGTTGAACAGTCAAACCGCGCCCGAGACGCGCGGCCGCGTATTGGCCCTCTACACGTTCGTTACGCTCTCGGCCATGATGCTCGGGCAACTGTTGATCAATATCGGCCCCATCACGTCATCGACGCCTTTCATGCTGGCGGCCATGTTCATGGCACTGGCGATCGTGCCCATCGGCATTACCCGAAAGATGGCTCCCGCGCCCGTCGCATCCGCGCGCGCAAGCTTCAGCCTGCTCTTCCAGCGTTCACGCTCCGCATTCTCCGCTGCGTTGTTATCCGGCCTGGTGGTGGGGAGTTTTTGGTCTCTGGGTGCTGTATTCGCCAGCAAATACAGCAGCTCCCAACTGGATATAACCCTGTTCATGACGATGGCAATCGCCGGCGGAGCATTGCTGCAGTATCCGATCGGATGGGTTTCCGACAAGATCGACCGGCGTCTTGTACTGGTCCTTTTATGTGTTGGCGCGAGCATCATTTCGGTAGCGGTTGCGTTGAGCGTGCAACAACCCTGGCATCTTGCGGCTGTGTTCGTATTTGGCGCGATGGTGATGCCGCTCTACGCGGTAGCACTGGCTACCGCCGCGGATGTGTCCTCGAGCGATGAATTCGTCACCATAGGAACCACCGTGCTGTTGACGAATGCGCTGGGGTCCGCGATCGCCCCAATGCTATTGGGGAAGTTCATGGGAAGCCTGGGCGCGACCTCGCTCTTCTGGTCGTTCGCCGTGATGTGCGCATTGTTCGCGCTCTACCTCAAGCTCCAACTGAAAGACGCCAGGGCCGTCACGGTTGCAGCGCAGACGCCCTTCAGTGTCGCCGCGCCCGATGCGGCGCCGAACAGTTTCGACCTCGATCCGCGCGCAACGGAATTCCCGGAACTGGATGCAGGTGAATGACAAGGCATCCGGACAGGTCATTTACAGCCTATAGCAAGGACACCGGGTGATCATACTCGCCGCCTTCATTGTGTTCATGATGGGATTTTTAGGCGTGGGCCTGCTGTCCAGCCGCTACAGCACCGGTGAGCGCAATGATTACTATCTGGCCAGTCGCGGCATTTCTCCGCTGTTTGCGGGCCTGTCCGCGGTCGCGACAAACAACAGCGGGTATATGTTCATTGGCGTCATTGGTTACACCTACACCACTGGCCTGCCTTCCATCTGGCTGATGATTGGCTGGATACTCGGTGACTTTTGCTCATCGCTGTTTATCCATCGTCGGTTGCGCGAGGCTACGGAACGTACCAACGAGGCAAGCTATGCTGCCGTATTGAGTAACTGGCAGGGCACGAAGGCGCGCCACCTGCAATTAGTGATCGCGCTGGTTGGCCTGGTTTTTTTACTGGCCTATGCCAGCGCACAGATGGTCGCCGGCAGCAAGGCCTTGAACGTTTTGCTCGACTGGCCAACCTGGTGGGGTGCGGTCCTCGGGGCCGTGATGATTGCGTTGTATTGCGTGGCGGGCGGTATCCGCGCCTCCATCTGGACGGATGTTGCCCAATCAATCGTGATGATTGGCGCGATGGCGACCCTGTTGATTGCGAGCATCGTCAACAAGGGTGGTGTTGCCAGCGTGCTCAATCAGCTGCAACACATTCCGAACTATATGAATTGGGTGCCAGCGGATTTGCTGGTGCCCGGCATCGCAGGGGCATCACTATTCATCGTCAGTTGGGCCTTTGCCGGGCTGAGCGTGATTGGCCAGCCGCACATCATGGTGCGCTTCATGGCATTGGATAGCGCAGCTCATATGGCAAGGGCACGGCTCTGGTATTACCTGTTCTTTATCGCGTTTTACAGTTCGGCGACGGCGGTAGGGCTGGTGTCGCGCTTGTACTTTGGTGAGAGCGCCTTCGATGCGGAACTCGCTCTACCCATGATGGCGCAGCTACTGCTGCCCGATGCACTGGTCGGATTGATGCTGGCGGGAATTTTCGCGGCTACGATCTCCACGGCGGATTCACTGGTGCTCAGTTGTTCAGCGACGTTAACGCATGATTTGCTGCCGCAGAGAATCGAGACATCGCGTTTGATTAAAAGCGTCACTCTGGCTGTTACGATCGCGGCTTTACTGTGGGCGCTGCTCAACCAGCAATCCGTATTCAATCTGGTCATCATGGCCTGGTCCGGGATGGCGTCAGCATTTGCCCCGTTGTTAATTGTGCTGGCATTGGGACGACGGCCCACGCAATGGCAGGGGATCACGATGCTGTCAGCGGGGCTGGTCACCGCCTTGCTGTGGCGCTATCTGGATTGGCAGGCCTATGTCTACGAGGGTATGCCGGGCATTATTGCCGGGCTACTCGTTTATGGCCTGACCAGCACCCTCCTGCCCCGTTCTACTGCTCGTCAGGCTTGAAGGCATCCTCGGGCATTTCCACCGTGCTGCTCGATCGGTCCAGAGCGCCGACATCCAGTACCGGAGACGCATCGATATGCTGGGCATCCATTAATGTTGCTATGCGCTGCAAGGAGGAAAGGATCATTGATTGCTCCCAGTCCTGCAGCGCGGAGAACTGTTGCGCGAACTTTTCCTGCAGGGGCACTGGCGATGCCCGCAGTATCGCAACGCCATCCTCGGTCAGGAAAGCGTGAACCTTGCGTTTGTCCTGCTCGGAGCGTTTGCGGTAAACAAAATTACGCCTTTCCAATCTGTCCAGGATGGTAGTGACAGTCGCCTGGCTGAGACTGACCTGGTTTGCCAGTTCGCCAATCGTCAACTCGCCCTTGTCGCGAATGCACTGCAACAGCAACATCTGCGGCGTCGTGAGGCCGGTGGTTTTTGCCAAATACCTGGAATGCATGTCCGTTGCGCGAATGATTCGACGCAGGGAGACCAGTACTTCATCGCTACGGTTCAAAGCAGAATCCTTGCACAAGGGCACATAAGCTGGCGGGCTGCCCAACAACATGGCCATTATCAGCCAATTCCCGGGCGCTTGCCCTAATTAAGGTTGGCGACCGTGACCACCGGCGAATCCGGCCAGTGCAGTTTGGGCGAGCCTGGAAATTGTTGATGCTCGACACTAAATTACATTAATTGTTTATAACTCTATGTATTTTTATGCTATAATTTTTGCAGTTTTGAAATATTTAGTCCGATATATAGATTTTTATGCTCTATTTTCTTGAAAACCCACATCAATCCGCCAATATATTATTTATGCATGTATGTATTTGAGAGGGCAATGTATTTTCCCGATGGCATAAACTTGCGGCAGCCAGAATCCAGCGATGGCGCTGGCGTGTCCCACCTCATAGCCCGGTGCCCCCCGCTGGACACCAATTCGGTCTACTGCAATCTCCTGCAATGCACGCACTTCGCAGGTACGTCCGTTGCCGCCCTGCGGGACGATGAACTGGTCGGCTTTACATCCGGCTACCTGCCACCGGAGCAACCGGACACGCTGTTCATCTGGCAGGTCGCCGTGGATGAAACCGCACGCGGACAGGGACTGGCCGCGCGCATGCTCACAGAGATCCTGGCGCGCCCGCACTGCCAGAACGTGCGCTGGCTGGAGACCAGCATAACAGCCGCAAATAGCGCGTCCCTGCACCTGTTTGAGGGGTTCGCGGCAAGACAGGGTGTTCAGGCAAGCAGGGACATTCTGTTTGACCAGCAACAGCACTTTAAAGGCGATCACGCTACCGAATATTTACTGCGTATTGGCCCGCTACACCGGCCTGCGCCCCAAACGACGCCTGGCCTTTCCGCGACAATCCCAGCCAATTCGCTGTCACAGGAGTAAACATCATGAAGATTTTTGAAGAGATCGAGTCCGAAGTACAGAGCTATGCACGTGCATTCCCGCGCATTTTCCACCGCGCTCAGGGTGACTTTCTCTACGATGAAGAAGGCAAGCAGTACCTGGATTTCCTGGCGGGAGCAGGCACGCTGAATTACGGCCACAACAATCCGGTTTTCAAGAAAAAGCTGCTGGATTATATCGCGGCGGATGGCATCACCCACGGGCTCGACCTGCATACCAAGGCGAAGGCCGAGTTTCTTGAATGCTTCAGCGAAAAAATCCTCAAACCCCGCGATCTCAACTATGTGGGTGCAATTCACCGGACCTACCGGGACCAATGCGGTCGAAGCGGCCATGAAACTGGCCCGCAACATCAAGGGGCGAGAAAACATTGTCACCTTCACCAACGGATTTCACGGGGTCACGCTGGGCGCGCTGGCCGCGACCGGCAATTCTCATCACCGGGGGGCTGCCGGCGTAGCGCTCGGCGGCACAAGCCGGGCACCGTACGAAGGTTATCTGGGCGAGGACATCGATACGACAGCCTACCTGGATAAGCTGCTTTGTGATTCCAGCAGCGGCGTCGACAAGCCCGCGGCTATCATCGTTGAGACCGTGCAGGGCGAAGGCGGCATCAACGCCGCTTCCATCGAATGGCTGCAAAACCTGCAAGCAACTTGCCACAAACACGACGCCTTGCTGATAGTTGACGACATTCAAGCGGGTTGCAGCCGCACGGGCCGCTTTTTCAGCTTCGAGGAAGCGGGCATCAAACCCGATATCGTCACTCTCTCCAAGTCATTGAGCGGTTACGGCCTGCCGTTCGCGGTCGTGCTGTTCAGCCCGGAGTTGGATCGGTGGAAGCCAGGCGAACACAACGGCACATTCCGCGGTAACAATCTCGCTTTCGTCACGGCCAAAGCCGCAATCGATCACTATTGGTCCGACGACAGCTTCAGCAGGGAAGTCCAGCGCAAGGGCCGGTACATATCGCGGCGGCTGGAAAAAATCGTCGCGAAGCATGGCGAGGGGCAGTTCACCACACGCGGCAGGGGCATGTTCCAGGGTATCAATTGCATCAATGGCAAGATCGCGGGTGAAATCAGCCAGAAAGCCTTTCAACGCGGCCTGATGATTGAAACCAGCGGCGCGGATGATCACGTCGTGAAATTCCTGTGCCCGCTGACCATCAGCGATCTCAATCTAAAAAAGGGCATCGACATCGTTGAGGCTGCAATCGGGGAAGTGTGCGCGAGGCAAGATTCGATTCCCCAGGAGATGGATTTCTTCAAGGCGACCCAGGCAACTGTCTAGGCATCCGCCGCGCAGAACAGGTCATGCATGCAACCATCAACCGTCATCAGGGGACCCTTAGCCGTGATAGTCAGGAAACCTGTCCGATGCACAAAACCAATCGCAGGATTGTCTCCCCGGATGGCAATTGGGAGAGCACGCGACTGCTGTTGAAGGACGATCAAATGGGATTCTCCTTCCATATAACGACGATATACGCGAACGCCACATTCCAGATGCATTACCAGAATCATCTGGAGTCGGTTTCCCTGCATATCCGGTGCGGGCGAAGTGGAGACCGCCGCTGATGGCAAAAAGTATCCGATCCATCCCGGCACCCCTGTATGTCCTCGACAAACACGACAAGCACACGCTTACCGCCTTTAGTGAAATGAAAATGGCCTGTGTTTTTAATCCGCCACTGAATGGTACGGAAGTTCACAACAGCGAAGGTGCTTACGAGTTGGGAGCAGCACCCATTGCACAGTAATCAGCGCAGCGTGGGCAGGCCGATGGTGGAAGCATCGCAAGCAGTGCTGGACCACTATCCGTCCCGCAATGGCAATGTGTCGTGTTTTATCGACCGCATCGATCCTGTCGTTTACACGAGACGCCACGGTGCGGACGCGGACATGCCCGGCAGTAATGGCCCGTTGAACCAGTCCACGCTCGATGACTACGAGCGCGACGGGTTTGTAATACTGGATGACGTATTCACGGAAGACGAGGTGGCCCTCTTCCAGACCGAGTTGGATGTACTGCGCGCCAGCCCAGACATCCAGCGCTGCGATGCGGTGATAAGAGAACCGGGCAGCGATGACGTTCGCTCCATTTTTCGCGTACATGCAATCAGCGCACTGTTTCAGAAACTGTCTGTCGACAATCGCCTGGCGGGCAGCGCTCAACAACTGTTGGGTGACCAGGTGTATATCCACCAATCCCGGCTAAACTTCAAACCCGGGTTTCGCGGCAAGGAGTTTTACTGGCATTCCGATTTTGAGACCTGGCATGTGGAAGACGGCATGCCTGCAATGCGGGCATTGAGCATGTCGGTAACGCTCGCGGAAAATAGCGCACTAAATGGTCCACTGCTGCTAATCCCCGGATCACACAAAAGCTATCTTAGTTGCGAGGGCGCAACCCCCGAAAAGAACTTCAGGACATCGCTGAAACAGCAGGTCTATGGTGTGCCAAACGACGAAGCCCTTGCACAACTGGTCGACGCAGGCGGCATAGTTGCAGCGACCGGAAAACCCGGCAGCGTTATCATCTTTGACTGCAATACCATGCACGGCTCAAACGGGAATATCACCCCTTATCTGCGTTCAAACATCTTTTTTGTGTACAACGCCATGAGTAATCGGGTTGTTGCCCCATTTTGCGAGCACGCTCCACGTCCCGAGTACATTTGTACCAGGGAGAATATTCGACCGATTGCCGGACTCAGCAAGCGATGATCCGACACCGGGATGACGACCTGGGTTTGCGGTTACCGCGCTGGGCGCGTAGCGTGGACCCACGACGAGGTAGAAGTCTGCGGAATCGACTGCGTCGGAGGTCATGTTGCGGGTGACGCGCCGTGCCCGGGCACCTCGTACAGTGGTGTAATCACTTGAGTCAGGTCGAGGCGTTCAATGCGAGGAGGCAGTCGGCCACTGCAATGCATATCTCCTGTACTCGTGCCATGTAAGCCTCGCGGTCGGAGCGGTGACATACTCGGCCGTTTCTTCGATCTGGGTTCACCCGCACTCACCAGGTAAGTGAGCAGTTCGACGGCTGCCGCTTCCGATAGCACCCGTTCTGTCCCTGCGTGCTCTACTGTCATTCGTGTCTACGCACACCTGCGAGAAGTTGGCTTTATCGGTCGCTCTGTGACCGCAGACCGCGGCTTCATCAAATTGTCAATGGCAGCAGATATTTTTCGACAAAGGTCTCAGCGGGCAGCGGCTTGCTGAACAAATATCCCTGCACCGCGTCGCAACCAAGTTCCTTCAGCATATTGCACTGCGCTACGGTCCCACCCTCCGCCACCACCTTCAGCTTCAGGCCATGGGCGAGCGTGATAATGGTTGAGACAATGGAGGTGGCCTCAGCACTATCCTTCATGCTGGCAATAAAAGATTGATCGATCTTCAGTGAATCCACTGGCAGGCGTGCAAGATAGCTTAGCGAGGAATAACCGGTGCCGAAATCATCAATAGTCACCGTCACGCCAAGCTGCCGTAGCTGCGACAGCTTGCGTGGGTTGTCATCGCCTTTTGCCATCACAACACTCTCGGTAATCTCAAGTTCCAACCATTGCGGACGGTTGCCGCCGCGCTGGATTTCGTTAATCATGCTGTCGACGAAATCCTTGCGTTTCAACTGCAGCGCCGGACATTAACCGCAATGCGCGGCACGCTGATACCGCGTGCTGACCATGCGCAAAGATCGGCATACCTGCTGCCACCCAGCGTCCAACCTCTATGATCATGCCGGTATCTTCCCGGCGCGGGGATGAAGAAGCCCCGGCGCCACCAACCCATGATCGGGATCCTGCCAGCGAATCCAATGCTTCGGCCCCTATGAGTTGACCACTGGTCAGCGACAATTTAGGTTGGTAGTGAAGGACAAACTCGTTGCGCTCACAGGCGCGTCGCAGCCGGGTTTCGATCGCCAGGGCCGCGGCCATGTGTGCGCTCATGGCGGGCTCATAGAACTCAATACGCTCGCTTGCGTGTTTGCTGTGCCTTAACGCCGCCTCCGCATTGCGCATCAAATCATCGGCATCGGCGCCGTCCTGGGGGTAGAGCGGAACCCCGGCGCGGCACGCTACGCCTGGATTCCTCGCCGCCCATCAACACAAACGGTTGCGCGAAGCACATCAGCAAAGCCGTCAGGTCTTCGTGCGGGTTGACGGCCGTGCGTCCGCCGCGCACCACTCAGCCCGAACATATCCGCGTTGATGCGTGCAGCGCGGAGTCGGAAGCCCCGTGCAGACGGGCGCCGACATCGCACAGCAATTTGTCCCCGGTACTGCGGCAAGCGTTTCGTTGATCTGCCGGAAGCGGTCAGGTTCAGCAACACTGTAGCGATCAACCGCGAATCGTCATGGCGTGCGTGCAAATTCTGGGTCAGGCGATCCTGAAACAGGCTGCGGTTGGCCAGTCCTGTGAGCGTATCGTAATAGGCAAGGTAGTTAAGCTGATCCTGCTTGTCGATGTGATCAATACCGAACGCAATATCGACGGCCAGTTCCTCCAGTAACTTCATTTCATCCTGGTGGAAAAAATTCATTTCGCTGGTGTAGAGCGCCAGCACACCTGGAACGTTTCGCCATGTAACAGCAGCAACACTGCCAACGAACATACCCCTGCTTCAGCATGCTCCTGGCAAAACTATCTCCGGGATCATCCAGCGGTGCATTGGAGACAATGGATTTCTTTTCACGCAATACGCGTGCAATGAGGGACGCTCCCGAGGCGCTCCCTCGGTGGAGAAGTGGAAACTACCGAGGATGTTCTGTAGCGCCTTGTCCATGCCGGCCGAAGCATAGGAGACGATCTTCCCCGTTTGCTGGTCCAGTATCCCGATCAGCGCCATGCGAAAGCCGCCCTCACGAACCGCGATCTTGCACGCTTCGTGGTGATCCAGTTCTTCCGTTCGTTGGCGCGCACGATCAGTAGATTGATCCCGCTCAGCACTGCGTACACGCGATTCAGGTAATTGATTCGGGTTTCTGCTTTCTTGCGCTCGGTGATGTCCATGTGAACGCCAATCCACTGCCAGAGCTCCCCATCCTCCGAGAAGATAGGCACCGCGCGCCAGCAT
>JADJAL010000054.1 GCA_016704305.1 Haliea sp. | reverse complement strand
GCGTCATCACCGCAGTCATCATGGCGGGAATTTTCCTGGCCGCAATCGCCTGGTTGCCCGTGCCCGGGCTGGCACTGTTGTTTGGCATACTGGTGGCGCTGGGTGCATGGGAATGGTCTGGCCTGGCTGGATGGCACCATCCCATCGCACGTGTTCTCTATGTGATGGTGGTGTTGTCGGCACTGGCGATTGTGTATGTCTACTGCCAGCTCGGCGTGCAGCCACTGCGTGTGCAGGTGCAACCGTTGTTGGGGGTGGCCTGCCTGTGGTGGGCATTCGCGCTGTTGTGGGTAAAGGGGTATCCTGACAGCGCTGTGCTGTGGCGCACAGTGCTGGTGCGCAGCGTGATGGGATTGTTGATTCTTGTGCCGGGTTGGATGGCTGCGGTTTACCTGCTGAGTTTCCCACCGGGTGGTTTGTTAATGGTCGTGTTGGTTATCGTGGTGGCGTCCGCGGATATTGGCGCATATTTTACGGGCAAACGTTTTGGTAAACACAAATTGGCATTGCTGGTCAGTCCCGCCAAGACCTGGGAGGGATTCTGGGGTGGTGTGGCGGCGTGCACGCTGCTGGCGGTATTGCTGTGGTATCTGTTGCCGGAGCGCGCTGCCCATGTTGGTTTGGCGTCGGTGGTCGCGGTGATTGTCACCACCGGTTTGGCGTCGGTGATAGGCGATTTGACCGTGAGCATGGTCAAGCGTGAGAGCGGCGTCAAGGACAGCGGCAGCTTGTTGCCGGGCCACGGTGGCGTATTGGATCGACTGGACAGTTTGTGTGCCGCCGCGCCCGTGTTTGCGCTGGGCCTGCTGCTCGCGGGCTGGTAACTATGGGGAATTTGCGCGCCCTGGTCAGTGTGTTGGGGTTCACCGGCTCTATCGGGGCGAATACACTGGACGTGATCGCCAGGCACCCGGATCGTTTTGAGGTGTACGCGCTGGCGGCGCATTCTTCAGTGGATGCCATGCTCGCCCAGTGCCTGGCGTTTGCGCCGCGCTATGCCGTGATGATGGATGAAGCGGCCGCAACGCAACTGCGCCAGCGCCTGCCGGCGGATGCGGTTACCGAAGTGAAGCAGGGGGATAGCGGCCTGGCCGAGGTGGTGACCGCGCCGCAGGTGGACGTGGTGATGGCGGCCATCGTAGGAGCCGCTGGCCTGCCGTCCACGTTGGCGGCTGCCCGCGCCGGAAAAACCCTGCTACTGGCAAATAAAGAGTCGCTCGTGATGGGCGGACACCTGTTGATGCAGGCTGTGCGGGAGTCGGGCGCGCGCCTGTTGCCGATAGACAGCGAGCACAACGCCATATTTCAATGCATGCCGGTGGACGAACACGGCATACCGGTGGGCAGGGGCGTGGACAAGGTGCTGCTGACGGCGTCGGGCGGTCCCTTCCGTCGCTGGAGCCTGGAACAGATGTTTGCTGCCACGCCGGACCAGGCGTGCGCGCATCCCAACTGGGCGATGGGCCGTAAGATTTCAGTGGACTCCGCCAGCCTGATGAACAAGGGCCTGGAGTTCATCGAGGCGTGCTGGATCTTTGACCTGGCGCCCGAGCGAGTCGATATCGTGGTGCATCCGCAGAGCATCATCCACTCCATGGTGCAGTATCTGGACGGCTCGGTACTTGCCCAGATGGGGAACCCGGACATGCGCACGGCTATCGCCTACGGCCTGGGTTGGCCCGAGCGCCTGGTATCGGGCGTGGCCCCGCTGGATCTGGTGGCTGCGGCCCGGCTCGATTTTGAAGCCCCGGATGAGTCGCGATTCCCCTGCCTGCGACTGGCGCGGGAGTCGGTAGCGGCGGGCGGCACCGCGATGGTGGTGTGCAATGCGGCCAACGAAGTTGCCGTGGCGGCGTTCCTCGACCAGCAGATACGTTTCACCGAGATTCCTATAGTGATAGAACGCACGTTGGAACAGATGGACAATGTTGAACCCATTTCACTTTCGGTGATCGAAAGCGCCGATGGTCAGTCGAGACAGGTGGCAGCCGGTTTACTGGTTGACATGCAACGGTCTGCGGGAAAGGCGAAACAAGTTTGATGGAACTTCTCTACACAATAGCATTGACACTCGGGACCCTCGCGGTGCTGGTGGCGGTGCATGAATTCGGGCATTTCTGGGTGGCGCGCCGTTGCGGCGTGCAGGTGCTGCGTTTTTCCATCGGCTTCGGCAAATCACTGTTCAGCTGGCGCGATTCCCAGGGCACCGAGTACAGCGTGGCGGCGATTCCGCTGGGCGGATACGTGAAGATGCTGGACGAGCGTGAAGGCGAAGTCCCGGCCGCCGAATTGCATCGGGCGTTCAACCGCAAGCCGGTATTGCAACGCATTGCCGTCGTCAGTGCCGGTCCGCTGGCAAATCTCCTGCTGGCAGTCGTGGCGTACTGGTTCCTGTATATGGCCGGTGAATCCGGTTATGTGCCGTTGATCGAAAAGGTCGAGCCCGATTCTGTTGCCGCCGTGGCCGGTCTGGAGGCGGGGCAGGAAATTGTGAGCGTTGACGGCGGTGCCACGCCCACCTGGCAGGCGCTGAGTTTCCGCCTGCTGGATCGCATCGGTGACACCGGGACCATCACGTTCGGGGTGAAGTATCCGGATTCCGATGTGGTCTACGAATCAGAGGGCACCATCGATCGATGGTTGTCGGAGGAGGAGCAGCCGGACCTCTTTGGCGGCCTGGGCATCAGCCTCTTCACGCCGCCGGTACCGCCCGTGGTCGGCGAGGTGGTGGAAGATGGCCCCGCGGCGGCGATCGGTATTCTGCCCGGCGACGTCATACTGCGGGCCGATGGTGTCACCATGGATTTATGGATGGACTGGGTCGAGTATGTGCAGGCTCGTCCGGAACAACCCATTGCGCTGGAATACCAGCGGGGTGACGTCGTGTTGCAAGCGGTGCTGGTGCCCGAGCTGGCGACCGATGCACAGGGAGAGAGTATCGGCCGGGTAGGCATCGCCGTGGCAATCCCGGACATGCCGCCGGAGTTGCAGCGCCAGTATGCGCGCGGGCCGTTGGAGTCAGCGACGGCCGCCGTGGTGCGCACCTGGGATCTGTCGGTGTTTACCCTGAAATCAATTAAAAAGATGATCATGGGTCTAATATCACCAAAAAACTTGAGTGGACCTATTACCATTGCTAAAGTGGCGACCGCTTCTGCCAAATCCGGCCTGGAATCCTATATCAGCTTCCTGGCGTTGCTTAGCGTCAGTTTGGGGGTATTGAACTTGTTGCCTATTCCGGTGCTCGATGGGGGCCATCTTTTGTTCTATACCATCGAACTGTTGGCGGGGCGCCCGGTACCTGAGAAGATACAGGCCGTCGGTTATCAACTGGGCCTGTTCATGGTGCTCGGTATGATGGTGTTGGCCCTGTATAACGATTTCACCCGCCTGTAACGGCCGGGTGGATAAAAACATGATGGCTATCTGCAACTTGCAACCTGCAACCTGCGACTTCTGTGGCAAATGGGAAGACTTTGATTAAATACATGCCGAAAGTAATGGCACTGGTGCTGCTGTTGATCGCGCCTTTCGCCGCTGCACAGTCATTTGTCATCTCCGACATTCGCGTGGAAGGCTTGCAGCGAATCTCTGCCGGCACGGTGTTTGCCGCGCTGCCGTTCGCGGTGGGCGACACTGTCGATGAACGCACGATCCGGGCGGCCACGCGCAGTTTGTTCTCTACCGGGAATTTCGATGATATCCGTATCGGCCAGGACGGCAATGTGCTGGTGGTGGTTGTCACCGAACGGCCGAGCATCAGCGAGATCAATATCGAGGGCAACAAGGCGATTGAGACCGAGGCGCTGCTGGAGGGCCTGAAAGGCGCGGGCCTGTCCGTGGGCCAGGTGTTCCAGCGTTCCACACTGGAGGGCATGCAGCTGGAACTGCAGCGCCAGTACGTGCTGCAGGGTCGCTACATGATGCGACCATCGAGACCGAGGTCATTCCCGAGCCGCGCAACCGCGTCACCGTTAACATCGATGTGGACGAGGGCACTGTCGCCGCAATCAAGCACATCAACGTGGTGGGCAATGAGGTCTTTACCGATGAGGAGTTGCAGGCCGAGTTTGAGCTGCAGACCACAGGCTGGCTTTCGTTCTTCACCAACGATGACAAATATTCCAAGGAAAAGCTGACCGGCGACCTGGAGACCCTCACCTCCTATTACATGGACAGGGGCTATCTGGAATTCAGCATCGATTCCACGCAGGTGTCGGTATCGCCCAACAAGAAAGAAGTTTTCATCACAGCCAATATCACCGAGGGCGAGAAGTTCACGGTCAGTTCCGTCGATCTGTCCGGCGACCTGGTGTTGCCAGAGGATGACCTGCGCCGCTTCCTGCTGGTTTCCGAAGGGCAGGTGTTCTCCCAGATCATGGTCACGAATTCCGAGGAAAACCTGACACGCCGCCTGGGTGACGAGGGCTACAATTTTGCCAAGGTGACCGGCATCCCCGAAGTCAATGACGAGAAAAATACCGTCGCGATGAAGTTTTTCGTGGATCCCGGCAAGCGCACGTACGTACGTCGGATAAGTTTTAAAGGCAACCAGAAAACCGCTGACGATGTGCTGCGGCGCGAGATGCGGCAGATGGAGAGCGCGCCGGCGTCTGCCGCCGCGATCGAGCAATCCAGGGTACGCCTGGAGCGGCTCGGCTATTTCAGCAAGGCGACGGTGGAGACGCCTGGGGTGGCCGGCTACGATGACCTCATTGATGTGGAATACACGGTGGAAGAGCAATCCTCCGGCAGCATCGGCGCCAGCATCGGCTTCGCGCAGGACGCCGGGATCATTCTCGGATTGAACCTGGAACAGGACAATTTCATGGGCACCGGCAAGCGCATCGGCGTCGGCCTTAACTCCTCGCGCTACCAGGATTTCTACAATTTCAGTTACACCAACCCCTACTTTACCGAGGATGGGGTAAGCCGTGGCTTCAACGTGTTCTATCGCTCCACCGATCTCGACGAGGTCAACGTGGCGAACTACAGCACCAATACGCTGGGTGCCGCGATGAACTTCGGCTACCCGATCAAGGAGACCGAGCGCCTCGGTTTCAGCTTCGGCGTGGCAAATACAGACATCAACACCGGCCAGTATGCGGTGCAGGAAATCGAGGCCAGCCCGCGCCTGCAGGATGGTGTGAACTGGTTTGTGAGTAATTCGAATGGCGATGGCACATACAGTGCCCCGGAAGTCGTGCAACCCATCAGTGACCTGCCCGTCGATGCCGCAGCAGTGCTGAACGCCCAGGGGTTTCTCGATGAAAATGGCAATGAATTCCTCAATTACACGATGACCAGCAGCTGGACACAGTCGACCCTGAACCGCGGGCGCATGGCAACGCGCGGCGCGTCACAGACGGTGGCGCTGGAGGTCTCCGTGCCATTGTCGGACCTGGAGTTTTATAAACTGACCTACGCCGGCGAGATCTACTTCCCGGTGCCCGTGCTGGACACCTGGACGTTCCGCCTGCGCACCGAACTGGGTTACGGCGGCGCGTACGGCGGCTCGGACGAACTGCCGTTTTATGAAAACTTCTTCGCCGGCGGCTTTGGCTCGGTGCGCGGTTATGAGAGCAACACGCTGGGCCCACGCAGCACGCCAGCGGATGTGTATGCCGCTGCGCTGCCCGTCACCGCAATTGACGCTGACGGCAACCCAACGGCATTCGGCAACCAGTACGCGTACTACACCACGGATGGAAAGCTCGTCTACTACCAGATTGACGACGAGGTTGACCCGTTTGGCGGGAATATTCTCGTGGAAGGTAGCGCAGAGCTGTTATTTCCCTTGCCCTTTATCAAGGATCAGAGCCAAATACGCACCGGATTCTTCCTGGACGCCGGCAACGTGTTTGATGACGACTGCGGTGAAACCCAGGCTGCGTGCTACGACCTGGATTTCGGCGAGTTGCGTTACTCCGCTGGCGTCGGGTTGACATGGATTACCGGCTTTGGCCCGATGTCGTTCAGCCTCGCCAAGCCGCTTAATTCCGGCGACTACGATCAGGAAGAAGTATTCCAGTTCACACTGGGCCGCGGGTTCTAACATTTGTTAGTTTGTTTATCACTGGAGGGAAATGTGTCTAGATTACTTAAAGTAGCACTTGCTGTTGTTGCGCTGTCTGTACCTGCGCTGGCCTTGGCGGCGGAAAAGATCGCCGTCGTGGATGTCCAGGGGGCGATCCTGCAAACGGACTATGCCCAGAAGCGCCTGGGTGAAGTTCGCGACCAGGCAGAGTACAAGAAAAACAAGGCGGAGTATGACCGCATCAAGACCGAGGGCGAAGCACTGCTCAAAACGTTCCAGAAGGATGCGGCAGTGATGAGCCAGGACCAGAAGGTCGCGGCGCAGAATAAGCTGAACAGCATGCAGGAAGATCTGGAACATGTGACCAGCAAGCTGCAACAGGCGGAGCAGACCGTAGGCCAGGCGCTGTTGCAGGAGATGGCACCCAAGGTGCAGGAAGTACTGCGCGAAATCATTGAAAAAGAAGGTATCGGCCTGTTGCTGCAGCGCAACGCTGTCATACATGCCGAACCCAGTTACAGCATCACTGCCACGGTGACCGACAAGCTGAACCAGCTGGCACCGAAGTAACGCACGACGGGGAACCCGCAGATCGTTCGGGTCTGTTGAGTTCCCCTTTTTTTATGGAGTAAATTCGATGATGGATGTCACGGATATTCGCAAGTATCTGCCTCATCGCTACCCTTTCCTGTTAGTTGATCGCGTGGTCGAGGTAAATGCCGGCCACTCTATCGTCGCCTATAAAAACCTGTCGGTGAATGAGCCGTTTTTTAACGGGCATTTCCCCGACAACCCCATTTTTCCAGGCGTGCTGCTGCTGGAAGCGATGGCGCAGGCCGCTGGTATCCTCGGCTTTTGCAGCCAGGGTAAAACCAATGAAGACGGTTCCACCTACTATTTCGCCGGTGCCGACGATGCGCTTCCGGCGCCCCTGTGCCGGGTGACCGGGTGATGTTGCGTGCCGCAGTGCTGTCGCAGCGGCGCGGGATATGGAAGTTCGAGGTGAGCTCCGACGTGGACGGCGAGTTGGCCGCTGCCGCGACGATTCTCTGCGCGGACCGTTAGTGGTTTGCGTTCGATGGGTTGCTGGGCAAGTCGGTCGATTTGTCAAGGCACTCGTGGGAGTGGTCGTTTGCAGTGCTGCCTTTGTATTCGGAGTGTTTCGGTTGGCCAGTGGTTGGGCGATCACCGGGTTTGGATGCCGGGTGTGCAATTCGCCCGCTTCCCCGATACTCGCGGACGAATTGCACACCCGACACCCGAACCCTTGCTCCGTGCCATTTTTCGGCATTCGAACCCCTGCCCCGCGCGGTATTCTGGCACCCGAGCTCAAATTCCATGCGTTCGTCATATCACCTAACTCGTTCAGACGCTCGGAACGAGGCTCCAGGTGGGGAAGCCATTTCGTCTGCGAGTATCGGGGAAGCAGGCGAAATGGCTTCCCCGCGCTGGCACGATCCAAATACTTCTGTGTCGCCCAGCCGATCGCTGGCACGATCTAGATACGTCTGCGTCGCCCAGCGCCGATCACTGGCACGATCCAAATACGTTTGTCGCAAGCAGAGCCAGCAACCAGCCATGCTGTGCATCCCGCAATGAACGATTTATTCGCAGTCGATTACCACGGGGCCGATCTCGCAGGTGTGGATGAGGTGGGCCGCGGACCGCTGGCAGGCGAGGTAGTCGCGGCGGCGGTCATCCTCGACCCGTTGCGACCCATAGAGGGTTTGCGCGATTCCAAGAAACTCACAGCGACACGCCGTGAAGAACTGGCGCAGCTGATTCGCGAGCGCGCGCTGGCATGGTCCATCGCCAGTGCCACAGTGGCCGAGATCGACGAACTGAATATCCTGCAGGCGTCGCTGTTGGCGATGCACCGCGCGGTGCAGGCACTGAAACCGCAGCCCGGCTATGTACTGGTGGACGGCAACCGCCTGCCGCGCTGGCAGTATGCTTCGGAGGCAGTGGTGCGCGGTGATGACCGGGTGCCCGCGATCGCCGCTGCCTCCATTCTCGCCAAGGTTTACAGGGACAGTGCGCTCATCGAATTGGAAGCGCTGTATCCGGGTTATGGTTTCGCGACCCACAAGGGCTACCCGACAGCGGCACACCTGCAGGCCCTGCTGACGCTCGGCGTGACGCCAGTGCATCGCCGCAGCTTCGGGCCGGTAAAAAAACTGCTGTCCACACCGTAGGCAGTACACCTTATGCTACTGCTTTGGTGGCAACAGCGCGGACAAGTCGCGTAGAATTCGTGCATGACTGATTTCGTTCATCTTCGCCTGCATACCGAGTTCTCGCTGGTCGACGGACTGGTCCGCATCAAGCCTTTGGTTGCGCGCGTGGCGGAGTTGGGCATGCCTGCCGTCGCGGTTACCGACCTCTGCAATTTCTATGGCCTGATCAAATTCCGCAAGGCCGCCTTTGCCGCCGGGGTGCAGCCAATTTTTGGCGTGGACCTGCGTGTGATGGAGGCCGATGACCCGGATCGCGCCTACCCGTTGTGCCTGCTGGCGATGAACCAGGTGGGCTACCACAACCTGACACTGCTGATCTCCCGCGCCTATACCGAGGGCCAGCACCTGGGTGTGCCCTACGTCAAAAAAGCCTGGCTGGAGGAAGCTGCCGACGGCGTAATTGCGCTGTCCGCGGGCGCCGCCGGCGATGTCGGCCAGGCCCTGCTGGGTGAAAAGGAAGCGCTGGCCGTCGAGCGCGCCCGCTACTGGATGGCGCTCTACCCACAACGCTTTTACCTGGAACTGCACCGCACCGGGCGCGAGGGCGATGAAACCCACCTGCATGCTGCGGTCGGTCTGGCGCAGGCGTTGCAGTGTCCCGTTGTCGCGACCAACGATGTGCGCTTCCTGGCGGCGGATGAGTTCGAGGCGCACGAGGCGCGCGTCTGCATTCGCGAGGGTCGTACGCTGGACGATCCGCGGCGTGCCCGCCACTATACCGAGGAGCAATACCTGCGCTCGCCCGAGGAGATGGTCGAGCTGTTCGCCGATATCCCCGAGGCGCTGGCCAATAGCGTTGAGATCGCCCGCCGCTGCAACGTGGTGCTGGAACTGGGCAAGCCCTACCTGCCGGACTATCCGGTGCCAGAGGGGCTCTCGGTGGATGAGTTCTTCCGGCAGCAATCCCACGAAGGCCTGGACAAGCGTTTGCGCCTGCTGTTCGACGCCAGCGCAGCGGATTTTGCGCAGCAACAACAGCGCTACCGTGAGCGGCTGGAATTCGAGCTGGAGACGATCATCCAGATGGGTTTTACCGGCTACTTCCTGATCGTGATGGACTTTATTCGCTGGGCCAAAGGCAATGACATCCCGGTGGGTCCCGGCCGCGGTTCCGGCGCGGGCTCGCTGGTGGCGTACGCGCTGGAAATCACCGACCTCGATCCGCTGGCCTACGACCTGCTGTTCGAGCGCTTCCTGAATCCCGAACGCGTTTCGATGCCGGATTTCGATGTCGATTTCTGCATGGAGAAGCGCGACCGGGTCATCGACTACGTGGCCGATACCTATGGCCGCGAGGCGGTGTCCCAGATCATTACCTTTGGCACCCTGGCGGCCAAGGCGGTGGTGCGCGACGTGGCGCGCGTGCAGGGCAAGTCGTACGGGCTTGCCGACAAACTGTCCAAGATGATTCCGTTCGAGGTTGGCATGACGCTGGCCAAGGCACTCGAGCAGGAGGAACCACTGCGCGAGTTCCTGCAACAGGACAGCCAGGCCCAGGAAATCTGGGACATGGCCGAGCAGCTCGAAGGCGTGGTGCGCAACGTCGGCAAGCACGCCGGCGGCGTGGTGATCGCCCCATCAAAACTCACGGATTTCTCGCCGCTGTACTGCGACGACAGCGGCTCCGGCCTGGTCACGCAGTTTGACAAAGGGCGACGTCGAGGACGCGGGGCTGGTGAAGTTCGACTTCCTCGGCCTGCGCACGCTCACGATCATCGACTGGGCGGTGAAGATGATCAATACCGCGCGCGAGCGCGCAGGGGAACTGCCGCTCGACATCATGCAGATTCCGCTGGACGACGCGCCCACCTATGAATTGCTGCGCTCCGGCGAAACCACCGCCGTATTCCAGCTCGAATCGCGCGGCATGAAGGAGTTGATCGAACGCCTGCAACCCGATTGTTTTGAGGACATCGTCGCGCTGCTGGCCTTGTTTCGCCCCGGCCCGTTGCAGTCGGGCATGGTGGATAACTTTGTCAACCGCAAGCGCGGTCGGGAGAAAATTTCCTACCCCGACCCGCAATACCAGCACCCCTCATTGCAACCCATCCTGCAACCCACGTACGGCATCATTCTCTACCAGGAGCAGGTGATGCAGATCGCCCAGGTACTGGCCGGCTATACGCTCGGCGGTGCCGACGTGCTGCGCCGGGCCATGGGCAAGAAGGATCCCAAGGAGATGGCCAAGCAGCGGGCGGTCTTCGAGGCGGGCGCCAACGCCAAAGGCGTGGATGGCGATCTGGCGATCAGGATTTTTGACCTGGTGGAAAAATTCGCCGGGTACGGCTTCAACAAGTCGCACTCGGCGGCGTACGCGCTGGTGTCCTACCAGACGGCGTGGCTCAAGACGCGCTACCCGGCGCACTTCATGGCCGCCGTGATGAGTTCGAACTCGACAACACCGACAAGATCGTGGTGTTCGTGGACGACTGCAAACGCATGAAGTTGTCGCTGCGGCTGCCGGATGTGAACGAAGGCCAGTACCTTTTTACGGTCAATGCAAACGGCGACATCATCTATGGACTTGGGGCGATCAAGGGGCTGGGCGCCGGCCCGGTCGACAGTATCCTGCAGGCGCGCAACAGCGGCGGACCCTTTACCGACCTGTTTGATTTTTGTGCCCGCACCGATCCGCGCAAGGTCAATCGGCGCGCTGTCGAGGCGATGATCCGCTCCGGCGCGCTGGACTCATTGAAAGTCGAGCGCTGGGTGTTGCTGGCTGCGCTGGATGACGCGCTGAAGGCTGCCGAGCAGAGCGCCAGCAATCGCGACAGCGGCATCGCCGACCTGTTCGGGGAAGTCGTACCCACGGCGCACAGCGGTAATGGCGACGTGTATGCGGGATTTCGTGCGGCGCGCGCCTGGACTGACAAGGAGCGCCTCGGCGGTGAGCGCGATAAGCTGGGCTTGTATATCTCGGGTCATCCTATTGACGAATACAGGGCGGAGGTACGCAAATTTGCGCCCAATCGTATCGCCGACCTGAGCCCCGACAGCCACGGCAAGCCCGGCAACCAGACGATCGTGGGACTGATCATGGCGACGCGCACGATGAACAGTCGGCGCGGCACCATGGGCGTGATGACCCTGGACGACAGCAGCGCGCAGATCGAAGTCACGCTGTTTTCCGAGACGTATACCGAGTTCCGGCAGTTGCTGGCGAAGGACACCATCGTCATCGCCGAGGGGCGGATTTCCATCGACGACAAGACGGGCAAGCTGGCGATGCGCGCGAGCAGCCTGCGTAGTCTCGCCGACGCCCGGCAGGACAGCGTGTCGAACCTGACCATCGAAATCAACGCCGAGGCGATGAACGAGCAGTTTGCACAGCGGCTGGAGAAAACGCTCGCCGGGGCCGGAGGCGGGCGTTGCCCGGTCTCGGTCGTCTATCGGCAGCGCTGTAACTCGGCGCGCATCCGGCTCGGCCCACGCTGGCAGGTGGTGCCGAGTGATGAGTTGCTGCAGGAATTGCGCGAGGTGGTGGGCGCGGAAAAAGTCGCGCTGCAGTATCGTTGATTGCACTATCGTCGAGTGCTTTGCCGATGCGTGCATTACCGCTGAAATCCTGCCACCCACCCACGCCATAAGATTGTAAACTCACTTCCCTTCAACCTATCCAAGCGGAGAAATGTGCGATGTTGCTGAAAGATAAAGTGGTGATTGTGTCCGGTATCGGCCCTGGCCTCGGACAGGAGTTGTCGACGCTGGCAGCCAAAGAAGGTGCGAAGGCGGTGGTGCTGGCGGCGCGCACTGCGGCCAAACTGGACGTTGCGGAGCAGGAGATTAATGCACTGGGCCTGGGTACAGCTGTACTGAAGGTGGTCACGGATATTTCCGACCAGGCGCAGTGCCAGGCACTGGCCGATCGCGCGGCGGCGGAATTCGGGCGCATCGATGTGCTGTTCAACAGCGCTTACGACCCCGGCAGCTTCGAGCCGATAGAATCGGCCAGCATGGATGGTTGGCGGCGGGCGATGGACGTCAACTTTTTCGGCACCATGTACCTCACCCAGGCCTGCGTTCCGCATATGAAGAAAAGCGGTGGCGGCGCCATCGTGATGATCGCCACGATGGTGGAGCACAAGCCGCTCGCCACGCAGGCCGGCTATGGCGCATCCAAGTCAGCCCTGCGCTGTGCCACCAAGCACCTGGCGCTGGAACTGGGGAAATACAATATCCGCGTCAACAGCTGCCACATGGGCTGGATGTGGGGACCGAGCGTGGAAGGGTATTTTTCCTGGCAGGCCAAGGCCACCGGCAAGAGCCAGCAGGAATTGATTGCCGAGGTCACGGCGCAGCATCCCGCTGGGCGTGATTCCCGATGACGGCGAATGCGCCAAGGCGGCGATCTTCTTTGGCTCGGATTATTCCAGCGTCGTCACCGGCGCGGCACTGGATGTCAACGGTGGGGAATACATGCCGATCTGATCGGCATGTCGCAGGCAGGAGATATGCCCATGAGCGAAACTGATCCTATCGAAACGAATCTCGAAACGAATGTCGAAACGAACATCGAGGCGGCGGTTTTCCGTCGCCTGCTGGCGCATCTCGACAGCCGCAAGGACGTGCAGAACATCGACCTGATGAACCTGGCGGGATTCTGCCGCAAC
>JADJAL010000053.1 GCA_016704305.1 Haliea sp. | reverse complement strand
GGTATCGCGCTTCTTCAACAGGGACAAATACAATGTTGTGCGACTGGACGGCAATAACTCCCTGGCTGTTCGATGTTGATCGAAGGGGCATCAGGATGAGCACTGCCAATATTACCCAGCTTGTGCGGTGGTATTGCCCGGTGGGCTTGATGCCTGGTATTGAGGGGACGCGTGTCCGTACTTAGAACGTCATTGCGCCGCGTGACCAAGCCTCTGGCCATGAGCTTGCTTGCCAATTCCCTTGCCCTGCATGCCAAGTTGCGGATAATCAGCGCCGCCAAGTCCCTCACAATTCTTTGCCTGCACCGGGTAGCAGAACCATCAAACAGCGGTTACGGCGCGCTTTCTCCAGAGCTATTCGATGAACTACTCGGCTGGTTGAAGCCACGCTTCAACATCATCACCTTTGCGGAGCTTGGGCAGCAGGACGATGATCCTCGCCCACCGCTGACGTTGTCATTCGACGACGGATATTCTGATTTCTATGAGATCGCAATGCCTATTCTTGGGCGACACGGGCTCAAGGCAAATCAAAACGTAATACCCGGTTGTATTGAAAGCGGCTTGCCACCCATCAATGTAATGGTTCAGGACTTCCTGATGTCTGCGCCTGAAAAACTGTTGTCAGAGATCAAGTTTCCGGGACACCCAGCGGGATTTTCTCAACTCGATAGAGCGAGACTCGCCTTAAGGATGTCGGCGACCCTGAAGGCAAAACCCATGGTTGAACAACAACAGATTCTCGCTGACCTCACACCGCTGTTCGATCGGTTTGATGATTTTCGTACGACGCCAATGATGACTCGCGCACAAGTTGCCGAGATTGCAGGCGTCCACGAGATTGGAGCACACTCATGGGAGCACGCGTCCATGAGTGTCGAAAGCAACGATTATGTCGTGGAGGATGCCAGGCGATGCAGGAGTATTTGGCGAACCTTGGAACCACATACCCATTTGTCTATGCCTTTCCCAACGGTATGCTGCGTAAGGAGCAGGTGGATGCAGTGCGCGCAGCGGGTTTTGACCATGTTTTATGCGTGGGAGAGAATTTTTCCCGGCGGGAGAACTGGTTGCACAACCGCTTCACGTTTTATGGAGACACCATCGCCGAGACACGCTTCAGGGCCCTGGGCAGTTTGCGGTATCCACCGAAACCCTGATTTTTTATGGAACCTTCCCGAATGTCCATCGATGGCAACCTGCAAAAGTATCAAAGCGATGCGGTTGTGGCCTATTACCTCGGCTTGACCGGGCTGCAACCGGCCGAGGAGCATTTGTTCCTTCGCTGGCTCAAGGAGGGCAGCGACATTCTCGATCTGGGTGTAGGCGGTGGGCGCACCACGCCTGCGCTGTCAGCAATCGCGCGGCGCTACGTAGGGGCGGATTATTCTGCGGCGATGGTGGCAGCGTGTCGGCAGCAGTGGCCCGATCTGGCTTTTGTGCATTGTGACGCAACTACCATGGCATGCTTTGAAGACAAGACATTCGACGCGGTAGTTTTCCCCTTCAACGGCATTGATGTCATACGGTCCGACGAAGGGCGCGCCAAATGCCTGGGAGAAATCGCCAGGGTGCTCAAGCCAGAAGGCCTGTTCATATTCTCTTCACACAATGCGCGCGTACTTGGACACTGGCCGCAGTTGCAGGGGGCGAGCGGTTATCGTATTCCCTGGCGCATCGCGCGCGCGGTATTAAAAAGCGCATCACTGGCTTTGCGGGGGCTGGCATCCGACGCGTTCTGGCAGCATGAGGGCTATATCCATGACCCTGTGCATGGCGGCATGGATCATTATGTCTCAACACCCCACACCATAAAGCCGCAGGTTGAAGCGGCTGGCTTTTCGATCCTGGAAGTTGTGAACGGGCACTTTCCAGTGGTCAGCAGTCCGTCTCTTGCCCCCTGGTTCTACTACGCCTGCAAGCGCACGACCTGATGATAACTTCACAGGGGCAAGACGACCCTTACTCCAGTATTTTCCTGGAGGAGAATTGGGCGCACCAGAAATTCTACGGCTGGCGCGTACTGCAAGAAGTCGCATTCCTGAGAATCCTTGAGAAGCGCGTCGGTCCGCTCACCCGTTCGCTCATACTCGCGCGCGCCACGCAAGACGATTGCGGCAGGGAACTGGTAACCAGGCAACTGGTAACCAGGCAAGGGCAGCGCGGACTACTGCACGAGACTGTTCTGCACGATTTTTCCGTCTGCTCCGACGAGCATGAGTGGCTCAGGGAGCAGGGATTCCATCCGGCTGGCGACTCCGAGCGCTTGCTGAACACTGCGACGTTTGTCGTAGACCTGCATGCGTCACCTGAAACACTCATGCAGGCAATGAGTTCTGATTGCCGTCGGAAAATCCGTAAGGCAATCGCTGGTGGAACTGCTGTGCGGGTCCTGCGCACACCGACTGCGCCCTGCTCAACGACTTTGTCCGGCACTTGCATGCGTTATCCCGGGCAAAGGGCTTCCACGCTCCTGGACTGCATTTATTGCAGGCCATGTATGCCGGGGGCTGTGCAGTACTTTTCGTGGTTGAGGATGCAGGTGGCACGCTCGGCTATCTCCATGTTTACCTGGCTGGCCCTACCGGTCTGTTCATGTACGGGGTCATGCTTCAAAGGCACAACGACGGCGCCGGTCAATTTCTCCATTGGCAGATCATGCTCTGGCTCCAGCAAAACGGTTATCGCTGGTATGACCTTGGTGGGCTGGCCAACCAGAGCGCGGAGGATGGCATCTATCGCTTCAAGGCAGGATTTGGTGGAGAGTTGATCCAACTCGGCACCGAATGGGTGAAGCGAGGCGCGGCATGCTACCGTTGGGCGGCGCCGAGCGCGTGCAAATTGACCTTGCGCACGAGTTTCAATTGCTGGGCTTTGCTGTCGATATCGTGATTGCCGATGAGCCGCAGGATGCCCGTCCTTATTTTCACGATGAAGTACGTATTTTTACTTTCGGTGCATCGCGAATACGCAGTTTCATCCGGCCCTTCATGGCGTATCTGCGTGCGGAGCGCCCGGACCTGGTGATTGCTTCCATGTGGCCATTTACTGTGGCCTGCGTGATCGCAGCGCGCCTCGCGCGGACAAGCACCCCCGTGGTGGTTTCGGACCACACTATTCTCTCGGCCCAGTACGCGAACCAGGGAGCTGTGCATTGGCTCCTGATGCGTGCAAGCATTGCGCTGGCTTACCCTTTGGCGGCAGCGCGCGTAGGTGTCTCCTGCGGTGTGGCATCGGATGTTGCGCGGCTGGGCCGGTTGACCCCGGAGTCGGTGACGGTTATTCACAACCCTGTGAGTACACAGTGCATTCAATCTGGTGGGGAAGGCCTCAACGAGGTGGGCGATGCGTGGCAGGGCCATACGGGGGCGCGCCTGCTTGCGGTAGGCAGGCTCAAAGAAGCGAAGAACTACCCTGTCATGCTGCGCGCATTGTCGCAGCTGCTGGAGCGGCGGCCCGCGCACCTGGTTATTCTTGGCACAGGACCGCAGGAGGCCCATATCCGGCAACTGGTCAGGACCTGTGGACTCACTGAGCATGTGAGCCTGGCAGGGCACGTCGATGTCCTTGCGGCTTACTATCAGCGCGCCGACCTGTTTATCCTGTCTTCCGATTATGAAGGCTTCGGCAACGTGATTGTCGAAGCGATGAGCTGTGGAACCCCCGTTGTGTCGACGGATTGTCCCTCGGGGCCAAGAGAGATACTTGAATACGGTGCATTGGGAAGGCTGGTCCCCGTGGGTGATGCGAGTGCGCTCGCGATTGCGATTGAGGCCGAACTTGATATGCCCCATCTACCTGAAGATTTGAAAAAACGAGCAGCTGACTTCAGCCCGGCAATCGCAGCACGACGCTATCTCGCGCTGGTGTTTCCCGAAATTTCAGCGCAGCGGTAGCAAGGACGTCATGACACCCGTTCTCTACATCACCCGCAACGGCCTGTGCGAACCTCTTGGCCAGAGCCAGGTACTGGCTTATCTGCGCGGCCTGTCAACGGACTATGCATTCACCATAGTCAGCTTTGAAAAGGCCGAGGATCTGGCTGACGCAGAGGCCATGCAACGTGTCAGTGCCATCTGTGAGCACCATGGCATACGCTGGCTGCCGCAACGCTTTCGTTACAACCCACCGGTGCTTGCGCCCGCCTTGAGCATGTTGCAGTTCTTGTGGCTCTGCCTGCGCGAAGTGCGCCGTGGCAATGCCAGCCTGATCCATGCGCGCTCCTACATTCCGGCAGCTGTGGCCCTGCTGGTGAACCGCCTCACAGGTACGCCGTTCATTTTCGACATGCGTGCCCTGTGGCCGGAGGAATTGATAACGGCCGGCAGGTTACGCCGTGGCGCAGTGCTGCACCGTGCCATCAATTGGGCCGAGCGCGCCTGCTTGCGCCGTGCAGCGGGAGTTGTGTCGCTCACCCATGCGGCCGTGGATTACCTGCAGTCCATTTATCCGCATGAGCTGGCAGGGCAGCGCGTTACCGTAATTCCGACCTGTGCGGACCTCGACCGTTTTGTCACCAGCGACCAGCCAGCCAGTGGGCCACGGGTTTATGCATGCGTGGGCACGGTACTCAGCGGCTGGTTTCGCCTGGACTGGCTCGCGGCCTTCTTTCGCGCAGCCGCCAGGGACCCGCACGCCAGATTCGAAATCGTCACGCGCGATGCTATTGACCAGGTATGCGACGCCCTGGACTTTGCGCCGGAGCTGCAGTGGCGTATTGCCATATTCCCCAGGGCCTCGCATCTGGTACATGAGGCCGTGCAGGCCCACAGTGTGTCGGTGATGTTTTTTACCGAGGGCTTGAGCAAGCTGGGCAGTTCACCTACCCGCATGGGGGAGGCGCTTGGCTGCGGCATACCGGTGGTTGCCAACGCCGGGGTCGGCGATGTCGCACGGATTATCGCCGAGCACCGGGTAGGTGTATTGGTGGCTGACGCGGGGGACGCAGCGATGGCGGCCGCACTCGCGGAACTGGACGAGCTTATGCAAGCACCGGATCTGGCACAGCGCTGCCGCAAGGCGGCGGAAGAAGTGTTTTCCCTGAGCGCAGGTACTGCCGCATATAAACTGCTCTATCGAAGCATCCTGGCGTCCGTTGGCGCAGTTGGTATTCAACCTTGATCAAGGTACTCGGGCTTGCGTTGTATGGACCGATGGCGGCCAGCACCCGGTACCGCCTTGGCCAGTATGTGCCCGGCCTGGCCGAGAGGGGCATCGCGCTGGATATTCGGTACCTGCTGGATGACAACTATCTACAGCAACGCTTTAACGGCGGGCCTATGCCCTGGTTGAACCTGCTGCAGACTGGCTGGCAGCGTCTTCGGGAATTGCGCAGCGAAAGCGAAAACTTCGACCTGTCCATCGTCTACTGCGAGCTGTTTCCGTTGCTCCCGGCCTGGGCGGAGTACGCTTTGCTGCCAAAGCCCTATGTTTACGATTTTGACGACGCCTTTTACCTCAAGTATCAAGGCGGCAGACTGGGTGTCATGCGCCCGATCCTGGGGCGAAAATTCGACGCAATCATTGCCGGTGCCGCCGTTGTAACGGCCGGCAACCAGACATTGGCGGGGTATGCCCGGGGGCTAAACACACGTACCCGGTTGCTACCAACCGTGGTGGATACCGGACGCTACGTGCCTGTCCCCAACTCGCGCGACGCTACTACTTTCACCGTGGGCTGGATCGGCTCCCCGTCTACGGCGCCCTATCTGGCCGAACTCATCGCTCCTCTTGCGCTGATAGCCCGGGAAGGGCCAGTGCGACTTGTCGTTATCGGGGGTAAAGCGCCATTGATACCTGGAGTGCGGGTAGACGAGGTCGCATGGAATGAAGACACAGAGATCGCACTGCTAAACAGTTTTGACGTCGGCGTGATGCCACTGACGGATGACGAGTGGGCGAGGGGAAAGTGTGCCTTCAAGCTTATCCAATACATGGCGTGTGCAGTTCCGGTGATTGCATCGAGGGTGGGTGCGAATGTCGATGTTGTGAGTCCGGATTGTGGTTACCTTGCCTCCAGTGAGCAGGAGTGGGTTGCAGCCTTGCGTATTTTGCGTGACCAGCCCGAGCGCAGAAAAACCATGGGCGAAGCGGCGAGAACGCGCGTAGTGCAGCAGTATTCCTTGCACTCCAACTTGCCCATGCTGGAAGAAATTATTCGCCTGGCCGCAGAGCAGGGCGAATAAACACTTCAGGCCAGCGAAAACAGCATCTCCTTCGCAAAGCGCGCAGTTCGCCCGATCCGTCCCCTCTTACCAGATTGGCCCACGCCGGATTGGCGATCATCGCCCGCCCTACCGCGACCAGGTCAAACTCCCCGGCCTCCAGGCGTTGCACCAACTCGTCGAGGCTGGCGGGCTCCGCTTCCCTGAAAGTGGCCTCGCCCGGCAGCGGGATGAAGTCAGCCGAAAGGCCCACGCTGCCCACGGTGATAGTGGGTTTGCCGGTGATTTTCTTCACCCAGCCGGCGAGGTTCAACGAACTGCCGTCAAATTCCGGCTCCCAGAAGCGGCGCTGCGAGCAGTGGAATATATCCACGCCTGCTGCGCTAAGGGGAGCCAGGAATTTCGCAAGGTCTTCGGGGTTGTCTACCAGGCGCGCAGCGTAGTCCTGCTGTTTCCACTGTGACCAGCGCAGTATCACCGTGAAGTCAGGCCCGACGGCGGCGCGTACCGCGGAGATGACCTCGACGGCAAAACGGCCGCGGTTCTCGAGCGAGCCGCCGTATTCATCCTCGCGCTGGTTGGTGCCCTCCCAGAAAAACTGGTCGATGAGATAGCCGTGCGCGCCGTGGATTTCCACCGCGTCAAAGCCCAGGCGCTTCGCATCCGCCGCGCCCTCGGCAAAGGCGCGCACCACGTCCGCAATGTCCTCTCTGGTCATGATATGCCGATTGACCTTGCCCGGCACGTTCATGCCCGAAGGCGTATAGCCGTCCACATCGCCCTCGGGCGGCGTGCCCGCGCGGCGCATGCCGCCGCAGTGCCACAACTGCGGCGCAATCTTGCCGCCCTCGGCATGCACTGCATCGACAATTTTTTGCCATGCCGCCAGGCGTTCCTCGCCCCAGAAGTAAGGCACGTCCGGGTAACCACTGGCAGCGATATGGTTTACGCAGGTGCCCTCGGTGATGATCAGGCCACAGCCGCCGCTCGCACGCCGTCGGTAATACTCCAGCGATTTTTCGCCGGGGATGTTTCCAGGGGACTGGTTGCGCGTCATGGGCGCCATCACAATACGGTTGGCAAGCTCAAGCTTGCCAAGGCTGAACGGGCGAAACAGGGCACTGGTGTCGCTCATGATCTATCCTCTATGCGGGGCGGGGTTATTGCGATACTGCTGCCTCGGGCAGGTTTACCGCGCAAGCGTCTGCGGTATACCCATTCGGCGGCGCTAAGCTTACCTTCCTGAGCCAAGTAAAGGATAGCCCGACAAGGAATCGCGCCCCTTTTCAATGTGTTGGATACTATCGCCTGCGTTACACTACCGCGTGCTAGCTGATGCCGATGGATTGCACGATGAACCTCGATCAAATCGCCAGATTGTCCCCGCAGGTCATCTCCCAGGAACTCGCGGGCGAGACAGTGATACTGGATCTGGACAGCGAGTGCTACTTCGGCCTGGATGCCGTGGGCACCCGCATCTGGCATTTGATCCGCGAGGGCGCCGATTTGCGCACTATCCAAAACACGCTGCTGGATGAATACGACGTAGACGCCGCGCAACTGCACGCGGACCTGCAAGACCTGATCGAGGACGCGCAGCAGCGCGGCCTGATCACACTGGAGGATCTCTCATGACGTCCGAACACACCGGGATAAAAACACACCACCGCGCCTGCCACCTGTGCGAGGCCATCTGCGGCGTGGTCATTGAAACCGAGGGCGAGCGCATCCTCTCGATCAAGGGCGACAAGGACGATCCACTGAGCCGCGGCCACATCTGCCCCAAGGCGATGGCGCTGAAGGACATCCACGAGGACCCGGATCGCCTGCGCAGCCCGCTGCTGCGCACAACCGGCGCTGACGGCAAGACCGAATGGGTCGCCATCAGCTGGGAAGACGCGCTGGACCGCGCGGCGCAGGGGCTGGTCGACACCTACCAGCGCCACGGCGTGCATGCCATCGGCGTCTACCTGGGCAACCCTTCGGTTCACAACTACGGGATGCTGACCCACCAGGGCAACCTGTTCCGCCACCTGCGCACCAACAACCGCTTCTCGGCCACCTCGGTGGATCAACTGCCGCACCACCTCGCCGCGCTGTGGCTGTTCGGGCACAAATTGTTGTTCCCGATTCCGGACATTGATCGCTGCGACTATTTCCTGATGCTGGGCGCCAACCCGATCGCCTCCAACGGCAGCATCTGGACGGTGCCGGATGTCAAAAAGCGCATCAAGGCGCTGCAGGCGCGCGGCGGCAAACTGGTGCTGCTGGACCCCCGCCACACGGAGACGGCGCAGTTGGCCAGCGAACACCACTTTATCAAGCCGGGAACAGACGCGCTGTTCCTGCTGGCGGTACTGAATACGCTGTTCGCGGAGAGGCTGGACGACCTGGCGCACCTGCAGGACTTTACGCAGGGCCTTGAGGTAGTGCGCGCCGCGATTGCGGAATTCACCGCGGAGTTCGCGGCGCCACACACCGGGATTGCAGCCGCCACGATTCGCCGCATCGCCCGCGAACTCGCCGCTGCGAACGCCGGCATCTGTTACGGCAGGATGGGTGTCTCCACCCAGGCATACGGCGCGCTGAACCAGTGGCTGATCCAGTTGATCAACATCGTCACCGGCAATCTGGACAAGCCCGGTGGCTCGCTGTTCACCCTGCCCGCCGTGGACCAGGTGAGCACCGTCGGGCCGGGCGGCTTTGGCCGGCACCACAGCCGCGTGCGCGGATTGCCGGAATTCGATCGGGAACTGCCGGTGGCGGCGCTGGCGGAGGAGATTACCACGCCCGGCGAGCACCAGATTCGCGCGCTGTTCACCGGCGCGGGCAATCCGGTGATGTCGACGCCCAACGGTCGGCAGTTGGACGCGGCGCTCGCGCAACTCGACTTCATGGTGTCGCTGGACTTTTACCTGAACGAAACCACGCGCCACGCCACGCTCATCCTGCCGCCCACCTCACCGCTGGAGCACGACCACTACGATCTCGCGTTTCATGTGAATGCCGTGCGCAACACCGCACGTTTTAACGAGGCCGTGTTTGAGAAACCCAACGGCGCACGGCACGACTGGGAAATTTTTACCGAACTGGGCAACCGCGTCGCCATGCTGCTGGGCGGTGCGGCCCAGGCGAGCATGCCGCCGGCGGACATCGTTGCGATGGGACTGCAGATCGGCCCCTACGCACAGCAGGGCGTGTCGCTGCAGACGCTGCGCGAGAACCCCTCGGGTATCGACCTCGGGCCACTGCAGCCCCAACTGCCGGCGCGCCTGCGCACCCAGGGCAACGTTATCCGCTGCGACACCCCGGAACCACTGGCCGACCTGGCTCGGTTACGCGCGGAGTTCGCGCCCGTGCAAGGCCAGGCTCAGGATCTGTCATTGCGCCTTATCGGTCGCCGCCATGTGCGCTCCAACAACTCCTGGATGCACAACTTCCATCGCCTGATGAAGGGCAAACCGCGCTGCACCCTGATGATGCACCCGGATGACATGCAGACGCGCGGCATACAGGATGGCCACGAGGTGCGAGTGCAATCGCGGATCGGCACGCTGCAAGTGGTGGTCGAGTCGGCGACGGACATCATGCCCGGCGTCGTCAGCCTGCCGCACGGCTTCGGCCACGACCGCGCCGGTATTCGCCTGCAGATCGCGCAGCGCCACGCGGGCGTCAGTTGCAATGACCTGACCGATGAGCTGGCGCTGGATGTGTTGTCGGGCAATGCGGTGTTGAATGGCGTTCCGGTGGAGGTGGTTGCTGCTTAGCTTCCGACCAAGGCAATGTAACGCGGAATCTGGGAGAGATAATGCGAGTTGTATTCGTTGCTGGGGCCGTGTGGCGACATGGATGTCGCCACCCGAGCCTGCACAGGGACGTGCGCTTTTTGGCGTGCCCCAGCAATGAATACAACTCGCATTATCTCTAGTCACGTAGTTACTATATTCTTGGATACTATGTTTCAAACCTAGCCACTACCGATCCGGGAAACTGTTCTATGGATGTATCCACCATCATATTCTGGCTGGTGCTGTTGGGCCTGGTCATCTACGGCATCGCCATCTACAACTCGCTGGTGACGCTCAAGAATCGCTACCTGAATGCGTTCTCGCAGATCGAGGTGCAACTCAAACGGCGCTATGACCTGATCCCCAACCTGGTGGAGACCGCCAAAGCCTACATGGCGCACGAACGCGAAACACTGGATGCGGTGATCAGCGCGCGCAACGACGCGGCGGCGGCGCTCAAAGCGATGGGCAATGGCCATGTGAGCGCCGGCGAGATTGGCAAGCTGGTGACGGCGGAGGGTGCATTGCGCGGCACATTGGGAAAGCTCAACGTCACGATGGAAGCCTACCCGGACCTCAAGGCCAACGAGAACATGCTGCAGGTCTCCGAGGAACTCTCCTCGACCGAAAATCGCATCGCGTTCGCGCGCCAGGGCTTCAACGATGCAGTGATGGCGTACAACACTTACCGCCAGAGCTTCCCGCCCGTCGTGCTCGCCAGCAAATTCGGGCATCCCACGGACGCCACGCTGCTGGAATTCGAGGATTCCGCGCTCATCCAGGCAGCGCCCAGGGTCTCCTACTGACGCACTAGCAAGCACATGGATTTTTTTGCGCAGCAGGATCTCGCCCGGCGCAATACGCGTTTGCTGGTGGCATTGTTCCTGCTGGCAGTCCTGCTGCTCGTGGCGTTGACCAACGTCCTCGTCGCGGCCTTCCTGTTTTTCAGCGCGGACTACAACATTTACAGCGGCAGCCGCGAGGGCATGTCGGGCTTTCTCTCGTACTTTAGCTGGGCGCGCTTTGGCACCATCGGCCTCGCCATCACCAGCACCATCTTCATGGTCGTGCTGTGGATGTGGATACGGCTGTCCACCGGCGGCAAGACGGTGGCCGAGGGCATGGGCGGCACGCGGTTGCTGCCGCAATCGAGTGACCCGGCCGAACGCCGCTGTCTCAACGTGGTGGCGGAGATGGCGCTGGCGGCGAACATGCCGGCACCCGCTGTCTATGTGCTGAATGACGAGCGCGGCATCAATGCCTTTGCCGCCGGCACCACGCCCGCCAATGCCGTCGTGGCCGTCACGCGCGGCGCCATCGAACACCTCAAGCGCCATGAACTGCAGGGTGTGATCGCCCATGAATTCAGCCATATCCTGAACGGCGACATGCGGCTCAACATACGCCTGGCGGCGCTGCTGAAAGGCATCACGTTTATTGGCGATACCGGCCAACTTCTGCTGCGCGGCGGGCATCGCGTCGGCTCCGGCGCCAGCGCGCGCGGTGGCAATGCCACGCTGTCGCTGTTGGGCGTCGCGCTGTGGCTGCTGGGATTGATGGGCGGGCTCGCGGCCGGCTTCATCAAAGCGGCGATTTCACGGCAAAAGGAATACCTTGCCGACGCCAGCGCCGTGCAGTTCACGCGCAGCACCGACGGCATCGGCGATGCGCTCAAAGTGATCGGCGGCTATATCCCCGGCACGCTGGTGCACGCGGCGCGGGCGGTGGAGATGTCGCATATCTTTTTCGGGGAGGTCACGCACCGGCTGTGGCAGGTGTGGGCGACCCACCCCCCGCTGCGCGAGCGCATCCTGCGGGTAGACCCGTACTGGAATGGCCAGTACATCGAACGGCGGCCATCGCGTTACAACTGGCGGCAATCCCGATCCGGCGCGACAGATATGTACGATAACCGCGCCGGGCTGGCGGCAGCGGTGCTTGCCGGTGCGCTACTGGACGACACCGGACTGCGGCCGGAACCACCACCGGAGACCCAAGCGCAACCGGCAACGCAAGTGGATGCAGATTTCGAACCCGATCCCGAGCAACTGGAGCGGGAGACCGCCGCTCGCCAGGATATTCCCATCGCATTCGTGCAACACAGTCACGAGCCTCTGGGCGCACAGGCGCTGGTGTTCGCGCTGTTACTGGGCGATGAGCCGCCAGTGCGCCAGAAGCAGTTGGCGATTATCGCCAGCGCCGGTGTCTCCGGGCTGGAACTCCTCGTGCACACGCTGAATCCCGACGTCATCGCACTCGGCGCGCCCCGTCGCCTGCCACTGCTGGAACTGTGCCTGCCCGCGCTCAAGGCGATGTCGCAAGCGCAGTACCGGGTGTTCAAGCAGACGCTGGCGTTACTGATCCAGGCGGACGCACAGGTGAAGCTGCACGAATGGTGCCTGTTCCAATTGCTGCGCCACTACCTCGACCCGGAATTCGTGAAGACAACACCCAGCCGGCCGCGCTATCGAAAACTGCAGCAGGTGGCGCAGTCGGTGCAAACCGTGTTGTCGCTGCTGGCGCACGAGAGCAGCGGCGACTCGGTGCACGTGTTTCGCCTCGGGGTGGACAGCCTGGGCTTGCCCGATCTCTCGCTGCTGCCCAAAGAGCAGTGCAGTGTCACGGCATTTTCGCGCGCGGTGCGCACACTGGCGGATTGTTACCCCCTGCTGAAGCCGCGCCTGCTGAAAGCCATGAACCTGACTGCGGCGGGCGATGGCAACCTGAGCGCGGTGGAGTGGGAAATCATCACCAGCACGGCGGCCGTGATGGATTGCCCGGCGCCCACGAATCACCAAATGCGGGCAAGTTGACGCGATGACTTTCACATCAGCCATCTTGTGCTAGGTTTACAAAGACTGGGAGGGCCAAAGCATCGCCTCACAGGGTATTGATAAAGGACTATCGAAAAGGAGCTTTTAGCGCCGGACCACACACTCACAACACCTCTATAAAATTACGTCTATCAACCACGACAAGGATGTTATGGCCATGGATCAATCACTGTTAGCAAACAACGGCTGGGATGACGCCATCCCGCCACCGGAAAAGCCCCGCTACCTCGCGCTCTCGCGCACCACGGATCGCGTACTGCAAATTCTGCTGGGCGGCGATCTCGCCCGCCTGCGCGCGGATTCCGTCGCCGAGTCACTCGGCATGAGCAGTACCACATTGCGCCGCCGCTTGCGCGCGGACCACACCTGCTACCAGTTCCTGCTGGACCGCGCGCGACAATATCGCTGTGAGCAGGTACTGCACACGATGTGGCGGCCGGGCAAGTGCCTGGCGGATGAACTGGGCTATCTGGAGGTGAACAGCTTTTATCGCGCCTTTCGGCGCTGGACCGGCGTCAGCTACAGCGAATACAAGCTGAAGAACCTGAACTGAACACCGCAGCGATGAACTGAGTTTTGCCGGACAGCGTGGCACGGACTTACCCGTCTCCCCGAGCTTTGCACATGCCGGCTACCTGGCGCCCTGGTCGCGAACTGTCGGGGCGCCTTTTTTTACAGACCTGCGCGGCCTGGCATCGGTGCGACGCACCGAAGCACAGTCACAACCAACCCTGCCAGCGGTAGACCCAGTAACCCACGATTTCGTGCAGGGCATCCGTGCTCTGGGAGAGATTGCTCACCGCGGGCAACCAGGGGGGCAGCACCTGCGGCGTCACCAGTTGCTGGAAATCCGTCGGCGCCGGTATGACGTCAAGCCCCTGGGCTTCGAATAACGCCAGTGAGCGGCGCATGTGGTATGCCGATGTCACCAGCAAAATGCGGTCCATGCCCCTGTCCTTGAGCAATTGCGCTGTATAGACCGCGTTGTCGTGCGTGTCCCGGCTCTCATCCTCCAACAACAGGTGCTCGCCGGGAACGCCCATTACCGCCAGCAGGTCCTTCATCTGCTCGGCTTCCGTGCGCGCGCCATCGACACCACCCCCGGTCAACACGATCACCGGCGCCTTGCCCGCCTTGAACAGCGCCACCGCATGCACCAGTCTATCGCCGCGCTGGTTCAGGTCGGCGAGCGTACCCATGTGGGTGTCGCCGCGTATCCCGCCGCCCAGCAGCACGATGGCATCAGCGCTGTCGATGACGGACATCGCGCGGGGCACGAAGTCACGCTCCAGAGCGCCGGTAAGATAGTTCGCAAACAGGGATGTGGAACACAGGTACAGCCAACCGACCGAGAGCAACATCGCGTAGAAACTGCGCCGGGGCCACTGCAAGCGGGAAAAGACCAGCGCCGCGATGCCAAGCAGCAGGCTCAGGCTGAGTGGATAAATCAGCAGGGACAACAGTTTGGTTAAGGTAAAAGAGAGCATTCGGTTCTCAGTTCTCGGTTCTCGGTGCGCCGGTGAGTGATCCTGTGGGCACGGCACTCAGCTTAATCAGTGGCAGGTGTGCGGCCCTGTGTGTAAATCAGCGGTATCCCAGCGGATTGCCAGACTGCCAACGCCAGGCGTCCTCGCACATCTGCGTCAGGCTGCGCGAGGCCTTCCACTGCAGCACCGCTTGCGCCAGTCCGGGGTCCGCCCAGCAGGCGGCGATGTCACCCGGTCGCCGCGCGACAATCTCGTAGGGCACTGGACGCCCGCTGGCGCGCTCGAAAGCGCCCACGATCTGAAGCACCGACACGCCATTGCCAGTCCCCAGGTTCACGGTATGCAGGCCGCGTTCGCGTTGAATATAGTCCAGCGCCACGACATGCCCCTCCACCAGGTCCATCACGTGGATATAGTCGCGCACACCGGTGCCGTCCTGCGTGGCGTAATCATTGCCAAACACGAACAATTTCTCGCGCTGGCCCACCGCCACCTGTGCCACATACGGCATCAGGTTATTAGGTATGCCCTGGGGATCTTCGCCGATAAGCCCGCTGGGATGCGCGCCGACCGGGTTGAAGTAGCGCAGACGCCCGATACTCCAGTCGGGGTTCGCCGCCTGCCAGTCCGCCAGGATGTCTTCCACCATGAGCTTGGTGCGGCCATAGGGATTGGTGGGACCCAGCGCAAAGTCCTCGCGAATCGGCACGGATGCAGGGTCGCCATAGACCGTGGCGGAAGAGGAAAACACCAGATTATTGACGCCTGCATGCTGCATCGCAGCCAGCAGCACCAGCGAGCCAGTGACATTATTGTCGTAGTACGCAAGCGGCTTCTCGACCGACTCGCCCACCGCCTTGAGGCCGGCGAAATGCAACACCGTGTCGATCCTGTGCTCCCGAAAAATCTCATCGAGACACGCTCTGTCGCGGATATCACCCTGCTTGAAAGCTGGCGAGGCACCGCTGATCTCCCGCACGCGTTGCAATGCCACGGGGCTGCTATTACACAGGTTATCGAGCACCACAACCTCGTGCCCCGCTTCCATCAACGCGACGCAGGCGTGGCTGCCGATGTAACCGGCACCACCCGTGACCAATACCGTAGCGGCCATACGTTGTTCTTCCTGCTGTTATTCCGACGACGGGCGGGAGTATAACCGATTCAGCTCAGGCAAAAGTCCTGCGCGGCCTGCACGGGCAAGCGCAAACTGTGATGCAATGCAAATGCGCACAAAACAATTTATCATGCGCCTCCAGTACAGCGAAGCAGGCCCAGCTCCATGCACATCCTCGTCACCGGCGCCGCCGGCTTTATCGGCTACCACCTCAGCGAGAAGTTGCTGGCGCGCGGTGACGCTGTTACGGGCCTCGACAACCTCAACGATTACTACGATGTCAGCTTGAAGGAAGCCCGGCTGCAACGCCTGCTGAAGCATTCCGACTTCCATTTCGTCCGGGCAGACCTGCAGGATCGCGGCGCGATGGAGGCCCTGTTCGCGCAGAATCACTTCGATGCCGTGATCAACCTGGCCGCACAGGCCGGCGTGCGCTACTCGCTGGCAAATCCGCACACCTATATCGACAGCAATATCGTCGGCTTCACCAACATTCTGGAATGTTGCCGCCACCATAAAATCAGCCATCTGGTGTACGCCAGCAGCAGTTCCGTCTACGGCATGAACAGTGCCATGCCCTTCTCCGTGCACGACAACGTGGATCACCCGATCTCGCTCTATGCCGCGAGCAAGAAGGCCAACGAGTTGATGGCGCATACCTACTCCCACCTGTTCGGCATTCCCACCACCGGGCTGCGATTTTTCACGGTGTACGGCCCCTGGGGACGGCCCGACATGGCGCTTTTCCTGTTCACCAAGGCGATTCTGGCGGGCGAGCCTATCAAGGTGTTCAACAACGGGAATATGCAGCGCGACTTTACCTACATTGACGATATCGTGGAGGGCATCATCCGCGTGACGGACAAGCCCGCTACCGCCAATCCCGAGTGGGACGCCGAGTATCCCGACCCGGGCACCAGCAGCGCGCCCTACCGTTTGTACAATATCGGTAACAGTAAGCCGGTATTGTTAACGGACTTTATTGGCGCTATCGAAACCGCACTGGGGCAAACCGCGCAAAAGGAGTTTCTCCCGATGCAGCCTGGCGACGTGTCCGCGACCTATGCCGACATCGAGGATCTGGTTGCAGATGTCGACTACCAGCCGCAGACACCGGTGCAGGAAGGGATTAACAATTTCATCGCATGGTATCTGAAGCACATGCATAAGGATGAGTCATGAATGTTGTAATGATCGGTGCGGGCTACGTGGGGCTGGTGTCCGGAGCCTGTTTCGCCGAGTTTGGCGCCAACGTGACCTGCCTGGACGTGGACGAAGGCAAAATAAAGGCCCTGCAAAGCGGCAGGATTCCGATCTACGAACCCGGCCTGGATGAACTGGTGCAGCGCAATGTGCAGGCCGGGAGACTGGGATTCTCCACCTGCTTCCAGGACTGGATCGGCAGCGCGGACCTCATCTTCATTGCCGTCGGCACACCCACGCGCCGCGGCGATGGCCACGCCGACCTGAAGTACGTATATGCCGCTGCCGCCCAGATCGCCGAGCACCTGCAGGACTACACGTTGATCGTCGACAAATCCACCGTGCCGGTGGGTACGGCCCGCGAGGTAAAACGCATCATCGCCGAGACCAACCCGGCAGCCGACTTCGATGTCGCCTCGAACCCTGAATTCCTGCGCGAGGGCTCTGCGATCAATGACTTCATGCGCCCTGACCGGGTGGTTCTGGGTGTGGAGACAACGCGGGCCGAGGCCCTGCTGCGTGAACTGTATCGCCCGCTGTATTTGATCGAAGCGCCCTTTTTGGTGACCGACCTGGAGAGCGCCGAGATCACCAAATATGCCGCGAATGCCTTCCTGGCCACGAAGATCAGCTTCATCAATGAAATCGCGCAGCTGTGCGAAAAGACCGGCGCCGACGTCAGCGCGGTGGCGCGCGGCATGGGGCTGGATGCACGTATCGGCAAACAGTTCCTGCACGCGGGCCCGGGCTATGGCGGCTCCTGCTTCCCCAAGGACACCCAGGCGATGATCCGCATGGCGCAGGATGCAGGGACATCCTCGCGTATCGTCGAAGCGGTTGTGGCGGCAAATGCGGCGCAGAAAGCCTTGATGGTGGTGAAAATCCAGGACGCACTGGGCGGCAGCGTCGCCAATAAAAAAATCGCGGTGCTGGGGCTGACGTTCAAACCCGAGACCGACGACATGCGCGAGGCGCCCGCGCTGGCGATCCTGCCGCTGCTGATCGAGCGCGGCGCTAAGATCAAGGCGCATGATCCACACGGCATGGAAGAAGCGGCCAAGGAACTGCCGGATAGCGTTCAGTACACCGACAACATCGACGATGCCGTGCGCGACGCTGACGCGATCGTGCTGATGACCGAGTGGAACCAGTACCGGGGCCTGGACCTCGGCAAGCTCAAAGCACTGATGCGCGGCGATGTGTTCGTGGACTTGCGCAACGTGTACGAACGGCAATGGATGCAGGAGCACGGGTTCAAGTACAGTTGCGTGGGGCGGTAAGCGGGCCGATGCCGGCTGCTACGCGCTGTGCATGGACACACTCAACCGCAGGTGGATAGTGCGCGCCGCACGCAGACTCTCCCGGTAAACGCCCGATTCCCTCGTCGCTTCACTGATGAAACGCGGTATCAAATGTTGAGGAACAAGGCGCTAGCATGTGTGGTATCACAGGGTTTCTAGCCCAGAGTCCAGCGCAATCCTTCCCTACTATCATCGAGGCGATGACCGACAGGCTGCACCATCGCGGCCCGGACGATCGCGGCGTCTGGCTGGATGACAACGCCGGCGTGGCACTGGGTCATCGACGACTGTCAGTGATCGACTTGTCCAGCGCAGCGCATCAACCAATGCTTTCCGCCAGCGGGCGCTACGTTATCGCCTTTAACGGCGAGATCTACAACCACCTTGAATTGCGCAGGCAGCTTGCGTCCTCACACCAGGGTGCAGCATGGCGCGGGCATTCCGACACCGAGACACTGCTGGCCTGCTTCGACGCCTGGGGATTTGAAAAAACTCTCCAGGCTTCCAACGGCATGTTTGCGCTGGCAGTGTGGGACAGGCAGCGCAGTGTGCTGATGCTCGCGCGAGATCGTATCGGCGAGAAGCCGCTCTATTACGGCTGGCAGGGTGACGTATTCTTATTTGGCTCAGAGCTGAAGGCACTACAGGCCCACCCCCGCTTTGATGCTGAGATTGATCGCGGCGCGCTGTCGCTGTTCCTGCGTCACAACTACATACCAGGGCCACACTGTATCTATCGCGGTATTCGCAAACTCATCCCGGGAACATGGCTGGAAGTCTCCCTCATGCAACGCGAAGCTGCGCCAGTGCGCTACTGGGATCTGGCGGCGGTAGCGGAAGCGGGCATTCGAGAGCCGTTTCGAGGCAGCGATTCCGAGGCCATACTTCGCCTCGATACGATTCTGCTCGATGCGGTAAAAAGACAATTGCTCTCGGACGTGCCACTGGGCGCGCTGCTCTCAGGCGGCATCGACTCCTCCAGCATTTGTGCGCTGATGCAGGCCAATAGCATGCAGCCGATCAAATCCTTCACGATTGGCTTCAATGAAGCACAGTACAACGAGGCCGTGCACGCACGTGCTATCGCCAGGCACCTCGGCACCGACCATACGGAGTTGCAACTGGATACCCATACCGCGCTGACATTAGTTCAGGACTTGCCGGGAATCTGGGATGAGCCGTTTGCGGACTCATCGCAGCTACCAACGCTGCTGGTAATGCAACTGGCCTCGCAAGTCCGTTACCGTGGCGCTCTCTGGCGATGGGGGTGATGGGATGTTCTGCGGTTACAATCGCTACAGACATGCGCCCAAACTGGCGCAGCGTTTAGGCTGGATGCCGCCATTGGCGCACCACTGCCTGGCGATGCTGCTCACTGCGGTACCTGCAACGACGATGAATCGCCTGCTGGGTGCTTTCACCACTCGCCACGGCATTTCACTGCCGGGAGACAAAGCGCATAAACTCGGCGGCAAGCTGCGCGATGGCGATTTCGACAGTATCGATCGCATCTATGCCGGGCTGGTAACTGAATGGCCCGCGGCGGAAACGCTGGTCGTCAATGGCACGATTCCCGCTAACCTGCTGGATGAGCGCCAGCGCTGGCCACAACTGGCAGATCCCGTCGCACGCATGATGGCGCTCGATGGCCTGACCTATCTGCCCGATGATATTCTGGTGAAGGTGGACAGAGCGGCCATGGCCGTCTCTCTTGAGACACGCGCACCGTTCCTCGATAAACATGTGATCGAGTTTGCCTGGAGCCTCCCGATGCATTTCAAACAGCGCGATGGCCAGGGCAAGTGGCTGCTGCGTCGACTGCTTGACCGGTACGTACCTGATCACCTGACAGACCGACCGAAGATGGGATTTGGCGTGCCATTGGATGAATGGTTGCGCGGGCCATTGCGCGACTGGGCAGAAACGTTACTGGATGAGAATCGTTTGGTGCGCGAGGGCTTTTTCCATCCCTCGCCCGTGCGACAAGCCTGGGAAAGGCACTTGGGTGGCAGGGATAACCATGGCCATCGCCTGTGGTCGATCCTGATGTTCCAGTCCTGGCTTGAGGCTCGCGCCTAGCATGGTGATGTACTGGTTGATGTTCCTGCTGCCGGCAGGCTACGTATTGAACTCACGCTCCCGAGCGTCACACCCGTTGCTGGGCTACCAGTCCGAGCCGCTCAATGGCGCGTGGGTAGCGCTGTGCGTGTTTCTCACACTGGTGATTGGTTATCGCTTCGAGGTGGGAGGAGATTGGGGCGCTTATCTGCACCATCTGGCCCAGGCGCGTTACGACACCATTAATTCTGCGCTAGCAAAGGATGACCCGGCCTATCGTCTGCTCAATCTTCTCGCTGTGACACAAGGCTGGGGGATCGCCGGCGTCAACCTGATCAGCGCATTTTTGTTTTCCGTAGGCTTGATCGCGTTCTGTCGCAGTCTCTCCAGGCCCTGGCTGGCGCTTGCGGTAGCGATCCCTTATCTGGTTATCGTGGTGGCCATGGGCTACACCCGCCAGAGCATCGCCCTCGGCCTGTCCATGCTGGGTCTCGTCGCGCTGGCACGCAAGAACAACCTGTGGTTTGTGGTCTGGATTATCTGCGCCGCTGCGTTCCATAAATCCGCTGTGTTGTTACTGCCCATCGCCGCACTTGCGGCAACGCGCAACAAATACTGGACCACGCTATGGGTGGGTGTGGTCAGCCTGGGCGCCTATTTCATATTTCTGGATAAATCCGTCGACACGCTATACACCAACTACATAGAGGCGCGCTACGAGTCACAGGGCGCCATCATTCGCGCCGCCATGAATCTGGTCCCGGCGTGCCTGTATCTGGCACTCAGGAAGCGCTTCAACCTACAGCCCGCCGAAGCCAATCTCTGGCGCTGGATTTCCATCATTTCGATCGTGTTGTTTGTTGTCGCTATCGGCATCACAGCGACAACTGCGGTAGACAGAATCGCACTGTACATGCTGCCGCTACAATTGGTGGTTTTTTCATACCTGCCCGATGCAATGGGTCGGCGCGGAGGCCGCAACAACGTCTTGACCCTGCTCGTGCTTCTGTACTACGCGATAGTACAGTTCGTGTGGCTGAACTACGCTGTGCACGCGCAATACTGGTTGCCCTACCGTTTTCTCCCGCTGGAAATCAGGTAGTGGCCGCAAGCAAAACAATTTGCCTGTCGTCCAATACCTCCTGGTACCTGTACAACTTTCGTGCGTCCACGGTGCGTCGGCTGCGTGCGGAAGGATTCCGCGTTGTCTGCATTGCCCCGGAAGATGGTTACAGCCAAAAACTTGTTGCTGACCTCGGCTGTGAGTGGCTGCCGCTGCGCATGAGTAACCAGGGCAGCAATCCGCTTCGGGATGCGGCGGTGATCTACCAGTTCTATCGGTACTATCGCAGGCTGAGGCCAGCTGCCGCCTTGCATTTCACCATCAAGAACAATGTGTACGGCACCTGGGCTGCACGCCTTCTGGGCATTCCGGCAATCAACAACGTATCCGGGCTGGGCACCGCCTTTATTCGCGGTGGACTGGTGTCCGCCATCGTGCGCCTGCTGTATAAAACCAGCCAGCCGTTCGCGCACCGGGTGTTCTGCCAGAATGAAGAGGATTTTGCGCAATTGGTAGGCAGCAAGCTAGTCGCGCGGCACAACATCGAATTGCTTCCGGGCTCCGGCGTGGATCTCGAGCGCTTCAACCCGGCCTTGCATACGCCGCATGCTGGACCGTTTCGCTTCCTCTACGCTGGACGCATGCTCGCCGACAAAGGCCTGTTCGAACTGATTGCGGCGGTGAACGCAATCAATGCTGACGGCATCCAGTGTGCGCTCTGGTTGAGCGGCTTTGCCGATGTGGACAACGTCTCCTCGATTCCTCACCAGCAACTGACGCACTGGGCGCAACAACCGGGGATCGCATGGCTGGGCCCCACGGACACGATCGAAGATGTCTACAGCGCAGTCGATTGCGTGGTGCTGCCCTCCTACCGTGAGGGGATGCCGCGCAGCTTGCTGGAGGCCGGTGCCATGGGCTTGCCGGTGGTCACGACCAATGTGTCGGGTTGTCGCAACATCGTGACTGACGGCTACAACTGCCTGCTCTGTGAAGCAAAAAGCAGTGCGTCGCTGCAGCTTGCCATGCTGGACATGTTGCAGATGACCGACAATGAACGCCGGGCGATGGGCGCCAATGGTCGTGCGCTGGTCGCGCAACAGTACGATGAACATAAGGTGGTGGAGGCAACTTTAAACGCAGTGCAGTCGGCACTACGTGCGCATTGATGTTAATCCCGTTGCAGGCACGTACTGCGACGGCATTCCCGCGACAAACAGAGGGCCCTGAAAAGTGAACCAACAGGTACTGGTGGCAGGCGCCGGCCCGGTGGGCATGACGCTGGCGCTGGCGCTGCGGCGCCAGGGCGCCCTGGTGCGCATCATCGACAAGGCGGGCGCACGCACCGACAAGTCGAAGGCGCTGGTGATCTGGCCACGCACGCTGGAGCTGCTGGATATCCTCGGCTGCGCACAGGTCTTCATCGAAGCCGGCGTGCGCGCCAGTGGCGCTCGCATCCTGGGCGAGGGGCGCGAACTGGTGCATGTGCATTTCAGTCGCGCGCGCAGCACCTACCCGTTCGCGCTGATGATCCCGCAGAGCGAGACGGAGCGCCTGCTGGAGCAACTGCTCGCGGCGGACGGGGTGCAGGTTGAGCGCCAGGTGGAGCTGCTGTCTTTTACCGACGACGGCCAGCGCGTGACGGCACAACTGCGCCATGCGGACGGCAGCCTGGAGACCGCGGCCGCCGCGTGGCTGGCTGCCTGCGATGGTGCGCACAGCACCGTGCGCCACGCACTCAACCTGCCCTTCGAAGGTGACACGCTGGAATCGGACTGGGTACTGGCCGACGTGCAGATCGACGGCGAGCTGCCGAACGACGAATTGACAATCTGCTGGATGCCCGAGGGCGTGCTCGCGTGCTTCCCGATCGGCGAGCGGCGCTTTCGCGTCATCGCCGATGTCGGCCCTGCACCGGAAGTGACTCCACCACCGCCGACGCTGGCGCAGGTGCAGGCGCTGCTCGACCGCCGCGGCCCGCAGGGCCTGCGCGCGCACGATGCGGTGTGGCTGAACCACTTCCGCATCAACGAGCGCAAGGTCAGGGACTACCGCCACGGCCGCGTATTCCTGGCCGGCGACGCGGCGCACGTGCACAGCCCGGCCGGTGGCCAGGGCATGAACACCGGCATGCAGGACGCCTTCAACCTGGCCTGGAAGCTGGCGCTGGTGCAGCGCGGACAGGCCGCGCCCGGTTTGCTCGACAGCTATTCAATTGAACGCAGCGCCACCGGCATCCAGGTGCTGCGCAATGCCGGCAACATGACCCGCGTCGCGCTGCTGCACAATCCGCTGCTGCGCGAACTGCGTGACCTTGCGGCCAGCACGCTGGGCCGGCTGCCGGCAATCCAGCAGCGCATGGTCGACCAACTGACCGAGTTGGACCTGCACTATGCGCACAGCCCGCTCAGCATGTCGTTGCACGGAACGTCGGTGCAGCCCGCCGCCGGCGCGCGTGCACCGGACGTGGCGCTGTGCGCAGCGGACGGCAGCGCGACACGATTGCATGCACTGCTGCGTGGCGGCAAGTTTGTGGTGCTGTCGGTCGGCGTGGCGCCACCTGGCATCACACCTGCGCTGAAGAGCCTCGCCTGCGCAGCCAGCACGGACGCGGCGGAGGATTATGAGGGCGGGCACCACTACCTGGTGCGGCCCGACGGCTACCTGGCTCTGGGTACGCGCGGCGACGATGCGTCGCCGATAGTAGATTGGCTACAGCGACTTCTGTAATTGCACGAATTGCACGCGGACGGCAACTGCCGAGCGGCGAAAAGGTGGTTTATACTCGGTATGCTCTCCCCACCACCCAACAAGGAAATTGCCGTGAAAGCTCGCAACCTGCCTTACCTCATCCTCACCATCCTCTCACTCGTCACGCTGCAGGCTGGAACTGCGTCGGCGGCCGACAAAACCGGCGAAGACCTGATAAACGAGCTTCAACTGCTCTACGTGCAGAGCGCCGATGCGGGCAGTTTCGACGGCAAACGGCTCACGCTCGAAGGCGTGGGTACGACGCTCTTTTTCTCAGATCGACCCGCGCGCGTCAGAGGGCACATAGACACCGACAAGTTCGTCGGCGCCTGGGGGAGCGAAGCCGGCACAGACAGCTTTGCCAGTGATCCACCGAACGCAACGCTCTCGATTCTCGGCGCGAGCGTCCCGGTAAATACCGTCGTCGAGCTCAGTGATCCGCAACGCGCTGGCGGCAAGATTTCATACGCGGTAAAGGTGCTTGAGGGGACGATCCCGAACGCGTTTGGTGAAGCGTCGCTGTTCATCGACCATCACACCGGGAACTACATTGCGGCAGGCCTGGGCGGTGCAGTCCTCGGCGGCGCGCTGGTGGCCGCTACCGACAAGCCCAAGCAGGAAGTTGTGGAGGCGCCGCCGCCAGCCTATTCCGGCAGTGGCTACTACTACAGCGCTGCACCGCCTGCACCCTGTGCGCCTTGCGCCCCCTGTGCGGCCTGCCCCCACTGAGGAACCATCGCAGCAACCTGACGCCGCTGCTGCGCCTGATGCGCGTAGTGGCGTCGTCGCTTTGACTACAGGGACTGCAGAAACGCGATCAGCGCATCCCTGTCGGTCGCGGGCATGGTTCGCACTGCTTCGCGAGCCTGCTCGGCCTCGCCGCCATGCCACAGGATCGCCTCCATCAGGCTGCGCGCCCGGCCATCATGCAGGAATTCCGTGCGGCCCTGCACCACTGCGGTCAGGCCGATACCCCACAATGGCGGCGTGCGCCACTCGCTGCCTGACGCCAGGAAATCCGGTCGCTGGTCAGACAACTCTTC
>JADJAL010000052.1 GCA_016704305.1 Haliea sp. | reverse complement strand
GATTTTCACACCCGTGGCAAGCGGGTGGCGAGTCGCCAGATCACCTGCTGCTGCGCGGCGAAATGACCGAGTTCCATGGTCGCTATTACGAAGTACCGCCGGTCAAGATGTCACCCGCCACCCGGGTTCCCGCAAAGCGATCATGATTGGCGGCTACGCACCTGCGGCGATGCGCCGTGCCTGCCGCTTCGATGGCTGGATGGCCACGTCGCATGAAGAGAGCGAGATCTATCCGCTGCTGGCGACCTTGCGCGCGATCCGCGCCGAACAGCACTGCAGCGACAAACCGTTCGATGTCTGGACGGGCGTCAAAAATCCCGGCGACGGCACGCATGAACGACTGGCCGCCGCCGGCGCTACGATGGTCAACGGTTGTAACTTCCTCACCGAGGACGGCCGCACCGCATTGTCCGCGATTGACGACAAGAAGCGGCGCATCGAGTGCGTTTGCCAGGGCAGTTTTGCCACGGTAGGCGGTGCTTCCCGGAGCTGCCCGCCCGCACTCTTCGCAAGGCATGCTCACATGCAGAAACTGCCTGTTCAGCTAGTCCGTAACCGGCAGCGCGACCGGCACCGCCACCTGCACACCACCGGTGGAGCCCATCATCACCAGGTCGCCCGGCAACAACACATCCAGCAGCGGCTTCAACGGACTGACCGGGGATGTCAGCGCGTCGCCAACACTGTTTCAGGATCGCGCCACTGGCGAGCACGACGGTAATGCCACTCGGAATCGCTGGGCAAACCGACCACATCGCGAACGCCCGCACCGGTTTGTAAATCCAGCGCAGGCGACCACCGATTGCACGGGCGCGGTAAATCCCAGCAGCGGCACGTTGTAGCCATACACGACCGGTACCAGCACAGCGTCGGAGGTGACTCGTCGGGTTACCAGTTGCCAGCGGCGACGGGGTCGCTAAACAGCAGGGAAGACGGCAAGGGCGAGCCATTATACCGAGAAATCACTCTGCCACAGAATTTCGCCCGTCGGGCTGATCGTTACCACGGCCGGCGCGCGCGCCTGCAGTGCGTAGAGATCGTGCCGTCGGTTCCAACCGCCGCGGCACCGGCCGCCGCCTGCGTTTTCACTTTCCAGTTGTTTACACCCGTTTTGGCGTCAATGGCGTAGAACCACCCTTCTTCATCGCTGACATACACTTGGTCCTCGGTGCGGTGAGAGCGCGGGACTGGAGCCACCGCCCAGGCCAATCGCCGTGACAAATGCCTCCTGCACCAACGTGCCGGTTGCCGTTGGCAGCACATCCAGTGCGTAAAGCTCCTACTCCTTTATCGAGCACCACTGCCAACAACGTAAATCCTGCCGTTGGTCGCCACTGCCGGCGTGTTGGCGGAACGCGCTGCCGCCAAAATCAACTGCCAGGCCCACTCCCTGAAATTCGGGTCCATCAATCCGTTCCCCTGCGCCAATGTCCGGCATGGGTTCGGCGCTGGCATAGGGTGCCAGCGTTCCCCGGCAGGCGATAGGCCCGATTCAGCGTTTTACCGGTGTCGCGGTCGGGTAATCAGCAGCTGGTCGCCAAAGTTGGTCACCCCCAACAGACTCCGCGGCAGTGAACGCTGCCGTGGTAAAGGCATTGACCGCGTGATCGCCCGCCGCGAATCTTTTGTAGTCGCCCGGTTGCAGCGGCGGCAGTTCGACAACCCATTTCAATTCACCGCCGGGCCGGAAGGCGAACAGCTGGTTGCACTCGCTGAGATAGATATCGCCACGGGTATCGACGATCGGGCTGGACAGGAGGGTACAGGGGTCGACACCGTCCCGCGCGCTGGTCCAGGGCTCGGCATGCCACAGCGCGGAGCCGTCGATAGCATAGGCATGCAGATTGCTGTTCCCTTTCGCCAGACCGGTGGTGAAACAAGGTTGCTTATTGTCGGGGACCCCTCGTCACCGGGGCCGTGGAGCGGCGGTAGGCCGCCCGCCGCCCCGCCAGTGGTGTTCTCGCGTTACAGGACCGCGGAGTCAACTGAGCGGGATTCCCGGCGTCCCTGTGCAGCGTGACCAAACCACCTGGCGAGTAGGTTGCCGGAGGCGCGCTTTCGGGGCACCCCGAGGAGGCTGGCAGAACGCCAGGTTGACCCACGCACTCATCCCGAACCAAAATACTCTTCGTGATTTCATGCCTCACCTCAGCCCCCGAGGGCATAGTCGCGCCGGTCACACCTGCAACAACTGGATGTAGTCCTGAGCCGTTTTAGATACAGCACCGTCCCTTTCGCTACCTGTACCGCGAGCGGCTCCTCAATCGCGCTGCCGGATTCCATCGATGGCGATTTCCGGCGCAGCCGAGCGCTGTCGCGTTGCAGGATGCGCGCCCGGCGATCGACCCCTTACCAGGCCGTCCAGCCCACCGACCATCCCTCGCGCCAATAGCGCACTAACCGTAGTGCAGCGCCTCCTCTGCCGCCGGACATTCCAGCAATTCAAACAGCACACTGTGCGGCGACAACCGTGTCAACTGGACGGACCAGTATTCACATGGCTGGAAGGCCGGATGGATGTTGAGCACCGCGACAATCCCGTCAATGCCGGTATCCCTGCACCCCAGCCAGTCGCTCAACCGATTGCTCATCACCCAACTGCTGCCAGTCATCTGGAATTCGCCGACAGCGAGCGCCGCAGCATCGCCGCGCTGCGCGACCGAATACATAAGACCACCAATCAACAGGTGCACCTGCACCGCCAGCTCCCTGCACACCACCACCAGCGCCGCATGGGACAGTTGCTCCAGCTGGAACAGTTCGAACAGCGGACCGGAGTAATCCGTCGAGGGCCGCCTGGCTGAGGCCCTGCGGGCGTGTAATGCCGATACTGGCGAGCCGCGTGCTGCTCATTACCTTGGTGATTTCAGGCTCTAGAATTTCTTCCGCAGCCGGATCGATAAACACCGTCCACTCACAGTGCGGCGCGCGATCAGCCGGCACGCGCGGCGGCCGATGCACCGGCGTCATACGGGCGCGCGCATTGGTGGCAACGGCAGTGGCGTTGAAGGTGGGATCCTCGATATCGTGACACATCACCTTGACCGCGTCGGCGCCGCGCGGCTCGGTCTCCAGCAGCGCCCCGCAACTGTTGAGCCAGAAGCGCCCGCTATCCGCCGCTGTCACGGCAAAGTGCACGTCAAAATACTGATGGGTAAAGCCGCACTCCAGTTGCAGGCCTTTGAAAATGGTGGCGACATCGCTGCCTCCGGCGAAACCCATCGCCTTCTGCATGCGGCGGGTGTACACCGGGCCTGCTCCCATCCAGTTGGCGATGGCGACATCCTTGCAGGCCTCATCGCCATGGTTGATACGCAGGGCAGCGTAACCTGTCCTGCTGTTGAACTGGGCACAGAGCATGTACTCGCGCCCCAATTGGGCCAACTGAAGTCGGCTGAATTCACTCAAATTTTTATCGCTCAAAGTTCTCGCCTGCTGGTTGTAACGTGGACGGCTTGCGGTACCGGCAATATATAGTCATTGTTTTATAGTTGTCACTATTTTAAAGTCTGAAGATCTGCAACACCCCTTCGCACCTTCTGCAAGCCCGGAATCGGCCATGACCAAACTGAACAAACCTACCAAACGCGAAGCCACGCGGGAGAAAGCGATCCTGGCCGCCATAGACTGCATCTACCGCGACGGCTTCCACGCCGCGCACACCAATCGCATCGCCGAAGAGGCCGGGGTGAGCTGGGGCGTGCTGCAATACCATTTTGGTGACAAGGATGGCCTGCTGCAGGCGGTTATTGACCATATTTTTGATGACTTCACCCGGACACTGGAGGCGACGACACTTGAGGGCGACGATCTACAGCAACGCGTCAGGCAGTTGATCGACGGTGTGGCAACTGGTCAGCAAGAAGGAATACCGTGTCAGCATCGCCATCTTGCGCAATGCGGGCAAGGACGGAGTCCTCCAGTATCAATGGGCAAAAGCAGTTAGCGCGTTAGGCGAAGCGAACCTCGCAGTTGTGGGATGGCTTGTTCCAGGATAAGATCCGGAGCCGCCGCAAAGTGAGATCGCCCGTCACCCGTTGTTTCGAGGCTGCGCGGCATGGTCGATGAAATCAATCCCGGGAAGAGCAAGACCAGACAGGCGATTCGATTGGAGTGTGACGCGTTGAGCGAGGCGATCACTTTTTTGCTCACTCGGAGTTAAAACGATCGTCGCAAACCATTTGTAAAAAGCGTCTGCTGAATATAAGGGCACTGTCGCTAGGCTTGTCAGCCTGCTTTTGCCCGCCGGGACACGCCGTGAACCCATCCATGGGGGCTCGGGCTCGGCGTCCTGCCTCGCACGGTCCCGACGGGCCATAGAAGCTAAAACACCTCAGTGCCAATATCGACCTTCAGTGGGCGCCATTAGCCCTACCAGCCCGCTCTCACTTCAGCTAATCCTGTTCTTCAAGACTAAGAGACCACATCAAACGCTATCGGCATTTTTTAATGCCATGAATAAAGCTGGAGCGCAGCCAATTGACATCGCCGCTGAAGCGCGGGTTGCGGATACGTTTGAGGATTTCCTCGAAGATCACTTTCAGTTCCAGTCGCGCCAGATGAGATCCCATGCAGAAATGCTCGCCGATGCCAAATGCGCGGTGATTGTTCTTCACATCCTCGCGCTGCGCACGCGTGATATCAAAGCGTATCGACATCGCTGAATACGTCCTCATCGGAATTCACCGCTGCAGTACATGTTGACCTTTATCGCCTTTTTGATCAGCTGGCCACTCAGCTCAACATCGGCTGTGGCGGTGCGGCGAAACGCGATGATCGCCGGATCAAAACCGCAACACTTCCTCGATAGCGCCCTCCAACAGTTCCGGGTTGTCCACCAGCATCTGGTGGTGCTCGGGATGTCTCATCAACAGTCGCATGCCTTGCGACGTCACCGTGCGCGTCGGTTTTATTACCCGCCACCATCAGCATCAGGAAAAAGTGGCAGAACTCCTCATCGGTGAGTGGTTCGTCCTCAACGGTACCGTTGGGCAGGACATGCACGATATCGTCCTGCGGATTGTCGCGATGCGCGAGCGCCAGTTCGTGGGCGAGGAAGAACATATGGGCCATCGCATTCTCACCGTCCGCCTCGGACGTTGAAAGCTCCGGGTCGGTCATACCCAGCATGATATTGGTCAATTCGAACAGGTGCTGTCGACGATCAATCGGTACTCCCATCAACCTGCAGATTGCAATCAGCGGCAGCTCGGCCGCGATCTCTTCCACGAATTCGCACTCGCCACCGGCCACCGCCTTGTCGACGATATTGCGCGCAATCTGGCGAAAGCGGGCCTCGTAGCTGTCGACTTTTTGGGCGTGAATGCATTGCGCACGAGGCGGCGGTACTTCAGGTGCTGGGGCGGGTCCATATTGATCAACTGCTGGCGCATCAGCACTACCCGGTCCTGCGCGGACTCCCAGGGCAGGCAGCTCCTTTCCGCCGAGGAGAACAGCAGCGGGTTCTGGAGATGAAATCCAGGTCCTTCTGCCGCGTCACCGCCCGAAACCCGGTGTCTGTCTCCGGGTCATCATGCCAGTAGAGTGGCTGTTCGTTGCGCAGCACTTGAACACATCGCGCGGGACACCGCCCTGGTAGGTTTCCGGTGCTGTGAGATCAAAATGTGGGCAGCCAGCCATGCTTTGCTCCTCGCGTGATGTTGACATTCAATTCGGGTTGAGGGACGTGGCGCGGCAACTCAACAATCAGGCAGATTAACCGTTGATCGGAGCAGACTACACCCTATTAGTCTGCGGGGATATACTCACGCATTGGTGTTGAATCGACCCCGACAGCTAGTCTGCCGGGTGCAGCCGAATCAGGGATCCCTGTTCACTCAAAAGATAAAGATCATCGTCCGGCCCCTGCTTAGATCCCGCAGACGCAGGTTGAGGTCCGACAACAACCGGTGTTCCGTCACCTTCCCGTCCGGATCAAAGCTCAGGCGATTGAGATGCAGCGCGCGCAGCGCCCCGATAAAGGCGCTGCCGTTCCAATCGGGAAAGCGCGCGCCCTGGTAAAAGGCCAGTCCGGCGGTAGCGATGGACGGCACGTAGTAGTAAGCCGGTTGTTCCATGCCCTCCCGGCCGGTGCCCACGCCGACTTTGCCGCCGCCGTATTCTTCACCAGGGGTACTAACCGGCCAGCCGTAGTTGGCGCCAGGTACGAGATGGTTCAGCCTGTCACCGCCCTGCGGTCCGTGTTCCGACACCCGGAGTTCGCCAGTGACGGGGTGCCGGGCGAGTCCTGGGGATTGGGATGCCCGTAGGTGGTAGATCGCGGGTGGGCGCCCGGGGTGTCGACAAAGGGATTGGTCCGCCGGGACAGAGCCATCAGCAAAAAGCGCAACACCTTGCCCAGGTCGCGTTATCCAGGCGCGTTGCGCCAGTTCCCCATGGCTGCGCGCTTCGCCCATGGTCATGTACAGATGCTCGCCACTGAAACAATAAACGACCGCCATAGTGCTTTTTGTGTCTTGCAACGGTTCAGTGGTGTAAAGTACTTCGAGGTAGTTGCGCAGTGCGTCACCGTCAACAGCGCACGCGTTAAAACGCGTGGTCGAGCGACCCGGGCCCAGCGGAACCGAACAGGGTCAGGTAAAACCCAGGCTTGCTGCAGCACAAAGTCCGGGTGCAAGGCGACATCCAGAAGGCCGCCCTGCCCCTCGCGGAACACGTCCGGCACACCCGTTATCGGCGCGAGCTGGCCGGTCGGTAGGATTCAGCCGCCGCTGCAGCGTGCCACCACGCTCCGTCACTCAGGATGTCGCCACCGGGCATGAACGCGAAACTCCAGGGCATCTGGAGCTGGTCGGTAATTGTCGTGGTGGCAACTCCGGCTCTTTAACGCTTTCGATTTGTGCGGCGCCTCCAACTCATCCAGCAAACGCGGGCGTATGATGTCGCGCCAGACGCTATAGCCCTGCGTACTGAGATGCAGCCCGTCGAAGCGATAATTGTCGGGATCGGGTTCGCCATCACGCCCCATCAGGCCACCTGAGGTATCAATGACATGCAAGTTGGGGTCGGACTTTCAGACCACTTTGCTATCAGCGCATTGGTGGGATTGGGCGATCGGCCAGGACCGACCAGCGCATCGGCGACGGCGTAATGCCGATGAAGTAGATCGGCACTGCGGGCTGGTCCGCTCGCACGGTGGCGGCGACAAACGCCCGGGTAGCTCGCCACAGTTGCTCCGGTGTCTTTGCCTCTTCGCCGGGGTGAGGGTCATTGGAGCCGGCAAACACCACCACCGCGCGTGGCTGGTAGGCATTCACCAGCCGCTTGGCGTAATGCACGACATCATTCAGCTTTCGCACCGCCGAAGCCATGTTGTATGACTCCCCCAATGGGAGCCATGTCCTTCGCGAGTGTGTCCCAGGCCAGACGGATACTGGAGCTGCCGACAAAGACCATACCTTCGCCCGGGGCGGTGATTATTTCGGGTCTGTGACTCCAGGGCACTGATAGCCCCTCCCACACCAGCGGGTCCCGCTGCGCGTTGCGGATCTCCTTGTAGAACCGCCACGCCGGCCAACTGAGGCCCAGGAGTCAACAGTGCAAGCACGAGTGCGATGCCTTCGAGTATCTTTTTCATCTACCGCGCCTGCTCGTGTGTCTGATCGAACAGTGACAGATTACCAAATCATGGGCGTTGAATCGCCACATGCCGCCCGCTATGATCGAAGACATTCCAATCTGCGCGGATCCTGAACGTGGTTTTTACTTGAACTTCCGCCTTTCACAGCCGCGCACTACAACACTGTAACCCTGTCCCTCTTGTTCGCTCTCTCATTCATCATCGCCATTGTCACCCGCCTGCCGAGTGCACAGGCCGGGCCTATCCCCAATGTAGAGGTTGCACCTGTCACATTCAGACGTCTGGGTGGCGGTCGACAACACGGAGGAGCTCGTTAGTCTTGCCGTGATGCAAGGTGGCATAAACCTGCTGCAGGTGTTCGACAACATCGCACTCGGCAGCAATGGCACCAGCCTCGCCAAGAAAGGGGCGACAGCACAACGCCACTCGGTGAATTTACCATCACCGGAAACCGGCGCAGCGAGCGCTTCGTAAACTGTTCAGATGGCGACCAACTACCCCAACCTCGACCACACAGAACGAGCCTTCCAGGATCAACGTATCGGCGCTAAGGAATACCGGGCATTATGTTATGACCTCGACCGGGGTCTCCCACCGTTGCAGAGCACCAGTCTCGGGGCCAGCTGGGCTGTACACGGGGTCACCGGGGACATGAAAGTGCATGAAACCGTCAACTGGACCGAGGGTTGTATCGCACTCACCAATGAACAATTGCTGGAATTGGCCAAATATGTCGTAGTGGGCACCAAGGTAGTGGTGCGCTGACTGGCAAAAAGTCAGGTAAACAACCCTGCGATTACGCCTTTCAGTATCTCTCAAGAGGCCGTCGGAGGTGCTTCGCCGAACTGGTTTAAGGATATTGCCCTAAAAACGAACGGCACAACCCGATTGTAAAAAGGGACGCGCTGTTCAAACTGGATACACTTTATAGGCCGGTTAACGGTCAGACCACTTAGAGGACAACATTGCGTAATCGCTCAAACCACGGCAGCAGTTTTATGTTGGTCGCCCTGACAGGGGTAACCGGCTGCGCCACCACTCGCGATCTGGACACGCTGAAAGCGCAAGTTGAAAGCGCCCAGGCTGCCGCTGCGTGCTTCTGCAGATGCAGCTGCTGTCTGGCAAAAGCTAATGCTGTCTGCCATTGCTGCGATGCCACCGAAAATGGATCGTACGTCTCAAGCAGTCAATGAACAAGTAAACCATGGGGCACCTCTTTACGGAGCGATTCCTCCTTTATCGGGCAGGGTCGCCGTTGACTCACACAGCATTATTCAGTAAATTTAACTTCATCCCAAGCACTACGTCCGGAATCAAGCTCCAGCATCAATCTCCAGAATCGTCCCACGGTCGACCCCGGAATCACCTCCCCCGTTGAGATGACTGCCCGGAATGCCCGTCGGGTTGTTGAGTTGTGCGTCAATAAAACATTGTCTAAATGGGTGGCGACCGATCGTCGCGCCATGGCATCGTCCAGTGCGAGCATCACCTCTTCCACCATCGAACCCCGGTCATTGGGGTACTCTTCCAGCGGCGGATGCACCTCTCGATGCACAGTTTGCCGCCGGCGCCAGCCAGCCTTTACAGGCTGATTGACAATATTGACCGGCGTGCCAACCGGCAGCTGCGGAAAGAGTCTCTCGAAATTCGGTCGGCAGCATGCGGATATAAGCCATGTGATACTCCGCATGCCCCACACCCAGTGGTTTATTGGTGCTGTGTATCAGGTAGCCGGGATACTGGGGCGCATGGCGTAACGACCGAGCTGGGTTGCTCCGGGACCGGCCGGGACAACCGCTCGGCAGCGGGATCGCCCTTGGCCGGATGTTCCCGGCGAATGGATTCTGGCGGGTCCAGGTCGGATCTTTGACCTTGCCGAGCAAGTTTTGGCCCCACTCCAGGCGTCGCTCAGTCCAGCGCCCGATGCCGATAGGATAGGTCTGGACCTGCGCGGCGTTTGCCCGGGCTTTGGCCGGGAAGTAGTACATACCGCACGCACTGTTTCGGGAAGGTTCAGCACCAGCCCTGCCGCGGCACGCGGCAAGATATAGTGCGAGGGCACCACGACCTGGGTTCCTTGCCCGGCAGCCATGATCAACATTCGGGTTGGCACGCTCCATCTGGTTCTGGCCGATACTCTGCGCCTGGCGATATCGAGCAGGGTGTATCTCTTCATACGCGGTGGTCTGAACCACAGTGACGGGCACCGATGACATCAAAATTTAACCTCCGACGCGCAGGTCAAAGGTGGCGGCAAAACCGGAAGTGGAGAAACAATAAGGGGGGGGGATAAGGGGGGCTACTATTTCCTTGGCTCAACTGTCTGCCAGAAAGGGGATACATTCAGTTTCCAAAGATAAATCAGCACAGGAGTGGATGAGCACAGGTGCGATAGCGTCAAAATGCACATCGGAAATACGGTGAAATCGGCCCGCCATAGCCTCCGCGTAATCGCACCCTTTGTTGGGTCGCCACGCTGCCCGGGCGTAGTATTATTCCCCGCGCAGGATGCACCCGGAGACAGCTTGCAGCATAAAAATACGGACACTGGCATGGCAATCCTCCCCCACAGTTACTGCGGCGCATCAGACACGCAGATCATATACCAGACCATCGGCAATTATTTCGACCGTATCTGCGACAAACATGCCGCTGAGGAAGCGCTGGTCGTTCGGCGCCGTGCAGATTCGGTGGAGCTATCGGCAGTTGCAGACCGAAGTCAATCGGCTTTGCCACGGGCCTGCTGGCTGGGTTTGATCGCCCCCGGCGACGGGTCGGGATCTGGGGCGCAAATAGCCACGAATGGGTGATGGTGCAATACGCCACCGCCAAAATAGGCGCGATCATGGTGCCCATCAATCCCGCCTATCGCGTACGAACTGGAGTACGCGCTCAACAAGGTGGCGCCGGGCAATTGTCTGCGCCGATCGTTTCAAGAGCAGTGACTATCTCGGCATGTTGCGCGAGCTGGCGCCGGAGTTGCCGGGCTTGAACCCGGCCGCTTGTGCGCCGCCAGGCTGCCGCATCTGCAGCTTGTAATTGGCATGGGCGATGCGGCCTCACCGGGCATGCTGAATTTCCCCAGGGTCTGCACGCTGGGGGTCCGGTTGGCGGCACGGCTGGAAGCGCTGCAATGCACACTGCGTCCTGACGACCCGATCAATATCCAGTTCACCAGCGGCACCCCGGCTCGCCCGAGGGCGCGACGCTCGCCGCACCGCAATATCCTCAACAACGGCTACCTGGCGGGCGTGGGCATGGGCTTTACGCAACGCCGACCGCCTGTGCATTCCCGTGCCGCTGTATCACTGCTTCGGCATGGTACTCGGCAATCTGCTCGCCTGGCGCACGGCGCGACAGCGGTGTACCCCGATGCCTCCTTCGATGCGCTGGCGACCCTGCAGGCGGTAGAAGAGGAAAAATGCACCGCGCTACACGGCGTGCCCACGATGTTCATCAGTGCGCTGGAGCATCCACGTTTTGCCGAGTTCGACCTCAATAGCCTGCGCACAGGATCATGGCGGGCGCGCCCTGCCTGGCCGAAATCATGCAGCGCGTCATCGATGACATGCACATGCCAGACATTCTCATCGGCTACGGGCAGACCGCAGGTCAGCCCGCTCAACCATATGACGCTACCGGACGACTCGCTGGAAAAACGCACGCAAAGCGTGGGCCGCGCGGTGCCCTGGGTAGAGATCCGTATTGTCGATAAGCAGGGCATCGTCGTGCCCATTGGCGAAAAGGGCGAGATCCACACGCGCGGCTACTCCGTGATGCGCGGCTACTGGGACGATGAGGAACGCACGCGCGAGACCATCGACGCGGCGGGCTGGCTGCATTCCGGCGACCTCGGCATCATGGACAGCGAGGGCTATGCGCGTGGTCGGTCGCATCAAGGACATGGTGATACGCGGCGGCGAGAACATCTATCCGCGCGAGATCGAGGAGTTTCTCTACACCCACCCGGCCATTGCCGAAGTGCAGGTGTTCGGCGTACCCGATCCCAAAATGGGCGAGGAAGTCTGCGCCTGGGTACAACTGCGCAACGGCACCAGCCTGACGGAAGAACAGTTAAAGGCCTTTTGCCGCGACCGCATAAGCCATTTCAAAATCCCCCGCTACGTGCGCTTCGTGGATGAATACCCGATGACCGTCACCGGCAAAATCCAGAAATTCGTGATGCGCGAGATCATGCGCGAGGCGTTGGAAACCTTGTCCCTGAAAATTATTCCCCAAGGCTTCGGGAAAGGAGTCCCCAAGGATGTCTGTCAGAGCCTGGAACCGCTAGGTAGGCGTCACCAGTCAACTCAGCGCTGGCGTGTGGGTGCTTGTGCTTAAGCGCGCGGCCCGCGGCTGGCAGGTCTACTGCACCATCACTAACGCAGGTACAATCTGACATGCAGAACAAGACAGATTTTTCGCGATGTACAGAGCCCTGCCACGACACCTGACCGTGCTCATCCTTATGGCACTGACGGCATGCGCCACCCCGACGTCCATTGAAATGATGCCGACTCCCGCGCTTTACCAGGACAATATCGTCGATCCCTTTGCGCACCTGCCACCATCCCACCAACGCACATCAATGGAGGTTTTCTATGCGACAGGCCGCAACGCCATAGGTAGTGGCGGCAATACGACTTATGGCAACACGGTAGACAGCCAGGTGCATTTCGGGCCGTGCCCTGGTGCGCTTCGGAGAGGGCCAGTTGCAGTGGAGCGAACTGCACCAAGCTTCACTGAGCACCGAGCGCACCCAACAGATAGCGCTCTATCTCGACAGCGTGAATCCGATGTCCTCTATCACAAAAACCACTGTGCCCGCTGACCCCGACGGCAACGAGCACACAGCGCCTCCCGTGTACCACGCTGGTTTGCAAACCTACTTTGACGCCATCAACGCGGAGCTGGCACAAACGAAACATCAGGAACTTTTGATTTATGTGCATGGAACAAAGGTCGACTTTATCAATGCTGTGACACTGACGGCCGAACTGGATCACTTCACAGGTAGGGATTTCGTCACTCTGGCCTATGCCTGGCCATCCCACCAGAATATTCTCGACTATGTCATTGGCATCGACAAACAACGTGCCGTGAATGCGAGCTACCAGTTAAAAAACCTGTTGATATTGCTCGCGCAACACACCAATGCACGCAAGATTAATATTCTATGCTACAGCGCTGGTGGTCGTGTGACCTCGCGTGCACTGCATGAATTGCGCCAGGACAACCCGGACCTGGATAGCGCCGCGCTCAAAACGCGTTACCGACTCGGCACGATTGTGTTTGCCGCCGCGGATGTCGAAGTAGACCGCTTCCTGCAGCGGTTGCCGGACATTTCGGCCGTCAGTGACCAAACGCTTATCACTGTTTCCGACGCCGACAATGTACTGGAGAATGCGCGCCACGTCATGGGAGGCGCGGAGCGAGTGGGAAGCATGGGGGCGGAATCGATAGAGAAGCGCTTTATCAGCGAGCACGCTCTGGACAATGTTTACATCATAGACGTATCGCGCCACAAGGATATTCGCGGCTTTGATATCGAGGGTCATCACTATTGGTATCGCCATCCCTGGATGAGCAGTGACATCCTGTTCCTGCTTCTGACCCACCAGTCACCAGAGCACAGGGGTTTATCGCCCAGCGAGGATAGCGGCATTTGGTATTTTCCACCGGACTATCCCGCTGCAGTGCATGAGGCTGCTCGCTGCAACCTGGACGACTGGCAAGTTAGCGCCGCCACTGATGTTGCGAATGCTGTTTGCGCTACACGGCGGACGCCGACGCCTTGAACAGGGCGCCTTCCAACTACAGCGAGAGAAACTCGCGGCGACCCGGCGCTATCAAGCCTCTGAGGCGTGCGAAAAGCTACCCTTCGTCACGCACGGGCTAATTCAGGAATTCGATGCGCTGCAGGAAAGATGCCGCCTTTCCATCATTTTTCGAGGCGGTGGTGTCAATTTCGATGCTCATGCCAGAGACTGGCGGAACAGCATTGAGCCCGAAGCTCTTCCGGAATTCATCTTCCAAGTTTACCTCCGAGATCACGGCCTTACCCTGCCCTGGATGATCGACACAGATGAAGCGTCCCGTTTTTGTAGTAATGCCCCGCATAGGGTTGCTCCAGTTGGTCCGTCCCATCCGAGCAGAGAAAAAAGCCGATAAAATAGGGACTGTCCGGCACGAACATGGACCCGCTGGAAAAGGTTTCATGGCCAAAAAAGACGTAGACCATGATCGCCTCATTATCGACACCGTGCTCATATGACGCGCCCTGGGGATAATCAGAGACTCCCCAGTGCAGGCGGAGGTGATTGGCTTCAGGTATATCCTGTTCGTGGATCAAGATGCCAAAAGACGGCTTTTTGACCTGGATATGCAGCGCATCCTCCGTGTGGTACAGGTTTATCCTGTCGCCGTCTTTTGCGTCATGCTCAAGCACAAAACTGCTGCGCGCGAGCAAGTCCCGGGCGGAAGTATTTGGCTCTCCGCCAAAATCAATCTGGTGAATCACCTCACCCGCCATCGACGATGTGGCAAAGACCATTCCGGTCAGCGAATAAAGCCCCAAAAGGTGGCGGAAAGACGATTTAGCGCTTCTCATGGACATTCCTGAAATTTCTTTAACAGTGCGGCCAGTGTCATGTTTAGTTCACCGACGGCATTATTGCGCGTCACGTTGCCGGGTGCAAAGGCCAGGTTGCGACCAGACGGCGCCTCCTGCTACATGTCAGGAATCCGCGGGCCGCGCGCGTAGCAATCGCGTGCCGGGCGCGCGCGACGCCGCGCCCTGAAGCGCCATCCTGTGCATGCTGCCCGCCGACAAAGGCATCGCATTCGATCGCACCCCAGCGTTCGATGCGTACAGCTTCATGCCCAAGTGGCTGCAGCCGCGTTCGGCGTCGCAATGAATGTGTCCAGAGTCAGTGCAACAGTGACCGATTTCTTGACAGCCTCTGGTACGTCACATAGCTTAACCAGCAATAAATCGATTAACCTGGAGGCAATACCCGCATGACACTGAAAGCCACTTCCGCACTTTTACTCGTCGCAATCACCAGCCTTACGATCCCGGCCGTCAGTGCCGATTCAGTTGACGCGAGCTGCGAGGGCTACCGGCACGGCGACGCAAAGCATGACCGGTGGGGAGCCTGTTCCTTTTCCCAGCGGCAGGGGTATATCGATATCAGGCTGAAAAATGGCGCCACCTTTAACTTAAGCCCGCGCAACGATGCAAACCAATACAAGGACGGTGAAGGCAACAAAGTGGACCGAACAGAATCGTCCAGCGACAGGCAGGTCTTTGAGTGGAAGAGCGACCAGCAAAAACTTGTCGTTGAGTTTGACTAAAAACTCATGCGCAGCGTCGCGCCATAGGTGCGCGGTGGGCCGAGGAACTGGCCCTGGTACTGCGCCAGCGTGTCATCGAAGTAAAAGGGCGCGTTGAAGTAGCCGGTGGCATATTGTTCATCGAAACAGTTGTCGCACCAGGCGCGCACATCCCAGCGCCCATCCTGCGTGCGCACGCCTACCTGCAAACCCGTCACGGCATAGCCGGATTGCTTGTCCTGGATATCGTAGGCGATGTACTGGTCGCCGCGGTACGCCCAGTTCGCGTTGATAAAGCCGGACAGCCGGTCGGTGAGTGGCCGGTCGTATTGCAGGTTGATGGCACCCGCCCAGTCGGGCGCGAAGGTCAGGTTGCGACCGGACGGCGCCTCCGCCAAACCGGGCGCCGGGACATCGTCACCGTACTGCGTGTCCAGCCAGGTAAGCGACGCGCCCAGCAGCAGATTGGGCGTCACGGCAAACGTGTTTTCCACTTCCACGCCGCTGACTTCGGCGGTCGAGGCGTTCAGCACCGTGAAGCCGGTGCGGGTAAAGATCGAGAACTGGTTGTCCTGAGGTCGTTGTAAAACGCCGCCACATCCATCCGGCCGCGACCGTCGAGATAATCGCTTTTGAGGCCGATCTCCCAGGCATCGACATATTCCGGGTCGTAGGTGGCGTCCTCGAGATCGGCAAAGCCCGTGCCGTTGCCCATGCCGAGAAAATCGAACAGAACTTTGGAATTTTGGCCGGAGGGCTGCCCGCCGCCCGCCTCCGGGTCCATGCCGATGCCGCCGGCCTTGAATCCGCGTGAGTAGCCGCCGTACACCTGCGTATCAGGCGCGAGAAAATATTGCAGCTTGATGTCATGGGTCCACTCGCCGTCGCTGTATTGCTCGCCGTTCATGTCCGGCCCTGCGATATTCGCGCCGAGAAAATAGCCGCCCAACATGTACTGCTGCAAATACTCGGCGTATTCGTTAACGTCGGAATACAGCAGGTTGTAACGATCCAGCGTTTTCTCCTCATCGGAGTAGCGCAGGCCGAGGATCGTCGAGAACTGCTCGGTCACCGCGATGGTGGTGTGTGCGAACGCGGCCATCGTTTGCGTTTCCAGTTTGTGCTGCACCTCGCCAATGGGCAGGCCGGTGGTGGCCCACTGGCCGCCGCCCAGCAATGCGCGCAGGGCGGGCTCGGGCAGGCCGGCCTGCGCCGGCCAGAACAATTCCCAGATGCCCTGCTGGTCCTTGCCGGCATCGGAACGCGCGGTACTGCTGGAAACCTCGTACGCGTAATACAGCCCGCGACGTACTCGATGCTCTCCACGAAATCCAGTTCGGCGAGGGTGCCGGTGAGGTTGAATTCCTGGCTGTAGTTGTCGACGGTGTAATCCTCTTCCAGCTCGCCGATATCGACGGGACCAAAATCAAAGTCGCCTTTGGAGTTGTATTTCCAGTCGCGGTAACCGCTGATCGAACGCAGTTCGGCAAAGTCCAGGTCCCAGTTGACGTCGATCACCACACCCCTTCTCGGTGTTGTCATTGCTGGGCAGTGAGTTGAGCTGGGTCTCGCGGTCGTCGGGGTCGAGATTCAGCAAGGTCGCTTGCGTGTTGAAATTAGCCTGGGCGGTTCGCAGGTAGTAATCATTGAGCCCCACGGCGGGGTCGCGTACCAGGCTCGCTTCACGGTTGTAGCCGACGGGATTGCCGAAGCAACAAATCTCACTGCTGTCGGAGTAATCGGCTATCAGGTTGATGTCGAGCGTTTCAGTCGCTTGCCAGGCGAGGCTGCCTTTAATCGACGACTGATTGAGGTTGTCGTAGTCATCGTGCTCGTAGAGCGCATTGGTGTAACCGTCACGCTCATCCGACAGCACGGCGAGTCGCCCAAGCAGCGTATCCGTCAGCGGCCCGGTGACGTGACCGGCAAAGCGCTGCCTGCCGTAATCCCCAAGGTGACTTCGCCGCCGTAACCGAACTGGTCCTCGGGTGCGTTGGACGTCATCGTGATCGCGCCCGCCGTGGTGTTTTTGCCGAACAGCGTACCCTGCGGCCCGCGCAATATCTCCACCTGCCCGATATCCAGCATGCTGGACAGCACCATGCCCGGGCGCGCGCGGTACATGCCGTCCACGTACGTGCCCACGCTGCCCTCGAACGCGGGCTGTGCGCCCAGCGTGCCCATGCCGCGAATCACCACCGGTACGCCGTTGGCGCGGTTATAACCCTCTATGATGGTCAGGCTGGGCACTGCCTTCTGCAGGTCCAGCACATCGAAGATATTCTGGTTCCACATCATCTCCTGGGACACGGCCGTGATGGCGATGGGCACATCCTGCAGGCTCTGCGCGCGTTTTTGCGCGGTGACGATGACTTCTTCCAGCTTCAGCGTGGCGTCGCTCGCCGCGATAGGTGATGCGGCAACAACGGAAGTGACGGCGACAACAAGTACACGGGACAATGCTCGGGACATACAGGCAACCCCCTTTTAGCTATTTTTATCGTTATGGACCACGCCAACAGGCCAGTGCGCAGCGTAGCACAGCAACGCGGTCGGGCAAGCTGTTGTGACAACTTACTCGCTAAGTTTGGATTGATCACGCGTCGGATAGTGCGGCTTGTATCCGTCAATGGGACGCGCCAAAAAGCGCACATCCATGTGCAGGCTCGGGTGGCGACGTCCTGTCGCCACACGGTCCCACTGACGCATACAAGCCGTATTATCCTCTATACACGCCTCACAATATTCAACGGATATAAACACTCGGAACGCGGTAATGGCAACCGGGATATTCCCCATGCGCGGCATGCCGGTGATGGGATCGTAGTCCTCGTCCGTGCGCACCAGTCGCCCGGTGTTGGCGCCGAGCTCCTCGTAGCGCTCATCCTCTTCCACCAGCCCGCCGAACGCGTGGGCGATGGACACGACACCCGGACGCAGGGTGTCGTCGCTTTCCACGATGGCCACGATGCCATCATGGGGTGTGGCGATACGCACGCGCTCGCCCTCGCGCACGCCAATCGCCTGCATATCAGCCGGATGCATCCACACCGGGTTGAACGGCCTGTTGCCGTTGAGTTGGCAATCGAGCGCCCGGAGGAATTCATCGGAAGTTATTGTGGCGGCGCGGATGTAGCGAAAATGGATACGCCGGTGTATCGTGCTCGGCGCGGTAGTCCTGCGCAATGACTTCCAGTTAGTTGCGCCAGCATCACGGCATGCCGCAATCGAGGCGATCCAGCCAGGGTCGCGCGGCTGCACGGTGACGTCGCTGTCGAAAACATGGCCGTGCGGGTAGCGTTTTACCTCCGCCAGGGGAATGCGTGAATGCGCGCAGATCGCCTCGTACAGATCCTCGATCACGGGCTTGTCGGTGCGACTCAGCGGCAGGATTTCATGCGGCGCTTCCTGATAGCGCGAAAAGCCGAAGGACGTGGCGAACACCAGATCGAGGTCGAGATGATCGGCCATGCGATAAAGAAATTCCCACTCCTCCACCAGATCGGAACCGTGCGGCACATCGGCCACGGCAGGCGAGTACTGCGCATAGGCGCTGGGGAATCCGATGCCGTCCGAAATACTTGATCGCCTCGCCGCTCTGGCTCATGCCCGGTGTCTCCAGTGTCTGCTTGCAGGCGATCACGTAGTGCGCGAGGCGCGCGGTGGTCGACATCTCCACGTCCAGCGTGACCAGCAGGTCCAGTTGCTGCATCGCCTGCTGCGTCTTGCGCTGGTCCGTCACGCCGCCATCGGGTTGCCGCCGATACAGACCAGCGCCTTCACCTGGCCTTCGCCGGGCAGCAAAATTTCATCGGCGAGCGCGGCGGGTGGGCATGCCTGCCGCGGTATCCGTCAAACCCCAGACGCGCAGCTTCTCGCCCAAGCCCCAGGCCTTGAACGGCGGGAATGCCTGCGCCTTGGGCGTGTACGCGGGCAGCATCGCGTTGGGGCGCGTCACTCGCTCGCCCATTACGGCGTATAGGCGCCGCACGGTGTTGAGGCAGGCGACGAGGTAATCCTTGAGGTTGCAGTACATCGCGAAGCTGGCGCCGGTGCCGCTGTTGGCGTGGCGAACTTTGGCGCGGGCGAAAACTCGCGCGGCCTCGATCAGTTGAGCTGCCGGGATACCGGCGCGATCGGCAACGTACTCCGGGTTGAATCCGGCAACGGCGTCGCGCAGCTCGTTGAAGCCATTGACGTTGTCAGCGACAAACTCGCGGTCGTACAAATCCTCGGCGATGATGATATGGATCATGCCGGCGAGAATGGCGTGGTCCTCGCCGGGACGGCACTGCAGGTGTATCGCCGCCTTGCGGGCGCAATCCGACACGCGCGGGTCCACCACGATCAGTTGCAGGCCGCGCGCCTGCGCCTCTTTCAATTTTTGCGCCGGGTTCTGCCCAGGCAGGCCGCCGATGGAGATGATCGGATTGTTGCCCACCAGCAACCAGGCATCGGCCTGTTCGAAATCCGGCTCACCGCCCAACCATTTGCCGTGCAGCGCCATGGAAATTTGCTTGCCGGGTTGATCGATGGTGTTGGAGGTAAAGAACATGCGCGAGCCAATCGCCCGCTGAACGCGTTGCCGGTGCCGCCGCCGTCGGCTGGCCGGCGTTGGGCGTGCCGACATAGAACACCGCGAACGCGGATATGCTGGCTCGACGATGGCCTGATTTTCTCCGCGACTTCGACAGCGGCTTGCTGCATGGCGATCGGTGCGTGGCTGCCGTCTGCCTGCCGCTTCATCGCATGCAACAGGCGGCCCGCGTGGTTGTGCAGTTCCGGCAGCGCCCTGCCCTTCGGACAGGTATAGCCTTGAACAACGGATTGTCCGGATCACCGGTAACCCCGATTTCACCTTGCGCCGCCCGTTGTCGTCCTCGACTTCAGAGCACGCCGCAGTGGGCGATGCACAGCCGGCAAATTGTGGGTACGATTTTGTCATTGGAAGTTCTCCGAGTCCGGCGGCGGCCCCTCGTAGGCCAGATAGCACAGCGCCCCCCCCCCCCGCCACCGGCCCCGCCGGGGCCCGCCCCGCCGCGCGGGCGCGCCGCGCGGGCGCCGCCCCCCCCCCCCCCCCCCCCCCCGCCGGCGAGCACCGGCCGTCGGCCGCCCCGCCCCGCCCCCCCTGCGCTTTGCTGTTTCCAATCCAGAATTTCGTCTTCACCCATAACTTTCCTTCCTGCCCGCCACCCCTTTGCCGTGCCAATCGGTGATAGTACTCTGCCGTGCAGAGGTCATCCCAGAGGTCCATCACGCGATTTTCGCCGACATTTATCGGGTGGCACGATCTGACGTGAGGGGGGCCAAAGGGAACCGGGGGCCTCTATCCGCAAACGCGCGTTGCGGCGTTGATTTGCTGTCATGTCATTTCCTGATCATCCATACACGTCGCGTTTATGCGCAGGTTGTTGGTGGCAGTGATGGATAGGCCGCAACGATCCGCCTATTATGTGGGGTCAAAATCCAGGGAGGGCGAAAAGAATATGCACGGACATCCCGGCATCGGAAAAAGTCACAGTCACGCTTGCCATCAAGGGGCGATTCCGCCGTGCCCGAACTGCGTGCGGACTCGCTGGGCGACATCAGCGTCGGTCCGAACGGATTTTTGCGGCTGCTGGAAACTCAACTGGGCATCCCCGCGCGGGACATCTCCTTCACCGCGCGGCTGATCCAGTACCTGGGCTGTATCGATCGCGTGAATCACGCGGCCGCTTTTTACCACGAGTCGTACCAGGCTGACCCGTTCTCGGTGGCGCGCACCCTGCTGCAGTGGCGCGACCAGTGGTACCTCGCTGGCTGGACGGGCCGATTCGCTGGCGATGCGCCGGCCGGCTGCGGGACATGGCAGCCATTGAAGCCTTCGCGCCGACACTGTGGAGCCGGGCCTGGGCCAGCGCATCCAGCGCGTGATCCTGCTGCTGCGTGACAACCCTGTCGCGGTGCAATCCATCACCCTGCGCGACGAGCTGGCCGACTTTCCGCAGCTGTGGCAGCGCCTGATCGAGGCCGTCGGTGCGCCGGTGACCACTGACGCGCCCTGCATGCCGCACGGCAGGCCGGGGACAGACCTGCATCAACTGCAACAACAGCTGTTGCACAACACCGCGCAAAAAATCCACCTACGCGGCGACGGCAGCGTGCTCGCGCTGCGCGCCGATTCGCCACAGGAGAGCACCCCGCTCACGGTGTTGCTCATGCAGGGCTGGCAGCGCGAAGCACCGCAAAAATCCATCGCGCTGCTGGCGGAAGCGCGCGGTGATGTGCTCGACGATACGCTGGAACTGTTGCTCAGCCCGCGCCTGGGCTTCACGGCGACCTCGCCGTGGCGACCGGTATTCCGGGTGCTGCCGCTGGCCTGTGAACTGCTGTGGGAACCACTGAACCCCACCGCGCTGTTCCAGTTCCTGTCGCACCCGGTGGGGCCGATTCCTCGGCCCATACGCAACGCGATGGCGCGCACGGTGGCCGATACGCCGGGCATCGGCAGCGTGGCCTGGGAAGATGCGATCACCGCAAGCCTCGACAGCGAAGAAACCGGCGCAACGCAAAAGCTGGAAAAAGCCTGCGCTACTGGCTGGAGTCACCGCGCTTTGCGCCCGACGTTGGCGTCGACAGCCGGACACTGTCCGAGCGCGCGCAGAAAGTCGCCGACTGGCTGCAGGCGTCGCGGGAGAGTTACGACGACCCCGCGCGTAAATCCCTGTACAACATCGCGCTGAACCAGGCGCAGGAATTCGTGCATGCGATCGCGCGTTAGCGAACACGGGCGCGACCCGCTGACCCAGGACAACGTGCGCCGCCTTATTGAGGACGTACGCGGCACCGGCGCGCCGATTACCGACCGCAGCGCCGAAGTCATCCCCGGCCAACCGCTGGTGCTGCGCGCCGACCATGCGGGCGCGTTCGCGCTCGGCGGCGGCGCAGTGGACGGTGGCGTGGACGGTGGCATAGACAACGTGATCTGGTGGGATTGCCAGGCCAGCGACCGAATACACCGCTGGCCGTGGTCGCGCAGCGAACGCGCGGCACTGGCGCAGGGCGGCGTACTGTTGCAATCCGAGGACGAGCAACTGGCGTGGCTGGGCAAGGCCTGGCTGCGCCCTGTGCTCTGCGCGCGCGAGCGCTGCACTTTCATCCTGCACGATGACGCCGAGCGCCATCACCCGCTGTGGGACCAGATTGCCAGCAGCACCGAGGGCTTGCCCGTGCTACAAGTTTCCAGCAGCGAGACAGCAGCGCAACTCGGCATGGCAATCACCCCGCTGGCAGCACACCCCTGCCGCCGAAGGTGCGCTGGTGGCAGTTACCCGATTCCGTGCAGTTGCCGCAGCGCGGTTCGAATCGTTCTCCAGCCTGGATGCCTACATCCACGGCCCGTATCAATGGCTGTTGCGCTATTGCGCGCGCATCCGGCCCGGCGCTCGGCAGCGTGAGCGACGGCAGCCAGCTCAAGGGCAGCCCCGCGCACCGCGTGTATGAGGAATTCTCAACGCGCACCCGGCGATCAGCACGATCAACACCGCCGCGATCGACAGCTGGGTGGACGCGCATATCCCCACACTGCTCCAGCGGAGGGCGCGCTGCTGCTGGAATCGGGCAGGCAGGCCGAGCGCGAACGCTTCATCACCAGGTACAGGATTCCCTCTACCACGCTAGTGGAACACCTGAAGGATGCGGAGCGTGGCCAGCGTGCAGATGGAACTGGGCCAGGAGAGGCAGGTTTGCAGGCGGGCAATTGAACGGTTCGATTGATCTCCTCGCCACGCGCAGCGGACGGCACCGAGGCCGTCGTCGACATCAAATGGGGCGGCAGGAACTATCGCCGCAAATCGCTGCTGGCCAACAGCTGCCTGCAGCTCGCCACCTACTCGCAGCTGCGGCGCGGCAACGGCGCCGCGCAATCGCCGGCGCTCAGTTACTTCATCGTGATGGATTCCACCATGCTGAGCCCTCGGCCACGCGTTTTTCCCCCCAACGCAGAAATCCTGCAACCCGGCAGCGAAGAGAACGCCGCGCAGTACTGGCAGCGTTTCGAGCGAACCCTGGCAGTGGCGCAAGCAGCAATTTGATCGCGGCCTGGTGGAAGTCACGGTGTCGGATACCGAGCCCACCGCGGATTCCATTCCGGATGACGACTGCCTGGACATGCCCGAGGCCAGCGACGCCTTCAACGATTACAGCGCGCTCACCGGTTGGGGGTCCAATGCCTGACATGAAACGCATGAGCGCCAACATACACTTCATCAGTGCGGGCGCCGGCAGCGGTAAGACGTATTCGCTGACGCACAAACTGGAAACGCTGCTCTCCTCCGGGGAAGTCACCGCCGGGGTCATCGCCACCACGTTCACCAAACTGGCGGCGGGCGAACTGCGGAGAAAGTGCGCAGCGCGTTGATCGAAGCGGGCCAGCTCAACATCGCCAACCAGATGGAACAGGCGTTGATCGGCACCGTGAACAGCGTGTGCGGCGAGATCCTGCGGCGCTTTGCCTTCGAGGCCGGCATGCCGCCCGACCAGCAGGTGCTGGAAGAGGCGCAGGCGCCGTGCTGTTCCAGCAGGCGATGGAGCGCGCGCTGGCCAACAACAGGCCGCTAATTCGCCAGATGAACGCGACTTGCCACCGCCTGTCGATCCTCGACCAGCAGCAGCAATTGAACTGGCGCGCCGAAGTGAAAAGCATCGCCGATGCCGCCCGCGCCAACAACCAGTCGCCCGACGCTATTCGCCACCTCGGCAAGGCCAGCGCCGATCAATTGCTCGCACACTTTCCCAAGCCCACCAACCGCGACCTGACCGATTGTTGTTGAACGCCATCGAACACGCGCTGAACGGTATCGACACCACTGCCGACGCCACCGGCGTCACGCGGGATTACCTGTCGCTGATCACCGGCATTCGCGCGGGGCTCTACAAGCAGCGCGCCACCTGGCCCGAGTGGATAGGGCTGAGCAAGAAAATGCCGGGCAAAAAATCCGCTGCTTTCGCCGAGCCTATAGCCGACATTGCCGTGCAGTACGAAAACCACCCGCTGCTGCACCAGGAATATCCGCTTCTTCGCCGAGCAGGGCCTTCGCCATCGCCGCCGACAGCCTGAGCGCCTACCAGCACATGAAAACGCAAAAAGGCCTGATCGATTTCGTCGACCGGGACAGCGCCTGTACCAGTTGCTGGATCACCCCCCGTGCCAGGCAACCCTGCGCGAGGAATTGCAACTGCTGATGGTGGATGAATTCCGGGACACCAGCCCGATACAACTGGCGCTGTTCCTGAAGCTCGCAGTTGGCTGGGCAGGTGATCTGGATGGGCACATCAAGCAAGTCGATCTACGGCTTTCGCGGCTCCGACCCCACGCTGATGGCGGTTGTGGTGCAACGCGTGACCGAGGACGGCAACGCGCCCGAGATACTGGAAAAGTCCTGGCGCTCCACACCGGCGCTGGTGGCGTACATCAACAACCTGTTCGTGCCCGCCTTCGCCGACACGCTGGCGCCCGCGCAGGTTGCGCTTACGCCCGCGCGCAGTCCGTTTGCCGAGGAGCCCGCCGTCGAAACGTGGCGCCTGGGCGGGCGCAATAAAGCAGACCGCGCACAGGCGCTGGCAAGTGGCATCCAGAGCCTGATGGACAGCGGCAGAACCGTTGTCGACAAGGCGCCCGGGGAAAACGCGCGGAAGACCTACAGCGACATCGCGATACTGTGCCGTACCAACGCCAACCTCAATGAAGTCGCCAATGCACTGAGCGACGCCAAGCTCCCAATACGCTACAAACGCCCCGGACTGCTGGCCCGCCCGAAGGCTGCCTCGCGCTGGCCTGCCTGCGCCGGGCGTGATAGACCCGCTGGACACACTGGCCAGCGGAAATCCTGACGCTGACTAACTGTGCCAATCCCGAAGCGTGGATTGCGCAGCGCATCGCCTTCCTTCTGAACGACCGGACGCCAGCTCCACGCAGTGGCTGGAGACGACGACAGCAGCCCGCTGGCGGCATTGAAAGCGCTACGCAGCCGCCTGCACTTCCTGACACCTGTGGAAGTGCTGCGCGGCGCGCTCGACGCCGGCAACGTGCGCGAATCGGGGTGTACCGCTGGGGCCCCCCCGAACAGCGCAGCCAGCACCGCCTCGAACAATCTCGCCGCACTGCTCGGCCACGCCGCCGACTCGCGAACCAGTGCACCGCGCAGAACCAACCCGCCACCAGCGCCGGGCTGGTGCTGTGGCTGTACCCAACGGGCCGCGGCGGAAGAAGACACGCAGGCCACCGGCGGCGCCGAGAACGCGATACAACTGGTCACCCACTGGGGCGCCAAAGGGTTGAGTGGCCCATCGTGATCGCGATGAACCTCACCGACGATCTCAAACCGAGGCTCTGGGGCCTGGGCGTACTGCCCTCCCCCGACCCGATCAGCCTCGACGACCCACTGGCCAAACGCACGCTGCGCTACTGGCCCGCGTTCATGGGGTTGAACACGAAAAATGTCCCGCTGCTGGACAGGATCAATGACAGCGCGGAAGGGCGGATTGCGATGGCGCAGGAGATACAGGAAACGCGGCGCCTGTTGTATGTTGTCACTCACGCGCCCACGCGACGGACGATCATTACCTGGAGGGCAAAGACAGTGACGGCTGGATGGCGACGCTGGCGGCTGACTGGATGTTGCCCGGCGGTGACACGCTCACGCTACCCGATGGCAGCGAGAGGCCCGCAGCGCCTATGTTGAGTTGCAGGCGGATGCGACGGAACCCGCACTCCCGAAGCACACGCCCAACTGGCTCACCGCCCACGCCACCCACACAACCCACACCACGGCAGCGGAAAAACTGCAGCTGCGCGTGAGCCCCTCCGCTATCGTGCCCAGCGAGACCGCCCGCATCGGTGAAGTCATAACGCTGGGCGAGCGGCTGCCCATCGAGGCGAATGTCAACCGCTACGAACTCGGCACGGCCCTGCACGCCGTGATAGGGACGCTGCTGTCAGTCCAGCACGATACCGCGCGGGTGCTGCGCGACCACGGGATGGAAAAAACCCTGTCAATCGCCGCCGCCGAAGAAAGCGCCAACCGCTTGCTCGCCGTCATCAACGCGCGTTTCGCTCCGATCAAAATTCACATGGAGTACCCCATTCACTACACCAACGACAACGGGCAGATTATCGCCGGCTGGATTGACTGTTGCCAGAGACCGCCAGGTTCGTGTGATCGATCACAGAGCATCGCCGCGCGCGCGCTCCCGTTGGGAGGTGCGCTGGGTTTTCAGGACAATTAGCGGCGTATGCGGAGGGCATTACGCGGGCGACGGGCAAGCCAGTTGTCAGCCGGTGGATTCATTTTGGGGTGACGGGGGGGTTGGTGGAAGTCACTGCTGACCTTAAATACCTGACACTGCAAAATCCCGGGTGCGCGGGTTGGGATTGAAATACACATCAAACTGCTCCATCAGAACTTCGCATTCATCTCCAAAACAGCCGTTTTGCTCAATGAATTGATTGTAGGCTTTGATAGCCTTTCGATTCTGAAAAAAGTCCACCATTGATTACCCGCATGTTCCATGGATTTAACGGCTCAAGGCCTTCTCAAGCACTGCGGAAAGATTGATATCCGAGGGCCACCGGATTTCATAAGCAGATCACTAATACGACCCCAAGCGTTATGCGCATCTTGGAGTGCGCTGGTATCGAATAAAGGTTGCATAAAGATTCTCTGCGCGAGGTCGGTTCATTTGCGCTCACGTTTGGCAACGATGTCCTGCAGGTCCTGATCAATCCGACCCTGCCAGCCCGGCCCGGATTGCTTGTACGCTTCAAGTACGTTTTCGCTCAAGCGAATGGACGTTGCAATCTTCGTGGGCGCTTTTTGTTTACCGCGAGAGCGGCGGTACGCCTCAACGATTTCAGGATGGGTCTCTGACGTCGGACGCATACTTTTAATATCTTCCAGCGT
>JADJAL010000051.1 GCA_016704305.1 Haliea sp. | reverse complement strand
CAGCCATGTCCACATTTGGAAATAATTCAACATAGCGCCAACACGGAACCACGAGCTACTGCACAAGAAAAATTAATCGTGGTCTGTCCCCGACGTACCGATTTATACCTCCAATCCACCCGCCGATTGATGTGAATAATACACACCCCCAAGCCCCCCAATTTCCTTATAGTTCGTGTGAAGGCGGGCTCCGAGGGACGGCCCGCCATCACAGCTACGAAATAATAAATGGAGTGAAACCATGGCACACAAACTTACCCGTAAAGCTTTACCGTTCTCCGTAATGTTGGCCTCGGGCCTGGCAAGCAGCCATGCGCTGGCGCAGTTGGAGGAGGTTATCGTTACCGCGCAGAAACGCGTGGCGTCGTTGCAGGACACGCCGATTGCCATCAGCGCGTTCGATTCTTCGCAGATCGAGGCCATGGGGCTGATCGACGCTAAGGATATCGGCCTGGCCTCGCCCTACCTGCAGATGCCCGCCTATCCAACGTCCAGCAACAACCTGGCCATTTTCATTCGCGGGATTGGCAACGCCGACTCCATCGTGATCACCAAGGATCCGACGGTCGGTCTTTACTATGACGGGGTGTATGCGGCGCGCTCGACCGGGCTGCTGGCGGATTTGTCCGACCTGGAGCGCGTCGAAATCCTGCGCGGCCCGCAGGGCACCTTGTACGGCCGTAACACCATGGCCGGTGCGATCAACTTCATCAACGCCAAGCCCACCGGCGAGTTCGGTTTCAAGCAGAGCCTGAGCGCAGGCAATTACGGTAGCTGGCGTTCCGTGAGCCATTTGAACCTGCCCGATGCCTCCGGATTCCAGTCCAAATTCACAGCCACGTTTTCCGACCGTGACGGCTGGGTAGAGAATGAGGGCGCGAACGAAGTCGCCGGCTACGAGTACAACGACTTCTACAAAAAGGAGACGGAGGGTTACCGCGCCGCCCTGCGCTTTGACGGTGTAGAGAAATTGCTGGTGGATTACAGCTACGACTACTCGGACATCACGTCAACCGCGCCGTATTTCCAGTACGGCGGCCCGACCGACGGCCTGACGACGGCTTTTGTCCCAATCACCAACAGCTTTCCCGATCGGCTGAAGAATACGCGCACGCCAACCGGTGGCCAGCAGTACGCCTATTACCTGCCGGATTCCAAAACCGAGGTGAACGGGCATAACCTCACGGCCAGTTACGAGATCAATGACGACCTGACGTTCAAGTCGATCACCGGGTATCGCGACTACGACGATGACAACTCCACGAATTTCGCCCAGTCCTTCGGGAGCGCAGGCAGCCTGGAGGTGTGGACCAAGACAGAGCAGGACCAGCTGTCGCAGGAATTCCAGTTGATCGGAAGCGCAGAACGACTCGAGTACGTCGGCGGGCTGTATTACTTCAACGAAAATGGCGAGCAGAAGGAGCAGCAATTCCTGGACCGCGCTGCCGTCGATGAGCAGGGGATCTATGCGATTGACTTTCTAACGGGAGGCACGCCCTGTTCAGACGGTAGCCGGCCCGACCCCATCTGCACTGAAATTTTGAACGGTTCTTTCCCGTTGCAAGCTACCTTGCCGACCTACCTGGGCGAATACGCCGTGAAAACCGACGTGGAATCCTGGGCGGCTTACGGACAGGGTACCTGGACGCCGGATGCTGCAGGACAAGCTGGACCTGACCCGGGGCCTGCGTTATACCGATGACGAGCGCGATGCCACGCGCACCAACGACGGCTGGTTTTTCAATTCCTTTGCGCCGGGCGCCACTGACTCGCAGATGGACAGGGTCGACTACACCGTCATCTCCGACTATAGCTGGACGGATGATGTCTCCACCTACGCCAAAGTGTCCACGGGCTTCCGCTCCGGCGGCTCCAGCCGCAACGGCCTGGATTTCAACCAGCCGTTCGACAAGGAAGACCTGACATCTTATGAACTGGGCTGGAAGTCGGAGATGCTGGACCAGCGCCTGCGCATCAACGGCGCCACCTACTTCATGCAGATCAGCGACATCATTCTGGATTACCTGCCCGATCCCGTGCTCAATCCGCAGTTCGTTGAATCCTTCAACTCCGGCGATGCGGATGTGTACGGCGTGGAGATCGATGCAGATGCGGCGATTACCGACCAGTTCACTGTTGGATTCAATTTCTCCTACCTGAATTACGACTTCAGCAATGTCGACTTCCCGGATGGTACGGACCACACCGACACCACGGAATTGGTCTGGGCGCCGGAATATGCCTATGCGGTGACTGCCGATTACGCGCTTCCCGTCAGTGTCGGGGAGGTCGTGTTCCACCTCGATTACTCGTGGCAGGACGACCAGTATGCATTGGCCAATACGGAGTTCGGCGAAGTAAAGGTTGATGATTACGGCCTGCTGAATGCGCGCATTAGCCTGGCTGACGTGCAGATGGGCGGGCATAACTGGCAGTTCGCAATCTGGGGCCGCAATCTCACCGACGAGGATTCCGCCAACTACCTGATCGGCTCCACCGCCTCCACCTACCTGGCGCCGCTGATGTGGGGTGGTGAGGTGATTTTCGAGTTCTAACCTCCACTGCCTACATCGGTATCAGTTGATCAAGGGGTTGCCACTGGCGACCCCTTTTGTTGTATTCTCCCCCCCACTGTCAGTTGCCCGGCGACAGTCTCCAAGCAATAAATACGTAATTACGAAGCGACGAAAGAGGTAACCCCGTGAGCGATCTCGAACAGTTCCGCCAGCAAACCCGAGCCTGGCTGGAGGAGAATTGCCCCCAGTCCATGCGTGTGCCGGTGAAAGGCTTTGAAGACTTTTACAGCGGCGGGCGCAAGCCTGAGATTACCCATCCTGACCAGAAGCTCTGGTGCGACCGCATGGCGGCGCGCGGCTGGACGGTCCCGCACTGGCCGAAGGCGTATGGCGGCGGTGGCCTCAATAATGAAGAGGTGAAAATCCTGTCCCAGGAGATGGCGCGCATCGGCGCCCGCCGCGCGCTCGACAGTTTCGGCATCTCCATGTTGGGCCCGGCGCTGCTGCATTTCGGCAGCGAGGAACAAAAGCTGGAACACCTGCCGAAAATCGTGCGCGGGGAAATCCGCTGGTGCCAGGGCTACTCCGAGCCGAACGCCGGATCGGATCTCGCGAGCCTGGCCACGAAGGCGGAAGACAAGGGCGATCACTACGTCATCAATGGCCAGAAGATCTGGACCTCCTACGCCGACAAATGCGACTGGATCTTCTGCCTGGTGCGCACCGACAACTCCGGCAGCAAACACGAGGGTATCAGTTTCGTGCTGTTCGATATGGACCAGCCCGGCGTCACCGTGCGGCCCATCAAGCTTATCAGCGGCAGCTCCCCGTTCTGCGAAACGTTTTTCGACAATGCCATCGCCGACAAGAGAAATCTCGTGGGTGAGGCCGGCAACGGCTGGACCATCGCCAAATACCTGCTGACGCATGAGCGCGAGATGATCTCGGGTTTCGGCGCGGCAGCGAAAAAATCCATGGGGCAAATGGCGGTAGAGGCGATTGGCACTGATACGTCCGGGCGACTCGCAAATTCGGTGCTGCGCCAGACCATCGCGCAGTACCAGCTCGATACCCTGGTGTTTGGCGCGACGATGGCGCGTGTGGGAGACGAGGCAAAGGCCGGGCAGGGGCTCGGTGCGGCGTCCTCCATTTTCAAATACTACGGCACGGAACTGAACAAACGGCGCAACGAGCTCAACCTGGCCGTGTGCGGCGAGCAGGCATTGGGCTGGGAGGGCGAGGAGTACCACAGCGGCGCACTCAGTCGCGACTGGTTGCGCTCCAAAGGAAATTCCATCGAGGGCGGCACCTCGGAAGTGCAATTGAACATTATCGCCAAGCGTGTGCTTGGCTTGCCCGACGCATAACGCCCACCAGCACAGGAAACATTCATCATGGCACTGGTATTGAACGAAGAGCAGGTGATGCTCAAAGAATCCGCCGCCGGCTTCCTGGCGCAAAAGGCGTCGGTCGCCCAGTTGCGCGCGCTGCGCGACAGTGGCGACGAGCGTGGCTTCAGCGCTGCGGTCTGGCAGGACATGGCGGAGATGGGCTGGGCGGGTATTGCCATTCCCGAGGAATTTGGCGGCCTGGGTTACGGCTATACCGGCCTCGGGCTGGTGCTGGAACAGGCCGGGCGCAATCTCAGTGCGACGCCGCTGCAATCCACCGTGCTGGTGGCTGCCACGGTGATTGCTGAGCTTGGCAGTGAGCAGCAGAAGCAGGCACTGCTGCCGGCCATCGCGGCCGGTGGCAAGATCGTCAGCCTCGCGTTGCAGGAAGGCGCGCATCACGCGCCACTGCAGTGTGCGCTGTCTGCAGAGCCGCAAGGCGACGGCTACGTCCTGAACGGCGAGAAGGTGCTGGTGCTGGATGCCAGCGCTGCGGATACATTCATCGTCATCGCGCGCACGGCTGGCGCGCCCGGCGACGAGCAGGGCTTGAGCGCATTTCTCGTGGATGCCAACTCTGCGGGTCTCACGGTACAGCGGCGCAGCATGGTGGATTCGCGCAATGCGGGCGCTCTGACGCTGGCGAATGTGCGCGTGCCCGCAAGCGATGTGCTGGGTGAGCCCGGTGCAGCCTGGGGCGGACTCATTCGTGCACTGGACATCGCCAACATCGGCCTCGCCGCAGAACTGCTGGGCGTGTCGCTGGAGGCGTTTGAGCGCACCGTGGGTTACCTGAAAGAGCGCAAACAGTTTGGCCGCGTGATCGGTTCGTTCCAGGGTTTGCAGCATCGCGCTGCGGAATTGTTTGCCGAACTGGAACTGGCGCGCTCTATCGTGTTGCAGGCGCTGCACGCGATTGACGCCGGTGAACAGGATTTATCGCTGCTGGCCAGCGCCGCCAAGGCCAAGCTGTGTGAAGTGGCGCAGCGCGCGACCAACGAGGCCATCCAGATGCACGGCGGTATCGGCATGACGGACGAGCACGAGATCGGGTTTTTTATCAAGCGCGCGAGGGTAGTGCAGCACCTGTTTGGCGATTACAACTACCATCTCGATCGCTTCGCGCAGCGCAATGGTTTTTAGTGAACGCCCACGCCAGGCCAGCGCAGGCCCCGCCACGATGATTCCGGAACTTAAAAAGTTTGATGAGATCGTGGCCGGCCTCACCGCGCCGGGGCAGGCCTTTGCCGTCGATACAGTGACGCTCGGCGGCGTCGAGTACCGCAATTTCGCTACCTTGCCCGCCAACCTGGGGCAATATTTCCTGGTCATGCAGCAGCATGCGCACAAGGAATTCGCCGTCTACCTGGACGAGCGCTACACCTACGCCCAGGGCTACCAGCACAGCTGCGAATTCGGTGCGGCGCTGGTGCAGCGCTACGGTATTGCTAAGGGCGATCGCGTGGCGATCCTCAGCCGCAACAACCCGCAGTGGATGATGGCCTTTCTCGCGATCACGTCGGTGGGCGCCGTGGCGGTGCCGATGAACGCGTGGTGGACGACAGAGGAACTGGATTACGGCTTCGCCGACAGCGGCGCACGCGTGGTGGTGGCGGATCGCACGCGCGTCGAGCGCCTGATCCCCATCGCGAACAAGCACGGCCTGCGGATTATCGCCATCGACGATTGCAGCGGGCTGGACGTGGAGTACACGCCGTTTGCTGAACTGCTGCATGCGTACGCCGGTGCCGCCATGCCACAGGTCGATGTGGCGTTGGAGGATTACGCGACGATCATGTACACCTCCGGCTCCACCGGCCATCCGAAGGGCGCACTGTCTTCACATCGGGGCATCCTGTCGGCGCTTTACAGCTGGATGTGCCTGGGCGTGACCACCAAGGCGCTGGGATCGCAGGAGAGTCGCGACAAGGCGCTGCCCCCGTCGGCGCTGATCACGATACCGCTGTTCCACTGCACCGCGAGCCACTCGGCGTTCATGCTGTCGCTGGTGGTCGGTCGCAAAATGGTGATCATGCACAAATGGGATGCGCAGGAAGCCCTGCGCCTGATCGAGCAGGAGCGCATTACCTGGTTTAACGGCGTGCCCACCATGTCGGCGGAATTGCAGGCGGCGGCACAGACCACCAAGCGGGACATCTCGTCGTTGACGGAAATCATGGCCGGCGGCGCGGCGCGTCCACCCGAGCAGGTGAAGAAGATCAGCGGCACGTTCAAGCGCACGGCGCCCGGTATCGGCTATGGCCTGACCGAAACCAATGCGCTGGGCGCCGTGAACGCGGGCGTGTTTTACCTCGCCAGGCCCGACAGCACCGGGCGGGCAGTGCCGCCGGTGACCGAGATTCGCGTGCTGCGCGAAGACGGCAGCACGGCGCCCGGTGGCGAGCGCGGAGAAGTCTGCATCAAGTCCCCGGCCAATGTGCTGGGCTACTGGAACAAGCCGGAGGCCACTGCGGAGGCCTTCGTCAACGGCTGGTTCCACACCGGCGACGTGGGCTACCTGGACGAGGGTGGCTTGCTCTACATTGTCGATCGCATCAAGGACATCATCATTCGCGGTGGCGAGAACATCAGTTGCCTGGAAGTGGAGGCGGCGATGTATGCGCACCCGGGTGTACGGGAAGTCGCCGTGTTCGGGTTGCCGGATGAACGCCTCGGTGAGATCGTCGGCGCTGCCGTGGTACTGTGCGAGGGTGTTGCGATAACCGCCGATGAGTTGCGGACCTGGCTGGCCCCTCACCTGGCGGCGTTCAAGATTCCGGCGCATATGTGGTTTCGCGGCGAGCAACTGCCGCGCATCGCTTCCGGAAAAATATTCAAGCGCCAGTTAAAGGCTGATTATGCAGCGGAACTGGCGCGCGCCGGATCGTCGGCGCAATAAGACAGGAGCACGTTCGATCAATGGTTACATTACGAGTATTGGGAGAGTGACAGTGGCAACGACAATGGATTTGGGAATCAGCACCAACGTGGCACCGCTTCTGGCAGAAGTAAAGCGCTTCATCGAGGAGGAGATCCAGCCGCAGGAGCACGCGTATTACAGCGATATCGGCGTAGGCGACCGCTGGACATTCACCGACCGGCAGACCGATATTCGGGAAGGACTCAAAGCCAAGGCCAAAGCCGCCGGCCTGTGGAATTTCTTCCTCACCGGCGAATCCGGTTCCGGCCTGAATACGGTGGAATACGCCTATCTGGCTGAGGAGATGGGCAAGTCGCACATGGCCGCCGAAGTGTTCAATTGCGCCGCGCCGGACACGGGCAACATGGAAGTGCTGCACAAGTACGGCACCGAGGCACAGAAAAAGCAGTGGCTGGAGCCGCTGTTGAATGGCGAGATTCGCTCCGCGTTCGCGATGACCGAGCCGGGCGTCGCATCCTCCGATGCCACCAATATCAGCACCACCGCCGTGCTGGATGGCGACGAGTGGGTGATCAACGGGGAGAAGCACTATATCTCCGGCGCCGGTGATCCGCGCTGCAAGATCATGATCGTGATGGTGAAGACCGACCCGGACGCGGCCAAGCACCTGCAGCAATCGCAAATTCTCGTGCCGATGAATACACCCGGTGTTGAGAATCTCCGGCCGATGAATGTGTTTTCGATGGACGATGCACCGCACGGCCACATGCACCAGCGCTTTACCAATGTGCGCGTGCCCAAGGACAGCATTTTGCTCGGCCCCGGTCGCGGGTTTGAGATTTCACAGGGCCGCCTCGGGCCGGGCCGCATACACCATTGCATGCGCGCGATCGGCGCGGCGGAGAAGGCGCTGGAACTGATGTGCACCCGCGCTGTGTCGCGCACCGCATTCGGCAAGCCGCTGGCGCGCCTCGGCGGCAATATCGACATCATCGCCAATGCGCGCATGGACATCGAGCAGGCGCGCCTGCTGACGCTGAAAACCGCGTGGATGATGGACAACGTGGACGCGAAGGAAGCGCGCATCTGGATTTCGATGATCAAGACCGCCGTCCCCAACATCTCGATCCGCATTGTCGATGAGGCGATACAGATGTTTGGCGCGCTGGGCGTATCACAGGACACGCCGCTGGCAACCATGTACATGGCGCAGCGCACCTTGCGCCTCGCGGATGGCCCCGATGCCGTGCACCGCATGGTGGTCGGACGCAACGAACTGAAGAAATACGTGCCGCAGATGAACCCAGGAAATGCGACCTTTCGCGATGGCTAGGGCGTGAGTTTCGCGCAGCGGGAGGTTTTGAAACTTTCCGCTGTTAAAAGATTTTCACCTGCGGTATTTTGAAAGCAATAACTATAAAGACGGTGCAGTGCCATGACGCTTTCCCTGAAGCAGTGCTTGCCAGTGGTTGTGGCAGGCGGTTTGTTGTCGCCCCTCGCCCAGATTTCCCTCGCCGACAACGGCAATGCGCTGGAAGAGATCATCGTCACCGCCAACAAGCGCGAGTCTGCGCTGATGAAGACCGCGACCTCGATCAGCGCCTTCGACAGCGCGACCCTGAGCGAGCTCGGTATCGACGGCGGCCAGGACCTGGTCGCGCACACGCCGTCGCTCAGTATCACCACCTTCACGGTGAGCATTCGCGGCGTCGGGCGCCCGAATCTGGCGGTGGGCTCCGACCCCGGCATCGGGATCTACTGGGATGGGGTGTACAACACCGAGAACGGGGTATTTAACTACGCACAGTTCTTCGATATCGAACGGATAGAGGTGCTGCGCGGGCCCCAGGGCATCCTGTATGGGCGCAACTCGATTGGCGGCGCGGTCAGCTTTATCAGCAAACGACCCGCCGATGAGTGGAGTGGTACGGCCACCGGGGAGCTGACCAACTACGACGGCACCGTGGCCCAGGTGTTGGCCAGCGGCCCGGTGACGGACGACCTGGGCGTGCTGGTCGGCCTCTCGGACATCCGGCGCAACGGCTTCCAGACCAACCTCTACAACGGCAAGGATTACGAACAGGACGGCACGCAGTACGGGACGTTCGCGCTGGAACACCAGACCACCAGCCGCTGGAACACCAACCTGAAAGTGATGGGCGTGGAGCAAAAGTACCGCCCCGGCAACGGCTATATCCTGGAGCCCTTCAAGCGCGAACTGGCGCAGCAGGTGACGGATGTGGATACCGGTGAGACCCTGAGTCTTCCCGGCATGTTTCCCAAGCAGAACTTCGTCAATATGCGCCAGGGCCTGGCGAATGAGAACCCGGCGCTGCGCGATGAGGACAAGGTCCGGCAGGACGTGGACCCCGACCTGGACACCAGTCGCTGGGCTGCCTTCGTCAACAGCGAATACTCCGCCGATACCTACGCGCTGAAATACACCGGCGGTTATTCCAGGTACTGGTTCGATACCACGGTAGACGCCGATGCCAGCGTGCAGGCGGACTCCGGCGTGGATTGGAGCAAGTTGCTGCTGTCTGGCGTGCCGGTATCCCAGTTTCCCGGCGCGCCCGGGTACACCGTGACGCCGGCGGACATGACCTATGTGATCAACCAGGAAGCGACGTTCGATTCCCACGAGCGCAGTACACCTCGGAGTGGGACAGTGATTACTCCGTGATTGCCGGGCTGTATTACTACCACAGCGATGAAGAGCAGGTGGTCAGCTACCGCGAATGGAACGACCAGTTGATGGAGACCTACGCCTTTTTTGGCGGCCTGCTGGGCAAGCCCGTCAGTGATGACAACTACCTGTTTCGCGGCGACGCGCATGTCGACACGACGTCCTACGCCAGCTACGGGCAGCTGAAATGGGACTGGACGCAGCAGACCAGCCTGACGGCCGGCCTGCGCTTTACCTATGACGAGAAAAAGGGCGGCGACAATACCTTCGTGCAGTTTGTCGGCGACCCGACCGATCCCACGGTCTATCGAACGCAGGAGGACAACTGGGACAAGTGGACCTGGCGCGTCGGTGTCGATCACTTCCTGACGGAGGAGCACTTTCTGTACGGGTTTATCGCCACCGGGTACCGCTCCGGCGGCTTCAATTTCCAGAAGCCCACGGCCAGCCCGGAAGTGGATGTGGTGAAGCCCGAGGAGATCCTGTCCTACGAAATCGGCTACAAGGGGGTGATGCTGGAAAATCGCCTGAATGTCAGTTCGTCCATCTACTATTACGACTACCAGGATCTGCAGGTGATCAAGCAGGACGTGGTGGAGGGCATCGCCCTGAACACGTTCGTGAACGCCGACAAGGCCCGGGCCATGGGGCTGGAACTGGAAGTGCGCGCGCTCCCTGTGCCCCAGGTGATGTTGAGCGGCACCTATTCCTACAACAATACCGAGTACGATGAATTTTTCACCAAGGATGCCAACGCCTGCACGCTGGGGCCCCTCGCGCAGGGCATGAGCCAGGCGCCGCTGTGCCAGGACGAGCAGGATCTGAAGGGCAACCAGTTTGCGCTGACGCCGCAGAACAAGGCCTCGCTGAACGCCACGTATTTCTGGGAGATGTTCGGCTTCGACTGGTCGGCGACCGGCAGCTACATCTATACCGGCGAGCAGTGGATGAGCCCCTTCAACGACCCGCTCTACGATGAGGTCGGCAGCTGGGATCGCTGGGATGTGCGCCTGAACGCCGCGCCCGGGGATCGCGCCTGGGAGGTGACCGCCTATATCAAAAACATCACCGATGACCGCGAAATCATCACGCGCGGGCGACCCAGCACCGTCACGCAGAATGCCCAGACCACGCTGACCGATCCCCGCATCTATGGGCTGCGCTTCGACTATTATTTCTGACGCCTTCGTCGCGGTCAGATAATTCTTGAACGAGCTAATGACATACTGTATGTTCAAACCCCGTTTTTTCTGGGCGCTTCGTGTTTCACCACTTCCCCTGTGCCAAAAGCCGCATCCTGACGACAGGCAGTCCTTTGCAGTGGGGAACAGGCTGGGTGAACTAGCGCGGCTCGACTACACTTGAAGGCTTCCCGGGAAGCCCTACCAAAGAGGAACACACCATGGCGATAAAGATTGTACCCAAGGAAGAGATGCTGGCTGCCATCGGCACCAAGTTCGAACCAGGCCCCTGGATCGAGGTCACGCAGGATCGCATCAACACCTTTGCGGATTGCACCGAAGACCATCAGTTCATCCACGTGGACCTTGAAGCGGCGAAAAATACCCCCTTTGGTGGCACCATCGCCCACGGTTTCCTGACGCTATCCCTGCTGCCGAAACTGGCTGAGGGCAATGGTATTGTCCCCGAAAACATCGTCATGGGCCTGAACTATGGCTTTGACAAGGTGCGCTTCCTGGCGCCGGTAAAATCGGGCAAGCGCGTGCGCGCCAATGTCGAGATCGCGGACATCTCCCGCAAGGATGACAACCGGTTCCTGGTTAAACAGACCATCTCTGTCGAGATCGAAGGCGAGGAAAAGCCTGCGTTGATTGCGGAATGGTTGACCATGGTTGTTGCCGGCTGATGGGCGGCAGCTCACAATTTTCATTAGAGGGAATAAGCAATGTCTATTCGATATGACGGCAAAGTAGCTATCGTCACCGGCGCCGGCCAAGGGCTGGGACGCAGCCATGCCATTGAGCTGGCCAAGCGCGGCGCGAAAGTAGTCATCAATGATCTCGGCGGCAGTGTTGACGGTTCCGGCGGCTCCTCGGATGCTGCAAAAGCGGTCGTCGCCGAAATCGAAGCGTTGGGTGGCGAGGCAATCGCCAACGGCGCCAACGTCGCGAAATTCGACCAGGTCGAGGCTATGGTCAAGCAGGCCATGGACAAATGGGGCCGGGTCGACATCCTGGTCAACAACGCCGGCATCCTGCGCGACAAGAGCTTTACCAAAGGCAGCCTGGAAGATTTCCGGCTGGTGCTGGACGTGCACCTGATGGGCAGCGTGAACTGCACCAAGGCGTGCTGGGAGATTATGCGTGAGCAGGGCTACGGGCGCATCGTGGTGACCACGTCTTCCTCCGGCCTGTACGGCAATTTCGGCCAGACCAACTACGGCAGCGCCAAGATGGGCGTGATCGGCATGATGAACACGCTGGCGCAGGAAGGCGCGAAGTACAATATCCGTATCAACGCGCTGGCGCCGACCGCCGGCACGCGCATGACCGAGGGACTGATTCCCGAGGAGGCGTTCGCGCTGCTGACACCGGAGACGGTGACGCCCGCCGTGCTGTACATGGTGAGCGAGGACGCGCCGACCAAAACCATCATCTGCGCCGGTGCCGGTGCTTACTCTGTCGCCAAGATTATCGAAACCGACGGCGTGTGGCTCCCGCCTGCCGAGCAGACGCCCGAAGGCATCGCCGCCAACTGGGATGCGATCTCCTCGCCCGTGGGTGAAGCCCAGCCGCAGGCCGGGTTCGAGCAGACCGTGAAAATGACGGGCAAGGCGATGGCCGGGCTCGGCCTGACCAAGTAATGAATGATTCAGGGGCGTCCATCGGGCGGCCCCGTAACCGGAGAGAGATGACATGAGAGAAGCAGTAATTGTAGCCACCGCACGCACCCCGATCGCCAAGGCTTTCCGCGGCGGATTCAACAACGTTGGGGGCGCGACGCTGGGCGCTGCATCGGTGGCGGAAGCCGTCAGGCGCGCCGGCATTGACCCGGCCCGCGTCGAGGACGTGATCATGGGTTGTGCGTTGCAGCAGGGCGCGACCGGTTCCAACATCGCGCGCCAGATTGCGCTGCGCGCCGGCCTGCCGGTGACCACCTCCGGCATGACGATGGATCGCCAGTGTTCCTCCGGCCTGATGGCGGTGGCGACAGCGGCGAAACAAGTCATGTATGACGGCATGGATTGCGTGGTCGGCGGCGGCCTGGAGTGCATCACCCTGGTGCAGAACGAGCACATGAACCTGCACCGCATGGTCGACGAGGAACTGATGGCGATCGAGCCCAACATGTTCGTCCCGATGCTGCAGACCGCCGAGATCGTGGCGGATCGCTACAAAATCTCCCGCGATGCGATGGATGAATATGGCCTGCAATCACAGCAGCGCACTGCCGCCGCGTACGAGGCGGGCAAGTACGCCGATGAGCTGGTTGCCGTGACCTGCAAGCGCACGGTATGGGACAAGGCCACCGGTGAAGCCTCGCTCGCCGAAGGCACGGTCTCGGCCGATGAAGGTTTGCGCGCCACGACGCTGGAGGGCCTGAAGGGTCTCAAGACCGTGGTCGAGGGTGGCACCATCACCGCCGGCAACGCCTCGCAGTTGTCCGACGGTTCGTCCGCGCAAGTGGTCATGGACGCGAAAACCGCCGAGAAAGAAGGCCTGCAGCCGCTCGGTATTTATCGCGGCATCGCCGTGGCCGGTTGCGCCCCGGACGTCATGGGCATCGGCCCGGTGTTTGCCGTTCCCAAGTTGCTCAAGCAGCACGGCCTGAAGGTGGATGACATCGGCCTTTGGGAATTGAACGAGGCATTCGCGGTGCAGGTGCTTTACTGCCGCGACCAGCTCGGCATCGACAACGACAAGCTGAACGTCAACGGCGGCGCGATTTCCATCGGCCACCCCTACGGCATGAGCGGCTCGCGCATGATCGGCCACGCGCTGATCGAGGGCAAGCGGCGCGGCGTCAAGTACGTGGTGATCACCATGTGCGTGGGCGGCGGCATGGGCGCAGCGGGCTTGTTTGAAGTCTGCTGACGTTAATGCAATCACAACGGCGCCCACAGGCGCCGTTTTTGTTTTAGGGAAGCGCTGATTAATGGTCGCAAGACCGGCGAGTTCACTCCATGAGGTAGCACAATGAAAGCAGTGATATGCAAAGAACACGGACTGCCGGACAAGCTGGCGCTGGCCACCGACTGGCCGGAACCCACGGTAGGCGAGCACGATGTGCTGATCGACGTGAAAGCCGCCGGCCTCAACTTCCCCGATGTGCTGATGATCCAGGGCAAGTACCAGTACCAGCCGGAGATGCCGTTTATCCCCGGTGGTGAATGCGCCGGCGTGATCAGCGCAGTGGGCGACAAGGTCACGCTGTTCAAGGTGGGCGATAAAGTACTCTCCGCCGGTGGCTCAGGCGCGTTCTGCCAAAAAATCGCGGTGCATGAGTCCGCTGCTTTCCCGATGCCGGAAAGTCTCAGCTTCGAGCAGGCCGCTGGCGTCAGCATCACCTACTTTACGTCGTACTACGCGCTGAAGCAGCGCGCCAACCTGCAGCCGGGTGAAACGCTGCTGGTGCTGGGCGCGGCCGGTGGCGTCGGCACCAGCGCGATCGAACTCGGCAAGGTGATGGGCGCGAGGGTGATCGCCGCAGCCAGCACGGATGAGAAACTGGCGCTGTGCAAAAAGCTGGGCGCTGACGAGGTGATCAACTACAGCACCGAGAGCCTGAAGGACAAGATCAAGGAGCTGACGGGCGGCAAGGGCGTGGACGTGGTGTACGATCCCGTCGGCGGCGATTACGCCGAGCCCGCGATTCGCGGCATGGCGTGGAACGGCCGCTACCTGGTGATCGGCTTTGCCAGCGGACCCATCCCCAAAATCGCGCTCAACCTGACGCTGCTCAAAGGCTGCTCGATAGTCGGTGTATTCTGGGGGCGTTTCGCCGGCGAGGAGCCGGACGTCAACCGCAAAAACATCGAGGAGCTGTGGGCGCTGTTTGCCAGTGGCAAAATCAGCCCGGTGGTGACCGACAGCTTCCCGATCGAGCAGTATGAAGCCGCCTTCAATTGCATGATCGAACGCCGCGCGCGCGGCAAGGTCATTCTTACGATGTAGGCCACGATGTGACGTTTTGAAGTAAGGAGGTATCCCACCATGCAGCGCTTCGAATTCAATACCGTCGCCCGCATCATCAATGGCGCTGGCAGTGCTCTGGAGCTCGCGGGCGAGTGTCGGCGGCTGGGTGTGTCACGGCCACTGCTGGTGACCGACCCCGGCCTGATGGCCATCGGCCTGGTGCAACCGGTATTGGCAGCGCTGGAACAAGCGGGGCTGCAATCCCTGGTGTTTGACCAGGTGCGCGAAGACCCGCCGGAAGCCACGGTATATGCGGCGACGGAACTGGCGCGCAGCGGCGGCGTTGATGGCGTCATCGCCGTCGGCGGCGGCAGTTCCATGGACGTGGCGAAGGTGGTGGCCGTGTTGCTGGGCGGCTCACAGGCCCTGCCGGAGATGTATGGCGTCGGCCTGGTCAGCGGCGGCCGCCTGCCGTTGATCCTGGTGCCCACCACGGCCGGTACCGGGTCGGAAGTCACGCCGGTCGCGGTCATCACTACGGGCGAGACCACCAAGGCGGGCGTATCCTCGCAGGTTTTGTTGCCGGATGTCGCGGTACTCGATGCCGCGCTCACGCTGGGCTTGCCGCCTAAGGTGACCGCGATGACCGGCGTGGATGCGATGGTCCATGCGATCGAGGCTTACACGTCACGGCACAAGAAGAATCCGCTGTCCGACAATCTCGCCCTCAACGCGTTGCAGTTGCTGTCGCGCAATATTCGCACGGCAGTCCACAACGGCTCCGATCAGCGGGCGCGCGCCAACATGCTGCTCGGCGCCTGCCTCGCGGGACAGGCGTTTGCCAACGCGCCTGTTGCGGCGGTGCACGCGCTGGCCTATCCACTGGGCGGCCACTACCACATCCCGCACGGCCTGAGTAACTCGCTGGTGTTGCCGGCCGTGCTGGCGTTTAACGCGCCGCAGGCGAGCACTTTGTACGCGGAACTCGCCGAGGTGGTGACAGGTGCACCGGTTGCCGGTAGTGACGAGGCGAAAACCAGCGCGCTGATCGCCGCGCTGCGGCAATTGATCGACGATGTCGCGCTGCCCGCTACCCTGCAGCAGGCGGGTGTCAGGGCTAGTGACCTTCCGATGCTGGCCAGCGATGCGATGTTGCAACAGCGACTGTTGGTGAACAATCCGCGCGAGGTCGCCTACGAGGATGCGCTGGCAATTTACCAGGCGGCCTACGGAGCGGCGGCATGAACAAGCCCGCGCGTCCCACGCGCGCCGACTACAAGGTGTTTTATCCCATCACCACGCGCTGGTCCGACAACGACATTTACGGCCACGTGAACAACGTGATGTATTACTCCTACTTCGATACCGCCGCCAACCGCTACCTGATTGAAGAGGGCGGTCTGGACATCGGCGATGGCAGCATCGTCGGCTACGTGGTGAGCTCCGGCTGCGAGTACCACGCCCCCATCACCTACCCCGAAGCGATCGACGCGGGCTTGCGCGTGGACCGCCTGGGCAACAGTTCAGTGCAGTACGGCATCGCGATCTTCAGGGACGGCGAGCAGGAGGCCGTCGCGCACGGGCACTTCGTGCATGTGTTCGTGGAGCGTGCGCAGAATCGTTCGGTGCCCATCCCGCAAGCACTGCGCACGGCGTTGCAGCGGCTGCAGGTTACCGTTCCCTGAACAGCGCGTCGTGCCGCAGCATGCGCTGCTGCTCCTGCCGGAAACGTTGCACCACGGTATCGATGTCGCTGGCGGGATCGACGCTGTTGATGAACACTCGCGGTCCGATGATTGCGCTGGTCAGCAACATGACGCAGTAGATTTCGGCATCCACGGGTTCTTCAGGCGGGCGGGCGGCGAAGGTTGCGGCCATGCCTTCCACCAGCGCGTCCCACAGCGGGTAGCGGGTACGTATGTCGCCTGGCGCGATGAAGTCGTCAATCCAGAGCTTGATGAGCGCCGGATTCTCGAGCACGAAGCGCGTGACGAAATCCATGCGTTCCTGCTGCGGCAGCGCGACAGCCAGTCCCCTGGCAAGCTGCTCCGCGGACCAGTGTTTCACGGCTTCCAGCAACGCGTCGCGGCTGTCGAAGTGGTAGTAGACAGTGGTGCGGTTTATGTTCATCGCGCGCGCGATGGCGGCGATCGACAGCGAATCGACGCCCTTCGCCGAAATGAGCCGGACGGCGGTTTCAATCATCTGCTGGTGCGTATCCTCAAACCCCTTGTTGCGTCGCTGTTCAGGGCGTTCGACGGCGGATGCGGTGCTGTTCGGCATATCTGTGGCCTTGCCTCGTTAGTCTGGTTGGTGTGGTCTGCATTGTCGGCAGCACGCGCTATTTTTACAACACCTGTGTTGAAATTACGACATGCCTGTCGTATAAAAGGCGGTAACACACGATTGACACGGGGAGGCGGGGATGAGCGCGCAGCATCAATACCAGATGTCGGAAACCGAGGAGGCATTGGCGCTCGGAACAGGGCCGCTTCCGGCAGGCCCCTATTACCGGGACGATTATTTCGCGCTCGAATGCGAAGCGATCTTCAAGCGCACCTGGCTGAACATCGGGCATGGCTGTGAACTGCCCGAGCCGGGCAGTTTCATTGTCCGGCAGTTTGATTTTGCCAATGCGTCGATCCTCATCACACGTGACAACGACGGCAACCTGGGCGCCTTTCACAACGTCTGCACGCATCGCGGCACGCAACTCACGCAGGAGGCCTGCGGCAAGCGCGCCAGCTTCACCTGTCCCTACCATGGCTGGACGTTCAACAGTAACGGCGATCTGCGCGGCGCACCGGATCTGGAGCGCTTCTATGTCGAGAAAAAGGAACTGGGCTTGAACAGGGTTTCCGTGGCGGTTTGCGCGGGGTTGATCTTCGTCAATCTCGATCCGTCACCGCGTCAGAGCCTGCGCGAGTACCTTGGCGTGCTGGGTGAACAGCTGGAGACACAACCGGTCGCCAGCGCCACGACCTACTCCGAGTATGTCTACGAGATTGACGGCAACTGGAAGATCACCTACGACAACTTCCAGGAAAACTACCACCTGCGCTTCATCCACGCCCGCTCCGGTGGCGGCGGCGCAGTGGGGCCGGAAAATCAGTTTGGTTATCCGGAAAAATATGGCTTCCACGGCGAACATCGCACGCAGAAAATCTGGACCAATCCCGCGCCGCAGCTCAGTGCCACGCAGAAGCTGGCATTCGGCAAGCTGGTGCCCGCATTGATGCAGCGCGGCATGATGAATGCCGCGCATGCGCGCGATTACTACGCACTGTTCCCCAACTTCTTCCTGATCGGTACGCCGACGCAGCACTTCACGCATTACGTGATGCCGATCAGCGCGCGCAAATCGCGCGGCGTGATCCGCATTTATTGGGTGGGTGACGACATGAACGCGAGCGAACGCTTTGGTCGAGAGTTCTCAATGGCCATGGCGCGCGACGTCCACGCCGAGGATCGCGCTGTCATTGAAGCCGGGCAACGAGGCCTGAACAGCGGTGCACTCAAGCACATTCACCTGCAGTCGCAGGAGGTACTGCTGCGCCACCTCATGCATCACGTCGACGCGAAAGTGAAGGCCTATCAAGCGGAACTCGCTGCCGGAGGAGCACAGCAATGAACGCTACAGAGCGATTACTGCCCGCCGACTTTGCAGCGCTGGCGCCGTTCGTGGAATTCTGGGCTGCCGACACGGCGGCCGCACGCGCCCACTGCCGCGACATCAGCGATGAAGCCGGTCGTGCCGCGTTCTACAACGCGGCTGTCGACCTGGTGCCGCAGGCGTTAGCCTGGCTTGATGCCAGGCCGCTGAACGGGTGGGATGAGAGCGAACAGCGGTTGATGAAGCTGGTGCTCAGCTTTGCACATGTGGCGCTGGCGGTGGAGTTGCACCGCGAGGAAGAGCCGCAGCATGCGAGGAATCGCCCGTACATGCGCATCACACGAGCACCTGCAGACTGCGAGCGTTGATGCAGCCAGGGGCTGCGGTGTGCGCTTCTAGCAGATGGTAGTGGAGGGTGTTTCCCGACGTGTTTCCAGGCTGTTTATGTCCAGCATGTACCAGACATAGCAACGCGAGAAAATGCCATTGAGGATCAGTGCGAGCGAAATGCCAACAACGAACCACTCTATGATGTTCATTGTCGGCTGCAGGAATGCCCACGCTGCGAAGGCGATGCCCAAAAACAGTCTCACCACGCGCTCAATATTGCCAAGGTTGCGTTCGATCATAAATTCTCTCCTAAGGTGTGTATAACTGAATTACCTGTATATACGCTGCAATATCAGTTATGGATCACTGTCCAACGCGGGACACCACGATCAGGAACATCATCAGACGAAGAAATCTGAATTCTCCGCGCCCAGCGCGACCGCGCCAAGATTGCGCGCGAACGCCGTAGGGTTGTTGGCCACGTGCGCCCGCGCCGTGTGGATGTCGAGGAAGCGCTGCTGGATGGCGCTCCCCTGGAATACCGAGGAGCCGCCTGCTGACGAGAACAGCGAATCGACTACCTCAATGGATTTCTCGATGACCAGCGCTGCCTGGTAGCGGTACAGGATGCGATCCTCCAGGCTGATGGTCTCGGCGGCGCGCAGGCAGGCCATCATCGCGTCGAAATTAGCCAGCAGTACCGTGGTCATTTCCTCGATGGTGTTGCGGGCGGCGGCAATGCGCATCTGGGTGCCGCTGTCCTGGGCCAGCTTGGTGGCATCGCCGCTGGCCTTGCCTTTGACCAGCGCGGTATACAGCGCGAGCGCGTCCCTGGCGGCGCCGATAGCGGGCGTGGAGACCACGCGGATAAACAGCTGGGCCCAGGGCAACTGGTAGAGCGCCGCGCTGTCCTGGGTTACGCCGGGATTGGTGCCCGCGAAACCGTCGGATTGCTTGTGGATGCGGTAGTCAGGAACAAACGCGTCCTCCACCACGATGTCGTTGGAACCGGTGCCCTGCAATCCCATGGAATACCAGGTGTCCTCGATGCGGTAATCGCTGCGTGGCAGCAAAAATGTCCGATAGGTGCCATCGGGGAGAATGCCACCCAGCAATGCCCAACTGCAGTGATCGCAGCCGCTGCTCCAGCTCCAGCGACCGCTAAACCGATATCCGCCGTTCACCGGCTCGACCTTGCCCATGGGCGCGTAGGCGGAGGACACCCTGGTGTGTATGTCATCGCCCCAGACATCCTGCTGGGCTTGCGGGTCCATCAGCGCGATCTGGAAGGCGTGGACCGCCACGATGCCGCTGGCCCACGCCGTGGACATGCAGCACTCGGCGATCGCGATCTGCATGCGAAAGAAATCCTGTGGATCGAGTTCATAGCCGCCCCAGCGCGCCGGTTGCAGCGCCAGGAAAAATCCCGCCTCCTGCAGCGCCTGAATATTCTCTATCGGCACGCGCCGCTCACTGCGCGCCCTGTCCGCATTGGCGCGAAGCAATGGTTGCAGGGCCTGCACCCGCTCCTGCATGGCGGCGCCGGCGTCCATGGTCCGCAGGGCTTCAGAATTGACGGATTGGTTCATGCGTAGACTCCGTAGTGTTGTGCCGCGTCTTGGTAACGCGATCTCGCCGCGAAACAGGTCACCCACCATCCGCACCGCTTTTTATGGGCGAAAAAACCCGCGGCGGATGCCGCGGGACAAGGGTGTGGATGGGTGAAAACGGGAGCGAGCAAGCAGGGGAAGACTGCATCCAGGGCTCCCTGTAACCGAGTACGCAGGCTTTTCTCGATTGGATCATCGACGTGAGTCATTGAGCGGACCTGGCCTGATCGGCAACAGCGCGGCGACATACTTTGCGAACGTGTCGCGCCATTCGCGCGGGTGGAGAAAAATTTGATCCTGTCGGCGCGCCACTGCGTACCCGTGTGGAGTCATTTCAGATTGCTGGAAGAAGAGGGGCAGGACAGTGTTTGGACTATTCAAGAAATCCCCATTGAAGAAGTGGGAGAAAGAACGTGACATTCTGGTCACAAGGGCGTTCCAGGCGCAGCGCAATGGCAACATCCGCCTGTATTCCAGTCTTACCGCCGACGCGGAAAAACTGCGCGAGAAAATCGAGGAACTGAAGAGACAGTAAGCGCGGAGATTGTGCTCGACTTGGGCAGCTGGTGATTCTCTGCTTTTCCTTGGCAGCAAGCGCTGATAGTCTGGGTTAAAAAATTGCAATAGATAATCTGGAACCAACTATGAGCCCTGTGTTTCCTCGCGCCTTGCTGATGTTCTGTCTGGGATTTGTCGCGCCTCTGTCCACGTCTGAAGAAAACGCCGCCGCAACGCGACCGCTGTTGTCCTCAGCTCGGGCGTGGAGGGTGGCGGGTACTGGAACGCCGGCGCTCGCCTGCAAGCAGTCGCCGCGAAGGAGATTGGACTGGGCGTGGAAAACCTGCCCAGCACCGGTTCGCTGGACAACCTGGACCGGCTGCTGGACGAGACGAGTCCTGTCAACCTGGGCTTTGCGCAGGCCGACGCGGTGCAGCTTTACCTGAACAAGAATCCCCGGGTGATCGAAAACCTTGTCGTGTTGGAGAATATCGGGCCGGAGTGCGTGTTCATCGTCACCAGCGCCGACGGCAGCATTCGTACCGATGACGACTTGCGCGCGGCCAAAAACCTGCGCCTCGGGATTCCCAGTGCGAGCAGTGGTATCGCGGTGACCTTTGATTACATGGCGAGCCAGGTGCCGGAGTTGGGCCAGGCCAACGTGGTTTACGGCGATACGCTTGCCGCGATGGAAACAATGGATTCGGACAACCCTGAGGTCGATGCCGTGATGATGGTGCACCGTCCGCGGGAGCACTCGCCGGAAGTCGACATGGCGCTCGCACACCCCGAGCGTTTCCGCCTGGTTGAGTTGGGGGACGCGCGTTTTACCGCAGCGAGCTGGGATGGCAAACCGGTCTATCGCCAGATGGATCTGGCCATGGCCGAGATGGACGAGCCGCTGCAGACGCTCTGTGTCGTCGGCCTGCTATTGGCAAATAAGCACAAGCTCGCAAGCGAGCAGCGCAACCAGTTGGGCAAGCTGGTGGATTTCTACTGGATGCAGGTATACCCGACGGAGTAGGTGGCAGTGCTGTCCTGCTAGTCCCTGTTTTGTCTCATCCCGCGCGTCGCCGCATTATCGCGCGGGCGGGGGCAGCAGCTGATTGATGCACACGCATTCAAAGCGATTGCCGGTGTCGTTGTAGTCCCAGCGCTCGACGTGCAGCGTTCGCGGCGTGCTCGCCGCCGCTGCGATACGCAACAGGTTCACGGAATTGGGCGCGCCGATGCGCACCCTGCTACTCAAAGCCGTACCTGCCTGCACTACCCACAACGGAGCGGGCAGGGCTGGCATCAGCTGGTGCATTGCCAGCACATAGGGCAGGTGGATGTGGCCGCCCATCACCACGTCAGCGCCCGCCGCAGCCCAGCTGTGCAGCGCTTGCTCGCGGCCGTGCAGCAGGTCCTTGGCGTCCTCACTGCGCGACACCGCCAGTGGCTGGTGCGTGACGACGATGCGCCAGCAATTTGATTTTGCCTGCCGCAGGCGTGCCGCCACGCGTTCTATCTGCCCGGCGCTCAGTTCACCGTCGATATGGCGGTAGCGGCGGGTGCTGTTCAGTGCCAGCACCAGTACATCCGCGTTTTCGTATTCGCCCTCCAACGCAGTCCCGAACGCCGCGCGATACCGTGCGTACGGACGGCACAGGCGCGCCGCCAGGTTTACCAGCGGAATGTCGTGGTTGCCGGGAATCGACAGCACCTGCGGCACCTGCAGGCTGTCGATGAAGGCGCGCGCCGCGGTGAATTGCGCGCGCGTCGCGCGCTGGGTGATATCGCCCGACAACAGCAACAGGTCCGGTAGCTGTTGTTGCACCAATAGGCGCAGTGCGGCCGCGACCGGTGCGCGTTCGGTGCCGAAGTGCGGGTCCGATACCTGCAGCACGAGTGTCATGCAGATTGTCTCGCCGGGGCCGGGCTCGCAGGTCGAATCAGGTGCAACGGCTGCGGCGCCACGCGAAACTCGAGCGGCATTTGCAGCCAGGTGATTTCGCCATCGGTAGCCACCTTGATACGCCGGGTGCGCAAGGGCCATGCCGGGTTCACCACAAGGTTTCGAAATGGAAAGCTGAGGACGCGCTCTGAACTGCCAAGTTGGCCCAGCGCGCCGCGCAGCAGCAGGCCCAGCATCGCCAGGCGCCGCACAGGCTTTAGCACGATCGCGGCCAGTTCACCGTTTTCGATGTCCTGTGCCAGCGAAAATCCCAGCTGCTTCATCTGCAATGCATTGTTGCCGACGAACAGCGTCGGCGTGCGCAACTTGCGCGGCGTGCCCTGCGCCGCGATATGCAGGCGCAGGCTACGATAGCCGCCCATCAACGTTGCAAATGCGGAGGCGAAGGCGACGACCCGGTTGCGGCCGAGGTGATGCTTCCAGTTTTCGCGCTCCTCCAGCAGTTTCGGATACAGTCCCAGGCTGGCGTTGACGAGGAACACGCGGTCATTGACCAAGCCCACCTGCACATCCTGTGGTGCTTCTTGCAACAACACCTGCAGCGCCCGCGCCGTGTCGAACGGGATATTGTGGGTGCGACTGAAATAATTGAACGTGCCCTGCGGCAGTACGCCAAAGGCACAGCCGCTGCCGAGGACCGCCTGCGCCACGGCGTTGATGGTGCCGTCGCCTCCGGCTGCGACGACAATCCCGCCGCAGACCTGTGCGCGCGTTACAGCGTCAGCGGCAATCGCACCCAGGCGCTGCGGATCTAAATGGGCCCGATGACGAAGCCGATAGCGGGGCAGGAACTGACCAGGCCCGCCGCGCCGCCCTGTTCCTCGGGCGTCACAGCCAGCGACGCGCCGGCTGACACGGAGGGCATGCACAGCGCCATCCCGGTGCCGAGAAACGCCATGCCGATGGCCAGCACGGCAAACGTCTCGAAAGCGGATACCACGATGGCTCCCAGCAGCATCGAGGCGAGGCCGATGCGGATAAATTGCATGGGCCGCAGTTGCACGCGCTGCATCACGGTGACCTGGATGACGAAGGTAAAGACGGCGGAGACCAGCATCGCGGCGCCGGTCATCTGCGCGGTTTCGATGCCACTCAGGTGCAGCTTGTCCTGCAACTGGAAGCCCAGGGTCTGTTGTATCGCGGAGAAACCGATGAACAAGCCCACGGCGGTGAACAGGAATAACGCAATGCGGGGATCGGCGTAACGCAGCTTCACCGCGATCTTGCGAGGAGTGAGTTGGGCGGCGGGTGTGACGGGTAACTGGCGCCACACCACCACCGCAGCGACGGCCGCCAAACCGGCGGCGAAATACAGCGGCGCCAACAGGCCGAACGTGGCCAGCACGCCGCTGACCGCGGGCCCGAGGATCGTGCCCATGCTGTTGGCCGTGCCGAGTCGCGCCATGGTTTTGGTGCGCTGCTCGCGGCTGCTGTGATCGGCGGCGTAGGCCATGCTGGCTGGCCCGGTGGCGGACATCACGATCGACTGGCTGCAGCGTGTGATCAGCAACACGGCATAAAGTGCAGTGCCGCTGAGCAAACCGGCCAGGCCGCCGTAAAAGACACTGGAAAAGCACACCGTGCCGACGCTGTAGCCCACCAGTCCGGTGATGATGATGGGTTTGCGACCGACGCGATCGCTGAGGCGGCCCCAGCGCGGGGCCGCGAGGCCGAAGAATCAGTGCGGAGATCGCGATGATGGACGTGATCTGCAACTCGCGCAGGTGCACCTCCCTCCCCAGTGGGGCGAGGGATGGCAAACACCAGCGACTGACCCATGCCGGTGGCCATCAGGGCCAGGATCAGCACGGTCAATTGCCGGCGTGTCAGTTGCCCCGCTGCAGCCGTGTTCACCGCATTGGGCTACTTGAGGTCAGAGGAGGATTTCCCCAGCACCCTGCGCGCCACGATCAGCTGCTGGATCTGCTGCGTACCCTCGAAGATATCGAGGATCTTGGAGTCACGCGCAAATTTCTCCAGCAGGTACGTCTCGCTGTAGCCCAGGCTCTGGCACAGCGCCACGCAGCGCAGCGTGATGTGGTTGCCGACGCGCCCGGCCTTGGCCTTGCACATCGACGCTTCCATCGAGTTGGGCGTCTTGTTGTCGGCCATCCACGCGGCTTTCAGTACCAGAAGTCGGGCCGCGTTCCATTCGGCCTCCAGCTGGCACAGCTCCGCTTCCACGGCGCTGAGGTTGCAGGGCTTCTTATCGAACTTCAGCTCCACGCCTTCTGCTTTCAACAGTTCGCGCGACATGTCCAGCGCGGCGCGCGATACACCGATTGCCATCGCTGCAACCGGCGGACGGGTGTTGTCGAAGGTTTGCATCACACCGCCAAACGCCTTCTTGCGGCCCTCAGCGTCGGTGGCTACTTCCGCGCTGCCCAGGATGTTGTCTTTCGGTATGCGGCAGTCATTGAAGCTGATCGCGGCGGTGTCGGAGGCGCGTATGCCCAACTTGTGCTCCAGGCGGGTGACCTCGCAGCCGGGGGTGCCCTTCTCCACGATAAAGGATTTGATCGCCGCCTTGCCCAGCGATTTGTCCAGCGTCGCCCACACCACCAGGGTGTCGCAGCGGTCGCCATCGGTGACATAGATTTTTTCACCGTTGAGCACCCACTCGTCGCCGTCGAGCACGGCAGTGGTGCTGATGTTGGCTGAATCGGAGCCGGTGCCGGGTTCGGTGATACACATGGCCGCATAGCTGCCACCGTATTTCTTCACCTGCTCGGGGGTGCCCACCGCAGTGATCGCCGCGTTGCCGAGGCCGCTGCCGGGCATGCCGAGGAACAATCCCACATCACCCCAGCACAGGCCGAACAAGCCAACGACGGCACCCATGTTGCCGCCGTTGACCACGGTGCCCGGCGGAATGGGTTCGCGGGAACCGCCCGTCGCTGCGGAGCGCGCGCCGCCGATCAGTTTGGCGACCTCTTCCATTTCCTTCGGGTAGGTGTGCTCCTCCTTGTCGTATTTGCGCGAGTAGGGGCGCATCATGTGTTCAGCCAGCATCATCACCTGGCCGAAGGTTTCCTGGTGTTTCTTTGCAAGTTCAAGATTGATCATTGTGTGTACTCCTCAATATGAATGTCGGGGCCAAGACCTGGACTTCAGACCTCAGACGCTGGCGATGCCTTCCAGCGTGTCGATCGCGCGCAGGTTGCGGTACCACAGTTCTACTGGATGCTCGCGGCAGAAGCCGTGGCCCCCGAGCAGTTGCACGCCGTCGGTGCCGATTTTCATCGCGTGTTCGGCGCAGAACAGTTTGGCGAGATACGCCTGCTCGTGAAAATCCAGCCCCTGTTCCGCGCGCGAGGCGGCGCGCCAGGTCACCAGGCGCATGGCTTCCAGTTCGATGGCGATGTCGGCCACCATGAACGCGACGGATTGGCGGTTGCTGATGGGCTCGCCAAACGCCACGCGCTCATTGACGTAGGGCGTCACGTAATCCAGTACCGCCTGGCAGGTGCCGACAGCGAGTGTGCAGATGCCGATGCGGCTCAGGTCGATAAAGCGTTGCAGGTCGAAAGGCTTGCCGCCGAGCAATGCACTGGCTGGCAGTTGCACGTTGTCGAACGTTAGCGTTGCCAATTGGGCGCCGCGCAGCCCCATGTTGGATTCTTCCGTGCGCGTCATGCCCTCGGGTGTGCCCTCGACAATGAAGGCAGCGTGCCCGCCGTCGGCCAGGCGCGCGATGACCAGTATCAGTTCAGCGTCCATGCCCAGCGGCACCATGCTCTTGCTGCCGGAGAGGGTATAGCCGTCGCCCGTCGCGGTCGCCGTGGTGGCGGGCGCCGTGGGCTCGAAGGTGGCGCGCGGTTCCAGCAATGCGGTGGTGGCAGCAACGAATTCGCCCGTGCAGAAGCGCGGCAGGAAGTGCTCGCGCTGCGCATCCGAACCCTGGTCCAGCAGCGTGTTGACGAAGGCCATCGGGCTGATGGCGCCCAGCGTGAGCGCCATGTCGCCGTGCGCGAGATCCTCGAAGATCAGCGCATTCGAGGTGGGCGAGCGCTCGACGCCCGCGCCTCCGAGCGCCTCCGGGATGGGCAGCAGGGTCAATCCCAACTCGGCGGTTTTAGGATAAAAAATCCCGCGCCACGGCGGCGCCTTCATCCACGGGTTTTGGCCTGCGTGCGGATTTCCGCGGCAGCGAAGCGCTGCATGCTCTCGCGATTCATGCGCTGCTCATCCGTCAGGGTCAGGTCGAATAACAGGTCGGGGGAGGTATCGGTCATTGTCTTCTCTCTCAAGTTTCGGGTCTTGGGTTTCGGGTCTGAGGTTTCGGGTTATGAATTCACGGCGGTGAGGCACGGCGCCTGCAGTCCGCCAATCAGGTAGTCCACCAGGTGGTCAAGCAAGGCGTCATCATCGAAATCACTCAGGTCGCCCAGCGGTGTGTGCGTGAGCCAGCCGACTTCCGCCACGCCGTGCAGCACATTGCTGCTCATGAACATGATGCGCAGGCGACGCACCGGCGCCGGCAAGTCGGGCAGTTGTGCTTGCAGCGCGCGATCCACGCGCTGCCAGAACGGCGCGAACATGGCGTTGACCAGCGCGGCGATCTCCTCGTCGTGCTCGCTCACCAGGCGCGACAGGAACCGCACGCCGTCGGCGCCCCAGGGTTGTCTTGTCGGCAGCTGCACCAGTGGGCGCAGGGTATCGCGACAGGCGCCGCGCAGTGAACGCGCAGTGGATTGCTCGACCCGCAAGCTACTTGCGATGCGCCGCAGCTCGCGGGCGATCAACTCCACCAGCGCCTGCACCACGCCGAGCTTGTTCTGGAAATGGTAGTGCATCGCCGCCGAGTTCTTCGAGCCGGCCTCGGTACTGATGCGACGCAGCGACACGGCGTGCAGGCCTTCGGTGGCGTACAGGTGCAGCGCGGTCAGCAGCAGGCGCTCGCGGGTGTCGGCGCCTTTATCGACGGTGGTGCGGGCGCGAGTGGTGCGGGCAGGCGCCGTCATTTGCTGGTCAGATGGTCCGCTTTGTCCAGCCGCGGAATAAAGCGCGTGTAACTGACCGGAAACAGGCGGCACATCAACGAGATGATTACCGCATCCGGCCCAATCAGAAGGCGCGGCTTGCGCTTCTCGATCGCCGTGATGATTTTTTGCGCTGCGACTTCCGGGCTGGTTTTGGCGAGTCGTTCGAACTCCTGGCCGCGCTCCTCGGGCGTCAGCGTCTGGTTGCCGCCACGCGCGACGCGCGCGATATTGGTTTTGATGCCGCCGGGGTGGACGCAGCAGACATGCACGTTCGTCCCCGCCATTTCCTGGCGCAGCGCCTCGGTATAGCCGCGCACCGCGAATTTCGCGGCGTTGTAAGCCGACTGGGTCGGCACGGCGATCAGGCCAAAGACCGAAGACAGGTTCACCAGATGCCCCTGGCGCGACTTGCGCAACAGCGGCAGGAAGGCTTGCGTACCGTACACCACGCCCCAGAAGTTGATGCCCATCAGCCATTCAAGGTTGGCGTAATCGCATTCCTCGACGGTGGCCAGCAGCGCGACGCCGGCGTTATTGATCACGATATCCACGTGGCCCTTGCTGGCAGCGATGCGGTCAGCCCAGGCATGCACCGCTTCTTTACTGGCCACGTCCAGCACCTGGCTGACGGCGGGGATGTCCTTGCGCGTTAACAGGCTGACGGTTTCGCTCAGGCCGCCTTCATTGATATCACTGAGAAAGAGTTCGCAGCCGTCGCGGTTCAGTTGCAACGCCAGCGCGCGCCGGATTCCCGAGGCCGCACCGGTGATAACGGCGATTTTGCCTTGTACATACGCCATGAAAGCGCTCCACTGGCTGAAGGGGAGGCTCATCATAGGCACTTTTTTCCTTAAAGCAACTGCTTTAGCCGGACTTTTCGCGCGAGTGTTCCGCGCGAGTGTGGACACTCCCAAACCCTTCCCCTACAATGCCTCGCCATATTACACACACCCGCCCCGCGCACCGGGTTGCAGTGTGCCCCGTGAATAACCTGAGCTGTATTCATGTCAAAGCGAGATGCGGTTCCCCATCTCGCTTTTTTTGCGAGCGCGCGATTGGCGTTTAAGTCATTGATCGACGGAGGTTGTCTTGTCCATTCCGGCCATATTAGCCCTTGAAGACGGCAGTATTTTCAACGGCGTGGCGATTGGTGCCATGGGTACCTCGGTGGGCGAGGTGGTGTTCAATACCGCGATGAGCGGCTACCAGGAAATCCTGACCGACCCCTCCTACGCACGCCAGATTGTCACGCTGACCTACCCCCACATCGGCAATACCGGCACCAATACCGAGGACGAGGAGTCGGGCGCGATCTGGGCCGCAGGCCTGGTGATCCGCGACCTGCCGCTAATGGCCAGCAACTACCGCAACCAGCAGGGTCTGTCCGAGTATTTGCAGCGCCACAATATTGTCGCTATCGCTGAAATCGACACCCGCCGACTGACCCGCATCCTGCGCGACAAGGGCGCCCTGAATGGTTGCCTGATGGCAGGCGAGTCGGTGGATGCTGCGCTGGCACTGGAAAACGCACGGGCGTTTGCCGGCCTCAAGGGCATGGACCTGGCCAAGGAGGTCAGCGCGGCAAGCCGTTACGAGTGGCGTGAAGGCAGTTGGGTGCTGGGCGTGGGGCATCGCGAGCGACCCGCGTCCGAGCTGCTCTGGCATGTCGTGGCCTACGATTTCGGCGTCAAGCGCAATATCCTGCGCATGCTGGTTGACCTGGGCTGCCGCATCACGGTGGTGCCCGCGCAGACACCGGCGGCTGACGTGCTGGCCCTGCAGCCGGATGGCATCTTTCTGTCGAACGGCCCGGGCGACCCGGAGCCCTGCGACTACGCGATCGCCGCCATCAAGACCTTTCTCGAGACGGACATTCCGATATTCGGCATCTGCCTCGGCCACCAGTTGCTGGGGCTGGCGAGTGGCGCCAGAACGCTGAAAATGAAATTCGGCCATCACGGCGCCAACCACCCGGTGCAGAACTTAGGCGACGGCACGGTGTTGATCACCAGCCAGAATCACGGTTTCGCGGTGGATGAGGCGAGTTTGTCGGACACGCTGCGCGTGACCCACAAGTCCCTGTTCGATGGCAGCCTGCAGGGTATCCATCGCACGGACAAGGCGGCGTTCAGTTTCCAGGGGCACCCGGAGGCCAGTCCCGGCCCGCATGATGCCTCGCCGCTGTTCCAGCATTTTATCGATTTGATCACCGCACGGGCCCGGAAGAAGTAAGCCACTATGCCGAAGCGTACTGACCTCAAAAGCATCCTGATCCTCGGCGCCGGCCCTATCGTTATCGGCCAGGCCTGCGAATTCGACTACTCCGGTGCCCAGGCCTGCAAAGCGTTGCGAGAAGAGGGTTACCGGGTCATCCTGGTGAACTCCAATCCGGCCACCATCATGACCGACCCGGCGATGGCGGATGCCACCTATATCGAGCCCATCGAGTGGCGGACCGTCGCGCGCATCATCGAGGTGGAAAGACCCGACGCGCTGCTGCCGACCATGGGCGGCCAGACAGCGCTCAACTGCGCGCTCGACCTGGCGCGGGAAGGCGTGCTCGACAAGTTCGGCGTGGAACTGATCGGCGCGTCCGAGGAAGCCATCGACAAGGCCGAGGATCGCCAGTTGTTCGACAAGGCGATGAAGCGCATCGGCCTCGCAACGCCCCGCTCAGCGCTCGCGCACAGCCTCGAAGAAGCCTTCCAGGTGCAGGATTCCATCGGCTTTCCCTGCATCATCCGGCCCTCGTTTACGATGGGCGGCTCCGGCGGCGGTATCGCTTACAACCGCACGGAATTTCGAAACGATCTGCCGGCGCGGCCTGGATCTGTCGCCGACCAACGAGCTGTTGATCGACGAGTCGCTGATCGGCTGGAAAGAATTTGAGATGGAGGTGGTCCGCGACAAGAAGGACAACTGCATCATCGTCTGCTCCATCGAGAACTTTGACGCGATGGGCGTGCACACCGGTGATTCCATCACGGTAGCGCCAGCGCAGACCCTCACCGACAAGGAATACCAGATCATGCGCAACGCCTCGCTGGCGGTGTTGCGTGAAATCGGTGTGGAAACGGGCGGCTCCAACGTGCAGTTCGGGCAGGATCCGAAGACCGGTCGCATGGTGATCATCGAAATGAATCCCCGCGTCTCGCGCTCCTCGGCGCTGGCGTCCAAGGCGACCGGTTTCCCGATCGCCAAAGTGGCGGCGAAGCTGGCCATCGGGTACACGCTGGACGAGTTGCAGAACGACATCACCGGCGGCGCGACCCCGGCCTCGTTCGAACCGTCCATCGATTACGTTGTGACCAAGATTCCGCGCTTCGCGTTCGAAAAATTCAACGGCGCCGACACGCGCCTCACCACGCAGATGAAGTCCGTGGGTGAAGTGATGGCCATTGGCCGCACCTTCCAGGAGTCGCTGCAAAAGGCGTTGCGCGGCCTCGAAGTGGGCTCCGCTGGCTTTGAGCACCAGATCGACGTGGACGACCCCGAACTGCGCGATGTGTTGGTGGCGGAGTTGACCAATCCCGGCCCGGATCGCATCTGGTACATCGGCGATGCGTTCCGCGCTGGGATGAGTGTCGACGAGGTGTACCAGTACTCCGGCGTGGACCCGTGGTTCCTGGTGCAGATACAGGACCTGATCGCCACCGAGGACAAACTGAAAACGGTACGGCTGGAAGAGATCGATCACGCCCGGATGTTCGCGCTCAAGCGCAAGGGCTTTGCCGATGAGCGCCTCGCGGTGTTGTTGGCCGCAACCGAAACACAGGTGCGCGAGCATCGCCAGCAACTGGGCATACGCCCGGTGTACAAGCGCGTGGATACCTGCGCCGCCGAGTTTGCCTCCGCGACCGCTTATATGTATTCCACCTACGAGGAGGAGTGCGAGGCCGCGCCCACCGGTCGCGACAAAATCCTGGTGCTGGGCGGCGGACCCAACCGTATCGGCCAGGGCATCGAGTTCGATTACTGCTGCGTCCACGCCGCGCTGGCGCTGCGTGAGGACGGTTACGAGACCATCATGGTCAATTGCAATCCGGAGACGGTGTCCACCGATTACGACACGTCGGATCGCCTCTATTTTGAGCCGGTGACGCTGGAGGATGTGCTGGAGATCGTGCACCTGGAAAAGCCGAAAGGCGTGATCGTGCAATTTGGCGGCCAGACGCCGCTGAAACTGGCGCGGGCGCTGGAAGCCCAGGGCGTGCCCATCATCGGCACGACACCGGATGCAATCGACCGCGCGGAAGATCGCGAGCGCTTCCAGCAGATGATCCAGAAACTGGGTCTGCGGCAGCCGGTCAATACCACCGTGCGCAGTGTCGGCGAAGCGCTGGAGGCGGCCAGGGCTATCGGCTACCCGCTGGTGGTGCGGCCTTCGTACGTGCTCGGTGGACGCGCGATGGAAATCGTCTACCGGGAAGAGGATCTGCTGCGCTACATGCGCGACGCGGTGCAGGTTTCCCACGATTCGCCGGTGTTGCTGGACAGTTTCCTGAGCGCGGCGATTGAGGTGGATATCGACGCGGTGAGTGATGGCGAGGAAGTGGTGATCGGCGCGATCATGCAACATATCGAGCAGGCAGGCGTGCACTCCGGTGACTCCGCCTGCTCGCTGCCGCCCTACAGCCTGGACGCCGCGCTGCAGGATGAAATGCGTGAGCAGGTTAAAAAGATGGCGCTGGAGCTCGGGGTCAAAGGGCTGATGAATGTGCAGCTCGCCTGGCAGGATAATGAGATCTACGTGATCGAGGTCAATCCGCGCGCCTCACGCACCGTCCCGTTTGTCTCCAAATGCATCGGTGTGTCGCTGGCCAAGGTCGCCGCCCGTTGCATGGTGGGCCAAACGCTGGCGGAGCAGGGCTTTACCCGCGAACTGATCCCGCCCTATTTCTGTGTCAAGGAAGCGGTGTTGCCGTTCAACAAGTTTCCCGGAGTCGATCCCATTCTCGGACCGGAGATGAAATCCACCGGCGAGGTCATGGGCACTGGCGACACCTTTGCCGAGGCCTTTTCCAAAGCACAACTGGCCGTCGGCAGTGGTGCGCCATCCGAAGGCACAGCCCTGATCAGTGTGCGCGACGTGGACAAGCCGGGCATTGTCCAGGTGGCGCGCGATCTCGCCGAACTGGGTTTCTCGCTGGTCGCGACCGGCGGCACTGCACAAGTACTGGAGCAGGCGGGCCTGAAGGTGCGTCGCGTCAACAAGGTGCTGGAAGGTCGCCCGCATATTGTCGACATGATCAAGAATGACGAGGCAGACTTTATCATCAACACGACCGAAGGCCGGCGAGCGATTGAGGATTCTGCCCCTATCCGCGCCAGTGCCGAGGCTCACAGGGTGTTTTACACAACCACCCTGACCGCCGCGCAGGCGATCGTCATGGGCCTGAAATTCAAGGGTGAAAAGACAGTGCGACGCTTGCAGGATTTGCACAGGAGAATAAAACCATGACCAAGTTTCCGATGACGCTGGCCGGAGAAACTGCGCTGCGCCAGGAACTCGATCGACTGCGCAAGGTCGAGCGCCCGCGCATTGTCGAGGCGATTGCCGAGGCGCGCGCGCACGGCGACCTGAAAGAGAACGCGGAGTACCACGCGGCGCGGGAGCAGCAGAGCTTTGCGGAAGGTCGCATCATGGAAATCGAGGGCAAGCTCGCCAATGCCCAGGTAATCGATATCACGACCATTCCCAAGACAGGCAGGGTGATCTTCGGCACCACCGTCGACCTGATCAATGTGGAGACGGGCGATACCGTCAGGTACCGCATCGTCGGTGAGGATGAAGCCGATGTGAAGGGCAACATGATCTCGGTCGGCTCGCCGATTGCGCGCGCATTGATCGGCAAAGAAGAGGGCGAGGTCGTTATCGTGAAGGCGCCCGGCGGTGATATCGAATTCGAAATCGATCAGGTGCACCACATCTAGCTACGCCTGTATCGAGTGCAAACGCGGCGCGCGATTATTTTTGATTCCAATAATGAAAGTAATTCTCATTTGGATTATGATCGCGTTTTGCTGACAGTAGAAGCATCGCCATGACTACCAACCTCTGGTCACTGAAATCCGGTGATCGCTGCGAAATATTGGGCTACGACCACGCCCTGGACGACAAATATCGCATTCGCCTCATGGAATTCGGCTTTCATCCCGGCGAATCGGTTTCCTGCCTGCATGCACTCGCATTTGGAGCGCCCAAGGTGTACCGCGTCAGCAATACGGTGTACTCGTTGGACGATGAAGTTGCCTCCCATGTGCTGGTGAGGATAACGCCATGAGCAAGGTGTTGTTGATGGGCAGCCCGAATTCGGGAAAAAGCCTGCTGTTCAACCGACTGACGGGCCTGCACCACAAGGTGGCGAACTTCCCGGGCATTACCGTCGATGTCAGCACCGGGCGCCTGCAGCACCTGCCGGACAGGGAATTGATTGATTTCCCGGGCACCTACTCACTGCAGGCAATTTCGGCTGATGAGCGCGTGGCGGTTGACTACTTCGAGCGCTCGCTGCGAGACCCGGACGTCAGCCATGTGCTGTGCGTGATCGATGCCACGCGGCTGGAGAAAAGCCTGTATTTCACGCTACAGGTGATTCGCGAGTGCACGCGGCATCACAAACCGGTCACTGTGTTGGCCAACATGATTGACGTGCTGGATTCCCACAAGTTGAGTCTCGACGTGGCGCAGCTGGCCGTCGCGGTGCAAGCGCCGGTGCTGCCGGTGTCGGCCCGTTCCGGCAAGGGCCTGGAGGCCGTGGTAACGGCTCTACAGGGCGAGCGCAGCCTGCCCGCGCCTGGCACGACGGAATCCCTCGAACCTGCAAGCGATGAACGACTGCGCATCACCGCGCACCAGCTGGCGCAACGATTCGGCGCCAGTGGCGATGTGCTGATCCGCAACCAGACGCGGCTCGACGGCATTTTCCTGCACTCATTCACCGGCGGCGTCGCGTTTTTCTTCATCATGTACCTGCTGTTCCAGTCCATCTTTACCTGGGCGGCGCCGCTGATGGACGCGGTGGAAACTGTGCTCAGCACCGTGGCCGATTGGGTGATACCGATGATTGGCAACCAGACCGCCAGGGATTTCACCGCCGACGCGCTGTTCGGCGGCATCGGCGCCTTCCTGGTGTTTGTCCCACAGATATTTATCCTGACCTTCGTCATCGGGTTGCTGGAAGACTCCGGCTACATGGCGCGCGCGGCGTTGATCTGCCACAAACCGCTGCGCCTGTTCGGGCTCACTGGCAAGAGCTTTATCCCGATGCTGTCCGGTGTGGCCTGTGCCATTCCGGCCATCTACGCCGCGCGCGCGATCGACTCCCCGCGCAAGCGGCTGCTGACCTACATGGCGATACCGCTGATGCCCTGTTCCGCGCGGCTGCCGGTTTACACGCTGCTGATCGCCGCGTTTATTCCCGCGACCACGGCATTGGGGGGACTGGTGGGCTGGCAGGGGCTGGCGATGTTTGCGATTTATTTTTTCGGCATGTTCTGCGGCCTGCTGGTCACCGCGCTGGTGTCGCGCACCAGCAAGGATCACTACAACGACCTGCCCTTTGTGCTGGAGCTGCCGCCTTACCGGCTGCCCAGCCTCAAGCCGCTGTTGCGCACGTGCTGGAACCGCTCAAAGCACTTTGTCACCAAGGCCGGCAAGATCATTTTTGCGGTCACTGTCGGTGTGTGGATATTGGGCTATTTTCCCAATTTTGGCGCCGACCTCGGCACGTCGTGGCTCGGCTACCTCGGCCATGTGATTGAACCGCTGTTCGCGCCGTTGGGCCTCGATTGGCGCTACGGCGTGGCGATATTGAGCTCATTCCTGGCACGCGAAGTCTTTGTCGGCACGCTGGGCACGATCTTCGGTATCGAGTCCGCCGATGAGCAAATGGCGCCCCTGGTCGAGCATATTCATAACAGCGGCATGACCCTGGGCTCCGGGATCGCGTTGCTGGTGTTCTTCGCGATAGCGCTGCAATGTGTGTCGACGCTGGCGATCCTTGCCAAGGAGAGTGGGTCGCGTGCGCTGGCCGTGAAAATGTTCGCGGGTTACTTCCTGTTTGCCTATGCGGCTGCGCTTCTGGCCTATCAACTGACTACTGCTCTCACGTAGGCGGCATGGCCGCTATTGCGGCCTCTCATGCTGGAACAGCCTGACCTGTGCCAGCACCAGTTGCGCCAGCATGCCGACCAGCAGCGCATGATTTTCCTTGCGCATCCCCTCCAGCCCGGTGTTGATCTGGCGATACAGGTTGTCGCGTTCTTGCGCGCTGAGCTGTGCAGGCAAATCCACCGTAAAGCTGTACTGCTCTGAGGCGCTTAATTGCGCGTACATGCGGGTGAGCTGCCTCGCGGCGTAATCGACCAGTTGTTCATCGGCACCCTTGGCCGTCAGCAGTTCGCGCAACTGGCGATCCAGATAGGCCAGGCCCTGGGCCTGCTGTGAAGGGAACTGGAGAACATCTCCCATGATGCGCTGTCCGAAACGGTGGGCGTTTCATCATAGCGAATCTGTACGGGGCGGGAAACGCGGTGTGTTCGTTGCGGCGGTGTACGCGTGAAAAGTACCGCAGCGCGCCGCCTCGGGAAATTACAGCGGTTTTATCAGATTGGACTTGCGTGGATCAGGTGAGGGGGCGCGGCGCAGCAGGAGAATCACGTTGCCGATGCTCTGCACCAGCTCGGCGCCGAGTTGCGCGCTGATCTGCTGTGTAGTCGCGTCACGCGCCTCGCGAGAACCCACTGCGAGTTTCACCTTGATCAACTCGTGATCGGTCAGCGCCCGGTCCAACTCGGCGATGACGCCTTCAGTCAAGCCTTTGCCTGCGATAGTAACCACCGGTTTCAGTTTGTGGCCGATAGCGCGCAGTTGCCTGTTGTCCTGATTTGCTTTCTTGCTCATCGCTATTCCAAGGTACAATGCCCGGCCAGCGCGGGGCGGGCCATTCTACACAACGCCTCCCGCGCATGAAACCGAAAATACAGTGACTCCTCATGGCCAAGAAGCGATCGTCCAGTAAAGCCTGGCTCAAAGAGCATCGGGATGATCCCTACGTGCAACAGGCCCAGCGTGAGGGCTATCGCTCACGCGCCTGCTACAAGCTGCTGGAATTGCAGGACAAGGACAAGCTCATTCGTCCCGGCATGACAGTGCTGGACCTGGGCAGTGCGCCGGGCGGTTGGTCGCAGGTGGCGAGCGCGCTGGTGGGCGCGAGCGGCAAGGTGATCGCGTCGGACATCCTGCCCATGGAGTATCTGGAGGGCGTGACGTTCATCGAGGGCGACTTCACGGAGCAGGAGGTGTTTCAGCAGATTCTCGACGCGCTGGAGGGAAAGCGTGCGGATCTCGTGATTTCGGATATGGCGCCCAACATGAGTGGCGTGCACGCAGTGGACCAGCCGCGTGCCATTTACCTGGTGGAACTGGCGCTGGATATGGCGCGGCAGGTATTGGCACCCGGCGGTACTTTCGTCACAAAACTGTTTCATGGTGAGGGCTTTGACCAGGTGTTTGCGCAGGCGAAAGACTCATTCCAGAAAGTGCTGACGCGCAAACCCAAGGCCTCGCGCGCCCGCTCGAGCGAGGTGTACCTGGTGGCCAGGGCATTTCGCGGCGGCTGATCGTGGTAATGTGTGACCGGGTAGACGCCTGCGCTGCAGGTGCCTTGAAATATGGAGAGATTGCCCCAAGTGTAGTAAATTGGCCGTTCGGACACAGGCACAGCGTGTCCGGTTTCCGCCCAGGTGCGGCGCCAGAACTCGGTTCGGCGTAATTCTTCCGTGAGGAAATAGCTTTGAACACTATGGTAAAAAACTTATTGCTCTGGTTGGTGATCGCGGCCGTCCTGCTGTCGGTATTCAACAACTTCAACATGAAGGGCGCCAGCGAGCAGGTTGGCTACTCTGAGTTGATCGCCGAAATCCAGAATGAGCAGGTGAAAAAAGTCGTGGTGGACGGCCTGACGATCTCCGGTGAGCGCTACGACGGTTCGCGTTTTGAAACTATCCGTCCGATGGTGGAAGACCCGAAACTGATGGATGACCTGCTGGAGCACAAGGTCCAGGTCGAGGGCCGCAAACCCGAGCAACAGAGCGTCTGGACACAGTTGCTGGTCGCCAGTTTCCCGATTCTGATCATTATCGCCGTGTTCATGTTCTTCATGCGCCAGATGCAGGGCGGTGCCGGTGGTCGCGGCGGTCCCATGAGCTTTGGCAAGAGCAAGGCCAAACTGCTGGGCGAAGACCAGATCACTACCACATTTGCTGACGTTGCCGGTGTCGATGAAGCGAAACAGGATGTGCAGGAACTGGTGGAATTCCTGCGCGATCCCAGCCGCTTCCAGAAACTCGGCGGGCGCATTCCCCGTGGCGTGCTGATGGTAGGCCAGCCGGGTACCGGCAAAACCCTGCTCGCCAAGGCGATTGCCGGCGAAGCAAAAGTGCCCTTTTTCTCGATTTCAGGTTCGGACTTTGTCGAAATGTTTGTCGGCGTGGGCGCCTCTCGCGTGCGCGACATGTTCGACCAGGCCAAGAAGCAATCGCCCTGTATTATTTTCATTGATGAGATCGACGCAGTCGGCCGTCACCGCGGTGCAGGCCTCGGCGGTGGCCACGACGAGCGTGAGCAGACCCTGAACCAGTTGCTGGTGGAAATGGACGGCTTTGAAGTCAATGACGGCGTGATCGTGATTGCCGCCACCAACCGTCCCGACGTGCTCGATCCCGCGCTGCTGCGCCCGGGTCGCTTCGACCGCCAGGTGGTGGTCAGCTTGCCCGATATCCGCGGGCGCGAACAAATCCTGAAAGTGCACATGCGCAAGGTGCCGCTGGCAGAGGATGTCGAAGCGTCCAAGATAGCGCGCGGCACACCCGGATTTTCGGGCGCGGATCTTGCCAACCTGGTTAACGAGGCCGCTTTGTTCGCTGCTCGCAGTAACGTGCGTATGGTGGGGATGAACCAGTTTGAATTGGCCAAGGACAAGATCATGATGGGCGCCGAGCGCAAATCCATGGTGATGTCCGAGAATGAAAAGCGCAATACCGCCTATCATGAAGCGGGCCACGCCATTGTCGGACGACTGGTGCCCGAGCATGATCCGGTCTACAAGGTCAGCATCATCCCGCGTGGCCGCGCGCTCGGCGTGACGATGTTCCTGCCCGAGGAAGATCGCTACAGCCACAGTCGCCGCTTTATCGTCAGCCAGATCTGCAGCCTGTTCGGCGGTCGTATCGCCGAGGAAATGACGCTGGGCAAGGATGGTGTCACCACGGGCGCATCCAATGATATTCAGCGTGCAACCGACATCGCGCGCAAAATGGTCACCAAGTGGGGCCTGTCAGAAAAAATGGGTCCGTTGATGTATGACGAGGCGACCGAAGAGGTGTTCCTTGGCCGCAGTGCCGGCCAGCATCATCTGGCGGTGTCCGCGGATACTGCCAAGCAGATCGACCAGGAAGTGCGGCGCATCATTGATGAGTGCTACGCCATCGCGCAAAAAATACTGCAGGAGAACGTCGATAAACTGCATTTGATGGCGCAAGCACTGATGCTCTACGAAACGATCGATGCTGATCAGATCGACGACATTATGTCCGGGCGCGAGCCGCGAGAACCGAAGGATTGGGGTGGTACCAGCGGAAGCAGAAACACTGCGGATGTCGACGCCGGTGCCGCGCCGCAGGGTTCCTCCAGCAGACCGATTGGTGGGCCTGCCGGCGAGCACTGACCCACAGAGTCATGCTCCCTCGCTCCACTGAGTGCCCGGTACTGAACTGTGCCGGGCGCCGCCTCGACCTAACGCGCCCGATAGTCATGGGCGTTATCAACACAACCCCCGACTCTTTCTCCGATGGCGGTACCCTTTACCGCAATGCTCATCTCGATATCGAGCAAGCGATGGCGCGTGCCCGAGACATGGCGACAGCGGGTGCCTCCATTCTGGATATTGGTGGCGAGTCCACCCGGCCCGGCGCGCAGCCGGTGTCGCTGCAAGAGGAAATGGACCGGGTCCTGCCATTGGTGGCGCGCATTGCCGCCGAACTGCCTGTGGTCATATCTGTCGATACCAGCACCCCCGAACTGATGCGCGAGGCGGCCAGGGCTGGCGCCGGAATGTTGAACGACGTGCGAGCGCTCACTCGCGCCGGGGCGCTGGAGGCTGCTGCCTCCACCGGCTTGCCTGTATGCCTGATGCACATGCAGGGAGAGCCCGGCAGCATGCAGGTTGCGCCTCATTATCTTGATGTTGTGACGGAGGTCAGGGATTTTCTACAGGACAGGGTGGCAGCCTGTGAGCGACTGGGTATAGTGCGGGAACAGTTGCTGCTTGATCCGGGTTTTGGCTTTGGCAAGACAGTTATTCACAATATGCAGCTATTGCGGGGCCTGCCCCAATTGGCAGCTGCGGGTTTTCCGCTGGTGGTGGGCCTGTCGCGCAAATCGATGATCGGCAAACTGCTCGGCAGGGAAATGGAGCAACGTCTTCCGGCTGGTCTGGCACTGGCGGTCATGGCGGTGGAGCGCGGGGCGGCAATTATAAGAACGCACGATGTTGCGGCCACGGCAGATGCAGTTGCGATGTGGTCCGCACTGCAGGAGTTTGGGGAAGTATGACGAAGCGTTATTTTGGCACCGACGGCATTCGCGGCAAGGTGGGCGAATTCCCTATCACACCGGATTTCATACTGAAACTGGGTTGGGCCAGTGGCCGGGTGTTCACCCGGGAATTTAACCGCGAGGGCGGCTGCCAGGTCATTATCGGCAAGGATACGCGCGTCTCCGGTTACATGTTTGAGTCCGCGCTGGAGGCGGGCCTGGTGGCCGCTGGCGTCAACGTAAAACTGCTGGGGCCGATGCCTACGCCCGCCGTGGCATTGATGACGCGCAAGCAGAATGCCGAGGCCGGTATCGTCATCAGCGCGTCGCACAATCCCTATTATGATAACGGCATCAAGTTTTTTGGTGCCGACGGATCAAAACTGTCTGATGAGATCGAGCACGCTATCGAAGCCGAGTTGGAACTGCCGCTGACGACCGTCCAGTCCAGGCGTATTGGCAAGGTGGTGCGGGTTGAGGATGCCGCCGGCCGCTATATCGAATTCTGCAAGTCGACGGTACCGGAAGGTTTCAGCCTGCGCGGCCTGCGTATCGCCGTCGATTGTGCGAACGGCGCTACCTACCATATCGCGCCCAATGTCCTTCGCGAGTTGGGAGCGGAAGTTATTGCCATGGGTGTACAGCCCGACGGCTTCAATATCAACGAAGGAGTCGGTTCCACCGATATGGCAGCGCTGTCGGCGTTCGTGAGGGAGCAGAAGGCGGATATCGGTATCGCCTACGATGGTGATGGTGATCGCGTACTGATGACCGACGCCCGGGGCGAGATACTCGATGGCGACGAGTTGGTGTACATCATTGCGATGCATCGCCTGGCGACGGGCCACAGCGACGCCGGCGTGGTCGGTACCCAGATGTCTAACCTCGGACTCGAAATCGCCCTGCGGGAAGCCGGCCTGCAATTTGCGCGGGCAAAGGTGGGAGATCGTTATGTGAAGGCCTTGATGGAAACCAACGGCTGGCACGTTGGCGGGGAATCGTCCGGGCATATTATCTGTTCCAACGTCACCACTACGGGTGACGGCATTATCGCCTCACTGCAGGTGCTGATGGCGTTGCAAGCCGCGCAGGGCAATCTGGACGCGCTGCGCGCCGGCCTCACCATGTACCCGCAGACCATGATCAACGTCCCCGTCGGTGGCAGGGTAGACCTAGCCAATTATCCGGCGCTCGACAAAGCCGTAGCCTCGATCGAACAGCGGTTGGGTACGCAGGGCAGGGTCCTGTTGCGCCCCTCTGGCACTGAACCAAAGGTGCGGGTGATGGTGGAGGGCAAGTGCCAGCACCAGGTACGGCAACTGTGTGAAGAGCTGGTGTCTGAAGTTGCAAGGATTCTCGCTTGAAGCAATGCCGGCGGTGTCGGTATTGCGCGTCATCTTCCCGGGGATGTTCCTTGTCACCGGGGTCTATTCTGGTTAAGATTGCCGCCGCTTTTTTCAACGGGAGTCCGAGATGCGCCAGCTTCTGGTTGTAGGTAACTGGAAGATGAACGGATCCAGGGCCAGTATCACTGCGTTGCTTGGCGAGCTGACAGGTGCAACGCCAGAGACCGGTCCCGAAGTGGCTGTCTGTCCCGCGTATGTTCATCTGCCGCAAGTGCTGGAATTGTGTGCGGCGTCTTCGATTTCCGTTGGAGCGCAGGATTGTAGTCACATGCAGTCCGGAGCCTATACCGGTGACGTCGCTTCCGGGATGCTGGCGGAATTGGGTTGTCGCTGGGTCATCCTGGGGCATTCGGAACGGCGTCAGTACCACGGTGAGTCCGACGTGTTGGTTGCCGCCAAGCTGGCGGCGGCGGTGGCGGCAGGGTTGCGGCCGATTGTGTGCGTTGGCGAAACGCTCGAGCAGCGTGAAGCCGGCGACGCCCAACAGGTGGTTCGTGCCCAGTTGGAGGGTGCGTTGCGAGGGCAGGCAAGTCTCGCGGCGCTGGTAGTGGCTTACGAACCTGTCTGGGCAATCGGCACTGGTCGAACGGCGACTCCGGAACAGGCTCAGGACATGCACGAATGCATTCGCAGCTGTCTTGGCACCATTGGTGGTGTGAATGCAAACGCCACACGGTATTGTATGGCGGCAGTGTGAAGGCGGATAATGCCGCGCAATTATTCGCGCAGCCTGACATTGACGGCGCACTGGTTGGCGGGGCCGCATTAATCGCGGCGGACTTTTTGACGATTGTAAACGCCGCAGCGTAACGGGCGCT
>JADJAL010000050.1 GCA_016704305.1 Haliea sp. | reverse complement strand
GGTGTCCAGGCAATTGACGTTGATGTCTATCCCATCGGATTAGATCTCTGCGTGTGAAAGGTTTCCTGCCGCAAAATTTGCAGAATGCTTGTGCCTGGCACACTCAGGTATTAGAATGTCTGGATCCGGACAAAACGCATCTGCTCCGCAACAGCTTGAATTTACTCAGCGGCAATATCAGGTGCAGGAATCCCGACTTTGAACAGATAGAACAGTTGCAATAGTCAGCTTCCAGCACCTCGGGCGCATCGATTTCGAATAGCACTGCTTTGCAGTGGCAACTTCCTAGTACCTCATCTGGATTCTCCGTGTAATTTGGGGTCAGAGTAAAAACTGGAGTTGGAGTTTTTCTCTTACCCTGCCACTGCTCCATCGCCGCGGCCAGTGCATCGGCGCCCTGTAGCTTCAATTGCGTGACCACCTGCCGTTGATCTTGCCAGGCCGGTTCTGGCTGAGTTTGAATTTGCCCTGGATTTCGCTAATCGTCACCTCGACACCAACAATGGCGGACAGCATCGCGGCCTTGTAGTCGGGCTGCCAGGGGCGCTCGTATGCAGCCTCGTATTTTTCGGTGAGCGCCGCCACGACTGACCGCAGTGCGTCAGTGATCATCGAATACCTGCCACGCCCGTATGTATGCACCGCCTGGGAATTCCAGGTGGGCACCTCTGAACGCATGCCAGGAAGGCGATATGTAGTCATGGGGGCCCTCTTTTGGGAGTGATAAAGCACTTCCTGGCCGTCCAGCTCGGCGTGCTGCGGATTCTGCCTCGCAATGTGTCCGATGAGCCTGGTGCTTTATCGTCCGACAGCAGAAACTGGCGATATGCGTGGAGGAAGAGCCTGCCACCGACGGTTGAGACAAGGCAGGCCAAACGCGTTTTCGTTGATAAACGCGCATAGCAAAAGTCCCGGTCAGTCACCTCAAAATGCTTTGGTATAGAGTACATGTTCGCTTCCTGCCTTGGGCCATTGTGACACTACCGCAGCACATAGAGGGGTTGTGGCGCTAAATCACCACCGCCGACTTCACGCGACAGCGCGCCAGGTCCTTGCCGACGAGTACACGCACCGCGAGCGCCAGTGGTGCGATCAGCCAGGGCAGATTGAACGCCAGGTAATAGGCGACATTCGGCGGCGGGTGATCGCCCAGGAATGTCTGGGTAAAGTAGAAGAACATATTGGTCGCGGCGGCGCCGGCGTAGAACAGGCCGAGCGGCCTGAGCCACGCGCGCTGCCGAACCAGGCCGATGATGACGAACAGCAGCACTGGCGCCTGGAACAACCCGTCAAAAAGACAGGCCGCCACCAGGTTGGGCGGCGGATCGAGATGCGCCGGCTCCTCGGCCACGGCCCAATCGTGCAGCGCGCGCAGCGGTGGCCACGGACTGTCGGCCGCAACCGGCACACCGAGGCCCTCGGGAAGGCTGAAGAGAAAGCCGTACAGTACCGAGACCGAAAAGAAAGCCACCAGGGCGAGGTCGAGCGGGCGTCGCAGGATCGATTTCATTCAGTTGTTTTCCTTATTATGTTGGGCGATTGTGTAATTTGGGGTCAGAGTAAAAACTGCAGTTTTACTCTGACCCAAATAAAAATCCCATCGCATGCCTCGGTATCGTCAGTGGCAGATCGAGGGACGTCACCAGGCCCGGCCTCGCGTCGCACACGGCGTGGATGGCATTGACGATGCGCATTGCCGTCCCCGTCATGCCACTGTCACTGTCACTGTAGGTTTCGGCATCGCCCAGTTTCAGTTCCACGGTAATGTCGGGATCACCCTCAATAATGATGCGGTAGGTGCCGGGGTGATCGGCTGTGGGCCAATCGGGCGCCATGTCGGCTGCCATGCGATTGACATGCTCGATGATGATCGCGTCCCTGCCGTTGACCACGCCTATCGTTTCAAAGCGCACGGCGCCGACCGTACCCGGCTCGATCACGCCCATGGCGACATTGAGCTGCTTATCGGTCGTACGTTTCTCATAGGTTTCACGAATGCAGTCGAGCTCGACACCCAGCGCATCCGCCACCATCCTGACCGGTGCGGACCAGGTGTGGGCCTGCACGCCCGGCAACTCCACCAGCGCGGTGTGCCCGGGGCCGAGGCCAAAACCAAACGCGTCGCGCATGGTTTCCACCACGGGGTATTTGTCATAGAGAAATATTTCCTGGGTGCGAATACTCCTGATGTTGCGGGACAGCGTCGTCAACACCAGAACCAACTGGTCCGCCGCGAAGCCCGGCTCCATCCCCGACACGTACAGCGACGCTCCACCATCGTGGCCCGCGCGGTTTAGCCGTTGAATTTTCCGGATCAAACCCGTTGTGGTGGACCAGGCCCGCGATTGAAGTACTGACGACATTGATACCGTGTTCCAGCAACTGGCAGAAGCGGTCGATCACTTCGTTGGGGCGCAGGTCACCGATCTCACAGAACACGACGCAATCGGGCTTCAGGCTGATAATGTCGTCAACGCTCTGCGTGGTAGTGATATGCCGGGGCTTGTCGCCACAGACCTCGCCGGCATCGCGCCCGGCCTTGGCGTCGCTGTGCACCAGAACACCGACCAGATCGAAATCGTCGCGCTCAAACAGCGCTTGTGCGGCGAGTTTACCGACACCGCCGGTGGACCATTGAACAACGTTTTCAAAGAGTCGGCCTCCGAGCGATTACTGTTTGTCACTGGGATGATCCTCGCCATCGAGTACGGGCACATGCTTCAGCACAAACGGATCAACACCCTCCAGGCACGCAATGTTGATCGCATACAACTCGGGGTTTTGATCGCCGTGGTGATGGGTATAGATGCCGCACTTTGAGCAAAAAGTAGTGCCTGGCGGTGTTGGTGTTGAACTGGTAAAGGCTCAACACATCTGCGCCTTCGGTAATGCTCAAATCCTTCAGTTCGACCGACGCGACCACCGCGCCCCTGCGTTTGCACATCGAGCAATTACAACGGCGCGGTTCAACTAAACCGTGAGGAAGCGCAACGGTGAACTTTACGCTGCCGCAGTGGCATTGCCCTTGATGCACAGGGTTCACATCAATTTTGTCGACCAGTGGCTTTTTGCTTAGGGTGTAGTTGATGCTCATATCGTGATCCAGTGGGGTTATGGCGCTCGCAATCAAGGGGTCAGAGTGCTTGATTAGTTTCCCCTGAATCAAGCACTCTGACCCCTTGATTCCATTCCGTGGATTCTGATTCGATCAAGGACTCTGACCCCTTGATTCCGCCTCCACTATCGGCGGATCACCCACCCGGAACTCCATATGCTGGCTCTGACCTCCCGCCCTTGCAACCACGCTCGCGCCGCCAATTCCCGCGAGCGTCACCACCGCAACCAGCAGCGCGGCCCACGGCAACAGCGGACGCCGCCATGCGCCCACTACAATCGCGAGAGCCGCCAGCGCCGCAGTCGCGATCAGTACCGGCAGCCAGGTCTCGGCAAGTTCCGCATGGTGATCCAGCCACTTTTGTCCGGCGCCATCAAGCCGGTCGTAGATTACTGGGTAGGCCGCATCGCCGTAGTTGGCCACGGGAATGCTCGCGCCTGCTGTGAGCGCGACCAACACAAGGCCGATGAACAGCACTGCGGTCTGGCGCAGCACCAGGCCGGTCGACAGCACGAGGAAGGCCACGAACAGGCCGATGATCGGCACGTGGTTCAGAAGCATGTGGCGGTAGGCGGGGTCGCCGAGCAGATCGATATAGTCCATAGCGTCAACTTCGTTGTTGTGGTGGATAAGTTTGGGAAGTTTGGGGTCAGAGTAGAATGGCACTTACTTAAGCTGAAAAGCAGTACGTAGGCGTCAAATCGAGTAGAGCTTGACGGGACCGTCTGAGGCCATGGATGGCCGAAGCGAGCCTACATGGACGTATTTACGGCGGGTCCCGACAAGCTCTACTTGGTTTGGCGCCGATCTCGAAGCTTAAGTAAGTGCCATTCTACTCTGACCCCAAACTTCACACCTGTTTTTACTCTGACCCCAAACTTACGCGCCCGGGCTCGGGCATGATAATGAACGCAGGCACGGCGGAGAACAGGATCACTGTTGATACCGACGTGCACTTGCCGGTTTTGGGATCGGGGTGCCCGTCCGCCACGCGCGGTATCGCGTGGTAGAGGCCCGCGCATTGATAGCCGAGGTTGTTCGCTGCTGAGCGGCCGAGGTGTACCGGCCCGATATAGACTTCCGTCATGAAGTCGAAAATATTCTCGCCATCCCAGTAACCGGCCAGCACGCCGTCCATGCTGCCGTCGGCGAGCAGGTTGGCGCGATGTGCAGGTCGCGGAAGTAGTAGAAGTTTGTCGATGGCCTGCACCTTGAATTTCATTTTGGCGTCCACCGGCCCGGCGGTGAGTACCCATCCTTGATCTCGCCGGGAAATGGCGCTGTGGAACATCGTGTCTTCGTGCACCAGTTGGCTCATGTCGGGCACCACCTTGCCGTTGGCGTCCCTGGTCACCGGGCCGGCGCTGGTGAAGAGGCGCATTTCCACCTTGCCATCGGTGGGCGTGCCCGAGGTCAGTTTCATCTCCAGCAGGGTGGAGTAGCCGTTCTCCAGGATGGTGTTGTTGGTGTCGAACAGGCGGTCGTACAAACCGCCGGGGCGCATGCCGGAGACGCAGCCCATCAGCCGCCAGTACTGGTAGTCGATGCCGGCCCTGCCGTCGGCGCTGGTGAAGTCGTTATGCGCGCACTGGCCGCCGGCTGCCGTGGTGGAGTTCACGCCGTCGAGGTCAAGCCCGACGGTGGCTACATTGCCTTCAAACAATTTGAAGCCCGGGTCCGGCATCGCGCCGGGGTCCTTGCAGGCATCGACGGGCAGCAACTCGGTGGCGCCCTCCGGTCGCCCGCCTCGATGCGCTTTCACTTCCTCGCGCACTGCCGCGTATTCGTCCGGAAAAAACTCCTCGTCGGTGATGTTCAGCCCTTCGGGGCACTCGGGGGCGTTGTCGGGAATGTCGTACTCCCACTTGCTGAAGACGAAGCCACGCACCTGTTCCTGCGCGGCGGTGGCTATCACCTCTTCGGTGGCGACCACGGAGGCGGACTTGTCGCCACAGGCGCCAAGCAGCAGCGCCACGGTGAGAGCAATGACGTACTTCATAATGTGGCTCCTGTAGATACGGTTATAGCTATGGTTGTGAAGTTTGGAAGTTTGGGGTCAGAGTAAAAACACCTGTTTTTACTCTGACCCCAAACTTCATGACCCCAAACTTCAGGCGAGAATTTCCGTAATCGCGCGGTCCGTCTGGTTCTGGTCGGTGCCCCACTGGCCGACGTTGAGCCCCATCGCCTGTTGCATGGTGAGGCCGACACGGCTGGCGGAATCGCCCACGCCACTGACATGCAGGCCGGTGCGCAGCCGTCCACCGGCGCGCCCGGCCGTCATGAACGGCAGCCCGACGACGCTGTGCGTGTTGGCCTCGGACGTTTCCGAGTGCGCCAGCACCAGGCAGTTGTCGAGCAGCGTGCCGTCGCCCTCGGGCACGGCGTCGAGAATCTGCACGAACTGCGTCCACGCCTCCATGCTCTTCTGCACGAACACCGTCGCCTTGGGTTGGTAGCCGAGCGCGATGTCTTTCGGCTCCTCGTGGGTCAGGGTGTGGTGGGTGTCGGTGCTGCCGGGCATGCGCAGGCTGGAGGCGCGGTCGGAAAACTGCATATTGAAAACGCGGGTCTGGTCGCAGGCGAGCGCCAGCGCGAGTGTCTGCGCCATCAGCAGGTGGTTGGCGAGGACATTGTCGATCTCGGTGTCGTGCGGCCGGTCGACGGGCGCCTGCGGGATACTGCAGGCCTGCAGCGGCGGCGGCTGTTGTGTTTGCAGTTCCAGTTGTTGTTCGAGCTGGCGCAGCCCGGTGAAGTACTGGTCGAGGCGGGCGCGATCGCCCTGCCCCAGCTGGCGCTCCAGGCGCTTGCGATCCTCCGCCACGATCGATAGCGCGCTCTTGCGCAGCAGCACGCTGGGGTCGGGCGCGAAATCGGCCGCGTTGGGGTCGGCAAAGCCCGGCCCGAAGATGCGCGTGTACAAGCCCAGCGCGCTGGGCTCGGCGGCATTCACGCTGCTGACATCGCGCAGGCTGTTGCTGTGCCTGGGATTGCCGGTGGCCGCCATTTCCAGCGAGCGGAAGCGCGTGCGCGTGCCGATGGCGTCCGAGATCAACACATCCAGCGTTGGGCCGACGACGGTGTCGGCGGTTTTCGGCGCGCCACCGCAGAGCGCGCCGAACACGCCGGTGCGATGCACCTGGTTGGCCTCGTTATGCATCAGCACGCTGTAGCCGCTCAGGATGTTCATGCGGTCGCGCATCGGAGCAATCGGCTGCAACTCGGGCGTCAATTCCCAGTCGCTGCCCTCGGTCGTCGGGTCCCAGCGCAGCGGGTTCATGCCGCAGCCAAAGAACCAGGTGCCGAAACGGCGCGGCAGCGGCGCGCCGGTGGCGGCCATCGCAGTGCCGGTGGTATTGAGAAACACATCCAGCAACGGCAGGCCGACCGAGACGGCGACGCCGCCCAGTGTGCCGCGCAGTGTCCCGCGCAGGAAGCTGCGGCGATTGATGCCCGTGTACGACTTGCGCGTTTTCATAAGGCATCGCTCCTGCTCGCAGTGCTGCTGGCATTAGTGCTGGCGACAACAGTGGTTGGTGCATTGGCATTCGTGGTGTTGTCGCGGGATGTTGCGGTGCGTTCCGCGGTTTGCTCTTGCGGCGCGCTTGCAGTGGCCGTGCGAAACGCCTCACTGGTGGCGATCTCGCGCATCAACGCGGGCACCTGGTAACCGCGCTCTGCAAACGCATCCTCGAGATGACGCAGCAAAGGGCGCTCGCCGCTGGTTTGCTTGCGGCCTACCGCATAGCGATACAGGTTCTGCACCAGGCAGGCAGTGAGCTGCGGGTTGTCGGCAAACGCCTGCCCCAGTTCCGCCGGGGATGTAAACGCGCGGCCATCGAACTCACCGCTGACGTCGATGGGCGCGTCATTCTCTGCCGTGCGAAATTTGCCGATGCCGTCGAAGTTCTCCAGCCCAAGGCCGATAGGGTCCGTCAGTACGTGGCAGTTTTTGCAGCTGACCTGGGTGGCGTGTACTTCGAGCCGGTCGCGCGCGGTGTTGTGCACGGCGGTCACGTCCTGCACGAACTGGGTGAAGTCGACATCCGCCGGCGCCTCCGGAATGCTCTGGCACAGCAGCGCCTCGCGCAGGAACACGCCGCGCAGCGTCGGTGAACTGCGCCCCGGATGGGCAAACAGCATCGCGAAGCTGGCGTGCGACAGGAGCCCCGCGCGCGGCTGGCCGGGTGGCAGCGTCGCCGCTTCCCAGCCCTCGGCGGCGCGCACGGGCAGCCCGTACACCGGGCCCAGCGAGCGCGTCATCGGCAACTCGCGCGCCGTAAACAGGCTGCGATAGTCCGCTTGTTGCACCACGAGTTGATCAACCACGAAACGCAGCGTCTGCTCGCGCGCATCGGCGGCCATGTGGGTGTTGAACATCGGGTATTGCGTCACGTCCTTGTTCAGGTTGTCGAACTGGTCGAACAGGAACACATCCTCAAAAAACGCGCTCACTCCAGCGGCGAGATGTTCCGAGGCCAGCATGCGGTCCACCTCGCGCGCCAGGCCCTCGGGCTGCGCCAGTTCCCCGCGCTCGGCCGCCGCCAGCAGCGCCGCGTCGGGGCCGCGATTCCACAGGAAGTAACTCAGTTTGGAAGCCATGCTCAGGTCGGTCAGCTGCAGGCGGTGCGGTTGCTCCGGTTGCGGCGCGGGTTCGCCAGCCTCCACGCGAAACAGGAACTCCGGAGAGACCAGCAGGCTGGTGAGCGCCAGTTGCAGGCCGGCGTAAAAATCCTGCTGCGCGGCTGCGGTCTGCGCACCGGCGGCCACCCTGGCATCGACATCCTCCGCCGCCAACGGCCTGCGCAACAGGGTGCGGCCGAAGGTGTTGATCACCTGCGCGGTACAGGCATCGTCGGCGGCATCGGCGGCGGCGGGCTGGCACGGCAGGATGCCTGAGCGCAGTTCGGGCGAGGTGACCTGCGCGGCGATATTGCGCGCGATGGCCTCGTACTGCTCAAAGCCGCTGGGCGTGACGGCCACCAGTGACGCCCCGAGTGCGTTCAGGCCGTCGCGCCGGCTGTCCGGCTCGAAGCGCCCGGCCACTTCGACCGCAGTACCAAACGTATCTTCTATCGCATTGTGGTATTGCTCCGGCGTCAGGCGGCGCATCGCGAGCGGGCCGCCGGTCACGCTGGTGTCGCTATTGCCACAACCGCCCAACAGCAAAACAGCTGCGGCGATGAGCACTGTGAACACGTTTGGCATGATGCCTCCGCTTTTTAAACTATCTCTGTGCGCTACTGTAACGACTCGACGCTGAATACAAACTGAACACGGCCCGTCATTAGTCACCGACATGGACCAAAAAGAACACCCAGGTCTATACTCCAGCGATAAAGCGGCAAGGAACACTGTGCCAAGGATGGCAACACGTGGTTTGTCCTGGCAACTTTTGGATGTCGTCCAACGCTGACTTCTGCAGAGCATGCCACAAGCTGAATCCCGCTCTGGAGGGACCATGAACAATACAATACTAGCAACGGGCTGGCGCGTGGCGGCGCTGTTGGCGGCAAACTTCTTCCTCTGCACCAGCGCAAGCGCCGGGCCGATCCTGCAACCCCAGCACAACGGCCTTGTGCAGATACTGATCGCGACACCCGTCGGGCAAACCTTTATCGCCGAGGATGCGGCGATCGGCAGCATTGGTTTTTTTATCGAGAACATCAATTCCAGTTCCGCGCCGACTGACCTCGACCTCACAGTCGCATTGTATGCCGGCGATGCCGGTGCCGTCGGGACAGCGATCAAGACCACCACCGTCGGCAATATCGGCGTGACCTCCGCCGGCTGGGTGGACTTCGACTTTCCGGGCGTACTGCTGACCATTGGCGCCAAGTACAGCGCAATGTTGATAAACGACACTCCTCGCTGGGGCCTGCGTATAAACCAGCACACCTACGGCGGTGGCAATGGACCAATCCCGGGCCGGATCGATTACACCGGAGGCGACTGGATCGAGCTCGGCAACACCAACCCTCTCTTTGATGCGACGTTCCGCGTGCTGCCCGCAGCCAGTATTCCGGAGCCAGCGACCGTCTTGCTGGTCGGCTTAGGCCTCCTCATGTCATTCGCGAACCGGGGGACATCGCGGGCGCCACGGCGCTTTCCAAGGAACACAACTTTCAACTGACTTTGCCTGCGTCATACTCCCGCGATATTTCCGCGCCGTGTACGGTACGGTAACCACTCGACGCGTCATCGCCACCGGCGGCAGCAAACACCACGCGCACCGAAAATCCGTCGCCACTGGCGCGCTTGCCAACCGTCAGCGCGGCGCCGTGCAACTCACAGATACGCTGGGCGATGGACATCCCCAGCCCGCTGCCGTCGCCCTGGCTGCCCGGCACCCGGTAGAAGCGCTGGGTGATCAGCGCCCATTCCTGGTGGGAAATATCCGCGCAGTCATTCTCGACCAGAAACTCCGTCCCGCCATTTTCAGAAAGCGCAATCAGCACCTGCGTGCCTGCGCTCGCATGGTTCAGCGCATTGCGTATCAGGTTGTCGAGCAGGATCGCAATCATGTCGGCGTTGCCCTGGATTTGCGGATGGCAATCGTTGATCGCGACCTGCAGGCGGCGCGTCGCAATTTGCGCGGCATGGCTGTCCAGCACCTGCGCGGCGATGGCGTGCAAATCCACCTGTTGTGTAAATGCCTGCGCGGTCGACTCCAGGCGACTCAGCGCCGTGAGTTGTTTCACCGCGTGCGACGCGCGATTCACGCGCTCGATAATGCGCAGCAACAACGCCTTGTCGGTACCGGGCGAATGGTTCAGCGCCAACTGCACTTCCGTCTTGATCGAGGCCAGCGGCGTCTGGAGCTCGTGCGCCGCGTCCGCCGTGATGCGTTTTTCCTTCTCGATCGCCGCGCCAAGCTGTTGCAGCAGCCGATTGAGCGCGTTGACCATCGGCGCGACTTCGGCCGGGATATCCTTGGCTTCCACCGCGTGCAGGTCGCTGGAGGAGCGCTGCGCGATCTGCTGTTCCAGTTCGTGCAGCGGCTTCAATCCGTTGCGCACGGCGTAATAGATCAGCGGCACGATCACCAGCAGGCCGAGCAACAGGGGCGACAACACCGCCAGCAGCAGGCGCTTGGACTCGGTGGCCAGCAGCTCCTTGTTCAGTCCGGCGACCAGCCAGAGATCGGTCTCGCCCAGTCGCGAGCGGATGACACGCCACTCGGAGCCGTCGGGCAGCGTATTGTCTTCAATGCCAGCGACGTGCGGCGGCGCAAACACGGGCGAGCCCTTCGTCATTGCCCGGATCACATCGCCCAGCCAGACATTGAGCACCATCGGCAGCGCGTCATCGGGCATCTGCACCATGTACATCGCGCCATCATTGGAATCGATCACCTCGAAATCCAGCAGGCTGAGGTGCGGGCCGCCAGGAAATCCCGCCGTGGCAAACGCATCCACCGTGTAGCTCACCGTCAACACCAGCGTGCGCAACTGGTTGTCGATCTGCCGTTCTATAGCCGCCGTGCCCAACACCCAGATGCCGACGGATGCCGCCACCCACACACACCCCGTGGCCAGCAGGAGTATCAACAGCAGGCGATTGCCGAGGGATCTTTTCATATGAGCGTCACGTGAGCATGCGGTAGCCGACGCCGCGCTTGTTTTCGATGGCGTCGTTGCCCAGGTGTTTGCGCAGGCGCGAGATGTACACCTGCACCGTGTTGGATTCCACCTCCCTGCCCCAGGAATAGATACTGTCTTCGAGCCGCTTGGTGGACACGTAGTGGCCGCCGCCGCGCATCAGAGCTTCGAGGATGGCGATCTCGGTCGCGGTGAGTTCGACCAGGCGATCGTCCCGGAAGACCTCGCGGGCTTTGCAATCGAGGCGGATATTGCCGCACTGCGGCTCGTTCTGGTCGTGGTCGTTGTCGCGGCGCAGCAGCATGCGGATGCGCGCGTACAGTTCATCGAGGTCAAACGGTTTGGTCAGGTAGTCATCGGCCCCGCCGTCGAGGCCTTTGACCTTGTCCTCGACGCTGTCTCTCGCAGTGAGCAGCAATACCGGAATGCGAATGTGCCGGCTGCGAATGTCTCGCAGCAGCTCCAGCCCCGAGCGGCCGGGCAGCCCGATATCCAGCACCAACAAATCGAAATGCGTGGCGACCAGCGCGGCCAGCACCTGGTCGCCGTCACCAATCCAGTCGCAGGCGTAGTGCGCCAGCTGCAACGCGCGGTGCAGCGACTCGCCAAGGTGCCTGTCATCTTCAACCAGCAGGATACGCATGCGTCAGTGGCCGCAGTGGTGCTTCGCCCGCCATCGTACGCCAGTTACCCTGAACAAAGCCTGAAGCTCAAAACGTGTAGCTGGCGGTCAGGCCATACTCGCGCCCGGGGTACTGCAGGCCCTCCAGTGTCTGGGTGTTCAGGAACTGTTTCGGGTCGATGTTGAGGTCCTCGTCCGCAATGTTCTTGACCCACAGTTTCACTTCCACGCCCATGCCCTGCTCGATGAATGACACCGAGAAGTCGACGAGGCTTTTCGGTTCATTAAACTCGCTGACATCCGGGGCATTGGGCTTTTGGCTCTCCGCCAGAATCTGCCGCGCCGGTTTGGACTGCCAGGTCCAGTTCACCCGCGCCGCCACGTCCCAGTCGGCGACCAGGGCGTGCTCATAAGCGAGCTGGAAGTTGGTTTCCCAGCGCGGCAGTCCGTTCAGCGCAGCGCCGTTCTTGGGGCAGTACAACTGGTCGGGAATGGCCGTCTGGCCGGGCTGCAGCGAGGGTTCCTCGCCGCCTTCGCACAGCCGGGTATTCCAATCGTCGATGGTCGGGTCGGAATACGCGCCGCGCAGGGCGGCCTCCCAATGGTCGGCGAACAGGTAGGTGACGTCGAACTCGACACCCTGGGTGTACACCTTGTCCGCGTTGACGAGCTGGTTGTTGAACAGGTCGGCCACCTGGCCCAGCGCGGTTACGCCACCCGGCATGCCGATCTGGTGATCCTGGAACTCCTGGTAGAACACATCGAACGCGTAGCGCAAATGGTTGTCCAGCGCCGCGCCCTTGAAACCGATCTCGTAGGAGATCGTGGTTTCATCGTCATAGATCGCGACCTCGCGCCCGAATGCGGCGATCTCCGGGAAAAATCCTTCCAGCGCGAACACCGCTGGCCCCAGCGGGTTGAACCCGCCCTGCTTGAACGCATTATCCACCGCGCCATAAAACGTCAGGTTGTCACTGTAGTAATGGCTGAGCTTGAGGCTCCACGAGACGTGATTGAAATCCAGTTTGTCATCGACCAATGCAACGAAATCCACGAAGCGGATATCGTTGTTCAGTTCGGTCTCTATAGAGTCGTAGCGCGCACCCGCGCCCAGCTCCCATTTTTCAGTAAAGCGATAGCTGACGTTGCCGTAGGCGGCATGACCGGTATCCTCGCCGGTGGAATCCCCCAGTACCTCGATGTCGCTTAACACCACGTTGAAGACACCGTCGGAGGGGCGGTCGAAGTAATACAGGCCGGTGACGTAGCCGATGTCGCCTACCTGGTCGGAAAAGCGCAGCTCATAGGTGGTGATCTTGTAATCGAGGTCTATCGCGAAGACTTCGTTGGAATTCGGGAACGGCTTGCGGTTTTCGTTGGAGCTGTTCTTGAACTGCTGGTGCATGGCCAGGAAATCGACGTTGCTGAACGGCGCCTCCCAGGACCAGTGCGCGCTGATGTCTTTCACATCGCCGTCGACCCGGCCGGCGTAGTCGCCAAAGTCTTCGCGGTCCTTGAATTGGGTGTAGATGGCGGGTGTACCCGTGGTGCCACCCGTACCCGGCAGCTCACCCTGGTACGCGAATGAGGAAATGTACTGGGTGAGGTCCTGGTAATTGGCCGTGGTGTCCAGTTGCATGGTGTCGTTGATCAGCCAGCGCAATTTGCCGCGCACCGCCTTGGTGTCGCTGCCGCCATTGCTGTCGTCCGGGGAGGCGGGGTTGACGTTCTTGATAAACCCATCGTCGTCGCGATACACGCCGGCGACGCGCAGCGCCAGTTTGTCGTCAACCAGCGGCACATTGACCGCGCCGCGCATGTCCTGGGCCGCCAGCTCGGAAGACTTGTCGTACTGGCTGTAGCTGCCTTCCACATAGCCGCCGACGCCCTCGAAATCCGGAGACCGCGTGATGATGTTGTAGGCGCCGCCGGGCGCGTTGATCCCGTAGAGCGTGCCCTGCGGCCCGCGCAACAACTCCAGCCGCTCGATGTCCACCAACGTCGAAAATACCGTGCCTATCTGCGCCTGCGCGAACTGGTCGACGAACACCACCACGCTCTGCGGGGAATTCACCGCGAAGTAGCCAGGCCCCACGCCGCGCAAGCGTATCGAGGCCGACTGCAGCCCGCCAAACAGCGACACGCCTGGCGTAAGCTGCTCCAGGTCGGCGAACGTGAACGCGTTGATGTCGGCGATGTCCTGGGCGGTGGCAACGCTGATGGAGATCGGCACATCCTGCAGGATCTGCTCGCGCTTCTGCGCCGTCACCATGACTTCCTCCAACACGGTGGGCACAGGATTCTCGGTGTCGGTCTGTGCGTGGCTGCACAACGAGACCACGGCAAGGCTGGCGGCGCAAACCAGGGGTTTGATCGGGTGAGGCATGGCAGTTCCCAGTTATTATGCTTTTTAAACGCCCCGACCGTGCCAAAGTATGGGGTCAGAGTAAAAACAGGCGCTCTTTATTTTGTCGTAATTTGGAGTCAGCACTCCTGTTTTTACTCTGACCCCAAACTTCCGGGCGGAGCGCCCAGAGTAAACCAGAGCCTTCCATGTTACGCAAACAAAGCTGAATGAAACCTTAAAATCGGCGGATGCCGCTGGCCCAGCCGCCGCACTCACCCGCGGGATTCTGTCGATGCGGTAGTGATTCAGGGCCTCGTTTCAGCCCCACTCTTTCGCCTGTTGGTCAAACTTTGATGATGTACTGGGTACAACACAGAATTTTTGCCCGGTTGGCGCCAGCATGACGCACCATGAGCCGACAGCCTCCAGCTTTTTGGCTCCCAGCGCTTCCAGGCGCTTCACCTCCGCAGCGATATCATTTGTTTCAATATCAAGATGAACCCGGCTTTCGTGATCGACTTTTTGAATCTCGATGTGGAGGTTATCGCCAGGGTCCAGAAGCCTTACGTATTTTTCGCCCTCTTCCCCGGGGAGCGCCTTCAATGGCATTCCTAAAGCCTGGCTCCAAAATTCCGCTGCTGACTCAATACTGTTCGTCTTGCAATCAATAATAAATCCCGCGAGCTTGCTCTTATGCATAGGAAGTTAACCTCAAACATGGATTAGCGTGGCCTGGTGAATTTGAACACCCGGGAAGTTTACCGATCAAGGGGTCAGAGTCCTTGATTTGCTATACCATCACTCGGAAATCAAGCACTCTGACCCCTTGATTCGCGTACACTCGAAAAGTCGCTGGAAAGAGCGTTTGCCACCCCCGGAGCTATTACGAATGGACTGGAAGATTTTTTTCGCTATCTTCGCCTCTGTCTTTATCGCCGAACTGGGCGACAAGACGCAGTTGGCCACGATGCTGTTCGCCGCCGACAAGGAAGTGAGCAAGTACACGGTGTTTCTGGCAGCGTCAGCGGCGCTGGTGGTGGCCTCTGCAATCGGCGTGCTGGCCGGCAGCCTGCTCGCCGAATACATCAATACCAAATACCTGCACTACGTTGCGGGCGTCGGGTTTATCGGCATTGGCATCTATACCCTGTACACGGCATAACGCGACGGCGCGATAGCGCATGGCAACACGTATTAACGGAGGCAGCCGGTGAAGCGATCAACAAAAGCGGTGTTGCTGTCTGCGCTGGTGTTTCCAGGCAGCGGGCATTTGTATCTGCGGCGGTGGGTCGAAGGCATTCTGTTGTCGGCTGTCGCGGCCGTCGCGCTGTACATGATCACCAGCGTGGTCTGGCACACTGCCATGGAAATCGTTGGGCAAATCCAGAGTGGCGCTATAGCCAGCGATGCGGACACTATCAGCGCACTGGTCGAGGAGCGGTTAGCAGCAACTGAAGGTAAAACCAATCTGGCAACGCTGATGCTGGGGACGAGTTGGATCCTCGGAATCATCGGATCGTATTGGCAGGGGCGCAGGACGGAGGCAGCTGATGAAAAGCTTTAACATCGCGGAACGGTTTGTCGTACTCAGTCCGGCCAAGGTCGCCACCACGGTTCTCAACTCGCCGACGGTCTATGAAGACCTGGATCGCGACTTCGGCAGTTTCAAAGGGCACGAACTGATTGCACTGCATACCTTTGAAGAGGACTGGCCGAGCTGGGAGGTCCATCCCAACGGCGATGAAACCGTTGTGCTGCTCTCGGGCGCTGCGACGTTTGTCGTTAAACAGGGCGATGTTTCCCGCGAAATCCCCATGAGCAATCCCGGTGACGCCGTGATCGTGCCCCGGGGCACCTGGCATACCGCAAAAATCACCGGGAAAACCAGTATGCTGTTTATCACCCCCGGCGAAGGCACGCTGAACGAATACCACAAGGCAGGATAACGCTTTATGTCGCTGGAAGAATTGGTCGCCAACTACGGCTATCTGGCCATCGTGATCGGCACGTTCCTCGAAGGGGAGACGATACTTGTGCTCGGGGGCTTCGCCGCGCATCGCGGCTTTCTTGAACTGCCCTGGGTGATGCTGTGCGCCTTTCTCGGCAGTATGGCCGGCGACCAGACCTTCTTCTATATCGGTCGCAGGAACGGCGGCAGGTTGCTGCAGAAACGGCCGCACTGGAAGGCGAAATCGGAGAAGGTGCTCGCGATGCTGGAGAAGCACCAGACCCTGCTGATCCTCGGGTTCAGGTTCCTGTACGGGATACGCTCAGTAACCCCGTTTCTGCTCGGGGCGGCGAATGTTCCGCGCGCGAAATTCTTCATACTCAACATGATTGGCGCGGCGGTGTGGGCCGTCGCGGTTGGCAGCCTGGGCTATTCCTTCGGCGTGGCGATCGAGGCCGTACTCGGTGATATCAAGCGTTATGAATTGGGCTTTTTCGCGGTAATGGCCATAGTCGGCCTCGGCTTCTGGTCGTTCCGCCTGCTGACCAAAAAGCGCACCAACTAGGCGTTTCATACCGAACCTGTCGCGCACTGCGGTGCGCCTCACGCCGCGCGCAGTGCCCGTCCCATTCGCTGCGTTCCCAATGCCTCGGTGGCCTGCCCGTTCTGCCACGCTGGCTCGCCGTTGATCAACACCGTCTTCACCACGCCCTCGGAGCGATTGAACATCTGCTTGTGCTTGAACAGCTCGCGATACTCCAGCACGCGATTGTCGTTGGAGTCCCAGGTTTTGAGCGCTTCCGGGTCAATCAGCACGATATCCGCCTGCGCGCCGATCTCCAGGCTGCCCACGTCCAGGCCAAAAAATTCCGCCGGCTCGCGTGTCAATCGTTTGACGATGGTGCTGACGGTTTGCAGTGACTTGGCCTGCGCCAGTTTCAGCGACATGAGGTTGGCGTCGAAGAAGGCCATGTTGGTGATGTGCGCACCGGAGTCGTTGAACCCCGGCATCGCGTGCTTGTACAGCAGGATGTCCAGCGTGGCGCGATTGCCGGCGTTGCCCACATCCACCCAGAAGCGGAACGCTTTATCGTAGGTGCGCATCAGGTGCAGCATGAACTCCGCGTCATCGCGAATAGGCCGGGGAAACTTCTCGAAAGCCTCGCGCTCGGCGTCCGAGCGCGCTGCACCGACAGCCCCGAGCTGGAAGCGCTCCAGCCGGTCGTAAACAGCCTGCATGCTCTCGCCGTCCCAATCGGCGACCGGCGCGCCATCGAAGATCATCAGGTGCAGGTCGCGCACCACGATATTGTCCGGCATGCCCAGCTTCGCCTTGAGGTGGGCGAGGTTTCGACCGCGCCGGCCGTGCTGCCAGTCCGCGCGAAAGCGCCGCACGAATTCGGGGTTGTTGAGCAGCGCCATGCGCCCTTCAACATCGTCGTATTCCTTGGCAATCAGCTCGCAGGTGGAGTCCAGCTCCTCGTACAGCGGCGAGACAATGCCATCGGACCAGACTCGGAAGTTGGTGCCGAGCGCCTGGAAGTGCAGGTTGCCCTTCAACAGCGAGCTGTTCAGCAGCGCGGCAAAGCCGAGGAACGTCTTGTGAGCGCCGGGCATCAGCACGAATTCCATGACCGACAGCGCCGAGGTCTTCAGCGTCTTGCCAAACAGGCGTCCGCTGGTGAGCAGGAAATACAGGAAGGCTTTGGCGCGGTTCTCGATGATCGGCGTGGTCTGCCACACGCGATCGTGTTTGCGCAGCACCTTGAGCAACCGCTTCATCTCTTTAAAACTGGCGAACTGGGTGGGAATGCGCTTGGCGGTGAAGGGCTCGGTGGCCAGGTAGTGGAACGGCAGGCCGTCGGTGCTCATGCCGAGGTAGCCCTGGGCCATGCCCGCCTCCAGCAGTTCTTCCATGCGCGCCAGCTCCGCTTCGGTGGGCTCGCGGCTGACGCTATCGCGCAGTCCCATCGCCTCGATCCTGAGCATGGAGTGGGGAATAAATGCGCCAATATTGGGGCCGAGCGGGAGATTCTCAAAGTGGTCCAGGTAGTCGCCGGTGTTATCCCACTGCACGGCGTCCACGCACTGGCGCAGCACGGATTTCGGGATGTTCTCCACGCGCGTGAAACAGTCGACGATCGGGTTTTGCTCGCCGCTCTGCTGGCTGCCAAAACAGGTGCCGAGGCTGCAATTGCCCACCAGCACGGTAGTGGTGCCGTGGCGCACCACCTCGGCCAGGCCGGGTTCCAGGTCGACCTCAAGGTCCAGATGGGTGTGGATATCGAGCAGGCCCGGCATCAGCCACTGGCCCTCGCCGTCTATCACGCGCGCGGCCTGTGTGACGGGGAGGCTGTTGCCGCGCGCGGCGATACGCCCGTCTTTAATCGCGATGTCGATGTATTGCGGCGCCAGGCCGGTACCGTCGAACACCAGCGCGTTGCGGATCAGGGTATCCCAGGTTTTCTTTGCCACGGTGTATATCCTCTCGTTCAGCGTTTGGTGCTGGCATTTTTTGCGGGGCGTTTGTTGCGAACTGCGTATCAAGCCACCACCAGGAGCTGTCGTCAACCCGCGATATTTTCGACTGCGGCTCGGTTTTAATTTTAGAGTGTTCCGGAGAATGTGAGTTGCATCCATTACTGGGGCACGCCAAAAAGCGTACATCCATGTGCAGGCGCGGCCGGCCAGGCTCGCGTGGCGACGTCCTGTCGCCACACGGCCCCAGCAATGGATGCAACTCACATTCTCCTCAGGGCGATCACATTCAACTGAGATAATAAAACTCCGCTAATTCCGGCCTGCTCCGAAACGAAGCCTACAAGACAGCACCAACAACCCCCGCACAAGCTGGATAGTCGCCTGTCATTGCGGCATCATCCGAGCTCGTTCTTCCGCAGTCACTGCGTGACCCGGTTTTCTGCCAATAGCCCAACACCTCAAAGGAGTCCGACTGATGGACCCTATTGCCTTCGACAACAGTTACGCGCGGCTTCCGGACCGCTTTTATGCCCGGCAGGAGCCCGAACCGGTGGCCGAGCCGGGCCCGATTCGGGTCAACGTGGAATTGGCGACTGCGCTGGGCATCGACCTCGAGTGGCTGGACTCCGACGCGGGCATCGCGATGGTAGCTGGCAATGCGCTCCCGCCAGGCGCCGAGCCCATCGCCACCGCGTACGCGGGGCACCAGTTCGGCGGTTTCAACCCGCAGCTGGGCGATGGCCGCGCCGTGCTGCTGGGCGAGGTGGTGGCGCCGGATGGCCGCCGCTTCGACCTGCAACTGAAGGGCTCCGGCCCCACGCCCTGGTCGCGCGGCGGCGATGGCCGTTCGCCGCTGGGGCCGGTGCTGCGCGAGTATATCGTCAGCGAGGCCATGCACCGCCTCGGCGTGCCCACGACGCGCTCGCTGGCGGCGGCGACCACCGGCGAGATTGTCGCGCGCGACCGCTTCCTGCCCGGCGCGGTGCTGGCGCGCGTGGCCAGCAGCCACATCCGCATCGGCACCTTCCAATATTACGCCGCGCGCAAGGATACCGAGGCACTGCGCCTGCTGGCCGACCATGTGATCGAGCGGCACTACCCGCAGGCCGCGAATACCGGGAATCCGGTGCTGGCGTTGCTGGAAGGCGTGATTTCCAGGCAGGCGCAATTGATCGCGCAGTGGCAGTCGCTGGGCTTCATCCACGGCGTGATGAATACCGACAACATGTTGATTTGCGGGGAGACCATCGACTACGGTCCCTGCGCGTTCATGGACACCTTTAACCCGGAACAGGTGTACAGCTCGATAGACCACAACGGGCGCTATGCGTATCGCAGCCAACCCGGTATCGCGCACTGGAACCTCTCCTGCCTCGCCCAGGCGCTGCTGCCGCTGCTGGACGAGGACCCGGAGAGCGCGGTCGCACTGGCGCAACAGGCTATCGACGCGTTCCCCGACCAATTCCTGCGCGCCAACGCGCAGGGCATCGCACGCAAGCTGGGCTTGCGGGAACTGGGCCTGGAAGAATCAGCCGAGCAGGACACCGCGCTGGTGGAAGACCTGTGGCAATTGATGGCGGAGCACCGACTCGACTTCACACTGGCATTTCGGCGGCTGGCGGACCTGGCACATGAGCGCACTGACAACGAGCAAAGTGTGGCCAATCTGTTTGAGTTTCCGGAAGCGCTGCACCCGTGGCTGGAGCGCTGGCGCCTGAGGATGACGCAGGAAACCAGTACCAGCGAAGAGCGGCAGGCCCTGATGTACCGCGCCAACCCGGTGTTCATCCCGCGCAACCACCTGGTGGAAGCCGCCATCGCCGCAGCGACCGACAGCAATGATCTCAGCGTGTTCCACCAGTTGGTGGAGGTGTTGGCCAATCCCTGGGAGTACCGCAGCGAACTGGCGCTGTACGCGACACCCCCCAAACCGGAACAGGTGGTGCAGCAGACGTTTTGCGGCACTTGAGGCAGGCAATACCGACACCCGCACAGGAGGCTGACCCGGTCGGGCAACCCTGTTTCACAAAACCTTAGCTCGACTCCGTACCTGATTGTTTTATACTCCAGCGAGAACGCTTCGGCATGCACCACCGTGTGTACGGCCTCGCGATCCGCTGCAACTCTCATGAAAGGCTCTCATGCAATCCATTGGCTCCCCACTCATGTGGTCCCTGTTCGCTGCGTTCGTGCTTGTCGCGCTGCTGGTCGATTTCTTTGTGATGAGCAAGCAGGGCGCGCACCGCGTGAGCACGCGGGAGGCGGCCATCTGGTCTCTCGTGTGGGTCGGCGTATCCTTCGTCTTCATGGGCTGGCTGTGGTGGTACCTCGGTGGCGCGGGCAGCGACGAAGCCGCGCGCGAGCTGGCCTCCGCCAGGTCGCTCGAATTCCTGACCGGCTACCTGATCGAGAAGGCGCTTGCGGTCGACAATATCTTCGTGTTTTTGATGCTGTTCACGTACTTCGCAGTGCCGAACGAATTCCAGAAGCGCGTGCTGATGTTCGGAATCCTGGGAGCCCTGGTGCTGCGCGCGGTGATGATCCTGCTGGGCGCCTGGCTGATCGCACAGTTCCACTGGATACTCTATATCTTCGGTGCGTTCCTGCTGTTCACCGGCATCAAGATGTGGTGGGCGGCGGGCCAGGAGCCCGATTTGGACGAGAACCCGGCGCTTAAATGGGTGCGCAGCCATTTCAATATCTCGCCGCAGTATGACGGCGAGAAGTTCTTCACCATGGTCAACGGCGTGAAGATGGCCACGCCGCTGCTGGTGGTGATCCTGCTGATCGGCATCGTCGACGTCGTGTTCGCGGTCGATTCGATCCCGGCCATCTTCGCGATCACGACCGACCCCTTCATCGTGCTCACGTCCAACGTGTTCGCGATCCTCGGCCTGCGCGCGATGTACTTCCTGCTTGCCAACATGCACGACCGCTTCCACCTGCTCAGCTACGGACTGGCGATTGTGCTGGTATTCATTGGCGCGAAGATGCTGCTGATGGATGTGTATAAGATCCCGGTGGTCTGGTCGCTGGCCTTCACGGCGGCCACGCTGGTGGTGACGATGCTGCTGTCGCTAAAGATCCCGCCCAAGAGCGAGAGCGGCGGCGCGTACCCGTTCGGTGCGAAGAAGAAGCAGTAAAGGCTGCCGCTGTCCCGTATACTTGCGCGAATTGCTAAACGCCCAGTCCATCGACGCACGAGCCCGTTATCTTGACTATGGAATTTTTTGGTAAAACGCTGTCCGGCCCTTTCACCATCCCCTCGGGTATCGTCACTACCGCCACCCCGATCATCCAGTACATTTTTGACCACATGCCGGAAGTCGGCGTGGTCACCACCAAGAGTATCGGGCTTCAGCCGCGCGCGGGAAATCGCGAACCGGTGTACAGCCAGTACGCGCCGGGCTGCTTCGTCAATGCGGTGGGGCTGACCAACCCGGGTGCTCACGCCTCGCGGGATGCGTTGGCGGCACTTAAAGTTCCGGCGGACCGCTTTTTGCTGACCTCAATATTTGGCGGCAGCCTGGAGGAGTTTGTCGCCGTCGCCAAAATCCTGGCGCCGGTATCGGACGGGCTGGAACTGAACCTGTCCTGCCCGCACGCCAAGGGCTACGGCATGGCGATGGGCCAGGACCCGGAGCTGGTGCGCGACATCACCGCCGCCGTGAAAGCGGTGGTGGATATCCCGGTGATTCCCAAACTCACCCCCAATGCGCCGAACATCGCGGTGATCGCCGAGGCGGCCATAGCCGGCGGCGCCGATGGCTTGTGCGCGATCAACACCGTGGGCCCGGGCTATACAGCGGCACACGGCCACCCGGTGCTGAGCAACGGCGTGGGCGGCATGTCGGGCAAGGGCATTCTGCCCATCGGCCTGAAATGCGTACGAGAGATTGCCGCGGTGGCGAACTGCCCGATCATCGGCTGCGGCGGCGTCAGCAGCGCCGACGATGTGCGCGCTTACTTCGGCGCAGGCGCAAGCGTGGTGGGCGTGGGCTCGGCGCTTACCGGGCTGACGACCGAGGAAATCGGCACCTACTTCAGGACGCTCAGCGGCGACCTGGAGCGCGGCACCAATCGCGCCGAAGCGCAGATTCGTTACGACATCGACATGCAGTTCCGCCCGGTGACGCTGGTCGCAAACACGCGTGTGTGCGCCGACATCGCCCTGCTGGCCTTCGATCGCAAGCTCAATATCCAGGCCGGCGAGTTCGTCTTCCTGTGGATTCCAGGGCTGGGCGAGAAGCCGTTCTCTGCGCTGACCGATGACCCGTTCACGCTGGCGGTGATCGATGTCGGCAGTTTCACCCACGCCCTGATGGACCTGCCGCCAGGCTCGCAGGCGTATGTGCGCGGCCCGCACGGCATTCCCGTGGCGCCGCCGGAGGATGCCAATATTATCGCGGTGGCGGGCGGCACCGGCCTCGCCGCCGTGTACCAGATTGCGCGCGATTTTGGCAACGCGGAGGTGTTCGTCGGCGCCCGCAGTGCGGAGCGCCTGTACTACCTGGAGGAATGCCGCCGTATAGCCGAGGTCCATGTCGCCACTGACGACGGCAGCGCGGGCTACCACGGTGTCGTCACCGAATTGTTGCGTGAACGACTGCAGGCGATGAGCCCGGCGGAGCGCGAGAAGCTGGTCTTTTACAACTGCGGTCCCGCCCCCATGGTGCATGCCGCCAACGCCGTACAGCGCGAGTTCTGCCAACCCGGACAGATCTTCAGCTCGATCGATTACCTCACGAAATGCGGGGTGGGCATCTGCGGCGCGTGCGCGACGCCGGATGGTCGCCGCCTGTGCGTAGACGGCCCGTTCCTGTGTGTTGGGATCGCAATTATCCGTGTAAGGAGTTGTTCGCCACATGCCAATCGGTAAAAAGGTATCCACAACGCGCCATGGGAGAAGTCGTTTGATCGGCTGTTAACGCCACTGGAAGAGTTTATCCACCGCCAGACTACCAGCGGTGTCATGCTGATGATCTGCGCAGTCATCGCGCTGGCGATCGCCAACAGCCAGATGCGTGGCGATTACGAGCATTTCCTGCATACGCAAGTCGGCATCACCCTGGCAGCCATACCTTTTCGCTGTCGATTCACCATTGGATCAATGAAGCGCTGATGGCGATGTTCTTCTTCATCATCGGCCTGGAACTGAAGCGCGAACTGATGGTAGGGGAGTTGTCGTCTCTTAAGCAGGCGCTGCTGCCCATTATGGCCGCCTTCGGCGGCATGGCGGTTCCCGCCCTGTTCTACCTGGCGTTCAATCCCACGGGGCCAACCGCTGCCGGTTGGGGCATTCCGATGGCCACGGATATCGCCTGCCGTCGGTGCCCTGACCTTGCTCGGCAGTCGTGTGCCGAAAAGCCTGGTGACCTTCCTGATTGCGCTGGCCATCGTCGATGACCTCGGCGCCGTTGCGGTCATTGCCCTGTTCTATACCGATAACCTCAATCTCGCAGCACTGGCCTATGCGGGCGTTTGCACACTGTTCCTGGTCGCTGAACCTGGGCGGCATCCGCAGGCCACTGCCTTACGCGATCGTGGGCGCAGTGCTGTGGGCCGCGATGTTGACGAGCGGCGTCCACTCCACCATCGCAGGGATCATAGTGGCTTTCGTGATCCCGATTCGCCCCAAGTTTGAACCCGAGCTATTCGTTGAGCGGGTAAAGGAGACCTCCGTCAAAATGCTCAATTCCATCACCGATCAGGCGGACATCATCAAGAACAGCCAGTTCCGCTCGCTGGTGACATCGCTGGGCGACGGGGTACGGCTAGTGCAGGCGCCGGCGCAACGCCTGGAGCATACATTGCACCTGCCAGTCGCCTATCTGGTGATCCCGATTTTTGCGCTGGCCAATGCCGGCATTCCCGTGAATTTCTCCGGGTTCGCACAGAACTTCCAGCACCCCGTCATGTTGGGGTACTGGCCGGGCTCCTGCTGGGCAAACCCATCGGCATCGCGGGACTTACCTGGCTGGCGGTCAAAATGGGTTGGGCGACCTTGCCGCCGGGGTTGGATATGAAACACATCCTGGGTGTCGGCCTGCTGGGCGGCATCGGCTTTACCATGTCGATCTTCATCGCCGACCTGGGTTTCGCCAATTCCCCA
>JADJAL010000049.1 GCA_016704305.1 Haliea sp. | reverse complement strand
CCGAACTGTGATAGCGTCCAGATAAGGCGTTTCCAAAGTATATAGAACCTTGTCGACAGCATACGCCAACTGTATTTTTCGATGAGGATCAGAATATATCTTTCTGATAGGCCAAAAAAATCCCGCCAACAGCTGCTGTATCTGCATACAAACTGTTTATGCAATCACGCGCTTTGTCCAAGCAAGTTGAGCCAAGCCGATGGCGAGCAGCAGGATGGTCGCCGGCGCAGGGACTGTCGCCGGATCATATCGGTATAGCCATGCGCCGATGCGGTCATCTGGCGAAGCCTCCGTGGACAATTCGGTTCGCGCCACTCCATCAACTTCCGGCATACCGGGCGCCACCCAACCGCTGATATAAGCTCCCACCACGCCCCAATAAGGAGTCCCGGTTGTGTTATCTCTCGTCGATGTCAGGCCAAAAACGCCCATTGCTCCATAGGGTGGCGAAACCTCGTAATAGGTGCGATCGAACACGCCGAGAAAACTGTAGGCCCAAAAAGGGTCCTGGAGGGGAGTAGCGTCTGTATAGTTAGCTATTCCGCCCGGGTGAGGGGTTGTTGCCTGGAAAAGGTCGCCCACATCGTATACAGAAGCCCACACCCAGCCCGTCAGGTCGGGACCGGAACCGCCAATCTGGCCGCTGCACAGCCCCAGTGGACAGATGGCATCGAAATCACTCCAGGAATAGTTGGTGACATCATTGGGTTGGTACCATTCCCTGCCATTTACGATGGGTCCCGCGCCAGCCTGCATCGCGATTGCAATTCCTGCAATCCCCAATATCGACCGCAATCTCAACGTGCTCTTGGACATAATTTTCCCCGGCGAAACTGGATCTTTTAAGTCTAGTAAACGGAATACAAATACTGCCAAAATTTTAGTTGATGCAGATCATTGAATTACCAACAAAGGTATTAATGGGATGTCCATGGTAGATAGCCATACAGTAATTCTCGGGAAATAAATGCATCCCCATTATTCTGGAATATACTGTGAGCGATCTAATAAGAACTCAACCGGGGATGTTATGCGCAAAGCAATTTTTCTACTGCTCGGGCTTGCAGCCGCCGATGCGGGAGCCGAGCAGCGTCAACTGCTCTGGGGTGACACTCATTTACACAGCACCTACTCCTCTGATGCTTACACGAACAATAATCTGACAGGGGATCCCGATACCGCCTATCGCTACGCGCGCGGCATGCCAGTAATACACCCGTACCACAAAGCACGGGTGCAGATAGATACGCCGCTGGACTTTCTTGCAGTCACTGACCACGCCGAATTCCTGGGCCAGATACGCAATATCCATCTCAACGGCGTCGACACATCAGAGCTCGGGCCCTGGGATACGATCAAGGCAAAGGTTGCCGCGTTAGTATTGAACTGGACCATAGATCACGGCACCGGTCGCGACCTGTTTGTCCGGGTCCTGCCCGATCCGGAATTGACGCCATTGGAAGACGCCAAAGCCAGCAGCATTGGAGGTGGCGACTTGTCTCTGCTGCCCATGCCCAGGCAAGTTGAGATAGACACCTGGCGCTCAATTACAGAGACCGCAGACAAGTACAATCAGCCCGGCGTATTCACCGCGCTCATCGGTTGGGAGTGGAGCTCACTGCCCGGCGGCGCCAACCTGCACCGTATCGTTCTGACGGACAGCGACAAATCGGTAGCGCAGATGTACGAGCCCTTCGGCCTGGATGACAGCCCCTTTCCAGAAGACCTGTGGGCATGGTTGGAAAAAACCAGCACGGAAACCGGAGCCAGATTCTCGGCGATACCCCACAACTCCAATATCTCCAAGGGTTACATGTTTTCAGCCTCGAATCTGCGAGGGGAGCCGTTCACGGCGGAATCCGCGGCACAGCGCAGCAATGGGAGCACGTCGCCGAAATCACACAGATTAAAGGCGACTCAGAATCCCACTCTTCGTTTTCGCCGGAAGATGAGTTTACCGATTTTGAGGTTTACCCTTTCTATATCCAACGCCAGTGGACACCCTACAAGCCGCAACGCGGCGACTTCGTCAGGGAAGCCCTGAAAATAGGCATGGAAGTTGAACGGAATCTCGGGGTAAATCCGTATCGGCTTGGCGTGATCGGATCGACCGATTCGCACACCGCACTGTCATCGGCAGAAGAAGACAACTTCCATGGCAAACTGGCGACGGATTCCATTCCAGCCAACAAAACGTCCGGCTTCAATGACGATGGCCCCGGCGCTACCGGTTGGGCGATGTCAGCGTCGGGGATGGCGGCGGTCTGGGCGCAAGGAAATACACAGGAGATATTCTGGACGCGCTAGAGCGCAGGGAAGTCTACGCCACTACCGGGCCGCGCATCGTCGTCCAGTTTTACGGCGGGGCTGCTTTCCTGCCAGCGGATCTGGACACCGAGGAATCGCTTGCCAACGCGCCAGAACGCGCGCCGTTCCCATGGGTGGCGTGTAACTCAGTCCGATACACCGTCATTTATCGTCCTGGCGTCAAAAGACCCGAAGGGCGCCAATCTGGATAGAGTACAAATAGTCAAAGGCTGGCTGGATGCATCGGGAAAATCGCAGGAGAAAGTATTCGACGTTACATGGTCGGATGAGCGCGTACCCAATCCCGACGGCAGATTGCCTGCGGTCGGCAACACCGTCGACCTCAAAACGGGACAAGTAGACAACTCCATTGGCGCTGCACAGTTCGCCGCTGTGTGGTCAGATCCCATGTTCGACGCGACGCAACCGGCATTTTACTATGCGCGGGTGCTCCAGATTCCCACCGCGCGCCACTCCCTACTCGACGCCATAGCATTGGGGCAGGCGCACGCTGCGGACCAACCAGACACGATACAGGAGCGGGCCTACACCTCGGCGATTTGGTATCGCCCACTTGGCATACGGGAGGAAAACAACGAGTAATAGGGTGCTCTGAATAACGTCCCAGGTTGTTGCTCTGCGCATAACCGTCCAGCCATCACACCTTGGCAGACGCTGCTCCTGCGATAGCTCGGCGCCCTGACGCTAAATTCCGCTAGAGCCAGTTCCGGCGCCGGAACACGAAGAACAACCCGCCGCAGATGGCGACGCTCAGCGCGACGATCCCCCAGAAGGCCAGCGGACTGTGTGCGCCCGGCAGGCCGACATTCATGCCGTAGACACTGGCGATCAAGGTGGGCACCGCCAGGATGATCGTGACCGACGTCAGGACCTTCATGACCGAATTCAGGTTGTTGGACACGATCGACGCGAACGCATCCATCATGTCGCTCAGCACATGGTCGGCAATCTCCACCATCTCGACCGCCTGGCGCAGTTCGACGCGCACATCGTCGAGCAGTTCCTGGTCCTGGTCAGCCCAGTGCAGGGTCGGAACGCGTTGCAGGCGCTCCAGCACCAGTTCATTGGCCTTCAAGCCGGTCGCGAAGTAGGTCAGGCTCTTCTGGAAATCGAGCAGGCCGAGTACTTCCTCATTCCTGATCGAGCGTTTGAGTTCGTTTTCAAGTGCTTCGACGCCGGCGTTGATCTCGCGCAATCCCCGCAGACAGGCGTCTGCCAACTGCCAGAACACGCGCAGGACGAATTCAGTTCCACGATCGGTTGACAGTCCCTGCACATGGCCGTCGAGCAGCGGTTGGAGAAACGGCGTGGTTGCCTGACTGACGGTGACGATCCCCTGCGGGGTCAGCAACACGCTGAGCGGCAGCGTCCGCCAGGGTGGTCCCGAGGTTCCATCGCGCCGCAGCGGATAATTCATCACGACGAGCACGCATTCCCCAAGGTGCTCAACACGCGGACGTTCGTCGATATCCGATACGTGATCCAGCAGCGAGGCAGGGACACCGAACTCACGCGCGCTCGCCAGGTCGGCTGCCGCAGGTTGCGTGATGTGCAACCAACATCCGGCGCATGGGACCGTGGGTCGCTCCAGTCCAGCCCCGGTACTGCGCCGGATTTCTAGCATGCCCAGCGCTTGGGCTGCGGGACCGGACGCTTCGAGCACTTGAGCGTCAGCTGTATGCTGCGCTCGAGTGTAAGTTTGTGGTCCGGGGCGTCCTTCGTGATCGTCGCGCCGGCGCCGAGCGTGGCGCCTATAGCGATCCCCTGCGCCGCTATCTGACGTGCGAACTCCATACCGACCCCCGCCGAAGCACAGGTCATCATCGCTGTATGCGTCATCTGTGCTGACTCCTGAGCCGGGTTCGAGAATGATTAATGACAACGAAGTATAGGAACTATAAACAGCGTGTGTCGAGCAGATTGTCTGGCTGGTGAGTATCGCACTCTCGGCAACAATCAAAGGGGCCAATTAAGGGGTCGAGCCCTAGCAAATAAAGGGTCAGAGCCCTTATCTCTCTATGGCGCAAGTTTGCTGATTGATTCTCGGGAAATACATGCGTCCCCGTTGTTTACGGCCTAGTGGATCAGATGGGTCGAGATGATCCGGCAGATGATACCCGGTACTTATTCTTTTAGCGCCTCAGTCGACGCTGCTGACGACTTAATGTGAGTAGGCCTAATACAAGCAGCGCGATTGTAGTCGGCTCAGGAATTGGCGTCCGCACCGTCGAAATTGCACCAACGGCATCAATGTCAGCGCCAACCGTTCCGCCGCTACCACCACCGCCTTCAGCAGGATCATCCGTAAGTCGCACATAGCCAAACTGGTCAATCAGGCCAAAGCCGAACGCGTCGATATCAATGCCTGCGGTCGCGCCGAAAACTTTGCCCACTGCATTCCAATTCATCCCATCTACGCTGATGTCGACGAAGGTATCTTCGACATTGGGTCCGACTTCAAACACCCATAGATCGAGGGCGGCGCTGTTACTGCCGGTGAGTTTGTTATCGTCAAACCGAAGAACAATTGAGCCGCCGGATCCCAATGAAACGAACGTACAACCCAGTTGGCTCGGGCAGCTGTTGACGCCGGCGTAATTGGGGATACCGAGGGCGTTGAAATCGCCTTGGTGAGGCGCCGAGGGAACGCTGGCGGTCAAACTATAAGAGACGACCGTATCGGCGAAGGAAACCGCGCCTTCCGGAAACTCGACACCGCCAATCGGGATCGCATGCGCGGGCAGCGTAATGGCCATTCCGAGTGCGAGTAACATTCCAGCAGACATCTTGTATTGCTTCATAATTTGCTCCTGAAGACCGAGCCTTACGCGTTTCGCGGGTTCGATCAGTAAGTCCGTGGAGACAACTGTTTGGTTAGCGCAGCGTGTTATGAAGTACAGCAAATATTAAATACACTTTAAACGTAGACCCTACGAATGATTCCGTCAAATCAACTTGTTCAACTATGAAATTCGTCATGTTGGAATTATTGTTCGCGGCGGCGAGCATGCCGCCTTATCCGTTCTGGTTTGCAATGTATCACTGCTGCGCCCCAACCAACGCACGTCCCAATGCAGGCACAATCCCATCATAAATTACAAATGACATTCGCCTTTGTCGCGTGACTACTGCATTTCAAATAGAGCCACTAATAATGCCGAGGTGATTGCATTCGTCAGTCTGGGTGGGCGCAAAAGACATTGACAGTAAAACTAATGCTCATTAGTTTAGCCGCTCTACCCTGGAGGACGCCATGTCTATCTACGAACCGATTCAATCCACCGATTCCCACCGCCACCTGCAGTTGCGCAGCCCCGTTACGCTGGAACCGATCGGCGAGCTGATCTGCGCCAATGCCGAGGACGTCGCCAAAGCCATTGCGAAAGCACGCGCAGCGCAGCCGGGCTGGGCCGCAACGCCGATGAAGGCACGCGCGGCGATCGTAGAGCGCGCGCTGAAGATCGTGCTGGAGCGCCAGGATGAGATCATCGATACCGTGGTCAAGGAGACGGGCAAGGCGCGCACCGACGCGATGAGCATGGAAGTGTTCTCGGTGGCGGACCAGCTCTGCTACTACGCCAAGAACGCGGAGAAGTTCCTCAAGCCGCGCAAGCGCAAGGTGCACGGTATCCTCGGGATCATGAAACAACTGCGTATCCTCTATAAACCACTGGGCGTCGTGGGCCTGATCACGCCCTGGAATGGCCCCTTCGTGCTGGTGATGAACCAGGCGGCACAGGCCATGCTCGCCGGCAACACCGTGGTGGCCAAGGGCTCCGAGGTCACCCCCTTCTCCGCCAAACTGGCGGAAGATATTTTCCGCCAGGCCGGCCTGCCCGAGGGTGTGCTGCAAGTGCTGCTGGGCGACGGCGAAACCGGCGCGGCGATCGTGCGCGGCGGTGTCAACAAGGTCTCCTTCACCGGCTCGGTCGCCACCGGTCGCAAAGTCGCCGAGGCGTGTGCCAGCCAGCTGATTCCCTGCACCTCGAACTCGGCGGCAACGATGCGATGATTGTCTGCGCCGATGCCGACCTGGACCGGGCGGCCGATGGCGCCTGGATCGGCTCGTGCATGAATACCGGGCACTACTGCTGCGGCACCGAGCGCATCTACGTGGTGAAAGAGGTGTACGACGAATTCCTGCGCCTCGTGCTGGAAAAAGGCAAGGGCTTGCGCCAGGGCCCGCAACACGGTTGGGACGAGGATATCGGCGCGGTGTTCTGGGATCGCCAGATGGCTATTATCGAAGCCCACGTGGAGGACGCGCGCGCCAAGGGCGCCAACATCCTGATGGGCGGGCGGCGCAATCCGAACCTGCCCGGCCTGTACTACGAGCCCACGGTGATCACGGAAGTGGACAACAGCATGGACATCATGCTGCTGGAAACCTTCGGCCCGGTGCTGTGCATCCAGAAAGTCGCCAGCGAAGCCGAGGCGCTGGCGCTGGCCAATGACTCCGAGTTCGGACTGAACGGCAACGTGTGGACGAAGGACAAGGAAAAAGGCTATCGCCTCGCCTCCGCGATCGACACGGGCGCCTGCAGCGTCAACGACATGGCGGTGAGTTACGGCATTCCCGCAGCGCCGTTTGGCGGCCGCAAGAATTCTGGCATCGGCCAGGTCAACGGCAAGAAGGGTATACGCGGCTACTGCCACGAAATGCCCATCGTGATCGACCGCTTCGGCGGCAAGCTGCAGAGCGGCTATCCGTACAGCGCCAAGAGTGCCGAGGGCATGAAGAAGCTAATGGATTTCCTCTGGGTGAAAACGCCGCTGGGACGCTGGTTGAGCTGAGGCAATAACTGAGTCAATAACTACAGCAAGACCAGATTGTCGCGGTGGATGAGTTCCTCTTCAGCCTGGTAACCGAGGATGGCTTCGATGTCGCGCGACGGCGAGCCCATGATGCGCCGCGTTTCATCCGCGCTGTAGTTGACCAGCCCGCGCGCCACTTCGCGGCCCTGGGGGTCGCGACAGGACACCATGTCACCGCGCGCAAAATTCCCGCGCACATCGCGCACGCCGACCGCTAGCAGGCTGCGCCCGGAGTCCCGCAGGACGAGCACGGCGCCCTCGTCCAACCCCACACTGCCCGCCGTTTGCACCATGCCCGCCAGCCACTGTTTGCGCGCATTCTGCGGCTGCTTGCCGGTGCGCAGCCAGGTCCCCACGTTCGCGCCCGCGAGGATGCTGCCCAGGATGTTTTCATTGCGGCCCGCTGCGATCACCGTCTCGGTGCCGGAACGCGCAGCCAGGCGGGCGGCGCGCAGTTTCGTGACCATGCCGCCGCGGCCGAGCACCCCGCCCTCCCCGGCCATCGCATCCAGCTTCGGATCATGCACGTCGCTGCACTCCACCAGCTCGGCAGCGGGGTTGTGCCTGGGATCCTCCAGGTAAAGGCCCTGCTGGTCTGTCAGCAGCACCAACACTTCCGCATCGATCAGGTTCGCCACCAGCGCGGCGAGGGTATCGTTGTCGCCGAAGCGGATTTCGTCGGTGACCACCGTGTCGTTCTCGTTGACGATGGGCACTACACCCAATTTCAGCAGCGTCTTCAGCGTGCCGCGCGCATTGAGGTAGCGATCGCGCGCCAGCACATCGTCGTGCACCAGCAGGACCTGGGCGGTCGCAATATTGTGACGCTTGAAGCCGGTCTCGTAGCTTTGCACGAGGATGGATTGCCCCACTGCTGCGGCGGCCTGCAATTCATGCAGCAGGTGCGGGCGCGCCGTCCAACCGAGTCGCACTATGCCGGCGGCAACCGCGCCGCTCGACACCAGCACCACTTCACACCCCGCCGCGCGCAACTGTGCCAGTTGATCCACCAGTGAATAGATGACGCCCTCGTCCAGGCCGCGGCCGTCATTGGTCAGCAGCGCGCTTCCCACTTTCACTACCCAACGTTTCGCCCTGGCAATTTCACTTCGTTCAGTCATTGGCTGTCCTACAGTCGGTACTCGACTTCCACATCGAAGTCGTCATCATCAAAATCTTCGTCGTCATCGTCATCCGCGCGGGCGCGCAGAATGGCGCGCAATTCCTCGATACGCTCGCGCGCCTCTACCTGCATGCGGTGTTGCAGCTCCTGCTCCGCCACCAGCAGGCTGGGGTCGGCCGCCTCGCGGGCGCGGCATTCTTCCAGGTAGTTCATCAGGTCGCCGCACAGGGCGGCCGTGCCTTCGGCAGCGATCGCCGATATGGTGTACACGCGGCCTTTCCAGTCCAGCGCCTTGAGCACCGCAGTGCGGCGTTCGTCGAGAGTCTCCGCGTCCAGCAAGTCGCTCTTGTTGAGCACCAGCCAGCGCTCGCGCGCTGCCAGGGTCGGGCTGAAACGCTCCAGTTCGTGCACGATGGTCAGCGCGGCATCGGCCGGGTCAACACCGTCGTAGGGCGCCATATCCACCAGGTGCAGCAGGATGCGATTGCGTGTCAGGTGCTTCAGGAAGCGGATGCCAAGCCCCGCGCCCTCTGACGCACCCTCGATCAAGCCGGGGATATCCGCCATCACAAAGCTGCGATGGGCCTCCACACTCACCACGCCGAGATTGGGCACCAGAGTCGTAAAGGGATAGTCCGCCACCTTGGGTTTGGCGGAAGACACGGCGCGTATCAGCGTCGACTTGCCGGCATTGGGCAGGCCCAGCAGGCCCACATCGGCCAGCACCTTGAGCTCGAATTTCAGGCTGCGAAACTCACCCTCACTGCCCGGCGAGGTCTGCCTTGGCGCGCGGTTGGTGCTGGATTTATAGCGCGCATTGCCGAGGCCGTGGAAGCCGCCCTGCGCCACGACGAGACGCTGCCCCGAAACCGACAGGTCACCCAACACCTCACCGATGTCCTCGTCGAGGATGGTCGTGCCGACCGGGACGCGCAGTACCAGGTCTTCCGCGCTCCTGCCGGTACAGTTGCGGCTGCGGCCAGACTCGCCGCTCTGGGCGCGATAGTTGCGCGTGAAGCGGTAATCCACCAGCGTGTTGAGCGACTCATCGGCCACCACGACAACGCTGCCGCCGTCGCCGCCGTCGCCACCGTCGGGGCCGCCTTTCTCGATGTATTTCTCACGCCGGAAACTCAGGCAGCCATTGCCGCCCTTGCCGGCGTAAACGTTGATACTGACTTCATCAACAAACTTCATGTTGGCTTACCTTTTTTAGGGACAACTTTGTGTAACGGCTTCGCGCAAGACTTCGCGTAACGGCTTCGTCCCTGCTGCGGGTTTGAAGCAGTTTGCCCTACAGGACACGCCGTGAACCCATCCATGGGGGCTTGCGTGCGACATCCATGTCGCACACAGTCCTGTAGGGCGAACTACTTCAATGCCTCGCTATCTCGACTTCGTTCACACTCACCGCAATCCAAAGCCATCGCAGGGATACTCCTTACATATGCTTTTGAGCAAGAATGCTTATCGGATGTACCGCGATATCTGAGGGAGAGTGCGATTGCTTGCAGTTCAGGACCGTGTGAGGCCATGGATGGCCGAACGCGAGCTGCCATGGATGGCGCTTTTGCGCGTCCTGAACTGCAAGCAATCGCACTCTCCCGTGCTGGAACCAGTATCCCTACAATCCCGTTCCGGAACCAGAAACCCCACAATCCTGAACATAAAAAAAAGCCCCGTCAATTGACGAGGCCTTCGATCCTAAGGCTGCTGCCGCCGACTCAGGCGCTCACCACCTGTACAAATTTGCGACTGTTCGCGCCACGGACAACGAATTCCACTTTGCCATCCGCCTTCGCAAACAAGGTGTGATCCTTGCCGATGCCGACGTTGGTGCCTGCGTGGAAGCGCGTGCCACGCTGACGGACAATGATGTTGCCCGCCTTGACAGTTTCGCCACCGAAGCACTTCACGCCCAAGCGCTTGCTGTTTGAATCGCGACCGTTACGGGTACTACCACCAGCTTTCTTGTGTGCCATGGTCCAGGTCCTCTCTTAAGCCTTGATAGCGGTAATCTTCACTTCGGTAAACCACTGGCGGTGGCCAGTTTCTCTACGGTAGTGCTTACGGCGGTTGAATTTGATGATTTTGACTTTCTTGTGACGGCCCTGTGCGATGACTTCAGCGGTGACTACACCACCTTCAATCAGCGGCGTGCCGATCTTGATCGTATCGCCACCCACCATCAGGACCCTGTCGAATTCGATTGTCTCGCCAGTGGCGACTCCGATTTTCTCCAGCTTGAGGGTTTCGCCCTCGACGACGCGGTGTTGCTTGCCACCGCTTTCGATTACTGCGTACATACCGTGCTCCGTTTAATTAGCCTGCTCGCAATCGTAAAAAACCCTTGTATATCAAGGGGGCAGAGTCAGGCACAAACAGTTGATTTAACCCGTGACGGCGTCGATTGCTCGCAGCACCTGTCAGGAGGTCGGCGATTCTACGCAAATCAGTATACCGGGGCAAGGGCTAATTTGATCTGAAACAATGAGTTGCTGACGCGCGCGACAATGATTGCGCGAGCGTTTGCGCGGACCGGTGTGCGCGGGTCACTGGTGAACCGCCCCGCAAAAACGCTATAGTAGCGCCCCTTTTTCTGATACAGACAATCACGATGTCGGCACCGGCACCCCGCAAAATCCTGGTCACCAGCGCATTGCCCTATGCCAACGGTTCCCTGCACCTTGGGCATCTGCTGGAGCAGGTACAGACGGACATCTGGGTGCGCTTCCAGAAATCGCGCGGCCACCACTGCCTGTACGTCTGCGCCGACGATGCGCACGGCACCGCGATCATGCTGACGGCGGAGAAACTTGGCATCACCCCCGAAGAGCAGATAGCCGCCGTGCAGCAGGAACACATGCGCGACAGCGCCCGCTTCCTGATCGGCTTTGACAACTACCACACCACGCACAGCGAAGAAAACCGCATCTGGTGCGAGGCTATCTATAAGCGCCTGAAAGACAACAACCATATCGCCTCGCGGCCCATCACCCAGGCGTATGACCCCGAGAAGCAGCTATTCCTCGCGGACCGCTTCATCAAGGGCACGTGCCCGCGCTGCAAAACCGCAGATCAGTACGGCGACAATTGCGAGGCCTGTGGCGCAACGTACAGCCCGATGGACCTGATCGACCCGGTGTCGGCGATTTCCGGGGCCAAGCCGATCGAGAAGGATTCCATCCACTTCTTCTTCAAGCTCCCCGAGTTCGCGGCAATGTTGCAGGAATGGCTGGCCTCGGACACCCTGCAACCGCAGGTGGCGAACAAGTTGCGCGAATGGACCGACGCCGGTTTGCAGGAATGGGACATCAGCCGCGACGCCCCGTACTTCGGCTTTGAGATACCCGGCGAACCCGGCAAGTACTTCTACGTCTGGCTGGACGCGCCGATTGGCTATATCGCCAGTTTCCAGAACTACTGTGATCGTACCGGCCATCCCTTCGACGAATATTGGCAACACGGCGGCGCAACCGAGCTGTACCATTTCATCGGCAAGGACATCATCAACTTCCACGGCCTGTTCTGGCCGGCGATGCTGCACTCCGCCAACCTGCGCGCGCCAACCGCGATCTACGCCCACGGGTTCCTCACCGTCAACGGCACCAAGATGAGCAAGAGCCGCGGCACGTTCATCAAGGCCAGCACCTACCTGGAGCACCTCGACGCGCAGTACCTGCGCTACTATTTTGCCGCCAAGCTGAGCAGCTCGGTGGACGATATCGACCTGAACCTCGAAGACTTCGTGCAGCGCGTAAACGCCGATGTCGTCGGCAAGGTGGTGAATATTGCCAGTCGCTGCGCCGGCTTCCTGCGCAACGGCTTCGACAACACGCTGTCCGAGCCACTGCGCGGAACAGGCGATGGTGGACTCCTTCATCGCCGCTGGCGAGGCGATCGCCGATCTGTATGACAAGCGCGAATTCAACAAGGCGATACGCGAGATCCTCGCGCTGGCGGACCGCGCCAACCAGTACATCGACGAGAAGAAGCCGTGGGCACTGGCCAAGCAGCCGGGCACGGAACAGGCTGTGCACGACGTCTGCAGCGTCGGCATCAATCTGTTTCGCGTGCTGATGACCTACCTCAAGCCGGTGCTGCCGGCGATGGCCGAGAAGTCCGAGGCATTCCTGAACTGCTCACTGGACTGGACCGCGCTACAGGCGCCACTGGTCGCGCACGGGCTGGCAACCTTTCAACCCCTGCTGACGCGCATCGACCCGAAACAGGTGGAGGCGATGGTGGCAGCGAGCCGGGAAACACAAGCGGCGGCAAACCCTGCGGCAGCACCCCCGCCAGCGGCCACGAAAAAGGCGCAGCCAGCAATCGCACCTGCTGATGCGACTACCAATACCGCTTCAACAGGCACCATCGAATTCGACGATTTCGCCAAAATCGACCTGCGCATCGCCGAGATCGTCGCGGCGGAGCATGTCGAGGGCGCCGACAAACTGCTGCGGCTGACACTGAACCTGGGCGAGGACGGCGGCCAGCGGCAGGTATTTGCCGGTATCAAATCCGCCTACCAACCGGAAGACCTGGTTGGCAAGCTGACCGTGATGGTGGCCAACCTGGCGCCGCGAAAAATGCGCTTTGGGGTGTCCGAAGGCATGGTTCTGGCGGCCGGCCCCGGCGACAAAGAACTGTTCCTGTTGGAGCCACACGCGGGGGCGAAGCCTGGCATGCGCGTGAAGTAGTGCGAACATATTTACTGACTAATAGGCAATAGTTCGCAAAATCAGACTACCTTCATTCACCGGAATCGCTAGAATAGGCCGATTGAAAAAACACTGCGTACTGTGACCGATTTCAGTGCGTATCGAGAGCACCGCCATGCTGGCAGACTATTCCATACTGTTGATCAGTGCGATTCTGGTCAACAATTTCGTACTGGTACAGTTCCTGGGACTGTGCCCGTTCATGGGTGTATCCAATAAACTCGAATCCGCCATGGGCATGGCGATGGCGACGACGTTCGTACTCACGCTGGCCTCCGCCTGCAGCAACCTGACCTATCACTACCTGCTACTCCCGCTGGGCCTGGGCTACCTGAAAACCATCGCCTTCATCCTGGTGATCGCGGTCGTCGTGCAATTCACCGAAATGGTGGTTAAAAAGACCAGCCCGATGCTGTACCGGGTGCTGGGCATCTACCTGCCCCTGATCACGGTCAACTGCGCGGTGCTGGGGTTGGCACTGCTCAATATCAGCAAGGACCACACCTTCCTGCAGTCGCTGGTCTACGGATTTGGCGGTGGCGCCGGTTTCTCACTGGTACTGGTATTTTTTGCCGCGATGCGCGAGCGTCTCGCAGTGGCGGATGTGCCCACACCGTTCAAGGGCCCGGCCCTGGGCATGATCACCGCCGGACTGATGTCCCTGGCCTTCATGGGTTTCGCCGGGCTGGTATAAGCGCAAGTGATTGACTTCCTGACTCAGTATCCTCTGTTCGCCGCCCTGCTCGCGCTGGTCGGGCTTGCTGCCGTGTTCGGCGCCCTGCTCGGTTATGCCGCGGTTCGCTTCAAGACGGAAGGCAATCCCATTGCCGACGAGATCAACAACATCCTGCCCCAAACGCAGTGCGGCCAGTGCGGTTACCCCGGTTGCCGTCCGTACGCAGAAGCCATTGCCAATGGCGAGGCTATCAACAAGTGCCCGCCGGGTGGTGAGGCGGGTATCCAGGCGCTGGCGGACTTGCTCGACCTCGAGGTGATTCCGCTCGACTCGGAACACGGCGAGGCCAAGCCGGTAAAAGCGGTCGCGTTTATTCGCGAAGCGGAATGCATCGGCTGCACCAAATGCATACAGGCCTGCCCGGTGGACGCGATCCTCGGCGCCGCCAAGCAGATGCACACTGTCATCGCCAGCGAGTGCACAGGCTGCGACCTGTGCGTCGAACCCTGCCCCGTCGACTGTATCGATATGATCCCGCAACAGGAAACGTTGGCGACCTGGCACTGGAATCTGCCGAACCCGGTCAGTCGCCAGGTAAACATCATTGCCACCGATGCGCCACAGGACGATGTCACGCGGGATCGCGCGGCATGAGAAAGATACATGGTTTCCACGGCGGCATTCACCCGCCTGAGAACAAGCACCAGTCCGTTCGCACGCCAATCGCCGATGCCGGTATTCCGCCTGAACTGGTCATCCCGTTGTTGCAACACATCGGCACGCCGGCCGGCGTGGTCGTGACCATCGGCCAGCATGTGCTCAAAGGCCAGGTGATCGCCGAGGCGCAGGGGTTTGTCAGCGTGCCCAAGCACGCGCCCACATCGGGCACGATCCACGCCATCGAAGACAGGCTCATCGCCCATCCCTCCGGCCACTTCGCGCCCTGCATCGTAATCATCCCGGATGGCAAGGATGAGTGGATTGAATGCAGGGGCACGCCGGACTACCAGGCACTGGACAAGCTGCAACTGATCGACCTGATCCGCAACGCCGGGATTGCCGGCATGGGCGGCGCGGGCTTTCCCAGCTCCGTCAAGCTCTCGGTCAAGGCGGGCACGCACATTGAAACACTGATCATCAACGGCACGGAATGCGAGCCCTATATCACGGCCGACGATGTGTTGATGCGCGAACGCGCGGACCAGATTATCGAAGGCGCAAAAATCCTGCGCCATATCATCAGCCCCCGGGAAACCCTGATCGGCGTCGAAGACAATAAGCCCGAGGGCATTGCCGCGTTGCGCGTCGCGGCCGAGGGCAGCGGGATCGAGATCGTCGAGTTTCCGACAAAATACCCGTCCGGTGGCGAGAAACAGCTGATCGAAATACTGACCGGCAAACAGGTGCCCAGCGGCGGCCTGCCCTCACAGGTGGGCGTGGTGTGCCAGAACATCGGCAGCACGGTGGCTATTTACGAAGCCGTGGTGCACGGCAAGCCACTGATATCGCGCGTGACCACCGTCACCGGCAACGCGGTGCGCGAGCCACAAAATTTCCAGGTGTTGATCGGCACCCCGATGCGCTACCTGCTGCAAAAGGCAGGTTACCAGGCGGAAAACAACAACCGCCTCATCATGGGCGGGCCGATGATGGGCTTCACGGTACCCTCGATTGACGTACCCATCGTCAAAACCACCAACTGCGTGCTGGCGCCCACCGAGGCCGAATTGCCCACGCCGCCGCCGGCCCAGGCCTGTATCCGCTGCGGCATGTGCGCGCAGGCCTGCCCCGTGAGCCTGCTGCCGCAGCAGTTGTTCTGGTTCGCCCAGGGCAAGGAATTCGACAAGCTGGAGCACCACAACCTGTTCGATTGCATCGAGTGCGGCGCCTGCTCCTACGTCTGCCCCAGCACTATTCCGCTGGTGCAGTACTACCGCGCATCCAAGGCGGAGATCCTGCAACTGCGGCGCGACCATGAAAAGGCCGAGGCCTCGCGCATTCGTTTTGAAGCGCGCCAGCAGCGCCTGGAGCAGGCCGAGGCGGAAAAAGAAGCGAAGCGCGCCGCGCGCAAGAAGGCGGCTGAGCAACGCGCACAGGCCATGGCCGGCGATAGCGGGGAAGATCCTATCCAGGCAGCGATCGAGCGCGCCAGGGCCAAAAGGCCGCCCAGGAGGGCGCGGGGGGCAGCGAGAGCGAACTCGATAAACTGGAGAAAGCCGTGGTCTCGGCGCAGAAACGCCTGGACACCGCCAATGCCAAACTTGAGGAGGCAAAAGCCTCGGGTAGCGATTTCGTGGAGGCCCTGCAAACCGGCGTGGACAAAACCCGCGACAAGCTGGCGGCGGCGGAACAGGCTCTGGCGCAGTATCAACAGGCGCACAATGACGCGCCGCCGGTCGACGCCGCCAAGGCGGCAATCGAGAGAGCCATGGCCAAGCGCCAGGCGGAAGCCGCGTTAAATCCCGAGGACAAAGCGCGGGCCGATCTCGCCAAGCTGCAGGAGCGCCTGCAGAAATCCCAGGACAAGCTGGCCCAGAGCCGGGTGGATGGCGACGAGGAGAAGGTGATCGTGGCGCTGGAGATGACCGTGGCACGGCTGGCGGAAAAAATCAGCGCGGCCGAGCAGCAATTGCACGCGACGGAGAACGGCTGACATGGCCTTGCTACGCCTGACCTCGCCGCACGCGCACGGACCGATGAGCACTCAGCGCGTGATGCTAAACGTGTTGCTGGCAACCGTGCCGGGCATCGTCGTGCTCACGCATTTTTTTGGCTTTGGCACGCTGGTCAATATTCTCTGGGGCAGCCTGGTGGCAGTGGGGTGCGAGGCGCTCGCGCTCAAGCTGCGGCGCCGGCCGCTGGGGTTTTACCTGAAGGACTGCAGCGCGCTGGTCACGGCATTCCTGTTGTGTATAGCGCTGCCGCCGTATTCGCCCTGGTGGTTGATCGCGATCGGCATAGCCAGTGCAATCCTGATGGCCAAGCACCTGTACGGCGGGCTCGGCTACAACCCGTTCAATCCCGCCATGGTGGGCTACGTCATCCTGCTCATATCGTTCCCGGTGCAGATGACATCCTGGGCGCCGCCGCGTGGCCTGGGCGAAATGCCGGGCCTGCTGGATGCGCTGCGGGCCTGCTTCACCCCCGCGCTCTACGACGGCGTCACGATGGCGACGCCGCTGGACCTGCTGAACCAGAACATCGCGAGCAACAGCCTGTTGCTCGAGGAACTGTGGCAGCAGAACCCTCAATTCGGACTCTTTGCTGGCGTAGGCTGGGAGTGGGCCAATGTGGCCTTTCTGGCAGGCGGGCTGTGGCTGCTGTACCAGCGCATATTCACCTGGCATGCGCCAGTCGCGATGCTGGCCAGCCTGAGCCTGCTGGCCGCACTGTTTTATGATGGCGGCAGCTCCGCCAGCGGCGGTTCACCCCTGTTCCACCTGCTCAGCGGCGCGACCATGTTCGGCGCGTTCTTCATTGTGACCGACCCGGTGACCTCCACCGTGTCGCTGCGCGGGCGCCTGATTTATGGCGCGCTGATAGGCGCGCTGATCTATGTCATACGCGTCCGGGGCAACTACCCCGACGCGGTGGCGTTTTCCGTATTGATCATGAACTTCGCCGCCCCGTTTATCGATTTCTACACCCAGCCGCGCACCTATGGCCACGGCGACAAGCGGGGGCAGAAATAACATGCTCGGCCAATCCATCACGCGCAACAGCCTGCTGCTCGCGCTCTTCGCCGTGTGCACCACCGCGCTGATTGCCGGCACTTACCTGTTCACGAAAGACACAATCGCGCAGCAAAAGCGATTGGCAGAGGAGAGAGCGCTGCTGGAGATTGTCCCGCGCAGTCGCCACGACAATTCGATGCTGGATGACACCATCGCGGTAGGCCCGCAGGATGCCGGTCTCGGCCTGCTCGAGGATAAGCACATTTATATCGCGCGCCAGGCCGGTAAAGCCATCGCCGTTATCATTCCGGTCGTCGCGCCCGATGGCTACTCGGGCGATATAGAACTGATCGTCGGCATCAACCGGGACGGCACTATCGCGGGCGTGCGCGCGCTCAGCCATCGGGAGACCCCGGGGCTGGGTGATGCCGTGGACATCAAGAAATCCGATTGGGTACTGGGTTTCGAGGGGCGCTCCCTGACCAACCCCGACCTCAACGGCTGGGCGGTCAAAAAAGACAAGGGCGTGTTTGACCAGTTTACCGGGGCCACGATTACGCCGCGCGCGGTTGTCGCTGCCACCCTCAGGGCCTTACAATTCGCCGAGGCAAACAGGAAGACGCTGTTCGCCGACCACAAGCCGACACCTGCTGGAGGTGATTCCTAATGGCAGACGTCAGTTACAAAGACCTGTCCCTGAATGGGCTGTGGAAAAACAACCCGGCTTTGGTGCAACTGCTGGGGCTGTGCCCGCTGCTCGCGGTGTCCGGCACGGTGGTCAATGCGCTCGGGCTTGGCGTTGCGACAACCATGGTGCTCATCCTGTCCAACACCTCTGTCTCCCTGATCCGCAATGTGGTTTCCGACACCGTGCGCCTGCCGACGTTTGTGATGATCATCGCGTCAGCGGTGACCTGTATCGAACTGCTGATGCAGGCATTCGCGTATGAGTTGTTCCTGATACTTGGCATCTTCCTGCCGCTGATCACCACCAATTGCGTGATTCTGGGCCGGGCCGATGGCTTTGCGGCAAAGCACGCGCTCGGGCCATCCATGTACGATGGCTTCATCATGGGCGTGGGCTTCGCGGCCGTGCTGGTGGTGTTGGGCGGCCTGCGTGAACTGACCGGTACAGGCGCATTGTTTGCCAATATGGATTTATTGTTCGGCCCCGCTGCAGCTGACTGGAAGCTTGTCGTGTTCCCCAATTACCAGCCGTTCCTGCTGGCGATCCTGCCACCGGGCGCCTTTATTTTTACCGGCCTGATTATCGCGGTGAAAAACCTGATTGATGCGCAGATCAAAAAGCGCGAAGCGGCGCTGAAAACCGACACTGTGAAGGAGTCCAGGCGGGTGCGCGTAACGGGCACTGTCTCCTAGGCAGGTTGGTCAGCCGGCTCGCTTCCAGCACCATCAGCGTATCGAGCAACTCATCCACCGCGGCATCGTCCATGCCGCGATTCTCCTCGTCACAGCTGTAGGTGATGAACAGTAGCAGCGCACCCCTCGCCACATACCACTCGCGAACCGCGGTATCCTCCTCGATGTAGCTGCTGCGCACGCCGGCAAAATCGCCCAGCGTGACCGGACGCCACTCCAGCGCTTGCTCGGACTCTTCTTGCGCAATATTGCGCACCGTCTGTACGTCGAATTCACCCTCTTCCTTGTGCAGTGTACTGATTTCGATGCAGCCGACGTCATCCCGATCACCCACCAGGATGCTGTCCTCTTCCGAGTCCGCCCACCACTCCGGCGGCAGCGCCATGGTCCACCACTCGGTTTCAAGCACATTCATCGGCAGTTCCTTCCAGTAGTTTGGATAGCAGCAAGGCGTCTTCGCGGCCGTCTGCGGCAGGGTAATAGCCCTTGCGCACGCCATCCAAATGAAAGCCATTGCGTTTGTAAAATTTTCTGGCGGTGCTGTTGGATTGGCGGACCTCGAGCAGGCAGCGCGTCGCGCCAGCCTGCTCTGCCTGGTCCAGCGCGGCGGTGAGCAGCGCTTGACCCAGGCCTTTGCGCTGCTGCAACGGATCGACGGCAATACTGTAAATCGTTGCCTCATCCAGCACTCGCGCCATCACCACGAACCCGTCCACTCGGGCGTCCTCCTCCACCACCAGCGCCCAATCCCGCGCACTCACATGGCCGCAACAGGCAGCCGCAAACTGAGCCTCGCTCCAGGGACTGAAGTTGACGCGCGCGTCCAGCGCCGCCAGCGCGGCCGCATCGTCCGGGCGGGCCAGCCTAATGGTGTGCGCCAATCAGGTAGTACCGCGCAGTGGCTGCAGGTCCCGCCACACCTGCGGCTTGATGGCGGGATTGGCAAGGATGTCCGCGCTGCTCGCCGTGCTGACAGCTACCGTCGTAATCGCCTCAAGCGGCACACGCCTGGCGCAGGATGCGCCGAGCAGCACAAGGCCACGACACCGGTGTTCCTCCAGTCGGCGACTGACAAACGCCGCCACGCCGGCGCGTGCGGCCTCCTCGCCCTGGTCCAACTGGCGGTTGTTGTGTATCGGCCAATCGAACTGCGCGATGACGGGTTTTGCTGCCTGCACGGATTCGGCAGCGAGCGGATTCGCGCGAGCGCTCACACCACTGAGGACCAGCGCCTGCGCCATCGCTTGCACCAGCTGCACCTGCTCGGTGGTGAGCGGCATGCCATCACGCTCCTCCAGCCACAGCCAATCACCGGCAGCAATGATGCTCAGGCTGAAGCGCGGCACGGGTTCGCTACTGGGCAACACATCGGGCGGCGGCGCAATCGCTGTGGCCGCCTTGCGCGTGTCGACACCGAAATCAGGCCGGATAATGCCTTCCCTGGGCATCGGGGAAGCGGCTTTTACGGCACCTTTTACAGCACTATCGACCTCCACCCGCGCCTGCGCGGCAGGCGTTCTGCCGGGGGTCCCCACGATCGCCAGGCGCCGGGTCACCGCCGCGCCGGGCAATTGCGTGCGCGACACGTAGCAGTCGACGCCCAGTGCGTTAAGGTAGGCCATGCGGCGCAATTCATTCATTGGCGTTTCCGGCAGATGCGGTGTAAATCGACGCAAATTCTAGCAGCAAATCGCACAGGGCTATATCAGGCGCCAGCCGTGGCGATTAAAAAACCGGATTCCCGAGCGGATAAAATACTTCACGTGGGCACGTCCCTTGTTCGCCGCGTACCCGCCGTGGTGCACGATGTGCATGCGCGGCTCGAACACCAGTCGCCCTTTTTCGGCGCGGCGCAAAGACAGGTCGAAATCCTCGAAGTAGAGGAAGAAATCCTCGTTGAAACCGCCCACCGCCCGCAACGCGGCGGTGCGCACCAACATGAAACACCCACTGGCAATAGCGACATCGACGGGTGCCTCACCGCTGCACACATCGCGCATCTCGTAGCGCTCGAGCCTGCGCCGAAACAGGCGACGCAGCGCGGCTGGCGCAAAGCCGCGCAGCAACAACACCAGCACCGAGGGGTAACGCTTGCACAGGAACTCCTGCTCTCCCTGCCCGCCGACTACTTTCGGACTGAGCAGCACGCTATCCTCGCCCTGCCGCATCGACGCCAGGCCCACCTGCAATATATCCTCCTGCAGCTCCACATCGGGGTTGAGCACGAGGTGAAAATCACTCGTCAGTTGCGAAAGCACCGCATTGTGGCCGCAACCGAAACCGCGATTGCGCGGCTGCGGCAAGCACTGCACCTCAAAGCACTCGCTCGAAGGCCAGTGCGCCAGCTCGGCCTTGAGCGTCGCCCGATAGCGTTCGTCGGAGGCGTTATCAACCAGCCACACCGTCAAACGGGCCAAATCCCCGGCGTCATGCGCACACTGCGCGGCGCGGCGCAGGCTCTGCAACGCCGCGCTGAGCAGCGCCAGGGAGCTGTTATGGAGCACGATGGAAACAGACAAATCGGCAGGGGAATGGGTGGACGTATTCATCGCGCAGATGGTAACAGTTGATGATCCGCACGCAATACAACGGCGCGATTAACGCCAGGGTGGCGGCGCAAATCACCGCTCGAATCAGCCTGTTGAACCGCAAAACACGGGGGATTGGGCGGAAATCCAACACGACCGCCTGCACACGGCGAAATTGTCGTAAACCGGCATCGCCAACCTTGTGTAAAAAATCACAAAAGATGCGTATCGCACTGTAAATCATCGAGATTTAAAACTATGTCATGCTAAGCTGCCACAGACTGATAATTCAGTGGTTGACTCTCCTGGGCACTTTCCCGGAATCAGGGAAGAGTTGATAAAACTAACGAGCAACACTAATAAACGCCGCTCTACGGCGGGAATAGGGGACAACAATGATCAATCGTGGCGCTACGCTTGTCAGCCGTCTGGCTATGTTATGTGCGGTTCTGTTTGCTCTCGCGGCCTGTGGCGGCGGTGGTGGTGGTGGCGGGACCTTCTTTGACGAAGATGATGATACGCCCGTCAATCCCCCTGTCACACAAAACTATACCCTGGCGCTTACGCTGCAAGATGCGACCGGAAGTGCCGCCACCTCGTTGGCCCAATCCGCGACGGGCACCCTCAAGATTCTAGTGACCGACGACAACAATTCCGCGATCCCTGTAGCCGGTGCGCTAGTTAGCGTTCAGGTCACCGCCGGCGCCGTAAGCCCCACGTCAGGGATCACCGACGAGAACGGCTTACTGACCCTGCAAATTACGGCAGGTAGCGAGCTGGGTGCTGTTGAAATCACCGCCAGCACAAGCATCAATGACGAAACGTACACTGGTGTGCTGAACTACCAGGTTGTCGAGTTTGTTCCGTATTTGCTCCAGCTCACACTGCTTGGCCCTGATGAGCAGCCTACTACTGCATTGGCCAAAGACACTCAGGGTACGTTGCAGGCAAAGGTCATCTCAGCGGACGGCAGTGGCGAACCCATTGCTAATGTGTTGGTGAATGCAGGCACAAGCATCGGCAGCCTCGTACCGGCTAACGGCCAGGCGCTCACGAATAGCAGCGGTATTGCGAGCTTCGCAGTCGTCGCCGGATCGACGGTCGGCGCTGGCGCGATTACAACAACAGCCCAGATCGGCGACATCACATTCAACAACGCACTGAATTTCCAGGTGACTGACGAAACCCAGACGGTCAGTTATTTCCTCTCACTAACATTGCTTGATTCCGATGATCAGCCCACAATTCACTCACGAAAGACAAACAGGGGACACTGCAGGCCAAGGTTACATCTGGCAGCATAAACGGCACACCCGTCCCTGGTGTGGTGGTCTCTGCCAATACCAATATCGGCACTTTGGCACCGAGTAACGGCCGATCACTCAGTGACAGCAACGGTGTCGCGACCTTTGTTGTTTCCGCAGGATCGATCATCGGCGCGGGCACTCTCGGCGACACTACAGATAGGCGACGTCACGCTGAACCGTTCTTTGAATTTCCAGATTGCCGATGGCGTTATCAGCATTACCCTTATTTTGTCGAGCTCACTCTGTTGGGCCCCGACGATCAACCTACCACGGCATTGGCCAAAAACGCAAAAAGGCACATTACGAGCAAAATCACCTCAGGGGGCGAGAACGGCACCCCTGTTGCCAATGAGTTGGTCAGTGCCTCTGCCACGGTCGGCAGCCTGGCATCCGGACAAGCCCTAAGTAACAGTAGTGGCTTTGCCAACTTTACCGTGGTGGCCGGAACTACTATTGCTGCGGGCAGCGCCACTGCGACCATCCAGATTGGCGGCAATACCTACACCGACAGCGTGAATTATGAAGTTGTAGACAACATTCCTTACACGCTGGAACTGACATTGCTCGGCCCAAACGGACAGCCCACCACTACGCTGGCCAAAAATACGCAGGGCACAGTGCCGGCCAAAGTTACCTCCACTGACGGCAGCAACACACCAGCCGTTGGCGTAGTGGTCAACACCAGCAGCACGGTCGGTATTCTCGTACCCAATGGACCGGCGCTCAGCGACAGCAATGGCGTGGCGACCTATACAATAGCGGCAGGATCGACGATTGCCGCTGGCACGCTCACAGCGAGCGTCCAAATCGGTGGTGCCACGTTTGCCGATACTCTCAATTTTGAGGTCGTCAATGCCATTTCCTACTCTTTGGAACTCACCCTGCTCGGCCCGGATGGACAGCCCACCACTACGCTGGCCAAGACACACAAGGCACGCTGCAAGCCAAAGTCACTGCCAATGACGGTAGCAATACTCCGGTTGTCTGCGCATTGGTTAACGCCAGCACCACCGTAGGCAGTCTTGTGCCTGCCAGCCAAGCGCTCAGCGACGGCAACGGCGTAGCGACATTCGCGGTTGTGGCGGGTTCAACCATCGCTGCCGGTGCAGTCACTGCTAGTGTCGAGATTGATGGCGACACGTTCTCGGACACATTGAACTTCGAGGTGATTAATCCGATTTTGTATTCGCTGGAGCTCACTCTGCTCGGCCCGGATGGACAGCCCACCGCAAACTGTCCAAAACACGCAGGGCACACTGCAAGCAAAGTCACGGCTGCCGACGGCAGTAACACCCGTGGTCGGCGTGTTGGTTGACGCCAGCACCACCGTCGGCATTCTCGTGCCCAGCAATGGGCAATCCCTCAGCAACAGCGCCGGCGTCGCAACGTTCACCGTTACAGCCGGATCAGTCATCGCTGCTGGCGCGGTCACCGCCAATGTCCAAATCGATGGTGATACGTTCACGGACACCTTCAATTTCGAGGTTGTCGATAGCATTCCGTATCTCCTCGAACTGACTCTACTGGGACCCGACGGGCAGCCCACTACTACACTGGCCAAAAACACCCAGGGCACGCTGCAAGCCAAAGTTACTGCCACTGACGGTAGCAATACTCCGGTGGTCGGCGCATTGGTTAACGCCAGCACCACCATCGGCAGCCTCGTGCCCGCCAGTCAGGCGCTCAGCGACAGCAACGGCGTGGCGACATTTGCCGTTGTGGCAGGACCGACCATTTCCGCGGGCGCAGTGACTGCTAACGTCCAGATCGACGGCGATACGTTCACAGATACCGTCAACTTCGAGATAGTCGATAGCATTCCGTACCTGCTGGAGCTGACATTGCTCGGTCCCGACGGGCAGCCCACCACTACGTTGGCCAAGAACACGCAAAGGGTACGCTGCAAGCCAAAGTCACGACCAATGATGGCGGTAACACTTCCGGTCGTTGGTGAACTGGTAAGTGCCGGTTCCACTATCGGCAGTCTGGTGCCAGGCAACGGCCAGGCACTCAGCGACAGCAGCGGCATTGCGACCTTTACGGCTGTGGCCGGTTCAACCGTAGCTGCAGGCGCTGTTACAGCGGATGTACAGATTGGCGATAACACATTCACCGACGTCCTGAACTTCGAAATCGTCGATAGCATTCCGTACCAACTGGAGCTGACATTACTTGGACCCGACGGACAGCCCACTACTACACTGGCCAAAAACACCCAGGGCACACTGCAAGCCAAAGTCACGACCACCGACGGCAACAACACGCCGGCAGTCGGCGTACTGGTTAACGCCAGCACTACCGTCGGCAGTCTTGTGCCTGCCAGCCAGGCACTTAGCGACAGCAACGGCGTGGCGACATTCGCCGTTGTGGCAGGATCGACTACTGCTGCAGGCGCTGGTACAGCGGATGTTCAAATCGGCGACGATACGTTTAGTGACTCACTGAATTTTGAGGTCATCGAGAACGAGCCGTGTGTTATCGAACTGACCCTGCTGGCACCCGATGGGCAACCTACCAGTGCGTTGGCCAACAACACGCAAGGGACACTGCAAGCCAGGATCACGACTGACAGTGGCGACCCAGTTGCCAACACCATCGTGAACGCAGCCACAACGTTCGGCAGCCTGATTCCGGGCAATGGTCAGGTACTCACCAATGCCAGTGGGATTGCAACGTTCACAGTCGTCGCTGGAGCCAATACCGGTGCCGGCGTGCTGACAGGCACTGTCGAGATCAGTGGCAACGCCTTTAGCGACACGCTGAATTTTGAAGTCATCGAGGGTGAACTGCATTTTGTGCAACTGACCCTGCTGGGACCTGATGGGCAGCCCACCATTGAACTGGCGGAAAATACCCAAGGAACCTTGCAAGCCACGATCACCTCTGAAAGTGGCGATCCGGTTGCCAATGTCATCGTGAATGCCACGACAACATTCGGCAGCCTGCTTCCGGGTAATGGCCAGGTACTCACCAACGCCAGTGGCGTCGCAACGTTCACAGTCGTCGCAGGAGCCAATACCGGTGCGGGTGTGCTGACAGGCAGCGTCGAGATCGGGGGTAATTCCTTTAGCGACTCACTGAATTTTGAGGTCATCGAGAACGAGCTGTATGTTATCGAACTGACCCTGCTGGCACCCGATGGGCAACCTACCAGTGCGTTGGCCAACAACACGCAAGGGACACTGCAAGCCAGGGTTTCCACTGAAAGCGGATCACCTGTTTCCAACGTCATCGTGAACGCAACAACGACGTTCGGCAATCTGGTTCCCGCCAATGGCCAGGTACTCACCGATGCCGGTGGCATAGCCACCTTTACAGTCGTCGCTGGAGCCAATACCGGTGCCGGTGTACTGACTGGCGGTGTCGAGATCGGTGGCAACGCCTTTAGCGACACGCTGAATTTTGAAGTCATCGAGGGTGAACTGCATTTTGTGCAACTGACCTTGCTGGGCCCCGATGGGCAACCTACCAGCGCGTTGGCCAATAACACGCAAGGAACTCTGCGAGCCACGATCACCGCTGAAAGTGGGGACCCGGTTGCCAACGTCATCGTGAATGCGGCAACGACGTTCGGCAGTTTGGTTCCCAGCAATGGCCAAGCACTCACCAATGCCAGCGGCGTCGCAACCTTTACGGTTGTCGCTGGTGCGAACACCGGTGCTGGTGTACTCACAGGCAGCGTCGAGATCGGTGGCAACACCTTCAACGACTCGCTGAATTTTGAAGTTATCGAGGGTGAACTGCATTTTGTGCAACTGACGCTGCTCGGCCCCGATGGGCTGTCCACCAACGAGCTTACCGAGGACACGCAAGGTACGCTTCAGGCCAGGATCACCACTGAAAGTGGAGACCCGGTTGCCAACGTCATCGTGAATGCCACGACAACATTCGGCAGTCTGGTTCCTGGCAATGGACAGTCTCTCACCGACGCCAGTGGCATCGCGACTTTCAGGGTTGAAGCCGGAGCTAGCGCAGGTGCAGGTGTAATCACCGGATCGGTCCAGATCGGTGGCAACACATTCACTAACACCCTCAACTTCAAGGTTGTTGGGGACGAACTGTATTTTGTAACGCTGACTCTGCTGGATTCTGACGGGCAAGCCACTACGGCAATAACCGAAAGAACGGAGGCAGCTTACAGATAGTGACTCGTGACAGCGAAAGCGGTTCGCCCGTAGCCGGAGTG
>JADJAL010000048.1 GCA_016704305.1 Haliea sp. | reverse complement strand
GTGCAAGGGCGCAAGGGCATTGACGTAGGTCATCATGTAGTGGGCCGATTGCGATTCACCCGCGGCGATCAGGCGCTGTGGCGTGCGACCTGCAAGCGGTGCAATATCACCCGGCGCGCGGATGGCCTGCGCTACCTGTGAGTACATATCAAACGCGTAGCTGTCGCCCGGGTGTTTGAGGCTGGCATAACGCAGTGGATCACCGCCACCGGTGAGAGCGGCGGCACTGCCGTCAATCAGCGAATCCACGCCTACTTTTTGCGCGGTGACGCCTACCCAGGCGTAGCCCTTGCGTATCAGTTCTTTATGCAGCATTCCCCAGTCCGGCGCGGAGTCAAAACCGGCACTGACGTTCAGCCACTCAACAACGACTGTGCCATTAAAATCCGCGGGATCAATGGGTCGATTGACTACGATGCGGGTTTTGTAGGCCGCTTGTACGCTCGCTTGAACCTGCCAGTGTCCGTCTGGATCGAATGCATTGACATTGGCATAGGCATTGGCAGTACCTGAGACCAGATGCTCGGACTGCTGATACCCCTGCGACGCCAATGAAAAGAACGTACTGACCAGCACCGGTGCGCCAACCAGCGGACCTTCTACCGTGGCGGGAGGCACCGCCACTGTGTTGGCATTGTCGGCCCCCGGTACGCCCAGGGTCGAAGGGAGGCTGATGTTGTTGAGGTCACTGCTGCTGCCATTGCTGCAGGCTCCAAGCAGGAAACACAGTATTGGCAGGAAAAGAGAGGCGCGGGCTTCTGTTCGGTTTAACTTGCATAGCGTCATGTGGCAGGCACTTCGGAATTATTTATTTGTGGCGCCATGGTAATCACAAGCATCGAGTTAAGAAACCCGACCTGCGACTTTATTCTTCCATTGCCTGTAAGTGCGCGGGAAGGGCGAACATGTTCGCTTTTATCCTGCGATGCATGCGTTACATGCACACTTGGCGTTGAGCGCTATCGCCCGCTGAAGAATTCCGTCGATAAAAACGCATCACCGCGCTGTTTCTCGCGCAATTGTGCGTTGAAAAAGTCAGGAATTTTTACACTTACCGCAATTTTGACGGCGCCAATGGACGATTTTTTCCGAAAATTCCAACTCCGAGTGCAATGGAATTGAAAAAAAACCTCGCAGCATAGCGTGCGCCAACCGATGCAGACAGCCGCCAAATTGTTGGAATGTGATGCAGTACCGCGATGCGCACGGATACTGCAATACGATTCACACAAGTACTGGTTTCTGCCTTGTCAAATAAAATTACACCGGCGGGAAGTAGTCCTTTCTGGTACCAGAAAAGACGATTTTGACGAGAATAAAAATATTAATAAACAATGAGTTAAATGGAATGGCCTGCTTTTTGCTTTAGCCCAGGCATCAACAGAGTTTGATACCGGCGAACCGTCAGGGTCGCAGGTCAAAATTTAGCAACCAAGGGGCTTGTAACATGGGAATCAACAAAAAATTGGTTAGTTTGGGAGTTGCCACCGTGATCGCGGCGATGCACGCCGTTCCCACTCTGGCGAATGTGCAAACCTGGAGCTTCAACAGCGGGAGCCAGAGTTTCAGCAATACCAGCAGTGGCAATTCGCTCAGCATGACGTCATCGGACGGAGTCAATCTGACAATCACCGGTTGGTCGGATACGAATGACCTTTCCGGAGATGATACGGTTGAAACGGCTAGACTGCTCTGGGCGACCACGAACGGGCTCGGGTGCAGAATCAGGACGAGGATACCAATAGTCCCGATCACTCCGTTGACAGCGATACCAGTGACAGCGACGGCGAGTTCGATATGCTGTTGCTGGAATTCGATACTGCGGTCAACCTGACATCGCTTAAATTGAACTGGGCCGTGGGCGGCAACGCGTCCAGCACTGCCGATTTGTCGATACTCGCATGGAATGGCACTGGCTCCGCCGCGCTGGCGGGAAATACCTGGTCCAGCATTCTTGACAGTAACGGTGGCCGCTATGACTCTGTCGGCAACTATAACAATGTTGGCCTGAGCTACTACACCGTCAACCCCACGAGCATTGAGTCCACCAAATGGCTGGTTGGTGTTTATAACCCTGTCTATGGCTCCGGTGGTGACGCGGGCGATGACGGATTCAAGCTGACTTCGCTGAAAACTTCCACGAGTTCCACTCCTCCCCCCGGCCCTGCACCTGTTCCTGTACCGGGAACCGCGGCATTGATTTTGGCGGGCTTGCTGGCGCTGCGTACGCGCAGATCGTTAAAAGTCAGGGCAAAATAGCGGCACTGATTCACGCTTCCTGGAAAAAACGGAACCATCGCGTTCCGTTTTTTTTTGCCTGCGTTACCATACCCCGGGCTTTCGTAAATTCACCGGGAAGCCAGCGGGAGTGAATTTGATCAAGCGTGTTGTGCACATACTGGTGCTAATGGTCGTGCTGGCATCAGCCGGAGGCGTCAGCGCGGAAGAGGCGACTGTCGCTTATGAAAAGGCAGTGCAGGCTTACGAGCAAGGCGAATACGAAGAATCCTATATCCACCTCAAGAATGCGCTGCGGGAGGATCCCAACCTTTTGTCAGCCCGCCTGTTGCTGGCCCAGGTGCATTTCAACGCCGGCGATATTTACAGCGCGGAGAAGGAGTCAGCTGAAGCGCTTCTGTTGGGCGCGGACGTTAACCTGGTCCTACCCGTCTATGGACAGTCATTGTTGCTGCAGGAGAAAGTCGCCGACCTGTTGGCGCTCGAACGTGTCGCAGACAGTTTTACCACTGACAGCCAGTTTGAATGGGCTTTGCTGAAGGGCCAGGCCCATCTGTTGCAGCGCGAACCTGAGCTGGCCCGCAAGGAGTTTGAGCGAGCGGCCACCATACTTCCCGACAACGTACGCGGCAATAATACGATCGCCGCAATTTACATGAACAGTGGAATGATCGACGACGCTCGCGCGCTGGTTGAAAAATCATTGGTACTGGAGCCGGAAAATGCAAAAACCTGGCAACTTCGCGGCGAGCTCGCCTTCAAGGAACAGAATTACGACAGCGCGCTGGAGTATTTCCTGAAGGGAATTGCACTTGCCCCGGATGACATCCGGATACAGCGCTCGCTCGCGCAAGTGTACATGCAGTTGGGTGATCGGGAGAAGACAAGGCAGTACCTTGACCTGATTCTTGAGCAATCACCGGAGGATCCGGCTGCAACACTCATTACCGCCATTCTGTTGATAGGAGATGGCGATACAGAACTGGGTGATTCCATGTTGTCGAATTTGAGCAGCAAGCTATCACAGTTTGACGACGGCGAGCGCCAGACGGATGACAGCATGATGTTCATTCGTGCGTCGGCCGAATACATCCAGCGCAATGACCAGAGTGCGATCGCGCTGTTAAATGCCTATTTGCTGAAGAACAAGTCGGACCTTGCGGCCACGCGGCTACTGGCTGACCTGTATCTTCGTAACAATGATGTAAAACGCGCGACAGAGTTGCTGAGCAGCCGGGAGGCGGAAGTTGCGACGGACCCGGGGCTCTCCGTGCAGTTGTTAAGCCTCTACATCCACACGGGGAATCTCTACAAAGCGGAAGAGCTGCTTACAACCCTCAAGCAGAACGGTGCCGGAGATAATCCGTACGTGGTCATGTTGGAGGCCGAAATCCTGAGGATCAATGGCCAGGCCGAGGCTGCATTAAGTCTGCTCGATGCGCAGGATCTTGGAACACGGGAGCCGTTGGGCTACGGATTGTTGCGCGGTGTGCTGCAACTGGAATTGGGCTTGAACGAGGATGCGCAGCGCACGGTTGCGCGGTTACAGGAGACATTTCCCGATAATGTGAGGGTAAACAATTTTGCCGCGGTGACCTGGCTCACGGAGGGCAACCTGCAACAGGCGGAAGCGGCGATTGTCAGGTCGCTGCAGTTGGACCCCTCTGATCTTGATGCCCGATTTAACCGGGCGATGCTCTACAAGAAACGCGGTGAGATGGAGCAGTCGCGTAAAATTCTCAAGGGCATCATCGAGGATGTACCCAGTAATACGAAGGCGTTGCTCTTGATCGCACGGATCGCGTATCTGGAGGGCAACATGACGAGGCGATAGAGTGGAGTGACAAGGTCTATGCCTACGACACGGTGTCCATAAGTTCACGCGAGCTGCAACTGGAGGTGTACACCCAGACTGGCAATTGGGCGAGCGCCAAGGCGATCGCCGAGCGGCTGGTGAGCGAAAATCCCTACAACAGCGACTACTTGATCAGCCTCGCCACCATCGCAATGAAATTGGAAGATACGGACCTCGCGCACAATACCCTGAGCAGACTGTATCCCATGTGGAAGCAGGAGCCGGAAAAACTGCTGCAATTGGCCGAACTGCAAGAGCGGTTCCAGAATCCCGTGGGCGCTCGCAAGAGTCTTGGGCAGGCGCTTGCGCTGGATGCGAATTCCTATCCCGCGCGACTGGCGCTGGCACGGCTGGATCTGGCAGAGGGGCGGTCTGACAGCGTGCAAGGTGCGGCTGACGCACTGCAAGATCAATTCGGCGAGCAAACTGAAACGTCGCTGCTGCTGGGTGATGCCGCGCTCGCCCGCAAGGAGCCGGAGATTGCCCGGCAACATTACCTGCGGGCGTTTGAGCTCGATAGCAACAGCACAGCTGCCATTGCCAAATTGTACAGCGTGAGTGCAGAGGGCGCGGACGCGCAGGCGTTTACTGAGGTTATGGAAGCGACGCTCAGGAAAAATTCGCTCCCGGTAATGGGTGTCAGGTTGCTGGCAGACAGTTACCTGAGCCAGGGAAAGACTGCCCAGGCGGCGGTGTACTACGAAAAGCTGCTCGATCTGGACGCGTTTGCCGCGGACCCGGCGATCCTGAACAACCTGGCAAATATATACGCCGAAAAAGACCTGGATAAAGCGCTCGCCACCGCGCTCAAGGGTCTTGAAGTGGCGGGAGAGCAGAATGCTGCTCTGCCTGACACCGTGGGTTGGATACTTGCGCGCAAGGGTGAAAATGAAAAGGCACTGTCGTACCTGCGCAAGGCCTATGCCCGCAACTCAACCGACCCTGAAATTCGCTATCACCTCGGGGTGACCTTGCTGGCACTCGGCCGCACGGCAGAGGGTGAGAAGGAATTGCGCGCGGCGATTGCCAGTGGCCAGCAATTTACCGGCCTCGACGAGGCCGAGCGCCTGTGGCGATCGCTCGGAATAAACGCTGCGAGCGCAGCATTCGCCGCTCGCGCTCAGTGCATTTTCCCCAGGATCGCACCACCGGTGGGTATGCCGACGCCGGACGTCACCAACGCATTGTTCACGGTCTTGTTCGGCTGGTTCAGCGACGTGCCGCGCACCAGCTTCGTCGCCTCCACGATGCCGTTTACGCCGTGGATGTACGCTTCACTCAGCTGGCCGCCGTGGGTGTTGGTCGGCAGCCGTCCATCGGGCCGCATCGCGCCGTCCAGCACGAAATCGCCGGATTCGCCAAAGCCGCAGAAGCCCCAGGCCTCCATTTGCCACAACACAATGGGGGAGAACGCGTCGTAGATGACGGCGGCGTCGATGTCGTCGGCCTTCAGCCCGCTCATTGCGTAACAGTTCTTCGCGGCGATCTCCATCTCTGGAATGGCAGCGAACTCTTTGCGATAGAACGAGGTCATCTGCTCCTGGTCGGGTGCTGCCGCCTGCGCCACGCCGCGCACGCTGACGCCGGGCTGGCGCAGGTCGCGCGCGCGCTCCGGAGTCGTGACGATCACGCAGGAAGCGCCGTCGCTCTCCTGGCAGCAGTCGAACAATTGCAGCGGGTCGCAGATCATGCGTGCGGCGTCGTATTCGGCGCGGTCGAACGGGCGCTGGTAGAAAAATGCGTTCGGGTTGTTCACTGCGTAGTTGCGGGTGGTGTGGGCCACCTCGAACAGCGCGTCCTTGGTGACGCCGGTCAGGTGCATCCAGCGCTGCGTGAACATCGCGACCCAGCTGGCCGGCGTCAGCAGGCCGTAGGGCATGTACCAGCCCCAGTGGATGATGTCGGCCGTCATCACGCCTTCGGAAACGCCGGCGGAGAAGCGGTGGCCTGAGCGGCCGTTCAGCGCGCGGAACACCGCGACGCATTCGGCCATGCCGGTGGAGACTGCCATGACCGCCTGGTGCAGGCTGCCGGTGGCGGCGCCGCCGCCGTAGTGCGAGCGGCCCCAGAAGGTCAGATCGCCGCAGCCCAGCGTGCGCGCCACCTCGATTTCGTCGTTGGCGTCCATCGTGAAGGTGGCGAAGCCGTCGAGATCAGTGGGTTTGAGGCCCGCGTCGTCGAGCGCGGCTTTCACGGCCTGCGCGGCCAGCGACAGTTCCGAGACGCCGGAATCCTTGCTGAATTTTGTATTGCCGACGCCGACAATGACCGCTTTGTCTTTTACATTAGCAACCACGGTTCAGGCCTCCTGCGGCAGTGCGAGTTGTACGGAGCCCTGCATGTGCATGCCCCAGATATTGTTTTCGCCAACGACGGCGACATCGACCAGTCCGCTGGTTTTGTCCACGGCAGTCACTGCACCGGTCATCGTCATGACCATGCCCGGCACATTGGGCGCGCCGAGTCGCAGGTCGACGGATTTCACCACGGCTTCCGGGCCGCTCCAGTCGGTGGCGTAGCGCGCCATCAGGCCCTGGCTGGTCAGGATGTTCATGAACACGTCGGGCAGGCCGGTCGCTACCGCAGCCGCCTTATTGTGGTGGACGGGCTCGAAGTCGCGCGTCGCCAGCGCGCCGCACACCACCAGGGACGTCGTGATATCGATGGCCAGCGGTGGGAGTTTGTCGCCAACCGCAACGTCGGCGCAGGTCAGTGTCTTGTAGTCGCTCATCGTCTCGCTCATCTTCTTGCTCCTGGTCATAGCGGATAGAACTGCGGCAGTATGGTCTTCTCATCAACGCGCTCCACCTTGCCTTTGACTTTCATGCCGATGAACACGTCGCTGTACTCACAGCCCACCACGTTGGCGACCAGGTTGGTGCCTTCGCCCAGCCCGATCACCGCGCAGATCGGGTCCTTGGGATAGCCCGGAACTGCCGGGTAGCGCACGCAGGTGTAGGAGAGCACCTCGCCGTCCAGCGTGGATTCGATGGAATCCCATTCCATGGATTGGCAATGCCCGCACATCGGGCGCGGCGGGTGGCGCAGCGTCTGGCAATCCTTGCAGCGCTGGATCAGCACCTTGCCGTCGTCCACGGCATTCCACCACCAGCCATTGTCGTGTCCGCGCACGGACGCGATGCGTGTTGGCACCTTCAATGCCTGCTCGCTGGCCGCGGTCGCCGGCTGCTCCTGCGGGATGAACTTCAGTACCTTGAAACGCTGGGTACCGATCTTTTCGCCGTGCTGGTTGGTGAAGGTGGCCAGTGTCTCGAAGAAATACCCGGGGCCGCGGCCGGTGGTCTTGCGCTCGGAGATGTTGTCGATCGTCATCGTCATGACGACGTTGTCGCCCGGACTCACTTCGCGGAAATACTCCTGCCTGACGTTGGTGCCGAGCACGCCGGTGTAGCCGTGTTTGTTGAACAGGTTGACGAGGTCGGCCTGCGCATCGGCCGGGCGACCCGTGGTGACCTTGAAGCCCTCCTGGCCCCACACGTACATCATCGCCGGCGGCGCGATGGTTTTGCCGCGCGCGCTGCCCGCTGCCCATGCGGCATCGGTGTAGGCGGGGTTGGTATCGCCGATGATCTCGGTCCACTGCCGGATCATCGCGTTGTTGACGTCGTCCCTGGCCGGGGTGGGCGGGCAGACTTCCCGCCCTACGAAGGCGTAGATCTCATCTTCAAAGGCCTTCTGGTCTTCAGCTGTCATCAGGTAATACTCCTCCTGCGATGGGTGTGCGGCGTTGTTTCGCTGCGTATGGCGGTGGTTAACGGTGCGTGGGCATGCCCAGTCCATGGGTCGCGACGAGGCCGCGCAACACTTCGACGACGCCGCCGCCGAATGTATTGATGGTGGCGCGACGATACTCGTGTTCGAGATCGCCCTGCAACACGGTTCCTTCGCTGTTTGCGGTGAGTAGCGCATGTGGGCCCACGACATCCATCAACAGGCGGCAGATTTCCAGCATCTTCTCGGTGGAGTAGACCTTGATGGCAGAGGGAAATACCGCATTCATCTCGTGCTGGTCGAGCTGCCAGGACATGCGCGCATTCATCACGCGCATCGCTTCCAGGTGTGCGTACACCTCGGCCAGGTTGCGCTGCGCACCGAGGTCATCGATGACGCGCTGGCCCTGCGCATTTTTGGTCGTGCGCGCCCAGTGCAGCGCCGCGCGAAAAATTTTCCAGCCCTGGATACCCCAGGCCGCGAGGCCGACGCGCTCGTGGTTCAGCTGTTCGGTAATCAACCGCCAACCGCCGTTCTCCTCGCCGATGATCATGTCGAGGGGCACTTTGACATCGGTGTAATAGGTGACATTGGTGCGCACGCCGCCCATCGTGTGGATGGGGCCGAACGAGAAGCCCGGGTCTTTGGTGTCGAGCACAAGAATGGAGATGCCCTTGTGCTTGGGTACATCGGGATTCGTGCGCGCCGCCAGCCAGACATAGTCGGCACCCTCGGCACCGCTGGTGAAGACTTTATTGCCGTTGACGAGGTAGTGATCGTCACGCCTTACGGCGGAGGTGGCGACGGCGGCCAGGTCGGTACCGGCACCGGGTTCGGTGTAGCCAATCGAAAAGTGCAGTTCGCCGGAGGCGATGCCTGGCAGGAAACGTGCCTTCTGCGCTTCCGTTCCCTTGCTCATAATGGCCGGGCCAACCGTGTTGAGGGTGACAAACGGCGTGGGCGCCCCGCCAGCAGCGCCTCTTCATAGCGGATCAGCTGCTCGCTTTCGCTCAGGCCGCGCCCGCCGTACTGTTCGGGCCAGCCGACCGCCAGCATGCCGTCCTTGCCCTGTTGCCGGATCAGCGACTTGTACAGCTCGCCGCTCTCGGCGTTGCGAAGTTCCTCGCGGTGTTCGGGTTTTATCAGGTTGGAAAAATACGCGCGAAACTCCCGGCGCAATTCTTTCTGGCTTTCGGTGTAATTGACGAACATGGCCTGGCACCTCCAATTAATGGCTCACATAATATTGATTTTGAATTCAAATTCAACTATTTTGTGCTCCCATGTCAACCGCAGCCGACAAACCCGTGAAAGTTGCCCGCGTGCGCAGTGCCCGCGGCGAGCGCGCGCGTGCAGGCCTGAAAGAGGCCGCGCTGGTGGTGCTCGAACGCGATGGCTACCACAAGATGCGCATCGCCGACGTCACCCGGGAAGCGGGTGTTGCCCAGGGCCTGTTCTACCACTATTTCAGCGACCTGAAGTCGCTGACGCTGGAGGTGCTGACGGATTTTGCGCAGGCCAGCAACGACCCGCTGCAGGTGGAGAAGAATGTCCCGCGCGGTGACTGGTACGCGCGCATCTACGCGCACAACCTGGTGGTAGTGCGCGGTTACGCGAAGCAGCCCGGCGTGATGCGCTGCCTGTTGCAACTGGCGGATGAAGACCCGGCTTTCTCCGGCATGTTGCGCGATAACTACCGCAACCAGCTGATGTGGCTGGTGGAACTGATGCCCAAGTTGTTTCCCGAGGTGCGCTTCAGGAAGCACCAGGCGCTGATGGTGGTGTATTCGCTGGCGGGTATCGGCGAGGGCCTGATGCGCGAATACTTTATCAACGAGAGCAAGACGCTGCGCGCGGCCGAGCTCACCGTGGAACAGTTTGCCGAACTGCTCAGCACCATGTTTTACCGCGCGCTGTTCCTGCGGCACCCGGATGACAAACAGCTCAAATACACCCGTAACCTGACTGCGATGGTCAGATCCAACTGAGGTAAAGCGTCATGGATTTCACGTTTAGCGACGACCAGAATTCGATCCGCGAACTGGCGTACCAGATATTCACCGACCGCGCGAGCGATGAGTTCCTGCTGGCGTTTTCCCGCACCGGGCAGACCTACGATGACACGCTGTGGCAGACACTGGCGGAGCAGGGCCTGTTGGGGGTCGCCATCCCCGAGGCGATGGGCGGCACCGGCTTTGGCCTGACCGAGCTGTGCATCGTGCTGGAGGAACAGGGCCGTCGCGTTGCGCCGGTACCGCTGTTCGCCTCGCTGGTGTTGGGTGGCCTGCCGTTGGCGGAATTTGGCTCCGAGTCGCAGCAGCAGCGCTACCTGCCGGCACTGGCGGCCGGTACCGCCAAATTCAGCGCCGCGATCGCCGAGTTGGGGATGAACGCGGCCATTGCCACTGCGGTGACCGCGCAGCGCACGCAGGACGGTTGGTTGCTGAGCGGCCACAAGGCCGCCGTGCCGGACGGCGCGGTAGCGAATCATATTTTGGTCCCTGCCGTGGATGCCGCAGGCCAGCAGACGATCTTTATCGTTGCAACGGACGCGCCAGGCGTGAGCGTACGACCTGTCGAGATCGGGTTGTCGGGCCAGCGTGCAGCGCATCTTGATCTGGATAATCTCGCAATTGGTGACGATGCCGTGCTGGGTGTCGCGGGACAGGGTGCGGAAATTTTAGAGTGGCTGGAGCAGCGTGCCAATATCGGCCACTGCGCGCTGCAGGTCGGCGTCACCGAAGAGGCGATGAAGCGCACGGCGACATTTTTGGGCGAGCGCAAGCAGTTCGGCGTGGCGCTCGGCACCTTCCAGGCGCTGGCCATGCGCATGGCCGATTGCTACATCGATGTGGAAGGCATTCGCTCGACCTATTGGCTGGCGCTGTGGCGTTTGACCGAGGGGCTGGATGCGCGCGCCGAAGTGCGCGTGGCCAAGTGGTGGGCCTGCGACGCGGCGCATCGCGTTGTCTCCTCCTCCCAGCACCTGCACGGTGGTATCGGGGCGGATGTCGAGTACCCCATTCACCGCTTTTTCCTGCTGGCCAAGCTGATCAGCTATTCCCTGGGCAATGCCAGCCAGCAGTTGGCGCACCTTGGTCGCCTGCTCGCTGACGACGATAGCCTGGGCTTTCGCGCACTGGAAGTGTAACCAGTGACTACGCTCGTAACTACGCGCATCAAACCACCCATGGGCCTGGACAACGCCTGGTGGTGGCAGATGGCCGACGAGGGCAAGCTGGGCATACAGCGCTGTCTCGGTTGCCACACGCTGCGCCATCCGCCGCGCCCGATGTGCGGCGATTGCCACTCGCTGGAGTGGGATACCGTCGAGGCCTCCGGTCGCGGTGTTATCTGCAGCTACACGGTGCTGCGCCACCCGCAATTTCCCGGCTATGAGTACCCGCTGATAATCGTGTTGGTGGATCTGGAGGAGGGCACGCGCGTGACCTCGCAACTGGTCGGTTGCACGCCGGAGCAGGTGGATTTCGACCTGCCGGTGCAGATGCTGATACAACAGGACCCGGACGGCTTCAAGCTCCCCGTGTTCCAACTGGCGGGTGTTGCCTGATGCCGATCTCCCTGAAAAACGAGACGGCCATCGCCGGCATCGGCCTGACCGAATTCTCCAAGCATTCGGGTGTCTCGGAGCTGTCGCTGGCGGCGCAATGCGTCAAGGCAGCCTGCGATGACGCGGGCATCAGCCCCGCTGAGATTGACGGCTTCGTGACCTATACCCTGGATTCCACGGATGAAATCGAGGTGGCGCGCGCGGTAGGCGCCGCTGACCTGTCCTTCTTCAGCCGCATCAATTACGGCGGCGGCGCGGCGGTGGGCACCATCGCCCAGGCCGCGATGGCGGTGGCCACCGGCCAGGCCACGACGGTGGTGTGTTATCGCGCGATGAACGGCCGCTCCGGCAAGCGCATGGGGCAGGGCGTCTCCGGCGAAATCACCAGCAGCGACCTCATTCACTGGTCCTGGTACATGCCCTACGGCATGCTGATACCCGGCTCCTGGATCGCGATGATTGCGAACAAGTACATGCACAAGTACGGCGTGACACGCGAGGACCTGGGTCGCGTCGCCATCTCCCAGCGCAACCACGCGCTGCGCAACTCCCGTGCATACGGCTACGGCAAACCGCTGACGATGGAGACATACCTGCAGTCGAAACTGATCGCCGAGCCACTGTGCCTGTATGACTTTTGCCAGGAGACCGACGGCGGCTGCGCAATACTGGTGACCAGCGCCGAGCGCGCGCGCGACCTCAAACAGAAGCCGGCCGTGATCCGCGCGGTGACCCAGGCGTCGACGCGCGGCCAGGAACAGATGACCAGCTATTACCGGGACGAGCTGGTGTCGCTGCCGGAAATGGAGATGGCCGCCAGGCGCGTGTATGCGATGGCCAATCTCGGCCCCGATGACATCGACGCCGCCTGCCTCTACGACGCATTTTCCTCGGAAATCATCATGCAACTGGAGAGCTTTGGTTTCTGCGAGCCCGGCGAAGGAAAACACCTGGTGCGTGAGGGTGCGCTGGATATTGACGGGCGCCTGCCCAACAACACGCACGGCGGCCTGATTTCGGAAGGCTATATACACGGCATGAACAACATCGCCGAGGGCGTGCGCCTGATTCGCGGCACCTCCACCGGACAGCCGCCCAAGGCGGTGAATCATGTGCTGGTGAGCAGCGGGGTGGGCGTGCCCACCGGGGCAATGATTCTCGGACAGGCACAATAGGGACACGGCACATGACTGATCAGGCACTACTGGCACGCATCGACCGCCTGGAATCACTGGATGAAATCCGCCAGCTGGCGGCCAAGTATTCCCTGTCGCTGGACATGCGCGACCTGGATGCGCATGTGAACCTGTTTGTCGATGATATTCGCGTCAGTCGCGAGCTGGTCGGGCGAGCGCACCTGAAGCGCTGGCTGGACGACACGTTGCGCATGCAGTTCACCGGCACGTCGCACCATATAGGCAATCACATTATCGAGTTCGAAGACGCCGATCGCGCCCATGGCGTGGTGTACTCGAAGAACGAGCACGAGACTCCCTGCGCCGATGGCAGCAGTGAATGGGTCATCATGCAGATGTTGTACTGGGACAATTACGAGCGCCGCGACGGACGCTGGTATTTCCGCAGGCGGCTGCCGTGTTACTGGTACGCCACCGACATCAACAAGCCGCCGGTCGGCGACAACAAGATGCGCTGGCCGGACCGGGAATCCTACGAGGGCGCCTACCACGAACTGTGGCCCAGCTGGACAGAGTTCTGGGCCCATCCACCGGACGGCAACCAACCCGAGGTGGCGCCACCGGCGCCGCTGGAACAGTTTCTCACCCGGATGCGACGCGGCGCGCCCGACCCCCGGATACGCGTGCGATAGGAGATGCCCATGGATTTGTTCACACCCGTCAAACTCGGGGCGCTTGAGTTGCGCAACCGCATCGTGATGGCGCCGATGACGCGTAGCCGCTGCGACGTGGACGGCATGCCCACCGCTGTGATGGTGGACTATTACCGCCAGCGCGCCAGTGCAGGGATGATCGTCTCAGAGGGCATAGCGCCCTGCGCCGATGGGTTGGGTTACTGCCGTACACCGGGCATTTACAACGCGGCCCAGATCGACGCGTGGCGTGCTATCACCGATGCGGTGCACGCGGAGGGCGGTTGCATGGTGGCGCAGATCATGCACGTCGGCCGGGTGGCGAATGCGCTGAACAAGCCGGCTGGCAGCGAGACACTGGCGCCCTCGGCGATCCGCGCGCGCGGCGAAATCTACACCGACCAGCAGGGTATGCAGCCTTTCGATGAACCGCGTGCGCTGGCGCTGGCAGAGATTGCCGCTGTCGTGGAGGATTACCGCCAGGCGACCGTAAATGCCTTTGCAGCCGGCTTTGATGGCGTGGAATTGCACTGCACCAGCGGCTACCTGCCTGCCCAGTTCCTGTGTACGGGCAGCAACCAGCGCACGGACCGCTACGGCGGCAGCACGGAAAACAGGGCGCGCTTCGTGCTGGAAGTGCTTGAGGCCATGGCCGGCGTCGACGGCAGCGGGCGAGTGGGCATGCGCATCTGCCCCGACAATCCGTTCAACGACGTTGCCGATGCCGATCCACAAGAGACCTTTGATTACCTGTTGCAGGCTGTGCAGTCGCTGGATCTGGCCTACCTGCATGCCATGCGCTATCCGCGCGGCCGCGTGGACAACATTGCGCTGGGCCAGCGTTACATGGGCGATCGCCTGATCGGCAACGAAAGCTATGGCTTTGAAGAGGCACAGAAAGCCGTCGCCGCGGGTGAGCTTATGGCGGTGTCCTTCGGTCGCAATTTCATTGCCAATCCGGACCTGGTCGAGCGCTGGCAAGGTGGCCTTGCCCTGGCCGCCTTCGACCTTGCCACGATGTACACGCCGGGCGCGCAAGGGTATAGCAGTTATCCGCGCGCCAACACCTGACTGACAACCCCCTACACTAATAAGGAGCACCCAATGCCAGTAACCCCTGTCGACCTAGCCGGCGCCAAAATCCTCATCACCGGCCCCACCGGGCAAGTGGCACTGCCCGTGGTGGAGCATTTCGCGAAAATTCGCCGACGTGCACGCACTCGCGCGATTTCGCAAGGCGGAGGAGCGCGAGGCGATCGAGCGCCTGGGTGCCAAAGTGCTGCAAGCCGATCTCGCCGACGCCGCCAGCCTGTCAGTGGTGCCCGAAGACGTTGACTACGTGCTGAATTTCGCCGTGGTTAAAAGCGGCGATTTCGAATACGACCTCGCCGCCAATGCCGAGGGCGTGGGCAACCTGATGATGCGTTGCCGCAATGCCAAGGCCTTCCTGCATTTCTCCTCCACGGCGGTGTACGAGTACGTGGGGCAGGAACCGCGCGCGGAGAATGCGCCGCTCGGCGACAACCACCGCGTGATGTTCCCCACCTACAGTATTTCCAAGATCGCCGCCGAGACGGTGTGCCGCTTTGTCGCCCACCAGCACAAGATCCCGACCACCATCGCGCGCCTGAGCGTGCCCTATGGCGACAACGGCGGCTGGATGTATTTCCATATGTTGATGATGCAACAGGGCATCGCGATCGACCTGCATCCGGACAAGCCGAATTACTACAACCCACTGCATGTCGATGACTACATCGAGAAAATTCCCTACCTGCTCGGCGCGGCGACTCCCGAAGTCACCACGACGAATTTTGGCGGCTCGCAGAAAGTGAGCATCGAGGAGTGGTGCGCCTATATCAGTGAGTTGACGGGCTTTGAACCGAAGTTCAAGGATAACCCCAAGGCCTTCGGCAGCCTGTGCATTGATACTACGAAAATGCATGCGTTGATTGGCGAGACCAAAATGGACTGGCGTGAGGGTGTTCGGCGGCAGATCCAGAAATTGGCGCCTCAACTATTGCGTGTTGCGGTGCTAAGAAACGCCCGCTGAGCGAAGCGGACGCTCGCCTCCAAGTACCGCCTCCGCCTGCCGCATTCCGCGCGAGGCTTGCGGGCAGCCAGGCTTCAGCCTGAATATCTTGCGCAAGGCGCCGCCCGCCGCCGCGCGCCCACCACCGCCACAACAATATCGTCAGCTAACTACACTGTAGAATCCGACCGGAATTAACAGTATGTTCCTTGGATATGTCCAGTGAGGTTGCAATGGCAAAACTGACTTTTTTGGGAGCGGTAGAGGGCGTGACCGGCTCTGCGTATCTTTTGGAAACAGGCGTTTCCACAGTGCTACTCGACTGCGGCCTCTACCAGGGCCGGCGCGAAGAGGAAAAGGAGAACGAGGAACCGTTTCCCTTTGAGGTAAAGAAGTTGGACTGCGTGGTGTTGTCACACGCGCATCTGGATCACTCCGGTAGGCTGCCGAAATTGTGTGCGGAGGGATTCTCGGGGCCAATATTCATGACCAGGCCGACCAGTGACCTGCTGGAAGTCATGCTCAAGGACGCCGCATCACTGCAAGAACGTGATGTCGAATGGGAGAATAAGCGGCGGCGTCGCGCCGGAAAGTCGGAAATTGAACCTCTGTATACGCTGGAAGACGTGGACGCGACCCTGGCGCAGTGTGTCGGATTCAATTACGGACAGCGCATGGCTGTTGCCGATAACGTGGATGTCTGCTTTCGCGATGCGGGGCACATACTCGGGTCGGCGATTGTGGAGGTGTTTGTTACGGAGCAGGGTGTACAGAAGAAACTGGTTTTTTCCGGTGATCTCGGCAACAGTTTTGCCGCCCTGCTCAAAGACCCGGAAATTGTAGAAAGTGCCGATGTCCTGTTATTGGAATCGACCTATGGTGACCGTGATCATCGGCCTATGGACGAAGCGCTGGCGGAGTTTGAACAGATCGTGGACGAGGCCTCGGCGAACGGCGGCAACATCCTGATTCCCTCTTTCGCCGTAGGGCGCACCCAGGAAATTATTTTTCGGCTTGGGCAGTTGTACCAGAAGGGCAAGCTGAGGCAGCAGGCGGTCTACCTGGATAGTCCGATGGCCATTGCAGTCACCGAAATCTATCATCGCTACCAGAATGTCTACAACGCCGAGGACGCACAGACGATTCAGCGTGGCAAAAGCAGCAGCTTGCATGCCTTCCTGCCGATCCTGCGCTATTCCACGACTACCGCCGAATCCATGGCACTGAACAGGATAGAATCCGGGGCTATTTTTATCGCCGGCAGTGGCATGTGCAACGGCGGTCGTATCAGGCACCACTTCAAGCACAATCTTTGGAAAGCGAATGCGCATGTCATTATTGTCGGCTTCCAGTCCATCGGCACGCCGGGGCGGGCGCTGGTTGATGGCGCGAAGTTTTTCCATATAGGCGGCGATGAGATTGCGGTTCGCGCGACCATTCACACCATCGGTGGATTTTCCGCGCATGCCAGCCAATCCCAGTTATTCACTTGGCTGGAAAATTTCAGGCAGCCCCATCCGCGCCTTTTTCTCGTGCATGGAGAGAGCGCCGCAAAACTGGCATTCCAAAAATATTTGTCTGAAAAAGGCTGGGCAGCTACTGTGCCTGGGAAAGGTGAAGCAATCACTTTCTGAACATTGGCAACATAAGCCACAGGACGAACACACCATGGTGAGACGAGTGGATCCCGCAACGTCAACTTGCGGTGCGGGCGATGACGCGATGACGCCGGGCCTGGATTACAAAACTGAACAGACCTGCTCCGGGTCATACAAGCTGGCGTACGCCGATCCAGAATTTATGGTGCGCGATGAACTGCTGTCGGTCAGGTTGCAGTTGGAACTGCTCAAGCCGGATATATTGCAGGAGGAACACGGGATACATTCAACCGTCGTCATTTTTGGCAGTACGCGCGTTCCCGATCCAGTGACGGCGATGGAGCGATTGCAACACGCAAGAGCGTGCGCCGTGTCCGCGCCGAATGACCCGGTCCTGCTGCGCAGGCTGAAGGCGGCCGAACGCATAGTGGATAGCAGTCGTTTTTATGATGAAGCCAGGAAACTGGCACAGCTGATCACCGCTGATGCGCAGAGTGATAGCCCATCCGAGCTGGTCGTGGTTACCGGGGGCGGCCCCGGGATAATGGAAGCAGCCAACCGCGGCGCCATGGACGCGGGCGGGGAGAGCATAGGGCTTAATATCCTGTTGCCCTTTGAGCAGAAGCCCAATCCCTATATCACCCCTGAACTGTGTTTCAAGTTTCACTATTTTGCGATTCGGAAAATGCATTTCCTCAAGCGTGCAAAGGCGCTGGTGGCCTGCCCGGGAGGCTTTGGTACGCTGGATGAATTGTTCGAGACGCTGACGTTGGTCCAGACGCACAAAATAGTACCGCTGCCGGTATTGTTGATGGGTCGGGCGTTCTGGCAGCGCATTATTCGATTTGACGCGCTGGTGGACGAGGGCATGATTGCCGAGGAGGACCTGTCGCTGTTCCAGTTTGTCGAATCCGCGGAGGAGGCCTGGCGCATAATCAGGGATGCCGAGCTTGCGCGTCATTCCCAACGTGAGTTGCTGTAGGCCGGAACGATCTGCTGCGGACGTCTGGTCAGGTTCGCAGGGGGCGCTTTTGCAGTTTGCGCTGCAAGGTCCTGCGGTGCATGCCAAGCGCCCGGGCAGTTGCCGCGATATTGTGATCATTGGCGACCAGTTGTCGCTGGATGTATTCCCATTCGATACGCTGCACGCTCAGCGGGTTGTTTTCGATCATGTCACTGGTGTCGCCGCGCGCGGTGTGCTGGTCGTCGCTGTCAAAGGCCGCGAGTACCTCCTCGACGGTTGCCGGCTTCGCCAGGTAATTGATCGCTCCCTGCTTGATCGCCTCCACGGTGGTGGCGACACTGGCATATCCGGTCAGCACGACCACCTGTAGCCTTGCATTCCGCGCCAACAGTTGCGGTAACAGCTGCAGTCCATTGGTTTCAGCGAGTTTCAGATCGAGCACGGCGTGGGTGATGGGCAAATCGGGTGCATTGTCGCCAAGCAGTGCCAGCGCTGCGTCGCCCCGATTCGCAATGAGTACCGGATAGCCCTTTTTCTTGATCGCACGCCCGAGTACGTAGGTAAACGTTTCATCGTCGTCAATGATCAGGAAGTGCTTCATGGTGTACACGGCAAGGTAATGGTGGTGAGTGTTCCGCCAGCGGGATGCGGTTGCATCCCCACCTGGCCGCCGAGACGTTCGATCGTTGCGTTGGAGAGGAACAAGCCCAGGCCGCGACCCTGGCCGCGCGTCGATACAAAGGGTTTGCCGATGTTCGACGCCTCCGGGTCGATGCCAGGCCCGTGGTCGCGAATAGTGATCGTGATCGTCGCGGCCTTTGCATCCGCTGCGGCGGAGATCTCGATACCGGCGGGACTGGCTTCGGCGGCGTTGTTCAGTAAATTGATGATGGCCTGTTCACAGGTGCTATCAACGCGAATATAGACCGGCAGCGGCGCGACCTGGTTCTTCAGTGCAACACCCGGTTGCAGCAGATGCCAGTGGATTAACACCTTGTCCAGATAGTCCATGAAGGCTTCGCGCCGTAGCTGGTCGGAAGGCCGCTCCGCGGCGCGCGCCAGATTTTGCAGGCTCAGTTTGCAGCGCGCCAATTGTTGCGCGAGCAGTCTCACATCGTCGGCTATCCCGGGATATTCCTGCGTCGTATTTTCCAGATCCTCTGTCAGCAGCGTCATCGTTGCCAGCGGTGTTCCCAGTTCATGCAGGGTGCCTGCCGCGAGCGTCGCGATGCCCAGCAGTTGCTCGTCGCGTAATTGTTGTTCACGGACGGCGGCAAGCTGGGCATCGCGGTGACGCAGCGCGCTGGCCATCCGCAACCCGAACCAGGTAATCAGCACGGTACTGATGACGAAATTCAGCCACATGCCCGCGACGTGCCAGTTGACCTGCTGGCTTGCCCCGATGTGCATGCTGTGGTGCTCGCTATCGAAGGTCATCTCGTGGGTAGGCGATAACACCTGCATTGGCACGTAGTAAAACATCAGCAAGGAGTAGGCCAGCAAGCAGAACAGCGCCAACGCCACGGTAAATCGGGTGGACAAGGTGGCTGCTGATATCGCGATCGGTACAAGGTACAGCGAGACAAAGGGGTTAGTGGCGCCTCCTTGCAGATACAACACCAGTGTCAGCAGGGTACACAGGGCAAAAAAAATAACATGCAATTGGGTTGCCGAAAGGGCGCTGGTTTTCTGTTTAAGTAAGGTTCGCATGGCGGTATATTAACCTCGCGAATGTGCTGTTGTAACGAGTAACTATCCGGGCGCGGGGCGTCCGGGCTGGGGGTGTTGATGAAAGTAAGCGATTATTTGACGCGCGAGGCCGTCGCGTATTTCACGGCCCGGAGTGACTGGCAGGCCTGGCGTCTGGTGCTTGGCACCTGGCTATTCATTGCCGTGATCTTTGCGACCGTGGCCGCCTGGCCCAACCCGCTCACCATCGTGTTGGCGGTGATCCTGCTGGCCGGGCGTCAACTGGCCCTGTCGGTGCTGATGCACGACTGCGGGCACCGCACGCTGTTTCGGTCAGCGCGACTGAACGACATTGTCGGCCAATGGCTTTGTGCACTGCCGGTGATGAACGACCAGCCATCCTATGCCCGGGGCCATCTGGAGCATCACCGCAAGGCCGGGAGCCATGACGACCCCGATCTGGCCAATTACCAGGCGTATCCGGTGCCGTGGGAGAGCTTTCGCCGCAAGATGATCCGTGATCTCACTGGGCAGACCGGGTTCAAGCTGCTGTCCTATATTGTTCGTGGCGCTTCTGGCGTGATCTCGAATGAGAAACGCGAATCGGCGCTGCCTTTTCTGCAGCAATTACTGGTGCAACTGGTGTTGTTCCTGGTACTGGCGGCCTGCGGGATTGCTTGGACGTTCCTGCTCTGGGTGGTGGCTTACATGACGGTGTTCATGTTCATTATTCGGGTGCGGCAAATTGCAGAGCACGCCGCAGTGCCAGATTTGTTCGATCCCGATGCGCGCCGCAATACCCGCACCGTTGACGCTCCCTGGTGGCAGCGTGCGGTATTCGCTCCCTGCGGCGTGAACTTTCACCTGGAACACCACTTTATGGCCAGTGTGCCCTGCTACAAACTGAAAGCGCTGCGGCAACATTTGCGCCGTCGCCACGCGCTGGACCAGGTTCCCGAGTTTCGTGGCTATGGCCAATTGCTGCGCCATGTCGTGATAGCTTGATCTGGCGCAAGGTCAGGCAGGCGCGGCCTGGAATTCCTGCGGGCTGGGTGTTGTTCCAGAGTCTTTAGCTGCTATGATGGCCGTGGCTGCGGCTTGGTGTTACAACTTTAAGAAAGTGGCACCAGCTAGCCACAGATTCGTTAAACTCTCAAAAGCAAACCCAGAATAACTTTTATCGGGAGAGTATCGTGAATAATAAATTGCCCGGTTCTCCGAGGCGGATGGTGGTGAACATCGCGGTGCTGGTTTGTGCCCTGGCCCTGGCAGCGACATCCTCGGCCGCCCCGGAGTCCGCCCCGGAGTCCACCCCGGAGTCCACCCCGGAATCCCCCCGCTACGATGTGCTGAACCTGCCCGCAATTCCCAGTACCCTGGCGGCCCAGTCTCTGATTTATTCCATCAGCAAATTTGGGGATCGCTACTTCGCGACCGGGCAACACGGCCATATCCTGTATTCGGATGATGGCGGTGAAAGCTGGCAGCAGGCCGAGGTGCCGGTGCGCAGCAGCATCCTTGATATCGACTTCCCGAGCCCGGAACTGGGTTGGGCAGTGGGTCATGAGGGGGTGATCCTGCACTCTATGGATGGCGGAAAAACCTGGGTAAAACAGTTTGACGGACTGCGCTACGGTGAAGAGGGCCTGGCACATTACGAGGCGCTGGCGGCGGCGAACCCTGACAACGAAATGTATCCCCTGCTGGTCGAGGAGATGCGCTTCGCGATATCCCAGGGCGCGGACAAGCCCCTGTTCAGGGTGGCATTTCCGACCGTTGACCACGGCTATGCAGTGGGCGCCTACGGCATGGCATTGGAAACCGTCGATGCCGGACAGACCTGGACGCCCGTACTGGAGAAAGTCGATAACGATGGGTTCTATCACATTTTCGATGTTGCACCACTGCCGGAGCAGGGCAAGTTCTTTGCCAGTGGCGAGGCGGGTTTGCTGCTGGAGGGCGACATTAGCCAGAACATCGCCCGGCGGGTTCGAACCGTACCCTGGGATGGCAGCTTCTTTACGATAGTCGATGCAGCCGATGGCGGCCTCGTGATGGGCGGGTTGCGTGGCAATATGTTCCGTACCGTCGATGTCGGCGCCACCTGGACAACCGTCAAGAAACCCATGACCAGTGCTATCGTGGATTCCACGCGGTTAGCGGATGGCCGGCTGATAGCCGTAGGTATCGGTGGCGAGGTATTGATCAGCGCGGATAATGGCGCCAGTTTCACCCCGGTTCCGGTGGCCGGTGCCGGGCAACTTTATACTACCAGCGGGCGTGTTTACGCGGTTTCGGAAGGGCCGGAAGGCACCCTTCTGTTGGGCGGTCCCGCAGGCATACACAAGGTCAAGTTACCTTAGAAGTAGTACTAGCCGGCAGTACCAGCAGGACTAATTCATTGTTGTCATAGTAGTTGTTATGCGTACAGCATTCGGAGAATAAGAAATGGCTCATGCGACACAGTCAGATCTGCCAGTCATAGCGAACCTCAGTCAATTTGATGAGCAGTCCGGCAGTTTCCTCGAGAGACTCGTATTCAACAACCGGGGTGTTGTGCTCGTCCTGTGTGCGCTCGCTACCCTGGTGCTCGGTTACCAGGCCACCAAGATTGAGTTGCAGGCGGGCTTTGAAAAGACCCTGCCGAAGGCGCACGAGTATGTGCTCAATTACCAGGCCAACCAGAATGCTTTGAAAGGGCTCGGCAATAATTTGCGCATCGTGGTGGCGGTGAAGGAAGGCAATATCTTCACCCCGCAAAACCTCAAATTCCTCGAGAAAGTGAACGACGAGATATTTTTCGTCCCCGGTGTTGACCGCAACGGCATGAAATCCCTGTTTACGCCCAATACCCGATGGCGGATTGTCACGGAGGAGGGCTTTGAAGGTGGGCCGGTGATTCCCGGTGATTACGATCCGGATTCGCCCAAATCCATCGGCGAAATCCAGCTCAATATGGTACGCGCCGGCATCCTCGGCGACCTGGTATCGAACGATCTTAAATCCATGACCATTATCGTGCCGCTGCTGGATAAAAATCCGGAGACCGGTGAGCGCCTGAACTACGCGGATCTCAGCGACAAACTGGAGGAAATCCGCGACCGTTTCACCGCTGACGATCCCGATAAATCCATTCACATCATCGGATTCGCGAAGCTGGTTGGCGACCTCATCGATGGCCTTTTCGTGATTATGGCGTTCTTTGCTATAGCGGTCGTGATCACGATAGCCCTGTTGTACTGGTATACACGTTGCATACGTTCAACGGTCATGGTCGTCTCCATCACGCTGATCGCAGTGACGTGGCAGATGGGTGTGCTGGCGACGCTGGGCTATGAGCTGGACCCGTTCTCCATTCTGGTGCCATTCCTGGTGTTTGCAATTGGCATCAGCCACGGCGCACAAAAACTCAACGGCGTGATCCAGGATATCGGGCGTGGCACGCATCGCTACATAGCAGCACGTTACACGTTCAGGCGCTTGTTTTTGGCCGGCCTGACAGCACTCCTGTCTGACGGCGTCGGGTTCGCTGTGCTAATCATTATCCAGATCCAGGTGATACAGGATCTGGCCATTACAGCCAGTATCGGCGTGCTGGTGCTTATCTTCACCAACCTGATACTCATCCCCGTGGCGCTCTCGTACACCGGCGTTGGCAAGAAGTGCGTTGAACTTGCCAGTCGCGAGGTTAAGAGCCCGGAAGAGATGCATGTTTTCTGGCGCTTCCTGTTGTCGTTTACGCGCAAGGGGCCTGCGACAGCCGCCATTATCGTCAGCCTGCTGATGGCCGCAGGTGGCTATTATGTGAGCAGGGACGTGCAAATCGGTGACCTGGATCCGGGCGCTCCGGAGTTGCGCGCCGACTCGCGTTACAATCGCGACGTCGCCTTTTTGATAGACAATTACTCGGTCAGCACGGACGTGTTCGCTGTCATTGTGAAGACAGAGGAAAACGGCTGCATTGAGCACGAGGGCATGAGCCTCGCCAATGAACTGGAATGGCGCATGCGGCAGCTTGAGGGGGTCGAGGATGTCAGCGGGCTGAGTATTCGTACGCGGGAAATCATGATGGGTCTCAACGAGGGATTTCCCAAGTGGGAGGCGCTGTTTCGCAACCAGGACACCATCAATTACTCGGTGACGGAACTGGCGAACCTGGATTATGTCGATCCCGGTTGCTCAATCTGGCCGATGACGATTTACCTGGCGGATCACAAGGCAACCACCCTGACACGCGTGGTGGACACGCTGGAGCAGTTCAAGGCCGACTGGCCGAACGCCAATATCGAGTTTCTGGGCGCGGCGGGCAGCGCCGGCTTCGAGGCGGCGACCAATATTGTGGTGAAGAAAGCCAATACGGAAATGCTGTTCTACGTCTATGCGGCGGTGATCCTGCTGTCGCTGGTGACGTTCCGCTCGATTCCAGGTGTCCTTTGCGCGATATTGCCGCTGATGCTCACGTCCGTGTTGTGCGAGGCATTGATGGTGTGGCTGGGGATTGGCATAAAAGTGGCGACACTTCCCGTGATCGCGCTTGGCGTCGGTATCGGTATTGATTACGCGTTGTATGTCTTGACGGTGATCCTGGCGAAACTCCGGGAGGGCAAAGACCTACACACTGCCTATTATGAAACCTTGAATTTTACCGGTCGCGTGGTGGCATTGATCGGAGTAACGCTAGCGGCGGGCGTCGTGACCTGGGCGTTTTCACCGATCAAGTTCCAGGCCGACATGGGGATACTGCTCACGTTCATGTTCATATGGAACATGTTTGGCGCCCTGATACTGATGCCGGCCCTGGCGGTGTTCCTGCTCAAGCCCGCTAAGATCGCCCAAACGGCCTGACACCTGCGGTGACAGGGAGGTCGACTGCGGTAGTGGTTTTTAAGCAGGGACCCATACGACGGCCATCAGGTAACACTGGTGGCCGTCGCTGTTTTGACGCCCAGAGTTTGACATTCAAAAGGGATAATTCCGCATGGTGCGCCGAGTCAGATACCGCCACGTTGCTGGGCTAGTCGCTGCGCTAGTGCTGTTGTCATCGGCAACAGCCACGTTTGCCGCAGGCGTCAGTGACAGCCTGGACGTGGTCTCCGGAACCAATCGCAGTGCCGCGGCTTCGCAGAAAAAAATCGATGACCTTTCCGCACAGACCAGGGCGCTGTTGGAGGAGTATCGACGCCTGCAGGACGGCGTCGAGTACCAGGCGGCGTACACCCGGGAGCTGGAAGACCTCGAGCAGGCGCAGCGCGTGCAGATAGCACAATTGCAGGGGCAGATCGCGCAGGCGTCCATCACGCGCCAACGGATCGTGCCGCTGATGCGCAGCATGGCCGATGCGCTGGAAAAATTCGTGGTGCTGGACCTGCCGTTTCAACAGGAAGAGCGCATCAACGGCGTGTTGCTGCTGAAGCGCCACCTGAACCAGGCGGACATGTCCGTAGCGGCAAAATTTCGCTTGCTGCTTGAAGCCTATCAACTGGAGCAGGGTTACGGTAACACTATTGCGGCATGGCGCGGACCCTTGCAGTGGGAGGGCGAGGACTTGTCCGTGGAGTATCTGCGCATAGGCCGCGTGGCGCTGTATTTCCAGACGCTGGACGGCGCACGCAGCGGCTATTGGAATGTGGAGCAGGCGGCGTGGCTGCCGCTGGATGCCGGGTTTAACCGGGATGTGACGCAGGCATTGCGCGTCGCCAGGAACCAGGTGGCGCCGCAATTGTTGCAGCTGCCGATGCTGGCGCCGGGAGAGTCGTCTTGAGCGCCCGCTTCACACGCCTGCGGGAAGGTGTGTTTGCAGCATCCGTGTGGCTGTGCCTGGCGTTGCCGCAGGGTGTTTGCGCGCAGGAGGCAGCCGCGCCCGAACAGCAGATCACCAACCTCGAGCAGTTGCTGCAGTCGGTGCGTACCGCGCAGCGCGAGCAGCAGGAACGCAATGCCGCGCGCGAGCAGCGCTTTTTGCGCGACAAACAGCAGCAGCAGGCGCTGCTGGAACAATCCCGGCGCGAGTTCGAGCGCAACAAGAACGAAAACCAGCCGCTGCTGGCCGTCACCGATGCCAATGCGCTGGAGATCCAGCGCCTGCAGGCGCAATTGCAGGACGTCGTGCAGGACATGGGTGACCTGGCCAGCACCTTCCGCGAATTTTCCGGCGATTTTTCCGCGGTGCTGCAGGATTCCATGGTGACTGCGCAGTTCCCCGAGCGGCGCGAGCAATTGCAGGCCCTGGCGTCAGCGACCACGCATCCCAGCATTGATGAGATTCAGGCGCTGTGGCTGTTGCTGCAGGAGGAGATGACGGAAGCGGCGCGCATCGCGCAGTTCGACGGCCTTGTCGTGCAGGTGGATGGCAGCGCCAGTGCGCGCTCCGTGCTGCGCGTGGGCCCGTTTTCCGCCTACAGCGACGGTGATTTTTTGCGCTTCGTGCCAGAGACGGGCGAACTGTTGGTGCTGAGCCGGCAACCCGCCACGCGCTTTCGCGACGCCGCACAGGCGTTTGCCGCGCAGCCCGGTACGGTGTCGCCCATCACCGTCGATCCCAGTCGCGGCAACCTGCTGGGCATGCTCAGCTATACACCCAGCTTGCGCGAGCGTATCGACCAGGGCGGCGCGATCGGATACATCATCATCGTACTGGGTGCGCTCGGTCTGTTGATGGCGTGCTGGCGCCTGCTCTTCCTGGGCGTGGTGTATGTTCGGATCCGCCAGCAGTTGCAACACCTGCAGGCGCCAAGCCAGTCCAATCCGCTGGGCCGGGTGCTGCAGTCCGTGCAGGGCGTTGACCTGCACGACGATGAGTTATTGCAGCTGAAGCTGGACGAGGCGGTACTCGCGGAAATGCCGGCGCTGGAGCGCGGCAACGGCGTGATCAAACTGTTGGCGGCGACCTCGCCGCTGCTGGGCCTGCTGGGTACGGTGACCGGCATGATACTCACATTCCAGGCAATCAGTTTGTTCGGTACGGGCGATCCCAAGCTGATGGCGGGCGGTATCTCGCAGGCGCTGGTCACCACGGTGTTGGGGCTGGTGGTGGCGATCCCGTTGTTGTTCAGCCACAGCATTATCGCCTATCTGTCGCGCTCCATGATCCAACGCCTCGACGAGCAATGCGCGGGCGTGCTGGCCCGCAGTGTCGAACAGCAGGAGCGCGCGCGATGAACGTCCTGTGGTCGATCGCGAACGCCGTGCTGGACCTGATCGACCAGGGCGGTGCTGTTCTGTGGGTGATTTTCGCCACCTGCCTGTTGTTGTGGTGTCTGATCCTGGAGCGCTTGTGGTTTGTGCGCATCACCTGGCCGGCGCGCGCAGCGCGGTGTGTTGCCCAGTGGCAGCATCGCGAAGACCGACTCTCCTGGCGCGCGCAAAAAATCCGCGAGGCCATGATTTCGGAAGTGCGCCTGGAGTTGCACGCAATGCTGCCCTTCATCCAGTTGTTGGTGGCGCTGTGCCCGTTGCTGGGATTGCTGGGCACCGTGGTGGGCATGATCAGCGTCTTCGAGGTGATTGCGATCAGCGGCAATGACGACGCGCAGGCCATGGCGCGCGGCGTTTACCGGGCTACCATTCCGACCATGGCGGGGCTGGTGGTGGCGCTGACCGGCATTTATTTTACCGTGCGCCTGCGGCGCGTGGCCGACACTGAAGCCAGTCGCCTACAGGACAGGCTGACCTTGCAGGAGAAAGCGACGGGAGGCATCGCGGCATGAGCGCTCGACGCCACATCCCCGCCCAGGAGGATACCGAACTCGACATGACGCCGATGCTCGACATCGTGTTCATCATGCTGATTTTCTTTATTGTGACGACCTCCTTCGTCAAGGAGTCGGGCGTGACGGTCAACACGCCGCAGGCGGCAACCGCCGCCAACCAACAGAATGCGAACATATTCATCGCGATTACGGCCTCCGGTGAGGTATGGATCGACCGCCGCCCGGTGGACCCGCGCTCAGTGCGCGCCATCGTGGCACGGTTGCACGCCGACAACCCCGAGGGCTCGGTGATTATCCAGTCGGACGCCGATGCGGCCACCGGCACGCTGGTGGATGTGATGGACCAGGTGCGCCTGGCCGGCGTTGAAGGGATCGCCATCGCCGCCGACAAACGCCCGCCGTAGGCCGCGCGGGCGATGCGACTTCTTCCCGCCCTGCTCGGCGCACTGCTGGTCACGCTGGTCATTTTCCTGTTCATGCACAGCCTGATCCAGCGCGGCAAGGAAGAGGGCGTGCCACTCATCGTTTACAACGACGTGCAGATCGTGCCGCCACAGCAGGAGGAACCGCCGCCGCAGGAGGAGGCGCCAGAGGAGGAACCGGAACCCGTGGATGAGCCCACCATGGCACCCCTGGCGGTCGCAACGGCAGCGCCGCCCGCGCCTGTGCCGGCCGATACCCTGGAAATTCCCGCCCTCGAGTTGGCCGCCGGGGATATCAATATCGCGGCCGCGGGCGAGCGCTGGACCGCGCCCATCGGCGGTGGCGGTGGTGAGGTCGTGGTCGGTGGCAGGGATGCCCAGGGTTTTATCGAGGTCGTGCCTTATGACACGCGCAGGCCGAATGTGCCGGAGGTGGCGTGGCAAAACAAAATCGACGGCTGGGTGCTGGTCGCATTCTCGGTGACACGCGACGGCAGGACGCGCGATGTGCGCGTGCTGGATGCCAGCCCGCGCGGTGTGTTCGAAGAAAAAGTGATGGCGGCCGTGGCGGACTGGAAGTACAACGTGAGTTTTTCCGGCGACCTTCAGGGCGATGTCATCCTGACGCAAAAAGTCGAAGTGCAATGGCAGAACTATCCGCAGAACGTGCCCAATGTGGATTGACCGCGTGCGTTCAGCGCATCTGGCTATAGCCCTGTCCGGGATCGCGGCCGTGGTGGTCCTGGCTGTGGCGCCCCGCGCCGCGGCGGAGGAAGGCCAGTACCGCAGCAAGATACTGCTTACGCCAAACGAAGGCGACTGGGCCAAAGGTGCCGAGCTGTCCATTGAAGAGTTGGAGCGGCAACTGGGCAGTATTGAAGAGGCTTACGCAAAATCCAGCGCCGGTCGGCACCTTGCGCGACACTATGTCGAGCGCAAGGAGTACGGCAAGGCAATTGAATTCTATCAGCAGGCGCTGCAGGCACAGGGGCTGTCGGCGGTAGCCAATCGCGAAATGTTGCGCGAACTGGCGCAGGTGTACCTGTTGCAAAAGGACTATGGCGACGCAGCGCAAACGCTACAGCAGGTGCTGGCGATCGATCTGGTGCCCGAGGTTGCGGATTACCTGTTGCTGGCGCGCGCGCAGCACCATCTGGGCCGTTATGTGGAGGTCGTCGCTACCCTCGACAGGGCGCAACAGAGCGTGCAACAGGCCGGGCTTGCGCTGGATACGGAACAATTGCAACAGGCGCTGGCGCTGTATTACCGCGCGGGTGCGTTTGCGCAATCCGAGGTGCTTCTCGGCCGATTACTCGAGTTGCAACCGCACGACGCAAAGCACTGGCACCTGCTGGCGTCGGTGTACCTGCAGCAGAACAAGAAGCGACAGGCGCTCGACCAGTTGACGCTGGCTCGCGACAAGCGCGTGCCCTTTGCCGAACGCGACATCCTGTTATTGGCGAGCCTGCACGCTGCCAATGACAATCCATATGGCGCGGCCGAGGTACTGGAGCATGCGCTGGCGCAGCAGGAAGTACCCCAGAGCGCGGCCAATTATCGCCGCCTGTTTGAGTTCTGGTTGCAGGCGAGGGAGCCGGAAAACGCGCGCCAGGCACTGCAGCAGGCAGCCAGGCTGAGTGGGGATATCGAACTGTACCTGTACCTGGCGCAGTTGCAGATGGAGGAGCAGGACTTTGCCAACATGCATGAGACGATGCTCGCGGCCTGTGCCAAGCAGTTGCCCGACAAGTACGTGGGTCGCGCGAATCTGCTGCTCGGTGTGAGCCAGCTGAAATTGGGAGACGAGACGGGCGCGCGCCGTTCCTTTATCAACGCGACCCTGGTTGGCGGTGTCAATGCGCAGGCCGGCCAGTGGCTCCGCTTTATGAACGCGGCACCGGTAACCGACGATGAAACGCGGCGCATTGTGGGTATCTGTTACGGGGCGGACGACAAGCGCCTTGAGCCCACACCAACCGAGGCGCAAGCGACGGTCGCCAGCGCCGCTGATTCGACGGCTACCGCAGTGGCTGAACCGGCTGGCGAGGCGGTGGCGTCCGCTGCATTTGCAATCAAAACCATCGATCCGATGACGCTGTATTACCTTAAGTGGAGCAGGCCATTGCCCGAACTGGTGGGCGCGCTGCAGGGGACATTGATCAGTTTGTATGTGAGCCTGGCGAAGTCCGGCGGGTCGGTGGACGGTCCGTTGCAGATCATTCTGTCCGGCGAACTTGATCGGGAGGACGCGGATGCGGTCAACGTGCAGCTGGGGTCGCCCGTGCGCGGGTCCACCCGTGGCAGTGGCAAGTTCAGTGTGCGGACCACCGCATCATTCAAGTGCGCCGCGCAGCGCTTCGATGGGCCGCCTGATACGCTTCGACCCGCGCTGGCGCAACTGGCGGAGTCGGTCCGGGCAGCGCAGCACGAGCTCACCGGCGAGGCGCGTATTGTTATTCCGCAGAGCGATAGCAAAGGGACATTCACAGCGGAGTTACAGATCGGCATTCACTGAACGGGTGTCCCTGCACGGCCGCGGCAGCGCGCCGGGCATAAGCCATGGGTCCAGCGTGATTTAATCACGCACATAGTACACATTTTTCGCATTGGACTTGCAGGGATAGTGCGGTAGTATCCGGATTGAAAACACAGGGGCGAAGCGATGCAGTCATGCTCGCAAGCCAGCGACAGGGGGGTGTCAGTGCCCTGGAGCGCCAAAGTCCTATAACTCTAAAATGGATGGTCAACACGATGAAAAAACTGCTCGCCATTTCCGTTCTTGCGACCGCAACCGCTGCCAGCATGCAGGCACAGGCATTCAAGTTCGACACCCCCAGCGACTGGGATGTCCGCTGGGACAACACCGTCAAGGGTAATCTTATGCTGCGAGTGGAGGACATGGATCCCTCGATTTATGATCCCCGCCGCAGCAAAGCCGCAACAGGTCCCAACCCCACTGCGGCCGGGATTGCAGACGATGCGACGTTTTCAGTCAAGCAAGGCCACTTTGTCAGCCAGCGCGTTGACCTGCTGTCCGAAATGGACGTGATCTGGAAAGACAAGCTGGGTTTCAGGGTGAGTGGCGCGGGCTGGTATGACTTTGAGTATGACAAAAGTGCCTATCCCAGAAGTGGTCCTACGCCAGCCAATAGTGCTGAGTTTCCGCGCGGTCCGTTATCGACCCTCGCCTATTTGACAGTGCAGCCCGGTGAATACAACGATGCGGCGGAAGACCTGCACTACCGCGGTGGTGAACTTCTGGACGCCTTCGTGTTCGGGAATTTTGAATTGGGGGAGGACGCCTCCGCCAACCTCCGTATCGGTCGCCATACGCTGTACTGGGGGCAGAGTGTGTTGTCGATTGGTGCTATCCACGGTTTTGCCGGTTCCATGGCGGCGCTTGATCTCGCCAAAGGCCTGGGCACACCGGGTAGTGAGGCAAAAGAGCTGTTTATCCCCAATGACAAAATTTCCTCGACCATTCAGTTTGCTGATGGCTGGAGCGTGAGTGCCTTTTACGCGATGGGTTTTGAACCATTGCGCTGGCCGGCATCAGGTACCTATTTCAGTCTGAACGAGTTGCTGACGGAGAATTCCGAGTGTTTGGCAGTTGTGGCAAATTTTGCCGGCCCTGATACCAGGGCCTGCTTTCGATCGGTTGACGACAAAAGCAAGGATTCCGGTGACTGGGGTCTGAACGTAAAGTACTACATTGAGTCTATGGATCTGGAGGTGTCAGCGATTTACATGAATAACACCGACAGGCTGACCAGCGGTCTGTACTCAGTTAGTTCCACCACCCCGGGTCAGCAAGCCGAAGCCGCCAACACCAACGCGACCCTGATCGGTTCCTACGGCTGGGTCTACAAGGACGATATCGATACCTTCGGCATTTCGCTGGCCAAAGAATACTGGGATATCAGTTGGGGTGCCGATTTTGTCTATCGGCTGAACAACGCGCTCAATCCAGAATTGACCGCTAGCCTCTCGCCTAGCTACACCTCATTTGACCAGGTGGGAACGGGCGATAAATATCCTGGTTCCACCGGTGACACCGCGCATATTGTGCTCAACGGCCTTGGGTTTCTCGATGGTGAATGGGGCCTGTGGGACGGCGGAACCTTTCTCGGGGAACTGACACTCTCCCAACTGATGGAGTGGGGTCAGTTCGGTGAGGACGCCAAAGCGCCTGAAATTAACAAGGCCAATTTATACATCAAGGACGATAATCTCTGTTCCAACTTCAGCGGTCTATTCCGGCCGACTTGGTATCAGGTGCGCTCGGGATGGGATTTAAGCGCGCTGGCCAGCGTCAACTACACGATAAGCTGTAAGCAGGCACCCAACTCAGCGGGCGGTAACGAGAAAGTCGGCAACGGCAGTATCGGGCTGTCGGTTGATATCGACCAGGTCTGGAACGTGGCGCTCAACTACAACATCTATTACGGCCCGCAGAAAAACGGCACCGCCGCATTTATCAAGGACCGTGACAACGTAGCACTGACCGTCAAGCGTACTTTCTAAGCGCGAAGACGGTTCCCCGAACCTGCCGGGAATTTGGGGTCAGAGTAAAAATGCCGCGATTCGCGGCATTTTTACTATTTTTACTCTGACCCCAAATTTGACAAGGCAGGTCAGGCCTTTTTCATCCGCGCTTTATACGCTTTCAGCGCCGCCGCCGTGGTCGGTACGCCGGTCTCGTAATACAGCTTCATCGATAGCGCGACATCGCTGATGGTCGCCTGCACTATCCCTGCCATTTTCGCACCAAGCCACGCGCCGAGGCGGCCCCAGGGCATCTCGTACATCAGGCTGGTGGTGAGGACGGTCTGCCCGTTGCCATTGTCCTCAAGTGCGTAGCGGAACCAGGCGTCCCTGAACGGTGGCGCGGGCTTGTCACCGCGATGCAGATGGATGAGAAAGCCTTTTCCATCCTGCCATTCCTCCACAGTTTCCTGAATGTAGCTTTTTGCATTGCGGTAGACGTAGCGGCTCGCGCCAACCCCCTCTACGTGCGCGCTCACGATCTCGGTTTTAACGATGCCGGGCACATAGTGATGGGCCAGGGATATGTCCCGTAACTTCGTCCAGGCGTCCTGGAGTGGTATATCGATCACTGCTTGTGCGTGGACTTGCTGGGTCATACCGGGTTCTCCTTTTGGGCTGGCATTTGTGTGGTGGTGGCTTGGTGTCGGTGGTCAATGAGGCAATTGATGGGCAGAAAGCGGCCTCGCTTATACAAATGTTTGCAGTGTCAACATACGTGATCAAGCCGTGGTAATCCAGCACAGTGTACTTGCAAGTCCTGAATGCAGATGCGATCTGCCGGGACTCGCATTACCATAGCACCACAATTCAGCGCGGTACCCACAATGCTCAGTTATCGACACGCCTTCCACGCCGGCAACCATGCCGACGTCCTCAAGCACCTGGTCGAAGTGCTGGTTTTGCAGTACCTGGTACAGAAGGAGGGCAAGCCGCTGCGCTATATAGACACGCACGCCGGCGAGGGTACTTATGACCTGCGCAAGTCGTTCGCCGGCAAGAATCGTGAATTTGACACGGGCATCTCACAGTTATGGCAGCGCAGCGACCTGCCACCAGCAGTGCAGGCGTATGTCGATGTGGTGCGCAGTTGCAACAAGGCAGACACGTTGCAGCGCTATCCGGGTTCGCCCGCGATTGCCGCACATATCCTGCGCCCGGAACATCGGCTGCAGTTGTTCGAGTTACACCCGGAGGATGCCGCTCGCCTTCAAAAGTGGGCGGGGCGCGACCGGCGTGTGCATGTCGCGCAGGAGGACGGCTTTGGCTCACTGAACGCTATCCTGCCGCCGGTGGAAAAGCGCGCGCTAGTGATGCTCGATCCACCCTACGAGGTGAAAGCCGATTACGCCACGGCGCTCGCCTCGCTGCAGTTGGCCCGCAAAAAGTTTGCCACCGGCGTGTATGCGCTGGGGTATCCCTTGCTGGCACGGGAGGAGGTGCAGCTGCTGGTGAAGAAGCTGGAGGCGCTGCCGGTGAAATCCCTGTTGGTGGAATTGTCCGTGCGACCGGCAGCGGCGGGGGGCATGACGGGCAGCGGCATGTTCGTAATCAATCCGCCCTGGCAATTGCAACAGCAGCTAGAGAGCTGCCTGCCCTGGTTGCAGTCGGTGCTCGCCGAGCCGGACGCTGCGCCCTATCGCTTGATAAGTCGCGAGGAAAATGGCGCAGTTTGAAAACCTGGCGGCGGGTGCTTGCCCGCTCACGCCGCTTGTTCAAGCGCCTCAATAAGTCGCGTGCGAAAAAGTCGGTCGTTCTCCAGATACCATTGCCTCGCATTGTCGCCCATCTGCGCGATCGAGCGCTCATCCATCGCGATGATCGCCTCGATCTTGCGTTCAAGATCGGTGGGATCGACATAGTAGTTGGCGCCCGAGCGCTGGCTGCTCATCCGGTGATAGTCCACCAGCACGCCGCGCTCGGGCGTGATCAACTCGTTCATCGGCGGCGCATCGGTGGTCAGGGTCACTGCTGCGCAGCTCATTGCCTCGGCGATGCAGTGCCCAAAGCCTTCCGCTTCAGAGGGGCACAGATGAAATGCGTGGCGGTTTTGCAATGCGCGCAGCTCGGCATCGCCTAAGCGTACCAACCGGTGAATGATATTGGGCGCTTCAATGGGCACCACCCGCGCCTGGTTGTACATCCTGTCATTTTGCACCACGGTCAGGGTCGGCCACTCGGGATGCCGCAACCACAGATCGGTCAGGGCCCTGGTGCCTTTCTGCCAGCTGCGCCCGGCCAGGTGCAAAAAAGTGTGCTCTCGTGGCTGCGTGTTCCCGCTGTCCCATCGATCCTCGCTGGTGAAGCCAATGAACAGGACATTGCAGCCCAGTTGCGAAAACGTCTCCTGTGCCTCCCGGGTTTTGCACAGCACCACGTCGATCCCCGGCAGGTGGCGGTGCTGGTTCTCCTTGAACCATTCCGGGTTGGGGATAAACATATTGACGCTAGCGTAGCGGAAGAAGCCGCGACTGATATCTTCCAGGAACAGGTTTACGTCGTACTTTGCGGCCAGCAGCTGCCCGCGCCGCAGCCAGCGATGGCGGAGATTGGCCGCACGATGTGCGATGCGACGGCGCTGGATACGGGCCTGTTCGCGCGGCGCGCCGTTCAACGTCACGGCAAAACGGTCCGTCGGGAGCGCGTCGAACAGCGTGTCTATGTCCCGGCTGAGGCCGCCACCGTTATGCCAGGCGACGATGTTGATGCGTTTCATACCGGCAGCTCCTCTTGCTGCTCCTTCTGCTGATCTCTTTGCTGCGAGAACCAGAGCTCGGCATAGTGCCCGCGGCGCGCCAGCAGTGCCTCGTGCGTGCCCTGCTCGACGACACTGCCCTGGTCCAGCACCACGATGTTGTCGGCGTCGATGATCGTGGACAACCGGTGCGCGATCACCAGGCTGGTATGGCCCTTCGCGACCTCGCGCAGGGCCTTCAGTATCGCCTGTTCTGATTTACTGTCGAGCGACGAGGTGGCCTCGTCAAACACGAGTATCGGCGCGCGTTTGAGAATGGTGCGCGCTATCGCGACGCGCTGCTTCTCGCCACCGGACAGTTTCAGGCCGCGCTCGCCGACCCTGGTCTGGTCGCCGTCGGGGAGCTGGCTGATGAAGTTGTCGAGGTGGGCAAGGCGAATCGCATTGGCGACCTCGGCGTCGCTGGCCTCGGGGCAACCGTAGCGGACGTTTTCAAACAGCGTGTCGTTGAACAGCACGGTATCCTGCGGAACGATGCCGATGGCCCGTCGCAGCGAATGTTTGCTGACGTCGCTGATATCGACACCGCCGATCCGGATCGCGCCGCCGCTCAGGTCGTAGAACCGGAACAGCAGTTTCACCAGCGTGGATTTGCCGGCGCCGCTTGCGCCCACCACCGCGACCTTCTGCCCGGCATCGATGTTGAATGTCACCTTGCGCAAGATCTCGCGATCCGGGCGATAGGAAAATGAAACGTCCCTGAATTCGATGTTGCCGTTGCCGGGCGCCAGAGACTGCGCCCCCGGCTTGTCGTTCACGCTGGTTTGTACACGCAGCAGCTGCAGCATTTTCTCGATATTCGCCATGGAGCCCTTGATTTCCCGGTACACAAATCCGAGGAAATTCAGCGGCACGAACAACTGCACCATGAATGCGTTGATCAGCACGAAATCGCCGATCGTCATCGTGCCGGCGGCGACACACACGGCCGCGAGCCACATCATGCCCGTCATCGCGATGGCATGATCAGCGCCTGCCCGCCGTTCAGCGAAAACAGCGACAGGCGATTCTTGCGGCGCGCCTGCTCCCATTTGCCGAGTTCGTAATCGTAGCGCTGCGCTTCGAATTCCTCGTTGGTGAAATACTTCACGGTTTCAAAATTCAGCAGGCTGTCCACCGCCCGGGTGTTGCTGGCGGAGTCGGCGATATTCGCCTCGCGCACGAAGCGGGTACGCCATTCCGTCGCCGCGATGGAAAACCAGGTGTAGAGCATGACGGACACCAGGGTGATCAGCGCAAAGCCCCAGCCGTAGTTGAACAGCAGAATGCCGACCACCATGAATATCTCGACAAAGGTGGGCACGATATTGAACACGAAGAAGCGCATCAGGAAGCTGATGCCGGTGGTGCCGCGCCTCGATGTCGCGTGACAGTCCGCCAGTGCGCCGATTGAGGTGAAAATCGAGATCGAGGCGATGCAGGTGGCGAAAGACTTCGAGCCCGATCTTGCGCATGGCACGCTCGGTGACGCGGCCAAAGATCGTATCGCGGATCTCCCCGAACAGGATGTTGGAGAAGCGCGCCAGGCCGTAAGCAAACACCAGCGCGATGGGCGCCGCGATCAGCTGGCTTTTCTCGCTATCCAGCGCGTCGACAATGTACTTGAGAATGAATGGCCCAACGACATTGCTCACCTTGGCGATGATCAGGCAGCCGAGGGCAAGCAGCACCCGGTTGCGATGCTCCATCAGGTAGGGCCAGATGATGCGCATCGTGTGCCAATTGATGCGCTGATCCGCCTCGTCCTCGTAGTTGCCGTGGTTCATACAGTGACTTGCGTTGCCGATTTACGCAATCGTACACGAGGTGACGGCAGATAGCTGATCCGCGTCATGCGCGTGATGGTTGATGGGATTGAACTCTTCAGGCGTCCAGCTTGCTGATGCGCGAACCCGACACCACTTTGCCGGGCTGCACAACCTTCGCATTGATGCCGCGCAGGTTCAGCGCCTTGCCCGCGTCGGAATTGACGTAGCGCGCGGCGTCGCGACCAAAGCGCGCCATGAACTTGCTGCAGCCCAGATGCGGTTCAGCGGTGACTTCGATAATCGCCTCGCCGATCTGCAACCGGGTGCCGGGTGGGAGGTTGTTGGGGCTCAGGTCCAGATCGACATAGAACTGGTCGCCGGCCAGCTGCCAGCGCTCCTCGGTGCGCGCGATAAGCGCAATCGCCCTGGCGTTCATCAGGTTGAGTTGCATATCCGGATGCGCGCGCCCGCCAGCGGCCTTGTAAAAACCTTTACGCCGCCAGTTGTCGCCGACCAGGCCCTCGGCCAGGTCGAGCTGCGCCTCCTGCAGTTCATGGCGCTCGTCGACGTCTGGCCGACAGACGATCTTCCGCACAATGCCCTCGTCCGCAGGCGACGATTTTATCGCGTCGATACCCGCTTCCAGTTCCATTTGAGACGTATACATTTCGACCTGGTTCCTCTCCTGCAGTTGCTTGTCGCGAATACCCAACGGTTCCGCCTGCCTAATGTGCTGTTATTTGCCCTGTGGCCAGCCAGTGCGCACAGTCGCCATCCAGTTCCCGTGCCGCGATGTGCTCATACTTGGCCACCTCGTCCGGTGTGAGCACCTCGCGCCAACGGCCGTTCATCCCCTTGTGGATAAAGCTCTGTGCGCCGCCGTCCCAGAAGGCGCCGGCCAGCGGTACGGTTTTGCTGGCGTTGTTCTTCATGTACTCAAAGCTGCAGTGCTCGACAATGGCGTCCCATGTGCCCTCGTCGATGGGCACGGCGAGAAATTCGGCAATGCGGCGAATTTCGCCGGGCAGATCGCGTTTCAGATTTTCAAAGTGCAGCAGGTGCACATTCGGCAGGTCGCGAATCGCCCACCAGGTGCGTATGTTCTCCCAGAACGGCCACCACGGGTGGCCATCGCGATCGAGCCAGTCATGGTAGTACTGCGTGATGGAGTCGGGTGGCGGTTCAATCGGCGGTCCCACCCTGCCGGGCGTGTCGTTCAGTGCCTCATACCAGAGCTCGTTCGCCGTGGCGTGGTGGTTGTACATGCTCCACAGCACATCGCGCCCGTCGCGTCCGATGTAGATGTATTTGGCCCTGTTTGAAAACACCAGCGCATCGACGGGCAAGTGTGTCTTCAGGAAGCGCCGATGGGTTTGCGCCTCCACCAGCGGGAGCTTCACCTCCTTGGGTGGCACGCGCAAGTCGAGCCAGGGCGACATATCCGCCACTGCCAACGCTTCCGCGCCGTTGAACAGCAATTGCGACACGATTTGCTGTACCCACGTGGTGCCGGATTTGGCATAGGTGGCAATGACAATGTCGTCGTCGCGAAAGGTGAAGTCGTTCCAGATGGTGGAATCGAAATGGTGGCTGTGAATCTCCCGGGTTTTGCTGGGGATGGCGTTGGTTGTCATAGCGTCCTCCAGAATGAGCGCGTGGCGGTTGTTATCATGAGCATCGGAAGTCCCGTGTTGCCAATCGTACTTAATACCCCTTCTGCATATCCACCACATTTAACAGCGGTTCTCCGGCAACATAGCGGCGCAAGTTCTCCACGGCGATGATCATTGTGCGTAGCGGGCTATCGTCACCGGTGGCGGATACGTGGGGCGTAATGATGACGTTGGGCAGGTGCCACAGCGGGCTGTCTTTGGGCAGGGGTTCCGGGTCCGTCACGTCGAGGCCCGCGCCGTACAAGCGGCGTGATTCCAGTGCGGCGATCAGGTCGCTGGTCACCGTGCTTTGTCCGCGCCCCACGGAGAGAAAAATCGCACCCGGTTTAACCGCATCGAAGAAGGCCTTGTTGAAGATGCCTGTCGTTGCGGGCGTGAGCGGCAGGGCGTTCGCGACCACGTCGGCCCTGCCCGCCAGTGCGTGCAGCTCGTTCGCCAGGCCCACGTGCTCCACGAAGTCGGGACCTTCGCGCGATGAATTGCGCGTTGCGATAACCCGCATGCCGAGCCCGTGGGCGCGCCACGCGATTTCAGTGCCGATGCCGCCAAGCCCGACGACCAGCAGCGTTTTGCCCTTGAGTTCCCCGAATGAAACGTTATCGGAAATCTCGCGTGCCCAGCGGGCCTCGCTTTGCGCCGCCGCGTAAGCGGGCAGGTTGTGGGTCAGCGCGAGCAACATGGCGATGGCATGCTCGGCGATGGCGGGGCCGGACAAGCGTTTGTTATTGGTGAAGACGATGTTCCGCAGTTGCGCCTCGCTCGCGCCTTTGCAGTGATCCATGCCCACGGTGTAGTTGTGCACCCAGATCAGTTTCGCATCGGCCTGGGTTAGCAGGGGAGGGGTGCAGATGCCAATGACACCGTCCGCGCCTGCGAGCATCTCAGCAGGTATGACGAAACCGCCAGAGCGTTCAAACACCAGTTCCACATCGCCTGCCGCTGTCGCCAGCTGCGCCTCGAATTCGGCGCTGCCTACTCCCAGTGCCGCCGGTAACATGACGACGACTTTTTGCGGCTTCCAGAGCGGATGCTTTGCAATTGGCGTGCTGGCTTCGGTCAGGCCCAGTTCGTCGATCAGGGCCTGTGCTTCCGGCGTCGCCGTGCTTGCCAGCGTGAGTGGGCTCAGCATGACCATCGAGACCAGCGTCGATACCAGCAGCGACAGCGGCAGCGATCGCAGGAACAGCAGGCGTGGAAGCAGGGATCTGGCGAGTACCATCGTGAGTGTCTTCCCTTTGACGGACTGATGAGCTGCGGGTCTCACCGCACCTCTGGATACATGGCATTCTTTGCCTGTATCGACGTTACAGATTGATTGCATTCATTGTTTCGGCAAATATCCCTTGCTAGCATGACTGCGTTCACCATTCTGAGCGCCACAGGAGCCAACCGATGCCACGCGTATTTCGTTACAGTCACGAAAGCTACAGCACGCTCAGGGTCAATCAACGGCACAGTTTTGCGCAACAACACGCGCTGAATATCTATCCGTCGGATGCCTTTTATACCCAAGAATGCCTGTTCCACGATGCGAACCACACTGGCGATCGCCAACGGCTGCATTAAAGATAGCGCAGATTTTAACTGGATTCACCAGAACAACCATACCTTCACAGCCAGCCTCTCGGAGCTTGCCAAGGCCCGTTACACATTCACCATTTTGCGCTGTCCGTTTTCTCGCCTGCTCAGCGTGTATCTGGACAAAATCGTCAACCGGAATAACCCGGCCTGGGGTTATGTCGACCTGCACCGGCGAACCATCGACATCGAGGATGTTACGTTCGAATTTTTTGTAAAAAGCATGAGCAGCGATCGTATAAAAAATGCCGACCAAATTATCCCGAAGAAAGCCCTTCAAGCTCTCGCCGCTTGAATTGCTCAACTATAAAAGCGAGGGCCTGGTTCCGTCGCTCAAGGCAATGTACAGCGATGAACTGGTGGCCTGCGTGCGCAAGGCCTACAAGAGCGATATCGCGTTGTACAAACGCACGATTGGCGCGGAGAACCTGTTCGCCAGCTAGTGCATTACGCGTTGCAGTTGCCTGTTGTGCAAAGCCGACAATAGCAGCAGGGCGGAAACCGCGCCAAGGAATGCCAGCCCCATGTCCGATTGGGTATCCCAGACATAGCCCTGGGTCCCGAGGAAGGCCTCCGCATTTTCACCCGAGGCCAGCGCGACCCACCATTCGATCAGTTCATAGAATGCGCTGAACGCCAGACATATCGACACGACGATGAAGGCGCGCCAGTAGTCGCCATTCACCACCTGTTTGCGGATGAGTATTTCCCTTGCCAGCAACGCTGGTACGAAGCCCTGGGCGAAGTGGCCCAGTTTGTCGTAGTTGTTCCTTTCCGAACCGAACAGGCCGTCAAACAACGGCACTTCCGCGTAGGTGTAGTGGCCACCGACCATCAGGATGATGCAGTGCACCAGCACAAAGAAATACAGCAGTGGCGTCAGCCTGAATGAGTTCCAGGTGGCCGCCAGCAAGATGCCGCCGATGATTGCGGGTGCGACTTCCAGCATCCACGTCAATGGGTCCCAGGGGTTGATGCCGGACCAGATCAACACGGCGAGGAAGATAATTATCCAAAGGTATTTAATGGTCTTATGCTCCTGGGATGGAACGCTGTGCAATACATTCCGGCGGGCGCCTGATCATACCGTGCTCCACCCTCAGCGCCCCTGGAATTTTGCAGCCCGACGCTCCACGAAGGACTGCACCCCCTCTTTCACATCCTCGGTTGCAAACAGCGCTTTCTGTGTTGGCCCGAGCGCAGCCACTGCCGCAGCATAGCCTTCCTGCACGAAGCGACGCGAGGAGGCTTTGGTTGCCTGCACCGCCAGCGGCGCGCCGGTAGCGATGACTTCGGCGATCTCGATCGCCCGCGTGAGCTGGCGGCCAAGGGGCACTATCTCCTGCACCAGGCCGATGCGCTTGGCCTCCTCGGCATTGAATTCATCGGAGGTGAGCAGGTGGTACATGGCATTGCCCCAGCCGCCGCGCTCCACGAAACGGATGGTGGCGCCGCCCGTGGCCATGATGCCGCGCTTGGGTTCCAACTGGGAGAAACGGCAGTTATCAGCAGCGATGACGATGTCGCCGCCGAGCGCGAGTTCGATGCCCACGGTGAACGTGATGCCGTGCACGGCCGTGACGATGGGCTTGCGGCAGGCGCGACCCAGGCCGACGACATCGATGTGGCTGCCATCGCCACTCACGCCTTGCTCCATGTCGCCCGTCCATTTCGGCAGGTCGAGCCCGGCGGTGAAAATGATCGCCGTGGCCAAACAGCACGCCGACCCAGAGATCATCGTTCTCGTCGAGCAGCGTGTAGGCGAACACCAACTGTTTGGCCATCGTGGGCGTATAGCCGTTGTATTTCTCGGGGCGGTTCAGGCCGATGAGGAGGATGTGGCCGCGGATTTCGGTGCTGATGGAACCTTCGTTGTCGCTCATTTACACCAGCTCCTGATTGTTAGTTATTCGTAAGTTCATATAGATGTCTGCGCTTTTGCAGTTGAGGGGACAGTGTACTCAACCCGGCCGCGCCAGAACATGGTTACAGTGAAGTAGGGCGTATGCCAGCAGGACAGCGATGAAAAAGCACAGGGAGCTACCGGGCGGGGAAAATGTGTTCAGAAAACACCATCGACCTCGATTTGCGTCAATGGCCTGTATTGCCCTGCGGTCAGCCTCGGGTCCAGCGACACGTTGCCAATCGCGATTCGGTGCAGCGTGAGTACCTTGTTGTTGAAGCGGCCAAACATGCGCTTTATCTGGTGATAGCGCCCTTCAGTAAGACGAAGCTCAGCGCTATAGTCGGAAAGTATGGTCAGCGTAACGGGGCGGGTGGTGATGTTTTCATAGGGAAAGTACATGCCCTGTGCAAACGCCTCTATGTAGTGCTCTGTCAGCGCGTGTTCCACGGTGACCCGGTACACCTTTTCCACCGGGTTGTGCGCGCTGGCCAGCCGTCGTGACCAACGTCCATCATTGGTCAGCAGCAGCAAACCCGTGGAGTTGAAGTCCAGCCGCCCGGCAATATGCAGGTCGTTTCCCGTGTTGGCGTCTAGCAGATCGATAACGGTACGGTGCTTTTCATCCCTGGTAGCGCTGACCACGCCGCGCGGCTTGTTCAGCATCAGGTAGATCGCCGCACGGTCCTGCAGTACCTGGCCATCCAGCGTGATATGGCTGAACTGGTCGACTACCTGATTGATCTCGCTGGCCGCCCGGCCATTGACCTCGATGCGACCACTGGCCAGCAGGGCCCTGACCGCGCCACGAGTTACACCAGCATGGCTGCTGATAAAGCGGTCCAGTCGGGTGCGACTGGATAGGCCTGGGGCTTTCACTCAGGGTGCTCCGGTTGGTTCACAGGTTGATGGTTCAGAAAAGGGGACGCATTTATTTGACGGGTAGGCCGTGGTCGAATACAAATGCATCTGCAAAGGCTTTAAACCGAAGGAACTCTCTGGTCTGATTGGAGCAGTCTGCGGCTGACTCATGTTCTACATTCCATCCAGGAAAAACGAGTACAGCAGGGTGGCAGCGCAACGCCCTGGCGAGGATTTTGGCTCGCTCTACTCCCAACTGAATCCGGTCATTCTCAATTGCCGAAATCGTCGATTGTGGAATTCCGGAGAGCTCGGCGAGCTGATTCTGGCTCAGCTCCTGAAGCTCCCTAAGGATTCTCACAGACTCACCCATCGTTACTTCAATTCGGCGAATGGCAGCTTTATATTCACTCATGCTACTTCCTCCGATAGTCATAGAAAATAAATGCGCCCCCATTATTCCCAGCGATCTTCAAATTGTTGTAGTACCCACACGGGATCTCACTGGCAATACAGCTATTACATAGGCAATCGACTCAGCTACCCTCACAATAGACAGCGTAGGAAATCGCTTGAAAGCAGTCCGAACAATCCAAAATAGCGTTGATGCGCTCCAGCATAGATTGTCAAAGATTCAATGTCAGAAATAAGGCTATCCTAAAAGTACTGACCTATTCCCGGCTCCTGTTTGTCATAAAAGTTACGACCAGCAGCTAAATCGTCGGCGGCGTCTTCCAGAACCACGATATTGCTAATTCTTTGCAAAGTAATAGGCTTTTAGTGTTTCAAGTGAAATGAATTTTGCATCGCCGCTTTCCAACTTGGCTTTTCTCTGAGCCAAAACGTCTCCATGCCAGTTTGGCGACTCTATCGAACCCGCTTCATGGTTAAAGGGCCCAAATGGTTTCATAATTCGTAACCGTTCATCAATGCTCATGCTTTTCAATTCGCTTTCATTAACTCACCTCAATGTTTAACCTGAACCAGATCGTCGCGAACCGTCTTGGTAACCGATTAACTAAAAAGTCCCAAATTCACCCCGTACAATATTCCAAGAACGGCATAACCTCCAGCCCTTCCGGGAACGCATCGGCACGATTTCCTTGGAAAAGTAACTCTGCTGGCCTGGCCTCGAGTCATCGCAGACAATGCGGCTCGATGGCGTCAGTTTTGGGCGCGTCCATATGTTTGGGTTGACCTGTGGTTTCCACTCAGGGTGCTCCGGTTGTTCCACAGGTTTTTGGTTAGCCTTGATCCCGATACAGCATAGTAAACGTATTGATGATAGAACGTTATCATGTTGAGCGAGTCTGACGATTACACATTTGGAACACGTCATTGTCGCAAAGATAAACGCAATGTTCAGCGCAGAGTTCAGCCCGATATCTGGAAGCACATATGGTTAATCCTGCCGACAAGCCCCAGGCTGGCAAGATCAAAAATTGGCAGTTAGCGGCGCTGTGGCTTGTGGCAATCGTTACCGTGCCCCTGCTGATTGATTCCTGGCGCCATAGTGAAGCGCCTGGGAAACAGTACCTCGGGGAATTGCTGCTGGATTTTAAACGGCGCTTACGTCGATCTGTTTCAGATGAGCCAGGAAAAGCCGGTACTGCTGTACTTCTGGGCGAGTTGGTGCCCGGTATGCAAAGCCGTGACGCCCGCGATTGCTTCACTGCGGGATGACCATCCTGTTGTCACTGTCGCGCTCTCATCAGGTTCACGGGAACAGGTGTTGTCAGCGGCCCGCGAACAGGGCGTTGGGTTTCCCATCGTCAATGATGCGCATGGCGACATTGCCCGAGCCTGGGACGTTCGCGGCACGCCGACTATTGCCGTGCTCTATCAGGGCCGCGTGAAATCCATGACCAGCGGCATTACCAACGCCGCCCGGTATCTCCATGCGACTGTGTCTGGCGGGCTTGCTTTGCTGAGCCACTTGTCGAGCCGTGACAATTCGCGCAGGCTATTCCGAAGGGCAGGGTTCAGCCATAACCTGCGGGTCTGGAAAACCGCCAGATTCTTACTATCACCGACGGGCGCGTACCACTCGTCCTGCCACATGCAGTACCAATAGGTTGTTGGGGAGCACTGCCAGCTCAAAGCCCTTGCTTGCGCTTTTTTGTATCGCAGGCACAAACCACAATCGCGCCCAGGCCTCAATTTCTTGTGCATGACGCAACGGCCCTGCATCCAAGGGCTGCAGACCCAGATCAGCGACAATCCTCGCCGCTGTTTCCTTCGCATTGCGATCATCGGCAGCGACAAAACTCGTTACACGGCCGCCTAAAATCGTCGGATCGTCAATCACATTGGAGCTAGCCAACAGCGTCTTTACTACCTTGGCTCCAGGGTTCCAGCCCTGGATCAACTGCGCGCTGGACGTTTCAACCATGCTTTCCAGATAGCCATCCTCAGCCTGTTGGATCGGAATCGACACGTCGATCAGGATTTTGCCGTCCATGTTCCCAAGATTCTGCGCCACCTCCTGCATGGCCGGCCATGGGACGACAAGCACGACGATCTCCGCCTGTTGTGCTGCCTCTTTCTGGCTGGTTGCGCGCGCGTTGTTTCCAGTAATTGCCACCAGCTCCTGAACAGATTTGTGTGCGGGGTCTCGACTGCCGTAAATGACGTGATAACCCTTCTCTGCCAGCTTGGGGCCAATCGAATTGCCCATATCACCAGTGCCGATAATGGCCACGGTCTCCCGCTCCATCGCAAACAGGAACACAGGCATGGCAGAGAGCAAGAAGCACGATAGTATCGCTGCGCGTTTGAACATTTTTTTGCCGAAAGAACCCGCCGCTACCTTTGCAAGCCCATTTGCCGACTGATCCGCTTCAAGAACGACCCTCCTTGCTGCTGTTAGGTTGGACCCAATTAGCTTCGGCTGGTGGGATATACCCGATCGGGTCCAGTTAGACGCGGCATATTAACGGGGACCAGTTTTCTGTGAAATGGGCTTCCACTTCTCAATAGACGGAGAGCTGGATCAGTAAGTTTCCTCTGACTGTTATTGCAGAAAAGGGCCTCTAGCGCTCTTTTCGGGTGCCCAATTTTAAGGTGCATTCTTCAAAGCCTAATAAATGAGGGTCCATTTTAGCGTGGCTGACCCCGAACGTCATCACGCTGCGCACCGCCCTCTGCCGCTCGCTTAATTGCGGCGCGTTGCAAGCTGGGCACACGGCTTATAGACTTTGATGCTTGCGATTTTATGACACGGTCACAGCGGTTGGGTTCTGGTGATTGCCCATCCCTGATCATGTCAAAGCTCCTGCAAACCCGATGAGTTTCGACCTATGTCCAAAGTATCAGATGCCCTGAATACGCTCGCCAACTACCTGTGGTCGGTTTCACCGGGATGCGGGGAGAGGGCTCAGCAGTCGGTTCGCCTGGTAGCGCACCGTGGCGCGCATGGAGTGATATCTGGCAGCACACTCAAAGAGAACACCCTCGCCGGTTTTGACTGGTGCCTGGTGCATGGTGCATGGGGTATCGAGTTTGATGTGCACCTGACGCGCGACGGGGAGCCTGTGGTTCATCATGATGCGCATTGTGGGCGTGTGTTTGGTCGATCTGACATCGCTATTGCCGGGACTGACTTCTCCGTGTTGCGAAAGGCGGTTCCTGATATCCCCCATTTAAGCGAAGTGGTTGAGCGATACGGTGGAAAGTTGCATTTGATGATTGAAATCAAAACTTCCTGGCGTGCTACCCCGGAGTTGCCAGTGATAGTGACGCGTTCACTGTCTTCACTTGAACCCTGCCGCGACTTCCACTTGCTGAGTCTGGTGCCTGACCATCTGGAAGGTTTTTCCGAACTGCCGCGTGAGGCGCTTGTCGATGTGGCCCAGACCAATACGCAGCATATCGTGAAACAGAATCTTGAGCTGGGTCATGGCGCTGTCGCTGGCTCATTTGCGCTGATGAGCAATGCCTGTCTGCGTAAGCTCCGAGAGGCAGGTCGGCAGACGGGCACCGGCATGGTGGAAAATCAACGCATATTGAATCGCGAAGCGTGGCGCGGTGTCGACTGGATTTTTACAGATCGGATTCAGGAGGTTCTGCCGTTGAAAAACGCATGATGGAATCAGTGTGCAGACCGCTCAAGGTTCCTGCCAGCTTTCCGCCGTGTCACTACCGCGTACTTCGTTGACTGGCAGCACGGTAACAATAGCCAGTACAAATAACGCCATGCAAAACAGGATGGCATCCGCCAGGCCAAATGCCCACTGGATAAGCCCCAGACCGAGAATTCCGAACACTGCTGCCAGTTTTGCGGACATTCCCCACAGACCAAAGAATTCGGCAGATTTGCCGTGAGGGGTCAACACCCCCACCAGTGCACGTCCTGCTGATTGCGAGGAACCCAGACTCAGGCCTGCCAATACGCCAGCAAACAGAAAGACGTATTGCGCCTGCCAGTCCAAGTCCAGCCAGAGGTGTAGAAGATCAGTAAGGGCGGGAGTCTGCCAGATCGCCAGGATGGCAAGCAGCCAAAGAGACAGCGTAATAATGTAGGCAGCGCGCGCACCAATCCCGCTTTGCAAAAAGCCAAAGCCGATTGCGCCAATCGCTGCAGTCAGCTGCACAGTGATGAACATGTAGACGCGTACGCTTTCGTCCCAACCGATAACCTGTGCACCGTAAATAAACGAAAAGGCAATAATGATATAAATGCCGGCCATGGCGAAAAAAACGGAGATCAACAGGTTGCGCAGATCGCGAAAATGACGGATCTGGCTCCATGTCAGGCGTAAGCGCTGGACGCCAATTTGCAGTAGTCGTGTTCCTGCCGGAGGCCGCCGTTTCTCGCCGCGCTCACGTAGCCAGATGAAGGTGGGAAGCGCGGCGATCAGAAAAAAACCACCCGCGAACGGACCGACCCAACGGATAGTGTCGTAATTTTCCAAGCTCACATCACCCAGAAAAAACAGTGTAAACGCCGTCGCGATCAAGCCGCCGATATAACCCATGCTCCATCCGAGGCCAGATATCCAGCCCAGCGCTTTGCGTGGGCCGAGATCAGGCAGGAAGCTGGCCACAAAGCCTTCGCCAATGGCATAGAGCAAAATTGGATACGATAATCAGCAGCATGGCCGGCCACACCCATCCCGGTTCGACAAAATAGAGCAAGGCTGTGGCCGATACCGTCAGCAGGTAGCTGGCGAACAGGAATCGTTTGCGACTTCGTGAGTAGTCCATGATGGCGCCGCATAACGGGTTGGCAATGACGACCATCAGGTAGCTGATCGCCAGTGCCACGCTCCACAGCAGGTTTCCCAGTCGATAGTCCGGTGCATCGCCGACAATGACGCGAGTGAAAAGGTCGCCGTAGATGACCGTGATGATCAGCAGGGTATATGCCTGATTGGCGAAATCAAACATGGCCCAGCCGAAAATTTCGCGCTTGGGAGCAAGCACTCGCTGAGGCGACATGGAATCAGTCATTGTCTTGCCAGTGTGATGTTGATCATCTATTGGTACGGCTTTCACGCACGCGACGCCCAATACTCGGGAAGGCGCGAATGGCTGGCAACAGCAAATACGATAATGCCGTTGGAACCCGCCCGATAAACGACTGAAAAAGGGAATCGATTGACAAATACACGCCTGGTGCTTTTTGTGGCTGGCGAGCCAGAGTTGGACGCCAATGCCTGGCAGCTTCTGCCCCCCTGCGAATTCGGACCAAGGCCGGCTGTTCATTGTAATAACCCACTTCCTTGAGGAATTCGCGCCTGGCAGACGCGATGAACTTTACTGTATTCACTTTAGGATTCGCTTGGCCTCCGCGAATACATCTTCTGCGGGGTAGGACGGAATATCCCCACGGTCATAGGCAGCTACGCGCTGTTCGATTTCCTCAGCCCATGCTGCCTCTATATCAGCAAGCGGGCTCGCAAGTGACTCCAGCATTACTTCAGCTAGCTTCGCTCTTTCCTCAGCGCTTAGGCTCAAGGCCTGCTCTGCGACTTGCTTCAGTGACGTGTTCATGACCTCCGGCGTTGCCTTCAGGTTTACACCCAGCCCTATTTGATTTGACACCGGTTTAGCAGCTCAAATAACTGCAATTCGTCTCTAATTTCAATTGTCGCTGATTCACCTCTCGGGGCTGGTTAGGCCTCCACGCAGCAGTCTCGGGTTTCAAGTTCGCGGACTTCAACGGGCGCACCCCAAAGCTGAGAGAAGATTGTTTCGGCGTGGTTGCGTAACCCTGTGGTTAAGAATGTCTCTCGGCCAATGCGGGCGTGCACTATCCTTGGACTTTCGCCGACCCAATGTCGCATGACTTGCTTCGCAACGGCCGCCGATGATTCGAGGACCTTGACCTCCGGGCCTACGATATCCTGAATGGTGGGGCCCAGGAATACATAATGCGTACATCCGAGCACCAGGGTGTCGACTCCCTGGGCAATCAAAGGGTGGACAATTCCTTGCAGTGTCTGCCGCGTGTGCTCGGACGTCAGGGTTTCCGCACTCCAACCAATCTGACCAACCCAGGACACGGGCCGAAGAAGAATTCTCGTGT
>JADJAL010000047.1 GCA_016704305.1 Haliea sp. | reverse complement strand
GAAAAGCGCTGGTAGATGCCAGGACCGGCTCGTTCTGGCTAACACTTGAGGGCGCACAATGGAGTTTGGCGCCTACCGGGCTCGAAAAAAGTAGTGCGTACGATCAGCACTTGAGCGGGGGGAGTGGCAGTGTACTGGTGCACTCCCTCGATTCCAGCGACTACAATAATCAACCTGTGTACAGTGTAATAAGAGTCAGTACCGATGCTGAAGTCGGCAAGGTCAATGGGGGGCTGGCGCAAACTGATATTCTCACCAACGGACGCGTACTGGTTCACCGACGCTACGGCGGTTCAGAAGAGCTGATTGAAATATTGGTGTTGCCGGACGAATTGCCCCCCGGTTGCTGAGCGAGTCCGCTGCTGGAACAGTGTCTCCATCGTCCCGAGGGGGCGCCTGACGACACCTGGTAACGAACGACTGCAGAACTCTCACAACCGAGGAAGCATAAGGCCCGAGGCTGTATCCGATAGCGTGAATTAGTCTTTCAACATGCTCAACAACGCTGCCCAGCTGACTTTATCCGCGTTCTCGTCATACGCCGCCGGCATACCGAACTTCTTGCCCTTTTCGGTAGCACCAACATCGGTGAAGCTGTGCATTACGCCGGGGAAGCTCATCAGCTCAAATTCAGCTCCGGCATTCGTCATCTCCTGCACGAACGCCACGACCTGCTCCGTCGGCACGTAAGGGTCGGCAGCGCCGGTCGCGACCAGAATACGCGCCTTGACCGCGCCCTTTTTCGCCGGTTCGTCCGTGCCCAGCATGCCGTGAAAACTCGCGACGCCGGCAAGATCATTCCCCTGCCTCGCCTGATCGAGCACCACGCCGCCGCCGAAGCAGTATCCGATAGCGTAGATTTTCTTCGCATCGACGGATTCGAGGCCCGACAGCAGCGTCTTGGCGGCATTGAAGCGGGCATTCATCTTGTCCGCCTCGGAGAAGGCAGCCTGCATGAATGCCTTTGCGTCATCGGGATGCTGCGCGACCTTGCCGGTGCCATACATATCGACGGCGATAGCGCTTATAACCCAGCTCAGCCAGTTGCCTGGCGCGGCTGCGGGCATAGTCATTGAGTCCCCACCATTCATGCACCACGATTACACCGGGGCCAGCCTGGGTGGTGTCTGTGTTGGTGTAGATAACTCCTTCACCCAGGCCACCGGGCAGTTTTACATTTTTCTCTATAACCTCCGCGTGTATCGACAGAGTGCACACAGCAAGGCCAATCAAAAGCATGCGTTGAATCAACATTGTCCACCTCCAGAGGAATAATTGCCGTGCCACCACATCAATGATCACTGTTAACGCAGGAATTGTGCATGACACTACGCTCGCTAACCACTGCCAACAACATGGCTCCCGCCAGCGACAGTAACTGGTCGCCCAGAAATATCAAGGCGCACTGCATTCCCGACAACTAGCGAACTACACGCCCTGACCAATCGATGAGTTCGAGTTTGCCGCCTGCCAGACCGGGCGCACTCGCGGCGACGACTTCATGGGGAAACCCCGGCGCTATTGCACTGGCGGCATCGAGGCGCGCCAGGTGCGTCGGCTCAAGCACGACATCAAGCGCCGCGAGATTGTCTGTCAACTGCTGCTCGGTGCGCGGACCGATGATGGGCAACACGCCTTTGGACATTACCCAGGCGATCGCAATTTGTCCCGCCGGCAACCCCGTCTCCTGCGCCAGCGCCAGCACGGTGTCCAGAGTGGCGGTTTTACGCGCATCGCTCTCGCTATGGATGACTGCGCCCAGGCCCTGTGCCCGCCCGGTTTCACCCTTGCGGTACTTGCCCGTCAACAGCCCGCCGCCCAGCGGCGACCAACCCACCACGCCGAGGTCAAATGCCGCAGCCATTGGCAGCAACTCCCGTTCCACGCTGCGCTCGACCAGGCTGTACTCAAGTTGCACGGCGGAAATCGGCGCCCAGCCACGCAACTCGGCCAGTGTTGCACCGGCGGCCACGCGCCATGCGGGAAAATCCGACAAGCCCGCATACAGCACTTTGCCGCTGCGGATCAGGTCGTCGAAGCCCCGTGCGATTTCCTCTATCGGCGTCACGCCGTCCGGCATATGCACCCACAACAGATCGATGCGGTCGGTGTTGAGTCGCCGCAGGCTCGCCTCGACCGACTGCACCATCGCCTTGCGACTGTTCCCCGTGCGCTGCAGGCCGGCGTCAGGGCTGTCACCGAGCGAGAACTTGGTGGCGAGTACGAGATCCTCCCGCTCCGCTGCGATAAAGTTGGCGAGCATCGATTCCGACTGGCCGAACTGATACTGGTCAGCCGTATCAATGAAGTTGCCACCGGCCTCGCGGTACTGCGTGTAGATGCAGCGGGCCGCTTCAGTATCCGCGCCATAACCCCAGCCTTTACCAAAATTGCCGGTGCCGAGTGCGAGCGACGAGACCCGCAGGCCAGTGCGTCCAAAAATACGGTAGCGCATGTTGTTTAGCCTCTGGTAACGGGAGCGGCTGCAGCGCGCATGGCGACGACCGGGTCATGGGATGTGGGGCAAGGTATTGAAGTCATGTGGTATCTCCCCGGATTAAAAGGCGAAGCAGTCACAGCCGAGGCCCCGGAAGCCCGCACAAGGATTCCTGGTCGTACCGGCTGCGGTAAACAATGGATGCAGGGGCGCGGCCGCGGTGGCTGGAATTCACCTCTTGCATACACAATTTTTTTCCGCCGACTAGGATGAACACGGACTCGATCTCCTTGATCTGTGCCTCTCCCACACTGAAACAGTCTTCGACGAATGGGAACAATGATCGTCGGAGACTGCACATCAGGAAGACTTGCGTACCACCTGTGGCAGCTTCGCGGTCTGCGACGCGTGGTGCACCATGGTGTAGGCGTACTCGACGCCACTGCCGTAGGCTCCCGCGTGTTCCCTGAGCAATCCCATCAACGCGTCGTAGTGCTCGCGGTGCGCCCAGTCGCGCTGCCATTCGAGCAGCGCGGCAATTGTCGTCAGGCGCACTGCCCCGGCCTGCACCATGCGCGACAATGCGGCGTCCTGGGCGGCCGTTGACGTTGCGCCGCAGCAATCCTCCACCACATAGATGTGGTAACCCTCGGCGAGCATGCTCAGGGTCGGCCAGGTGACACAGACCTCGGTCCACAGGCCGGTGAGGAGAATATTCTTCTTGCCCGTGGCCTCGATGGCCTGGCGAAAACCGGCGTCATCCCAGGCGTTCATGGAACTGCGCTCGATCACGGCCTGGCCGGAAAATACATCCAGCAGTTGGGGCCATAAATAACCGCTGAACGCTTCGGTCTCCACGCCAGTCAGAATTGCAGGCACGCCAAACTCCCTGGCAACCTTGGCCAGCAGGACCACATTGTTGATCAGCATCGCGCGGTCGATATTGGCTACGCCAAACGTCATTTGCGGCTGGTGGTCAATAAACACCACGGCACAGTCCTGCGGTGTGTAGAGCGTGTGGAAGTGGTTCATGTTTGGATTCCTCTCAGTCGGTCTCGGGGGCGCGGCACGTTGGATCTCTGCCTATTGCCTGGCAAAGGCCAACAGATCGGCATTGAGCCTGTCCTTGTGCGTGTCGGTGATGCCGTGCGGCGCGCCCTCGTACACAATGAGCTGCGCATTGCTGACCAGCCTGGCTGAGCTGCGTCCCGCTGCGTCGATAGGCACGATCTGGTCATCGTCGCCGTGAATGACCAGCGTGGGTACGTCGAACTTTTTCAGGTCCTGTGTGAAATCCGTTTCTGAAAAAGCCTTGATGCAATCGTAGGTATTCTTGTGCCCGCCCTGCATGCCCTGCGCCCAGAACCAGTCGATCATGCCCTGCGAGGGTGTGGCTCCGGGCCGGTTGTAACCAAAGAAGGGGCCGCCGGCGATGTCCTTGTAGAGCTGGGCACGATTCGCCGCTGAGCCCGCGCGGATGTCGTCAAACGCCGCGATGGGCAAGCCCAGCGGGTTATCCGGCGTCTGTACCATTTGCGGCGGCACGGCCGACACCAGCACCGCCTTCGCCACCCGCGCCGTGCCGTGCCTGCCGATGTAGCGCGCCACTTCGCCGCCACCGGTGGAGAAGCCGATCAATATTGCGTCACGCACATCAAGCGCATCCAGCACCGCCGCGAGGTCATCGGCGTAGGTGTCCATCTCGTTGCCGTGCCAGGGCTGGCTCGAGCGTCCGTGGCCGCGCCGGTCGTGTGCGATGCAGCGAAAGCCGTTGTCCGCCAGAAACAGCATCTGGCCTTCCCAGCTGTCGGACGACAGTGGCCAGCCGTGGCTGAACACCACCGGCTGACCCTGTCCCCAATCCTTGTAATAGAGTTGCGAGCCGTCGTTGGTGGTTATGTAGCTCATGCGCAATACCTCCTTTCGTTTCGAATAGTCATCGCGATCACTTGTCACAATCACTCATTTCGATTGGTCATGCCGCCGATGGGGCGGCGCCCGGTGTACCATTGTGGCGGCATACTCAACGCCCTGACCGTAGGCGCCGCAGTGCTCCCGCACGACCTCCATGACTTCGTCATAGTGCTCCCGGAATGCCCAGTCGCGCTGGAACTCCAGCAATACCTGCAGTGCGGTCAGTGATACTGCGCCCGCCTGTTCGATGCGACGAATGGCGGCGTCGTGCGCGATCGTGCTGGTACCGCCGGACGCGTCGATCACCGCATAGACGGCATACCCGTCGTTCAGGGCCTGCAGCGCCGGCATGACCAGACAGACTTCACTCCACAGCGCGGCGATAACCAGGTTCCTGCGCCCTGTGCCACGCACCGCATCGAGCATGGCTGCGCTGTCCCAGGCGTTCATGCTGGAGCGCTCCAGCGGCGTGTGATCGGGAAAAATGTCGAGCAGTTGCGGCGCGACATTGCCGCTGAAGCTGGTGGACTCCAGTGCCGTGATGACCACCGGCACACGGAAGATTTTTGCGGCCTTTGCCAAAATCAGGAGGTTGTTGAGCAGGTCCTGACGATCGCTGCTCGCGACACCGAAAAACATCTGCGGCTGGTAGTCGATGAAAATGACAGCGCAGTTGTCTGCCGTGAGGAGACCATTATCCGTCGAGCTCATGCTCACGCCTGCATCATCCAGCCGTGCACATCCATCGCCGCCTGGCGCAGTGCTTCGGAGCGCGTCGGATGCGGATGACAGGTGAGGGCGAGGTCCTCGGCCGACGCGGAGAATTCAATGCCGAGTGCACATTCTGCTATCTGCTCGCTGACGCCGGGGCCCAGCATATGCACGCCAAGTATCCGATCACTCTCGGCGTCCGCCAGCACTTTCACGAGGCCTTCGGTTTCGTGATTGATCTTTGCGCGTGCGTTGGCGAGGAAGGAAAACTTTCCCACCTTGTAGCTGCGTCCCTCCGCCTTCAACTCCTCCTCTGATTTTCCCACCCAGGCCACTTCCGGACGGGTGTAAATGACGTTGGGAATTGCGGCGTAATTTACCGCTGATGCCTGGCCGGCGATCACTTCGATGCAGGCGATGGCCTCCTCCTCGGCCTTGTGGGCCAGCATCGGGCCACTGGTGACGTCACCGATAACCCAGATGCCGGGAACCGCACTGCGATGCCCGGAGTTGGCCAACATGCCACGGTGATCGGCTGCGAGGCCTGCCGCCTCCAGGCCCAAATTGCCGACGTAGGGTCGCCGGCCAATTGCAACCAGCACATAGTCGGCAGACAAGCGCTCTGGCGATCCACCGGCTGCCGCATCAAGACTGAGATGCACCGTGTTGCTGTCGACCTCGGCGGCCATGACTTTCGTTCCCAGCCTGAACGCCATGCCCTGCCTGGCCAGGGCACGTTGCAGCCCCTTGCCAATTTCCCCGTCCAGCGCAGGACAGATGCGGTCCAGGAACTCGATCACCGTAACCCGGCTGCCCAGGCGTCGCCACACCGACCCCAGCTCCAGGCCGATCACACCGGCGCCGATCACTACCAGGTGCCCTGGCACTTCCGCCAGCGCCAGCGCCCCGGTCGAATCCAGGATACGCCTGTTATCTATCACGACACCGGGCAGCGGTGTCGGCTCGGAACCGGTGGCAATGACAATGTTCTTCCCTTCGACCGACAGAGCTTCACCAGTAGCCAGCGCAACGTGAAGGCGCTGTGCTGTTTCAAATTGCGCCCAGCCCCGGATCCACTCAACGTGATGTTTGCGAAACAGGTGCTCAATGCCGCGGGTGAGCGCCGCCACGCTGTCGTCTTTTTGCAACATCATTTGTGCGAGATTGAGCATCGGCTTGACCTCGATACCCAGTTTGGCAAACGCGGGGCCTGCCGCGTCTTCATACAGTTCAGACGCGTGTAGCAGCGCCTTGGAGGGCATACAACCCACATTCAAGCAGGTTCCACCCAAGGTCGGACGACCCTCGACACAGGCGACGCGCAACCCGAGCTGGCCGGCACGTATCGCGGCGTTGTATCCAGCGGGTCCGCCTCCGATCACGATGACATCATAGGTATTCATCACCCGCAGCATGCGCGTAACACACCGACGTCGACAGTATCCGGGAGAATGATTTTTTCCCTGTGCCAAAGGACGAGCCCGGCCTACTGCTTTGGGAGGAGTACAGGTCTGGCAGGCGTACGCACGCGGTGTTGTAAACGGGGCGGCAAGCCCGGCGTTACAGGCGGATCAGGCCTCGCTGGCTGGCGACCGTTAGCGCCTCGGTACGACTGAGCACATTGAGCTTGGTGAAAATACTGCGCAGATGGGATTTCACGGTGGTTTCACCGATAAACAGGTTCCTGCCAATATCCTTATTGCTTTTGCCCTGTGCCAACAGTGACAACACGTCCAGTTCACGTCCGGCCAGGCTGTCTTTGCTCATGCCGCTGGCCAGCTTGGCCGCCAGCAGCGGTGGGATACAGGTTTCGCCGCGCTGCACCCTGCGGATGCAATCGAGCAGTTCCTCCCTGGGCACGTCTTTCAGCAGATGCCCGCGCGCTCCAGCCTTGATCGCGCGATAGATATCGTTGTCGGTGTCAAAGGTGGTGAGCACGATGATGCGGGCTGTATGGTCCATACGGTGAATCCGCTCGATGGCGCCGACACCGTCCAGCGTTGGCATGCGCAAATCCATCAGTGTGACATCGGGCCTGAGCTTCTCCCATTCCCGGGACGCTTCTTCACCATTCGCGACCTGGGCGACGACGCGCATGTCCGGCTGCCGGTCGATTATTGCCGTCAGGCCTTCCTGCACCATCACGTGATCGTCGGCGATGAGCACACTGAATTTGCCGGCGTCATCGAGCGCTGCCTTGTGATTATCCGCTACAGCCATCGCCTGTTCATTCATTCAAGGTTCGCCGCCGATAAAGGTAGTTCAATCTCGATCGTAGTTCCATCGCCCGCAGCGCTGCGCAGGACAAATTTTCCCGCCATCCCCTCAACGCGCTCCTGAATGCCGCGCAAGCCAAAGCCATCGCTACGCAGGTGCCGGTCAAAACCAATGCCATCGTCGCTGCAGCGCATTAAAACGCTCTGTTCACTGAACAGGATGTAGGTGGAAAAGTGGCTGGCCTTCGCGTGACGCAGGCAGTTGGCCAGTATTTCCTGTCCGATATGCAACAGGTTCTCCTCCCAGGGCGGCGGCACGCTTCTCGACCTCCCGGCCAGAGTGAACTCGGCATGCAACGTGGTATCCCGCGTCATTGCCTGCTGCATGTCCCGCAACGCCTCCCACAGCGATTTGGTTTCCAGCACCTGTGGGCGCAGCGCATGCACCGAACGCCGCGCCTCCTGCAAACAGTTGCGGGCCAGTTCACTGACTCTTCCAAGATGCTGTTCCGCCTCCTGGTACAACCCGCGGGCGTTGGCATCAGCGGCCGCTTCAAGCTGCACCACGACTCCGGCAAAACCCTGTGCCAGTGTGTCGTGGATATCGCGCGCCATGCGATTGCGCTCGGCCATGACCGCAGCTTCCTGGCTAATATTGGACAAGCGAATCAACTGCAGCGCGAGCGTCAGCTGGTTGGTCAGCGCCTGGGCCAGATCGAGATCCACAGCGGCGAAATCCCGCCGCCGTGTGAAGCGGATGCCGATCACGCCCTCGACCCGGCCCTGAACCAGAATCGGTACGATCAGAATGGATCGTATCCCGAGCATAATCACGTGCTGCTGCCAAGGGAACGTCGTGCCATTGGGAATATCGCTGATTAAAAAGGGCTTGCCGGTGCGGAAAACCTCAGGCCAGGGCCAGACATCATCAATTTTCAGTGACGGACTAATAGTCGACAGGATTGGATCGGAGTTGGTCACCACCACCCCATCTTCAAACGCGAATTCAAACCGCATGTAGTCGCTGTTCTCGACTTTCCGCCACAGGCTGCAACTGTGTGAATCCAGCTGCTGGTTCATCGTGCACAACACATGGTGCAGAATTTTGTCCGGCTCCGATTCCTGCGCCAGCGCATCGAGCGCATTGCGCAGCGCATGATACTGTCCGAGTGCGATGTGCTGGGAGGCGTGCAACGCCTCCACCGCGTAGATGCGCTCGATCACGATACTGGCGAGGTGGGCGAAATGATCGATCATGTCGCTCAGTTCCTGCCCCGGCACACCCGGTTCGCGCGAATAAATCGCAAAGGTTCCCAGTACTTTGCCCGTAGTGCCATGAATTGGCGTAGACCAACAGGCGCGCAATCCGTGCTCCAACGCCAGCTCGCACCATGCGTATTCTTGCCAGCGTGTTTCCAACAGAACATCCGGTGTAATCACCACTTCACCCAGGCTGGCGGCCATCGCGCAGGGACCGGAGTCGACACTGACTGGTCGACCGTGAATGGCCGCGCTATAACTGCCCGGCAGACTGGGCGCCGCGCCATGCACGAGTTTCACGCCGCCCGGGTCGACCAGCACGATGCCACACAATCTGGAATCAAAATTGTCCTCGACAAGAAGACACAAAGCCTCCAGTACAGTCGCCAGCGGTTTGCCACTGGCGGCTATTTTCAGCACCCGCGACTCACCGGCCAGGCGCGCTTCCGTGCGTTTGAGGTCGTCGATATCGGTGGTTTGGCCATACCATTCCTCCAGTTCACCCTCATCGGTGAACACAGGGACGGCGCGAAACAGAAACCAGCGATAGCTGCCATCAAAGCGTTTGAGGCGCGCTTCTGTTTCACCCTCCGTGCCGGTTGGCAGCAGGGAGCGCCAGTACGCTTCCAACGCGGGCAGGTCATCCGGGTGAATCGCATCGCGCCAGCCCCAGCCCACGCCCTGTTCGAGCGTGAATCCGGTGAACTCCAGCCAGCGCTGATTCAGGTATGAAATATAGCCATCAGGCGCGGAACTCCACACCAGGCCGGGAATGGTGTCCAGTGCCTTCCGACTGTCGATCAGAGTGCTCATGCCATGCCACTTCGGCACGGCGGGTGCGCGTGCATACCTGCCACTGTGCTTCACCGGTAAATCTGGAATTGCAGATATTAAACGCCTCGCGATCGCGTAGCGCAATGTTCGCTTACCGGTGTACCCTTCCAAAGGAGTAGACCGGGTTCATTCCTTTGCAGCTACTCGGATCGCTACTCTTCGCGCTACTCTGGATCAGGCGGCGATACTGGTCGAACAACGGCGACATCATCCGGAGCACACCTTGCTGACAATCAGACGGGCCCATGAACGGGGCGAGGCCGATCACGGCTGGCTCAAGAGTTACCACACGTTTTCCTTTGCGGACTATTATGATCCACAGTTCATGGGCCTCGGACCATTGCGCGTGATCAACGAAGACCGTGTGCAGCCGGGACACGGATTTGGCACGCATGCCCACAACAATATGGAGATCATTTCCTACGTGCTCGAAGGTGCGCTCGAGCACAAGGACAGCATCGGCACGGGCTCCATCATCCGCCCCGGCGACGTGCAGCGAATGACCGCAGGCACCGGGATTCGCCACAGCGAGTTCAACCACTCGGCGTCGGAACTGGTCCATTTTCTACAGATCTGGATCGTACCGCGCTTCCAGGGGCTAAAGCCCGGCTACGAACAGAAATCCTTTTCCACTGCCCAGAAACATGGACGATTACGACTGGTCGGATCACAGGATGGGCGCGATGGTTCGGTGACCATACACCAGGACGTGAATCTGTATGCCACTGTCCTTGCGGACGGCGAGGCGGTTGATCATGGGTACGACGAAGGGCGCATTGGCTGGATCCAGATCGTGCGCGGTGTCGCGCTGGTGAATGGCCAGCAGCTGCAGGCCGGTGATGGCGCCGCGATCACAGCGGCAGGGACACTCAGTATTTCCAGCATCCGCAGCGCTGAATGCCTGGTATTCGACATGGCCGGCTAGGCCTCAGGGATATGCAGGTGACGCAAGCAACCGGGGCAGCCCTCCCGCTGTGATCAAGCCGGTATCCCGCCCGGACGTAATCATCAAGCCTGCAGCAACAGCTCAAGTTGATAAAACTTGAAAGTGTTTGCATCCTGCGGGCCATCGGCGGCGAAGGTCTCATAAAGGTCCAGAACCTCGCAGATGAACGTCGGCCATTCGCTCTGCGGGATGCAGCGGGTCCACTCCACGAATGTTGCGAGGCCAAACGCAACGAACGCGTCACGGGTCTTGAAGTCCCAGGCCTTGTCCTTCACGTCCAGTCGTTGGACCTGAAACCCGCAGCGCAGCGCCAACAACCGATAGTCTTCCGGCGTGGGGTGCACATACGGCTTCACAAACCCCTCGAAGCATTTGGCCCACCGCGGGCGCTGGCGAACCTCCTCGATGACATCCTCCAGGCTCTTGCGCTGCCCCTGCGGAACGAAGCGCAGCAGCGCCCTGCCGCCTGGCTTCAGCACCGCATGGAGTGACGCCAGCGCCGCCTCCTGTTCGGGCACCCAGTGCAGCGCGTTAAAAGACACGACAAGGTCGAATTCATGCCGGTATGGCAGGTGACGCACATCGGCAACGGCAAACCGCAGGTTGGCGTGAGCCGGGGGAGCGAGCCGGGGAGAGAAGTGGCTTGATGCAAACTCGATCATGTCCTGCGAAGGGTCCACGCCGAGCGCAGAGCCTCGCGGCAACCGCGCGGCAATTTCAGCGGTGATTTTGCCGTCTCCGCATCCCACATCCAGCACGCGTTCACTGCCCTGCAGTGTCAACAAGCTCAGTTGCTCCTGCGCCATCGCATGTTGCAGGCTCGATTGCCGGGCATAGTCGCTAGCGTGCCACTCTGTCATGGTGTGCTGTCCCGAAGTGCGTATTCTCGCAAGTATAGTGAATCGGGGCTGGTCAATCTGCACAAACCAACAACGCACAAGCCAACAACGCGCGCCTTGACTCCAATTACAATTGATGTCAGTTTAGTGCCGCCAATATTACACCGGATATTTTGACGATGACTACGAATACGATCGCAGCCGATAACCCGGTCAGTTTCGACCCCTACCAGGTTGAGCTGGCCCGAAATCCTTACGCAATGTACAAGCGGATGCGCGATGAGACACCGCTGTATTACAACAAGGAGTACGATTTTTACGCGGTGAGCCGTTACGACGACGTCCGGGCCGGACACGCCGACCACCAGACGTTCAGCTCCGCGCGCGGCGGTATTCTGGAGTTGGTGAAGATGAACATGGAACTGCCCGCCGGCGTGTTCATCTTCGAGGATCCACCGTTGCACACCGCGCACCGCATGATCATCGCGCGCATGTTCTCGCCGCGCAGGATGCGCGACCTGGAGCCGATGATCCGCGATTTCACCGTCAGTACGCTGGACAAACTGGTGGGCGGGGACGAAATCGACATCATTGCCGACATCGGCGCCGAGATTCCGATGCGCGTGATCGGCGCATTGCTGGGTATCCGGAAGAAGACCTGCAAGCCATTCGCCACTCCGCGGATGAACGTATCGTCACCGAAAAGGGCAAGCCCATCGATTACGAGACGCAACAGATCGGCGGCATGCCCGAGTTCGAGAACTATATCGACTGGCGAATCAAAAACCCTTCCGACGATGTAATGACAGAATTCCTCAACGTTGAGTTCGTGGACGACAAGAACGTCAAACGCAAACTGAGCCGCGAGGAGATCCTCAGTTTCTGCAACGTGCTCGCCGGCGCGGGCAACGAAACCACCAACCGCCTGATGGGCTGGAGCGCGAAAGTCCTGCACGACCACCCCGACCAGCGCCGCGAGCTGGCGCAAAACCCGTCGCTGATTCCCGAGGCGGTCGAGGAGATTCTCCGCTACGAACCGATGGGGCCGTTTACCGCGCGCTACGTCACCAGGGACGTCGAGTACTACGGGCAGACCGTGCCCGCTGGCAGCACGATGATGTTCATGCTGGCCGCCGCCAACCGTGATGAACGCCGTTTCCCGGACCCCGACCGCTTTGATATTCATCGCGACAGGGCCGCGCACATGACCTTTGGTTACGGCATCCACACCTGCCCGGGCAATGTACTGGCACGCCTGGAAGGCCAGATCTTCCTTGAAGAGATGCTCAAGCGTTTCCCCGAGTGGGATCTCGACATGGAACGGGCCAAGTTGACCTGCACGTCGACGGTGCGCGGCTGGGACACGCTGCCCGCCCGCGTCAGGGCGAAAGCCGCCTGAACGATTGCTCTGCCCGCCTGCCTTCGGCGGGCGGCTATACTGGAGGGCGAGGAGTAGCAAAAAATCGATTGCCAGTGCACGCTGTGCACGATCCGCAATGTGCCGGAGGTCAGTCATGTCTCCATTCCAGAATCCCGGTCCAACGCTGCTGACGCTGGCATTGCTCGCACTGCTTGGCGCCTGCAGCCACCCCCTTGAGATCGTCGGCAGCGGCGACATTACAGCGTCGGGCAGTGGCGGCAGCGGGTGCAGCTTCGAAGACGCGCCCTGCGTCAATTACATTGCCCATGGTTACAACACGACTTACACCGCTATTCCACGAGAAAGCTTTGGCTTCCTAAACTGGTGGGGCTGCCCCGCTCCCCAGGGCAACAAGTGTTCGTTTTCAGTACCGGCGACCACGGTGCACCAATACTGGGGGCAGACCGTAGCACCGTTGCGGGCCATTTTTTCACCCGAGGTCAGCCTGGGCAATTTGTCCGGCGACTTCGCTCCCAGCGCTGACTGCCAGGGACAGGTGTTTTCTCCCAACCCCGAGATAGTCTTCCGCTACCGGGAAACAACCAGCGCAGTGGGTGAGCATCAACGCCAATGCATGGGCAATACGATTCTTGTCGATGCCGCAACGCGCAAAAACTTCCTGGTGTGGCTGGATGTTTTGCATATCGATGACAACAACCAGCCGGTATACGACATCGTGAACAGCCAGTTTCCCGTGCGGGAAATTTATGCGAGTTTCGCGCAGCCGTTCATCGTCGGAAAGACCTACACGCTCGAAGGGATGGGCCTCAGCGCCGGTCCATCCTATGTTTCGATACAGATTACCTGGGTGGATCTCGATGCGGACTTCGCCGGTTTCTCGCAGTGCATTGTGACGGAAGTGCAATCCCCAACAGGTACCGCAACACGGCGCAAAACCTACTGTCCGCGCTTCGATAGCAGCTATGAAATCAAGGAGAATGTGTTGGTCGACCCGCTGGCCGCGATGCAATGAATTGGCACCGCGTCGCCATTAGCGACGCAATTCATCCCGACGCAGCAATTCCGGACAGGGCATTTCTGGACAGGACATCACGCCTCCATTATTGTGGCATAACTAATGCCGTATTTTATTGGGCTGGTTAACGCCTCCCCAGCAATACGGTTTCATCCTCGCTGAATGAAAGGACGTGTGCATGTCTGATACCCCAGTGTGCATGGTGGTTAACCTCACCATTACTGAAGTGGAGTCCTATCGCAAATATGAGAAAGGCTTTTTCGGCTTCCTGAAGAAATACGGCGGCGAATTTCTCACCTATGACGACAATCCCATCACGCTGGAGGGAGACACGCCACGTACCGGGCGCATGATTATCTTCAAGTTTCCCTCGGAGCAGGCCGCGAAGGACTGGTACGCGGACGCCGATTACCAGGCCCTGAGCGAGCATCGCCGTGCGGGCACTCGCCTGGACTTTCTCACGCTGGTGCATGGACTGCCGCCGCGCGGATAATCGGCTGTGAACCACGGCAGCACTTCGCTGCCGTCAGTTGCTCAAAACCGCATGCTCAAACCCGTGTAGATCGAGCGACCCATGCCCGGTACGGCAATGCCCCACGGCACGCCTGTGCCGGACATCGTCATGCCCTGGCCGACGTAGGCACCGCCCAGCGGCAAGTCGTAAAATTCGTCCGTCAGGTTTTCGACACCCACGTCGACACGGAACTGCTTCCATTCATAGCTGCTGCGCAGGCTGTACACGTTGTAACTGCCGGTTTGTATCTCATTGCGCACCGCTGACACATTGTCCTTGTCCGCGACGAATTGTGCCTCCACCACGTTGGTCCAGTTGCCCACGCGTTGTTCCAGTGACAGTTTGGCGTTGAGGGGCATGATGTTGTAGAGATTGTCATTGGTTTTTCGGTTCTCGCCACTCGTGTATCCCACCACACCGCTCACCGTGAACCTGCCGAAATCCACATGCTGCAACGCCAGGTAAGAGCCGGATACATCCACGCCATGGAGTCGCGCATTCTGGTTGACGAACTGCAGGTAGACAAACGCGTCGGTCGCGCTCTGGTTGGCAGGACCACAGGCGGGCGTGTTCGAAACGCAACGCTTCGCATCGATGAAATCGTCGACGTAGGTGAGGTAAGGTGTGATTTCCACTTCCCAACTCGCGCGCCGGGCATCGTGCCAGTTCGCCGTCGCGCTGATTGTGTTGGCAACTTCAGGTTCCAGATCCAGATTGCCAACATAGCCGTTGCCATCGCCCGCCAGGTTGACCATCAGCATGGACATGCCGCTGGTTGACCAGGAGTAGCGTTCGTACAGGTTCGGTGAGCGCGTTTTGCGCGCGACACCCGCCTCGTAGGTCTGGTTGGCGTCAGGCGTATAGCGGGCCAACGCCGTGACATCGACGTTTTCATCCGTGCGTCGACGGTTGCGCTCATTAAACGCAGTGGATTCCGCGAGGTAGTTATGCACCATGCCCATGCCCATGCCCATGCCATTGGTATTTGAATATCCCTGCACGTCTCCCGTATTCATTCTCACCAGTTCAGCGCGAGCACCCAGAACGGTTGTCCATTGGCCTGACCAGCGCGATTCCCATTCACCGAAAATGGCATAGCGATCCCTGGTTCCATCGTTGATGTTTTCAAACGTGTTCGGGGACATCATCATGCCGGTACCGGATGGCGGCCACCAATCATCCAGACGGTAGGCCTGGTACTCGAGACCGGTGCGCAGTATGTCCCGCGAACTGAGCAGCGTGCCGGCCTTGATGGTCGCGCCAATATTCTTGCCCTCGGTTTCCATCGGCATACCGGGCACGTCGCCATACATGAACTGTTTGTCCTGGCCAAAATTCATGCTGTGGCGGGTCTTCTCATAGTAGACACGCGATTCCAGTACGCCCCAGTCAAACGTGGCCTTGTCGCCCAGGTTTATCGAGTGACTCTTGTTGTCCGTCATGTCCATCCGTTGGTTGGGAAAACCCTGTTCGGAAATATGCTGGTAACGAACTTTTACATCCGCGAGGTGATTCTCGTGCTGCAATCCGACGCTCATGAACTGGTTGGTGGAGTCGTAGTAGGTAGAGCCCACTTCATCGCCCGGTAGAAATCCACGGTCTTTAGCGGCCGGGCCGGCGGGTTTGAAGTCATTGCCCGCCTTGTAATTATCCGCTTGTGCGGTAGCGCCGTCGTAATTGAGGCTCAGCAGCTTGCTGGCGAGGGTCGCCGACACGTTTCCGCCATAGCCATCGCCATTGCTGCGATAGAACGTTTCGCCTTCGCCCCTGATCAGGTTGGCTTCATCGCTGCTGGCGAATTCTGGTGCGGCGGAATTCACGATGATCGTGCCGCCGATGCTGTCGCCACCCACACTGACCGGGGTGATGCCAGCGACGACATCCACGGTGTCGACGTTGCTCGGGTCGATATAGGACAGCGGCGGATTCATGTGATTGGCGCAGGATGAGATCAGGTCCATGCCGTCGAGCTTGGTGCGCACCCTATCGCCACTCAAGCCGCGAATGCCGGGTATGCTGGAAACGCCGCCCGCACTGCGCAGATCCACCCCCGGTATGTTGCGCAGCAGGCTGGCCGTGTCGCTGGTGCCCGCGGTTAACGGCGTGACCGGGCTGTGCCGGATTCCGGACGCGCTGACCACGATTTCTTCCATCGTCCGGTCACCCGTTGCTTGCGCCTGTGCGCTCAGCGGCACGGACACAATACTCGCGATCACCAGTGCGACAGCCTTGTGCTTCACGCACACCATAATATCCTCCAAAAAAACGCGGGAATTTATAACGGGGGCGATCGTACAGGGAGTAACGTCATTGAGGAATGCGACAAATTGTCACACCTGCCACCGGGCAGGGGGTGCCGCGAGGGGCAACGAATACATCGGGGTGGGTCGTGGCAGTTAACCCGGATCAGGCTGTGATGGCACGCAACATCAGGTCAATTTCCTGGTGCTGCAGGTCAAGCGCGACCGGGCAGTTGATGGAACCGCCCTGCCAGTAACTTGCGCACCTCGTCCAGCAGCAGCACGCTGGCTGCCACCGCTGTCGCCAGCAGCCAGTCGCGGCTGTGCAGATCAGTGGTTCCAAATATCGCCTGCGCCGGCCACCAGTGGACCGCAAGCGCCTGCAGGACGACGACACTGGCGAGCGCCAGCCACAGCTTTCCATTCCTGAAGAAGTTGGCGTTGAATGCGGTGCCGTGTTCTGCGCGCGCATTGAACACGTTGAAGAACTGGAACAGCACGAACGTCGTAAACGCCAGGGTCAGCGCGTAGGTCTGCCCCTGCGCCGCGAGACCATACTGGTACATGCCGAGGGTTCCCAGCATCATCGTGATGCCGTACAGCAGGAGCCGCGCCAATCGAGGAACGGAGAGTATCTGCGCGGCCTGCTGCCGTGGCTTCTCCTGCATGATGCCGGGACGAGCGGGGTCGATGCCCAGTGTCATGGCGGGTGGGCCATCCATGATGATGTTGATCCACAGCAGCTGAATCGCGCTGAACGGCGCGTGCCAACCCAGCAGGGTTGCGGTGAGTACCGTCAGAATCGCACCGATATTGGTGGACAGTTGGAAGCGCACGAAGTTGACGATATTGTCGAACACCACGCGGCCCTCTTCCACCGCACGGACAATGGTGGCGAAATTATCGTCGGTCAGCACCATGGTCGCCGCCTCCCGGGTCACCGCAGTGCCGGTGATACCCATGGCCACGCCGATGTGGGCTGCCTTCAATGCGGGCGCGTCGTTCACTCCGTCGCCGGTCATGGCGGTGATGTGGCCATCAGCACGCAGTGCCCGGATAATCTTGACCTTGTGTGCCGGCGAAACGCGGGCAAACACCGCGATGTCATTGATGCAGCGCGCCAGTTCGTCCTCGCTCATCGCATCCAGTTGCTCGCCGCTCACCACCTCGCCCTGCAAGCCGAGTTCGCGCGCGATAGCCGCCGCCGTCAACTGGTGGTCGCCGGTAATCATCTTGACCTGGATACCGGCGCGCCGGCAGTCTGCTATGGCACGCCTGGCTTCCGGGCGCGGTGGATCCATCAATCCGGCCAGTCCCAGGAACGTCCAGCCGCACGTCCAATCCATGAGATCGCCCGCAGGATCAAATTCGTGCGCAGGAATAATGCGTTGCGCCACAGCGAGTACGCGCAGAGCCCGGGTAGCGAGGCGTTCGTACTCCGCCTCGATCTTTTCGCGCAGCGCTGTGTCCAGCGCCTTATCGCCTGTCTCGTCGAGGCAACTGCCTGAGTGCTTGAGCAGAACATCCGGCGCGCCCTTGACGAACATGTGTACGAACTCGCCCGTGTGATGGAATGTCGCCATGAACTTGTGCGCTGAATCAAAAGGAATCTCGGCAATACGCGGCTGCTCCGCCTGTTCGTAGTCAGGGTCGAGCCCGCCTTTTTGCGCCAGCACCCACAGTCCGCCCTCGGTGGGATTGCCAATCAACTTGCCTTCGCGGACACGTGACTCGGTGCAGAGCACCATCGGCATCAGGAATCGCCTCAATGCCTGCGTCGAGCCATCGAAACGGATTTCGCCGTCATCCGTGTAACCTTCACCGCTCACCGTGAAACGCTTTCCCGCAAACCATCCCGCACGCGCGGTCATCTCGTTCATGGTCAGCGTGCCCGTCTTGTCGGAGCAGATCACCGTGGTCGAACCCAGCGTTTCCACCGAGGACAGCGTCTTCACAATGGCGCGGTTTTTTCCCATGCGCCACATGCCGATCGCAAGCGTGACGGTCACTACCGCAGGCAGGCCTTCCGGAATGGCCGCCACCGCCAGTGCCACCGCTGTCAGGGCGGCCTGGCTCCACGGCAAACCTCGCGCCAGATCGAGTGTGAATATAACGACAACCACCACCCCGGCAAGCGCACCCAGCTTCTTGCCGAGCGTATCAAGCTGCTTTTGCAGTGGTGTTTCGGTCTCGGACGCATCGGCGATCATGCCGGCCAGCTTGCCCATTTCTGTTGCCATGCCGGTCGTCGTCACCAGCAGTTCGGCGCGACCACGTGTAACAACCGTATTCATGTAGGCCAGGTTGAGGCGGTCACCCAACGGCAGATCGACGGCGTCCAGCACATCGGTGTACTTTCCGACCGCGTTCGACTCACCGGTCAGCGCCGCCTCATCGACTTCCAGCACGTGTGCAACGAGCAGTCGACCATCGGCCGGCACCCGGTCGCCCGCTTCCAGCAATACAATATCGCCGGGCACGAGTTGCTTCGCGTCCAGGTCGATTACCTGGCCATCGCGTCGCACCCTTGCAGTTGCGGCGAGCATGCTCTTCAGCGCCGCTACGGTTTTTTCAGCGCTGTACTCCTGGTAAAAACCCAACACGGTATTGAATACCACCACGACCAGAATCACGATCGCGTCAGGGAGATCACCGATCACCCACGCCAGCCCTGCGGCAAGAAGCAGCACGAGGACCAGGAGATTGTTGAACTGATCGAAAAACTTCAGCAGCAACGGACGGGATTTTTGTTCCAGCAGTCGGTTCTCACCGCAGCGCCCCAGGCGCTCCGACGCAGCTTTGCTGGCCAGCCCTAGCTCCGGATCGACGGTGAGTTCGGCGACAGCTTCGCTCGCCGAAAGGGTGTGCCATGGCCTTGACTCAATTGCCACCGGCGCTACTCAGCAATACGCGTTTGAGCAGGCGCTATTCACCGGCGCGCCCCGCGCGACTATCTGCTGCGGGTGTTGCAGGCAGGGCATCGTCAAGCCCACCAAGATGTATCAGCGCCTCAAGGCTTTGCGGCACCTGCTCGATCGCGAGGACTTTACCGACTGCGGCAGCCGTTCTGCGCCAGCTGAGCAACAGCGCCGTGCCCGCGCTGTTGCAGTGGCTGACGGCACTGAAGTTGACCCGGCAATAGACCGGGGCCGAGCCCCGCAGCCAGGCTTCCCCGTCGCGCTCCAGCGCTACCACGCTGTCGAAATCGACCTCGCCTGCCACGCGCATGCAATCAACGGTGAACGATAGCGACGCCGTATTGCTCATTGCGACGTCACTCACTCGCCTGAACTTCCCGAAGATTTTGCGTGCAGCATGATATCGATCCAGTGATCGACCACATAGTCGACATCGCCCTTGTGATTCTCGACCGACTCGGCAAACTGGTCACGGTAGGTGAGGCCCAGGTTGACGTGCTCGACAATGACGTTGGAGACCATCCAGCTGCCGTCCTTCACCTTGTGGAGGCTGTACTGGATCACATAGGTCTTGCCATCCTCGTCGTGGACGGTTTGTTCCACGCTGCTGCGGTCCGCGCTGTTGTCGCCGGTGTCGAGTGGCGCCAGTTCGATGCGCTCGCCCTTGAAGCTGAGCACGGCATCCGCGTACTTGACCATCCACACGCGCTTGAGCGCCGTCTTGAAGCGCTCCAGCCGGTCGCGAAACGCCGCACGTTCCGCATCGGTCTGCAGTGACTTGTAGAGCCTGGCGCTGGCGTAGGTGGCCATCACTCCCTTGGCGAAATAGTCGATATCCATCACCTGGTCCAGCACCGGGGAGACTGCCGCGTAATAGCGCTCTTTATCCGTGTCCGCATATGCACGGGCATCCCTGGAGATGTCGAGCAGCTGATGGGTGGCCTGCTCGAGCATCTGTTGTGGATCGTCGCGTTTAATGGGCTCGAGCGGCACGGCAGTCTCGCCATGCGCGAACGCAGCCAACAGCAAGGCCAGCGACAGGGATACAAGCAACTTTACCGTGGTAACGACTGTTTTCATGGACCGCTCCGGGAGAACTAGATTGAAGATCACTTTTCGTCGTTGACACCTGTTACAAATTTGCCTATCAGGTCTTCCAGTATCATCGCGGACTGGGTGTCCTTGATCGTGTCGCCCGCGACCAATACTTCCTCGGCGCCGCCAACGGAAATACTCACGTACTGTTCACCGAGCACGCCGGCCGTCTTGATGGAGGCGATACTGTCGGTAGTGAGGTAATCGACATTCTTGTCGATGGCCATGTCCACCACGGCGCGCACGGTGATCGGATCGATATGAATGTCAGTGACATGTCCGACGGTGACGCCTGCGACCATGACCTTCGCCCGGGACGTCAGGCCGGCAATCGTATTGAACTGCGCCGAGAGCGTGTAGCTGTCGCGGCGGGCATCCGCGATACTCAGGCCGCTGACCTGGATGGCGAGGAAAGCGAGCGCGACCATACCCAGTAACATGAACGCTCCAACCGTAATTTCAATACTGCGCGATTGCATTTAATCCACTCCAAACATGACTGCCGTCAACAGAAAATCCATGGCCAGCACGGCCAGCGACGAGTACACCACGGTGCGGGTGGTCGCGGTGCTTATCCCCTCGGGCGTGGGCTCCGTATCGAAGCCTTCGAAGATCGCAATCCAGGTCACCACGACGCCGAAGGCGAATGCCTTGATGATGCCATTGAGCACGTCCTCGCGGAATTCGACGATGCTCTGCATATTGGACCAGAACGAACCCGCATCGACACCGAGCCAGCCCACCCCGACCCCCACCGCCCCGAGGATGGCGACCATGTTGAACACCTGCGCCAGGATCGGCATCGCGATAATGCCCGCCCACAAGCGCGGCCTGGCGATGCGCCGCAGCGGGTCCACGCCGATCATATCCATGGCCGCCAGTTGCTCGGTGGCCTTCATCAAGCCGATTTCGGCCGTCAGTGCCGAGCCGGCCCTGCCGGCAAACAGCAGGGCGGCCACGACTGGCCCCAACTCTCGCAGCAGCGTCAGCGAGACGAACTGCCCCAGCGCGGACTCCGCGCCGAAGCGCACGAGTACCGTGTAACCCTGCAGCGCAAGCACCATGCCGATGAGCGTTCCGGACACAACGATGATAATGAGCGAGTAGACGCCCACGAAATGGAGTTGCCGCACCAGCAACGCCGGACCGTTGCGCCAGTCAATGGGACCCCACACGGCCTGCCACAGCAATATACCCGCACGACCGAAACCTGCCGTCGCATTCAGCCCCGTGCGACCCATGCGCTGCAACAGATCCAGCACCTAGCCCTCCCCCAACCGCAGGTCCAGAAGATACTCCGGCGCGGGGTAGTGAAACGGCACCGGGCCATCGGGCAGCCCCTGCAGGAACTGGCGCAACCACGGATCGTCGCTGTTCCTCACCGCATCGGGTGTACCGCGACCGATAATACGGCCATTGGCCAATACATAAATGTAGTCAGAAATCGCGAGGGTCTCGGCGATATCATGGGACACTATGATGCAGGTACACCCCATGGCGTCATTGATCCGCTTGATCAGGTCGCGCAAAACGCCGGCAAAAATCGGGTCCTGGCCCACGAAGGGTTCATCGTACATGATCAACTGCGGGTCGAGGATAATCGCCCTTGCCAACGCCGCACGGCGCGCCATCCCACCCGAGAGTTCAGCCGGCATCAGGTCCCTGGCACCGCGCAGGCCCACCGCGTGCAATTTCATCAACACCAGATCGCGAATCATGCTCTCGGATAATTGCGTGTGCAGGCGCAGCGGGAATGCCACGTTTTCATACACGGACAGATCGGTAAACAACGCGCCGGATTGAAACAGCATACCCATCTGCTCCCGCAGCTTGAACAGCGCCTTGCGCTGCAGTTGCGTGATATCGGTTCCATCGACCCGGATGGAACCGTCGGTCGGGCGCAACTGGCTGCCAATCAGGCGCAGCAGGGTCGTCTTGCCACAACCGCTTGGCCCCAGAATGGCCGTGATCTTGCCCTTGTGTATATCGATGTCGAGCGAATCGAGAATAGCGCGATTGCCGCGACGGAAGGTCAGTTTCCTTATTTCTATCCAGTTTTGCGTCATGAATCCTTCGATCAGCTATGTACGGTCTCGCCATCGCGGGTCAATGCGGCGCTGTTACAAATTGCGGTGGTCCCGCGCAGTGAAGCACTGCAGCGAAACACGATGTTGTCCGGGTCGTAGTTGCCCAGCACATGAACCTGCTCACCGTTGACGATGACATTGATACCGTTGAGTCCGAGCGCCGCCATCGAGACCTGGACATTATTAAACGGCTCGGTGAGCGTCGCCCTTTCATCCTGGAGGTTCACCGTGATGCCGATTTCATCACCCATAAGGCGTCCGGCAATTGCCTTTCCAGCCAGCGTTACCGTTGATTTTGGATCAATGCTGACAAACACCGGTATAGTCATTCAACTTCTCCCCTGTCATTGGTTTAATGTGTCGCCACTCGCCCGCTCGGCAGGAAGTCGCCCTACCCCGAACGAGTGTGAGTATTGGATACCATTTTCAGAGGAAGCGCCACCCTGCTTCCGGCCTCCTTCCAGCGTACAATAGACGGACTCATCGTGATAATCTTGCGACCAGTCTTTTCCCCGCCAAGTCAACTCGTCGTCGCGAGTGGGTGTATCCGGAAACGGGGATAATCCGCTGCCACATGCCGTGGCGCCAGCGCAGCAGCAAAATGAGGATGGCATGAATCGCCTGGGCAGTTTCACTATCACGCCGCAAGAATCCCTGGACTTCGCGCATGCCTCGCGCGACTTTAATCCACTGCACCTGGATGCCGTGGCTGCGCGTCGCACGCGCTTTGGCCAAACCCTGATCCACGGCGTGTGTGGCACGATCAAGGCGCTCGATCTGCTGCTGGAAAAAATAGGAACCGAAGCAGAACTGCTGAGCATCAGGGTCAAATACAGCAAGCCCGCGACGCAGGGGCAGACGCTTGAGGTGTTTGAGCAGACCACGCAGGGCATGACCCGCCTCGAATTATTTGCCGATGGCACGCGCTGCCAGGTCATTGAACTGGAGATCACCGATGCCCTGACCAGCGTCCGCCCGAACGGCGACGGTTTGGCCGCGTGCACCGCAGGTCGCGATACGCCTGTGGAACTGAGTATAGAAAGTTGTAACGGCCTGTCGGGCGAGGTCGCGCTTTGTTGGGACGAAGCGCTCATGCACACACTCTTTCCCAGCGCGAGCATGCACTTGCCAGCGCCCCAGCTCGCCATCCTGCTTGCCAGCACGCGCATCGTCGGCATGCAATGCCCGGGCCTGCACTCCGTGTTTGCGCAACTGGACCTGCGGTTTTGCGCGCCGGGTACCGAGGTAGCCGCGCGCGCTGATGCGCCGCTTCAATACCGTGTGCTCAGTACCGATCCGCGTATCGACCGGATCGAACTTGCGCTGGATAGCGCCGCTGCACGGGGCACGGTGGAAGCATTCTTCCGGCCGCCGCCAGTACAACAGGCGAGCGTGAAGCACATCGCGGCGCTGGTCGGCAACGATGAATTCAGCACGCAAAACGCGCTCGTTATCGGCGGCTCCAGGGGACTTGGAGAGGTGATCAGCAAGGTGCTCGCGGCGGGCGGCGCCAACCTCATGCTGACCTACGCCGCCGGCAGGGAAGACGCCGATACCGTGGCTGCTGACATTGAAGGCGCCCTGGCAGCACCTGGCGTGTGCCAATACAACGTACTTGAAGGAATATTCCCGCAGGAAATGACCGATTTCTGCGCGTCGGTCACGCATATTTACTATCTGGCTTCACCAACAATTGCAAAAAGTGACGCCGGCAAATGGGACAGGCAATTGTTCACGCGCTATTGTGATTTTTATATCGATGGCCTGGCAACACTGCTGCAACAGGTGATGCAGCGGCGCTCTGGAGATCGCGAACTGCAATTGTTCATCCCTTCAAGTGTATTCCTGCAGCAGAGCGTCAAAGGTTTCGATGAATATATCGCCGCCAAATCGGCGGCAGAGGCCTTCGTAAAATGCTTTGAAAAAAACCACCGCAACTGCACCGTGGTGGCACCGCGACTGCCGCGCCTCTACACCGACCAGACCAGCAACAGCAAGAACTCCGACGAACAGCAAACACTGAAAGTGATCATCGACGAATTGCGCCTGGCGTCCGGCATCACGCGACCGCTACCGCGCTAACACCTGGCGAAACCGCGAGCCGGCCTGTTCGAGCAACTGCAACAACTGCTCCAGCCACTTTTTCCAGACATCCTTGCGCTTCTCGGTAAAATTGGCCAAAACAATCGCTGACAGAAGCGTGCAGGGCACCACCAGCAGATACCGTGGAAAGCCCTCCTCCACGGAAGAAAACACCGCACTGTAAAACCACAGTAACGGCTGGTGGAAGAGATAAATCGAGAAGGTAGCGCCGGCCAGATAGCGGATGGTCGACACCAGTCGTTTGGGCAGGTCATCCACGTTCGCCAGCAACACGCGCAGACCGATGAAATGCAGTGACAGCATCGCACCCAGATAATAGTCGGTGAAGAATTGTCGGCTGAACGAGAGCTGCAAATGCAGGTCGGGACCCATGAGCTCTTTCAGGTAGTCCCACCCCCATTGCCCCATGTTGACGTGCACATACCAGTATCCGCCGAGCAGCGACAGGATCAGGCACAGCCAGGCGGTGGATTTGGGTAGCTGCGCCAGATACTCCGAGCGATAGACCCAGACGCCCATCCACCACACAGGCAACAGCAGGACGATCTTCGGCCCTACCAGCAGGCACAACAGACCAAAAACCACCCAGCGTCGCCTGCCCTCAAAAAAGAACAGCACGCCAAACAACACGTAGTACCAGACTTCGTAGTTCAATGACCAATAGGGCACATTGGTGAAGAGCTGAATGCCCAGCGTCCATATTTCATTCAGGAACAACGTGCTGGTGATGACTCGCACCAGGGGCAGGTCCCAGGCTTGATAGCCTTCCGGATATACCGCTGCGCTGATGTGATAGCCAACCGCATCCAGCAGTGCTGTCAGGATGATGGCCGGTATAGCCACGGAAAATATCCGCGCGCCACGCGCCACCATGAAACCGCGGAAATCCTGTTCGCGTGTGTCGGCGACGTAGGCAATCACAAAACCGGACAACACGAAGAATATGACAACCGCTTCATGGCCAAGGCTGGTGAACAGTATCCCTGGGCGGTAAATCCAGTTGGCATGATAGAAAAGGACCAACAGCGCCGCCAGGAACCGAACCGCATCAAGATAGAGTGAGAAAGCCCGGGACATAATGCGCGCCTGCATGAATTGCAGCTAAAAATACTATGCTAGAATCGCACAGCCCAATAGGCGACGCCACCGCTTTTGCGAGTCAATTCACACTCCCGAACGGGTGGCTACTAGGTTCGCGGCCACCGGTGTAAGCTCTGCCCCACAATGAAAATATCCGACGATCAACTCGATAAGCTGCTGGCGAGCCAAACTGCCCAGGACATGAAAAAGCCTGTTGGCGCTGCGCCACATGGTGCCCTCGTTGCATCAGGCGAGCAGGTTGCGACAACACCTGGTTTCGCTGGGCGCGGCGAAACACATTCGCCTGGGCATTGTGCACACCTACACCAGCGAACTATTGGAGCCCTGGTTGCACTTTAGCGCGGCGCTGAACCAGCTGAGCCTTGACGTTTACCACGCGTCCTACGGCACGACCGTGCAGGAGGCGTCCAGTGACTCTGGCCTGGCCAAACACGCCCCCGATCTGACCCTGCTCCTGCTCACGCGGGAAGACCTCCATCCCGCATTCCAGATACCGGCGGCCTGCATCAAGGCGACGGACAAGCAGGAGATTCAGGCTCAAGCCCAACAGGCACTGGGTGGACTTGTACGCCAGTTTCGCGCCAGCATCCCGGGGCATATCGTTGTCACGATCCTGCCCGGCCAAAGCTCCCCCGGGCTCGGCTTGTACGATGTCATGGCTGAGCAGTCAGAATCCCATTGGTGGAACTGCATCAAGGCTGATCTCGCCGGCCACCTTCGAGCGCAGTACAGCGGAGTGAGTTACCTGGACCTGGACCAGTTGGTCACGCAGACCGGTCGCGGCAACTTCTTTGATGCGCGCCTGTGGTTCTCCTCGGCATTCCCATTTTCACCACAGGGTGCGCTTGCGGTATCCAACGCGGTGTCAACCCTCGCAGCTTCCATTCATCTGCCCAAGGCCAAGGTCATCGTGGTGGATGCAGACAATACACTGTGGGGCGGTGTCATCGGCGCGGACGGCATGAATGGCATTGCGCTCGGGCAGGAATACCCGGGGCGCGCCTTTGTGGAATTTCAGAAACGTCTTATGAGCCTGCAACAGCGCGGCTTTATCCTTGCACTGTGCAGCAAGAATAATCCTGATGATCTCAACGAGGTGCTGCGGAATCATCCCCACCAGTTGCTCAAGGAAGCGCATTTTGCCGCGCAGCGCGTCAATTGGCTGCCGAAACCCGATAATCTGCGCGCGATCGCAGCCGAGCTGAACCTGGGTCTGGATTCATTCATCTTTGTGGATGACAGCGACTATGAGTGCTCCGCCGTCAGGCACAGCCTACCAGAGGTAGAAGTCATACAGGTGCCCTCGCGCCCGGCAGAAATTCCGTCGTGCCTGGACGCGCTGGCACGGCTGGAGATTGTTTCACTTACCGAGGAAGACCTGGAAAAGACCGCGATGTATGCGCAGGAACGCATGCGAAAATCACAGCTGGAGGCGCTGACCGACACCGGCGGCAGCATCGACGATTATCTCCGCTCACTCAATATGAAGATGACAGTCCACCGCGACGATTTGACTTCGGTGACTCGCCTCGCACAACTCACGCAGAAAACCAACCAGTTCAACCTCACCACACGGCGTTACAGTGAAAAGGATCTGGCCGAGATGATCGGTAGTGAGAATTTTTCTGTGTACCACTTTTCATTGGCGGATAACTTCGGTAACAGTGGTATCGTAGGCTTGGCCATTGTTGAGCTGGGCGCGAGTGGCAGAGCGCGACTGGATACTTTTTTGATGTCCTGCCGGGTGATCGGCCGGATGGCAGAGCAGGCGTTTCTCGTCACTATCGCAGAAGATTTGGTCGCTCGCGGCGTGACTGAACTTGCCGCCGAGTACATACCCACGCGTAAAAATGTCCTGGTGGAACGCTTCCTGCCAGACAATGGATTCCAGCAAGCCGATGATGGCGGATACCTACTCAGTCTTGGCAGTTCAGTTGGCAATGCCAGCGATCCTGGCAGTAATATTCCGATAACCGTTGAAGGACCCGTTTAGGATGAGCACATTTACACAATTGCAGGAAATCATGGCCACGGCACTGGAACTGCCCACTGACGCCATTCGTGAAAACTCAACCATGGAAG
>JADJAL010000046.1 GCA_016704305.1 Haliea sp. | reverse complement strand
TTAGCAGGTTGCTGAAAAAGGCTTGATTTAACGCCCCACAGATGCCCGTCCCCTCCGCCGATTTTGTCGACGGCGCAAAGTGGTATTGGCCTGGGCACGCTAAATGAAGATCCCCTCAGTCGAGTTTTTACCTGTAAAACGGTTTCTCATCCGGTTAATGAGCCCCTGTATACCATTGTTGGCTGACCTCGCGGCCTGATTGCTCCTCACCACGCCGCCCTGGAATCAAATTCGAATACGTGCACCAGATCAGGCCGCCATTACCCTCCTGAGGAAGTCCGCACCACTGCACCAGCCCCTGGAACTTCGTTTGCCTGAGCCTGCCAATCTGCTTGGCCCAGCCAAAAGGTTCCTCCACCCGTTTGCGCACGCGCTTGGCTAATCTCGTAACCCGATGGCGGGTCGTCCTACCATCAATCGCCGAACCACCTTGTTACGGTTCACGTTTTGGGCAACATGCGGTGTGATCTTCAGGAATCTCAACACATCGACAAATTCCCGCGTGTGTCATACCCCTTATCCGCGCCCAGCGTTGCTCCCATCCTTCAATCCCGTCGCCATGTCGATGGCGGCATCGCCTTCAAGTACCGGTGGCCAGGGTCAACTCGGCATCGACGAGCAAGCCGTTGCGGTTCTCCATCGGGTATGGCCGGTATAGCTCGGACGAGTGGCCATCCCGTGGCTCTTTGTCGCAAGCATGGCTTCCGGGTCTGTCCGCGAGGCATCTGGGTCTCGTTGCTGCGTTTCTCGCCGTGGAAGTTTCGACCTGCATTGCACCAACACCATCGGGGTTGTCGGTCGTCCGATCCATCCTTGCGGCGCACGCTCTTTTGCGAAGCCCAGGCCGCAATCCAGGTGCCATCGACATGCTGAAATGCTCATTGGAGGAGGGTTGCGCCGGCGCGCCATCTCGACAATCTCCTCGCAAACAGGCGGCGCCCTACATCGGCCTGCGCCCAGGCGGTCCCGGTTCTTGGAAAAGTCGACGGATTCACACGGGCTCGTCAACACTCAGGCCCACAAACCAGCGAAACACGTGGGTTGTAGTCCAGTTGCTCCATCAGCTGCCGTTCGCTACGGATCGAATAGATCACTTGCAGCAAAGAGGCACGGATCAGTCGCTCGGGCGGGATAGAAGGTCGGCCGTCTTCCGCGTAGATCTCATTGAAAACCGGATCCAGATTGGCCAGCGCTTCATCCATCAGTTTACGCATCTTGCGAATCGGGTGGCGCTTGGGAATACGTTGCTCCAGCGATACATAGCTGAACAGATCGCCGCCTTCCTGGTAATCACCGCGCATTGTTTAGCCTCCAACCTGCGATTGCGCTATTTTCCCTCAATGGAGAGACTTTTTCAGCAACCTGTTAGGCATACGGTCATGCTCACCATCCGGCATTTAGAAGTCTACGATTCTTTTCACGGCGATATTGATGGTTGGGCGCGGAGCGGCGATACCAGCATTATCAATGACAATGACTGGTATCTCATAGATGAGCTTGTTCAGGACCTAAATATGCTTAAATCAGGTTTTGCTTCAAAAAGCCTTGAAGCGACCATTAGAGATAAATTAATCGCAGCAACTGAAAGCCAGGATGTGCGTAATAGGCTGCAGTTATTGAGTGAAAAATTTGCCTAAAAACGCTGGACACCGCCGCCTTCGGCGACTGGACTCGCCACGGCGTGGCTCGACCGTCCATCGGGCGTTTGGGCGGCTTATCGAGAGGTTTAGAACATGGCCGAATTGACTATCTGGACTTTGGATTGGGTGCCTCAAGGTCCGCGCGGATTTGTGCGGGATTTGCGATTGCGATGGGCGTGCGAGGAGGCAGGGCTCCCATACGCTGTGCAAAAGATTCCTTTTGACGATCGCGAAACCAATCATCTTGTGCGGCAGCCCTTTGGCCAGGTTCCTTTCCTGAGCGACGGTGAACTGCAGCTATTCGAAAGTGGCGCATGCCTTCTGCACATTGCACAGAAAGATGAGAAGCTGATGCCGCGTGATCCCATTGGACATGCGCAAACCCTTCAATGGGTAATCGCAGCGCTGAATTCAATCGAGATGGTGAGCGTAATCCCTGGTGGTTTCTGACGATTTCTGGCAATGCCGCCAATGGCCTCGAAGACTGGATGAGCAACCGTCTTGATCAACTCGAGGATGTGCTGAGCGAGCGAGATTGGCTCGCGGAGAACAGGTTCACGGTTGCGGACCTGCTGATGGCTGACGTGCTGCGCGTGCCGAAAGTGCGCGCGTTCGGCAATCGCCCGGCTTCGGAAGCCTACGTGATGCGCCTTACCAACCGTCCGGCCTTCAGGAAAGCCTATGGGGACCAGATGGCCCATTTCGAATTGGCAGACAAGAAGCGGTGCTGATTGGCGTCCCCTCTGTAGGCGTTACATGTCCTGTCCCAGCGAGCGAGCAAGCGATGAAAGCCAAACTGATTTTAGTAATTACCTTAGCTTTACTGGGCTGTAGCAACAAACAAATCTACACCGCCGTCCAGGAGAATCGACGCTTGGAGTGCAGCAAGCTGCCACAAGACCAGTATGAGCAGTGTATAAGCGAATATGACACTCCTTACGATGAGTATGAGCGCGAGCGTCAAGCTGTGATCGATGGAGAGGCCGAACGGTGAGCATTTCTCAACGGAAGCGCGAGCAGTTCACGCTGACCTTCTAACCTTAAAGGAACTTCTGGAAACGGGCGCCTAAATGTGTCGCTCCAGTTTTCCCAAAGCTTCAGTAGCTCCCAAGGAGACTCATGCAAACTTTTGCGCTTGTCTTAAGGCTTACAGCCCCGGTGTTTCTCATGGTTGGCGCCCTTCACCTGGTGCTGGGTGTTGGTGCCGATGTGTTGTTGGGTGCCAAGCTCGCTGCGGAGGCCGTTGCTGACCCAGCCCTTGATAGTCAAAACCGTTTTTATGGCGTGGCGTTCACGCTCTACGGCGTTCTCTTCCTGGTCTGTGCTTCCAACATTCCCAAATACGCAACTGTAATTCGCTGTGTGATTTGGGCTTTCTTTTGCTGCGGGCGTTGCGCGACTGGTGTCCATTGTCAGTTATGGCATGCCACCGCCTTTGGTGCTCGCTTTGCTGGCCAGCGAGTTAACACTCCCGCCAATTTTGGCCTGGTGGTTACGGCGGGTATCACACGCGGCAAATGAGCGCTAACATCAGGCGCAGAGGAAGGTTATGTCTGAACTCAAAGATCCAAGGGTTTTATTCGCAGCAGAGCGAACATTGCTTGCCTGGAATCGAACCAGCCTGTCTTTGATCGCTTTCGGATTTGTAGTCGAGCGTTCAGGTCTTCTCATTCATGCCATTTCGCCGGCAACTGAAAGCACAGAGCAAACTGCATTAACATTTTATATCGGGCTGGCATTTATCGCGCTTGGCGCTGGTGCTGCCACATACTCTTCGTGGCAGTACTCGATGTTTTTGCGGACTCTTGGCCCGGCAGAGTTCCCACCGGGTTATTCCGCAAGGTGGGGGCTATGGGTGAATGGCATCGTAGCCTTGCTGGGTTTATTACTACTTTACTCATTGGTTGGCGGGTGCTTTTTAAAAGCGTGCTTCTGGCCATGCGCCGTACGCCGCCGCTTGGAAGCTACTGGCTGGCGCGAGATAGCAACCCAACAGCGTTCCACAGCACCGGCGAGCGGCTCCGCGCAGGGCGTTTCACCCGTGTGAGATTCCCGCCCGCGCTCGTGCGACCAGCGCGGCGTGCGCTTCTCGAAAAACGCCCGGCCCGCCTCTTCCGCATCGCCGGAGAGTCCCGCCATGATCTGGTTGCGATTTTCCAACTGGATCGCCGCTTCCAGGTTTGGCGTGTCGAGGTTCGCCCACATCACCTGCTTGGTGGCGAGCACGCCGAAGGGCGAAAAATCACACAGTTGGTCGGCCAGCGCCAGCGCGGCAGCATGAAGGTGCTCGTCAGCGACCACTCGCGTGACGAGGCCATAGCGTTCGGCTTCATCGGCGTCGACCACGCGCGCGCTCAGCATCAGGTCGTGCGCACGCGACGCACCGATCAAACGGGGCAGCATGTAGCTGACGCCGATGTCACAGCCGGAAACACCGAGGCGAATAAACTGCACGCACAGGCGGGCGGAGTGCGCGGCGATGCGAATATCGCAACCCAGTGCGAGCGCCAGCCCGCCGCCATAGGCCGCGCCGTTGATCGCGGCAATCAGCGGCTGCTGGATACGGCGCAGGTGCGGGATCAGGCTGGCCATATGGTTCTGTGCGATCAATCCGGCCTGTGGACCGGGCGGCAGGCCGGCCACGATCTCGCCGGGGTTGCCCTGGTCGCGCAGGTCCAGCCCGGCGCAAAAGCCCTTGCCCGCGCCGGTCAGCACCACCACGCGGCAGCGATTGTTGGCATTGATCTCATCCAGTGCCGCGTGCAGTTCACTCACCAACTGCCAGGACAGCGCGTTCAGGCAGTCGGGGCGATTCAGGCGCAGTATTGCCACCTCGGGACGCGGGTACTCAATGACGATGGTTTCCATTACAAGCTCTCCTCAATAGGTGGATTCGCGCATGCCAGTGGCCTGGCATGCGATCTGCAGCATGGCGTTCGCAATATAGCGTACTTGGGTGCCTTGTTTGCCATGTCCTTACGCGGGATTACACAGTGCGCCCTGCCTGCCTTTTGCAAAGCGCTCTTGCAATGCAACACGATGTTCTCTCGCAAAGCGCTTTGCGATAGCGGCTTGTACCAGCGCGAAACACGGGCGACACTGGCAGCTAAAAATCGTGTCTGGAAAGTGCCGCATGACGCAACGCTCACCTGAAGCCCCCTCCTCGCCCGTTATCGGCCTGCAGCTGTACAGCGTCAAGGACGAACTCGACAAGGATCTTCCCGGCACCCTGCGCGCGCTGGCGGCGATGGGATGCCGCACGGTGGAGGCGGCCAACTTCGCCACCAATCTCGACCCGGTGCAGTTGCGCACCGCGCTGGACGCCGTGGGCATGGAGTGCCTGAGCGCCCATGTTCCGCTGCCGTTTCTCCTCGGTGAGCTGGCGCCTTTGATTGCCGAGATGAAAGCGCTCGGCGTGCGCTATGTGGTGTGCACCGCGCCGTGGGTGGAGGACAACGCGCGGTATATGCAGGCCGCTGAACAGGGTTCCATGGAAAGTGCGTTTGGCGACCTGATGCACACCCTCACGCTGGAGGACTGGCGTTGGAACGCCGCGCAACTGAACCGCATCGGTGGCGAGCTGCACCCCGCCGGGTTGCAACTGGTGTACCACAACCACGGCTTCGAATTCAAAACCTTCGAGGGCAAGACCGCGTGCACGAGCACCTGCTGGCCCCGACCGATCCCGAGCACGTGGCGTTTGAGCTGGATTGCGGCTGGATCGCCAACGCCGGTTTCGATCCTGTGGATTTCCTTAACCGCCATGGCAATCGCATCGCGCTGCTGCACCTCAAGGACCTGACCCGCGCCGAACCCGGCGGCACCGGCTTGCAACTGGCGGGGATCCACCTCGGCGGCGGCATCGTCGACTGGCCGGCCGTGCTGGCTGCGGCCACGCGCGCCGGCGTGGCCGCGTGCTTTATCGAACAGGAAGCGCCGTTTCCGGCACCGGTGCTGGAAGAACTGGAGGCGAGCTTCGCCTATCTGGCGTCGTTAACAGTGCGAAGTTGATATTGAGGTGCTGCTTTACACAACAAAACGTAGTGCCCGGTGATTCCTGAAATCCTCGCGATCATCGCACCTGTATTCATCTGCGCGGCGCTGGGCGGCGTGGGCTCTCTCGGGGCAGGGGTTTGAGAACGAGTTCATCACCCGCCTGGTGATGTGGGTGGGCGCGCCCTGCCTGATCGTGGGCACGCTCGGCAAAGTCGATGTCTCGCTGCAATTGCTCGGGGGACATTGCGCTGGCGGTTATTCTCCTGCTGCTGCTCACCGCTGCGCTCGCCATCATGCTGTGCCGGATGCAGGGGCTGCCCTGGCGCAATTACCTGCCATCGCTGGTCTTTCCCAACACCGGCAACATGGGCCTGCCGCTGGCGTTGTTCGCTTTTGGCGAGCAGGGCCTGGCGGTGGCACTGACGATTTTCATGATCATATCGGTGGCGCAGTTCACGCTGGGTGTTGCAATACTCAGCGGCCATTCTGCCATCGGTGGCGCTGCGCTCCCCGGTGGTGTACGCCGGCCTGTTATCGGTGCTGCTCATCGCGTTCGACTGGCAATTGCCCGCGTGGCTGCAGAACACAGTGTCGATGCTGGGGAACCTCAGCATCCCGCTGATGCTGCTGGCGCTCGGGGTTTCGCTGGCGGGCATCAACCGCAAGTATGCGCTCAAGGCGCTGAAGCTCGGGTCGCTGCGCCTGCTACTGGGCTTTGGGGCTGGCTGGCTGGTGGCGGAGATTCTGGGCCTGACCGGCGTGCTGCGCGGCGTGCTGATCATCCAGGCCACCATGCCGGTGGCGGTATTCAATTACCTGCTCGCCGTCCGCTACCGCAAATCACCCGAGGAAGTGGCCGGCGCGGTGATGGTCTCCACGTTGCTGAGCTTCGCCACGTTGCCGGCGTTACTGTGGTTTGTGTTGCCCTGACTTCCCACTCTCATGGAAGCATCACGGCATGCGGCACTGGCAGCTGAAGGAGCCAATTGCTGTCGCGTATAACTTCCCGGGTTGACTCTCTTTTTCGCTATGCAGGAGTCAGGCCTGTTGGCAAACTGTACCTGCGCAGCGTAATAATCACGCCATGTTTTTCAGCTATTGTGTATCCTGTCTCTCCAATTCCCCACCATACGAGGTCACTATGAAAAAGCTGTACGCGGGCGCAGTACTGGTCGTTTGCACACTGATGCTAGGGTGTTCAAACGGCTCGGATAACCAGCCGACAGTACCGTCTTCGCTGACTGTGGTCCCCACTGCCGCGCCAGAGGGTGCGGCCGGAGAAATGCCGCAACTCTCCTTCCGGGTCACCCTGACCGAGCCACAGTCGCAATCGATTGCCGTCACCTACGAGACATCAGCCGGCACCGCCACTGCGGACGAGGATTACCTGCAAACGTCCGGGCGAATCGACATTCCGGCTGGCGCAATCGAGGGGTGGATCAGTGTCGACCTGATTGGCGATGGCGACGAGGAAGCGGCGGAGACGTTCACGCTCAGCATCAACGCATCAGGCAACGCCACGCCCACTGCAGTGGACATCACCGGCACCATCGCCAACGATGACACGGCGTGCGACATGCCCTTCTCCAAGGATCCGAACCCCTGGCTGGTGAATGGCGGGGACCCGCTGAATTTCGCCCATCGCGGCGGCGTCACGGATTTTCCGGAGAACACGCTGTATGCCTACGCGGAGGCGGCCAGGGCGGGCGCCGATGTACTGGAAATGGATGTCTACCAGACGAAGGACAACCAACTGGTCATCCTGCATGACCTCGATGTCGATCGCACCACCAACGGCCAGGGCAATGTGGTGGACATGACACTGGCCGAGCTGCGCGCGCTGGATGCGGCCTACTGGTTTGTCACCGGCGCCGGGACGCCGCACGACCGACCTGATGCCGATTACAGCTTTCGCGGCATCGCCACCGGCGACAAGGCGCCACCGCCGGGGTATAGCGCGGAGGATTTCCGCATTCCGACCCTGGAGGAGGCCCTCGCTCGCTTTCCGCACAACCTGATCAATATCGAGCTGAAACCCGATCTGGACGGCGAGGGCGATTATGAACAGCAGATCGCCGACGTACTGCGGCGTTACGGAAGATTCACCGACGTGATCGCCGCCTCATTCGTCGACGAGGCCGCGAATAACTTCAAGGCCGTTGCGCCGTGTGTCTACACCTCCGTGCCGCTGGACCAGGGCACGATACTGGTATTGGGCGCGATCGGCGACGGCGTTATGCCACCCGTGCCGGAGCACATCGCGTTCCAGGTGCCGCCTGACACCAGCCAGATCGGCGAGCAGATACCGGATGATTTTTTCCTGGAAGTGGTGACCCCCGATTTCGTGGCGGACAGCCATGCGGCAAACCTCGCGGTACAGGTGTGGACGATCAATAGCTGCGAGGAGATGCTGCGCATGATCGACCTGGGCGTGGACGCCATCATGACCGATCAACCGTTGCTGCTGGAGAGAGTTCTCGCGATGCCCATCGGTGAACGAAAATGCGAGTGACAACCAAAACGGCTACCCAACACACAAAACAGGCAGGTAAACCATGACACGCGTCTTGACCGCTACCGGCGATGGCATCGCCACCCTCACCCTGAACGTACCGGAACTGCACAACCCCATCTCCGACCTGCCGATGGTGGACGCGCTGGTGGCTGCGCTCGCCGCCGCGGACGCCGATCCCGACGTGCGCGTGATCATCCTCACCGGCGCGGGGAAATCCTTTTCCTCGGGTGGCAATCTCAGGACCATGCTGCCCGACTCGCCGAACAGCCTGGCGAGCGCGGACCCGGCGCAAACGCCCGGCAATTACCAGCGCGGCATACAACGCATTCCGCTGTTGTTCGAGCAATTGAAAACCCCGGTGATCGCCGCCGTGAACGGCGCGGCGATGGGCGCCGGTTGCGACCTGGCGTGCATGTGCGACATCCGCATCGCCGCGCAGAGTGCGCGCTTTGCCGAAAACTTCGTGAAGCTGGGGCTGATTCCCGGCGACGGCGGAGCATGGTTGCTGCAACGCGTGGTGGGTTTTTCGAAAGCGGCCGAGATGACGCTCACCGGCGACACGCTCAGTGCCGACGAGGCGCTGGCCTGCGGGCTGGTCTCGCGCGTGGTACCGGACGAACAGTTGTTCGCGGAAGCGCAGGCACTGGCGGCGCGCATCGCGGCCAATCCGCCGCAGGCGGTGCAACAGGCCAAGCGCTTGCTGTGGCAGGCCCGCACCGGCGCACTGGCCCCGCTGCTGGAAACCTCCGCAGCGGTGCAGGCACTGATGCATACCACGGAGGATCATCGCGAGGCGGTGCAGGCGTTCAGCGAACGGCGTCCGCCGCGTTTCACGGGGCGTTGATACCCGCTGTCGCATAACCGTCCACCAGCGCCAATCCAATGCCGTGCGCACCACCAGTGACAATCACCACGCGACAGGTGATAACAAATCATTTACTGCGTTTTGTCCTGTCGCTGCTATCTTCCCAACATCGCCAGAGGGCTAAGCGTCGTCAAAGGCGCTTGCATGCCTGTCGCGCAAGTCTCGCTTCAGGATCTTGCCCGATGGATTGCGCGGCAACTCATCGACAAACAGTATTTTCTTCGGCACTTTGAAGCCCGCCAGCCTGGCGGCGCAATGGCCGATAAGCTGGTCTTCCGCTGCGATACCGCCCGGCCTTATCACCACCACCGCCGTGACCGCTTCCACCCAGTGGTGGTGAGGAAGGCCGATCACCGCCACCTCCGCGACATCCGCAAACTGGTAGATGACCTCCTCGACTTCCCGGCCCGACACATTCTCGCCACCCGTTTTGATCATGTCCTTCTTGCGATCCACAATCGTGATATAGCCTTCGTCGTCAATCGTGGCCAGGTCACCGCTGTGAAACCATCCTCCTGAGAACGCCTGGGCCGTGCGCTCTGGATCCTTGTAATACTCGCGGAGCAGTTGCGGAGAGCGATGCACCACCTCGCCGATTTCTCCCACGGCAACGTCAGCGCCATCGCCATCTACCACGCGAGTCTCCACATGCAGGACAGGCTTGCCCGCCGAGCCGGGTTTGCGCAATTGATCCTCCGGCTTGAGTATTGTTGCCACCGGCGCGATTTCCGTCTGGCCGTACAGATTCCACAGGCGAATTTGCGGGATGTTCTGTTGCATCTTTTTCATGATCTCGACCGGCATGATCGAGGCGCCGTAGTAGCCTTTGCGCAGGTTGGACAAGTCGGTCTGCGCAAACGCGGGCGCGTTGAGCAGGAAATCCACACCCGTGGGCGGCGCAAAAAATGCGCTGATGCGCTCCTCGGCTCAACAGCCGTGCAGGTTATCCGGGCTGGGATCATCGGTAATGATGTTGCTACCGCCGGCCTGGATGGAGGGGCCGAGAAAGCAGTCCAGCTGTGCGCGGTGATACAGCGGCATCGAATGTAAATGCGTGTCGTGCGCTATTTCGGCATCCACCGGCAGCTACCGTATTGCCAGATAATCGCGGCATGACTGAGCACCGCGCCCTTGGGCGCTGATTCGGTCCCGCTGGTGTAAATAATCTGCGCAGGGTCCGCTGCACCGAGCGCATCAACGGGTGTGAACGCCTGGCCGGATGACAAGGGCGGAGAACGGCATCATCCCGCGGCGTGGGCAGTCCCTTCGCTCCTCAGCCAGATCATCATCTCAATAGTGGGACACAAGGCCGCGAGCGCCTGGGCCTTGGACACTTGTTTTGCCCACCAGCAGCAGGCGCGCTCCGCTGTGATTGAGAATATAGGCAGCTTCGTGGGCGTTCAGCATGAAGTTAACCGGGCACAAAGTACGGCGCCGGTGGCCGCAACCGCGTAGCGACTGCTGGCAAACGCACTGGAATTCCTCGATAGGATTGCGATGCGGTCGCCCGGAGCAGTACCCAGCCGCTGCATGCCACCTGCCACCCGCGCGCAGACGTCGTAAAACGCGCATATGTCCAGCAGCGCGCACCGTGTTTGATGGCCAGTTTATGGGGATGCCTGGCAGTGAACGGCGCAGGTATCAATGAGGGTTTGGCTGGAAGTCTGGGCTGAATGCATTAACGTTGATCTCCGTATATTTTATTGTGTTGCCCCTTGTTACGCCTTTTTCAGTTGCTGCGCGAGTTCGAGAATACTTTAAGGCTTGACTATCGCGGGCACCTTATATATTTTGCATCATATCTTATATATAAGTTAATTAGAAAGACACGCCCGAGGTTACCATGTCACAACACTCCAAGGCACATTTTGGCTTCACCAAATTGCTCGTCCGGGATCTGGAGAAGTCAGCCCGGTTTTATACCGATGTCTGCGGCCTGACCGAACTGGCCAGGGTTGAAGCGTCGATTGCCGGACGCCCCATCCGCGAAATCATGTTCAATACCACAGGCGAGGGGCGCCGCCATGTTTGTCCTGCTCAACTTCATGGATGACGAGGGCGCGCCGGGCGATGTGATACTGGGTTCCAGACCGACGATGTGGCAGCTTCGTGCAGCGCGCGGTGGACGCCGGAGGCAAGATCGTCGACCCCGTGCGGGATGATCCGGAGCACGGCGTCATGGTCGGATTTCAGCGATCCGGAAGGGCATCTGATCGAAGTCGTTCAGGTGACCTGAACAAATGGCCGTTTTCGCCCACTGGAGTGCGACCTGATGAGTTAGACATTGACGCCAGTGGAACGGTAAATCTAGTGGCAACCTGGTGCGGTGCCAGGCACTCTCAGCCCCCGAGGCGCAACACTACATTTCGCAGGATTTGTGGGGCACCGACCCGCCGCCGAACCGGTGCCTATGTGGACAACCCGCGAGGTGACCGCGCCCGCCTTCGCCGCGCTCAACCAGCGACGCGGCAGATGTTCCGGTCAACATTGACGAGGTGGACATTGCCGGTGTGCGCTGCCATCGCGTCGTGCCGCTGTCGCTGGCGGAAGAAAACCGCGGCAAAGTCCTGCTCAATTTTCATGGCGGTGGCTTTGTCGTCGGCTCCGGCAACCTGGTGGAGCGATCCCGATAGCCAATATCACCGGCATTCCGGTAATTTGCAGTGGACTATCGGCTGGCACCGGAACACCCTACCCGGCAGCGGTGGACGACGCGCTGGCGGTGTATCGGATGCACTGACATCACACTCTCCCGAGCATATCGGCGTTTACGGCAGTTCCGCCGGCGGCTTTATCACAGGCCAGTTACTGGCGCGCATTGCGAAAGCGGGATTGCCGATGCCCGCCTGCGCCGGCGTGTTCTCGGCCGGCGGCGACCTGATCGATTTCGGCGACACCTGCGAGATCTTTACTTTGAACGGCTTCTTCGGCCACTAACAGTTTCCACTGGACCATGAGATGGAGCGAAGTGCGCGCCTATCTCGGCGGCGCCGACGCGCACGATCCACTGGTCTCGCCCGTGTTGAGCGACATGTCCGGCTTCCCGCCGGTTCTGCTGCTCTCCGGCACGCGCGACGCGGTGCTCAGTGCCACCACGAATTTCCACCGGGCGCTGCGCCGCGCAGGCGCGTCGGCGCCGACCTGGTGGTGTTCGACGCGATGCCGCACGCACGCCTGGTACGCGCTGCACCTGCAGGAAACAGCAGAGGCGCTCGGGGTGATGGCGGACTTTTCACCTGCAAACTGGCCGCCACCGCTGCCGGATGACCGGTGCCGCGCAGAGGAACAAACGGTGGACAAAACACCGCCAAGCGTGATGCGCCCCATCGCGGAACCGCAAGTCATCGAAGGTGCCTACAGCGAAGACCAGCACCGTCGCATGCTGGACGTGGTGCGCAACAACGGCCCGTTCAAGCTGATTCTGGCGCAACACTTCAATAGCGCAGAGGAATTGATCGCGACGGTATCCGGCGGACTGCCGGAGGGCGTGGAACCCACGCTGGACATGTTTCTCAGCCCGGTGTTTCGCGGCTACTTCAGCGACTTCGGTGTCTGCCTGTATCCCGAAAGCCAGGATTGTTTCCTGAATGCGCGATTTATCGAACTGGCGCGCAATTACTGGAATGCGGATTACGCCGAGCCTGAATCCATGCTGTTCAATTTGCAGGGGCCGTGCTCCGGTGGCGGCGCGCCGCATGTCGACGCCACGTGTTTTCGCGGCATCACCAGTGAAAACGCCCCCATCTGGCTGATGAACACCATGAGCAAGAGCGGGTTGTTCAAACGCTGGCAGGCCAAAAAAGCGCAGGTTATTGCGTGGTATTACCAGGGTAATATTGGTGGCGGCTTTACCTACTGGCGGGCCGCATGAGCAACCCGGCAGATTCCTTCACGCCCATGTGGGGACGCGCGGTGGTGGTAAGAAAACGAAATGATGTACCGCACCGCGGAATCCTGCGGGCCGGCCGCGCTGCGAAACCCGACCGGGCTATCCGATGGAATCCCTGATCCAGACAGGATCCGGACACCCAGGGTGGTTGGCGCATTACTGAAGCGGGTAAGAATCAC
>JADJAL010000045.1 GCA_016704305.1 Haliea sp. | reverse complement strand
AAATGAAGCGGTAACGGTGATCCCGCCGTTGCTGACGATTCTCGCTGCCCCAAATCTTACGCCGCAAATTGCAATCAATATTCAGCTTCACCTTCCAGAAACCGAGAACGCCGAGGTGTACGAGAAGTTGTTCAAGGCTCTCCGGGAGCACCTCCTCAGTCCGAAGGATTGACCCATGGGGCTGGAAGATTGGACCGCTCGGGTTAGCAAGGCCCGCCGAGCGGCACACAATGCGTTATCGAAGCACGAAAGTGCCGCCTCACGAATTGTGCTTTTGGAGGATCTCTCCAAGGGCCTATCGGGCACACCAGTCGACGTGCAGGATTATTTCGGCGAGGCTATCTCTTGCCTCGAATGGAAGTTGTACAGATCCGGAATCGTACTTGCTTGGGCCGGACATTTTCATGTGTTCTCGGAAGTATGTTTTCAGAAGCATGAAGCGGACATTCGATCTATCGCACAAATGGACATTCAAGTGACCTCGCGGATCTGAAAGAGACGTATGCTGAGGCTCAGTTCTTGACTGTAGGAAGGACGTGAAATTCATAACTACAGCGCAACCGTGAATAGCTTGATGGCCAGCTATCCCTGCGCAACCAGTGTGCACACCCGACGCTCTACCGCCCGAGCATGAACGCTGCTATTGGGTATGTTGACGACATGATCCGCCAGACGCTTTCCTACCTGCCGCCGGCACCCTAAGAAATAATAAAGCCAAAAAGTGGTGGCTTGATCGTCGCCCTTAGCCACCCCGCGCTCCCAGGTGCCTCGCCGATTCGCCCCATGACCTCACCCATGCCCCGCTCAGGATTTGCCGCGTGGTATCTGGCAATCAGGGAGGCATCAAAGAAATGGACGATGCCGATCCGGAATTGGAAAGCAGCACTCAACCGGTTTATGATCGACTTCGAAGACCGGCTGATCAACTATGTCTAACTCAGGCGGTTACATAGAAATTTTTACAGTCTCGAATTATGAATTCTCGGAGCCTGTCGGTTTCGGGTTAAGGCTGGACAAAACCTCTGCAATTCCTTTAGACGATCCACAATCTTTCTGATGACTGCCCTTGCCAACACCACTCGATGTCAATGGCAACCGGCATAGTCGCCATTTTGGTAGATAGTAAAAACACCTTCCTTTGAAGCCCAAGGTTCGAGCAAGGGTCGCACTTCGGCAGAACGGCTAAATGATTCTTGCGAAAAAAACAACCAAATCGGGGTTCCGCCATGCTTTTTCCATAGTCCGAAATGAATTCCAATCCACATCCCAACACCTTGCTCACCCGACAATCTTGCATAGCGTCCGATTCGATCCCAGGATGCCTGCGGATTGAGACGTTTGATACTTAACACACCTTCCGTGATCGCCAACTCTACCGCAGCCTGCACTACGGTATTCAATTGCAGGATGAATGCTGGCGCACGTTGATCTGAGAGCTCTTCTGAAGATACTGGCAAGAAAGCCTCACTATCAGCAGCTTCGCATAGCGCCCTCAACTGAAGAAGATCACTTGCGGCTCTATCATCTGCGACTTCAAGCTCCAGGGCTGATAGCAACTTGCTCCATGATGTGAGCGCGAGTATCGGGCCACACTCCGTCGTGATGCTTTGAACGATTCCAGCGCTATTTTCTCTATTTATTGCAGTAATGTTGTCATTACTAAGTCTACGGCTAAGTTCACGCCACAGAGTCTGTTCGCGTGCTTCCGGCACTACCACCAGGAGTACAGTTGGTTGTTCATAATCGGCTAACTTCTTCAGGTGCGGGATAGGCTGATTCTCAGTCAAACCTGCCCAAAACTTGTTTTCAATGGAAGACTCGCGGCTTGCTTTTGATCATATCCCCACATGTCTGGGCGTATACCGCCCTCAGTCTGCTGAGTACGAAATTGGAGGTCCGGCATGTTTGGAACTATGCCGCGAAGAAGTTTAATCATGCCATTTCGTGCGGACTCGCTGGAATGAAGGATAAATGCAAGCGCATCGGTGGCGACATCTTCGTTCACCTGAGAAAATCGCTTTTGAACTATGTGGCTAAAGACAGTCTGCATTTCTTTTCCTTTGCCGGACGGTTAAGTATACGGACCCGACCGTATAACACGCGGCCGCCTAAAACCAGTAAGTTGTGGGTTGACGGGGAGTCGTCTGCCCCACCTGACTGTAGCCAACTGCCTACTTCACCTCGATACCATTGACATTGTCTGCATTTTACCTCTCTACTGTGAGAACGGATAAATTCTCGGAGAAAAAGGATGTCAAGGTTAATTGGTAGGTTATTGGTAGTGCTGGCGTTTGGCTGGGCTGGATCGGCAGGTGCTATGCCCGTCACCGTCGATGGGAGGGAGTGGTTACAGCCTGTTGATTTCGTCAATCTCACTTGGAACGATATCTCTGGCGTCTGCGATAGCTCGACAGGCAACTGTAATGCCGACGCTCTGGGAGCACAGCCTAATATGCAGTCGTGGACATGGGCGTCGGTGGAGGACACGAATTCCCTTTTCAACTTCATCATCGGTCAGACGCTTTTAGGCCCAGGCCCTGACCAAGACTTATATCTACCCCTCTATACCGTTTACCCATTGTTCACTGCCGCAGGGTTTGCGAGCACATTAAACTTGTCCTATCACGAAGCCCTAATCGGTTGGGCGCGCAGCACGACGAATAGAGGCACAGCGCTTAGGCCCCAAGCGGGTTCCAATCTTTTCTGGTGTTGTGATTATGTAACTTCCCTTTTTGATTTAGATCGTGATGATCAGTACTCATGGTTGGGAGGGTGGTTTTATCGGGATTTGGATGAGGAGCCCCCAACGGAGGCCCCTGTCCCTGCCACGTTACCTCTGATGGGACTCTCCCTCATAGCTCTTGGTTACAGTCGACGCCGCAGAATGAAACACGCTTAAGCCATTCAATATCGAAGCCGTCCACCCGCCCCAACTGTTTTGATAGCAAGCGCAGGGCTCTTTCGGGGGCCGTTTGCTCATGATGACATCTCTAACGGCAGAACCCCAGAAGCCCCAGAGCCCAGGTGTGATCCCCAAACAGGGTGGGGTAGCAAGCCACAGAAATACCCGACGTACCTGACGACTCGACGTTCGCAGTGCCTGGATCCCGTCAGGTCGTCGAGTGCGTCGGGTTCATCAGTGATTTTTTGGGAGGGTAGTGATGCCCCTCGTACGATTGGATTCTAGAATAAGTGGAAAGATTAGCTGGCCTGAATGTCAGGTTTTGTCCGTAGAGGTCATTTATCGATTGATAGCTGTGCTGTCACAAGGCGGCTCAAAACGGACTTAGGTCACACTTTCTGGATATACACGATCTTTCTAAACTTTCGTTTATAGAATTGACTTTTTACACGTGACGATAATGTCGAGGAGCGCGGCCAAGGAAGGCTGTACTCTCCTTTTATGTAAGCGGGGAATGCCCCTCGCACTTCCGCACAAACTTTTCTATCTCGCCGCAACCCTGCACAGCCCTTCCCTCTGTCCCCCAGAATGTGCCTAGGTAAGTGAACAACTCTGGGCATGGCTGGGGTAATGCCATGATAGAAGTGATCCACAGACGCACAACCTGGGGCACTCTGGATAGATCTCGATCATCATCCCGGAATTTCGGGTGAGGGGTTTAATAAAATCTCAAAAAGTTTCCGTGCAGACCTGATGTTGAATGCAGCATCAAAGGGGGACTTACCCCGGGGCAAACTTTATCAAGGAATACTCGACGAACCTGACGCACTCGACGCAGGTCATAACCCGCATGGTCTACTGTCGTTCATTTGGCGACGGGTGCGTCGAGTGCGTCGGGTTGTTTGTGATTTTGTGGGAAGGGTGAGGCCGCCCGTGCAGTTGGGTTGCCGATGACATGGAAACTTGAATGGCTAGGCGAATTGAATGGTCAGTTTCGCTTCACCACCCCTGTGCTTCAGGCACTCCGCCGACTCACCCCATGACCTCACCCATGCCCCTGCCCAGGATTTGCCGAGAGGTGGCCGATCTGGGCCTGAGGAGAGAGCCGCATATTGGCTCGGGGGGATTTCCGAGGCGAGCGTCAGATGGGAGTAGGCCGGGAATCTGCGGTTTCTGGAATTCTGGAATTTTGGATTTCTGGAGACGTCGAGTGCGCGTTTTCCAATAGCAGAACGTTGGACGCGAGCGGCGAACCGCAGTCACCTGGGACCGGCCTTTCAGGCGAGCGCGGCATTCGTCTGCCAGGGAAAATTATTTTCCACTATTGATTTGATAACCTAAAGATAGTGTGCTTCACTTAATCAAATAACAATTTTTGGCGATGGCGCTGATCGGCTTCGCCTTCAGCCTGTGCCCGTCACTGTTCAAGGAAGAGCCGCACCATGAAAATCCTTTACCTTCTGGTTGTCCTTGCTTGTCACAGCTTGCTCCCATCCGCTGATGGCAAGGTGTTCGACTGGGGATCGATTTTAAACTCAGCAAAATAATAAGGGGTTGTATGAAAAAAGTAATTATGGTCTCAATTTTCGGCGCGGCATGGGTACTGCTCACTGGCTGTACTGGCACGATGCAAACTCAAAACTCCAGTTCATCTGCTGGAGGAGCCTCGACTGATACAAGAGAGTGCGTTAAAAACTTCAAAATCGAAGGTTCTGCAATAAGTCTGAGCGGAAAAGACTATAGGACGCATGCGATTGTTGCGGGAGTTCCCAAGGCTGAGGCCATGACTCGCGCAAGCAAAAAGCTTGCTCAAGATGGACTGAACATTGCGACCATGGATCGTGAAGGTGGGTTGCTGGTTGCATCTAACAAGGTAATCGCGGGCCGAAACAGTCAAGATGATGCTCAATTCGTAGCAATTTTTGAACAAGTTCCAAGCGGTTTGGATGTGAGCCTGAAATTTTCAAGTTCATTCGGACAAATAGCTTCCGAGGATGCCATGCGCGAGAACTTGTGCGCGGTTATTGCTGCCATTGAAGGCAGCAGATAATTGATCGATGCAGAATTGTAGTCTGACACGAATGGTACCTAATTGAGCCTTTTTGGGATGGCCAAATTTATGTTGTTTAGGAGACCACGATTAAAGTCGCTCAATTGGCCGCACAACAGAAACAGGACTAAAAGCCGTGATCTGTCCCTAAACAAAGTGGGGTAGCAAGCCCGGAATCTACCCGACGGACCTGACGACTCGGCGGGACCCACAGAATTTTCGTCAGGTCGTCGAGTGCGTCGGGTGGAATTCTGGTTTTCTGGGGAACTGCTGCAAAGCGGTAAATGATCCCCGAGGCAGTCCACGACTCTTCCCGGTATGCGAATAACCGGGTTGAGCAATCACCAGGGTGCCAGAGTGAGGAATGCGTAAGTTCAAATCAGTCAGTCAAGCCCAGCGATTCCTTGGTGTCCATGCTGGGGTGCAGAATCTATTCAATCTTGGCAGGCACCTGGTCAGGGCTCAACATTATCGGAATCTCAGGGTACGTGCGTTTGCTGAATGGAGGAGGGCGGTTGCGTGAGTCTCGCCGACTGGATTTAGCTCGATTGAGAAAGTTAAGTTGTCAGAACCAAGATGAACACTGAGTTTTGACACAGTCTGACCTGGGAGCGGCCTTTCAGGCGAGCGCGGCAGCCCTCTGAGATCCAAGGCTAGATTTCTGCAGCCTGGAAAAGTTAACTTGTCGAAACCGTTCGCGACCATCCAAAGGAGACAGAAAGCGCCGGGATATCTCCGCGAGGAATCAGAGCGCAATTTACTCACCAAAACCGGGGTAACCGCTTATTTTTGGCACACAAATACAAAGATTCCAGTGTAGTGCTTGCCGACGATGCCTCCCTGAGGATTTGATAAATAGCAGACGGCGGCATCGGAAAATCCGGAAGCGCGTATGGCCTCGAGAACATCCCACCCGGGAATCTGGAACACAAGAATACCTTCGCTTGGCCTTAAAGGATCTCCGTGGTACTCAGGCTCCATCAGATGCTCAATATCACCCTGGGCTGAAAGGGTGGCTTTCTGGGTCGTAGTATGTGTGTTGCAATGAAAAGGGCATGTAAATAAATGAATTCCACCTTTTTTTCAATATTCTAGCCGCTTCTGCAAGCGCCTTTCGATAATCGGTAAGATGTTCAAATATTTCTCTTGTAAGCAGTACATCCATCGTCTCGTCGGGCAAATCAATCCTTTGTAAATCGATGTGCCTAATTGGGAAAAGCGAGGCAGGAGAATTAGGCATGTAACCCGAAGTAATTGCACGCGCAAAGCGGCCTCTTATTTGCATCGATAATGCAGAGAATGGTTCGGCTACGAGTATTCTTAGCTCGTTCCTTTGTTTCTTGTTTGAATATAATGACAAAACTTCCAGGACAGCCCTTTCCACGGCATCTAGGCCGAGCGATTTAATCGTAAGCGCCTGAAACTTGCCGACTTCGTCTAGTTGAAGTTTCACCTCGCTGTCCATCCTTGGATCATCACCAAAATATATGGTTTTAAGCAACTTGTTCTTAAGGAGAGCGGGAATGCTCAAATGCAAAGACTGATTGCCTGGTCGTAACTCTTCAGCATTACTCTTCCATTCCTGGAGCGATCTGAGTACATGAAGCGTGACTTTAGACGACTCATTTATTGGCGATGTACTTTCCAACTTCTTTAGGTACTTGCCTTGGTTGAGCCATTGATTAATCTTCATAGGTTTCAAGTTCTCCAGTTTTAGATATGCTTTAGCCAGCGTTAGGAATCGACCCAATAAATTGGAGAGCTTGATAAGTGTATCCTCTGTCAGTGCTGATCATGCCCTCTTCGATACTGGGATTCTCTGCCCTCACCAGGCTGTCCGGATTGCCATCCCAGCTTGCCGCTGCGGATAGGGGATTACCGTACCTCGCCACCTCGATACCGCAGGGTTCGGCGATGTATTGATTCCACAACTGGTCCCAGGTTCCACCGCCGACCAGCTCGGCGACCCCGCCGGAGATCTGCCACGCACTGCCACCGTATCTGAACAAGGTATTGGCCGGATAGCCGGGCAGGCCTGGAAGCAGGGTGGTAAATAGCGTTTGGGCGCAACCTTGCAAGGTATTCTGTGGACGGAACTGGCAAATGTGAGGCGCGTAATTTTGAGGTTGAGAAAAAAATGCAGGGTGCCCGGGTAGGCCCGCGCGGTTGGAAACCACATGTTCAGTGGTAATGGCAGGGTCCCTACACCCATCCAGGGCAGGTAGCTCGTGATCGGTTTCTGAATGTCGAAATCGACGTTGCTGTCATCCTCGTTCAGGGCCATCAACAAGGTCACCGCAGTCACCTTGCTGATAGATGCCACCAGCACCACGGAATCCTCCGTCTGGTCGCTGAACGCACTCTTGTGGATGGTGCCCTGCTGCTTGTCCACGATAATCATGGAGCAACCAGGAAAAAGCTCCTCAGCGGCGACAAACTCTTCCAGCCAGGCGTCCGCAGCGGTGAAGTCCGGCATTACCTCTACAGGTGTTGCATCACTACTATTATTATTGTCGCTGCAGGCAGTCAGAAGCAGGCTGGGCACCAAAATGAGTGCGTGCAGGTATTTGTTGAGTGATTGCATTGGCAACTCTCCTTGTTACATGCAATGCTTGCACCGGAGGTCATTGCAAACCTGATTATGATTATCGGCAGCTACGACCTTCCGTGGCGACCAAGCCTCGAATCAACATACCCCCCTGTATGGATTGTGTCAAAGATGTCCAATAAATCGGGGCAAAACCACACCTCCGTGCGCATGATTGCGCTCATTTTAAGGTGTCCACTAAATCGGGGGAAAACCACCAAGCGGACATCCGGCTTTTCTCAGCATTCGTTACAAATCACCCGCAGAATTAAAACCAATACCCCTCGGTCTTTCCTTGAGCTCAGTTTGAACCCAGCAATTGATCCAGCGCAATGTTTCCCGATTTAACCGACATCGCTGATGCCAATCGCTCCTACATCTAGTTAGTATGCTGATAAATGGACGCGCTAAACTATGCAATGGACCTTCAGTGATGACCTCGCGAGCTCTCAAAGTTATTGCAACACTTGGTGTCAACAAGCTTATTTCCGCTTGCGGTTGGGCGGTGTTTGCGGTGAATCTTCATGAGTTAAATTTCGACGCTAAACATCTCGGAGCGGCCTAAACCCTAGACCATTCAAAGGCTCAGGTTTAGTCGCTTAAAATACCATGATCTACCTTCAATGATGCCCTTGTGACTTACGCGTGTGGATGCTTGACCGCCAATCCACCTTTATATAGCAACGGATAGTTGAATCTAAACATACCAACACAAGGCCCAAAATCCAGGAAAAGAACCCAGGGTCGTCAGCATCTGAAAGAAGAATTCAGGTAGATAATGTGCCAATCCCAAATACTTTGATCAAGTATGACGGTAGTCGAGACAATAACTTCACGACTATTCGAATAGTGCTCGCCTGGCTGGTTCTCTATGGCCATAGTTTTGCTATTCATAAATCTTCGGGTATAAGAGATCCATTGAGACAAATTTTTCATGGCTCTACATATATAGGGGACATAGCGGTATATGGCTTTTTTGCCATCAGCGGATTCCTAGTCGCCGCTAGCTTGATCAAACGTGGGTTGATCGACTACATCCTTTCTCGTGTGCTGCGCATTTTTCCCGCGCTGATATTCTGTGTGCTTGCAACCATTTTCCTTCTCGGCCCGGCGTTTACGACCCTTTCATTGAGCGATTATTTTGCCCATCCCGATACTTGGTCCTACCTGGGTAACGCCTTGGCATTCCTGCAAATGCAGTGGGTGCTTCCTGGCGTATTTGAGGGCAACGATCGCCCTGCGGTTAATGGCTCGCTGTGGACACTCACTGTTGAAGTACGTTGCTATTTGGCGTTAGCTGCTCTGACATTTGTTGGCTTTAGGCTGAACAAGCTAGTAGGGAGCGCGCTGATGCTTTTGATATTCACAGTAGGTGTTATGTCTTTTGAAAGCATCCCGCTGTTGGGAGTTCATCCCACATGGGCTAGGCCGGCCCTATATTTTATTCTCGGTGTGTTTCTATACCTGAATCGAGACAGAGTTATTCTGGACTACCGAATCGCACTTTTGGCAGTGGGACTTGCCTTCCTTTGCTTTGGTCAGGAATGGTTTAACTATGTTTTTCCTCCGGCACTGATTTATCTGATTTTCTATCTCGCCTACGCCACAAAAACAATACGTACCGATGCCGTAATCGGTGACATCTCATATGGCATTTATATTTACGCCTTTCCCATTCAGCAGGCAGTCGCCTATTGCTTCCCTGCGCAATCTCCATATTTCAATACAGCAATCTCCAGCTTGATTGTAATCCCTCTCGCTTGGTTATCATGGAATTGTATTGAGAAGCCTGTTCTGGGTTACAAGCGTGTTCTGCTCGGGCATGCTGATTGGGAGAAGCTACTTGCGAGCGTAAAGGCTCTTTTCAAAGGAAGATTGTCGCACCTGCCATGATTTACGCTTCGCTTAACACCGATTAATTCTTTCTAATAATAAAGACCATTTAATGAAGTCAGTGCGCGGTGAATGTCCAGCGGTGGGCATAAAACCGTACACCCTCAATACCGTAGCGGCGACCGCACAGAAGTGGGTTTTGAGCTACATATTTTGAAACCGCCCCACGAGACCAACCATCCCTGCTCAAAGTAGGTGCGTTTTGGGTCGTTAAGCTAGCCCAAATTGACCCTCCCGGTGTGTCCCCTTCCGCCAGAAAGCAGTCGTCCATGGTGTCCGGTGGCAGTGACCCAGGACCCCAGAATTCCAGTTTCCCAGAACCCCGAGCGGCCCATTGCATCACACCCCCGACTCCGCCAATGAGTGTCACCCATGTCCCCAGAATAGTCGGATGCTCTAAGCAGTTATAAGTCTATGATATTTATAGAAAGTGGTGGGCCCAGAAGGACTTGAACCTTCGACCTGCCGATTATGAGTCGGATGCTCTAACCAACTGAGCTATGGGCCCCAAAGAGAGCGCGCATTATAGATAAGAATGCCCGTGCGGCCCAGACCCTGTCGCATGCTTTTCCTGTCGGCGCTCAGGTACAAAACGCGCCGCATTCACCTCACAACCGGTCAAACCGCAACGGCAATCCATCCGTCGGAAACGTCAACGGCACGTTGTTGTAGCGATATCGGGTCATGGCGGGATCTTTGCTCACCCTGAAGTTCTTCAACAGGTGAAAAAGAAACATTTTCGACTGCACTTCTGAAAAATGCATCCCCAGGCATTTGTGCGCGCCACCGCCGAACGGGATGTACTGGAAAAAGTCCTGCTTTTCCTCCGCGCGTTCGGGGGAGAAGCGGTAAGGATCAAAGGTGCGCGGGTCAGTCCAGTACTCCGGCATATAGTGAGTAAACAGCGACGATACCGTGACAATGGCATTGGCGGGGATGCGGTGGCCCTTGAATTCAAACTCCTCAAGGGTGTAGCGCGGCATCACCGGCAGCGCCGGGTACATGCGCAGCGCTTCCTTCAGCGTGAGGCCTGTTTTCTTGAGGCGCGGTACGTCGTCAAACTCCAGTTCATCCTTGTTCAGTTCATGCATTTCCGCACGCAGCTCGTCCTGCCAGGCCTGGTTTGTCGCCAGCGTGTAGAGAATGGCGCTAAGGGCGCTTGTTGTAGTGTCGTGTGCCGCGAACAAGACGAATACGATGTGATCGCGGATTTCCTCGTCACTGAACAGTTCTCCCGCATCGTCCCTGAGATGGCAGAACTGTGATAACAGGTCGTGCCCCGGCTGGTTGCGCCTGCGGGGAATATTGTCCGTCATGTAGTCGTTAAGAATCTGCCGTCCCTTCAGGCCTCGCGCGTACGGCGAAAACCAGATCTCCTTGCGCTTGAACGGGTCTGCGGTCGCGGCGACCACAGACGTGAATGCCCTGTTGAGTGTGTCCGATTCGTGAGCGGCCTCCGTGCCGAGGAAGACGCGCGCGCCGGTATTGAGCAGCAGCGTCTTCACGTGATCCATGGCCTTGATCGTGCGCCCGGTCTGCCAGCTGAAGATGCCATCGCGCAACATCGGGTTCATCAGTTGCATATGCCCCTCGATGGCCGGGCGCTTGAAAGCGGACTGCAGGATACGGCGGTTGGCCTTGTGGTCGGCAAAATCCCTTTCCAGCAGGTTGTTGTCGAACAGCGTTGCAAACACCTGGTCCCACGCGAGGAAGTTGGAGAAGATGCCCTGCTCGTTCTGAAAGACGAGCTGGTTCGCCTCGGGGCCCAGCAGGAATACGGAGTCCAGTCGTGGCGTGCGGGCGCGAAACACCGGTCCGTACTGCTGATACTGCCTGTCCATCCAGCCGTGCACATCCTTGAGCAGCCAGAACAGGTGGCCGAGAAAGGGCACGCCCCAGGTGCCTGGCAGGTGGGAGAGGTCGGCCATCCGGGTGTGTTTCTGGTAGCGGCGTATCGCCGGCTTGTCGTAGGTGGACAGCGCCGTGTAAACGTCGGGAGTGTCAGAACGCTGCGTGTGCGCGGGTGAACCCATGGTTCGCTCTCCTTCTACTGAGAGGCACAGTATCCATTACAACCCGCCGGATGCACAGGCTGGAATCGCTAGCTGTTGAGTATCTCAACGGGTAAATGCCCGACCTTCACCCAGATCAGCGTCTCCTTCTCGGCAAACGGCAAGTGCTGGCTCATATGCGGGCTGCGAATCCACGTGCCCTCGGGGTAAGTGCCATGCTCGTCCTGCAGTTCACCCGAGATCACATAGATCTCCTCGCCGCCGAAATGCGTGTGTGGCTGAAAACGTTCACCGGCGGGCCAGCGCACCAGCGCCACCTGTTCGCTGCCGTGTTGGTGCAGCGGCAGCACCTGCAAATTGCCAGTGCCGGGGCGGAAGGGTTCGCGGTGGGTATCGATAACCACGTGCTGCGTGTCGTCCGCCTGGAACTGGTGCAGTTTCACCAGCAGCACGCAGCCTTCGGTGCTGAATGGCGCGTGGCGAAATCCCTGCGGGTTGCGAAAGTACGTGCCTGCCGGGTAATCGCCGGTTTCATCGGAGAACACGCCTTCGAGCACCAGTATCTCCTCGCCCAGCGGATGGTCGTGGGCGCTGAAACGTGCGCCGGGCTCATAGCGCACGATGCTGGTGGCATGGCCGCGCTCTGCATCTTCACGGGCCAGCGGTTTGCGCATCACACCCGGCATGGGGCTTGCCACCCAGTCCCGCTGCGCGGTGTTGATCACCACGCGTTGGTTGAAGTCCATGTTCAGCACTAGCGTTCGCGCGTCGCCAGCAGTTCGTTCAGCGGTTCGAAGGCGCCGCGCAAGCGTTGGAAATCCTCACGCTGCACCAACAGCAGCCGTGTGTCTTCCAGCGCGGTGATCTTTCCGTGCGTGAGCCGGCCTTCCTTGAGTGCTTTCGAGCCCCAGCTATCGCCGGCCTTCAGGGTGTACTGCTTATTCTCGCCGCTGGACGTTTGCATGTCCTGCTGCACGCTGCCGCTGAGCACAACGTAAAAACCCGCGGGCACCTCGTTCGCCTGTTGCACGACTTCACCGGTGGAAAAATCCATGTAGCGGGTGGCGGGGCGGTCGCTGTCGCCGAGGTACGCGATCGTGCGGCGCATGAACAGGTCCAGCAGCCAATCGATCGCGACGCGCACCTTGGTCGAGAACCCCGGGAGCATGCCGATGTAGGCCGTGCGCCAGATGATCCAGGCGAGCAGGCCGGTGACGCGCATGCCATACACCTCGGCCGCGCCCCGGTTGCCGCCCAAGGAGGCCATGATGCCGGCCGGTTTGAAGTGGAACGGTGTCAGCGGGCGCCCGTACATGCATTTGACAATGTTTTCCGCCAGCGTCTCTGCCTGCGCCTGCGCGAACTGCGCGGTGGGCGGCGCGTACAGCGGCTTGTCGGCATCGGCATTCAGCGGAATCAGCGCGGCGTCGCCAATCGCCCACACGTTCTCCAGTTTCTGCACTTGCAGTTCCCGGCTCACCGGAATGCGCCCGCGCTCCAGCGTGATGGGCAGCGACTTGATGAACGCCGAGGGGCCGTTGCCAATCGTGGTGATGATGGTGCGCGTGTTCAGCGAGCGGCCGTCATTGGTGTACACCGCCTGCTGGGTGGCCGAGCGGATACCGGTGTTCAGCCACACGTCCACGCCGCGTTTTTGCAGCTGTTTAAGGGTGTATTCGCTGAGGTGCTCGGGCAGTTCGGGCAGCACGCGCTTGTCGAGCTGAATCATCACCAGACGGATCTCGGCGCGCTGGATGTTGGGATACTGCGGCAGTATGCGTTCGATCATCTCGGTGAGCTCGCCCATCGTCTCTACGCCGGAGAAGCCGGCGCCTGCCACCACGAACGTGAGGGCGCGCTCCTTGATGTCGGCGAAGCGGGTGACGTCGGCCATTTCCATGCATTCGATCACATGGTTGCGCAGCCGGTAGGCGTCGGACAAATCCTTCATCGTCAGGCTGTGGTGCTCGAAGCCCGGAAACAATGAAAGGTTGGCGATTTGCCCGGTGGTGATGACGAGGTGGTCGTAGTCCACCCGTTGCAGGAGTTTCTTCTGGCCCTGCATCAAAATAACTTGTTTGGCTTCGAAATCCACGCCGGTGACTTCGGCGAGGCGCACATGCACGCCTTTCAACAGGGTGCGCAGCGGGGTGATGGCGTCTTGCGGGTTGAGGGTGCCAGCCGCGACTTCAGGTAGCAGCGGCTGGAAGACGAAATAATTGATCTTGCTGATCAGCTCGATGTCGATGTTGCCACGGCAGAGCTTCTGCAACTTTTTGGCAGTGAACATACCACCGAAGCCACCCCCCACGATGACGACTTTGGTTTTCTTCACTCACTGCCTCCGGTTGCGAACTTCGCTATCAGTTTTCGTCCAGGAAGCTGCGCAGGTAATCCGAGCGCGTGGGATGGCGCAACTTGCGCAACGCCTTGGCTTCGATCTGGCGGATGCGCTCGCGCGTCACGTCAAACTGTTTGCCGACTTCTTCCAGCGTGTGGTCGGTATTCATGTCGATACCGAAGCGCATGCGCAAGACCTTGGCTTCGCGGGCGGTGAGGCCGGCGAGTACTTCCTTCGTCGCTTCCTGCAGGCCCTGTCCGGTGGCCGCATCCACGGGTGAGTGGATGGTGTGGTCCTCGATGAAGTCGCCCAGATGCGAATCTTCGTCGTCGCCGATCGGCGTCTCCATGGAGATTGGCTCCTTGGCGATCTTGAGCACCTTGCGCACCTTGTCTTCCGGCATGTCCATGCGCTCGCCCAGTTCCTCGGGCGTGGGCTCGCGGCCCATCTCCTGCAGCATCTGGCGCGAAATGCGGTTGAGCTTGTTGATCGTCTCGATCATGTGCACCGGAATACGGATGGTGCGCGCCTGGTCGGCGATGGAGCGGGTGATGGCCTGGCGAATCCACCAGGTGGCGTAGGTGGAGAACTTGTAGCCGCGGCGGTACTCGAACTTGTCCACGGCCTTCATCAGGCCGATGTTGCCTTCCTGGATCAGGTCGAGGAACTGCAGGCCGCGATTGGTGTATTTCTTGGCGATGGAGATCACCAGGCGCAGGTTGGCCTCGACCATTTCTTTCTTCGCGCGCCGTGCACGGGCTTCGCCCATGGACATGTTGCGGTTGATTTCCTTGATCTCGGTGACGGTCAGGCCGCTCTTCTCCTCAACCTGGGCGATGCGGCGTTGCAGGCGCTGGATTTCGTCCTTTTCATTCTGCAGTTTGGGGCCGTAATCCTTCTTGCGCGCGAAACGGCTCACCCACCTGGGGTCTGTCTCGGAGCCCTGGAAAGAGGTGATGAAATCCTTGCGCGGCATGCCACAGACCTTGATGGCAATGCGCATGATTTCGCGTTCATGGTCGCGCAGGGCGACCAGCACATTGCGCGGGGAGTCGGTGAGCGGGTCGGAAATGCGCGGCGTGAACTTGAAAAACTTGAACAGCTCGCCCAGCTTCTCCATTTCCTTGATGGCGTTTTTGTCCAGACGGCCCTTGTCGGCAATCAACTTTTCGGTTTTGTTGTACTGGCGCTTGAGGGCGGTGAAGCGCTTCTTGGCCTCGACCGGATCGGGCCCGGTTTCGGCTTCCTCTTCATCGTCTTCCGGGGGCGGGGCAGCGTCGGCGACTTCCGCGGCGGACGGCACGTTCTCGGCCGGATCCAGGTAGCCCACGATAATGTCGGCGAGGCGGCGCTCTTCCTTGGCGACCAGGTCATACTCATCCAGCACGCTCTTGACCGCGCCAGGATAGAGGGCCACGGCGGCCAGCATCTCGCGAATACCTTCCTCGATGCGCTTGGCGATAACGATTTCGCCCTCGCGGGTCAGCAGTTCGACGGTGCCCATTTCGCGCATGTACATGCGCACCGGATCGGTGGTGCGGCCGGCTTCGGTTTCCACGGCGGCCAGTGCGGCGGCGGCTTCGGCGGCGGCGATATCGTCGGCGGACGCGTCGCCCTCGGTCATCAACAACTCGTCGGCGTCGGGTGCGGATTCAAACACCTGGATGCCCATGTCGTTGATCATCTGGATGATGTCTTCGACCTGGTCCGGGTCGGAGATGTCCTGCGGCAGGTGGTCGTTGACCTCAGAGTAGGTCAGGTAACCCTGTTCCTTGCCCTTCGCGATAAGGTCTTTTAGGCGTGACTGTTGTTGCGTGACGTCTGTCATTGAGGAGAAACCCTGAAATGTGGGAAAAAATTAGCCGGCGATTATAACCAGAAACCAGCGTGTTACCTACAGGAAAGTCGCGAAACTTCGCGCTTGTGGCGTCATTCGACCCACGAATTCCCCAAAAGTTGCTCGCATGATGTGGGGTTGTTCCCGGCATATTCAACCCGGATCAAGCGCGGAGTTAGGGGTGGAGTCCTGCTTGGCAGCGCGTGCTGGAAGCCTACTCGCGGGGTTTGTTGCGTTGCGTGTCGCGCTGCAGTTTTTCCTGCAGCAGTTCCCGGAGTCGCTGTTTTTCCAGTTCGCTCATGTCAGCGTAGTTGGTGCGTTTCAGTTTGTCGACCTGCGCCGCCAATTTTGACTGGTGCGGCAGGTGCGCCAGCGCCGCGATTGTGTCGACGAATTGCTGCTCGATCCCGGTGGCGGGAATGAGCCGTTCCTGCCCGGCCAGGCGGCTCAGCAGTTTACCCTCGTCGGTGCCGTACCAGTGGCCGAGCAGCATCGCGGTGCTGGAATCGGGCCGGCGGTGCAGCAACTGCAACAGGTCGCGTAACAATTGTGCATCTTCGCCGATGACGCCCTCCAGGGACTCCGTGCTGGCGAGGCGCGCGATACCGGGCTGGTGCAACAGCAGGGCGATGGCCGCCTGCGCCAGGTTGGAATAGCCCTTGCTGGGCGCCTGCTGCTTACCCTGTTGATTGCCATGCGGTTCGCGCTGTGGCGCGCGGTACTGTGCGCCTGCATCCAGCGGATCGTTGTCGTTCTCGTAGTCATACTCGTAGTCGTCCGGCGGCAGTGCATGCTCCGGTTCCGGCTGGTAATGGGTCTGGAGGGGCGGCGCTTCCAGCAGCATCAGGCTGCTCAATTCCAGGCCGGTGCGTTCGGCCAGCGACTGGAACATCAACTGGCGGTAGACGCCCTCGGGCAATAGGCGAATGTAGGGCAGCGCCTGCTTGCTCATGCGTGCACGGCCCTCCAGCGAGCTGAGGTCCAGCCCCTGCGCCACGGAGTCAAACAGGAATGTTTCCAGCGGCACGGCGGTGCCCAGCAACTGCTCGAACTTCGCCTGGCCACCGGCGCGCACGGCGTCGTCCGGGTCCTGGCCCTCGGGCAGGAACAGGAACCGGGCTTGCCGACCATCCTCCATGCTGGGCAGCGTGGCCTCCAACGCCCGAAATGCCGCCTTGCGCCCGGCGTCGTCGCCGTCGAAACAGAACACCACTTCCGGGCACAGGCGGTACACCCGCTCCAGATGGGCGTGGCTGGTGGCTGTGCCCAGCGTGGCGGTGGCGTAGGGAATCCCGTGTTGCGCCAGGGCGATTACGTCCATGTAGCCTTCCACCACCAGGATGCGCTCCAACTTGCGGGTCGCCTGGCGGGCCTCATAAAGCCCGTAGAGTTCGCGGCCCTTGTGGAAAATATCGGTTTCGGGGGAGTTGAGGTATTTGGGTTTGTCGTCGCCCAGCACCCGGCCGCCGAAGGCGATGACGCGACCGCGCCGGTCGCGGATCGGGAACATCACGCGATCGCGGAAGCGGTCGTAAACCCGGCCATCTTCATTCTTGACCAGCATGCCCGCTTTTATCAGCAGCTCGCGCAGTGCATCGCCGCCGCCCAGGCCACTGTGCAGGCTATCCCAGCCGGGCGGGGCAAAGCCGAGCTGGAATTGTTTGGCGATTTCGCCCGAGAGGCCGCGCGCTTTCAGGTAGTCCACCGCGCGCCGCGCTTGCGGGTGGCTGCGCAGTTGTTGCTGGTAGTAGAGCGAAACCTGCTCCATCAGGGTGTACAGCGGTTTATTGCTGTCTTCCTGTTGCGCCTGGCCCTGCCCGCCGCGGCCCGGCTCGCGAGGCACGGTCATGCCCGCACTGCTGGCCAGCGCCTCCACCGCCTGCGGGAATTCCACGTTTTCGTATTCCATGACGAATGTCAGCGCGTTCCCGCCCGCGCCGCAGCCGAAACAGTAGTAAAACTGCTTGTCCGGATTGACGCTGAAGGAGGGGCTGCGCTCTTCGTGGAAGGGGCAGCGGGCGGAGTAGTTCTTGCCGGTCTTTTTCAGTTTGACGCGGCGGTCTATCACCTCGACGATGTCGACGCGGTCCAGCAGGTCATCCAGAAACGCTTGCGGTATACGTCCGGCCATTCGTGCTTTTCGTGGGGGCGTGGTGAGTGGCTATTGAACCACGCGGGTGGGTAAATGTTTAGGTTCGGTGTTTGATGAATGGTTATTGAGCCGGCAAGCAGGGATGGCGAGGCCCGTACGCTCAGAAGGCTGAGATATTCGCTACGGACCCTCGCCATCCCCGCATGCCTGCCTTGCCTCCGCAGCGCCAGGATTTTAACATCGATGGGCAAGATTCGTTCCGTAGATTGGTCGTTGACCAGCAGGGTGGCACCGTATCGAGGGCCTGGTGGGGACAGCCTCGCGGAGCGAATATCTCAGCCTTCTGAGCGCAGCGGGGCTGTCCCCACCAGGCCCGGCTCGACTGGCCCGATCCTGGTCCGATCGCCCCAACTGCTTGAAAGAATAAAAACTGGCGTCAGCCAGCGTTCAACCGCTGCTTCACCAGTTTGCTGACGGCGCCGACATCGGCGCGGCCCTGCAGTTGCGGCTTGAGTTGCGCCATGACGGCGCCCATCGCGGCCATGCCCTTGGTGTCGCTGGCGGCGATCGCCGCGTCGATCAGGGCGTTCAGTTCGGCTTCGGAGAGTTGCGCGGGCAGGAAGTCCTGGATTACCGTGATTTCGGCATTTTCCTGGTCGGCCAGTTCCTGGCGACCGGCGTCGCCGTACTGCTGGGCGGAATCGCGGCGCTGCTTGACCATTTTATCCAGCACGACCAGCGCGCGGGCGTCGTCTATTTCGATGCGCTCGTCGACTTCAATGCGTTTGAACTCCGCCAGAATCAGGCGGATGGTGGACAGGCGGTCTTTGTCTTTGGCTTTCATGGCGGCCTTCATGGCCGCCCTGATGGTTTGCGCGAGTGTGTCTTCGCTCATTGCGGAAGTGGAGATAAGCTTAGTACAGACGCACGCGCTTGCGGTTTTCGCGGGAGAGCTTCTTCAGGTGGCGTTTGACGGCGGCGGCACCGGCGCGCTTGCGCACAGTGGTGGGTTTCTCATAGTGCTCGCGCTTGCGGACTTCAGCGAGAACACCCGCTTTTTCGCAGGAGCGCTTGAAGCGTCGCAGGGCTACGTCGAAGGGCTCGTTTTCTTTGAGCTTGATATGCGGCATTCAGTACTAACCTCGTTTGCAGTTTGAGGACACCGGGCACGTGAATGGCTGCCGGCGACATAAAGGGCGGGCATTCTAGCCCGATACCGGCTGTTTTGCAAAGCCTCGCAAAGCGCTAATTTGGGCCGCTGACGGTATAAATCGTGGTCTGTCCCGATTCACTCCAGTACCATGCCCGCTGATCTACTGGAATGCGAACGATGTTGGTCCTGGGTCTGGAAACCTCCTGTGATGAAACCGGGGTTGCGCTCTACGATACCGAGCGCGGCCTGCTCGCGCATGCGCTGTTCAGCCAGGTGGATGTGCACGTGGAGTACGGCGGCGTGGTGCCGGAACTGGCCTCGCGCGACCATGTGCGCAAGACGTTGCCGCTGGTGGAAGAGGTGCTGCAGGCTGCAGGCTGTGAGGGCAGTGATGTCGACGGCGTTGCCTATACCGCAGGCCCCGGGCTCGCCGGCGCGCTGATGGTAGGCGCCACATTGGCCCGGGCGCTGGCCTGGGGCTGGGGGGTGCCGGTGCTGGGCGTGCACCATATGGAAGGGCACCTGCTGGCGCCCATGCTGGAGGCACAGGCCCCGCAATTCCCGTTCGTCGCACTGCTGGTGTCGGGCGGCCACACGCAACTGGTGCGGGTTGACGGCATAGGCCAGTACCGTCTGTTGGGTGAATCGCTGGACGATGCCGCCGGCGAGGCATTCGACAAGGTGGCGAAAATGCTCGGCTTGCCCTATCCCGGCGGGCCACACATTGCGCGGCTGGCCGAGCGCGGGGATGCGCAGCGCTTCGATTTTCCCCGCCCCATGGTCAATCGCCCGGGCCTGGATTTCAGTTTCAGCGGCCTGAAGACCTATACCCTGAATACGATCGCCCAGTGCCGTGAGGGCGGCGCGGACCTCAGTGAGCAGGACCGCTGCGATATCGCCCGCGCCTTTGAGGACGCGGTGGTAGCCACGCTGGTGATCAAATGCCGTCGGGCGCTGGAGCAGGAAGCATTGAAAACCCTGGTGATCGCCGGAGGCGTGAGCGCAAATACCCGCTTGCGGTCGGCACTGGAAACTGCGCTGGCCAAAGTCTCCGCGCGGGTGTTCTACCCGGCGCCCATGTTCTGCACCGACAACGGCGCGATGATCGCCTATGCCGGAGCCCAGCGGCTGCAAGCCGGGCAGGTGGATGACGCCGCGACGCGGATACGACCGCGCTGGCCGATGGAGGAACTGCCGCCCTTGCCGGGGCAGGGCATCCAGCAACGCAGCACAGCGGTTCCGGGGTTGTCGGAATGAACACCGTCTATATAAAGGGCCTGCGGGCGCAGGCGGTGATCGGTGTCTACGACTGGGAGCGCCTGATACGCCAGCCGCTGGTGATGGATCTGGAGATGGCCAGCGATACCGCGCGCGCGGCGGCCACCGACGCGATTGCCGACGCGCTGGATTACGCGGCCATCTCGCAACAGGTGATCGCGCTGGTCGAGGGCAGTGAGTTCCAGTTGCTGGAGAGCCTGGCGGACGCGATCGCAACAATGGTCATGCGTGAATTCGGGGTGCCGTGGCTGCGCCTGCGCCTGCAGCCGAGCGAGTGGCCGAGGCGGAGGACGTCGGCGTTATTGTCGAAGCGGGCGTGCCGGGCCTGATGATGGCCCTCGGCATCGGCAGCAATATTGAGCGCGAACGCTATATCGCCGCGGGCCTCGACGCGCTACAGGGCCTGTTCCATCAACTGGTGTTATCGCCGGTTTACAACAGCCCCGCCATCGGCTTCGAGGGACAACCCTTTCTCAACCTGGTGGCCGCCGTGCAAACCGAGTTGCCGCTGCTGGAGATGGCCGCGCAGTTGCGCCACATCGAGGTGGAGTATGGGCGCCCCGCCAACGCCACCCGCTTCAGCCCGCGGCACCTCGATATCGATATTCTCACGTACGACGATGTGGTGGGGTCGTTCGGCAGCGTGACGTTGCCCCGGGATGAGATCCTGCAACATGCGTTTGTGCTGTGCCCGCTGGCGGAATTGGCACCGGACAGCGTGCATCCCGTGCTAAAACAAAGCTATCGGTCGCTGTGGAGTGCCTTTGATCGCGCTGACCAGCCGCTGCGCAAAGTGGATTTTACCTGGCGCGGCCGCGCGATTTCGACGGCGGACTGACGCGACGGCCTGCACAATCCGCGAGTGCCCCTCAGGTCCTCACTTGCCCCGCAATGCGTCCAGCAATGTCACGCGCTGCGCGTTGATGGCATTGCCCAGCGCCACGCCCTGCAAGCCGCTGTCCTTAAATTGCGCCGCAGTGACGCCGTGCGCGACCGCCCGCGCTTCGCGCAGGTAAGCGGCCTGCGGATAGTCGCGCTGCTCCAGGCCGAGCCTGCCTCTGGCATCCGCTTCACAGGCCAGTAGAAAGGCTTCGAATCGATCCGGGCGGCGCAGCGCGTCGGTGGCATTTAGCAATTTCAGCAGCGTTTTGCCGCGCAGCTCCAGCGCCCGGTGGCACAAGGTGTGGTGCTCGCACACGGCGCGCGCCAACTCGCTGTGGCGCCGGGGTGCGCGGAGGCGCTGGCAGACCTGCTCCACCAGCTGCGCGCCGCGCTCCTCGTGGCGGATGTGGCGCGGCCATTCGGCCTGCGGCGTGACGCCTTTGCCCAGGTCGTGCAACAGCACGGCAAAGCGCACATCGGTGTCGGCGCCCAGCGCCACGGCCTGCTGCAGTGCCATCAGCACGTGCACGCCGGTGTCGATTTCCGGGTGATGCGCGGCGGGTTGCGGCACGCCGAACAGCGCATCCACTTCCGGCAATAGCCTGGCCAGTGCGCCACAATCGCGCAGCACCTGAATGAACACGTCGGGGTTGCGCTCGCCCAGCGCGCGCTCCAGTTCGACCCATACGCGCTCGGCAGGCAGATGCGCCAGCTCATCCTGCGCGACAATCTCGGCCATCAGTGCGAGGGTCTGCGGCGCGACGGTGAAATGCAGGTGGGCGTAGCGCGCGGCGAAGCGGGCCGTGCGCAGCACGCGCAGCGGGTCCTCCACGAATGCATCCGAGACATGGCGCAATACCCGTTTTTCCAGATCCGCCCGGCCGCCATAGGGATCGATGATTGTGCCGTCGCTATCCTGTGCGATTGCGTTGATTGACAGGTCGCGCCGCAGCAGGTCGTCCTCCAGCGTGACCGTGGGGTCGTAGTCCACGACAAATCCGGTGTAGCCGTGTCCCTGCTTGCGCTCGGTGCGCGCCAGCGCGTACTCGTCTTTGGTTTGCGGATGCAGGAAGACCGGGAAGTCCCTGCCCACCTGCTGATAGCCCTGCTGCAGCAGCTCTTCCGGCCGGGCACCGACCACGACCCAGTCGCGCTCGACGACCGGGTATCCAAGCAGTGCATCGCGCACGGCGCCGCCGACCAGATAGGTTTTCATGCGGGCAGTGTACCGCCGCTCAAGTAGCGCGTCATGCGCGCGAGGTCACCGCTTTCCCGCGACACCTGCCGTTGTGGCAGGCGCAGCGCGTCCATGTGCCGCTCTCCAGGTGATAGAGGGAGAGGCTGCCATTCCACACACAGCCGGTATCGAGCGCGATCGCATTGGGGTCGCTGGACAGTCCGGCGAGCGTGGCCCAGTGGCCGAACAGGATGCGATCAGCGGCGGTTTTGCGCTGCGGGTGACTGAACCAGGCGCAGACCTTCTGGTTGCCGAGGTTGGCGACACCCGGCGTCGGTACGTCGCCCTTGCTGACCAGGTCGAGCGTGCCGTCCGGTGTGCAGAAGCGCATGCGCGTGAAGTAATTGGTGATGACCCGCAGGCGCGCCATGCCGGTGAGGTCGTCGGACCATCGCGCCGGTTCATTGCCGTACATGGTTTGCAAGAAGGCCACGCGATCAGGACCGCGCAGCGCGGTCTCCACTTCCCGCGCATAACCCATGGCCTGCTGCAGGGTCCACTGCGGCGGAATGCCCGCATGCACCAGCGTGTGCCCGTGTTCGTGGTGTATCAGCGGCTGTTGCGCCAGCCAGTCGAGCAATTCGTCGCGGTCGCGCGCGGCGAGTATCTTGTCCAGCGTATCGGAGCGGCTCGCTTGTCGCACGCCGGCGGCGACGGCCAGCAGGTGCAGGTCGTGGTTGCCCAGCACCACCACCAGGCTGCGGCGCATCTGGTACAAAAAGCGCAGGGACTTCAGTGATTTGGGGCCGCGGTTGACGATATCGCCGACCGACCACAGCACGTCGCGGTCGGGATTGAAGCGCACCGCGCGCAGCAGGCATTTGAGGGGTTGCAGGCAACCCTGGATATCGCCCACCACATAGGTGCCCATCGGAGTGCTAGTTCAGCGCCGTCGGCGTGTGCAGTGAAAATGCGCGGATTGGCACCTCAAAGGTCGGCAGTTCGCGGGGGTCGATGTCCATCGGTTCGCGCACCACCATGGAGTAACTGCCTTGCATGCAGCCCACCGGCGTGGGGAGTGTGGCACCGCTGGTATAACGAAATGAGGCTTGCGGCGGTATCACCGGTTGTTCGCCCACCACGCCCTCGCCGCGCACTTCCTGTACCTCGTTATCCGCGTCGGTAATGATCCAGTGGCGCGACAGCAGCTGCACGGGCAGGTCCGAGCCGTTGCTGATGGTAACGGTGTAGGCGAAGGTGTACTGGCGATCTTGCGGGCGCGAGTGGTTGGGTAGATAGGCGGTGACCACATCAATTCCCACAAGGGATGGCTTAAACGGCATTCTCGGCATGGAGGGCGTTGGTAATCTCAATAAATTGTGTCAGTTGCAGGGTTTCGGCGCGCGCGCCGGGGTCGATGCCCAGCGCTTCCAGCTGCGTGCTAGGTATAATCGCTTTCAGGTTGTTGCGCAAGGTTTTGCGGCGCTGCGCAAACGCGGCCTTCACCAGTGCGCGCAGTTGTCGCTCGTCGCACGGCGGCCATGGGGAGTTCGCCCATGGCGTCAGGCGCACAATCGCGGATTGCACCTTGGGCGCCGGCTGGAAGGCCTCGGGCGGCACGTCGAAGAGGTGGTCCACCCGGCAGTGGTACTGGGTCATGATGCCGAGCCGGCCCCAGTCCTTGCTTCCCGGCTCGGCGGCCAGGCGCTCCACCACTTCAAGCTGCAGCATGAAATGCATGTCCTGGATGATGGCGCAGTTCTCCAGCAATTTGAAAATCAGCGGCGTTGAGATGTTGTAGGGCAGGTTGCCCACCACGCGCAATCGCGGTGTGTTGCCAGTAGTCTGTGTTGGCTGTGGGTTCAGGAGGCTGGCGAAATCAAAGTCCAGCGCATCGGCCTGGTGCAACTTGAACCGCGGATTCAGGCAGAATGCCGCCAGCAGTCCCGGCACCAGGTCCCGATCGAGTTCAATCACGTCCAGCGTGCAACCGCTGCCGATCAACGCGGCGGTCAGCGCGCCCTGTCCCGGCCCGATCTCCACGAGGTGCTGTTCGGGTCGCGGTTGCACAGCTGCCGCGATGCGATCAATGACGGTGGCATCGTGCAGGAAGTTCTGTCCGAAGCGTTTGCGAGCGCGATGCTGTAGCTGAGGTCGAGGCATGTCCGTCATTGTACCGATTGCGTCGCATTTGTAACGCCGGCTGGACCATGCGCTATTGTTTTTTGGTACACTCATGCGACTTTTTTGCCATAACAGACACAACAACAGGTTAGATTCCCCCTATATGCCTCTCTCACAGTATTTTCGCCTGGTCGATACCATGGCACGTATGGCGCTGCGCGCGGATGCCATGAAGTTCTATTTGGGCTATCTCTGGTGGATACTGGAACCCCTGTTGTGGGTGGGCATGTTCTATCTCGTTTTCGTGGTGTTAATGCAGTTTCGCGAGCCCAATTTCCTGATGTTCCTGGCAACGGGAAAACTCGCGTTTATCTGGTTTTCCAAAACGGTCACGCAGGCGTCCAACACCATCGTCGGTGGAAGAGGCCTGGTGGGTAAGATCAAAGTACCCATGACCCTTTTCCCCTTGGCGGCCGTGCATGAAGGGCTTTACCGGCAGGTTGTTGTCTTTGCCCTGTTGTTTGCCTTCCTGATGTTGGATGGTTATTCGGTCACGTCCACCTGGTGGTATCTGGTGCCAGTTCTGGTCGTCAATTACATTATGATTGTGGCATGCTCATTCATCGGTGCCTGCCTGGTCTGTATGGCGCGCGATTTCAGCCAGCTTATTCAGCTGGGCATGATGTTCCTGATGTTCACGTCGGGTATTTTTTGGGATGTGCGTACGCTCAGTCCGGAGACAGCTGCTTTGGTAATGAACCTGAATCCAGTGGCCTTCGTTTTGGACGCCTACCGCCAGATTGCGATGCATAACACGCCTCCGGATATGGTGCATCTTGCCCTGATAGGCGCGGTCTTTAGTGCTATTGTCTTTGCGATGGTGCTGGTAATACGCGGCAGCAGCCAGTATCTGGCGTTAAAGGCGATAACGGCATGAGTGAAGATAATAAACCAGCGATTGTTGTTAGCGACGAGCCGGGCGATGAGAAGGCAGTCGCTTTCCCGACGGGTGAGTCGGCCGTTGACGGGCCTGTTGAAATAGAAAGACTCGCCATGTTGGAACTGGAAAATGTTTCGCATAGCTATCGCACTGGCAGGAAGTCGTTTGACAGTGGGACGCACCACGTTTTGGATCAGGTGTCGCTGAAACTCTACGAAGGCGAAACACTGGGCATCATCGGGCGCAACGGTGTCGGTAAGACCACGCTGCTGCGCTTGATGGCGGGCATTTTGGGGCCGACGCACGGCACGGTGCGCATCCATCCGGGTAAGACGGCATCACTGCTGACGCTTGGACTGGGTTTCCAGCCTCAATTGTCAGGCCGCGAGAATGCGTATCTGGCGGCGATGTTGCAGGGCTCGACTCGCAAGCAGGCAAAGTCATTCCTTGGCAGCATCGAGGAGTTTTCTGAACTGGGAGAATCGTTTGACGAACCGGTAAAGGATTACTCTGCCGGTATGCGCTCGAGACTGGCCTTCACCACTGCTTTGATGACGCATGTGGATATATTGCTGATCGACGAGATTCTCAGCGTGGGCGATGCACACTTTCGCGAGAAGGCCCAGACTGCGATGAAGAGCCGTATTACAGGCGAGCAAACAGTCGTGTTTGTGTCGCATGCGACCAGCGAGGTCAAGTCGTTGTGCAGCCGGGTGATCTGGTTGGAGAAGGGCAAAGTCATGGCAGAGGGCGATTCCACGACGGTAGTGGATGCCTATCTCCAGCATGTCAAGGACTCGCGGGTGGTGGTGCGAGAGAAGGAAGTTGTCGCGGCGCGGTGATGCGCTAACGCTGCCTGTTCAGGCTCATTTGGCAGGCGATCTCAATCGCCTGCTCCAGGCTGTGCCAGTCCGCCGCGCCGGTGCCGGCGAGATCCAGCGCCGTGCCGTGATCCACTGAAGTGCGGATAATGGGCAGGCCCAGCGTGATGTTGATCGCCCGCCCGAAGCCAGAGTACTTCAGCACCGGCAATCCCTGGTCGTGATACATCGCAAAAACCGCGTCGCAGTTATCCAGCACCTTGGGATTGAATGCGGTATCCGCAGGCAGTGGGCCGAGTAAATCGATGCCCGCCGCGCGCAGCTCCTCCAGTACAGGAATCACCGTGTCAATCTCTTCGTGCCCCATATGGCCGCCTTCTCCCGCATGCGGATTCAGGCCCAGCACGGCGATGCGCGGCGCCCCGATGCCAAATTTGCTTTGCAGGTCCAGGTGTACGATTCGCAGGGTCTGGCGCAGTAATTCGCGAGTGATCGCGCGCGGTACGTCTTTCAGCGCCAGGTGGGTGGTGGCGAGGGCGACACGCAGTTCCAGCGTCGCCAGCATCATCACGACCTGCGGCGCGCCGGTTTCCTCCGCCAACAACTCGGTGTGGCCGATGAACGGGATGCCTGCGTCGTTGATGACGGATTTCTGTACCGGGCCCGTCACCATCGCCTGCCAGCTGCCTTGCATGCAACCGTGTGCGGCCTGTTTCAGGGTGTCGATGACGTAAGCCGCGTTGGCCGGGTTGAGTGTCCCTGCGATCGTCGGTACGGCCTGCGCCACCGGGTGTATTTTCAGGGTACCGGCGCGCTGCGCGCGGGCTGGTTCGCCGGCGACCCAGGGTTGCAGTTGGATGGGGAGACCGAGCGTTTGCGCGCGTTCCTGCAGCAGGGCGGGATCGGCAATCACCACCAGTTCGCACGCCCAGTCGCGCTGCGCCGCCATCAGTGCGATATCCGGGCCGATCCCTGCGGGTTCGCCGGTGGTGATGGCTATGCTGGGCGTCGCCATGTGCCGCGTTATCGCTATGTAGCAGGACTATTTGATGTCGACGAACGCTTCATCGCGGATCTGCCGCAGCCAGGCATCAAGCTCCTCCTGGTATTTGCGATTGTGCACATAATCCATGGCTTTGGCGCGCGTGGCCTCGTTGGACATGTCCTCCTCCCGGCGCCCTTCCACCTTGATGATGTGCCAGCCAAACTGGCTGCGCACGGGTTGTGATATCTGGTCGACCGCGGTTTCCGCCATCGCGGCTTCAAACGCCGGCACCATTTGCCCCGGCGTGGTCCAACCCAACTCGCCGCCTTCCTGGGCAGAGCCGATATCCTCGGAGTACTGCCTGGCGAGGTCCGCGAAATCTTCACCGGCGAGCGCGCGTGCGCGCAGCTCGACCATCAGCTCCCGCGCCTGCTCGTCGGTCAGGATTTCCGAGGGCTTGACCAGGATGTGGCGCGCTTTGGTTTGGGTGACGATCTGCTCGATACCGCGCACCTCTTCGAGAAATACAATGTGGTAGCCGCTGTCCGAGCGCACCGGATCGGCGGTTTGACCGGCGGACAGTTTTGGCACGACATCGGTCAAGAGCGACGGCAGGTCTTCCCGTTTGCGCCATCCGAGGTCACCGCCGGTGAAGGTATAGGGTGAGTTACTCGATTGGATGACCTGTTTGAACGGCTCGCCGGCGCGAATGCGCTTCATCACCGCATCGACCTGGGCGTCGGCTGCGGCAATCTCGCTGGCGGAGGCATCCGGGGTAATAGGCAACAGTGCATGCAGGAGGTGGAATTCAGGCTGCGTCAACGACTGGCCCTCCTGCGTATTCATGAAGTTGCCGACTTCCTGGTCGGTGATCTGGATGCGCTGGTTGACGTTGCCTGCCTGCACACGCTGTATGATCATTTCCCGCCGCACCTGCTCACGCACCTCGTCATAGGACTGGCCCTGCTGGGCGAGCGCCGCGCGAAACTGCTCCAGTGTCATGCGATTCTGTGCCGCGATACGTTGCACGGCCTGGTTGAGCTGCTCGTCGGAGATGCGCACGCCGGCCCGCTCGCCCTTCTGGAGCTGGATGCTTTCGAGTATCAGCCGGTCCAGGGTTTCCCGAATCAGTTCATCTTCCGGCGGCATTTGCATGCCCCTGGCCTTGAGATTGCCGCTCACGGCGGCAACCCGCTCGCGCAGTTCGCTCGCCATGATCACGTCGTCGTCTACGATGGCCACCACCTGGTCCACGATTTCTGTCTCGGCCCGTGGCGCTGCCGCGATAAACACGGCGCCCGCCAGGCTTGCCACTAATAGAAGAGTCTTAATATCCACGCTCGTCGAAACCTCGAATCATGTCTTGCATGATGTTGGTAATGCGGTTGCCCAAGCCACCCATGCCCTTCAGCACTACCTGGAACTGCAGGGTCTGGTTTCTCTCGAGCTCGGGATTGTCAAAGTCAGGCAGCACGCCGTTGTCGTTGTTGTAGTAGCGCAAATTCAACAGGCGGAATGTCCAGCAGCAACTATCATATTCGACGCCGATCATATCTTCCACGCTGAGGTTTTCTTCCAGTGAGTAGTTAATGGCGGCGAAGAGGCTCCAGTTGTTGTCGAGCGGCAGGTAAGAAGAGGCCCTGACTTCTTCGGTCTGCGGCTGTAGCGACCTGACATCCTGGCTCGTCCTCAGCTCCGCGAAGTACTCGCGGCGGAAGGCGTAGCCGAGATTGAAAATACTGCCATTGTCCATCGTGTACCTGCCCTCGATGAAACTGGATTCCATGCGTTCCTCGTTCGGGTCCCACACGAGGCTGGTGCGAACACCGAACCGTGCGGTGGGAGCGAAGGCCACTTCTCCGGCAATATCCGAAGTGGTCTGCGTCTCGGGCGCGAGTTCCCTCAGCAGTTGCACGTCCCGATCCTCGAAATAGTAGATTTGGCCGATACTCGCGCTGAGCAGGTCGCGACCGGTCTTCTCGTCGATATAGCGGGTGGTCACCCCGCCCGAAATCTGGTTGGCATCATCCAGTCGGTCGTGTCCCGAAAAGCGGGTATCGCGAAACAGCTGGTAATAGTTGAACGTCAGGTCGGCGGAGTCGAACAGCGGTTGGTCGCGCTGGTCCTCGCGCTCGCTGTACAGGTAGTAGATACGCGGTTCCAGTGTCTGCAGCAGGTTTCTATCGTTGAAACTGGTCTGTCGTTCGAAAATCAGCTCCCCGTCCACGCCGAACACGGTGCTCCCGGCAGACGGGCTGTCCTCGGGGAACGTCTGCGCATTGGTCAACTCGTAATCCACCTGCCGGTATTTCAGTGTCGGCGTAAGGGAGCCGAAACGCCACAGCATCGGATAGCTCATCCCGGCCTCGCCGTAGATGCGCTCGCCCGTGACGACTTCCTCGTCGGCGCCAAAGTTCGAGTACTGCGCCAGCGCGATCGGTTCCAGCGCAAACGGCATGCCCGCGCTGCGGTACACGCTGGTGAGTTGTGGCAGTTCCTCATAGTTGTTTGTGATGTCATCGGCCAGCGACTGGAACTGTTGCGCCCGCAGGCTGGTCAGCCAGTTGTCGCCCAGGTAATCCACCGAGGCCATCTGCAAAAGGCTGGTGCTGCGCTGCGCGTCGATGTTCGCGGTTTCCAGGTCGCGCATGTAATCGACGTCGCTGGCCTCGCTGTAATCAATCCGTGAGCGCCAGCGCTCCTCAAACAGGCCATTCTGCCGCAGGATGCCCAACCAGCGGTCGGCACTTTCGTTGTCGGGGATCTGGTCGCGGTAGCGCTCGTCGTCAGGCAGGTAAGCGCCGCCCACGAACCAATCCCCGACCAGCGGGTTCAGGTAGCGCGCCTGCAACTCGTGGTCAAGCCCGCGTTCCTGGATGAAGCGCGGGGCGTAGAGCGCGTCGTAATTGGGCGCGAGGTTGAAATAAAACGGCACGTTGATATCCAGGCCGCCGTCGCTGTCATTGCCGAAGTCCGGCCACAGAAACCCCGTACGACGTCGGTCGTCCAGCGGCAGGCGCAGCCACGGTGTGTAGAAAACCGGAACGCCGGCCAATTCGAGGGTGGCCTGGTGCGCGGTCGCCAGCCCTTCCTCAATGTCGACATCCAGTGTGTCGGACAGCACGACCCAATCCCGTTCCTCGGGTGGACAGTGGGTGAAAATGCCGTTGTGAATGTGGATGATGTCGTTCTCATCCCGTTCCAGGATGTCGGCGTAGCCGCGCAAATGTTTGTCATGGAACACGAACTCGGCGTCGTACATGATGGCTTCGCCGGTGTTGGCGTAGATTTTGGCGTTATCGCCCAGTAGCAACATCCCGGGCTCGCGCAGGGTGACATTGCCGACCAGGGTCGCCGTTTCCTTTTCGCGGTCAATCGTCGCCGTGTCGCTGCGCATCTGGCGATAGCCCTGGATGGCCGTCACGTCGCCCACCAGTACCACCTCTGTATCGCCCATCTCGGTGCTGTCAGCGCGAGCGTGGAGTTCCGTCTTCTCCGGGCGCGTGCTGGTGTTTTCCTGTGCCAGGGGATCGATATAGCGGCCTTCGCAGATCAGGCACAGACGGTCGCGCAGGGACTCCGGCACCTTTGCCAGCGGCACCCAATCGTGGGCGAACGTCGGTACGATGGCAGCGGCCTTTTCCCGCGTGGCGCAGGTGAGCGGCCGGTTCTTATTGTTGGGAGCGCAGTCGTCAGCGATATCGCCCTGTGCCAGCGCTGTAGTTGGCAGGTACAAAAGAGGCAGGCACAATGCCAGCGCGACAGCTGCCGCACGCGCTGCAGCGTGTGCGAGGCAATAATGAAGGCGGGCACGGTAAAGTGTCATCAATCTCAAGGCATATCAACGGGCTAGGGGGCGAAGTCTAAAGCATCCCCCCGGTAATGTCCGTCAAATTTTGAATCAGGAGAACTGTGTGTCGTTGCGCCCTGCGCCTGAAGAACTTTTGCCCTGGGCGCTTGCGCTGCTGGGTGTGCCTGCCAGCGGCGTTCCGCCGACACTGTCGGTGGTGGCGGGCGATGCCAGCCCTCGCCGCTACTTCCGGCTTGTGCTCGCCACTGGCAGCTATGTGCTGGTGGAGGCGCCGCCGGCGACCGAAAAAAATGCCGCATTTGTGTATGTCGATGAGTTGCTGTGCAGCGCGGGCGTGAAAGTGCCGGCCGTGCTGGGGGTGGACTATGAACGCGGGTTTCTGTTGCTGGAGGATTTGGGTGACCGACCGCTTCTGCCTCTGCTGGATGCGGATTCTGTCGATTCATGGTATCGGCAGGCGTTCACCGTGCTGGCGAGAATGGCCGCGGTGGCAACGGCCAGCGCCGGCCTTGCCGACTATGATCGGACGCTGCTGCGCGAGGAACTGGGCCGCTTCCAGGAGTGGTTTGTCGAGCGCCTGCTGGGCTACACGGTGCCGGCGCAGGAGCAGGCCAGCCTGGACAGGTTACTGGCGCGGTTGATCGACAGTGCGCTGCAACAACCGCGCGTGCTGGTGCACCGGGATTTCCACAGTCGCAACCTGATGGCGAGCGGTGGCGACGAATTCGCGGTGATCGATTTCCAGGATGCGGTAGTGGGGCCGATCACCTACGATCTGGTGTCGCTGCTCCGCGATTGTTACATCCGGTGGTCCCCCGCGCAGGTGCAGGGCTGGGCGCTGGCCTATCGCGACCTGCTGCGCGCGCAGGGCCTGGCGGCTGATGTCGAGGAGGCGCAGTTCCTGCGCTGGTTCGACTGGATGGGCTTGCAGCGGCATCTGAAGGTGCTCGGCACGTTCGCCCGCCTGTTCCTGCGCGACGGCAAATCCGCCTACCTCGACGATCTGCCGCTGGTAATCGATTACGTAATGGAAATTACCGCCAAATACGCGTCGGATGAGAGCGTGTTCGCCGATTTTAATGCCTGGTTCTCGCAGCGTCTCTCTCCCCTGGTTGCCCGGCAGCCCTGGAGCAACACACCGTGAAGGCGATGATACTGGCAGCCGGGGTCGGCGAGCGCATGCGGCCGCTGACCGACAATACGCCCAAGCCATTGCTGCGCGTGGCGGGCATCCCGCTGATTGAGCACCATATCCGGCGGCTGGCGGCGGCGGGTTTGCGGGAGCTGGTGATCAACGTGTCACACCTCGCCGAACAGATCGAGGCGTACTGCGGCGATGGCAGCGCCTGGGACGTCGACATCGTTTACTCGCGCGAGGCCGCGCCGCTGGAAACCGCCGGCGGTATTGTGCAGGCGCTTCCTGTGTTGGGGGAGGCGCCATTCCTTGTTGTGAACGGCGATGTCTGGACCGATTACCCGTTCGCACGCCTGGCGACGTACGCGCTGCAAGCCAACGAAAGCGCCCACCTCGTGATGGTCGGCAACCCGCCGCAGCATCCCGCCGGCGATTTCGCGCTCGATAGCAACGACAGGATCCGGGTGCTGGCGGCGGGCGCAATGGGCTGGACCTACAGCGGCGTTGGCCTCTACGCACCGGCTTTTTTTGCCGGCATCGCGCCTGGCAAATTGGCCCTGCGGCCCCTGCTGGATGCAGCAATCTCGCAGGGCCGCCTGGTTGGCGAACGCTATGCCGGTGAATGGCAGGACGTGGGTACTCCCGAGCGCCTGCGCGCGCTCGACATCGCGATCAGCGCACGGGCCTGACACTCACGCCGTGCGAGCTGTCCATCGTCGCCGCCGCCCGCGCCGCCTTGTCCCGCTGCCCTCCGTCGCCGTTACCGGTGTGCCGACGCCGTTTACTCGCTAGAATAGCGCCCTGCCTACAGCATATTGCACATTCCAAATAGCACCCTGCCCGGAGTTCACCATGGCCAACTACCTGATCGCCCCGTCCATTCTCTCTGCCGATTTCGCGCGCCTGGGTGAGGAGGTCGATGCCGTGCTCGCCGCCGGGGCCGACATCGTCCATTTCGATGTGATGGACAATCACTACGTGCCGAACCTGACCATCGGCCCGATGGTGTGCAAGGCCCTGCGCAAGTACGGCATCACCGCGGATATCGACGTGCACCTGATGGTGAGCCCGGTCGATGCGCTGATAGGTGATTTCGCGGAGGCCGGCGCCAGCTATATTACCTTCCATCCCGATGCTTCCATCCACGTTGACCGCTCCCTGCAACTGATCCGCGACGCCGGCTGCAAGGCGGGCCTGGTGTTCAACCCGCATGTCGGGCTGGACGCGCTGCGCTATGTGCTGGACAAAGGTGGACATGGTGTTGCTGATGTCGGTCAACCCGGGGTTCGGCGGCCAGTCCTTTATTCCCGGCACGTTGGGCAAGTTGCGCGAGGCGCGCGCGATGATTGACGCCTCGGGGCTCGATATTCGCCTCGAAATTGACGGCGGGGTTACGCCGAAGAACATCGCCGAGATCGCTGCGGCCGGGGCGGATACGTTCGTGGCCGGGTCGGGCGATCTTTAATCAGCCGGATTATGCGGTGGTGATTGAGCAGATGCGGGCGGAGTTGGCGAAGGTTTCGGTTTAATTCGATAGATTTTTGCGTGTGGGTCCTTCTGCTTCGATGGTGCTTGCGCTGCGGTGGGCGGGATAGCCTGTTCGCTCAAAAAGCTCATTCGCTCTTCAGGCCATCCCGCCCACCGCAGCGCAAGCACCAGCTCCGCGCAGACCTGAGCGCTTCAACAGCCTTTATCCCGGTGCGGTTTGCGTTGCGAAGGGTGGGGTGACCTGTTCGCTCAAAAAGCTCATTCGCTCTTCAGGCCACCCCACCCTTCGCAACGCAAACTCAAGCCCTGTGCAGCCCCAACATTACTAACGGCCCTTGCCTACCCTGATGCAAGGCGTTGGTCTCCCGGCAGCCTGCAGAGCGAATGAGCTTTTTGAGCGAACAGGCTGCCGGGAGACCAACGCCGACAACGAAGCGGCTTTAACCAAAGCCGATAGACCCAGCGCCGACAATGAAGCGGCCCTATCCAATATCCGGCTAATAAGTGTCATCAACGAAGTGATCAGAATTCACAACATTGCCACCCCGCGACGCGTTGCCAACAGCCCGTCGATATGTAAAATAGGCAGCCCCAATTCCTGGAGAACGCTGTGAAAACAGCATTGCGTAAGAGCATCGGCCTGCTGTCGATGCGTGAGGTCACCCGCTGGCGATGGTAGCCAGGGCTTTTTCACGACTGTACTACGCACTTTAGTTCTTCGAGGACATCCCATGAAACAGCAGGATTTTGCTGCGCTTGCAGCACAAGATTACAACCGCATTCCCGTCAGCCGCGAAGTGTTGGCGGATCTCGAAACCCCTCTCAGCGTGTATCGCAAACTGGCCGAAGGCCCGTATTCGTATTTCTTTGAATCGGTGCAGGGCGGTGAGAAATGGGGCCGTTATTCCATCATCGGGCTGCCCTGTCGCACGCTGCTGAAGGCCTTCGGCCAGCGCGTGGAAGTCTGGGTCGATGGGGTGTTGAGTGAGAGCGAGGAAGTCGCCGATCCACTCGCATTCGCCGAGGCTTTCCAGCAGCGTTATCGCAGTGCGCCGCGCGCGGATCTACCCGTGTTCCACGGCGGGCTGGTGGGCTACTTTGGCTACGACACCGTGCGCTATGTGGAGCCGCGCCTGTTGGCGGGTACGCCACCGGATCGGCTGGGAACGCCGGATATCCTGCTGATGGTGTCCGAGGAAGTGCTCGTGTTCGACAATCTGGCGGGCATTATTCGCCTGGTCGTCAACGCCGACGCTGCGCTGGAGAATGCGCTGGAGTTGGCCGAGGAGCGCCTGTCGGTGCTGGTGGCACGCCTGCGCGAGCCCATGCGGCCGTTGCCGGAGGTGGTGCTGGCGGCGGCCAACAGTGCGGCGCTGGAGGAGCAGGCCGAGTCGGACTTCACGCAGGCGATGTACGAGGCCAGTGTGGAGAAGGTGAAGGAGTATGTGCTCGCCGGTGACGTCATGCAGGTGGTGCCGTCACATATGAGCATCCCGTTCGACGCGCCGCCACTGAATCTGTATCGCGCCCTGCGCAACCTGAACCCCTCGCCCTATATGTTCTTCCTGGACATGGAAGACTTCCACATCGTCGGCTCCTCCCCGGAAATCCTGGCCAGGCTGGAAAAAGGCGTGGTGACCGTGCGGCCCATCGCCGGGACCCGGCGGCGCGGGCATACCGAGGATGAGGACAAGGCCATGGAGGCGGAGCTCCTCGCTGATCCCAAGGAAATCGCCGAGCACCTGATGCTGATCGATCTGGGGCGCAACGACGTGGGCCGCATCGCGCAAACGGGCTCGGTGCAGCTGACGGACTCCATGATCGTCGAGCGCTACTCGCATGTCATGCACATCGTGTCCAACGTGATCGGGAAGTTGAAACCCGGCAAGTCGGCTTTTGATGTGCTGCGGGCCACGCTGCCGGCGGGCACCCTGAGCGGTGCGCCGAAGATTCGCGCGATGGAAATCATCGACGAGCTGGAGCCAGTCAAGCGCGGCGTCTATGGCGGCGCGGTGGGCTATATTGCCTGGGCGGGCGACATGGACACCGCCATTGCGATACGCACCGCCGTGATCAAGGACGGCAGGCTCTATGTGCAGGCCGGTGGTGGCGTGGTGGCTGATTCCGTGCCGGCGCTTGAGTGGGAAGAGACGCATAACAAGGCGCGCGATGTTTCGAGCCGCTTCCATGGTGCTGGCGGGGAGGGGTGAGCATGCTGCTGATGATCGATAACTACGAAAAAGCGTCTACTGGTTTCCATTGTTGTCCATTGAGTATTTGTAACTCCATGATTTATAAAGGTGTAAAGTCCATTACCGTCTAACGACCACTAGACCAAGCCACCGCAAAAGTGTATAACAAAGTGTATAACGGCACTATCGGAGGGCGTTATACACATGGCTCTAATCTCCTCACCGTTCGCAAGATCGAAACGGCTAAATCTGAAACCAAGCCCTACATGCTCCGGGATGGCGGCAGTCTGTTTCTGCGTGTCCAGCCCAATGGCAGCAAACTGTGGTGGTACCGTTATCGGCTTGGCCAGTCTCAACAAGAATTTCTCTATTGGCGTCTTCCCCAACGTATCCTTGGAGGCTGCTCGAAAGGAGCGGGACTGGGCTCGCAGCATGGTCCGTGAGGGGCGTGATCCGTTGCTGGAGAAGCGGGTGAAGGTAGCGGAGCAAATCGACCAGAATGAGTATACCTTTGAAACCGTGGCGCGCCGCTGGATGGATACCAATGTCCAGTGGAGCGACTACTACGCCAGTCAGGTCAGGGGGTACCTCGAGAAGGATGTTTTCCCCAAGATAGGTAAGCTGCCTTTCGCGGCAATTAAGACCTCGCACCTGAGGCCAATTCTGCAGACAGTCGTTGATCGTGGGGCGCCGACAGTTGCGATTCTGATCAGGCAGTGGTGCGGACAGATTTTTGCCTACGCATCAGCGGAGGGGCTTTGCGAGGCTGATCCTACGGCGTTATTGAAGCGGTCAGTTAAGCGGCCCAGGGTCAGGCACAACCCGCCCCTGGCCTGGAATGAGCTGGGGATTTTCTGAATCGCCTGGATGCTGACGGTGGCTATCGAACCACGGTACTGGCGCTGCGCCTGATTGCGCTGACGTTCGTGCGCACAGTGGAGCTGCGCAAGGCGACATGGACAGAGTTCGACCTGGATAATGCAGTATGGACCATCCCTGCAGAACGGATGAAGATGCGCCAGCCTCATATCGTTCCGCTCTCGAAACAAGCCATGACGGCTCTTGATGAGTTGCGCAAACTCACGGGAGGGGCGACTATCTGTTCCCGAGCTACCGCAAGCCTGGTCAGGTGATGTCCGCTACCACACTGAACAAGGCGTTGGAGCGTATGGGCTACCTTGGGCGGTTCTCTTCACACGGATTCCGTTCCACGGCCACAACTTTGCTTGGTCTGTTGAGTTATCCGGAGAACCGGGTTGACCTCCAGCTGGCGCACTCCAAGCGGAAAAAGGATTCATCCCGGGCGCCTTACGACCACACCAAATACATTTCATCCCGTAAGATCATCATGCAGGACTGAGCGGATATCCTCGATGCCCTGGCCCGCGGTGACTCCATGGACAAAGTGATGGAGGCCTTTGGTCCTCTGTCCGAGCGGCGTACGGCTTTGCTGAGGGTTACCGAGCGCGAGTAGGGCGAATGAATCGATGCCGTCGAGTCCGAATAATTTGATAAATGCAGGTCGCGTTCCTAAACGCTGTGTTTGAGGTGATCATATGACAGTTTCCCGCGAGCGACTCTCAGACCTGCTGATTGATCCTCGGGAAGATCTCGATTGCGAGGTGGAGAATTGGCTTGATGTGCGAGGCTCGAACGATGACAAGGCGACTTTCGCAAAGGCTGTTCTCGCCTTGGCCAACCATGGTGGCGGATTCATCATCCTCGGTTTGGTTGAAACTGATGCCGGCATTGTAGAAGCTGAGGGTCGTCCCGCGGCGCTGGACGGTTACAGCCAAGACTTGATCAACGGCATCGTGCAAAACTACTGTGATCCGCCGTTTCACTGTGCGGTGCACATCGTCGCAAACCCTGTCGGTGCAGTCTTTCCCATCGTGGTCATTCCCGGCGGACATCGGGTGCCCATTCGAGCACGCAGAGCTGGGCCAAACGAAAACACGGTCCAGAACAACGCGATCTATGTTCGCAAGCCGGGTCCGCGTAGCGAGATGCCCCAAAGCGCGCAGGACTGGGACAGCCTGCTGGCCCGATGCCTTCGGAATCGGCGAGACGAGATGTTCGATCAGATTAGGGATTTGATCACGGGGCTGTTCCGCAGGTGGAAATGCCGCTTCAGCCGGATCGGCTCGATGAATGGATAAGGGCCAGTTGCGAGCGTTGGAGGGGCTCGTCGAACAACTCCCCGAAGGGGTTGGGCCTCGTCTGCCGCATGGGCGTTTTCGCGTCGCCTATGAATTAGTCGGCGAACGCCGACAAATCGCTCCCCCACGATTTCCTGAGGTGCTAAGAGCGAGCGTGGTTCGGCACACAGGCTGGCCACCCTTCTGGTATCCAACGCGTGCCGGGATCGAGCCTTATCCAATCGATGGTGCTGTTGAATGCTGGTTGGGGGTGATCCCCAAACTCCTCCGGAAGGTAGGGATGCGGCGCACTCTGATTTCTGGCGCATCCATCCGGATGGCTTGGCCTTCCTTCTTCGTGGCTATCAGGAGGACGGTATGGATGCCCAGCGGCCCGGGCGTGCCCCAGTGACAACCGCAACGGCCTTCGACATTACACTCCCGGTCTGGAGGATCGGCGAAGTCCTGCTGCATGCATGCAGCCTCGCCGCCAACGCCTTCGAGGGACCGACAACGATCAGGCTGGTTGCCACCTACGAGGGGCTGGCCGGCCGCTCGTTGGTGAGCATGGACGGCCGTCGCAATATTCGGGAGGGGCGTGTTGCCCGCCAGGACGCGATCACATTGGAAACCCACGTTGATGCTCAGGCGATCGATCCGAACCTGCCCGAGATCGTGCATCCCCTACTGTCACCGCTCTATGGGCTTTTCGACTTCTTGGAGTTGCCAATGCAGTTGGTCGTGGACGAACTTGCCCGCATGAGGGGAGGGACGATGAGTGCCCAGTAGTGATCGTTCATGCTGCTACAGCAACTGCAGATACGGGTTGTCGGCCGGAGGGTCTTCGAACAGTTCATGGGGAGTTGAGAGCAAGTATCCATGCACCCGTCGAGACTTACGCGGACCTTTGACTTCGCAGGTCCAGATATTCAACCCGTTGCCCTGCTTGCGGTGCAAGCCCAGCTTCTCGAAGCGCTTCTGGGTCCACTGCCAGGCGGAGAGCTGTTCAGCTTTGGCCAGCGCTGCCACCTGAGGATGTTCCTGGGTATACCGCTGGAATATGCCGGGGCTGATGAGATACGCAGTGCCGTTCACGGTATGCACCAGCGCCTTGGCATCGTTGATGATCAGTTTTCGAGACCGCACGCCCGTGCGTAACCACTCCATGAAGTGTTCACCTGACGGAGCGTGAGAAGGCTCGGTGGGACTGACCGAATCGGCGGTCTCAGTCGAAACCGCGGTATCTGGCGCGGGCTCGACCGCTTGATCGTCTTGAGTTTCAATTTCTTCCAGTAAATCGAGTAGACCACCCAAGTCATCTCCATCTTTCTGTGAGGCGACTGGATCGCGGACGGCGCTTTCGGCCGGCAGGGTCTCGTCAATGACGGCGCTCTCCATCGCGGGTGAAGAATCGGCTGTATCCACTGCGCCGAGTCCTGGCTGAACCGTGCCGGCGAAGGCTTCCGGACGATCGCTCCCCTCCCATATCGCGGCTGGCGAGAGCTTCAGGAAGGTGAAGCTGTGCTTCCAGCCCGTGTCACTGGTGACGGTCGCCTTCCAGATGGCCTTCCCGTCAGGCGTCGGCTGAACAATGCCGTATTCCTGCAGAATATTGAAAAGAGCCGTGTTGTTGGATGGAATACCGTCGATACCCTGTGACAGCAGATAGGCACGCAATTTGTCGGAAACGGTCTTGCTCACCAGCCACAGGGCATCCTGCGTCAGCCAGCCGTCCGAGGCCTGGGGCTGGTTGAGCTTGAATTCTTCTTTGAGCAGATAGCGCAAGCCATCCAGCAGCTTGCGCTGCAAGGTATGCCGGGGCGCGGCGATTACTTTGCCTGGGTCGCCGCCCAGATCCTGGGCCACAGAGGCTTGATCGGCCCGGATCACCAGTTCACCCAGGATGCCGGCATGCTCATACTGACCTGCCAGCACATACAGCAAGGCAGTCCACAGGTCGGAATGTTGGCTGAGCCAATCCAGGATCGCCCGATCCAGAAGCTGGTTATACAAGAGCCGGTGGCGGCACTGTGCAGACGATATTCCCTATTCTCACAGTAGCGAAACCGATAGGGCTGCTGCAGTGCACCGTGCCAGGGATGCCATGGCGACCCGTCGGCATATTCTACATAGAGGTCAACGGCGATTTTGCCAATGTCGTGTAGGAGAGCGGCATAGGCTGTCCCAGCCGTCCACACTTCCGCCTGCGCTGCCTGCTCTTCGGGTTTCATCCCAACGGGAAGCAGGTGTGACTGCCGCAACTTCAGGGCGTAGGCAACAATTTCCAGCCCGTGATCCAGCATGCCGCCGGGGTAGGCGTGATGGTGGCTTTCAGATGCAGGGAACTGCTGCACCAGTTCGGCGTAGCGCTCGAGCGGGGTCAGGTAAAGCAAAGAGAACTGAGCCCGCGGGGCGACGTTCTCTCCCAGATATGATCCAGCAGTTTCTGCCGGCGGGGCGTGGCCAGCAAAATCGAGGCGGGTTGTGGCAAAAGTAGCTCCGCCGGGCTGATGCGAGGGTCTGCAGCGGGTGGGCGCTTTTTGCGGTGAAACCCTTTGTACTGAAACAATGAGAGCATGGCTATCCCCAGGTGTCGGGCTGAGAGGGAGCCTTTGGCCTTTCGGGTAGAGCCTTTCCCTTGGCGCCATTCCTTGCTCCTTTCCCCAGCCCTTTGCCGTTTCTGAGGCTCCGGTATAGGGCAATTGCTATGCGGCATCCATGGGCAATACGGAATGCGGCGCCTCCGGTAACAGCCAGCGCCTACATTAGGAATGTTTTGCTTCAGCCCCTATCCATGGGGTCGCAGACTCAGAAGGTGCCGTCGTCAGGCGGCTCATCCAGCGTGAGGCGCCGCCTGTGCGGACCGGATATTGTGACAATAAGGCATCGACGTCCACCAGGTTGGTCTCACGCGCCCAGGTAAGGAACAGGCGCACGGCCTTTACACTGGTGCAACAGGACAGCAGTTCGCCGACAACCTCCTTGCGTGGTGAGCGCAGACCGTCGAAGAGGTTGCGCGCTTCCTCCAGGCTTTGTTTCACGCCGATCTCGTACAGCAGTTCCAGCACGGCTCGTTCAGGGCAAGCCACCTCGATAGGGGCTGGCGTGCCCGGCGGTGTGGTCAGGGTTCTGGTCGCCAAGGCCGTGTCCGGCCAGTCAAAC
>JADJAL010000044.1 GCA_016704305.1 Haliea sp. | reverse complement strand
CATCCGGGCAGATGTTGCCAGGATTCATGGCCATGGGCCGCAACGGCATGGCGGAACACCAGGAGCATGTCGATATGGGAATGCTTTCCGGTCCGCGCAATACCCTGCCGATGATGATGGGGAAGGGGCCGTACGGGAGCCTCGAGATGGGCGGCATGTTCACCACCGTCAAGGTGCGGGATAACTTGCCACGCGACAGTTATGCCGACCCGGGTTGGTATGACGCGCCCAAGGGCACGGTCGCGGCTCGCGTCAGTGGTGATCCCAATTATGGCAATCCGCCGCGACGTAAGCCGGCTTAGCTGCGCGTGGGCGGGCAATGCGGGGTAAAAAAATTTCCCTGCATCCAGGGCTTGACCTTCCGGTTGCAGGAAGGTCTAGGGTATGCGTGTGAGGTAACAATTGGAGGAAAAGCCCATGGCCCATCCAGGCAACGATCAACACGCGCATCACGCCGCGACAAAGATGCCGGCTGCCACCACCGCAACGTCTGCTTTGGCCAATGAGCAGGAACTTCTCATCGAGGGTGCCAGTTGCGCCAGCTGCGTGAAGAAGATCGAAACCGCGCTTAATCGCGTCCCCGGCGTTGCCGGCGCCGCAATGAACTTCGCGCAACGCACGGTGACTGTAACGGGTAATGTCGATACGCAGGCACTGATTCGTGCGGTTGAGAACGCAGGTTACAACGCAAAATCCATCGCCGCGACCTCGAGCGCCGAAGACCTGGATGAAAAGGAAAAGGCGGAATGGGCGTATTACAGGCGCTTGTTGCTGGAAACCGGTGTCGCCCTGGCGCTGGGCGTACCGCTCATGATCTACAGTATCTTCGGCGGGACAATGACGGTTTCCACCGATGCGGAGCGCATGGGGTGGTTGCTTGTCGGTGTACTGACCCTCGGTGTCATGGTGTTCTCCGGCAAGCATTTTTATGTCGGCGCCTGGCGGTCGTTCAGAATCACTCCGCCAATATGGATACGCTTATAGCGCTGGGCACCGGTACTGCCCTGGTTGTATTCCATGGTCGTCGTTTTAGCACCGGGTATGTGCCGGAAATGGCGCGTCATGTGTATTTCGAAGCGACCGCCATGATCATTGGCCTGATCAATCTGGGCCTGGCGCTGGAACTCAAGGCGAGGGGCGGACCTCCCAGGCGATCAAGCGCTTGATCGGGTTGCAGGCCAAAACAGCGCGCGTTGTTCGGGACGGCAAGGAACTGGACATCGCGATAGAGCAGGTGTTGCTAAACGATATCGTGCGCGCACGCCTGGGAGAAAAATTCCGGTGGATGGTCAGGTTGTAGAGGGCCATACGGCGATCAGACGAATCCATGCTGACGGGCGAGCCCATGCCGGTGGAAAAGGGCGAGGGCGATGAAGTGGTGGCGGGCACCTTGAATAAAACCGGCTCCATCCTGTTCAAGGCGACGCGGGTGGGCAAGGACACCGCGCTGGCACGGATCATCACTATGGTGAAGCGAGCGCAGAACTCCAAACCACCCATCGGCCGTCTCGCGGATGTAATTTCCGGATACTTTGTGCCGGTGGTAATGATTATCGCGGTGGTGAGCGCCATGGCGTGGCTTAATTTTGGCCCCTATCCAGCCGTAGCCTTTGCGATTGTTTCGGCGACTACAGTGCTGATTATCGCCTGTCCCTGCGCGCTGGGGCTGGCCACACCGATGTCGGTCATGGTGGGTGTCGGTAAGGCGGCGGAGGCGGGTGTACTGATCCGTAACGGAGAGGCACTGCAGATGGCGTCGAAAATTACCACCATGATCCTGGACAAAACCGGCACGATCACGGCGGGCAAGCCTACGTCACCGACATCGTACTGGCCGGATCGGAAACCGAAGATGATATTTTGAGGCTCGCCGCTAGCCTGGAATCGGGGTCGGAACATCCGCTTGCGCTGTCAATTGTCGAGTCAGCCCGCGTGCGGGGTCTGGCAACCCTGAAGGTGGCCAACTTCAATGCCATTGCGGGGCATGGTGTGGAGGCGAATGTGGATGGAAAGCACCTGTTGTTCGGCAATGAAAAACTCATGCGGGAACGCACAATCGAAATCGCGCAGTTCGTGGATCGAGCGCAACTCTTGGCCTCGGAGGCAAAAACAGCGATGTACTTCGCCGTGAACAATCATCTGGCCGCCATCATTGCAGTGGCGGACCCGATCAAGGAAGACTCCATCGCCGCGATCAAGCGGCTTCAACACAACGGCATACGCGTGGTGATGCTCACCGGCGATAACCGCGCCACCGCGCAGGCCGTCGCGGCGAAAGTGGGCATTGCTGATTTTTTTGCCGAAGTCTTACCCCAGGACAAATCAGACAAGGTAGTTGAACTGCAAGCACAGGGTGAAATCGTGGGCATGACCGGCGACGGGATCAATGACGCACCTGCCCTGGCCATGGCCAATGTCGGTTTTGCCATTGGCACGGGCACCGATGTGGCAATCGAAAGCGCGGACATCACCCTGATGCGTGGCTCGCTGCATGGTCTTGCCGACGCCATTGCCGTGAGCAAGGCGACCCTGCGCAACATCAAACAGAACCTGTTTGGCGCATTCATTTACAACGTGGCTGGCGTGCCGGTAGCCGCAGGTGTGCTCTACCCGTTTCTGGGCTTGCTCTTGAGTCCCGTGATCGCGGGTGCCGCGATGGCGTTCTCGTCATTGACGGTGGTCATGAATGCGAATCGGCTTCGATTGTTTAATGCGCAAGCGCACTGAGTAAGGAATCGAATATGTTGATTATCAATGTGGCAGGGGTAGCGCTTATCGGATTGATTGTTTGGTGGTTCTGGCTGTACAAGCCCGGCGATGCTGTACCTGGTGACGCCGACCTGACAATCGTAGTGGAAAATGGCGTATACAACCCGGCTCGAATCAAGCTGGCCGCCAACCGCGCGGCGCGGCTGCAGCCCGCTGAATAAGCCAAAATCGGTAACGTTGCCGCCGCTCGCGGCGGGAGAGTATGTGTTTCATTGCCAGATGCAGATGTATCGTGGCGTACTGAAAGTTGAGTGAGGCGGGTGATGATTAAAAAACGTTCTTTCTGGTCTAGTTCGCAGGGTTATGCGGCAATGGTTCTCATCGGTGCCGTAACTTATTTTTTGTTGATGGAGCATCGCGCACACGTTTTTCAGTTCCTTCCTTTTCTGATTCTTTTGATCTGTCCACTAATGCACGTCTTCATGCACGGAAAGCATGCGCACGCTGGACAAATACATGGTAAGGAGACCATCCATGAAGACTCTCGCCTGACGGATAATGAGGCCTACCGAAAGGGATTGGAGGACGGGCAAAAACAGTCACACAAAGATAGTTCTGCGAAACGCAGGAGGTAAACCATGCACGACGGATCAGCTTATGGTTTGTGGACTCTTGTTTTTATCAACTCCGCGGTCTTTATTTTTTTCGCGTTCAGCTTCGTGAAACCAAAATCTAAACAGGATTGGAGAAGCTTAGGTGCATTTTCAGCCTTTATCGTTGCCCTGTTTACGGAAATGTATGGTTACCCGCTGACCATCTATTTCCTCTCAGGATGGTTGGCGAAGAAGTTCCCAGGTGTCGACTTTCTGGCGCATGACAATGGGCACTTGTTGCACACGTTTTTAGGGTTTGAAGGTAATGCCCATTTTGACCCGCTTCACATAGCCAGCAACGTCATTATCATCTCAGGATTTATCTTGCTTTCTGCTGCCTGGAGCGTTCTACATACAGCACAGAAGGCCGGGTTGTCGGCTACAACCGGATGGTATGCGCGCTGCCGACATCCGCAGTATCTCGCGTTCATCATGATTATGTTCGGGTTCCTGCTGCAATGGCCGACGCTGCCCACGCTGGTCATGTTCCCGATTCTGCTGGTCGTCTATGTTCGGTTAGCCAGTCATGAGGAGCAGTTAGCGCTTAACGAATTTGGAGATGTTTACCAGCGATATATGGACTCGACCCCAGCGTGGTTACCTAGATTCGGTAAGTCTGACACAGTCACCGCTGATTAATAAATGCGCCGATCATCGTGTGCGGTGTGGAATTTCAAGAGCGGTTGTCTCTTGGTCGGGATAGAGCGTGTGTACATACAGACAAACAACCCAGGATTTGGCAGTGCCAGGAAAAGGTGAATGCGAAATCCACTACCAGATGCAAATCTATCCTGTCGTAATGAAAGTTGAGTAAGGAGGAGAGGCGGTAATGAATCGGAAAAATACATACATTCACGCGTTGAAATTCCAGAAACTGAATGGGCTTTATGATCCGTTGGTGAGACTGAGCACACGAGAGCAGACGGTCAAAACCGCGTTGGTGGATACTTTGTCAGGCCACTCAGGCAAGGTGCTGGATCTGGCGTGTGGCAGTGGAACGTTGGCAGTGCTCATCAAGCAGAGGTATCCACATCTCACTGTGCGTGGCGTCGACGGCGACCCTGAAATGCTGTCCCGGGCTGAGCGTAAAGCAACGGCTGCGGGTGTTGATATCGACTTCAGTCACGGTTTTGCCGATGCACTTCCCTTTGATGCGGGCAGCTTCGATGTGGTCGTTTCGAGCTTGTTTTTGCACCATTTGTCCCGAGCGGGGAAAACGTCTGCATTCTCCGAGATAAAACGGGTTCTCTCGCCCACGGGCGAACTTATGGTCGCCGATTGGGGCAGGCCACAAAATCTGCTGATGCGTGCCGCCTTCTTCCCAGTCAGGCTGCTCGACGGTATGGAGAATACGCGCGACAACGTACGGGGAGATTTGCCGTTGCTGATCGGCGCGTCGGGCTTCTCGCGAGTGGATACTCTCGGCAACATTGCAACGCCGTTGGGAACCATCTCGATCTTAACCGCCGTCAGCAATTGCGCAGAGGCGGAGACTCCGCCAACTGTCGCCTGCTCGGTGGAACGTAGGGAGATGTTATCGTGAACCCCACCCATAATGCGGCCTTTGAGTCGGAAATTGTCCAGGCTAGGGCGTTCATGTCCCGGGGCGAACTGCTAGTCGCGGTTGAACATCTCGAACGTGCGCACGTCATAGGTCAGTCTGACGTCATTCCGCATGTGCTCTCCCATTGGCTGATGCTTGTCATTGCAGTGCGCCAATTCCAGTTCCTTGCCGCCTGGGGACAATTGGTGCGAATTGTTTTTGGCGCATTGGGTTCCGCCGTGGGCGTTGTCCCCACCGGCAACACGGGCGGCAGCAACGTCAGTATGTTCAAGCGGATGGCCATTTAGCCGGAATTGCAGGACATCATCGCGGGCCGTGCGCCGGAGAGAGCAAAAAATGTCGGACCTTGAGATTAAAGAAGCGCTGCTCGCGGCGGCGAAAGAGATGATCACCTGCGGCCTGGTGGAAGGCACCGCGGGGAATGTCTCCGCCCGGCTGCCGGACGGGAATGTCGTATTGACGCCCTCGTCGATGGATTACCAGGCCATGACACTGGATGACCTGGTGGTGACGGACCTGGACGGCAAGGTGCTGGAAGGCAGCAAAATGCCGACCACCGAGAAGTCATTGCACCTGGCCTGCCTGAGGAAGCATCGCGACATCGGCGCGGTGATGCATTGCCATGCGCTGTTCGCGACGATGTTCGCGATTGTCAGGCAGCCGATTCCCTGCGTGATCGAGGAGTTCGATGTGTACGTCGGGGGCGACATCGAAGTGGCCGACTATCGCCTGACGGGCAGCGAGGAACTGGCCGAGGAGGTGTCCAACCGGGTGGCGGACAAAGGCGCGGTGCTGATGGCCAATCACGGCTTGTTGTGCGTGGGAAAACATCCCGCGGACGTGCTCAAGGTTACAAAATTGGTGGAGCGCACCGCAAAAATCATCTGGGGCGCACGGCTGCTGGGCACGCCGGTACCGCTGCCGGACGCCACGTTGCAGCAGTTTGCCCCCTTGTATAAATTGATTGGCCGCATACAATAATTTTCCCTCGCGATGTTGTCACAGCCCATATAAAAGGTAGGCAGCGGTGCAGAAAGACTATTTGTTTCAGACTCCTTTCCTGGAACGGCATCGGGACACCATCGCCTGGTTTACCTATCCCGGCTTCATGGTCGGCTTCACCGCGCTGTATTTTTGGGGCCTGAATGCAGGCATTGCGGTAGAGACCTGGGTGATCACCGTCACCGTCATCAACTTCTTCGTCACCCTGCTGTTTGAACAACTCGTGCCGCGCAACCGCAAAATGAACTGCCTGCATGACACCCAGTCGTTGAACGATATTGGCCACGGCATTTTGCAGGCGGTGAGCCGGCCGTTGATCCAGTCGGGTGCGATTCTCCTGTTCGCCTTCCTGAACGAATTGCGCCTGCAGCAGTTTGGCCAGCTGTGGCCGGCGCACTGGTTCTTCGCGGCACAGTTTGCGTTGGCGCTGCTGATCGGCAGCTTCATGGATTATGTGGTGCACCGTAGCTTCCATACGTTTGATCGCCTGTGGTACTTCCATGTCATTCACCACGACACGCCCCATATGCACATCATGAAATCCGCGCGCGTGCACTTTGGCGAGGAGGTGATCAACTCCGCGATCAAGCCGCTGCCGCTTATTTTGCTCGGCGCGCCCACCGAGATCGTCGTGTTCCTCGGGATGTGGACGGTCTTCGACGGCAACATGGTGCACGCCAATATCCACCAGCGCTTCCCGGCCTGGTTTCATTACGTGCTGGGTACGGTGCACCTGCACAACCTGCACCATGCAAAAGACCGGAAATACCAGGACTCCAACTACTCAGGCTCGGTGCCGCTGTGGGATATACTGTTTCGCACGTACAATCATCCCGACCACTCGGAGATGGGCGACCTGGGCCTGGCGGATAATCCGGTACCCCGGGGATTCATCAGGCAGGTGTTTTTCCCGTTCAGTGCGCAGTTCAGGTTGAAGCATTAGTTGATCAAGTAACAATAGTTGTACGAGTATTCGGGGCGAGTCATCCTGGCCGTGTCGTCGCAATTGACGTGTTATCACATTAGAAAAGGCATTATGAGAGTCGTTGGTCCTGGCAATACCGTAGTAAGTGAGGCAGCGCGTCGTCCGATACGCTGCATCGCGATCCTCTCCGCGATGACATCGGAGTTGGCGCCGGTCAAAAAATCGCTGGCAATCGCTCGCAGGCCGCGCAATGGCGAGGCGTATTGCACCGGCACCTATAAAGGCGTCACGGTAATCACCGTCGTCACCAACATGGGCCTGGCCGCGTCGCAGGCGGCAACCGAGGCGTTGTTCGCCCACTACGGCGACAGGATCGACCATCTGTTTGTCGTGGGGGTGGCGGGCGCCTATGACCAGCGGCTGAAAATCGGCGAGGTGGTGATTCCCGAATCAGTGGTGGATCACCGCGACGGGATTGTGCGCTATCCGACCAACCTCGGCACCCGCGAACCCTCGGGGCTCATTTACAGCTCGGACCAGCTCTCGTACAGCGAAGACTATGTCGACCTGCTGAACAGCAAGAACGTGACCGCCGTGGATATGGAATCCGGCGCTATCACGGCAGTGTGCCAGCGGCACGGGTGTCCCGTCACCATCGTCAGGGCGGTGAGCGACAGGGTGGATGTGCTCGCTGAATCCTACGACGTATTTCATCTGGCGCATGCGGATGGTTCGCCGAAATACCTCGCGGCGCTGCGCTTCGTGCTGCGGCGGCCGCAGCGCATCGCCTATCTGGTGGCGATGGGAATCGGCGCAAAAAAGGCGATCGATGCCGCCACTGCGGAGCTGCGAAAAAATATAGAGACGCTGCTGCATCGCGCCAGTCAAGCGGAAGCGACTGCCGACGTGCGCAGCGCGTGAGCCGCAGAAGCGTGGCGGCTGGTTTTGCGGCGAGTGTTGCGGCGAGTGTTGCGGCGGGCGTGACGGTCAGTGCGCCGCCGATGGCGACACCAGCGACAACAATGTCCAACCCGGCTTGACGTCGGGCTGAAAATCGTCGGTATATGCACGCAAGTGGTCGTTCTTGTCTATTGCAAATAACGGGATATGGCTTTTTCCCCAAACATTCTCGTAGTCGGCCAAAGCAAAATTTTCAGTTAACAACGTGGCTTTCAGCTCAGCGCCCTGCGCTATCAGCGAGGCTAGTTTTTGCTGGGTGACATCTTCTCCAAAAAGCCGTGGCGCACGGAAAGTTTCCGCAACACGGCGCTTCTCCCGGTCGTCTCTTTCCTCGGCCGTGCGCAGGGTGAAGACTCTGTTGCGTCCAAACTCCCGTCGAAACTTGATTGTTGCAAGCGTATTGAGCGCAGGCCTCTGCGACATGGCAAAGAGCCGCCCGATGCCTTCAAGCTCCAAATGATGGTCGGCATGGGCCGAAACCGGGTCGCCGTAGTACGTGTCCAGTCCTTCCATCCGCGCGGTCTGGATATCATGCCAGTGCGTGTCGGTAAGCTTGATCCGGAAACCCTGCTGCAGAAGGGCCTTGCCGATAGTCCTGGCCACCTGGTTGGCGCCCACGATCAGTATGCCTCGCGGCTCCTCCTCCACCAGCCCGAGCAGGCGGGCCATATACCGGGCCGTGAAGCTCTGCAGGACCACCGTCACGATGATGATCAGGAATGTGTACGAGACCAGCAATCCCGCCTCGGCGTATCCCGCGTCCTGCAGGCGCAGGGCGAACAGTGCGGATACCGCCGCCGCAACGATGCCGCGCGGCGCCACCCAGGCCACCAGTGCGCGTTCGCGCCAGTTGTATTTGCCGCCGAGTGTGCACGCCCAGACGACAATCGGTCGCGCCAACAGCACGACCATCAGCACGCCGAAGCCTGTCCAACCGGTGGCAAGTATGTCCGCGGGATTGATGCGCGCACCCAGCACGATAAACAGCATGGATATGATAAGAATCGACAGGCTCTCCTTGAAGCTGAGCACATCGGACATATCCACGCCGCGGGTATTGCCCAACCAGACACCCATGATGGTAACCGCGAGCAATCCGGATTCATGCGCCAGGTAGTTACTGCACGCGAACGTCATCACCACCCACGACAGCGCAATGGCGTTGAGCAGGTACTCCGGTATCCAGTGCCTGCGGATCAGGAAAGCGAGGCTCAGCGCCGCCACGGCCCCGGCCAGCACGCCGACACCGATGCTTTGCAAAAATAGCAGGTAGGATTCAGTACCGGTGAAAATGAACTGGAATACCAGCACAGCGAGTAACGCGCCCACCGGATCTATGAGAATGCCTTCCCACCGCAGTAACTGGCTCACTTCGGGCGTTGCCCGCATTGTGCGCAGCAGTGGGTTGATGACAGTCGGACCGGTAACCACCAGCAGCGCCGCGAATAGCAGGGCCATTTCCAATGAGAGTTCCGCAACCAGCCAGATGCCTGCGGCAATCAACAGCCAGTTCAGCACCGCGCCCCAACTGACCAGATTACTGACCGCGGCGCCGTGGCCACGCAGATCGCTGAACTTCAGGGTCAGGCCACCTTCGAACAACACCAGCGCAACGCCGAGGGACACCATCGGAAACAGTATGTCCCCAAACATTTCGTCCGGGCGGAGCAACCCGGTCACCGGGCCAATGACAATTCAATCAACAGCAGTGCGAGTATGGATGGCACCCGCATGCGCCAGGACAACCACTGTGCGAGCACACCGAGCACGATGATCGCGGCGATAATGTAGAGCAGGTTATCGTTCATCCGGTGCCTTGATCCTGTAACTTGAATTTCACGGTGCGGAACGCGCCAGGAAATGCCTACGTAGCCCGCCAGGTAAATGCATGGAGCTATCGCAGCGCATCGGAGCTAGTTGGGCATGCTCCGCTGGAGATCCAGTAGCGGAGCCTGGTTCACCTGGATCAACCCGCGCCGTGGTCGGTCGAGATCGATGATAATGAACACGATAAGAGTGACCAACAGCGAAACCAGAACCACCGGGGCGATGATCCGCTTTCCGTGCAGCCCGCTCGAATAGCCGATCATCCCGCCAGACGCGACAAACACTAAAAATAGCGAAATTAATACTGTTTCGGGCACGTGCAATTGCTGCAACGCGTTGCGTTTCCCCTGTGCATCGATAGCAGCGTTAAGCGATTGTACAAATGCGCCCGTGGTGACGGCACGGGGATCGGCGTCTGTCGCCAGCACCGCCAGTGCCCAGAGTCGGTGTTGCAGTAGGGATACCTGGTTCATGTACTTGGCACGCCGCGCCTGATCCGTGATTGCAATGTTTCCTATTTCCACGCGCACATCGATGTATTGCCTGATCAAGTCGTGCGCATCGGCCTGGTATTTTAGGGGCAACAGTTTGACCCGCAGTGCCGCAGTGCCTATGGCGTTGGCTTCTTCAATGAGCGCCATGTTCCTGCCGTCATAGCGCTGCATAGCCATGCTAAACGTAAACCCCAGCATCAGCGCCAGCAGACCCAGCACGCTAGCCTGGATCGAGCCAGTCAGGACTTTTGCCTCGTGGTCAGTGTGCCGTTGGACAAAGCGGCCCACCTGAAATCCGATCTCGTTGAAGAGCAGCATGGCAAGAAAAAGTGCGGTCACAATCACACCGCTGCTGTAGGAGTAGAGGATCTCGACCTGGCTCATGGGATTAGTAAAGGACTGCCGCTGTGATGGAGGGGGAGGGAGTGGCGCCACTATATGTAAAGCGACAACATATGACAATCAACAGCCGGTCCCCGACATCGGCAGCGTCTAAGCCGAAAAGGCGTCGCGGCAGGTTTTGCGATTAGTGTTGTGGCTGGTTTTGGTGTTGGGGCGCCGCGATAAGTCCCGACTCCACCATCTGCGCCACCAGGCCTGCTCGCGTACCGACAACGTCATCCAGCGGCTGTTTACGCAAACTGGCCACTTCCTTCCCGGTGTAGGGCGGGTACAGCGCCGTCGCTTCCAGCGGGCCGAATTGGCGCAACATCCAGTTGAGTACGTCGGCCAGTTCCTGGTCGGATAGCGTGGAGAGGGCGACGCCGGGCACTCGCACCAGGAATTCCCGCCCGCCGGCGACGGCAGGAAAATTCGCCACGTTGTTCTTCAGCGTCGGGATATTGTTCAACCCGCCTGCGCCGTCGGAGAGATGACAGCCCTGGCACTCCATCATGTACAGCGTCTGCGGGTCCTTGGCCAGCAGCGCAGGTGCCTGCAGGCCAAAAACCAGCGCGGCCAGCCAACACGCCAACGCCCGCGCGAGTGGGGGGGTTGTGCGTAACCCCGAGCCGTCGGGCCCCTTATTCGTTGACACCGATCACCACGCTGACCGTGCTGTTGTAGACCACGCCAGCCTTGCCCATGCACCAGTCGATGTCGTTACTCTTGCTGGGGTAATACACCGGCTTGTCGCCCTCGTTGCGGTGGCAGAAACATCGCTGGCAGGTGGTCCTGCCGCAGCAGTCGTTGTAGGAGACGATATAGTGCTTGTTGTCGGCGGGGTTCAAACAGGTGCCAATCCACGAGACCGGTGACATCTCCGTGCCGGGTGGACAGGAGTGCGCGGTCCCGCCGCAGCAACTGGCGATAAAGCCGTCAATCGAGCAGTAGCGCCAGTAGTTGCAATCAAAGATATCGCCCTGCGGTGTTGCCGCGTCCGGTTCCGCGCCGGTGCCCTGTGCCGCAGCGCTCGCCCTGGCGATCGGCAGTAGCGGCAACGCGCTGGCGCCGACCGCGAACAGGCCGAGTCGATTGAGAAAGCCGCGCCGCGACGTGTGGCGCGCCAGTTGCCTGGCGTGCCGGGTGAAGAAGCGATCCAGTCGACTGCCCTGGGCCGGGTGTGCAGGCCGCGAGCCGGGGTTGGGCTTAGTCATGGGCGAGATACTCCTGTAGCGACGAGACACCGCGTTCATGGGCTTCAAACAGGCTTTCCAGATGTTCCCTGGAATTGACCAGCCCTTTGGCGCGGATCACGCCGGCGCGGTCAATCAGCGCTGCAAACGGCAGTTTTTCCACCACGAATGCCAAGCCCAGCGGTTTGGACACCACGTAGCGGCTCTTGTCCAGCCGGTGCGTGTCGATGAACTCAAGATGCTGGCCCTGCTCTTGCGCGCTATCGCCGTCGCTGGCCAGTATCACTTGCAGCGGGTGCTGCGCGCGCTCGGTTTTTTCGACCGAGGCAACAATCGGCAGCAGGGTTTTGCAGACCGGGCAGGTAGGCGAGACAAACAGGAGTAGCGTGCTGCGGATGCCATCGGCCAGCGCAATGTGGCTGTCGTCGAACGCGCGCAGCTGCATCGCAGGTGCCGGATCGCCGGCCTGCGGACCGCGATTGGTCATCAGCGCGCCTGCGGGAAACACGCGTTCATGCAGCACGCCGATCTGCCGCAGCAGCGCGAACACCACGAAGCAGAGGATCACGACGATCACCCAGAGCAGGATGTGGGAGACAGCGAGGGCGCTCACGGCGGCGTCGCCCTGTTGCTGCTCGTGTTGCCAGGCGCGGAGCTGATCGTGGGGCCGGCCGTGGGCGCGCTAATGGGACTGCTAGTGGGACTCAGTATGCTGTAAGAGGTCCGCTGTGCAGCGTAGCGCCGCTCGCGCTGCCAGTTGGCGATGGCCTGCTCGATGCTGCTGTACAGCAGGCAAGCAGCGATGCCCGCGAGCAACGCGGTGCCCACATCCAGTGCCGACCAGGTGCGCGCAGCGACGGGCAGGGCCGCGATCAGTGCGAGCGTCGCTAGAAAGCAATTGCGCACCACCAGCGCCCAACTGATGGCCTGTGCATCGCCGGCGGGCCCGCCACAGCCGCAGTCCAGGTCGTGCCTGTCCCGCGCCAGGTTGATGCCCATGGCCAGCGCATATATGCCGAGCAGCGCCGCCGCGAGCAGCGCGGACGAGCGCCAGCCCGGCAGTGGCAGGGTCGCGGCGAGATACACCTCGAGCAGGATGAACCCCGCAGCGAGCAGCGGCAGGACTGGCCCGGGCAGCAGGCGATACGCGCCGAGCTGCGCGATGAAGCGCCGCGTGTCCGCCACCTTGTGCCAGGCCGCGCGCAGGAAAATGAACGCCAGCAGGATGCCGAGCACCACGCGCACGGTGCCATCCAGCGTCATTCCTTCGCACCCCAACCCGGCAGCAGCAGCGCCAGGTTCGAATAATTGCCGGTGGTGACGCGGTGTTGGAATGTCATGTCCGTGGCGTTGTAGATCGCCACCATGCCGCTGAACTGGCCGCCAAGTATCAGCGTCGGGTCGCTGCCCTGGGTCACGACGATGGCGTCTGGCCTGGCGTGGGGTTCGACAAAACTGATGCCTGCCAACGCGGTGTACAACTGGTTGAACGGCCAGATCCAGTCGGTGCCAAATTCCGTGGGCACCCCGGAAAAGGTGAACCCGGGGCTCACTAGTTTATAGGCGCCGGTTTTTTGCCGGCTCGATAAATCAAATGTCCAGAGGTGCGTGCCACCGGTTTTGTGGGTATCGATCTCGCCCTGGTGCAGCAGCACGTAGGCCGTCTGGCTGGCTTCGTGGATGGCGAGAAACTGCCGCCCGCCGACGCGCCAACGATCCTGGCGTTCCGCGTCGCTCACCAGTGACCACGGCGGGGGAAACATCGCGGCGTGATCGTCCGTTGCCGCGGCGGTGTCGACGCTGTAGAGATACCCTTCAAACGACACAAAATGCCAGGTGTCGCCGACGCGCACGCCTTTCTCGGTGATCGGGTCCTTGTGCGGATCGAAGAACGGCTCGGTGCGCTGTTTGTGCTGCAGGCTGCCATCGCTGTTCAGTGTCAGGAACAACAGCGCGCCGTCACCACAGATCATCATGATGCGCCGCTCCCCGGCGGGGTAGGCCAGGGAGCAGCCTGGCGTTGGTATCTCTTCCACGAAGCGGCGGTTGCCAACATCGACGATGCTGATCGACTGCGCCGGCGTCATATTGAACACCGCCAGGAACTGCTCATCGTCGGTCAGCGTGGCGTTGGCGTTGGGCAGCGCATTGTGGGCGCGCTTCGGCGGAATAATAATCTCCGCAACCGGCATCAGCGTCACGCTGTCGTAGACCGCCACCAGGTCGGTGCGCTCGCCGCGCGTGCCGCGCGAATAGTAAGTCTCTGGCACATAAAACTCGCGGCTGTCTTTTTGCGGAAACAGCGGGACGGTGATTCCCCAGCCGCCATCGACGCTGCCGAGCACCGCATTGCGGGTGTAATCCACCAGCGCCACGCGCTCCAGGATAGGATCACTGGCCCAGAACCAGTGCGGGCTGAACGGTTCCGGCAGTACTTCCACCTGGCCCAGCGTTTCCACCGGCACGTCCGCGTGCGCGAGTGATGCCAGCAACAGTATCGATACAGCGAGGTTGCGCATTTTTATCAGGCACCCACCTTTTATTATTTGCCGGGCACAGCGTAACCCATTCCACGGGAAGTAGTCTTGCTGTGCGCGGCGATTTTCTCGCGCACAGGCGCGCCGTCAGGACTCCATAAAGCGCCTGAGCTGTTGCTCAAAACACTGATTGCGCCGCTCCAGCGCTTCATTTTTTTGCAGCAGCTCTATCACCATCGCGACGGCCACCCAGTCGATGTCGAGATCGGCATGCAGCCGCACCGCCTTGCGCAGCCAGTGGACGCTGGTGGTATCGAATACCCAATCCACCACGTCGCGGCCGGCCACCGGTTGCGCAATGCCGTGCTCGACGACCTGGACGATGATGTGTTCGGAGAGCCCTTCGTATTGGCAGAGCTCGTGCACTGAAATGCTCAAAACCAGTTCGGTCATCGTTAGTTCCCCATTGGCTGCGTGGATCAAAGTCGGCTTCTTTCGCCAGGGACTCCCACAAAGGCGTGACTTTGCTGTTCGTGGCGGCTGGCGGCATCACCACTTTCAGCAGTGCAAACAGATCGCCCCGCCCGGTGGCCGTCGTGAGGCCCTTGCCCTTGATGCGCAGGCGTTGCCCGGCCTGGCTATTGGGCGCAACGGTCAGGTTGATCTTTCCAGTGAGCGTCGGGACGGTGATTTTGGCGCCAAGGGCAGCCTCCCAGGGCGCCAACGGCACGGTGATCACCAGGTTGTGCCCCTCGACATCGAACAGCGGGTGCGGAACCAGCCGGATGTGCAGGTACAGGTCGCCGCTGGGGCCCTCGCCGTGGCCAGCCCCACCTTGTCCCTTGAGACGAATGCGCTCGCCATCCTGCACGCCGGGGGGAATTTTTACGTTGAGGCTCTTTTTGACTTCCCGCAGCTGGCCGTTCTCAAAAACGGGTATGACGTATTCGACCAGCTTTGAGGTTTCCGCCACGGTTTCTTCCAGGAAAATCGGCATTTCGAGTTCCGCGTCCTGGCCGCGCATGCCGCTGCGCTGGCGGCGCGGTTCGCCGTCGGCGCCGCTGAAGATGGAGTTGAAGAAATCGGAGAAATCGCCTTCGAAGCGGCTCGCGCCCGCGCCGCCGAAGCCGCTGCTGCTCTGCCAGCCCGGCGGTGGTTCAAAACCGCTGCCGGAGCGGCTGCCCGCAGTGCTGCGATAGTGACGCAATTCATCGTACTCGGCGCGGCGCCCCGCATCCTTCAGCACTTCGTACGCTTCCGCGACTTCCTTGAACTTGTCTTCCGCCCCCGGATCCGGATTCATGTCCGGGTGGTATTTGCGCGCCAGCTTTCGGTAGGCAGTCTTGATGTCCTTGCTCTGTGCCTCAGGCTCTACGCCGAGAATCTTGTAGTAATCCTTGAATTCCATAAATCGCGTTTACTCCACAGTTCACACGCCACACCTGCCGCATTGTAGCCTTTCTGCTGATACTTCCCAGACATGGCAACTATCGATCCTGTCGGCCAGGCGTTGGTATAGAGGGTATATACCGCTAAACCAGTGTTGGGTAAATCAGCCTGTGTTTGATCTTTGTTCCGCAGGCACTTTACTATCTGGCTCCCGGCCTGCTATCTGCGCCGCTCAACCCATTGGACAAAACCGAGAACATGCCAGCATGACTGACAAATGTCCCTTCCAGTTCGACCTTATGAATCCGATGACGCACCACGAGAAGCTGCCCTTCGAGGCGTTTGCGACGCTGCGGCAGCAATGCCCGGTGTCGTTCCAGAGCGGTGCGCCCGAGTACGGTGGGGATTTCTGGGCAATCACCCGCCGCGATGACCTGGATTTCGTGTCGAAAAACCCCGACAAGTTCTCGTCCAGCGCCAACCTGGCGCACCCCTCACCGGGGGGGACAGACCCCGAATCGATGGAGATCATGCGGCAGCTGATCATCAACATGGACCCGCCGAACCATATCAAGTACCGGCGCGTGGTCAGCAATGCGTTTACGCCCAAGGCGGTTGAAGCGCTCACGCCGATGATGAAGGACTTCGCCAAAAGCATTGTCGACAAGGTGGCGGCCAGGGGCGAGTGCGAATTCGTCTCTGAGGTGTCCGCGGAAATGCCGCTGTTCGTGATCTGCGCGCTGATGGATATGCCGGCGGAAAAGCGCCAGCAGTTCGCCAGGCTGGTGGACACGATGATAGGCATGGACGACCCCGAGCTGGATGTGTCACCCGAAGCGGGGCAGATGGCCGCGGCCGAGATATTCGGCATCGCGATGGAACTGGCCGCGAACCACAAGGCCAACCCGCAGGGCGGCACCATCATCCACGCGCTGCTCAATGGCGTGGTCGAAGGCGAGACGCTGGACGAGTTCCAGTTCTGCACGTTCTTCCTCATCCTGATCGCCGGCGCGGTGGAGACCACCCGCACCGCGACCAGCCAGGGCATGCGCCTGCTGATGGAACATCCCGAGCAGCACCAGATGCTGATCGACAATCCCGCGCTGATTCCCGATGCAGTCGAAGAAATCCTGCGCTTCTATCCGCCGTTCATCCATATGCAGCGGACCGCGATGGAAGACATCACGCTCGGCGGCATGGAGATCAAAAAGGGCGACATGGTCAAACTGTTTTATCCTTCCGTGAATCACGAACCGGAAGTCTTCGGCGACGATGCAGACGTGTTTGACATCACCCGCACGCAACGCATGGCGGACCTGAAAAACCAGCACCGCACCTTCGGCGTGGGGCAGCACTTCTGCATCGGCTCGCACCTGGCGCGCAAGGAACTGTGCGTGATGTTCGAGCAGATCGTTCCGCGCTTGCGCAATCCACGGCTGGTCGGCGCGCCGCACAACCTGGTGTCGAACTTCATTCCCGGCATCAAAAGCATGCACATCACGTTTGATCCGGAGCGCTAGCACAGTGGCGTAAAGCCACTTCCAATAACAAAAAGAGGGAAGGAACATGCTGCAAAAATTCATCTGGTGGACGGGGTTGTCGGACTTTCTGGTGGGCGCGGGTACCTGGGCCGGCGCCATTGGCGTGGCGATGGCGGCGCAGCCAGTGATGGGGCAGTTTGTTCCGCTGATAACCCTGGGTACGTTCCTGATGATGGCGGCCGCGCTGCTGATGTGGTCGTCGCACGACATGGCCAATCGCGCGCCGGTGTTTTTCTGGCAGGGGCTGGTGCGTTTATCCGCCGTGTCGGCGGTGATCTATGCAGTGCCGCACCAACTGTCCGAGCACTGGGAATACGCGCTGTTGGCCATCGATGGCCCGATTGGGCTGGTCTACGTCATCGGCGCAATGAAGGTGACGGGCTGCTCATTCGTGCAGTTGCTGGGCTGCAAAACCACGCCGTAACGGCTACTCGAACCAGCGTATTTTCCTGTAATCAAAGTTGCCCTTGATCGTGGGTTTGACGATCTCAAAATACGGCGACAGGTCAAAGTCTCGCGGTGTGAAGTGACTGAAGTGGGTCGATTCCAGCAACACATCGTCGCAATGCGCCGGCGCATCCCCCCGGCAGACGCGCACGCTTTGCGGAAGAATCGGGTACCTGATGGACTGGAAGGCCTGCGCGATCAGTGTCGAGCAGATCGCCCGGGTGGGATCCGCCGCTGTCCTGATGCAGAGAGGTTTGACCGCGCGGCAGACGCGCACGTTGAACCCAATATACTTCGACAATGGCGAACGAATAACACCCTCCACCACATCCGCCTCAACCAGAAGGCCGGCGCCGTCTTCTCCCGGGCCAACGTACATGCACACATGCGACCAGGTCGATTGGGTCAAATACTTGATCGCGGTGCTTACCCGACTGTTCCCTTCCACCAGCAGCAGGTCGCCGGGCTCCAGCGTCTGGTCCAACTGCTCCTTGTTCAGTACGGAAAATTGTTCGTAGTTGTCGCGAGGCCTGGTCAGATACCGCGCGAGGTAGGATCCAAACTGCCGAAGCACGGTGTTCATCGCTTCCCCGGATTGGCGTGCAAGAGACAAGTCAGTGTTTGGGCAAGCTTAGAGTGCCGGTGTCGAAAAATCCATCTACTACCCTGATACGTCCAAAATTCCAATTGCCACAATCGTGTAGTAGAGTATGTTGGATTTGAGGCGCGGGTCTCATCGTTCTTTAATTTGCGCTTTGTGTTTCTGTAGGGATCATCATCAATGAAAATATGCCGTCGGCTTGTCCCCATGCTATTGCTGAGTAATTCGGTGATGGCAAGCGAATCTGCCGCCACACATCTGGACCTGACCCGCTCCTGGGTGGGCATCGCATCCGTCGTCATATTTGTTGCGGCTTACGTGTTCGTCATCCTCGAAGAGAAAATCCATCTGCGCAAATCCAAGCCGATGTTGCTCGCGGCGGCGCTGGTCTGGGTGTTGATCGCGCTGGCTTATATGCAGCAGGATATACCCGGTGCGGTGGAGGCCGGGATTCGGCACAATTTCCTGGAGTACGCCGAGCTGTTTTTCTTTCTGTTGGTGGCGATGACTTACATCAACTCGATGCTGGAACGCGGCGTGTTTGACGAGTTGCGCCATCTGCTGGTGTCGCGAGGGCTCAGTTATCGATCACTGTTCTGGGTCACAGGCATCCTCTCGTTCTTTATTTCACCGATAGCGGACAACATGACCACCGCACTGATCATGTGCGCGGTGGTGATGGCGGTGGGTGTTGGCCAGTCGCGGTTTATCGGGGTGTCCTGCATCGGCATCGTGGTGGCCGCGAATGCCGGTGGTGCGTTCAGTCCCTTCGGCGATATCACCACGCTGATGGTCTGGCAGAAGGGCCTGGTGGAGTTCTGGCAGTTTTTTGACCTCTTCGTGCCGTCGGTGGTGAACTACGCCCTGCCGGCGCTGATCATGCAATTTGCGCTGCCTGCGGGAAAACCGAGCCCCGTCGTGGATGTTGACGGCGAGCGTCTGAAGCACGGCGGCATACCGATCGCCCTGCTGTTCCTGCTGACCATCGTCACCGCGGTGTGTTTTCATAACTTCCTGCACATACCGCCGGCCTACGGGATGATGGCAGGCCTCGCCTACCTGAAGCTGTACGGCTATTACCTGCAGCGAAAGTCCAGGGCATGGGTGCTGGACAATGCCAATCCCCCGCACGACAGGTCTGACCCTTACGATTTCGATGTCTTCGACAAAGTTGCCCAGGCCGAATGGGACACGCTGTTCTTTTTCTATGGCGTCATCCTCACCGTGGGAGGACTCGGATTTCTCGGTTATCTCGGCATCGTGTCTGGCGCACTGTACGGGAATATGGGGGCGACCGAGGCCAACATACTGGTGGGCGTGTTGTCGGCGGTTGTTGATAATATTCCGGTGATGTTCGCAGTGTTGACGATGGACCCGCAGATGCCTCTCGTGCAGTGGCAGTTGGTGACGTTGACGGCGGGTGTGGGTGGCAGCCTGCTCTCGATTGGGTCAGCGGCCGGTGTGGCGCTGATGGGCCAGGCCCGTGGGCATTATACGTTTTTCACCCACCTGAAATGGACGCCGGCTATCGCACTCGGATACGCAGCCAGTATCTGGGTTCATATGCTGATGAACGCGTGATGGAAATGCGCAAGTAATCGGCTACACTGGAATCTGCCGTACAGTAAGCGACGAATAATCATCAACTATCACGGTAAGGAGAGTAATAATGGCGACGACGAAAGTAAAAGCTAAAGCCACTCGCAAAAGCTCCGCGAAACGCAAAACAAGTATCAGCAAAACCGCTGTCTCGAGTCTCGCCAAATACATGGATGAGATCAAGATCGGCAACTACACCTGGGACGATGTCCTCAAGAACACCAGCAAAAACATGGAGGCGGTCGCCGAGGCTAATCGTGCGATCATTGACGGTTACTCCGATATCGCCAAACGCCAGTATGAAATGCTCAAGGGCCTGCTGCGCGAGCTGAGGAAAGTTCGAGGCGATCGCGATGCGGTGGTCAAGGAACTCAAGCGCGTCATCGAGCGTGCAAGAAAGGATATGCAGTCGCTGCAAAAGATAGCCAGCCGAACCAACAGCAAAGCGCAGCGCATCGTCAAGAAGCGCGCCGATGCCAATCTCAAGGCATGGAAATTGCTGGTCGCTGAAGCGCGCGAAACCGTGAGTGGCAACCTTGCGGCGCTCAATGAATCCGTTACGGGGAAAAAGGCGCCCGCCAAAAAGGCACCTGCGAAGAAAAAAGCACCCGCGAAGAAAAAAGCGCCTGCCAAGAAAAAAGCGCCGGCCAAGAAGAAAGCACCGGCCAAGAAGAAAGCGCCCAGAAAATCAGTAGCCGCCTGAGCCCCGCAAGAGACACCCCCCGACCATCATAATGAAGTGCTGGTCGGGTAGCCCTTCTCCAGCCAGCTCTCCATGCCCTGCGCCATTGCGATGGCGCGGGTAAAACCCATCTCCCTTAATGTCGCCGTCGCCAGCGTGGACACCTTCCCGTACTGGCAGTACACGACGATCCGCGCCGTGGGATCGGGCAGCAGCGCATCGACGCGCAGCTCCAGTTGCCCGCGCGGTATCAGGATGGCGCCCGGGATATGACCCTGTTCATAGCTCTCGCGCTCGCGCACATCGAGCAGCGTAATGTCGGGTGCGCCGCTCTGGATACGTCGCAGGATCTCTTCCTGCGACATGAAGGCAATCCGCTGGGCGGCCGCGCCCAGCATCTGTTCGACCGTCTTGCTGCCGCTGAGGTTCGTGCGCAGCGCCTCGGACAGGTGTTCCGGCATCGTCAGGTTGAGCGACTGCATCATTGCAATGAACTTGTCCCTGTCGGTGACCTGCAAGCGCTTGTTGTCGGCAATTTCCGCTCCGATCGTGGTGAACGCGCGGTCGCTGTAGATATGCGCGGGGTACACCCGGGTCTCTGGGTCCAGTCGCAGCAGTTTGTGGAACAGGCTGTCGAACAGGCACCCGGCGTCACCGGTCGGCAGGTCGGTGCGACCCGTGCCGCCGATCAGCAGCGTGTCGCCGGTGAAAACACGGTCTTCGATGTGCACGCACATGGAATCGGCCGTGTGCCCCGGAGTGTGCAGGATATTGAGCGAGAGTTTGCCGACCTTGACAATTTCGCCGTCGTCCACGGCCATGTCGACATAGGGCGAGGGACTGTTCTTGTGCATGATAACCGGCACCGAGAGTTCCGCTGCCAGCTCATCGGCGGCGGAAAAATGATCCGCGTGCGTGTGCGTGTCCAGCAGGTAGCGGATGCGCAATCCGGATTGCGCCGCGAGCGTGAGGTAGCGTTCGAGTTCATGGATATCGGGGTCGATGACAACAGCGGCGCAGCTGTCAGGGCAGCCCACCAGGTAGGACTGGCAGCCGCGTTCGGTGGCGATCTGGTGAAAAATCATGGCGTAGAACTCCTGCGCTGATGGCCTGGCACACACAACTATAGACCGGGACATCACCTTGTGCCCGGCGCTATTGAGAATTGCACTACTATGAAGAGCCCGCGGATTCCGCCGCTGCGACAGTCGGCAACCTTGAGTACCATCGACGACAGCAGATATACTCCCCGCGCAAACACATCCCCCCTTCGCCGGCCAAATGCCTGCCTCGTCTCGGCGCGGTGCTGGATCCATACGATGATCTTCACGCAAGTGTCACAGACAGCATGAGCAATGACCCAGGATCGTCAGCGCTACCTTTTACCGTCGCGACCGTCGGTATAGCGACCTTTGCAGCAATGGACGCCGTCATGAAGGGCTTGTCCATCGAACTGGGCGCGTACAACGCGATGCTGTGGCGCACGGCCATTGGACTACTGATCGCGATCGCGCTATTCCTGTGGAAGCGCACGCGCTGGCCGCGGGCACGGGTCATCCGCTTGCATGTCTGGCGCGGTGTCTTGACGTCGTTGATGGCGTTCCTGTTTTTCTGGGGCCTGGCGTATGTGCCGCTCGCCGAGGCCATTGGATTGTCGTTCATCGCGCCATTGATCGCGCTCTACCTCGCGGCGGTGCTGCTCGGTGAGCGTATCGGCGACAAGGCCGTTCTGGCCTCGGTGATCGGTTTTGCGGGTGCATTGGTCATCGTGGGCGGCCGCTGGAGCGGCGAATATGGCGCCGACGTGGGCAAGGGAATCATCGCTATCCTGCTGTCCGCAGTACTCTATGCCTATAACCTGATACTGCAGCGGCAACAGGCGCTGGTGGCGGAGCCCGTGGAGATCGCCTTTTTCCAGAATGCCACGATGCTGACGGTGTATGCAGGCCTGGCGCCGTGGCTTGCAGTGGTGCCGGCGCTGCACCAGTTGCCCAGCCTGGCCGGCGCTGCGGTTCTCGGCATGACGTCCCTGTTGCTGCTGTCCTGGGCCTATGCGCGCGCGGAAGCGAACATCCTGATACCCGTCGAATATACCGCTTTCATCTGGGCCGTGTTGTTCGGTTGGCTGGTGTTTGCAGAAACCGTGACGCTGGCCACGCTGGGCGGAACTGCATTGATTGTCGTCGGCTGTTTCATCGCCGCGCGACAAAAGGCGGGTCCGGTGCAACATATCGAGACCACGGCGCTGTAGGCTATGTCGATGTGCACACGAAGCGTATCGTTGGCATTGCTCGGATTTATCCTGATGTTGCAGGCTGCGGAACCGGCGATGGCGAACGACTGGCAAGTGGTTTACAAGAGCGACAACCTGCGCGTGTCGAAGCGCGACTATGCGGGCTCGGCACTCGATGAGATCAAGGGGCAGGTGCGGGTAAAAGCCTCGCTGAATGCGGTGATGGCGCTGCTCAAGGATGCGCCGTTCAATCGGCAATGGGTCTTTCGCAGCGGCGGCGCCCGCATCCTTCAGGAATCCGGTTATGCGCAGGCCTATGTCTATGGCGTGGTCGATGCGCCGTTGCCGATGAGTGATCGCGATACCGTGGTGCGTTTCGACTACGCGCAGGACCCGCAAACCAAAGACATTACCGTGACAATCACCAATTTCCCCGATTTTATTGCGCCCGTGGCCGCGCACGTCCGGGTGCCTGCAATGGGCGGCTATTGGGGCCTGAAGCCGGAGCCCGGTGGCTGGGTGGAAGTGACCTACCAGATACACGGTGATCCCGGTGGCTGGATACCGGCCTGGCTGGCGAACCAGGCGGCATTGCTATCGGTGCGGCATACATTGGAAAACCTGGGTGCTGCGGTGCACCGTTACGCGAACGTCCGCTCCGAATTCGTCGCGGAGCTTGAGTAACGCGCCGCGCGGAATTTAGTCGTTATCGCACGAACCCCGTGATCGCAATGAAGTGGCAGACCGAGCCGGCCAGCACAAAAAAATGCCAGATGCCGTGGGAGTGGGTCAGCCACTTCAGTTTATCCAGGATGTAAAAGATAACGCCCACGCTATAGATGAGCCCACCGGCGGCCAGCCACTGGAACCCTGCCTCTGGCAGCGCCTCCCTCAGGCTGGGGAAATCCAGCGCGCAGGCCCAGCCCATCGCGAGGTAGATGATGAGCTGGCAGACTTTCACCGCGCGGCCGGACAGCAGGATTTCCGACAACGTGCCCAGCGCCGCGAGCCCCCAGACCAGGGCCAGGATTTTGGTGCCGCTCGCGCCGTTCATGCTGACCAGCATCAGTGGGGTGTAAGTGCCAGCTATCAGTAGATAGATTGAAATATGGTCCAGTATCTTGAAGAGCCGCTTGACGCCCGGCGTCTGGAAGCTGTGGTAGAGCGTCGACATCGCGTACAGCAGCACCAGTGTCAGCCCGAAGACGCTGTAGCCGATGACCATGCGCGGGTCGCCGCTCTGGATGCTGAGCGTGAGCAATGCGCCGAGCGCAACGAGCGAGAATACCGCGCCCACCAGATGGCTGATGCTGTTGAGTCGTTCACCGTAGTACATGGGTGCTGATGTTCTCCTGCGCCCGACACAAGACAGGCTGTTCCATCCCGGCGACAATATGGCATCGAGTCACCTGCTTCAACAAGCGATAGTTGATGCCATGGTTGATGGGATGGTCGATGCGACAGTTGTCGCGCAAAAAGGAGGACCAGCCGGTGAAGGGGAGGCCCATGTTGAGCACCGATACAGCGGTAACGAAACACCACCCTGGCCAGGCTACGGCGCGCCGCCTGCGTCGCACGCTGCAGTTGATGGTGGCCAGCGTGTGTGCCTGCCTGCTGCTTGCCTGTGCATCATCGGGCCCGCTGCCGCCGACAACCGCTGCTGCCGCGCCGAAGGGCGAGGAGCATGCGCACCACACCGTGGCCCTGCTGGGCGCGAGTGGCATGGTGGGCGAATACCTGCTGCGCGAGGCGCTGGCGCGCGAATACACCGTGCGGGTGCTGGCGCGCACACCGGCCAAGCTGGCTGAATTCGCTGGTCGCATCACCATCATCCAGGGCGATGCGCGCGACCCGGCGGCGATAGCGCAGTTGGTGCAGGGCAGCGATGTGGTGATCAGCGCGCTGGGCCCGGTGAAATCCGATGGCGAGGCAGCCCGCTTCATCAATACGACGGCGACCGGCAACGTGCTGCAGGCGATGCAGGGCAAACCCATTTCCCAGTACATGGTGGTGTCCGGCGCGGCGGTGGTGATGCCCGGCGATGAGCGCGACCTGCTGGGCTGGTGGATACGCACGCTGGCGCAGGTCGGCTTGCGCGACGAATTGGAGGATAAGCAGGCCGAGTACGAATTGCTGGCGGCCAGCCAGGTCGACTGGATGCTGGTGCGCTGCCCGCTCATCGACCCGCAGCCGGCGCGCTGGCCGGCATTGGCATCCACGCGCACGCCGCCGGCGTTTCGCGTGCGCGCGGGGGAGGTCGCGCAGTTCATGCTCGACCAGATAGACGCCCGGCAATTTGTGCGCGCCGGGCCGTTCGTGGGCAGCCGCCAGGCGCTGCCGACCCAGCGCGCCGCCGAGTGATGCGGGTTCGCATCGCCCAGGCTGGCCGTGCTGGTTGTGCATTGGAATCTGCCTTAGACTGCCGATTGATCACAACGACTAGCCTGCCCTGATGCTGCGTGCCCTCCGCTGGTTCTTCTATGGCGCAATACTGTTGCTGCTGCTCTTTGCAGGCGCGGCGCTCGCACTGTTTCTGTATGCACTGGAACCCGAGCCACAGACGCTGCGCCTGGCGCCCGCCGACTCCACGACGGTCGCGGATGGCAAGGCGTTTGTAAAGCGCATCAAGATCCAGGTTGAATCCGCCGGCGCCGAGGGCACGACCCTGGCCATCACCGAGGCGGAGCTCGATCAGCTGGCGCAGCTCGGCGCGCACACCTTCCGGTGGACTACCGCCGATGTGGAGATAGACGGTGCCGCGGTGGATGCCAAAATGAGCGTGCAACTGCCGCAGAATCCCTTCGGGCGGTACCTCAATCTGGCAGCGCGGGTGGGGTCGTCGAGCACAGGCGTTGGCATCGATCAACTGACAGTGGGCCCCTTCCGTTTTACCGGGCAGTGGCTGCTGCCGCTGGCGGCACGCATGATGGACATCGTGCTGCGCGACAAACAGGCGAGTGCGTTACTTGCGGGCGCGCGGGGTGTGCGGGTTGAGGGCGATACAGTGCTGCTCGACGTCTCGCCGCCGCCCGACGCGAAAGAGAATCTCAAGCAAGCCGTTAGAACCCTGCAGGCGTATCGCATACCCGAAGGCGAGGAAGAGCGCGTCACGCACTACTACGACCTGTTGGCAAAAGAGGGCGATCTGCCGGACGTGCGCACGCAGTCGCTGAGCGAATACCTGGCGCCTTTGATGCGTGAGGCGGCCAGGCGCAGCGAAGACAGCTCCGCCGTGGTGGAAAATCGCGCGGCAATCTGGGCGCTGGTGATTTATTTCAGCGATGGGGGATTTGAAACCCTGGTCGGCAAACTGGTGTCCAGCCAGCGCGAACTGGTGTGGGCACCCTACGATGTCGGGCTGGCGCAGCGAGTGGATTTACGCATGCACTTCCTCACATCCGCCGGCATCGCACTCGCCAGCCAACAGGGCATCAGCATCGCGGCGGGGGAGTTCAAGGAACTGCTGGACTCCGGCAATGGCGGCAGCGGCTTCAGTTTCGTTGACCTTGCGGCGGATCGTGCGGGCATCCAGTTCGTCACGCTCGCCACGGCCGGCGAGGACGAGGCCAGGCAGTTGCAGGAACAACTCGCGCAGATAACCAGCGAGTACAGCTTCTTCCCCGGACATTTCCGGCTTGCTCGAAGGCATGAGCGACGCGCAGTTTCGCGCGCAGTACGGCGACGTAGAGTCGGCGCGTTACCGGGAAGAAGTGAGTCGGATAGACGAGCGCATTGCCCGCCTGCCGATTTATGCCGGAAGAAGTTTGGGGTCAGAGTAAAAACTCCATGGAGTTTTTACTCTGACCCCAAACTGCTGGAACGTTGAACGTAGAACAATGCATATATAGGCGGTATCGCATGACGCAACCAGTGTCCTATCGGGGCTTCGCCTACAACGAAGTGCCGGATTCCGAGAATGAAATCCACGGCGATGATATCGCCGCCAAGTTTGGCTTCGAGGGCGGACTGGTGCCCGGCGTTACCGTGTCGGCGTATCTTGCGCACCCAGCGGTTGAGGCGTGGGGACTGGCGTACCTCGCGCGGGGCGCGGCGCATATCGTGGTGGAGAAGCCGGTATACGACGGGCATGCGTTTGCTGTCGAGGTCACGCCCGACGGTGAATGTGCCTACGACGCCGTGCTCACCGATGCTGCCGGCACGGCGCGCGCACGCGGCCGATGCTGGCTGCCCGATGAACTGCCCGAGCCGCCCGTACGGCGGGGCGATGCACTGTTGCCGCCACACCATCAGCGGCCGCCCGGTACGCCAGAGACCATGCGCCGCCTGCAACAGGAAGGGCTGGGCGCAATGCGCGTGCGCTGGGACGACAACGCGGAAATCACCACCTACTTTCGCGACCCGAACGACATGCCGTTGCTGCTGCGCCCGACAGGCGGGCGCTACGCCCACCTGGGTTTGGTGCTGGGAGTGACCAACTGGGCGCTGGCCGGCAATGTCATGCTCAGCCCCTGGCTGCATTTACAGACGGATTCACAGTGCTTTTCCGCGATCGAGTACGGCCGGGAGCTGATCGTGGAATCCGCGATCGTCGATCTGTTCGAGAAGAAAGGCCATCACTTCTGTGATGTGGACGTGGCCGCGTTTGACATCGCCGACGATGCCCCGGTGATGCGGACTCGATTGCGGGCTATCTACCAGCTGCGGGGTATGTGAATCTTCATCCACTCCGGTCGCGGTCTTGCCTCTGCGGGCGTATCGACCTGCATCATTGTTAAGGTCGGGCTGCGAATCACCGTGTCAGCGGTGGCTGGCCCGCACCCGGCACACTCACCGGCAGGTGGGAACCGTCAGCTCTTGACCTTGCGGGCGTGCGGCCCGTCCAGCGTTTATAAGCCGCATTAAATGCCGTGAGGTGTTGATAGCCCAGCCTGGAAGATATCTCCTGTAGCGAGAGTGCTGTCTGGTGCAGATAGTAGCTGGCCCTTTCCCGGCGGACAGTGTCCAGCAATGCCTGGTAGGTTGTTTCTTCCTGCTGCAGGTGACGCCGTAACGTGCGTTCGCTGATGTTCATCTGGTTGGCGATGGCCTGTTGATCCGGCTCGCCCAGCGGTAGCTGTTTTATCAGGCAATTGATGACCTTCCTGGTGAAGCAGGGAATGTTGACCTCCGCTATCAATTTATCCGCCTTCTCCGTCATGACCTCGTGGACAAACGGATCGGGGTCCAGAATCGGCAGCGCGAGTACGCTCTTGGGATAGATGACCTTGGCGATACCCTGGTCGAAGAACAGGTTGGCGCCGTAGGTCTGGTGCCAGCGTTCCAGATTGGCGGGAGCCGGGTGGGTGAAGTGCACTGCCGCAGTCAGTTCATCCGTGCCCGCCAAATGCTTGCCCTGGGTTATCCACGATGCGAAAAAGAGATCTTCCAGCATTGCCAGGTAGGTGCCGCCCGTCAGCGACCAGTGCACTTCGACGTCATGTTGCAGCTCGATAATCTCTGTGTTGGCCGATGAAACCACCAGGGATTCATACCGGGGCAGCAGGTGTAGCGCGTCAAACAGCGTGTCCCGTTCGCGGCCGCGTAACCCAGCGCATAGTAGTTTGCGCACGCCAGTTCGCGACCGATATGCAGGCCGATGCCGTCGTCCCCGGTCTCCTCCTGGATAAACAGTAACAGCGCGATAAAGTGCGGAATCCCGATTCGATTCGTCGGATTCTCGAGTTCGGAGTCGGTGATGGCGGCTGCGCGCATGCAGGCCGGTATGTCCAGCCCGAGCGGCCGCACGGCAGTTAGCACGCCCGACACGAGGAATGCTGCAACGGTATCTTCGGAGAGTGTTGGTATTTTATTGTATTGGCCAACATTCATAAAAAATTGGCCTCCTATCGCTCACTCACCAGTAGACCTGAGCGCTATCTTACGTCCCGCTTGCCGATTTGCACAATGCGGTCGGCATTGTCGATGACTATGACTATACCGATGCCGACGGCCATCGCGCTTTATCATCACCATGAACAACGGGAGAGATACATTTTGAAAAACAAGATATCGATACGCTTTGCAGGCGCTTTCCTTGCGTGCTTCCTCTTCGCCTGCAGCGACAGCAACGATAACAACCAGGCCATCATCGAGCCGCCAGTGCCCGATGTTGAGTTGGCCGACAACGTGCTGGTTCTCACTGATGAGGCAGTCCCCAATTTCTACCTGCAGGAGGCCATTGATGCGGGCGAGGAAGACCCGGCGGCGCGGCTCGGCGGTGAAATCCATGGCAAGCCCGTCACCATCGTCAAGCTCAGGGGCAAGACCAACCACTTCGGCATGGACATTCAGCAATCACCGCCGAAATACCTCGACCTACCATGCGACGGTGCCGGAAACCCGCGTGTGGATCGCCAGAGTATCGAGACCCGCGAACTTGACCTGCAGACTGACGGACGGGCTGGTGGACGATGTACATCGTCAAGGATACCGGGGTTGATCTACGGAGTTCTCTTTCGTTTTTGAGAAGCTCGATTGGATAACCACGAAGACCAACATCAACACGATCAATGACGAAGACAACATAGACTTCGCCATCCAGTTTATCGATCCCTACTTCTACGAGTTTGGAATGCTGCCTCTGGTTGAGGGCATGATGCGCGAAAACGGCTATCCGAATTTCTTCTTCAAGAACGCCATGGTTGTCACCGTGGGCAAATCCTGGGGCAGCATGCACGACGATCGATTGCCGCACGGCGACCCGGGCGCGACGGTGAGTGTAAAGCCCGTGTCCGACGACTACATTGGCCCCATCTACTTCAACAAAAACGTGATACCCGATCTGACGCAGCCGGATGTGTCAGTGGACGGTGGCGTGGTATGGCTCAATTTGCCGGTGAACACGATCTATGAGGCCACCGCCCACAAGGAAGGGGTGAACTACCCCACCGTCAGGTTCCATATCACCGAAGCGGATGTGGAGAATGGCGTGCAGTTGTATATCGCGTCGCCGCCGGATTCGCTGGAAGGCGATAACGACTCCCCTCCGGGTGAGCCATGAGACGGTTGGCTGATTAGCTTTTTCTTGTAAGCCCGTCAGCTAGGTCAGGTTAGCTGACGGGCTTCAGGATTCTGCATTTGATTGGTGTGGTCTGGTCAATATCCAAAGCGTCAGTTGGGTACCCAAATTGGCTGGAATCATTGGCTTTTCGCTAGTGAGAAAATTAGGGCCTATTCGCCGGGATTCTTGATGTTGCCAAGCACTGACTTCGCGGTAACCAGCAAGGCGGCAATCGAACCGAATATTTGTAGTATTGAGCTGAGTTCATCCTGAGCAGCGTAGATAGCGAATAAAACTGCTCCGAGGATCAGAAGCGCTAATGGAGCGCGTGCATGCCGCCATGCTCCTTGTCCCTCTATTTTTGCGAGCGTAATCATCTCTGCCTTAGTCATTCTGCTCTTTGCATTTCGAATCTCCGCAGGATCTACAATTTCGTATCCCATCCGGCGTTCTATGATTTTTTCCTCCCCGAGTAAGCTGTCGAGCGCGAGAGTATTCCTTGGATTGGCTAGCCCAAAATATGCCAGATTCGCCATCACTATATCCTTCTGTTGACTCAGATACTTATTTCTCGAATACCAATACTCATCCTCATGCTTTCTAAGCTCATTGGGGCATTGAAAGGTAAGATTGGGTATAAGCACTGGCAACGATATTCTCATCAGCACCAACACCAGAATTGAGAGGAGAATCAGTACAGCTAGATACGTGATAAAGCCTTTATGATCAGAGGTGCGTGTATGAGGAAAATACTGAGTGATGGCAAAGGCAGCATCAATGTGAGGGAGGGCAAACACAGTACATAGAAAGTCTGAATTGTGTTCACACGCGGTCCATTCTTTAAGCCAGACATGGTGTTTCCCGGGAGACTGCAGCAATGCTGACCCGATCTCGCTGAAGCGTGGAATAATATATAAGAGTTCCGACAGGAAGTGATCTTGATCTACAGCATTTGTTACATCATGAGGTGCCGAGAGTTGTGCCACGAAGTACTTGGTCTTGTCTTCCTTTTTCGAACGTACACTGATATTGGTGTAATGGTTGTGGTTATGGGGTGTGTTGAAATCAATTACATCCATTATCCGAATGTCTTCTATCGAGCCTTTAACGTCATAATCTTCATATTCATTTGGCAATTGGTAGCAATCATTAGAAGCATGTTTCTCTTTGGTATCCCCCAGATTTTCCTTGTAACTCTCTGCCATAAAGGTATAGGGAAAGTAGAAGTAACTGGAATGGGATCTCAACCAGGTCTCGAAGGGTTCGAAGGAAGACAGTTGCGGTGCGTCCTCTTGTTTGAAGTATCTTCTCTGGCTATTTCGGCTCTCTGCATATTTGTCTCCGATTGTGTGAGTGTCACGCCAATTGTTGAAGTTCACCCAGGATCGCTCGTGTAGATCAAAGTTTTCGTTAAGCAATAGACTGAAGGGGACTAGGAAGAGAAAAACTACAACCACGCACCCTCCTTCTGCCACTTCATAAAGACCCCTGTTGCGATCGATCTGTGGCTCTCTTTGAGTTGTGTCGACAGTGAAATCCAGCAACTTGCTAGAACCATAAAATACTGAAAATGCCAACACCAAGTACATGTCACTCGTGGTAATGGCATGGTAGCTCGTGAGGCAGAGCAAGAAAAAAACTATAAAATCAAGCGATAGCCGAAAAAGAGATGAAGTGATAACCGCAGAAGCGGATTCGGACTTTTGTTTGCTAAAAAAAATAGTTATTTTGAGAAGAAAGTATGCAGGAAAATCCAGGCAGGAATATCGAAAATGGAAGCTGATGCTAACCTCATTCGAGAAATATCCCCTCACTGAAATGCAAAGAAAAGCGAGGCCCATCAGTAGTATGGCGAATGAGAGCAATCTCCCTTTTTCCTTTATATGACTATTGATACTTTGACCGAAATATCTTTCACTTCGATAGCTTTTTGGGGTCACTATCTCCTGATGTGAAGCCAGTGAGGCAATGAAAATCAGGCTTAGGAAGACGATGCATGCAAGTAAGACGAGGAATACTACATAGACTGACCTTCCAATTTCGTTATGTTCCGAGATAACCGCGCATAAAACAAGTAAGGGCACTATTGCCCAGGTTGCATGTATCCATCGATTTCGTTTCGGTTGCCTTGATGCTTCTCTCATTGCGACTGGTGTGTCCCGCCGGAATGTCTGCGACATTAGCTGGTCGTGACGTCGTCAGGTGAAGATTGGCTTGTATGTTTCAACCCCGATGTTGCGTCGTCGTCATACGATTTTGGTTGGGCGCTTTTGCAGACGTCATTGAATAGCAATTGAAAAGGCATTAGTTCAACCAAAAATCTAAATGCCCCCTTGCCATTCTTGTGTTCATTTTTTATTGATCCGAAAAAGTAATTCCCGAAACTCTGGGGCGCGATGGATGGAAAAATCTTCCTGAAACCTAGAGCAAGTAAAAGTGCTATGAAAATAAAGAAGATCAAGACTAGTACATAGATTACCAGTATCGATATTCCGGCGGTTGCGAAATGAAATAGTTGTGCTTGCACGATTTCCCTTTCATAGAACACGGCTACGGGTCAAGGGGTTTTTTTCGATATTTTTCAGGAAAACTCGAACATTTCTTCCGTTGTAGTTGGTGTTAATGAAGATTTCGTATTCGAAAGTACGGCGACCAGTATGTCTCGGTCATGGTCAACCGCCTGAAATAATTTCTCGAAGGGACTTGGCATCCTCGCTGTGGAAAATTACATCTCCTGAAGTCCTGTCTATCACAGCATATTGATATCCGAACGGCAGAATGGCGCTCTCAAAAGACTGTATTGTGCTCAAGCCAATAGCGACAGAAGGTAACATCCCGTCTGTGTCTTCAGTTGTACTATTTTGGGCCGCGGAATGGACATTGCTACTTTCAGGATGCTTAACCGAGAAGGCGGTTTCGAGCACCCCGTCGACAATTGACTCTACGCGCTCTATGTATCCTCGAGGACTTCTCGTAGAAGAATAATCGTAGAAGCCGGAGCGCTGCAGAATACGCTTTACATACTCGCGCTGACTGAGGTCTGTCCGCGTAAAGTCTCCTTGCGCGCCGTCGGGCTTGATACTGGGATAAAGCAGCGCGCTTCGGCATTCACCCGTCCGCTTTCCCTCCTCATCTACTTCAAAAATACTTGAAAAACCTGATCTGTATGAATTTAGAGACCCAAAATCAGTTTGAGGCCCTCTTCCTTTGACATCTGAGACACGTTGCTGAGCAACGGCTTCTCCCGCTCTCGTATCTCCCGGATGCGTACATTCTTCGTAATGCTCATACTTTTCCGTTGTAGTTAGACTATGAAGACCATTGAACTTACCTTCTGCCTCCTTCTGAAAATTTGCGCTCATATTGTAGGCAATATCTTTGAGGCGATTGTCAAAGCCTGATTCAAATCCCCTCTGAGCCAGAATTGTGTTTATTAGTACCAGAACTACGGTTGCTATCAGTGGAACCGCTAGCGCGAGTTGAACCCAGTCTCCCGGACGAAGAATGGCTTCACTGTGTAAAAGGTACAGTCGTACGATCGGTATCAATGCAGAAAGCCCTATAATTACCAAGCTAATATAGGTGAACGTCAATAAATCAATGGAATACTTATTTACCCGATAATCGGATTCCGGCACCAAGCCCATCAATACCATAGGCTCGTTATCGATAGTTAGATCGGTGGGTTGTATGAACGCCAGGTAGCTATTATCGCCCATTTCAAACTCGACTATGTCGGATTGTGTGAAAGAGATGTTGGGTAATGATGGTGATGTTTTTTCGTCATCGGATTTAGAAAGACTTTTCTGCAGTT
>JADJAL010000043.1 GCA_016704305.1 Haliea sp. | reverse complement strand
TTACTCCCGTCGATGAAATTGTTTCGCGGTATCTTAACGATCCCAACTCTACCGGGCATGACGGAGTCGGTCATTCTGTGCCAGAGTTGAGCGCCGCTGCAGTCACACAGCCCGTCACATAAAGCGCTTTACAATTGGCGGGGTGCGCGGGACAGTTGCGCACTGTAGCGCCACCTCACAAACCTCGCGGAACCATCCCCATGCTGAACATACGAAGCTGCCTGCTGGCCACGGCCTTTTCCTCCCCACGTTTATCCCAACCACTTACGCCGCTGACAGCAATGCCGAGAACGCGGCTGACAACAATGCCGACTGCTGGTCGAGATCATCGCCGCGCGCGCAGCGGCGAGAAAGAGCGCGCGACGTCTACCGCCACCCGGTGGAAACGCTGACCTTTCCAGGTCGAGCCTGGCATGACGGTGGTCGAAGGCCTGCCCGGAGAGGCAGTGTATACCCGTATCCTCGCAAATTACCTGGGCGCCGATGGCGCGCTGTACGGCAATGAACTACCCGGACCGCATCTGGCCCATGGTGCGGCCCGGCGACGCTGTGGACCGCCGAGCGAATTGCCGCCACGGGTAACTTCCCCGCCGAGGTTGCCACATATACCGATAACTGGCATTGCCGCACTGGGATCACGTTCAGAAACCGTCCCGCCCAATTGGCGGGCACAGTGAAGGGTCCTGCTGATTCGCCCTCTGCACAACCTCAATCGCTTTGAAGCGCAGGCGCAAACGCTCACCAAGCGCTGGAAGGTGTAAGCACCATGCTCCAGGACGATGGACTGGTCGGCGTCGTGCAACACCGGGCGCCGGCCACGGCCCAGTGCTGATGTTGACGGCAGCCGCGTACCTGAACCAGGCCGCTGTGATTGCGAGCTTTGAAAAAGGCCGGTTTCGACTGGTGGCCGAAGCAGCGATCAACGCCAATCCACTGGACCATCCGGCCGGTGACGACAGCGTGGGCGCTTGCCGCCGTACTGCGCGGCAATGAAAGCGATCCCAAAAAGCGAGGCGGCGATGCTTGCCATCGGCGAGACGGATCGCATGACGCTGCTGTTTTCAAAAGCGCCGTAACGCCAGTTGGAGCGAGCAGGGCCGACTGTTTTCCAAAGCGAAGCTCACCCGCCTGGCGTGTGACGCCGCAGTCACCCGGCGGCAGGAAAGCGCACGCCGTCTCCGCTGTCGCCCACATCGCGCAGGCCGACGGCGGGCGTCAGGAACCCCCTCTTCCGGCGCGCGCCGCCAGGTGGCGGTCACGCCGAGTGCGTCGGTGCCTGATGATACGGCGGTGAATAACGGTGCCGGCCCGCAGAGACTCGGTCTGCGTGCGTGGCGCGATAAGGATGCTCCTGACGGCGCGATGCGACAGATCGCTCATCGATGCTCGAATTCGAATCCATCGCCCTGACACCACGATAAACTCGAAGCGGCCAGCCGTTGCAACGTCAAGACCCAGGTCGTAAAACGTGGATCGCCATTGCGCATCTCGGGCATGCCTTCGACTGTCACCGTGCGCTGGGTGCCTGGGCGTCCACTCGGCGGGAATCTCTCCATCTATCGACGCCGAACTGGCCATCAATCGCAGGCTGCGATTCGCTGAAAACGCCTTTGCGCTGATGCCACTGCGCTTCAATTCGCTCGAGGCGTCTTCACCCGCTGCCATACCACATGCGCGCCGACAACCACGCCAAGGGATTTGCCGACCACCGCACCGTAAGCGGTAGCGCCACGCGCGTCTTCGGCCAGGCCGGTACACCCAGACAACACTCCGCCACCAGCGCCAGAAGCAAACCGAAGACGGGGTAGAGATAGCGATGCTCCGCGTTGAAGGCGTATTGGGTCGCGAACGCCGGCGGCGACCACGCCTCCCAGCAGCGCGGCAATTCGACGTCGTCGCGCATGGCGCGCCGCCACGAAACCTAATGGCGCGGTGCGACGACCAGCGCAGCCCATTGAAACACCGGCAGCAGTTCGCGAAGCCAATTGCGCTGTACGCCGAGGGGAAAAGCGGGCCGAGGAACAGATCGATGCGGCTTCAAGAAGTTGCGCCACCACAAATCCAGCTGCGCGCGCACGCACTGCCAACCGAGATCGGAAAAGAATGCCTGGTCATGGAACGACCGCTTCCCGACGATGCGCCCGTTCTCCGAGCCGATCCGCGGTCGCAGGCGGAATCAGCCCGGTAGGTTGCGCCCGCGCCTGGCTGCCACGACTTAGCGTGCGACACTGTGCAAAGTAAATTGACGCCGCCGTTGGCCGACAGGCCGAGCAGCTGGCCATTGGAATACGGTTCACCTCGGCTGCGATGGCCGCGATGACGACGACAAAGCCAATCGAAAACGCGCCGCCGTGTTTGACGCTCCTTCGCTCAGAAAGGCCGCCCAGCAACACGAACAGACCGCAGCCGGGAGCGCGCATCGGTCCAAAGGCTGGCGCATACCAGGCCACTAGCACGCCACCGGCCAGCAGCGGCGCCGGGTAGCCGAAATCGCACCAACAGCCGCAGCAGCGAACAACAGCGCGGCGGTCGCCGGATGCTCCGACATCAAGAGGCGTTGAAATACACAAGCGGGTACCAACCGCATACACCGTCGCAACAACCAACGCGGCACGACTGGATGGATCTGGTCGCCGCGTGATGCTGCATGAAACACGCGACTCCAGCGGTCGACAGGAGAACTGTTGACGGTCAGCACTGTTTCCAGCGCCAGTGACGCAATCCCAACGCGTCGATGACGTGAAAAAAAGCCGGCTCCGGAAGATGTGCGCCGTTGGCGGCCACACGGCCCAGGAACTCATCACGATCCACGCCCTAGTAGCGCTGCATGGCGCGCTCCGTAGCCGCCAAAGTCGCTAAACAGATAGTGTGGATGGATGTCCGTGAACGCAAGCACGTAAACGAGTTTTCCAAGCAAACTGAACGCGGGCAGCCACCACAACGGCCGTCTGTGGCGCTATTGCGTCGCGGCCACTGCGCCGTTGCGTTCGGAGGGACATCAGTGGACGTTGCCTTAACGTTGTTGCGGATGATCAAAGTACAACAGGCATTAATGGGTTGTCGACCGCAAGCGCATGCCGGTGCGGCAACAATTACCTGAACGGAACCACCATATAATAACCAAAGGTTATTTTTATAAATAAAAACATATCATATAGTTATTTCTTGCGCATCAAAACATGCTGCCTATACTCAAACCGTGTCGGTTGATGGGTGACGCTACCAATTGAGGGCAACCGACACCCTCTTAGGGAAAGCTGGCAAGTGTTTGTCAGAGACATTGCCGCCAAGGGACAGTATCCGATTTTTGCGGGTCGGATCAGCAACACCAGGCACACAACATCACCGGGCTTTACCTAATAGCGCCATCACTGCTTGCGTTGTGACGGCGTTTTTTTGCTTGTCTAAGGGACACCCGCAGGGCGTCGGAATACGTTATGCTTCCGTGAAAGAATAAGGATGCGCCATGAGCCCGATGACACAATTGATAAGCGAAATCGAGAAATCTCCCAAGGGCCCGCGCGTGCTTGCGATCTTCGATTTCGATGGCACCGTGATCGCCGGGTATTCCGCCACCACATTTATCCGCGAGCAACTGAAACGCGGCGACCTGTCGCCCGCGCAGTTTATCGAATTGATGCGGGCAATGGCCAACTTTGGGCTCGGCAATCTGGCTTCTCCGGCATGATGGCAATCAACGCGCAATTCATGCGCGGCGTCGAGAGGAGACCTATCACGAACTCGGGCGCAAGCTCTACACGAAGCAGATTGCGCGCCTGATCTACCCGGAATCCCGCGCCCTGGTGGCGGCGCACCAGGCGAGGGGCCATACCGTCGCGATCATCTCCTCCGCCACGCCGTACCAGGTGGAGCCCGCTGCCGCAGACCTCGGCATAGAGCATGTGCTGTGCACGCAGCTGGAAGTGCTGGGTGGCAAATTCACCGGCGGCGTGATCAGCCCAACCTGTTTCGGGCAGGGCAAAGTGACGGCAGCTGAAACCCTCGCAAAGCAGTACCGCGCCGACCTGGATGGGAGCTTTTTCTACTCCGATAGCACGGATGACCTCCTGCTGCTGGAGCGCGTCGGCCATCCCCGCGCCCTGAACCCCAGCGCGCGAAAACTCGACCGCATCGCCCGCGCCAGGCAGTGGCCCATCGCGAAATTCGGCGGTCGCGGCCGCCCCACCGCGACACAGTTCGTGCGCTCCGTGGCCGCCACCAGCTCGCTGGTGACCTCGTTCATAGGCGGGCCTGCCGGTGTACGCGCTGACCGGTTCGCGGCGCGAATCGCAAAACTTTTCCTTCTCGCTGTTTGCCGACACCGCCACCGCGCTCATCGGCATGGATATCCGCGTGAAGGGCGAGGAGCACCTGTGGTCGCATCGCCCGGCCGTGTTCGTGTTCAATCACCAGAGCAAGGCCGATGTGGTGATCGCCGCCAAACTGCTGCGACGCGATATCGCCGGCGTGGGCAGAGCAGGAAATCAAGAAAGAGAGCCCGATCATCGGCATGGTCATGGAATTGGGTGGCGTGGTGTTCATCGATCGCGCCGACGGCAAGAGCGCGATCAACGCGATGCAACCGCTGGTGGACGCGATGCGCAAGGGCGGCAAATCCGTGGTGTTGCACCGGAGGGCACGCGCACGGTATCACCCAAAATGGCGCCCTTCAAAAAGGCGCATTCCACCTGGCGATGCAGGCGGGCGTACCGATCGTACCCATCGTCATCCACAACTCGGGCGATGTCGCGCCCAAGGGCGATTTCGTGTTCCGTCCCGCCACCGTCGAGGTGGAAGTGCTGCCGCCGGTCGACACCAGCCGCTGGCGCGTGGAAACCATCGACGAACATGTGCGCGAGGTGCGCAATATGTTCGCCCGCGTGCTGGGTCAGCCGGAAGAGCACCCACCTGCAGCGAAGCCGGGCGCAACCCGCGAAGATCGGCAAGAAAGACCCCTGGCAAACGCAAGGACAAGGACGTAGACAAGGAGAAGTCCAAAGACAAGCGCTCTAAAAGGCCAAAACCACCGCAACACCCGGCGCGAAAAAAGCGCCTGCCCTGCGCAAGAAGGCAACCAGGCCGGTGCGACCCAAACTGAAGGCGACGTCTTCCGGTAAATCCACGCGCCAAGCAGCGGGCCAGCTAACAGAAGGATCAACAGGCGTGGACCTGAACAGCAAATACGACGCGTGCAATCCCTGGCCGCAGGATGAACAACAGAAAATTCTCTTCCTGCTCGATACGCATAACAAATTTGAACGCGAACTGCTGAGCGGATGGATACAGCGCCACCGCAACGCTACAAGCGCCGAGGGCGCCCGCAGGTCAACCTGGACCTGCGCGACGAACAGCGCGCCCTGGACAGCACACCGTTGCTCACCGCGCTGGCGCTGCCGGCCGATACCCTCATCATTCCCCTGCGCGTGACCTGGTTGCCGTCTGCGGAGGCGATCAACTCGGGGCCGCGAGTACGCGACCTGATACTCGGTGACCCGCGCCACCCCGGCATCCGGCGTGCGCGCAGGATTCTCAAGGAGAGCGCCGGAACGCATGCACCTGCTGCGCGGCGCGCCAGATACGGTGGCCAATCTGCGCGCGCGGTTCGAGCAGGGGCACGAGGCGCAAAACAGCGATGCGGCGCGCGAGTTCGCCGACTTCGTCGCGCGCCAGGCCGTCGTGGTGCTGGATCTCGCCGAACGGCGCCTGCAGGGCAGCCGTTACAAAGGTGCCGCGCCAGGTGGCGGCCAGCCTGCTGGCCAGCCGCGCCTACAACGAGGCGCTGGACAGGCTGGCTGAGCAAAGCGGCACGCCCCGGGCGCAACTGGTAAAGGAAGCGGCCACGTACATGCAGGAAATGGTGTCGCGCCCGCGCACCTTCTGGCTGGATTTCTACGCCCGCTTCAACAATTTTGCCTCGGCCTCGGCTACGAAAAGGAGCTGGTGTGCGACCAGGCGGATGTCGAAAAAATGCGCCAGCTGGTGCGCGAATATCCCTCGATGTTGTTGTGGACGCACAAGACCTACCTCGACGGCATGGTGGTGCCCAAACTGTTGTACGACAACGACTTCCCGATGCCGCACATGTTCGGCGGCGCCAACCTGAATTTTCCCGGGCTGGGTTTCCTGCTGCATCGCGCCGGCGCCATTTTCATCCGCCGCAGCTTCCAGGATAACGAGTTGTACAAGCTCACACTGCGCCATTACGTCGGCTACCTGATGGAAAACGCTTCCGATGAACTGGGCCTTCGAAGGCACGCGTTCGCGCCTGGGCAAACTGATGCCGCCGCGCTACGGGCTGCTCAAATACGTGCTGGAAGCTTGCCACGCCACCGACGCCAGGAATATCCACATCATCCCCATTTCCATCAGCTACGACCTGATCCGCGATGTCGAGGAGTACGCGACCGAGCAGACCAGCCAGGGCAAAGGCGCCGAATCGTTGCGCTGGCTGATCGGCTATATCCGCAGCCTAGCGCGGCCGATGGGCAAGATCTACGTGGATATCGGCGAGCCCGTGGTGCTGGAGCGCGCGCCGGACCCGGACGACAAACTGGCGCTGTCCAAGATCGCGTTCGAGGTCGCCGTGGAAGCGAACCACGTCACTGCCATCACGTTCCCCTCACTGGTGACGATGAGCCTGCTGGGCGCTGCGCCCAAGGCGCCTTCACCACAATGAAGTGCTCGCCGACCTGCGCGCTGCTGCGCTGGGCGCAGGAGCGGAACCTGCGCATCTCGAAGGATTTCGATCCGGCCTACGCCGACCAGCTGCCGGACCTGATCGGCATCATGCTCGACGAGGCATCGTCACGCGCTATGACGAAGGGCAGGAAGCCGTGTACGGCATCGGTATGGACCAGCATGGTGGCGAGTTATTACCGCAACACCGTAATCCACTTTTTCGTCAACAAGGCGATCATCGAGCTGGCAATGCTCAAAGCCAGTGAAAACGAGGGCCCAATGCGCTGGAGGTGTTCTGGGCCGAGGTGGACCAGCTGCGCGATTTGTTCAAGTTCGAGTTTTTCTACGCGCCCACCGAAGAGTTTCACCGCCAGATACGCGAGGAGCTGGATCGCTACGACAAGGACTGGCCCACCGTGCTGAGCCGGGGCACCGTCGGATTCACGCAATTGTTCAACCGCATGATCCCGCTGGTCTCGCACGTGACGCTGCTGATTTACGCCGAGGCCTACTCGGTGGTCACCGCGCTGGCGGCGCGAATGGAGCATGCCGAAACGCTGGAGGAGGAAGCCTGCGTCAGCAACGCGCTCAAGTTCGGCCGCCAGGCTTACCTGCAGCGCCGCATCAGCAGCGAGGCGTCCATCGGCAAATGCTGTTCCGCAACGGATATAAATGCTGCAGAGCCGACGGCTCACCGACGCACGCGAGCCGAATCTCTCCGAGCGGCGGCGGGAACAGGCGCGCCAGCTGCGCGACCTGCTGCGGCGGCTGGAGCTGATCCGCGCTATTGGTTTGGTCAGTCGCGGCAGTTAGGATGCACACGGCGATACACGTCTGTCCGCGCAGCGGCTGACGGTTCGTTTACAGGAGAAACACCATGACAGAACTGAATGTCGCCGTCCTCGGCGGCGGCTCCTGGGGCACGACGGTGGCGGCGCTGGTCACCCGCAATGCACCGGTGATCTTGTGGGCGCGCAATCCCGAGACCGTGGCAGAGATCAACACGCAGCACACGAACGAGGTGTACCTGCCAGGCGCCACGCTGCCGGAAAAATTGGTCGCCACCAATGACATCGCCGAGGCCGTGCACGACGCCGATGTGATTGTGATGGGCATTCCCTCGCAGAATTTTCGCGCCGTGTTACTGGAAGTGAAGAAACACATCCGCGCCTGGGTGCCGGTGATCAGCCTGACCAAGGGGCTGGAACTGGACACGCGCATGCGCATGACGCAGATCATCAACGAGGTGTTGCCCGGCCACCCGGTCGGCGTGCTCACCGGGCCGAACCTGGCGCGGGAGATCATGGCGGGGCAGGCGGCAGCCAGCGTGATCGCGATGGAAGACGAGATCATCGTGCAGGAGCTGCAGAAGGTGTTCAAAAGCGGCCTGTTCCGCATCTACACCAATACCGACGTGATCGGCTGTGAACTCGGCGGCGTGCTGAAAAACATCATCGCCATCGCCGTCGGCATGGGCGACGGCCAGGGCGCCGGCGACAACACCCGCGCCGGACTGATCACGCGCGGCCTCGCGGAAATCACGCGCCTCGGCGTGGCAATGGGCGGTCGCGCCGAGACCTTTTCCGGCCTCGCCGGCATGGGCGACATGATCGCCACCTGCACCAGCCCGCAGAGTCGCAATCGCCACGTGGGCATCCAATTGGGCCAGGGTCGCAACATGCCGGAAATCATCAGCGAAATGGTGATGGTGGCAGAGGGCGCCAAGAGCGCGCCGGCAGTGATGGCGCTGGCGGAACAATACGGCGTGGAGATGCCGATCGCCCGCGACGTGTACCGCGTGCTGTCGGGCGACGCCACGGCCAGTCGCGCGTTTCGCGGCCTGCTGCGGGTAGAGGCAGGTGCCGAGTCGGAGCCGGGTTGATATGCGTATGCCCGTGAAAAAACTACTGGGGCTTGTGCTGCTGATAGGCATGGCCACAGCGGCAAGCGCCGAAGACAACAGCAACGCCAGGTTCGCCGCGCTGCAGGGGAATCCCGGCCTGCACTCCGCCTCCGCGATCGTGCTCGATTCGCAGGGCAACCAGATCTACGCGAAGGATGTGGACACGGTGCGACCCATCGCCTCCATCACCAAACTGATGACCGCGATGGTCGTGCTGGACGCCGCGCTGGACCTCGATGAACCCATCACCATCGCCGAGGACGATCGCGACCGGATTCGCATGACCGGTTCACGCCTGGGTGTGGGCGCGACGCTGACGCGCCGCGAGTTGCTGCTGCTGGCGCTGATGTCGTCGGAGAATCGCGCCGCCACCGCGCTCGGCAGGACGTATCCCGGTGGCATGACGCACTTTATCGCGCAGATGGAACGCCAAGGCCGCCAGCCTCGGCATGCAGAGCAGCCGTTTCGCCGACCCGGCGGGGCTTAACGTGGCCAATGTCTCGACCGCCAGCGACCTCGCCAGGATGCTGCACGCCGCCCACGGTTATCCCTTGATCACCGCCGCCACGACCACTCCCGACAGGGAGGTGCGCCCCTACCCGCAGGGCGGCCCGCTGATGTTCATCAACACCAATCGCCTGCTGAAGAACCCGGAGTGGCATATCGAGCTCAGCAAAACCGGCTACATCAATGAAGCCGGGCGCTGCCTGGTGATGCAGGCCACCATCGACGGCGAACCTATCTCCATCGTGTTGCTGAATTCGTTCGGCAAGCTGACGCCGTTAGGATTCCAACCGGCTGCGCAAGTGGATGATGGCGAGCAGTTGAGTCGGCGGATTGCGGCCTGAGGCGGCGCTACCCGATCGGGTGCCTGACAAGCGCCTTGGACCCCCAGCCATCGCACTGGAACACTGCCCCTCACTCACCCGGAAGGACCGCGCCATGATCAAACGTCGCCAGGTTGTACAGTTGAGCGCCGGTCTGCTGGCGTACCCTGCCCTTCGCGTTAACGCCACCTCACCCATGCCGGATGCCGCCTCATCAGTACCGGAGATCCCTGTCGCACTGCCGCTGATCCAGCGCCCGATTCCCAGTACTGGCGAACTGCTGCCGGTGATGGGCATGGGTACCTCCCGCACTTTCGATATTCCCGGGGACGCAGAATCGCTGGCGCCTCTGACCGAAGTGATGCAGCTGTTCTTTGCCGCCCAGGGCAAGGTGATCGACTCCTCGCCGATGTACGGCAACGCGGAAACCCGTGTCGGTGACGTGTTGCGCGCGATGAAATCACCACCGCCGCTGTTCGCCGCCACCAAGGTGTGGACCACCGGCAAGGAGCGCGGGATCGCGCAGATGGAAGAATCCGCGTGGCGCATGAATGTCAAAACCTTTGACCTGATCGCCGTGCACAACCCTGCAGGACTGGCAGACGCACCTGGCCACGCTCAAGCAGTGGAAGGAGAAGGCAAGGTGCGCTACATCGGCATCACGACCTCGCACGGGCGCGACCACGATCAGTTGCTGGAGATCATGCGCTCTGAGCCGCTGGATTTCGTGCAGTTCAGCTACAACATCGAGGACCGCGAAGCGGAGCAGGCGCTGTTGCCGCTGGCGCAGGATCGCGGCATCGCGACCATGATCAATCGCCCGTGCCAGATGGGCGCCCTGTTCGGCCGCTCGCACGATCACCCCCCCCGGCCATCGCCGCCGAGCTGGACTGCAGCAGTTGGGCGCAATTCTTCCTGAAATTCATCCTCGGCACCCGGCGGTGACCCGCATCATCCCGGCGACCGCCGTCCCCAAGCACATGGCCGACAATATGCGCGGCAATTTTGGTCGCGTGCCGGACCAGGCGCAGCGGGCGGAAATGCTCAAGATTTTCGAGTCGCTGTAGCATGGGCGACAACTCCGCCGCAGGCGGCCGGCTGCAGCGCATCCTCGCGCGGGCCTGCGAGATCGAGGTCGAGGACACTCGCGCCACGCTGGCGTCCTTCCTGCTGGTGTTCCTGCTGATGGGCTCGTACTGCATCCTGCGCCCGGTGCGCGACGCGCTGGCTAGCGACTGGACCGATGCGGGAAGTCAGCTGGCTGTGGACCATCACGTTTTTATCAGCACCATCGCGGTGTCGCTGTACGGCGCCGCCATTTCAAAAAATTCGCTTCCAGCGGTGGTGCCTCGGTCTACGGCCAGTTCGCCGCCAGCTTCATCCTGTTCACGTAGGTGAGCACATACTCACTGAGCACACCTTGCTGGACAAGGGTTTCTATCTCTGGGTCAGCCTGTTCAGCCTGTTCCATATCTCCGTATTCTGGAGCTTCATGGCGGACACGTTTTCCAAACCGCAGGCCACGCGGCTGTTCGGCTTCATCGGTGCCGGGGCCAGCGCCGGCGGCATTGTCGGGCCGGCCACGGCGTCGCTGCTGGTGGGTGATCTCGGTACCGACGCCCTGCTGCTGATTGCCAGTGCGATGGTGGCTATCACCCTGCCTCTGGTCAGTTGGTTGCAGCGCCTGAAAATCTCCGACCTGCACAATCGCAACGTCGCACTGGATACGGCCAACCTCGCAATCGGCGGCAATCCGCTGGCGGGTTTTGCGGAATTCCTGCGCAGCGGCTATCTCCTGCCATCGGCCTGTTTCTGTTCCTCCCTATACCTTTATTTCGCATTCGTCTATTTCGAGATTGAAAAACCTGCTCGATGTATACGACACAGAAACCCGCACGCAGATCTGGGCGAATATGGATCTTGCGGTCAACAGCCTGACCATCCTGGTCGCGGTGTTTGCCACCGGGCGCATCGTCAAACGCCTGGGCATGCCCAGCACGCTGGCCTTGATACCCGTGCTGACTGGCGTGGGGTTGATGATGCTGGCCGCCGCGCCGCTGGTGGGCGTGGTCGTGGCGCTGCAGATTATCCGCCGGGCCGGTGAATACGCGGTGTCGCGCCCAGCGCGCGAAATGCTGTTCACCACCGTGGATCGGGAGACGCGCTTCAAGGCCAAGCCGGTGATCGACATCGTGATCTATCGCGGCGGCGATATGCTGAGCGCCTGGGCCTTTACCGGACTTACGCAGGTGTTCGGGTTGGGACTGGCGGCCGTGGCGCTGATCGGCGCGGTCGTTGCAGCGTTGTGGGCATTCACCGGGATTTACCTCGGGCAGCGCTTCAATACGATGAGCCCGCCCGATGCAGCTGTGGCTAGTCGCCTCAGGCAATGCGACGACTGGTGCAGCCAAAGTTGAATAGTTGAGCCGGAGCGCACTCCTTTCCCGCGGCAGGCTTGCATAAGCGATACCCGCGATACGCGCACGGTTTATACTCACGCATCGGCAACATCCAACAAGGTGACATCATGGCGACAGGGCTGAATACAATCTGGGCCCCAATACCTCCCCGGGCTGGTTCATCGTGGCGGAGAAAGGGAACTGGACCAGGGCCCGATGGCCGTGCGCTATTTCCCGGCCAGGACCTGGCGCTGTACCGCGGCGAAAGTGGCAAGCCGGTGATGCTGGACGCCTACTGCGCCCGCATGGGCACGCACCTGACCGCGAGCACCAGCGCGATGATCGTCAAGAACGGCAAGCAGATCGAGGGCGACTCCATCCGCTGCCCGTACCACGGCTGGCGCTACAACTCGGCCGGTGACGTGGATGATATTCCCTACCACGACGGCCCCTGCCCCAAATCCGCGTCCATCCGCTCCTACCCGGTGGTGGACAACATGGGCTGCATCATGGCCTGGTACGACCCGGATGGCCGCGCGCCCGATTACGATCCACCGTTCCTGCCGGAGTGGGACGACCCGCAGTGGGTGCGCTGGGAGCTCGACCACCTCGGCGAGCTGCCGGCCGCACACGCAGGAAATACTCGACAACATGGCCGATGTGCGCCACCTGGGCCCGACCACGGCGCCCCAGCGAGAGTACTTCGAGAACCAATTCATCGACCACGTCTACGTGCAGCGCCAGGGGTGGGCCGATGCAGTTGTACCAGACCTACCTGTACACCACCACCTGGTACAGGGCCCGGCATCCTGCTGTCCAAGCAGGTGTTCGCGGGCAACACGATCTACGAATTGATCGCCAATACCCCGGTGGACGATGGCCTCACCAAGTGTTTCCACGGCTGCCTGTTCAAAGGCAGTGCGGCAACCGCCACGGATGAGGACCGCGCAGCGTCGAAGGAGGCGCAAGCGGGCGCGCTGGAAGCGTTCGGCGCGGACTTCAATGCGTGGGCCAACAAGCGCCCTGCCATTAAGATCATGCAGATGAAGACCGACGGCCCGTTCCGCACCGGGCGCAAATGGTACTCGCAGTTCTTCTCGTCGCCGGAGGATGCGGCGATGATTCGGGCAGAGCTCAATGGCATCGTGCACACCGAGGGCATGGCGACCCCGGCGCAGGCCAATCACAATATTGATGCCGGATTGCCGTTTTAATTGCCGTTTTAGTCGCTGGCACTGCGTCCCGATCACCGGCACACTGGCGCCACACTAAAGCGACAATAAAGCGACACTGGAGCGCACGACAGCATGAATCGAATACTGTTACTTATGCTGATGTACGTTCTGGTTGCGGCATGCGCCACCAGTCCCACGGGGCGCTCGCAATTGATGCTGATCTCTCCGCAGGCGGCGGTCGTTGAGTCGAAAAAGGCCTACCTCAGCACCGTGAGCGAATTGGACAAGAAAAACAAACTGGTCAACGACCCGGCGCTCGCCAAGCGTGTGGCGACCATCACCGGGCGACTGGTGACGGTGGCGATAGCGAAATTTCCCGAGACCGCAAACTGGGAGTGGAGCGTCGCCATCATCGACGAACCGAAAGTCGTCAATGCCTGGTGCATGGCGGGCGGTCGCATGGCGGTGTACACAGGCCTATTCAACAAGTTGCAACTCACCGATTCCGAGTTCGCCCAGATCATGGGGCATGAGATCTCCCACGCGCTGGCCAATCACACGGCGGAGCAGATGTCGCGCGCAATGGCCACGACGCTGGGCGTGGTCGCGGTCGGCGCGATGGCGGACAAACCCGGCATAGCGATGGGCGGCGCGGCGATGGCGGCGAAAGTGGCGCTGGATTTACCGAACAGTCGCACTGCAGAAAGGGAGGCGGATGAAATCGGCATGCAGCTCGCCGTATTGGCTGGTTACGATCCCGATGCCGCCATCTCGCTGTGGAGAAGATGGCCGCGCAGGGCGGCGCCAATCCACCCCAGTTTTAAGCACTTCACCCCGCGCCAGGCAATCGCCAGAAACCTGGCCGCGATGATCCCGCGATGCGACAGCTCAACCCCACCGGAAAACTTGCAGCGGTGCATAAAGTGGACATTGTGCGTTAACCGATCGCTGCAAATTAAGGTAGGCTCTACCGATTGCTGAATGAGCCACGAGAATAACGATGCACCCAATACGCCGTTGTGCCTTCCTCCTCATAACACTGTTGCTCGCCGCCAATGGCCACGCCGAACCGCCGGCCAGGGTGGCATTCGAGGACATTTCTGCGGACCTGCCGTCCGCCTCTGTATATGGCGAATATGGCGCGCTGTGGGGCGACTTTAACAATGACGAGCGCATTGACCTGATCTACGTGGGCCACGGCGCCGGTCCCTTGATGCTGGCCCAGACCGAGGATCGTGCGTTTGAAGATGTCACCGGTAATTCCGGCATCAAGACATCCGAGTGGGAATACAAGCAACAAGGCGACCGCCACGGCGCGAGCTGCGCGGACTTTGACAACGACGGAAATATGGATTTGTTCATTTCGCACGGCGCCAAAGAAGGCCAAACGCTGGGGATAAAGTACGATGAGCTACTCCAGGGTAAGGGCGATTTCACGTTCACAGAAATCACGCGCAGCGCCGGCACCATGAACCAATTCGGTCGCGGCAGATCCAGTGTCTGGTTCGACTATAACGAGGACGGTCTGCTGGATCTCTTTCTGCTCAATTTCGACTCGAAAAACGTGATGTACAAAAACAATGGCGACGGCACGTTCACCGATGTGACCGACAAGGTGGGCCTGTCATTCCCTGCAGTACAGGCAGCGCCTGCGGATTTTGACCAGGATGGCGACATCGACTTGCTGGCCGGCTGGCCACTCACGCTGTACCGGAATAATGGCGCAGGACAGTTCGTCGAACTCAAACGGCCGGAATTTGCGTTCAAGGGCGTGGCCTCCTTCGGTATGGCCTGGGGCGATGCGGATAACGACGGTGACCTCGACATTTTTCTCAGCCGTCTGGCCAAGCCGAATATGCTGCTCGTCAATGACGCTGGCCAATTCCGCAGTGTGGCGTCACCGGCCTTTACATTACCCTCGAAAACGATCTCCACCGGCGTCTCGTGGGGTGATATCGATAACGATGGCTTGCTGGATGTGGTGAATGTTCGTTCCGACGGATACTACGTGCATCTCAATGACGGCAAACTGGCCTTCTCGAGCGTAAAACTGGATGCTCCGGCGCCTGACATACGCATGAAAAACGGCGATGCGGCCCTCGCCGACTTCAACAATGATGGCCTGCTGGATATCGCCACCGACGATATGAATGGATACATGCTGTTGAAAAACACCAGTGCCCCGGTACACAACTGGCTGCAGCTAAATTTTCACGGCACAAAAAATAACCGCCTCGGCTTCGGCAATAAAGTCTGGATCTCAGCGCACGGCAAGTTGCTTGCGTATCGCGAGTACAGCGGTTCGGCCGGCAACCTGCGTTCATCGAGTTGCAGCCCACTGCAGATTGGACTCGCCGGGCATTCCGATGTCGATATCCGTGTGCAATGGCTGAACGGCGTCGAATCCACACTGCATAACGTCAAGGCCAATCAAGTGCTGACGCTGTTCCGACACAGATGCAGGCCCCGCTTCAGAAACGGGTTTAGACACTACATCAAAGCCTGGGCCCGCCCAGAACAGCGACCCGAATTGAGACAGCTGCCAATAACCCGCGTCGATTCAGTCGCCTCGCTGCAGGAGCGCGAATGATGTTGCATGAGGCCAACAACGAATGGTGGCGCGTGATCGGCACTTTCATCCACTACGCCGATGTTCACGCGTGAATCGGCAGCGGAAATCGCAACCTGCCTTGTCGGCACATCTGGCGCAAAAACTCGGTCAACTGGTGTGCTTTATTTTTGCCGCCACAATTTTGTTCGCCTGCAGCAGCGACACAATTCCCTCTCCAAAAGCAATGCCAGACCACAATGTGGCGGGGCGACCAAATATTGTCCTCTTGCTTTTTGACGATGCTGGCTACTCCGAAATGTCGGCTTTCGGCGGCGAAATTCACACACCGAATGTTGAACGAATAGCCAGGGAAGGTATGACCGTGAGGCGGTTTTATACGGCGGCGCGATGCAGCCCCACGCGCGCAGGAATTCTGACCGGGCACCATCCCCATGATGTGGGAATGGCGGACCTGGCTGGACCAAAATTCAAGACGGAATTCAGCGCGTATCAGGGACAGTTGCCGCTCGGCATTCCTCTGGTAAGCGAGCTGCTGCAAGGCGCCGGGTACAAGACCTATCTGCAGGGGAAGTGGCACCTTGGGGACATCCGCGGCTCACAATCGGAGCCTTTGACCGGCAGTGCGCCTAACTTCAGGGGCTTTGACTATTTTTTTGGCATCATGCGGGGGCAAGCAGATCCCTACCCAAATAATCCCTGGGGAAATCCGTACAGACGCAACCAGGAGACCATTCCACTTACCAGCGGGTGGTTTTCTATTCCCGGCTTGAACCAGGAAACGATGCAGCAACTCGAAGTGCAGTTTCAAACCGAAAAGGACGCTCCCTTCTTTTTGTTCATTGCCTCGCAGTCGCCACATTATCCACTGGCGGCGCCGGAAGACTTGATAGCGAAGTACCGAAAGGTCTATGACCAGCCTTTGGAAAACATTTGGAATGAACGTGTCGCGCAATTGCGCCATTTGGGTCTTTTCCCGGAAAAAGCGCCGACCAAAATCCCCAATTTTGCGGGCACAAGAGCGGAGGATATACGTGAGCAATCCGCCGTCAGGGCCGCGATGATTGAGGCCACGGATACGGAATTTGGCAAATTACTGAGGCTGCTTGAGGAAAACGGGCAACTGGACAATACCCTGATCATTGTTGCGTCTGATAACGGCGCGGCAGCAGAGACCAGCCAGTTGGCAAATGCGCCCTATCGTGGCGCGAAAGGCAATCTCAATGAAGGGGGTGTACTTTCACCGCTCGTCGCGAGATGGCCCGCCGGAGGAATAGCAGCCGGCAAGATCACGGATGAGATGATCACTTATCTGGACCTGATGCCCACATTCCTCAGCGCGACAACGGTTAACTATCCGAAGCAGTGGCTTTCAGGGAGTGCTTTGCAGCCCTTGCAGGGCCGAAATTTGCTGCCGCTGTTGCGCGGCGAAAAACAACCTCCCCCGGAGTATTTTTTCTGGAACCTGTATGGCGCATTCGCCGTGCTCCATCAGGGTCGATGGAAACTGCTGGGGAACAGCGCATACGACGAAAACAAAGAGCGGAACCACGCACCACCCACGACGGAGTTATACGATTTGTTGTCTGACCCGGCAGAAACCACGAATGTGGCGAGCAAAGAAAGTGCCATGGTTGCGTTGTTGCTAGAAAACTACGAGGCGTGGGCGCCGCAGCATGGCGCTGTTCCGCACTACCAAATACTGGATGCTTACAAGAAAAATCGAAGCGCCAACTGACTGCGTAAAAACGGCCGCCAGGATGTGCGATACCTGAGCTCACTATCTCCTGCCGGGATAATTAGTGCGCTGTTTAACTCGATGGACACAAACGCGCGCTAAACGATTGCGGCGTCGACGCTGGCGATGAGGTCAGGGTCGTATTCATGATAATCGGCGGCGACAATGCACCGGTGTTCGCAACGTTCAGCGGATCACCGATGATGGTCTCAACCGTGGGGTCGTCTACCTGCAGTACCGCCTGAAGCTCTCCGACTGGACTGCCACCCCATCAATATAGAGGGCCAGTTTAAAACTGGGAACCACGTTTGACTGGACCTGGGCGGTAAAACTTCCACTCACTGCAATGCTATGGCAGGTGTTGGAGTTCTGAATGTCGCCGTGGAGAATCAAATCACCGAACTGTGCTGTCACCGTGTTACCGGTTCGGCTCATAGTCCAGACGCCAGCCTGCGCAGCAATAGGTCCCTCATACGCATGTGGCACGCCAATGCCGAAGGTATACCAACCAAATCCAGGAGTCCGCAGAAAATCCGTCCCGGTCAGTACGCCGCTCCCATTGGTGTTCGCGACGAAGTTGGTCTTTACGGTGTGCACATCCGTGTACCACGCACGATAGTTGTCGGTCATTTGCGTGAGTTGTAATGGCGGCGGCGGCACAACAGGTAGTGCGGACGTGGGGTCGAGTTCCAGGTCGAAGATCATCGGATCCGGCATTGCACCCCAAAACGGGTACCACTGGAGTAAACGCCAGCGACCATCGGCAGAGAGGCCCGTATGGCTGGTCCAATCAGCCGTCATAAGGGCATCCCAATAGCGCTCCTTGACGCCAATGGATACACGCTGTTCGACCGCTGCATAGAAGCTGTCTCCATCCAGGCCCGCAAGGGGCGTTACACCAATCGACTCCAGTACGGTGGGATAGATGTCCTCGATGGAAACAACGTCCGCTAGGACCTGCCCATTCATCGCACTGTCTGGCCACTTGATCACCAGAGGCGTGCGCATTCCACCCTCGGTCATCGTGGCCTTGGCGCCGCTGAAAGGCGCGTTGTTATCCATAGCGCTGTTAGTACCGCCGTTGTCGCTGACCAGGACAATAAGTGTGTTCTGCAACGCGCCTATTTGCTCAAGATGAGTAAGCACGCGACCGACATTGTGATCGAGCTGATTGACCAGTGCCTGGTACTTGCCGGCGGGTGTGTCGGGATAGTTCTGTGCGAACTCGCTCGCCGGGGTGATAGGAGAATGCGGCGCGTAGTACCAGAGGTTGAGAAACCAGGGAGCTTGGGCGGCATTCAGTTCCGAGAGGACGGTTATGGCTTTATCCGTAAGGATGTTCTCCAGATGCCCCGTGAAGTTCCGGCCAGGCTCCGTGTCTCCCCTGCAGCCAGGGATTCTGATAACGCGGGTGTGGTCAGTTGCAATTCACCACCGACGTGGACGCCGGCCAGGCGCCACTGGTTGAGAAAAACCAAACCAGTGATAGAAGCCCTGGTGATCCGGCCACGCGGTTCGCTCCAGATCCCCGATATGCCACTTGCCGATGTGCCAGGTGGTATAACCCTCTTGCTGCAAGCGCTCGGGCAGTGTCTCGATTGCCGGAGAAATGCCACGCCCATTGGGCAGATAACCCAGTCTTTCCGGGTGGTAACCGGTGAGCAGTGCCGCGCGCGCAGGAGAGCACACCGTAGATGCGTAGTGCCGAGTAAAACGCACACCGTCGCGCGCGAGCTGATCCATGTTCGGGGTATCAATTTGGGTGTTGTCGTTGTTGATGGCGAGATCGTTATACCCCAGGTCATCGGCCATGATCAGCAGAATATTCGGTTTGGTATCGTCCCGCTCGAACACGGCCTTCAGCGGAAACACGGTCCCCCCTGAAAACAATTGGACCGTCTCTGCAGGTACAGTAAAACTGCAGCCATAGGGCGGTGTCACCACGTCCGTGCAATAGTTGACCCAGCCTTTGAACTTCCAACCGGGCCTGGCTACCGGGTAATAAGTTTCCTGGTAGTCTCCAACGATAAGATTTTGCGCGCAGTTATCAGGCACTGGCGAGGCTGTCGATTCTTCGAATGAACAACCCCTGGTGCCGGTAGACGACGTGACATCCCCTTGCCCCTCGATTTCAATCGGGTGGCGGCAAGCCTGGACAAGGAGTAATGCGATGCCAATCAAAGCGATTTTAAAGAGGCGCGGGTTCAGCATGAGCTAAGTTCCATTTCTGCAAGAGGCGCGGTTACAGGCACAACTGCACGATCCATGATTGGCGCAAACCATAGGGTATCTGACGTGTCGCTTGCAATGTAATACAGGAGTTCCAGTGTAACTATTGGCGAATGTGACCTTGTTTGGATTTTTCCGCAATTACTGTGCCACAAGCCTGTTTAGCTTTGTTCACTCGCTCTTCACAACATTGAGGCGCAGGACTGATTTCAGCAATGTAAAAAAAGCTGACGCCATCGGCCCGGTTCCAGTTGTTCTCGGCATGCTGATTGGTTATCGCTCTACCGTTCTTAACCGCATCGTGCGTGGCTTGATGCGGAGATTGAACAACTGGTTGGGGGCGCTGGCTGGAAGATTGAATGCTCCCGAGGATGCCATTCAGCATTAAATGATTTGTACACACGCCTCACACGTCCTAGTATCGTGATGTTTCATAGTCAAGGACGATTCGCGCCTCAGCGCGAGCCAAGGACGCTCAACATCCATGACATTGATTAGCTCTTCAAGCCATCGACCGTACTCTGCCTGGCTATCAGTTGGGTACCTTGTCGCTGGTGCGATTATCCTTTTTGCGGCAGTCCGCCTGGGCGTAATAGTCATTAACGGGTCCCAGCTGCAGTATGCTGATTACTGGCTAATGATAGACAGTGTTATTCGTCCCGACGGTTCAGTGAATGTGCCAGGCCTGTTCGTTTTCAACAATGAGCACCCGCTTGTCATTCCAAAACTGATCTACTGGATCAATATCATTTTTTTTGCTGGAGCCAACATTCCCCTTGGGCTGTTTGATATCGGCATCGTGTTTGCCCAACTATTCCTTGTAGCGCGAATGCTGGGCAGTTCCTCCCTTGGCCAAACCGAAAGGATTGCAACGTTCATACTTGCTGGCGCACTGTTGTTCGGCCTGACAGGGAGCTGGAACTTTTTGAAGTCGATGAGCGGGGCTGGCTGGCTGACGGCAAATTTTTTCGCCCTCGCAGCCATCTACCTGCGCGCCACCAACAAGTGCAAGAGTGCCTTTGTGCTGGCTATCCTGGCCAGCATGTCGTACGGAACTGGCGTGCTCACATGGCCGGCGCTGTTAGTCGTCGGAATCACCCTGCGTACACCGGGCAACTGGTGGAAGGAATGGCCCTACCTCTTCGGATTGCTAATCACAGTATTGTGGATCAATTCATCGAGTGCCGGTGCAGACAGGGTTGCGGACAATAACATTCTGGAACAGGCCCAGGTCGCTGCTGCCCAGTTGGGGTTTTCTGTCACCAACTCAAAGATACTGGGTGCCCTGATCGGCTGGATTCCACTTATCGGAATTCCACTTCTGGCCCCGTGGCTAAGCCTTTGGGCCAAACGCACCCAAGACGCTTGCTGGATTGGCCTGGCCACATTCGGGTGGAGCAGTACAGTGCTGATCATTTATGGAAGATCAGAGGTATTGCTGATTTCCGGACCCGCAGCGAGGCATCACTCAATCGCTGCAATCACCTGGCTCGGCTTTGCGGTGCTGGTGCTGGTGACCATTCGGACCCTAATGGCGATGCACGAAAGGCGCAAAGGACCAGAGTCAGGCCCTGCATTGCATTCCCAAGCATCTCTATTGCCGCCTGTTCTGGCAATTATTTTACTGACGCCTGTAATTTTTGGCGCAATGACTGCCGGATTCAAGCCAACAGAAACCCTCCAGAATGAGCTTTGGCGACACAACTTTCGCGCCATAGCGCTCAGACTTGAGCTGGTCGACGACTCGCTGTTCATGACAGACTTTAGCGACAAACGCTTCTACTCAACGAAGCTGTTGAAGGATAACAACCACTATCCTTTTTCCGATCGATGGCTTGGGGATTGCGGCCTGCTGGGAGAAACCATGAAGGAGCCGGCGGACCAGCAAGAAGTCGGTCAAGCTGGCAGCGGCTGGCGCAGTAGAGCGCTGCGGAATACGCAAGTAATCCGCGGTGTAATCCCCGAAGATTTTCTGCGGCAAAACTCCATTAAGTGCATTGTCGTGACCGATACTGCTGGCAAAGTGGTTGGCGTTGGCCAGGCCCGTGCGCCCACCGACGAGCATAAAGGGTCCATTTTCGGAGCTCTGGCCCCAGGGGGGTCGAAGTATTACTCGGTATACGTAGTCAGCCAGAAAGGTGATGTTGTCAAGCTGCAAGGCAGGATACTCGGATACGATTTCGAACCTACATAAGTCGGGCCCACGCTGCCGGCTTGGAAAGGCTACCCTTGTGTCTAAGGATTAACCTGCGTCGACTTACGCCGTAAACGCACCGGAACTTCCATTATGGGAACGCAGATCGAAGTTATCGATATAAAAAGTATCGATAGTCATTCCTGTGAAGGATGAAGAGCAAACACTGGTGAGATTGTTTGATGTCTGTGCGGCTGCCATATCTGCATTGAACCTGAATTTTGAAATCTTTTTCATCGACGATGGAAGCACAGACAATTCCTGGGAAGCCGCAGCGCTTCAGAAATCCCATCCCGATAATGTTAAAGCACTGCGTCTACGCAGAAACTGTGGAAAAGCGCTCGCACTTTCAGCCGGTTTCAAATACGTGTCCGGGGATGTTGTCTTCACCATGGATGCAGACCTCCAGGATGACCCGAAGGAAATCGGAAAATTCCTGGACAAGATTCGCGAAGGTTACGACTGTGTATCCGGTTGGAAAGTAAATCGGCAAGACCCAAAGTCGAAAACAATACCATCGAGAGTATTCAACAAGGTGACTGCGTCGCTGAGTGGCATCCAACTACACGACTTTAACTGCGGCTTCAAAGCGTACAGGGCGGAAGTAGTAAAAAAAGTTGACGTGTATGGCGAACTCCACCGCTACATCCCCATTCTCGCTAATGATTACGGATACCGCATCGGTGAAGTGGAAGTCGAGCACCATCCTCGTCGATACGGTACCTCAAAGTACAGCTGGGAGCGCTACATGCGCGGGCTTGTCGATCTCTTTACCGTGCTGGCAACCACCCGATATATGAAAAAGCCCGGACACCTGTATGGCGGCGTCGGAATATTGTTTGGCTCTCTGGGCGCCCTGATTTTGACTTATCTGGCAATTCTGTGGTTCCTGGGATTGGGGCCAGTTGGAAACCGGCCTTTGTTCATGGTCGGCATCCTGTTGGTGATTCTCTCCATACAACTCATATCACTTGGCATACTGGCGGAAATGGTAATTCGCACTTCCTCGCCGGAGGAGTCAGTGGACAAGTTTATATCAGAACGCACACCGCTTTCCCTGATGAGTAAGAGCATCATCACCGAGAGAGTTGAGAACGGGGTTGTAGTCGGCACCGGTTCCGACAAGTACCAGACGAAAAACCCCATAGCCCGATACGCGCTAAACCAACTCCTGGAAACCGTTGTTGCTTTTGTCGGTTCAGCAAATCCCAGCACCATATTGGAGGTGGGGCGCAGGCAACATCACCGAGCTGTTGCTTAGACACACGCACGCCAGCATCCATGCCACGGATGTATCTCTAGCCCTTGCGAACGAAGCGAAGTCGAGAATTGGCGAACACGCAGGACTACAATTCAGCGAACTCAACATATACGACCTCGAGGGCTCTCGGTATGCCAGCGAAGTTGTTGTCTGTTGCGAGGTGTTGGAACACCTTGAGCATCCGGATGAGGGGCTGCGCCGGATCGCGAAAGCAACAAAAGGTCTCGCGGTGTTAAGCGTGCCTCGTGAGCCGAACTTCCGGTTACTGAATTTTTTTCGTGGACAGCATTTCACTGCTCTGGGCAATGCCCCGGGGCATGTACAGCATTGGTCAAAACCCGCCTTTGTGAAATTTGTCCAGACCGAGTTCGACGTTCTGCGGGTAAAAGCTTTGCTACCCTGGACCGTCGTACTCGCTCGGCCACGACTAGCTTCGTAAATAGAATGCGACCGGGAGTGTGGGTTAAGGCATTCGGAGGCCTGCTAGTTTGCGTTTCACTCGCCTACATCGGCTTTCAGGTTTGGTCGTTTCGAGGTCAGCTGGCAGACTGGCAACCTGACTTGTTATCGCTGGCGAGCGTTGTCGCCAGCGCGCTTCTTTATGCTTTTGCATGTTGGCCATTATCCGCAGCCTGGCGGCATCTATTGATAAGCCTTGAGCCCGGAAAACCACACTCACATCGACTGATACACGTTTACGCTAAAAGCCAGCTGGGTAAATATCTGCCAGGGAACGTTGCACACTTGGCAGGACGGCATGTGATCGCACGTGCGCGGGGATATTCCCACCGATCCCTACTACTTTCTACGGTATACGAGTTTTGCGGGCTGTTGAGCGCGGCCGGAACAGCGGCCTCCATGGCAATTTTCATTCCCGGGGAAATTTTCTCTTCGCTACACCCTGGCATGAGGGCGGTCGTGCTGCTCTGCCCCATACTGCCAATGTTCTATTTGGCTCACCGCACCCTGCCCTCACTGTTTGAACGTTTAAAGCTTGGTCGATTCCCGGAAAGTTCCGGCGCGCTTCAAACGCTGGCAATCCCCTGTCTCTATTACTTTACCTTCTTCATTTTCGCCGGATTCAGTTTGGTATTGCTGGTCCTGCCGATTGCTGACGCACTTTCACCCAGCGAGTGCCTGCTGCTCTGCTTTGCCTTTTCGGTATCGTGGTTTTCGGTTACCTGATACTTAAGCGCCTTCAGGAATCGGCGTAAGAGAAGCAGTGCTGGTTTATATTCTTACGCCCGCTGTCGGTGTTCCCGAGGCCCTACTGATAGCCGTTCTCTTCCGGGTCGCAACCATCTGCGGCGATATAGTCTTTTGGCTCTGGACGGCATACCGGTCTCAACGCACCGGGAATGACACGTTGACTGCTCAGTAGCTCATCACGCGAGGGAAGACCTGCACCCGGTAAATCGCCTCTACGCTTCAGCCGCGGCTCGCTCGCATGTAAAGGAACTCCAGCGCCAGTGACGCACCGGCCAGCGCGGTGAGTTGCGACTGGTCGTAGGCGGGCGACACCTCCATCACATCGAAGCCCACAATGTTCAGATCGGCGAGGCCACGCAGGATACGCAGCGCTTTGGACGTGCTCAGCCCCCCCACCACCGGGGTGCCGGTGCCGGGGGCGAACGCGGGTCAGGCAATCGATATCAAACGTCAGGTAGCCGGGGCATCGCCCACGCGGGCGCGGATTGCGGCGATGATGTCCTGTGCGGTCTGCTCGTTGGCCTGGTCGGCATTAATCACCTGGAATTCATGCGCGTCGCGGGTCGTAAATCGGTACGGATGCCGATCTGCACCGAGCGCTCGGTGTCAATCAGGCCTTCGCGCGCGGCGCCCGGTAGAACATGCTGCCGTGATCGTACTTCTGGTGCTGGGCGTGGTGTCGGTATGCGCATCGAAACGGAATCAACGCCAGCTTGCCATGGGTGGCGGCGTGACTTCGCGCAGCAGCGGTGGCGTCACGAAGTGATCACCCCAAGGCTGATCAACGTCTTGCCTGCCGCCACGATCCGCGCGGCGTGACTCATCTCGACCTGTTGCGGCATGTCCGGAACTGTCGGGCGAATACTGCACGTCGCCGTAGTCGATGGCCTGCAGGCGGTCATTCCGGGCAGAACGCCCAGGGCCAGCGCTGCTCTTCCCAGCGCAGGTTGGCGCTGGCCTGGCGAATGCCGTTGGGCCCACTGCGCCGGCGCGGCCACTGGTGCCCAGATCGTAGGGGATACCCATCACCACCGCGTCCAGGCCCGCAGGGGTCGAGGTCGCGGCTGAGCGCTGAGGCCCATGAAACTGAAAATATTGGCGTAACTCGAGTCATCCGCCAAACGCACTGCTCTTGCTCATCTGATCGCTCACACGGTCCTCCTGCAGTAAAAAACGCGCTAAACTCCCTGCGAGAGCGCCTCGGTAGGGAACACGCTTATCGCTGCGCCAATATGCACCACTAACGGACAACACCGCGCAGTCAAACACTACTGTGCTGCTGCCGTCCCCCAATGACGCCGCGGCCATCCCGTACTGCCGTCACGGATACTCTGCATGAGCACCAAGCTCGACACCGCGCAGTTGCGCCAACTGGACCAGGCGCACTACCTGCACCCGTTCACCAACCTGCAAACCACAGCCAGCAAGGGCCGCATCATATCCCGCGCTGAACATGTTTGCATCTACGACAGCGACGACAACAAGTTGCTGGATGGCATAATCCGGCCTGTGTGCTGCAACCTGGGCTACAGCCAGACCAGCATCAAGGACGCCATCACCGCCCAGCTGCAGGAATTGCCGTTCTACAACAGCTTTTTCCAGTGCGCCAACCAACCTGCGGTGGAACTGGCAGCGCGCCCTAGTCGAGTCACGCCAGCGCAATTCAACCATGTATTTTTCACCAACCCGGCTCCGGAGGCGAACGACACCAACCTGCGCCTGGTCCAGCGCGTTGCTACAACTTGTTAGGGCAAGCCCGAGAAAAATCTCATCATCAGTCGCAGGAATGCCTACCACTTACTCGACTATCGCCTCCGCCTCATTGGGCGGCATGAGTGCGATGCACCGGCAGACGCGCGCCTGGACTACATCCACCACATCAGCCAACCGTACTGGTTCGGGGAGGGAGCCGATGAAGACCCCCCAGGACTTCGGCATCCGGGTGGCACGCGAACTCGGACAGAAAATCGACGGATTGGGCGAGGCGCGGGTGGCCGCCTTTATCGCCGAGCCAGTGCAGGGCGCAGGCGGCGTGATTATCCCGCCCGACTCACTGGCCCGAAATCCGGCGCATCTGCCAACAGCGCGACATCCGCTGGTCATGGACGAGGTGATCTGCGGTTTTGCAGCCGCACCGGCAACCTGGTTCGCTGCCAGACCTACGGCCTGGAGCCGGACCTGACGACGTTTGCAGACTGTCACCAACGGCTACCAGCCACTGGGTAGCGTAATGGTGGGCGACAGGGTCGCCGATGTGCTGCTCAGCCACGATGGTGAATTCCGCGCACGGCCTGACCTCCTCCGGCCACCCCGCCGCGTGTGCCGCGGGTCTCGCCACCCTCAGAAACTGTTGCGCAAAAAAAAACGTGGAAGCCGCCGCCAGCAAGCTCGCCCCGTATTTCCAGGGCGCCGCCTATCGCTGCGCGACCACCGTATCGTGGGCGAGGTGCGGCGTCGGCATGCCAGAGCGCCGTGGAACCGGTGCGCGACAGGACACTCCACGCGAGCGTCTCGCGCCAGACGCTGCGGGGGCTGTGTATTGCCGCAACCGGCCAATGCCACCGGCCTGATGGTCCGCCAGACCGGCGACGCGATGATCACGGCACCGCCGCTGATCTGCAACCACCGGGAGATCGACAATCTGGTGAGCATGCGCAACGGCGCTGGACCTGACGGCGGAGTATTACGGCGTTTCCTGAGACTAGTTGCTCACGAGTACTCCGGCAGACCGGTTGCATGGTGTAGGTAAAGAGGTTCGCTTCCCCTATGCGGGCCACCCGAACTCGCGAAGACTCCGTTGCCGGCATTCGACACCCGGCAACCCTTCCACCTGCTATATCGACCAGCTTCAGCACGATCAGCCGACGTTTTAATCGAGAGCTTGGGGCCTGGCGGGAGATCGCTTTGACAGCCTGACACTCAGCCCGCAGCAAACCGATACTGCGTCCGGTTGGCGATCGCCACCAACGACAGCATCACCGGCACTTCCACCAGCACACCCACTACCGTGGCGCAGCGCGCGGCGCCCGAATTCAGGCCAAACAGACCGATGGCGACGGCAACTGCAAGTTCAAAAATTGATGTCCCGATCAAGCCGGCAGGCGCCGCGATCGTTGAACGGCACGCGCTACAGATATGCCCAGACGTAGGCAATCATGAAAATACCGTAGCTCTGGGATCACCAGCGGAATGGCGATCAACACGATCACCAGCGGATTAGCGACAATGGTCTGGGCCTTAACCCGGAACA
>JADJAL010000042.1 GCA_016704305.1 Haliea sp. | reverse complement strand
GATGCTGTCATTGTCGAAGATATAGGATGACAGGAGAATTTCCTGCTGTGCCTGTTCTATATGAGCAAGCATTGCGGGAAAGCACTGGTCGCCGTTTTCCAGAAGATCAATGGAATCCAGTGATTGATATTCCGCGTTTATCCATTCAAGCGATAAGGGCTCGCTTACATTGGGGACGCTTAACACAACTCTGAATCCGTTCTTACCAGTAGTGTAGCGGGTTGCCAGCACTCTGATACGATTAATGCCAAAAAGAGCATAGAAAATCATGCCCAGCCACGGCACCAGCAATATCAGTAAACCCAAAAAAGTCGAAGAACGCGCATCGCGCTTATAGAGGAGCGCGTGACCGGCAACCAATACCGCCAGAACCAGTTCGGTGAGTGCAAGAATGCTTTCTACCGTCATGGGTTCCTCGGCCAAATGATGGCTATTATCACGGCAGCCTGCGCCGGCAGCTCGACGAAGCGCAAACTGCGGCGTTGCGTCGCGATGTCGCCGACATCGAGCAGACGCTGGGGGACGCCGTCTATTCCGCGGCGAACTGACCGCCGCGCAGGGCATCAAAGCTCACGGGTTCTTGCACGCCTCGATGTCACTCTCTGAGATGCCGAGGTCATGCGCGGCGCCCTTCAGGTCGCCCATGGTGGCATCGGCTGAATAGACTTGATCGGCAGTGTCCGCCAGGTCAGCTATCGTTCCCGCGCTGCCGTACTGGGACGCGGTGCGGCTGACGGCGCTGAACAGTTTTCCAATACCGCTTTTGGTCTGTTCTGCTTGCTGGGCCGCCTGGATTTTTTCTTGCAAACAGGCCGTTTGTCGCGCCTCGCGTGCGGCCGGATCTTCCGCAGGTGTGGTCTCGGCGGATACTGAAACCTGTGCGCTACTGCCTGGGTTGCTCTTCTGCGAGATGGCCGCCTGTATCACCCCGGCCAGTTGCGGCGTGATCTCGCCGGTGACCTCCAGGTTGTGTTCAGCCTGGAATTTGGATACCGCGATGATGGTCTTGGTGGTGGCCGTGCCGTCCGCCGCGCCGAGATCGTAGCCCAGCGTGGTCAAGTCCTGTTGCACGATTTTCACCAGCTCGTCCGCAAGCGCCACGCCCGCCTGGGCACAGGCCAGTACCATTGCTACCGCGATTGATTTCCATCCCATTGTTGCATCCTCCGGCAGGATAAACTTTGAACGCGCATTATAGACCGCAGCGCATGATTGTCATTGCAGCGGTGATACACGTATCCTGCCGGCTGACTTGCGCGCCGGGATAATGAATTGGAAGCTTCGAAGCTGCTCTCGCATTGCCTGCCGAAAATCGCGCTCGCCTGCAGCAGGGCGCCAGCGCTGGACCTGGCCTGTGGAACGGGCAGGAATGGTCTCTTTCTTTTGGCCAGTGGCATACCCGTGGTCTTTGCCGACCGCGATAGCCAGAGCCTGGAGCACATCAAACAGTATCTGGCGGCGCAACCTTGCGAGCGACAACGGGAATTGGCGCGCCTGTGGCAGGTGGATCTGGAATTACCCCACGCGCGTCCGCTGGATGCGGAAACCTACGGCGCCATACTGGTGTTTCGTTACCTGCACCGTCCTCTGCTGGCTGGCATAAAAGAGGCGGTGATACCCGGTGGGCTGGTGATCTACGAAACGTTCACGGTGGCGCAGGCGAAGATCGGTCGCCCCCGCAATCCGGATTTCCTGTTGCGGCTCGGAGAGCTCAGGGAGTGCTTCTGCGAGTGGGACATCCTGCACTACTTCGAAGGCATAGAGCACGACCCGGCCAGCGGGCAGCGCCGGGCCGTCGCCCGGTTGGTGGCTGAAAAACCCGCCGGATAAAAACTGGCGCTACATCAGATTGATACAGGGTTGGATTTGCTGTGCGCGGATGTGCGAAAGATTGGCGCTCTATCCCACAAGCATCCCTGTTTTGCGAGAGCGCGCATTAACCACCTTCTTCGACGTTACATGGAGTCCCAGCAGCGGTAACAATAAGCGCGGAGTGCCTGAGTACGATTTATAGCGTCGCCCTCGTCATGGCTGCACAGTCCGAAAATGCTCTGCGCGACTGACCATGTCATTCATCTGCCTCGCCGCCTTGATGGTGAGCGGGTGCTGGGTGAAGCCTGCTCGCGGCTGGATATAGGTGGCCATTTCCCGAGCAACTTCACGCTGTCGATCAGACCCTTCCGCGAGCAGCGTTATGATCATGTTCTCCAGCGCGATCACACGAATCCGCAAGTGCACCAGCTCCGTGTTCGTCAGTTCCGGGATATCAACATGTACTTCGTCGGGACTCGCACCGCCCTCGTTGTCCCAGGTCGATAACGCTCTTTGTCGTTGCTTGAACGCCGCATCTTCTATGTTTGATTCTGTATCAGCCATCTGCTTCATACTCCTGCCAGAATAGTCATGGTATGAAGTATCGAATGTAGCTGCACAGCGCAGGTGTGTCCATCTTCTGTAGCAGGCCCTCGACAACACACTGGCGCCAACCCGGAAGACAACAGGTTTAGGAATCATAATGGGGTACTCTGTCCCACCGCATTCTCAAAGGATCACACCTATGATTCATGTCGAGGTCTACCGCTACAACCCGGCAGTGGATACAGAACCCCGGATGGAAATGTACGAGGTGGAGGATAGTTTCCGCCAGCGCATGGTGCTCGATGTACTGGAGCACCTGAAGGAGCGCGACCCCGGCATCGCCTATCGCCGATCCTGTCGCGAAGGCGTCTGTGGCTCTGATGGCATGAACATCAATGGCCAGAACGCGTTGGCTTGTGTCGCACCGGTTTCCGAGGTGCTGGCTGGCATCTGGGTTGCCCAAAAAAGCAATTACGGCAGCGGGTCACCACTGGTTGGAAAAAAAGCCGCTGAACGGCTGGTGATTCGTCCGCTGACCGGCATGCCGGTGATACGCGATCTGGTGGTGGACCAAACGCTCTTCTTTGACCAGTACCGTCACATCAAACCGTGGCTGATCAACGATGATCCGCCGCCGACTGCGGAGCGGCTGCAATCTCCCGAGGAGCGCGCCCGCCTCGACGGCCTCTACGAGTGCATTCTCTGCGGTTGCTGCACATCCGGGTGCCCATCCTGGTGGTGGAATCCGGATAAGTACTTGGGTCCGGCGGTCCTGCTGCAGGCGCAGCGCTTTCTGATCGACAGTCGTGACACCGCCACTGCCGATCGACTGACGGCGCTGGATGACCAGTTCAGCGTGTTTCGCTGCCGCGATATACAGAACTGCACCACGGTCTGTCCCAAAGGGCTGAATCCGATGAAGGCGATCAGCGATATCCGGCGCAGACTGCTGCAAGAGGGCACTTGAGGATTGCTGTTAAGCTGTAATTTTATTGAACAGGCAAAGGAGAAAGCGTGGAAGAGATGCTGCAGGGTGCGCTCAGTCACTTGGATGAGGCGGCCAAGTACACACAGGTGCACGCGGATGTGCTGGAGAAGCTCCGTTATCCCAAGGAAATCCTGACAGCTCGATTGCTGTTGCGGATGGATAACGGCTCCCGGCGTTCTTTCGTGGCATGGCGCTGTCGCTATGACGACACGCGGGGTCCGACCAAGGGCGGCATCCGCTATCATCCCGATGCGTCACTGGACGAGGTGGTGACGCTGGCCTTCTGGATGACGTTCAAGTGCGCCGTGGCGGGTTTGCCCTACGGCGGTGGCAAAGGAGCCATCAAGGTCGATCCGCAGCAGCTTTCCAGAGCTGAGCTGGAGCGGCTGTCCCGCGCTTATGTCCATGCGTTTGCGAGAATGATCGGGCCCGAGCGGGATATCCCGGCCCCCGATGTCTATACCAACGCCATGATCATGGGCTGGATGGCGGACGAATACAGTTCACTGGTGGGCCATCCGAGCCCGGCGGTCATTACCGGTAAACCCCTTGCATTGGGGGGCTCCAGGGGGCGCGAGGATGCCACCGCCCGTGGTGGCTTTGCGTGCTCAAACACCTGAGAGGAAGCTGGAACTCAGCACCGATGGAGCGCGCGCCGCAGTGATTCAGGGTTTCGGCAACGCAGGGTATTACATCGCCGGCCTGCTGCACGATGATGGCTGGCGGATTCTCGGCATTTCCGATTCCCACGGCGGGATTTACTGTCCCACAGGGCTGGATCCGAAGGCCGTGAAGGCCTGTAAGGACAAGTCTGGAAAGGTTGCAAACTATGTCGAGCAGAACAGCGCTGCCACGCTGATCGACAACCGGGAATTACTGTGCCTCAAGTGTGATCTCCTGATTCCCGCCGCGCTGGAGAATCAGATCGATGCGGATATCGCTGAACGCATCGACACCGGCGTCATTCTCGAACTCGCCAATGGCCCGGTGACTGCGCAGGCGGATGCTGTACTACATCGACGGGGTATCCCCGTCCTGCCGGATATTCTCGCCAACGCGGGCGGCGTTACGGTTTCCTACTTCGAGTGGGTGCAGAATCGCCAGGGCTTCTACTGGACCCTTGAGGAGGTCCGGCAGCGCCTCAAACAGATTATGGAGGAGGAGTCGATGCAGGTGTGGAGCAAAAGCCGGGAAAAGGGCATCTCCCTGCGCGCCGCCGCCTACGTGCATGGCCTGGACCGCCTGACAGCGGCGATTGAAGCCCATGGCACAGAAACCTACTTTAACGGCTGAGCGCAGCTAACTCTATGACTGAACACTCGCACTCACACGCCCACGGCGACCGGCACGAGAGTGAACACACCGCCAGGGATCCGGTCTGCGGTATGTCGGTTGATCCGCACACAGCGGAGCATCGCAGCCAGCATCAGGGTAAAACGTGGTACTTCTGCTCGTCCCGCTGCCTGTCACGGTTTGATGAGAACCCGGAACACTATCTCAACGCAGGGCAGAAACCTGACAAGCCTGTAGCCGCAGACGCGAGCTATACCTGCCCGATGCATCCCGAGATCCGCCAGCAAGGTCCCGGTGACTGCCCGATCTGCGGCATGGCGCTGGAACCTGAGCAAGTGAGCCTGGACCACGGTCCCTCGGATGAACTTACCGATATGACCCGCCGCTTCTGGATTGGCCTGGTGTTGTCACTGCCGGTGCTGGCGCTCGAAATGGGCGGCCACCTGATCGGTCTCGAGCACATCGTGCGCCCGCAACTATCCAACGGGATTCAACTGGTGCTGGCGACTCCAGTTGTGCTTTGGTGTGGCTGGCCTTTCTTTGTAAGGGGTTGGAAATCCGTCGTCAGCGGCAACCTCAACATGTTCACGTTGATCTCGGTCGGTACCGGTGTGTCACTGCTCTACAGCCTGGTGGCGACACTCGCGCCGCAGGTGTTTCCAGATGCCTTTCGCCTGCGCGACGGCTCGGTTGCGGTGTATTTCGAGGCCGCTGCCGTCATCGTGGTGCTGGTGCTGCTCGGGCAGGTGCTGGAGCTGCGCGCGCGGGAGAAAACCTCGGGCGCGATCAAGGCCCTGCTGGACCTGGCCCCGGCCACTGCCCGCCGGCTGGACGGCGAGGGCGGTGAAGCCGACGTGGCGCTCGACCAGGTTAAGGTGGGTGACCGTTTGCGCGTGCGCCCTGGCGATAAAGTGCCCTTGGACGGCGAAGTGCTTGAGGGCCGCTCCAACGTGGATGAGTCGATGGTGACTGGCGAGCCGCTGCCGATCAGCAAGGAGGCGGGTGACAATGTGATCGGCGGCAGTATCAACCAGCAGGGCAGCTTTATCATGCGGGCGGATAAAGTCGGCCGTGACACCATGCTGTCCCGGATCGTGCAGATGGTCGCCAGTGCCCAGCGCAGTCGCGCTCCCATCCAGGGGTTGGCAGACAAAGTGGCGGGTTGGTTCGTGCCAGCGGTGATCGGGATCGCGCTCATCGCCTTCGTCGCATGGGCCTTTTTCGGACCGTCGCCGCCGATGGCGTACGGCCTCATCGCGGCGGTCAGCGTGCTGATCATTGCCTGTCCCTGTGCGTTGGGTCTGGCAACTCCCATGTCGGTCATGGTCGGAATAGGTCGTGGCGCGCAAAGCGGGGTGCTTATCCGCAGCGCCGAAGCGCTGGAGCGTATGGAGAAAGTAGACACGGTGGTCGTGGACAAAACAGGTACGCTGACCGCAGGCAAGCCGCAGGTGACAAAGATCCTTTCCGCGCAGGGATTCACCGCCGAGGGCGTGATGCGCATCGCCGGTGGTTTGGGAGAAGGGCAGCGAACACCCATTGGCCCACGCCATTCTCGCTAAAGCCAAAGACATGAAACCTGGCGCTGCCAGACGCGCAGGATTTCGATTCTCCCAATGGCAAAGGGGTGACTGGCAGCATTGACGGCAAGCGGGTATTGCTGGGCAACCGTCTGTTGATGGAATCGGAAAATGTCGCTACTGCTGGCTTTGAAGAGGACGCCGACCGGCTCCGCAAGCAGGGAGCCACGGTCATTTTCGCGGCGGTCGAAGGCACGGTGTGCGGTTTGCTGGCCATTGCCGATCCCATCAAGGAGACCACTGCAGCGGCCATTGCAGCCCTGCAAAAGCAGGGTATCCGGGTGGTAATGCTGACAGGTGACAACCGCATATCCGCAGAGGCAGTCGCCCGGACACTGCATATCGATGAGGTGGAAGCGGAAGTGCTGCCAGCAGACAAGCGCGATATTATCCAGCGTCTGAAAGACGAAGGCCGCGTGGTGCTGATGGCCGGCGATGGCGTCAACGATGCACCTGCGCTGGCCACGGCGGACGTCGGAGTGGCCATGGCACTGGTACCGACGTGGCGATCGAAAGCGCCGGTATTACCCTCGCTGCGCGGCGACCCGATGGGCATCGTCGAGGCTCGCAACTTGTCGCTGGCGACCATGCGCAATATCCGGCAGAACCTGTTTTTGCGTTTATCTACAACGCTGCCGGCATTCCCATCGCGGCGGGGGTCTTGTATCCGTTTGCAGGAATCCTTCTCTCTCCAATCTTTGCGGCGGCTGCCATGTCGCTGTCCTCCGTCAGCGTCATTGCCAACGCCCTGCGTTTAAGAGTGATCAAGCTGGAAAGGGGCAGTTAAAAGGAAAATAGAATTCAATCAAAGTCTGAAAATACTGGTTCAGTGTGCGATGGCATGGTGCACGGCCTGCCTGGGAAATACCGACGATTACAGACCATCCGCCGCGATGCGCACACTGAACGCACCGCGCAAATCACCCGCTACAAAACCGGTGGCCCGATCGGCGGGATAGCGTTCTTTTAGCGCATTCGCCAGCGGCGCGGCAATTTGCGTGCCGTGACAACCGGTGCAGACGTCGCCGGTCGGTATGGCTTTCATGTAACGGAATTCGCCGCTTTCGCTGCTGACGGTTTCCATCGTTGCCAACGATTCACCGCGTCTGGCGCGCGGCAAAATCAGCGAGTTGTTGTGCCTCCCAGTCATCCGGCGCGTTGGCGGGATTGCGCAGCTTCAATGCGGTGCGACGGATGTACAGCTTGTGCTGTTCACTGATGCTTGCAGTGATGGGCAGCGCCTGTATCTGGCAGACTTCGATAGCGGCGATGGGGCCGCCATCGCGCATTGCGTTTTGCAGCGCTGTCTGCAGTTCGGTCTGCAACGCATTGACCGCCGTGCGCGCCTTGCTGATCTGTGCGTCAGTGATCTGCGCATCGGCAGTCGCTGCCGGTTCCGTGGCATAGGCGGTCAGCGCCAAAAGACTTGTACTGATCAGCACGGTGTAAAAACGTCGGCGTAGTGGCATTGCTGTTCTCCTTCGCGTGAATCGCCCGGTTGCGAGCGAGGCTTTCACCCTTTTCATTATTGGAATCGCACGGTGGCGAGCGTTCCGTGGCCGGGTGCGCTATCAAGCGTGATGGTCCAGTGGAAGCGATCGCAGATCCGTTTGACCAGGTTGAGCCCCAGGCCTGTTCCGCTCGCCTTGGTACTGTAGCTGCGATCAAACACCTGTGCGAGTTTGTCGGCAGGAATGCCTTCCCGGTGTCGCTGATCGCGATGAGCGAGTCCTCGATACGGATCTTTATGCGTCCGTCACGCGTATGCTCGATGGCATTGCGCAGCAGGTTGCCGACCGTGATCTGCACCAGGCTGGCCGGTTGGGCCAGCACTGGCGTGCCGATGTAGTCGCGCACGATCACGAGCGAGCGTTCGGCAATCTGCGCGGCATGGTCGTCCAGCGTGCGCTCCACCAGCGCTACGACATCCGCTGCGGCGCCCTGATCGATCTGGTTGCTCTCCTCCCGCGACAACAGCAGCGTCGCCTCGATGAAGGCGAGCATTTCGGCGCAGGCGCGGCTGATACGCTCCAGTGCGCGCTGCGAAGCCGGGCTTTGCGGATTGGCCGAAAGCACGTCCAGCGCGCCCATCATTACAGCCAGCGGCGTGCGCAGTTCGTGGCTGGCCGCCGCCGTGAAGGAGCGCTCCCGCTCCACGAATTTCTCGAGTCGCTCCTGGTACTTGTCGAAGGACGCCGCAATCTGCCCGATCTCCGTGCCCACATAATCGGCGGCGAGGCGCAGACTGGCTTGGCCAGGTTCGATCTGCGTGAGGCGCTCCGAGAGTGTCTGCACTGGGGCGAGGATGGCCCGGATAGCGGTCAAGCCCATCCCGATGGCAACCACCAGCACCAGCAGCAGGCCATACAGCAACATGCACAGCACCGCGTGCTCCTGGTTCTCCCACTCAGTGACATCGTACGTCAAATAGGCTGGACGGCCGTCCCATTCCCCCACCTCCACCTGGTAGATGAAATCTCCCGTGGCGACACTGTGATGCGAGCCAGGCGCCAGCGCCGTTATCTCGCGGGGGAGTTGCGCCGTCGCTTCGCCAAAGTGGAATTCCCAACCCGTGAACAGGGCGTCCGCGTGATAACTGCCGTCTTCCAGTTGCGCAGTCAGCAACCGCATTTGCGCCGCCACCATGTCGCCGAAGATGCCTGCCCAGCCGCGCCTTGATCAGCAGCACGCCCCCGGCGAACAGCAGGCTGGTGACGCTGACGATCAACACCAAGGCCACGAGAATACGGAATTTCAAGCTTGTTCTTTGCATCATGCAGGCGCCTGGTCAGCGACGAGGCGATAGCCGGTGCCATGGATTGTATGGATGAGTTTTTGCGCAAAGGGCTTGTCGACCACAGTGCGCAGGCTGTAGATGGGGTACGCAATACGTCGTTGTCGGGCAGGGCGTCGCCCCAGATGTGTTGTTCCAGTTCCGCGCGGGTGACGACGCGGTGGCTGTTACGCATCAACAGTTCCAGCAGTTTGCGTTGAATGGGATTGAGTTCCAGAGCGCAGACCGGCGCGCGTGGCGGCGTATGTCCGCAGGTCGTAGTGCAGATCGCCGACCACCAGGGTTTGCGTCTTTGCAACCCGCCGCGCTTGATCAGGGCCCCAGTCGCACTTCCAATTCTTTCACCGAGAAGGGCTTCACCAGATAGTCATCGGCGCCGGCCTGGAAGCCTTCGAGCTTGTCGTCCAGCTGGTCGCGGGCGGTCAGCATCAGCACCGGCACCTCGCTGCGGCCCTCGCTGCGCAATCGGCGGCACAGGGCCATGCCGTCGAGCCCCGGCAACATGATGTCCAGGACGATGATGTCGTAGTGTTCCTGCAGGGCGAGCTGCAGGCCGTGCCGGTCGCGGCGAAATCCAGCAAACATGGCCCGCGGCCCAGGTAATCTGCAATATTCGCCGGGATGTCGCGGTTGTCTTCAATCACCAGAATCTTCACGGCCTGTTCCTCGTGCCACCAATACCACCCCACCACCACCCGGGACTCGGCAGTTCTGCGGCGCACGTCAAAAAAAAAAGTAAACATGCCGCGTTGGACAAAATTTTCACACCGCATCACCTAGGCTGGCGCCAACTTCTTGAATTGAAGGGAGCGCCTTGCCCTGAAAAGATCCAGTCTTCGCCGTGTCAAGTATTGGGGACTCGTGGCGTACCTTCGCCGCGAAAATGCCGGCCCGTGGCGCACAGGAACTCCGACCACGCCCCATTGCTGAGGGTGGACGCCCTCCTGAGCATAAAGCGTACGCCCGCGCAGGTACGGAGCACGCCCGCAAGCGTTGGAAGGCGATGCGCGA
>JADJAL010000041.1 GCA_016704305.1 Haliea sp. | reverse complement strand
CTGCCTGGAAAGCGCCAATTGATACAGGCGCTGACGATGCAGGCCGGCGGGGGTCTTCGGCTCACCATACCTGGCGAGATATTCAGGCGAGGCCACTGCGAGCAGTTTTATGTCCGGAGTGAGGCGGACCGCAATCTAATGTCTTTATGCAGGCGCTCACCCACGCGGATGCCAGCGTCGAACCGCCCGCTCACGATGTCGCTCAGGCTGTCGTCGATCACGATATCGAGCACCACGTCCGGATGCATGCTGTGGAAGCGCCCGAGGCGCGGCGCGATGATCTTTTCGCCGCCATGCTCAGCGTATTGATCCGCAGTGTACCCGCGGTTCCGGGTCGTCGCACCGACCGCCTGGGCGGCGTCATCCATTTCGCGGAACATCGGTGCGATGCGCTCATGCAGACGCAGCCCCGGTTCCGTCGGCGCAACACTTCGCGTCGTTCGATTGAGCAGGCGCACACCCAGGCGCGATTCGAGCTGGCGAATGATCTGGCTGAGCGCCGAAGGCGAGAGCCCGAGATGATCGGCGGCACGGGCAAGCTCGCCCGCTCGACAACCGCCACGAACGCTTTCAGCTCGGCAAATTCGGAACCACGCATTATGTACGGATCTCTTAATAGAATAATTAGATAATGGATTATTCACTTATCAAGATCTTCGATACAGCTTTGCGCTCGAGCACGGCAAGATCGCCTCGTTGGAGATCACGCCATGAGGTTCGATCTGCGACTGGCGGGCAAGCGCGGCCTGGTGACCGCGGGTGGTCGTGGCGTGGGTGCGACTTGGGTGCGGCGATGGTTCTGACCGCCCCGACCGGCGTGTTTGAGCATGATGATCTCAGGCGGGCGTCGGCGTTGTGACAAAAAACGTCCTACACAACAAGCGTATCAATCGACCGGTCGGTGCAGAAATTCTGCCGGACTGAGTATCTCAATCCCATGGGAAAGGTGCGGTCCCAGGAGATCCTGATCGCCTGTGATGATCAGATGCGCTTCGCCGTTCAGCGCCACATCAAGGAACTTGTCATCCCTGGCGTCCCTGCACGCAGCAATGTGTTGGGTGATAGGAATCATGCGTAATGATGCCGCCGAGCAGGCGCAGAAAATGCCGCCTGTCTTCGCGCGAGACATATCGGTCGAACTTGTCCCGTGCGAGGACTTCGCTCAACTCCATCAGCGTGTCCTCGGACATCAACGGATGCCCAGGAAAGTCCATGATCCACGGCCCTGGCTGCCGTACCGCCTGGCACCAGCAGGCGACTTATCCAAAGATTGGTGTCGATCACCAGCTTGCGGTCAGTCCTCACTGCTCAGCAGTCCTTGCAGTACCTCTTCTGTCATGCCGGCTTCCTGCGCTTTGGCCCCAACGCGATCACTGAAGCGCTGGAACTCGGCCACATTCAAATTGACCAGGCGCTCGTATTCGTCCATCGACATGACAACCGCTACGTCCCGCTTCTGACGCTGGATGACGACGGGCTCGCGCCGGGCAGCATCTATGATCTCCGCCAATGATTGCCTTGCTTCACTCGCAGTTACGGTACGCATATCTGCCTCCTTTGTAATATTTGTACAGATTGTACGCACATGCCAACGATGTCAAGCGAGATGCCGAAAATGCCGGATTTCATGGATCAGGTCTCCCAAATCCGGGACGGCGGGAGACCTGGTAACCCTGGCTATCACGATCTCCTATTCGCCGGCCTGGACCAACGTGTTCTCCTGCCTGCGGCACCACCCCTCCCGCCGCTCCGCAACATACGTATACACCACCGGCAGCACAAACAACGTAAACACCGTCCCAATCGACATCCCCGTCACGATCACCAGCCCAATGTGATACCGGCTAACCGCCCCGGGCCCCGACGCAATCAACAGTGGTATCACCGCCATCACAATCGCCGCAGTCGTCATCAGGATCGGCCGCAGCCGTACCGCCGCCGCTTCGATGATCGCTTCCTCGAACGCCACGCCCCGCGCCTGCAGCCTGCGCGCGAAATCCACCATCAGGATGCCGTGCTTGCTGATCAGGCCGACCAGCGTGATGAGGCCCACCTGGCTGAACAGGCTCAGCGTGGCGAAGTCCAGGGTGAGGAAGATCAGCGCGCCGCACAGCGACATCGGCACGGTCACCAGCACCACCAGCGGGTCGCGCAGGCTCTCGAACTGCGCGACGAGGAACAGGTAGATCGTCAGCAGCGAGAGCAGCAGCGCGATGACCAGCGTATTGCCCGATTGCAGGAACGAGCGCGCCTGGCCGCTGTAGTCCACGCTGAAACCGGGGGGCAACATCTGCTCCTGCAGGCTGTCCAGGTAATCCAGCGCTTCCTGCATTGAGACGCCGGGCATCGGCACCAGCGAGATCGTCGCGGTGTTGAGCCCGTTGAACTGGTTCAATGAACGCGGTTCGGCATCGAGGCGGGTGGTCACCAGCGCGGACAGCGGGATGCTGTCGCCGCTGGCACTGCGCACGTAGTAGCGCTCCAGCCAGGCGCGGTCGATGCGCTGTTCGGGATTGGCCTGGGGTATCACGTCGTAGCTCTCGCCCTTGTAGCTGAAGCGGCTGATGTAGCCTTCGCCCAGCATCACAGACAGGGTGGTCGCGATGTCCTCCATGTCGATGCCCAGTTCGCCCGCCTTGTCGCGGTCGATGTCGACATGGATCTGCGGCTTGGAAAACTTCAGGTTGTTGGCGGAGAAAATGAATTTGCCGCTCTTGCGAATCGCTTGCAACAGGTGGTCGCTGACCTCGGCGAGCTCCGCGTGGTCGGAGGTGGTCTGGATCGCCAGCTGTATCGGCATCGAGCCCGCCGCGCCCGCCGGCGACATGTCGACGATGAACACGTTGGCCTCGATGCCGGGCACCTTGTTCACCATCTCCTGCACGATATTGCGCAGCTCCATCGCCGTGCGCTCGCGTTCATTCCAGGGCTTGAGCTCGACCGCAACCATCGAGGTGCCGTCGCTGAGTATCCCTTCCAGTCGCAGCGAGCCGCCGTATTCCGGCAGCTCCCTGCAACGCCGCTTCCAGTTTGGCGCCGCTCGCGGTGACAAACTCCTCGCTCAGGTGGCCGGGAATCGAGTATGCGGTATGGACAAAGCCCGCGTCCTCCAGCGGCACAAGTTCCTGGTCGGACAACAGGAACAGCACCGGAATCGCAGCGATCACCGTGATCGCGACCAGCGCCCACACCGGGCGGTAGCGTAAGGCAGTGTGCAGTGCATTGGCGTAGCGACGGCGCAGGGTATCAAAGCGCTGGTCCAGCCAATGGGCGATCGAGTCGTCTTGCTCCTGTTTCAATACGCGCGAACACAACATCGGCGACAGCGTGAGCGCGACGATGCCGGAGATGACGACCGATCCCGCCAGCGTGAACACAAATTCCGAGATCAGCTCGCCGCTTAAACCCTGCATGAAGCTCACAGGCAGGAACACGGCGACCAGCGTCAGGCTCATGCTGATCACCGGGCCGATCACTTCCCGCGCGCCCACACGCGCGGCCTCCATCGGCGCCATGCCTTCCTCGATATGGCGGTGGATGTTCTCCACCACCACGATGGTGTCGTCGACCACCAGCCCGATGGCGATGACCAGCGCCAGCATCGTGAACAGGTTCAGCGAGTAGCCCATCATCCACATGATCAGGAACGTGCCGATCAGCGACAGCGGAATGCTGATCAACATGATCAGCACCGACCGCAGGTTGCCGAAGAACAACAGCGTGATCAGCGCGACTATGACGAGGGCCTCGAACAGCGTGGTGGTGACCTCAAGCAGCGCGTTCTCGACGTATTTGCCGTTGTCGGAGAAGACATCGGCGGTCATGGAAGAGGGCAGCTTCTCCTGCAACTCTTCCAAACCCTTGCGGACGTTGCGGCTCAGCTCCAGCGGGTTGGAGTCGGGCGCCATCGACACTCCGACCAACAGGCCGGGAACACCGTCGACGAAGCCGCTCTTGCGCTCGGGCGCCGAGGCCAGTTCGACGGTCGCCACGTCGCGGACGCGCACTACTGCGCCGTCGCTTTGCCGTATGACGATGCTGGCGAATGCGTCAGCGGAGCTGATGTCGGTGTCCGCGCGTACGGGTTGTACCACGAGGCTATCGCGCATTTCCCCGGCCTCGCTGGTGAAGTTGTTGTTGCGCACGGCGGCCTGCAACTCGGCGGCGGTGACATCCATCGCTGCCATGCGCACCGGGTCGATCCACAGGCGCATCGCGAACGGCCGCTCGCCGAGGATCACGAGGCCGGCGACGCCTTCGCGCGTGAGGATGCCGGGGCGCACCACGCGGTAGAAGAATTCGGTCAATTGCTCCGGCGTCATCTGCGTGTCCTGCAATCGGATCCACAGCGGCGGGCTGCTGCCCCAGCTCTTGGTGATGACCGGTTCCAGTGCATTCGTTGGCAGCTCGCCCCGCACTGACGCGACCTTGCCGATGACATCGGTCACCACTTTGTCCAGGTCGTAGTCCGTCGTGTTGTAGATGGTGATGGAGGAGAGCCCGTCACTGCTGGACGAGATGTAGTAGTCGATGCCCTCCGCGCCGATGATCGCGCGCTGCAACGGCCCGGTGACAAAACCCTGCACCACATCGGCAGGCGCGCCCGGGTAGGCGGTGTCGACATGGATCGAGGCGGGCTGTACATCGGGATAGGGGCGCAGGCCCAGGGAGCTGAACGCCACCAGGCCGAACAGCAGGATGAGTGCGTTCAGCACCCAGGCGAGCAGTGGCCGCCGGATGAACAAATCCGTGAAGCGCATTACTCGGCCTCCGCCGCGGACTGTTCCTTGTCGGTCGTGGGAGTTTTCGCATCGCCCGTGGGTGTGTTCCCCCAAGCGCGGCGAGATTCTCGATCACCACCGGCGAGCCTTCCAGCAGCCGATGCTGGGTATCCAGCGCTACCATCTGTCCGGCTTCGAGGCCGGTAACCGCCAGGCGCCCATCGCGCGTCTCACCGCTCTTCACCGGTTGGCGAAACGCCTTCCAGGTTTTTGTTCCCGTCCCGGCCTCGGTCTCCTCTTGCAGCAGGTAAGCGGTTTCACCGTAGAGCGTAAATGCGACGGCCGTGCGCGGCAGCGTCACCACCTCGTGGCTCTGGTTCAGCACGACGGTCGCGTCGGCGAACATGCCAGGCAGCAGTTCGTGATCTCCATTCTCCACTTCGGCGCGTACCAGCACGTTGCGCGTCGTCGCCTGCACCTGCACATCGATGAAGCGGATCATCCCGGTATAAGTCCGGCCAGGATGGCTGGGTACGGTAAACATTACCTGTTGGCCGAGCCGCAGGTTTTCCAGTTCCTTCTCTGGCAGTTTCATGTCGAGGTAGAGCGCGTCGAGGTCCTGCAGGGAGACGACACTGTCGCCCCTGGACAGGTAGTGTCCCTCGGCGAGGTTGTGGATGCCGATGCTGCTGTCGAACGGGGCGCGAATGCTCTTCTTGTCGATGATGCCCTGCGTCTCGTCATAAAACGCCTGCGCGCTTTCGTATTCGCTGCGGCTGCTCTCGAACTGGTCCTCGGAGACCAGCTCCCGCTCGAAGAGCGCCCGGTCGCGCTCGAAATCGCGGCGCGCTTTCTGCAGGCGCACGTCGGCACTCTTTAGCGTGGCGCGATCGACCGTGTCGTCCAGTTCCACCATCAGCTCGCCGGCCGCGATCCATTGCCCCGGCACGATGTACAGCTTGCGGATCACCCCGTCCGCCTCACTGCGAATGTCGATGCCCCGTCGCGCCCGCAGCGAGCCAATGGCCGCAAGATGCTGTGGCCACGCTTCGGCTTTCGCCACCGCAGCGTTCAGGTGTACCGGCGGCGTCCCCATGTTGCTGAGGTATTCCGTGATCTTCGACTGTTTGAACAATTTGAAGCCGATGACCCCGCCGAAGACGAGGACCAATAGTACGGATGCCAGGACAAAACGTTTCAACATGGGTAAAACTCGCGGGCGATGTGACGACGCCTGTATCGGGGACTGGGGGTGTGTTACATCGGTCCAGCATGATACCCGAGGGTGCCGGGGAGTTGAAATGCGGGGGCTGGTTGAGTCTGGATTGGTTTAATTTGTTGCTGGAGAAGTGGTTGGGTCTTGGACCGAAACGCGGTCTTGCGACGCGGCAGGCGGGTGACGGCATCGCAAGACCGGCGGATGTCCGCGAAGATCCTAAGGGTGATCGAGTTTCCTATTTCGGGGACTATCCCGCCTTCGCCAGATACTCCGCACAGATATCCTGCCCCAGTTCGCCCATCAGCCGTGCGCTGCTGCCGGCGGTGAGTTCGATCTGGCGCGCCAGCTCGCAGTAGCGGAACAACACGTAGTCGCGATCCACGCCGGTGCCGCCGTGGCAGTGCTGCGAGGCCTGGCTGACGCGGTGGGTCACGTCGCCGCACCAGATTTTCGCCATCAGCACCGCCTCGTCGGCAGGGCGTCCCTGGTCGAGCAGTGACGCGGCCTGTTGTGTCACCAGGCGCAGGCACTCCACGTCCTTGTAGCAATCCGCCACGCGGTGGCTCACCGCCTGGAAAGTGGCGAGCGCGCGGCCAAACTGTTCCCGTTCGGAGGTGTAGCTGCCGGTGATGCGCATCATCTTGTCGCAGACACCCACCGCCATCGCGGAAAGCGCGGTGCGCGTGGCCTGCAGCGCCCACTCCATCGCTTCCGTGGCCTCGCGACCGGTGACGATGATGTCGGCCGTCGGCACCTGTACCTTGTTCATTACCAGTTCGTGGCGGGTCTCGCCAGTGGTCACGAGCTGGGCATTGAGCGTGACACCGGCGGCGCGCGGGTCGACCAATGCGACGACGAGGTCGTCGCCGGCCCTGGCGGACACCAGTATGCGGGCGGCCGATTGCGCCTGGCTGACGCAGATTTTGGTGCCGCTGATCGAGTAGCCACCGTCCATTTTTTGCGCGCTGCTACCGGGCATGGACGGATCGTCGTTGTTGTACTCCTCCAGCGCCGCCGTCACCAGGGTCGCGCCGCTGGCGATAGCGCTGAGCCAATGGTCTTTCTGCGCGTCGCTGCCGAAGCGCCGCAGCGTACCGGCAGCGGACACCAGCACCGGAATCACCGGTACCGACGCGACAGTGCGACCGACTTCCTCGCACAGCATGGTCAGGCTGTAAAAGCCCAGCCCGATGCCGCCGTTGCCTTCGGGAATATCCAGCCCCAGCAGTCCAGCCTCGGCCAGCGCCCGCCACAGTGCGGTGTCCATGCGCTCGGCCTGCTTCTCGATAACCTTGAGTTGGTCGACAGACGTGAAATCACCCAGGATTTGCTGGGCCAGTTGTTGCGCGCTTTTCAGTTCTTCAGAAATCGTGAAATCCACAGCGTTATTCTCCTAGCGTGTGCGGGGCATCCACAGCCCCGCCATGGCGATAATGTCCCGTTGTACTTCGTTGGCGCCGCCACCGAAGGTGAGCACCGCGCCCACCCGCCAGCGGAACTCGAGTTTTCCTTTGAGTACGGCACCCGGGGAGTGCGTGGCAATCGTGCCGGCCTGCCCCATGACTTCCAGCAGCATGCGGTACAGCTCGACAAAAAACTCGCTGCTGTAGACCTTGGCCACCGACGCGTCGGCCATGTTGAGCGGGCCCTGGTCCATCGTCCACGCCTGCTTCCAGCAGATCAGCTTGACGACCTCCAGCCCGGTTTTGACCTTGGCCAGGTTGTGCTGCACCCACGGCAGCTCAATGATCTTGCCGCCGCCGGGCGCGGGAGTTTCGGCAGCCCACTCGCACACGCCCTGGTAGAGCGAATCCACCTGGCCATGCGTAAACAGCGACAGACGCTCGATGTTGAGCTGGCCGGTGATCAGCTTCCAGCCCGCATTGACCTCACCGACGCGGTATTTGTCCGGCAGGCGGATGTCGCTGTAAAAGGTGGCGTTGGTGCGCACGCCCAGCGTGTGCACCGGGTTGCAGGAAAAGCCTTTGATATTGGTGGGCACCAGGAACATCGTCAGTCCCTTGTGCTTCTTGCTCGCATCGGGATCGGTGCGCGCCGCCAGCCACACGTAGTCGGCGAAATTGCCGAGGCTGGTCCACATTTTCTGGCCGTTGATGATCCAGTGGTCGCCGTCGCGTTCCGCGCGCGTGGTCAGGCTGGCGAGGTCGGTGCCCGCGTTGGGCTCCGAGTAGCCGATGGCGATGGTCACCTTGCCCTGCTTGACCCCGCCGACGACTTCCTCGCGCACCTCGGCATTGGCGTTGGCCGCGATGACCGGCGTTACCGCCTCGGTGGTGAGGAACGGGTAGGCAAAGCCGGAGCGCACCACCTCATCGGTGAAAATATACTGCTCGACGTGTGACATCTCACGCCCGCCCAGCTCCTTCGACCAGCTAAGGCCGATCCAGCCATCGGCGCCCATGCGCGCGTACTGCTTGCGAAACTCCGGCCCGCCGCCCTCCTTGAGGTCGTCGATCTTCATTTCCTCGAGCAGTTCCGGCGTCATCACCGTCTTCATGTACTCGCGCACCTCCATCTGGAGGGCTTTTTGCTGCGTGGTTAATTCTATGTTCATGTATCTGGTCCTCTCTCTACCAGTCGTTCCGGGCAGGTGCTTTGGCGCCGCCCACTGTAAGCGTGTTTATTGCCTGGTTATCGCAAGTACTCTCAGGCGCTCTGTACTGCGGCGATCAATTGCCGCTGCCGGTCGCCATCGCCGGTCTCCACTGTGCACATCCAGGTGTCGGCCAGGCCGCCGTAGCGCTGGGCAAGTAGCGCAGGTACCTGATCGATGTCTTCGCTGACGACAGCAAACGCGTGCAGGATGTCATCCGTAATCAGCTCGCCCATCTCCTGCCAGCGCCCTTCCCGCGTCAGCCGGTGCGCCTCGGGCTGCAGGTCGCCCCAGCCGTGCAAGTCCAGCACCGGGCGATACGCCGGTGTGGAGGCATAAAATGCCAACTGGCTTTGCACCGCGAGCCGCGAATGCTGGAAGGCTTCTTCGGTGATGCCCGCGACGACCATGGCCGGCAGGATCACCTCGAACGCCGCCCGCTGGCGCCCCGATTTCTCCAGGCCGCGCTGCACCGCAGGGAGTGTAACGTCCCGCAGGTATGTTGCGGTAGTAAAGCCATGGGCGATCACGCCGTCGGCCACTTCGCCCGCCACTTCCGACATCAGCGGGCCCACGGCGGCGAGGTTCACGCCCGCCCCGCCGTACGGGGAGTCGGCCGGCGTGAACATCGGCGTCATCAGGTTGTGCTGGTAGAACTCGCCGTTGAAATCCAGTTTCCCGCCCGTCTCCCAGCACGTCCAGATGGCCCGCATGGCGAGGATGAACTCGCGCATGCGCGCGGCCGGTTGCGACCACGGCATCGAAAAGCGCCGCGTGATATGGGGCTTGATCTGCGAGCCCAGGCCGATGGTAAAGCGCCCCTTGGAATAGCGGTTCAGGTCCCACGCCAGGTTGGCCAGTGTCATCGGGTTGCGCGCGAAGGCCACGGCGATGGCAGTGGTCAGCGCGATATTCTCACTGTGCTCAGCCGCCAGCAGCAGCGGAAAAAAAGGGTCGTTATTGATCTCGGCGGAAAAGGCGGCGTCGTAGCCGCGCGCCTCCAGCTCGCCGATAGCCTGTGGCACCCTGTCCAGGTCGGTGCCCAGCATTCCGCTGACTCTCACTGGCTGTGCTCCCGGTCACTGGCAAAGTGGTAGGGCACTTTACGCGACCTGAGAGAGGGATCAAGTGTCCGCATGTGCCGGTGAGAGTGGTAAAAACGATCATCGCGCCGAGGTTGAGCAAACGCACAAGGCCGCATATAATGCCGCCCCTCAACAGGACCATAGCTCAGTTGGTTAGAGCGCTACCTTGACATGGTAGAGGTCGGCGGTTCGAATCCGCCTGGTCCTACCATCCTTCTGTCCAGATACATAAGAATAGTGCTGCAGTCCCTGAAGACCATATCGTTGCCCGAAACGTTGGCACGGCGCGTGTTTATCGGTGTCCTGGCAATCGCGGTTGTTGTCATTTACGCGGCCAGTTCAAATATGTATTTCCATTCGGACGAGTGGAGCTTGCTCCAGCACCGTCCGCTGGGGTCGTTAAGCAGTTGGCTTGAGCCACACAATGAAGTGCATTGGATACCGGGCCTCGTGTTCCTGTATGGGCTCTTGTTCAATCTTGTAGGCGTAGATCATTACTGGTTGTACCATCTCCCCGGCGTTGCCATGCATTTGTTGGCGGCCTGGCTGCTCAGGGAGATCATGGTTCGTGCGCGCGCTGACGGGTGGACCGCCACGGCTTGCGCCACTGTTTTCGCATTCTACGGCACAGGCGCCCAGAATATAGTCTGGGCCATCCAGGTGGGATTCACAGGCTCGCTCGCCATGGGCCTGGTACAACTCCAATGCGCCACCCACGCTGTCCCTACCAGACGACGTGATCTGGCCGGCCTGGCAGCGGGCGCGGTTGCCCTGTCATTCGGAGTGATCGGCGTGACGATGGTGTTGGTCGTGGGCCTGGCCACGCTCGTACTTCGCGGATGGCGTGCCGCATTTTTCCAGACCGCGCCGCTGGGCGTTACGTATCTCGTGTGGTGGTTCACTTTTGCCCGCGGGGGATTGTCACACCCCGATTATGGCACTCCGGCACTGTGGGCAGAGTGGATCTGGCAAGGTTTTGCGGAGGTCTTCGGCTCCCTGGCAGGTTGGGCGCCACTGGGTGTCCTCCTGGCGGCGGTTACCGCTATCGGTTTCTCGCTGCGCGTGCGCGATCAATTCGGCGCTGCCGACTGGTGGCGGCCGCTGGTTCCCGTTCTGGCCCTGGCCTGCGGTGCAGTGGCCTTTCAATTGATCACGGCAATTGGCCGTGTCGCGCAGCCACTTGGGGGGATTGTTGTGCTGGGGCCCGCTGGCGCCCGATCGAGTCGGTATGTTTACATCGTTGCCGCCCTGATGTTGCCGTTGATTGCGGTCGCTGCATCCTACGTGACACAGCGCTGGCGAGCTGCGCTCATTGTGCTCATTCCCCTGTTCGCCCTCGGGCTTTTTGCCAACGTCAGGCATCTGGTTTTGATTGATACCGTGCCGGCTCTCAAAAGCGCATTGCAGATGAGAACGCGCGAGCTGGTGAGCGATGCCGCCTATTCTGATCTGATCGATCTGGTGCCGGCGGAATCTGAAGTGAGGCTTCCTTACTTTTCCGTTACAGCAGGCTGGTTGCGCGCTGTAAGGGACCAGGGTCGTCTTCCCGAGGTGGGCGGCGTGACGGCAACGCGAAATGCCGAGGCCGAAGCGCAACTTGCGGCAAAGTTCGTGGTCGCGAAAGACGTCGAGTGCCATGAACCAATCGAGCCAGGCGTCGTGCTGGATTTTGTCGCGGGCGACATTGTGCGCATCACGCCAAAGTCCTTTGACGCCAGCGTTTCGTTTACCTATGTGAGTGAGGATGGAATTCGCGTGCAGCCGAAGCCGGTTTCAATATTGTCGTTTAACGCAGTGCAGGTGGGCGCGCCCCATGCTCGATTAATGTTCCCGATTGACGCCAAAGTTGCACAGTTCGAGCGCTGTACGGTCGCCCGGGTTGAATAACAGTGAATTGCGCTCGGGCCCGCAGTGAAGCCCCCTTGTCCACGCTCTAATGCCCCGCGCACAACTGCTGGCTGAATGATTGCAGCGTCCACGGTGTCGCTTCGCTCAGGGCGGTGTTCAGGATAACCGGCGCGGGCAGCGCAACAACATCTGTCGTTGCCAGCAAATCACCTATCACGGTTTCTGTCATCGGGTCATTGACGTTGAGGAATGCGTCGCGCGCCTGGGGTGTCGTCGCCACGCCATCGATATACATTGCCAATGTCATTTTTCCTGCTGGAAATAAGTGTCAAATTTGCTTGGAAAGTACCCGACTATGACGATGCTATGGCAGCTGTTGTCGTTCTCAATCTCGCCCGAGATCGCTGCATCACCGAATGTTGCCTTCACCTCGTTACCAGCGCGGCTTACTTCCCAGACGCCGGTTTGTCGCGCCACAGGACCGCTGTATTCATCCGGCAGGCCGATACCAAAAGTATATTGCCCGAAGCCGGGCGTCCTGAGAAAGCTCATGCCGGTGAGAACCCCACTCCCGTTCGCTCGGGGGACGAAGGTAGTCTTGACCGTGTGCACATCCTTGTACCACTCGAGATAACTTTCGGTCATTGCCGCCAGTTGCGTTGGCGGTAGCGGGAGCACCGGGGTCGAGTTGGTGGGATCGGCGTCAAAATCATACAGAACCAGTGTCGATTCCGCCCCCATGAGCGGAGGTGGCTGCCAGAGACGCCAACGATTGTCGGCAGACAACATCCCATAGCTAATCATGGAAGTGGTCATGACGTGATCCCAAAACTTCGCCTTTGGTGTAATGGGCTCAAGTTGCTGGATAGTTTTGTAAAAACTGTTTCCATCCAGATTGTCGGGCGGAGCAATGCCGATGGACTCCAATACGGTGGGATAGATATCTTCGATGGATACGGAGTCCGCAATCACCTGGCCGTTGAGGGAGCTGTCCGGCCATTTAATGATTAGCGGTGTCCGCAAACCTCCTTCAGTCAACATCATCTTCGCGCCATGGAAAGGCGCATTATTGTTGACAGACTCATTGGTCCCGCCGTTATCGCTCACGACGATGACAATAGTGTTTTCCAGTGCACCAATGTCCTCCAGATGAGCGACAATTCGTCCAATATTGGTATCCAGTTGATTGACGAGCGCCTGGTACCGACCGGCGGGGTATCCGGATATTTTGCTGCGAATTCACTCGCTGGCTGAACCGGGTTGTGGGGCGCATAAAACCAGAGGTTCAAAAACCAGGGAGCCTGCCCGGCGTGTAGGCCGGAGAGCACATCAATTGCCTTGTCAGTCAGTATGTTCTCAAGATGGCCAGTGAATGTTCTCCCCGGCTCCATATCTCCTCTCAGCCACGGATTTACATACGTCGGACGGCTCAGTTGCAGCTTGCCATCGACATGCTCACCCGCGAGTTGCCATTGGTTGAGGAAGCCAAACCAGTGGTCGAAGCCCTGATGGTCGGGCCATGCTGTTCGCTCCAGATCCCCGATATGCCACTTGCCGATATGCCAGGTGGTATACCCGTTCTCCTGCAATCGCTCCGGCAAGGTAATCAATTCTGGCGATATGCCCCTGCCGTTGGGCAAAAATCCTACACGCTCCGGATGCAGACCCGTGAGGAACGCCGCCCGTGCCGGAGAACACACCGCCGAGGCATAGTGCCGCGTAAACCGCACGCCGTCGTGTGCGAGCTGGTCCATGTTCGGTGTAGCAATTTGGGTGTTGCCGTTGTTGATGGCAAGGTCGTCAAAGCCAAAGTCATCCACCATGATTACCAGAATATTGGGTTTGCCGTTGAGGCTCGGATTTGCCCGATGCTCTGCTGCGAGTGCGTAACCAATATTGCTGAAACAAACGAGCCCAAGTGCAAAGAGCGCAACTCGAGTCATGTTGAAGAGCTTCTTCGAGCCGCGATGCATACAGGGACTACTTGATCAAGCCTGGGATGTGTGCGGCGCATGATAAAGTGCCCTAACCGGATGAACAACTGCATTACCCAGGTGAGCCCGGTCTCAGTCCCATCAACCGCTGGAAAATAGGGCGTGCTGCCCCGCGGTGTGAATGTTGCGCCACACGCGATTGATCTCGCGCTCCGTCGATGCTGCTTTCAAGCCACAACGCGGATACAAGCGATTCACCACGGCGCGCGTGTGTCGAACCAGTGCATGGCTGGCTGCGCTCACCGCGAGTAATTGCGCATCAGGAATCCGGTGTTCAGACAGCAGCGCGTTCCATGACTGATCAACTTGTTCATAGAAGCCTGTGCGCAAGGCATGCAAGGTCTCGCGTGCTTCCCTGGCTTCCTGTAAAGCGACCCCGGTTACATCGCTGGCAGGCGCCTTCTCACGGAACATCGCCTCGGCGAGTTCGATGAACCGCACGGCCATGCCGCAAAGATTGACGGCCAGGGTCGTCTCGGCGAGTTGCAGGAACGGGTATTGATAGAGGGGCGCCTGCAACACCGCACACCCAGGAGCAATCGTAAAGCAGCGCTCGTTTGTCACCGCCAGATTTTCGACTGAGAACGCATGACTGCCGGTGGCAATCATGCCCATGCTGTTCCAGCAGGTGTCTACCAACACTTCTTCGCGCGTGAGTATGAACGTGGAAACTTGCGGGGAGCCGTCGGCAGCGCAGACAGCACAGCCATTCCTGCTGACACTGCAGTTCATCGTGAACGCCGTGGCGTGCAACGCGCCTGACGCATAGTTCCAGCGTCCATTAAGCACGTAGCCATCGTCCGTTATTTCCGCCATGCCCGTCATCGCGCCACTGCCGGCAACACAAAGTTTGGCATCCGCAAACAGTGCGTCGGCTACACGAGGGTCGATAAAACCAACAAACCATCCGGCGCCGCTGCACAAGGTGACGACCCAAGCCGTGCTGCCATCGCACCAGCTCAAGGCTTCCTCCAGTCTGAGAATCTCGGGTAGCGTCAGTGCCAGGCCGCCGTATTTTTCCGGCACATACATTTTCAGCCAGTTGTTTTTGTAGATCGATGCCAGTTGTTGCGGATGCAACTCGCGCATGCGCTCTGCATCCCCTGCGTGCTGTCGAATGGTTTCAGCGCTCGCTGTGTCCAGCCACGCCGAAGGATGGGATATCGCATCGATCACTACTGCCGTGTGCCCCACTCGAACAGCTCCGCGTCGGCCAGTACGCGCGCGGCGATAAAATCGAAAGTGGTGCGAATGCGGGCGCTATACCGCAGTTCCTCGTGGGTGACCAACCACATATCTATGGACGCTGCATTGTACTCCGGCAGCACGCGAACCAGTTTTCCTGCCATGGTCGCCCAGCGGTGAGAAAACACGGCGATGCCGAAGCCTGCCCGCGCCGCCGCCAATTGTGCCGTCGCACTGTTGCTCATGTAGACGTAGTTCCCCGGCAGCGGCGTGGTAACGGGAAACGAGTGGGTGTCGCGCCCGCGGTTGCCGGGCCCGAGCAGGCCGACCATCTTGTGTAACGGCAGGTCGTCCAGCGAGCGCAGCGGTGGTGCGCTGTCCAGATAGGCCGGGCTGGCGTAGAGGCCGAAGCCCACGGTGACCAACCGGCGGGCGATCAGCTCAGGCTGCACCGGTTGGCCCAGGCGCAGCGCGATGTCCGCCTCGCGGTGGATCAGGTCCACCGCGCGGCTCTCGATCTGGACATTCAGTAGTATCTCCGGGTACTCGCGATGAAAGTCCCGCAACACCGGCGTCAGCCACTCCGTGCCCGTGCCCTCGGTCGCCGAAATCGTCACCTCGCCGCGCAGCGCGGTGGACTGCGCCTGGAGACTGCGCTCGATAGCCAGCATCTCGCTTTCCATGCGGCGGGCGCTGTCCAGGATGGCCTTGCCTGAATCCGTGAGCTGCATGCGCCGCCCGGCGCGCACGAATAGCGGCGTGCCGAAGCGCTCCTCCATGGCTGACAACCGCCGCCCTACGGTGGGCTGGGTCAGGCCGAGGTGTTCAGCGGCAGCCACCAGGCTGCCCTGTTCGAGTATGGCGAGAAAGAGGCGAATGTCAGCCCAGTCCCGCAGGGGATCGTTTCCATGCATTTACGCATGGTAACTATATAGAAATAGGATAGCCATACATTTTTAGCAAGAGTAGCGTAGGCATCACTGGTCGCAATTGTGCGAAAGGAGTACGAACCATGAGAACCCAACGAATACTGATTCACGTGATAGCCACTACCATCATGCTGACCCTGCTCTGGAACCATCGGGCGGCCGCAGACACACTCGGGGATTACCAACCCACCGTCGTGCGCCAGGCCCAGTGGGCGCTGCAGCGGGGCAATCATGACCACGCCCTGGCGCTGCTCACGCAGCGCGGTGCTGAACTGCGCCGCTGGCGCGCCGAGGCGCAGGGCAATGGATTGATTTGCCAGGCGTGGTTCCAGAAAGGCGATTATGTCCGGGCAGAACAGGCCTGCGACCTCGCTGTCCGCGCTGCGGGTGAGCCCAACGGGCAGTACCTGTACAACCGTGCCGTGATGCGCCTGTTGCTGGGCCGCATCGACGAGGCCGTCGCGGACCTTAAGAGGGTCGCGACGATGAACTCGTCTGTGGTGGCGCTCAACGCTGATTTCAGTGTCGCGGGTCGATAGGAGCGCCTGAGCGGGTGCTGCCTGCGGTGAGACGATGACTCGGAAGGGCGCCGTTGTCGAACACCCAGGCCCGCCATGCTCGTTCTGACGCGTCATTTCGAGTCTGGTTGTCGGGTACGGTCGACTTGTTTGACCTTGATGTGAATCGCTGCCTTGGCCATTAAATGGGCACTGACGGGAGCAGTGATAAATAAAAACAGCGTGATCAGGATTTCATGCAGGCTGACACCCTCCGCATTGCGGCTGAAATGCAGGGCCGATGCAATGAGTATGGCACCAACGCCCAATGTGCTGGCCTTGGTCGGGCCATGCAGCCGCATATAAAAGTCGGGTAACTTTAACAAGCCAATCGAACCGACGAGGGTGAAGAAGGCACCCAACAGAATCAGCAACGCCAATATCCATTCAACCATCGCAATACCCTATTCCATAATATCGCCGCGCATCAGGTATTTACTGAGCGCCAACGTTCCGATAAAGCCCATGACGGCTATCAACAAAGCAGCTTCGAAATACAAAGCACTGTTCAAGTGGATCCCGAGCAGTATGAGCAGGGCAATCGAATTGATATACAGGGTATCCAGCGCCAAAATGCGATCGGCCACTTCGGGGCCAATCACCAGGCGAATAAAACTCAGGACGAGGGCGACTGAAACCAGGAAAAATGCGATTGCGATGACGGTGTCTAGCATGAGACAAAAATATCCTTCAGCGGTCGCTCAAACTTGCGATGAATATCGGCCTTGATAGCGGCGACGTCATCGATATGCAATGAGTGAATCAACAAAGAGCGTTTATCTTCAGACAGATCGCAGCTGACTGTTCCGGGTGTCAATGAAATCGTGTTAGCCAACAATCCGATGCCGACCGGAGATTCGAGTTGTAGCTCGTAATGAAAGAAGCCAGGGTTCAACTTACTGCTTCGCCCCAATATCAGTTTGGTGACGACGATATTGGCGACCATGATTTCATACAGCACCACGAAGATATATTTAATCAGTAGCCAAGGATGCTTGAGCACAGTTTTTTCTGGCCAAAAGGACGACGTTGTCCACGGGATGATGACCGCAAGCAAGCCGCCCAGGACGACATGGCCCATCGCCATTGTATTGTTCAATAACAGCCAGATGATCCATAGAACAAATGACAGTAAAGGGTGTGGGAATATGCGCCGAACGGCCATTATTGCTGCTCCCCGACAGGGCGCGCGCTCAATACCGCATTCGCGTAACTCTCTGCATCGTATAGCTGCACTGCAGCCTGCGCCGTTACGGCTGACAACGGCTTGGCAAAGGCAACCAGCAGCGGGCTTGTCAGCAACAGGCCAACAATCGCTGCAAAAGCTGCGCGGTTCAGCGCCGGGGGAGGGGAATCTTGCTGCGGATTTTCGACGCTGTAAAACAGCAGGGAGCCCGTTCGTGCGACAGCGATGATCATCATGAATCCTGACACCAACACCACCAGTAAAACGGACATAAACCATGGGTGTGCCAGAGCGGCATTCAAAACCATGATCTTCCCGAAAAACCCTGATAACGGTGGCATGCCGGTCATCGCAATACCCAGCAACATGAATACCGCGCCAACGAGGATTGGCTGCGCTACAGGCGTCGCCCTGATCAGGGAATCGCCATGATTTCCCGTGCGCGCAATATGACGTCAGCCAATAAAAACAAAGCAGCCCCCCAGCAAGGTTGAATGCACGAGATAATAAATCGCCGCAGATAGCGCAGCCTCGCTGTTTAAACCAATGGCGATGAGCAGAATGCCCACGGATGCCAATATCAGATATGCCACCTGCTGTCGCAATACGCGCGAAGCCAATACGCCCAACGCGGCCATGAGGGACGTGATCAAGCCCGCCGCCAGCACCCAATTGCTATGAATAAACGCCAGGGCGCCCGCTGCTTCACCGAACACGGTGCCATGCACCCTAATAATTGCGTAGAGCCCTACTTTGGTCATGATTGCAAATAGCGCGGCCACCGGTGCGGAGGTGTAACCATAGGGCGCGGGGCAACCAGAGATACAGGGAACATCGCTGCCTTGATGCCAAAGACAACCAGCAGCAGTAAGCCGGCTGCCGCCACCACGCCACGATCTTCCTCGGCGACGTTCTGTACAGCAATCGACATATCGGCAATGTTTAACGTGCCCAACATGCCGTAGAGAGCACCGACGGCAAACAGGAAAAGCGTGGAACCGACCAGGTTAATCACGACATAATGCAGGCCTGCACGCG
>JADJAL010000040.1 GCA_016704305.1 Haliea sp. | reverse complement strand
GATTGGCTGGTCGCGGACGACCTGCTCCTGCAATTGCAGCAACCTTACTCGACTAGGGTGCGGTCTTTTGAGCAAGCACACCCTCCCGATGGAGCGAACGCTGCCCAATGGCGGGAGGACTACTGCAAAGAAAAGTTGCAGACGGCGGCGGAACTTCGATTGATCGCTGGCGCGGGTGCTCTCTCGGGTCTTGACTCTACGGCCTTTCAGGTCGCAATCGCGAACGACCTTTATCCAGAAGGCTGCCTCCAAGGCTGGCCAGAGTGACAGCGCCAATGACGATGTGGTGCTGCAGTTGCTGCTAAACGCCTCTGAGCTGTCACTGGCCGGTGCGGTACCGCTGGGCGATCAGGGGTGGTCTTCCTGATGCCCAATCGAAATGGCTGGCGACAGGCGGTGCTGCAGCTCAGCAAAGCTCCCGATGGACGCCTGGCGATAGAGGGGGCGCATCTGATGAGCTTTACAACGGCGAAATCGTAGCGGGGGGGGACATGAAATCACAATTGAGTTTGAGGTGGGTAGCTGCCGCCCTGCTGTTGTTACTGTCGCCGCCGGCGTGGGTGGACTCCTCCGATGAGAGCCAGTATACCTTCAGCATCTCGGGGCTTCATCGACTCAGCGACACGCTGGAGGCTATTCGCGATAAAGGTGTGTTTAGCTATGCCGGCGACCAGGTAGGGCAAGCAGCCAGAGGCAAACTGCCGGAACTTTTCGGCAGTACGGGGAGGCTGCAGACCGGGCGCTGACAGCGGGTGGCCACTATAAAGAAATAGTGATCGATCGTGGCATGGGCACACTCACTCGGCAATTTAATGCGGAGTCGGGCGCCGAGGCCGCAGCGGAAGCGGATGGGCTATTTTCATGGCTCAAGGGAGAGAAGACCCCCCAAATGATTAGGGACGTTGCTCCGAAGAGCCTGGTAGAGCTGAGCGACAAAGTGCGGGCCTTCACAGACGATGCCGGTTTGGCTGGCCGATCAGGGGAGGCGGCGATCAAGGCAGGGATACCGCCGTTGGATCTTTAAAAGACCGGGTGGCATCCTATTTTGACGAGGGTGCCGAATTCGGCCTCGAACCCAATGGCGCCGATGGCAAGGTGGTGGCCTCGGCCATTGCACAGCGGGGCGAGCCAGCGCTCTCTGATCAGGCGGCGTGGGAACAGGTCTTGGTGGACGTAGGTGCGTCCACCAGTAACACCGCCCAGCCGGCCGGGGGGGCGAATCTGCAGGACCCCAACCTGCAGCAGGCCGGCGGGGCATTCGCCGATGACCTTGCCATGCTGGAGGAGGAAACAGGGCCTGCCCCTGCGGCGACCGGGACCTCGGGGTCCTTCGCCGATGACCTCGCCGCATTGGAAGAAGCATCTGGCACTGAACCGTCACAATCTGGCTCATTTGCTGACGACGTTGCGAATTTGGAAGACGACCTGGGCACCGGCGGTTTCGGCGCCACAAGCGGGACACCAGACTGGGCGGCGGATACGAGTGAAGCCATGACTGCCGCGGGCGTATGGGAGCGCCGAGGAGGCCGAGCGCCAGGCGGCGGCGTTGCGCGAGCGGCAGCGTCAGGAAGCACTGGCCTTGCAGCAGCGGCAAGAGGAGGAAGCCAGGCAGCAGGCATTGGCCCTGCAACAACAAGAGGAGTTCGCACGACAGCAGCAGGACGAACTGGAGCGTCTGCGACACCGTCAGGCGTTGGCCGCCGCGCAGGCGCAAGAGGCTGCCCAACAGAGTGCCGCACGGGCGGCTCAGGCGCGTCAACAGCAAGAGAGCGCGGCTGACGATGGAGGTGATTTATGGGATGTCGTTGGCACAGTTGCCGGGGTTGCCTTTGGCTGCGGGAGTGGGGTATTACGCAGCGAAGCAGGGTATCAACGCCAACTCGGCGATGCCGTATACGGGCATGAATTCAAGCTCAAGCACCAGTGGGGGTGGGGGCTCAGGCGGTAGGGCATGTGACAACCAGGCAATTGCGACCATGGAGGCTTACAATCGCGAGATTGCCAGTACTTCATCCCAGTGTGAGTTGGAAACCTTCAGAGCTACGGGCAGCGGCTCGCGGCCAATAGCTGTCAGGAATATAGCAGTTATGGAAGAGACTTGGTTAAGAACGGGGAAGAGAGGATGCGCGGCTTTTGCAGTGGCTAAAACTGAGCCGTTATTCGCACGCACGTCGCCAGGTAACTGGGTTCGATAGTGCAGGTGTCTGCCATACAGTGATTTGGCGTAGTGCGGCGGGCTGCGAATAGCGGGAAGAGTTTCAAATCAGCGGGGGCGGGGCAACGGATATGCGGAATGACAGATTAGGTGCACACAAGCTGTTGTACAACGGCCGCGTGCGGTGGCGCGTGTTGCTCGCTGGGCTCTTCACCCTATTCATCGCCTACGGTGCGGTTACGTTCTCCCACCCGAAGTGCAAGCGGGACCTCCTCAAGCAACAGATTGTGGATGCCCTGAAAAAAGAGGATGTAAAAACAGCGCTGGCCGCATTTGACAAGTATCACGCCCTGAATGTGAAGATGCCTCCGCCACTAATGTTCCTCGAGGCCAAGGCGGCGTGGGCGGCAGGGGATTCGCTGCGAGCTTACGAATCACTGGAAGCCTTCCAAAGTCTCGTGCCAGGAAGGCAAGCAGTACAGCGAGGCGCTGACGCTGTATCCGCAGTATGAGGAGGCGGCTAGGCCTGAGCTGGATAAGGCCAAGGCAGCGGCGGCGGAGCAAGCGAAGCTGGCGGCGGTAGCCAAGGCGCGGGCGCAAGAGAAAGCCAAGGCGGATGCGAAAGCCAAGGCGGACGCACAGGCGCGGGAGGAAGCCGAGGCAAAGGCCGATGCGGCGGAAGCCGAGCGGATGGCCTGCGCCAAGAGTCCGTCATGCCTCATAGATGCTGGGGGTGGCGTGCTGCGCCAGCCCGCGAGTGGGCTGGAGTGGACGCAATCGGATAGCAGTTCGACCCTCGATTGGAACGCCGCGAAGGGTTACTGTGACGGAAAGGCGGGTGGCTGGCGATTGCCGTCGTCAGCTGAGCTCCAATCACTGAATGACGACTCGAGCGCGGTCAGCCTGTCATGTGGCCCAGTAACCTGTAAAATATCACCGCTATTTCACCTCACCTGGGCCAGCTTCTGGAGCAACGAGACGAACGGTTCCTCGGAGGCCTGGACCGTGTTCCTCCCTGGCCTCCGGCTCTCGAGCGACGTGTCCAGCGCCAGACACCACCGCGCGTTGTGTGTCCGGCGTTTCTGAGTGTGGCGCTTGGTCATTCGGTGATTCGGTTTTCCTGTTATTTGATTATTTTGTTATTAGAGATCCTTTTGAAAATATTGAGCCGGGCCTCAATTGCTGCCAGTGAAATCTCCACGGAGCTATCGTGCCGTAGGGTCAATCGCTTGAACGTTTCCCAGTGCACCCCTTTGGGCCTCCCGCCGCCCCTATTCAGAATGCCCGGCTCCCAGCCCAGTTTTTCGCGGATTTTGTCGGCCCGTCTCGCAACACGATCATAGGCAGCCTCTTTCTGGCTCGCGTAGGCCAATTGGTGACATTGCCGGCAAGCAAGGATCTGCCGATGTATAAAAGTGCTGTGCGCCGTCCACACCCACGTGCAGGACACAGAAACCACGGGCGTTGCCCACCGAGTTTGCAGGCGGCCTGGTCAAGACGGACGGGGTAGTTTCCATCCTTCCAGTCCTTGCCACCGCTCCGATGGCGGTAGGTTAGGGTGACTCGGTCAGATTCAGAACGTACCAGAATGGACGCGACCAACTCGCTTTGGCGTGACCACTGCCATCCGAAGGATTGACCGGGCGTAAGCAGACCACCCCGCTTCCAGCGCCGCACGTCGATCGAACGGTAATTTCTGGTCGTATCTTTAGCGCCAGCGTACCAGTGGCGACCACTGCCTATGCCGCCCATGTTCCGCCCCCGGTTTTGACGCAATCATTTGGGAACTGGTGGCCCCGTGTTGGCAAACAGAGTCGTAGACAGGTACAAAGCAGTAACAAAAACAGATCCACCCATTTAGCTCAGTAGCCCTTCTAGTTTTATTTGATCCAATGTTTGCTTTAGCTGTTGTGTTGTAAGGTGAGTGTAGGTTCCCGTTTCTCCCAGCATTGATTTCTCGTGTCCAACTAATTGCTGAATATGTGCTATCGGAAGGCCTTGTGATACGGCTTGGTTAATAAATGTATGCCTGAAACTATGCCACACCTTTCTTGCTCAGAGGGATGGTTGGCTCTCACTGAGGCTTCAATGTATCCCTGAACCACTTGGAGACTTTATCTCCCAGCCATAACGGCCTGGTTTCAACGTAGGCCAGAGCTGCTTATGTTTGGATTTCTCAATGTCTCGAAAATAATCCAGAAACCCCTGCGCTATTAGCCCCTTGTGGATCGGGACAATGCACTGCAGCTTGGTCTTCAGCTTCTGATCATTACCTTGATCTGTAATATTGAGACACCATATTCCATCAATCTGCACTACATCCGTAATGAGTAGTTGGGCCAGTTCAGTCTGCCTTGCTCCAGTATATAAAGCCAATACCGGAAGCCACTGCTGGCTGTGTTTACAGGTAGCCAATACTTCCTTCGAAAACATCTTCTGTAGATCATTCTTGTCAAAAGCCGCATAGGACTGAGAGGTGGATTTAACAGTAACGCTACTAGAGGGGTTCTTCTCCAGGTATTCACATCAACCACTTTGAAGAAGGTGGCCTTGTTCATAGTGACAAGTTTCTCTTTGTGTTCTGGTTGCAGGTAGATCCGCTTCGGGGATTGCCAAATCAATGAAGTGGCAGTAAATGAGCCCGGATCATTCTTTTTACGGTTCTTCGGTATACAGCTGATGGTGGCGACATACTGTTCAATACATGACTTTTGAAGCCCCTATTGCCGTTGGTTGGGTCGTAACTTCACACACTCCAGAAACATGGAACTGTAGTAGTCTGCGGTCTTTGATCTCCTCTCCTTCTTGATTTTCAGCTTAGTGTATTCAGTAGATCCAGGTCTTGCAGCATGGAGGCTGGGTATTGTTGCTTCGGGTTCAATGCTGGTAATGGAATTGCAGACGATGGCAGGTGACTTCGGCTAGAGCTATAGTAGCCGCTTTAGCGTCTCAGGTAGCTCCTCTGAATCAATCTCACGGGTTCTCACTCGGTGACAGAGTTGTTTCAAACAATCAACAATCGAAGCCAGTGGTGGCTCCGAATATGTCGCCTCTCTCATTACCGGTTTCTAGTGATACCTTGGTTCTGTTTTTTCCCAATATGGGGCCTCAACAGGACAGGAATGCGATATCTGAAGTGGTAAATACCTTCACGGTTTTGTAAGTAAGGTGACATAGCTGAAGTTTGTGTACCAATTTGTGTACCAGCTTGATAACAAGCGAAACTTCAGTAGTTCTTTGATTGTCTCCCCATTAGCCCTAACCTATTGAGCAGACACAAAAAAAGCCGAACCTTGCGGATCAGCCTTTGAATTCGATGGTGCCCAGGAAGAGGACTTGAACCTCCACCCCCTTGCGAGGACCAGCACCTGAAGCTGGCGTGTCTACCAATTTCACCATCTGGGCGTAGTGCAGAACTAACTGCAGAAGCTGGCGAGCGTTGTTGCCTGTCGCAGTTTCCGAGGGCGGCGACTTTACTTTTCCGACGCGGTTTTGTCAATGCCCGAAAGGCGGGGCAGGCTCTGCCCGATGAGACGGGCAGGCTCTCCTCGCGTATACTCGCCGAACACTCGCATATCTCCAACAATAACTTTCTACGGAAGAGCCCAAACACATGGCCAAAAAAGGCAAAATTGCCGACCCTCATGCTGAGCGCGAAGCGCAGCGCTACGACAACCCGATTCCCAGTCGCGAGGTGATCCTCGACCTGCTGGCGGAGGCGGAAAAACCCCTGGATAACGCTGACATCGCAAAAGCCCTCGGACTCGATGAGCCCGAACAGGTCGACGCGCTGCAAAAGCGCCTGCGGGCGATGGAGCGCGACGGCCAGTTAATGCTGAATCGGCGCGGTACCTACGGCCTCGTCGACAAGATGAACCTGCTGCACTGCCGTGTGCAGGGGCATCGCGACGGTTATGGCTTCGCAGTGCCGCTGGCGGAAGGCGATGACATCTACCTCAGCGCGCGGCAGATGCATTTCGTGTTTGACGGTGACGAGGTGCTGGTGCAGGTGACGGGCGAGGACCGCCGTGGCCGTCTGGAGGGCCGGGTGGTGGAGGTGCTGGAGCGCAAGCACAAATCCGTTGTCGGTCGTTACCAGGAGGAGAGCGGCATCGGCTATGTCATCCCCGACAACGGGCGGCTGACACAGCAGATACTCATTCCGCCGAAGGAGAAAGGCAAGGCGCGCTCCGGCCAGATCGTGACGGCGGAAATTACCGACTACCCGACACGCCAGCTCGGCGCCAAGGGCCGCATCGCCGAAGTACTTGGGGACCACCTGGACCCGGGCATGGAAATCGATGTCGCCATTCGCTCGCACGGGATTCCCTGGGAGTGGTCGGAGGCGGTGCTGGAGGAGGCGTCGCGGCTGGAAGCGGAGCCGCTGGAGGACGATAAAAAGCACCGCATCGACCTGCGCAAACTGCCGTTTGTCACTATCGACGGGGAGGATGCGCGGGACTTCGATGACGCGGTGTACTGCGAACAGAACAGCAATGGCAGCTGGCGGCTGTGGGTGGCGATCGCCGATGTCTCGCACTACGTCGCACCGGGCTCCGCCCTCGACCAGGAGGCGGCGCTGCGCGGCAACTCGGTGTATTTTCCCGCGCGCGTAGTGCCGATGCTGCCAGAGGCGTTGTCGAACGGCCTCTGTTCACTGAAGCCCGCGGTTGATCGCCTGGCGATGGTGTGTGAAATGGAGCTCAGCGCCAAAGGCGTGCTTGCCAAATACCGGTTCTATGAGGCAGTGATCCACTCGCACGCCCGCTTGACCTATACACAGGTGGGCGAAGTGCTGGAGAAAGGCAAACACCCTGACATAGACAAACGCCGCGTGCCGGACCTGCAACGCCTGCACGGCCTGTACCACGTGCTGCGCGCGGCGCGTGACAAGCGTGGCGCGATTGATTTCGAGACCGTCGAAACCCGCATTATTTTCAATGAAAATCGCAAGATCGACGCCATCGTCCCCGTGGTGCGCAACGACGCGCACAAATTGATCGAGGAGTGCATGCTGTGCGCCAACGTCGCCACGGCGCGCTTCTACGACGCGAACCAGTTGCCCATCCTGTATCGCGTGCACGAGGGACCCAATGAGGAAAAGCTGGAGGGGCTGCGGAAGTTCCTCGGCGAGCTGGGCCTCGATCTCGGCGGTGGCGCCAAGCCGACGCCGGTACTACCAGCACCTGCTGCAGCAAATCGGCGATCGCGAAGATGCCCGTATGATACAGACGATGCTGCTGCGCTCGCTCAGCCAGGCGGTCTACCAGCCGGAGAACAAAGGCCATTTTGGCCTGCACTACGAGGCGTACGCGCATTTCACCTCGCCGATCAGGCGCTACCCCGACTTGTTGGTGCACCGGGGTATACGGCACCTGATTCGCAGCAGTGCGCGCGCCAAAGGCGTGCTGCGCATCGACGGTGCACAAGCGATTCCCACTAAGCAGATATTCCCTATGACGTTCACGCCATGCTCGTCAACGGCGAACACTGCTCGATGACCGAGCGGCGCGCGGACGAGGCCACCCGCGAGGTCAATGCGTGGCTCAAGTGTGAGTACCTGCAGGAACACGTGGGGACTGAGTACAACGGCGTGATCAGCGCAGTGACCAGCTTCGGTTTGTTCGTGGAACTGGAGAATTTGTATATCGAGGGGCTGGTGCACGTCACCGCGTTGCCGGGAGACTACTACGCCTTCGACAAGTCGCATCAGCGTCTTGTCGGCGAGCGCTCCGGGCGCAGTTTCAAGCTGGGGGGGCTCGTGCGCGTGCAGGTGGCGAGGGTCGATCTGGATGACCGCAAGATTGATCTGGAGTTGATCGAGGCCAAGTCCGCCAAGCCGGCCAAGGGAAATAGTCCTGACAAGGCGGATGCAGACCCTGGCGCGAAGAAAAGCACAGGCAAGGACAAAAAGTCCGGCGCTCCCCGCAAATCCAAGGGCAAAACCGGGCTGCGGCGGCGCCGCTGAACGTGCCGTACGTCTACGGTATCCACGCCGTCGATAGCCTGCTGCGCCGCAACGCCAGGACGGTGCAACGCCTGCTGCTGCAAACGGGTCGCGACGACAAACGCATCACCGGCCTGCTGGAGCTCGCCAGGAACCAGGGAGTAGCGGTGGTGCGGGAAGCGCGCGCCGAGTTGGACAAGCGGGTCAGCGGGCGCCACCAGGGCGCGGTGGCTGAGGTGCATGAGGCGGCCGGCGATACCGACCACGCCTCATCCAACCTGTGGAGCGAGCAGGAACTGCTGCAGGCCGTGGATGATAAAGACGGGGCGGTGCTGATCCTGGTGCTGGACGGCGTCACAGATCCCCACAATCTCGGGGCCTGCCTGCGCAGTGCCGATGCCGCCGGTGTCGATGCGGTGGTGGTGCCGAAGGACAATTCGGCCGATCTCACGCCCGTGGTGCAAAAGGTGGCCTGCGGCGCGGCCGAGGTGGTGCCATTCGTCCGTGTCACCAATATCAGCCGCACGCTGCAGGCATTGCAGGCGCGCGGCGTGTGGCTGTACGGCACCGACGGCGACGCAGAAAAATCCCTGTACGAGAGCGACCTGACGACCTCGCTCGCGCTGGTGATGGGCGCGGAAGGGAAAGGCATGCGCCGCCTGACGCGCGAGCAGTGTGATTTCCTGATACATCTGCCGATGGCGGGCTCTGTGAGCAGCCTGAATGTGTCTGTGGCGGCGGGGATCTGCCTGTTCGAGGCGATGCGCCAGCGCGGCGGAGTTCGCCAGAAATAATGCACGCGAGAAAAAGGCGCTACAAATAACTGCTTGTCAGGCCTTGCTGTATTCGGGTAGACTCGCCCCCCTTAAAATTTGCCCGGCTATCCAGTATGGCCGATCCTCCTTGCTACACCATTTTATTGGGTAGCATTAACCCGTAAGGAGCTTGCGTATGCGACATTACGAAATCGTATTTATGGTCCATCCGGACCAGTCTGAACAAGTGCCCGGCATGATCGAGCGCTACACCGCAGCAATCCAGAAAGACGGTGGCCAGGTACACCGCCTCGAGGACTGGGGGCGCCGCCAGTTGGCCTACCCGATCAACAAAATCCACAAGGCACACTATGTGCTGATGAACGTGGAGGCGTCCAATGACGCGATGGAAGAGCTGACCACCACTTTCCGCTACAACGATGCTGTCATTCGCAACCTCGTGATCCGCCGCGATGAGCCTGTGACGGAAGAATCCTTCATCATGAAGTCGAAAGAGAATCGCGAGCGCAAGAGCCGCTATGAAGAGCGCCAGGCAGCCGATGCCGCCAGGGCAGAAGCGGTCGATGAAGACGATGCCGCTGATGATGAGCAGGACGAAGAGTAAGTCCTCGCTCGCACGCAACGAATACTCAGCTTTTTAAGGAGAATCACCATGGCACGTTTTTTCCGTCGCCGTAAGTTTTGTCGCTTTACCGCCGAAGGCACCAAGGAAATTGACTACAAGGACCTGGAAACGCTGAAAGCGTATGTATCCGAAACCGGCAAGATTGTACCCAGCCGTATTACGGGCACCAAGGCCAAGTACCAGCGCCAGTTGGCAACCGCCATCAAGCGCGCCCGGTTCCTGTCGCTGATCCCGTACACGGATTCGCACCTGTAGAAAGATCTTGATCCGCGCATTGCCCAGTCGAGGTTACGCTTGAAGGGCCTGGCAGAACTTGTCATGCGCGGACGCCTGCAGGCGCTGCTGGTAGTAGTGGCGGGCTCAGGTAGTTTGTTGTTTTGCTGGATCAGCGCCGCCGCACTGGCGCTTGTGACACTGCGTAAGGGTGCGGGCCGGAGTCTGGCTGTACATGGGCGCTGTTGCCGGTCGGGACGTTATTGTATTTCGTCCACGACAGCGGGCCGCTGATGTTGCTGTCAGGGACGATGGTGCTTGCGCTGGTACTGCGCACCACGGTGAGCTTGCCGCTGGCAGTGTTGGCAGCGGTAGGCGTGGGTGTAGTGACCGGATTGACCATGCTGCTGGTTTTTGGCGCCTATCTGGAAGAGGTGGTGGTTTACTTCGGTGAGTTCCTGACCTCGCTGGAACAACAGTTGTCCCAGGGTGGCCAGGTGGTGGAATTGGCCCGACCCGACGCCATCCAGATTGCCGGCATGTTCGGTGCGGGGTTTGCCACCCTGTCGACGTTGTGCCTGCTACTGGCGCGCTACTGGCAGGCTGCCCTGTACAACCCGGGCGGTTTCGGCACGGAGTTCAAGGCGCTGCACTATCCGGTAGGAGTGACTGCGGCGTTGGTAATCGCGGCGCTCTTGCTCGGTTGGCTGGGCATGCAGTACGGCGCGTGGGCGATGTTGTGCCTGATGCCGCTGTCCTTCGCGGGGTTGGCATTGATACACGCCCGCGCACACATGCGCGGGCGAGGTACGGGATGGCTGACGGGATTTTATATCGCCTGGTTCATTTTTGACCCGGTGAAATTGCTGGTCGTGATCTTCGCTGTCGCTGACAGCTGGTTCAATTTTCGCCAGCGCTGGTCCACGGGGCCGGGTACGCAGCTGAGCCGGCGCGACGAGCGCGGCGATGACAGTGATGATCGAGATAGTTAGGCTAGACAATCGAGACAATCGAGACAATTGAAGTAGTGGTAACACACTACCCGAAGAGAGGAACGTAAGATGGACGTCATACTGCTGGAAAACATCAGCAAATTGGGCAGGCTCGGCGAAACGGTGAAGGTAAAAGCCGGTTTTGGCCGCAATTACCTCATTCCGCAGGGCAAGGCTGTTTACGCCAACGAGGGCAATACAGCGGCTTTCGAAGCACGCCGCGCCGACCTGGAAGCGGCCGCTGCAGCGCAACTGGCTGCCGCTCAGGCCCGCGCTGATGCGATCAGTGCGCTGGCGCTGGTTACCATCGCTGCCAACGCCGGCGAAGAGGGCAAGCTGTTCGGCTCCATCGGCACGCGCGACATCGCCGACGCCATCGTCGCGCTCGGTTGTGACGTGGACAAGTCAGAAGTGCGCTTGCCTGCCGGTGCGCTGCGCGAACTGGGCGAGTACCAGGTCTCGATCCAGGTGCACGGTGACGTCATGGCGGTTGTGACGGTTGCGGTAATTCCCGAGTAAATCACGCAGGTGGCGCCCCGCCGGGGTCGCCGCCAAGCCACGCGAATACACCGGTCAGGAATGATCGGTGTTTTTTTGTGGCTAAAAAAAGCCGGCTCAAACCAAGTTTTGAATGCGCATTCTCCTCCATCCGAGCGTGTTTCCACTTTAGCTGACCGCCTGTTTCCGCTAGGCTGTGCACCCCCCTCTAATAAAACTACAACTTGCCATGCCCGATACAGACTATCCATCCAACGTTGCTGAGCTGCGCTATCCCGTAGAAGGCGAGCTCGCGCGTATCAAGATGCAGCCGCATTCGGTGGAGGCGGAGCAGTCGGTGCTGGGCGGCCTGCTGTTGTCGGCCGACGGTTGGGACGCGGTGGCTGAACTGGTGTTTGCCAGCGATTTCTATCGGCCGGGACACCGGCTGATTTTCCGCCAGATCGCCCAGCTCGCGGAGGCGGCGCAGCCGGTCGATGTGATCACGGTGGCGGACAAACTGCAGGCCAATGGTGAGCTGGATAGCGCCGGTGGCTTGCCCTATCTGGCCGAACTGGCGCAGAACACGCCCAGTGCGTCGAACATTCGGGCGTATGCGCAGGTCGTGCGCGAGCGCGCCAACTTGCGCCAGCTGATCGAAGCCGCGCAGGAGATCGCCGAGAGCGGGTTCAACCCGGATGGCCGCAGCTCCAAGGAGCTGATTGACCTGGCCGAGCGGCGCATCATGCAAATTTCGGAGGAGGGACCCAAATCGGGCGGCCCCAAGGATATCAACCCGCTGTTGCAGTCAGCGATCAACCGCATCGAGGAACTGTTCCAGTCTGGCGGCGATATCACCGGCCTCAGCACCGGCTTTGCCGATCTCGACAAATTGACGTCGGGATTGCAGCCGTCCGACCTGGTGATTGTCGCCGGCCGCCCATCCATGGGTAAAACCGGCTTCACGATGAACCTGGTGGAGCACGCGGTCCTGCACCAGAAGAAGCCCATCCTCGTGTTCAGCATGGAGATGCCCGCGGATGCGCTGATTATCCGCATGCTGTCATCTATCGGGCGCATCGACTCGACGCGCCTGCGCAATGGCAAATTGGAGCAGGAGGACTGGCCCAAGCTGGGTGCGGCGGTGGCCAAGCTCAAGGATGTGCCGCTGTTCATCGACGATACCCCGGCCCTCACACCGACCGAAATGCGCAGCCGCGCCCGCCGCGTGATGCGCGAGCACGGCGATCTGGGCATGATCATGGTGGATTACCTGCAGTTGATGCAGGTGGCGGGTTCGGGCGAGGGCCGCACCGCGGAAATCTCCGAAATCTCGCGCAATCTCAAGGCCATCGCCAAAGAGTTCAAGGTGCCGATGGTGGCCTGTTCCCAGCTCAACCGCTCGCTGGAACAGCGCCCCAACAAACGCCCGGTCAACTCGGACCTGCGTGAATCGGGCGCGATCGAGCAGGATGCGGATGTGATCATGTTCATCTACCGGGATGAGGTGTACCACGAGGATTCGGAGGACAAGGGCACGGCGGAAATCATCATCGGCAAGCAGCGGAACGGCCCGATCGGTACCTGCCGCCTCGCCTTCATCGGCCAGTACACCCGCTTTGAGAATCTTGCGCGCGGCGGTTACGACGAGCGTTGACGCAACGGCGCTGCCTTATTCTCAGTGAACGTTTGCTGACGATTTGACTGCAGGCTGATTCTGCTGGCTGTTGGGCTCTGGGTTAGTCGTTCAGCTCGTCGGAGGGGAGATTCTCACATGTCGCCGGGTTCGGCTGTCGGGTATGCGATTCGCCCGCTTCCCCGATACTCGCTGACGAATCGCATACCCAACACCCGAACCCTCCTGTCGTGCCACCTCGCGAATCACTGCTGGTCGTAGTCATTCGGAACAAGGCTCTGGGCGGGAAGGCATTATCGTCTGCGAGTATCGGGGAAGCAGGCGATAATGCCTTCCCGCCCGGAGCCGCTCGCTGGCACGAACCCTCAATATCGATTCCCGCTGGCGCCGCCAGCCAGCAGAACGAACTGGCCAGTGTCGCCACAATGATCCGTGACCGACTCCCGCGTGCACAATCCGCTGCAAACTGACAGCTAAAGCCCGGTTTGTTGCCGCAACTCGTGCAGCCGAGCCAGTTGTTCCTCGCGGCTCAGCGGCTTGCTCGGCTTTTTCTCCAGCGCAGCGGGCGCCGGTATGCACAGCGATTCCCCGCGCAATACGCGCGCGCAGTAGCGGTCGTAGTGTTCCTTGAACACCGGCCAGCTGGTGCGCTCGGTGGTGTTGGCGAGGAAGAACCAGTCGCTGTCGCGACCGGCCAGGTAGACGGCGGGGTGGCTCCAGGCCTGGGCGGATTTGGGTGATGCGGCGCGGCAGGCTTCCACATAGGCGTCGTGCGCGGTCGGCAGGCCCAGGTCGGCCAGGCCCTGCTGGCAGCACTCCAGCATGCGGTTGAGGGTGGGCAGGTACTCGCTGTGCTCGATGGCGTGCCTGGCGCCCTTGAGGATGTGTTCCACCGGATAATCCGACAGGGACTCCAGCCACAATTTCTTGATTTGCTGGAGATGTGCGGCCTTTGGGAAGCGCCGCGTAGAACTGGTTGTGGTAGTTCAACAGGAACAGGGCGAATATCTGGTTTATCGCTTCTATCGTGGGCCTCGCTCGCAGGGGCGCGCTCGCGTCTTAGTCTGCCCAGGAGGTGTCGGTAAGGTGCTTCTGAGGCTTCGATCTCTTGTGCGACCCGTTGTACTAGATCCCGACTGTCCGGCATGGCTGTGTCCTGCTTGCTCAATCTGGTGGCGTTTTGCCCAGTGGTACTTCACATGCTGTAGAAACTTGCTGTTCCAGGAGGTGTGCGCCTGGTTGCTGTCGCGCCAGTATACGATGAACTCCGGCAACAGGGAGCGCGCAAATTCGGTGTCGATGTGCGACAGGCGCAGAATGTCATACACGTCCTCGGCGGGTTGCCACTGCTCGGTGATGCGTTTGGGCTCGGTGCTGTGCTCCATGCTGGAGGTGAATTTTGCCCACTGGATGCGGATGTGCTGGATAAACTTGGAGTTCAATTCCTTGGGGTTGGTGCCGCGCTCGCGCCAATACAGGATGAACTCGGGAATGGAGTCCTCGATGAAGTCGCGCGCGATATCCCCGCGCAGCATGATGTCCATGGCGTCGGCGCTGGGCCGCCAGCTGTTATCCAATGTTGTGGTTTGCGGGACCCTGAACGCCTCTGCCTGGTCCTGCTGCTCGCGCCGCCACACGGAGATGACATGCTGGCGAAACTTGTTTTCCCAGGCGTGGCTGGTTTCGCCCCGCTCGCGCCAGTAAAAGATGAAATCCTCCAATTGGTCCAGCGCGAACTGGCGCGGTATGTTGTGGTTCAGGGCCAGTAACTGCAGCAGGTCTTCACTCGGCGACCAGTGCGCAGGCAACAGTCCGGCGCCGCGTTTGGTGGTTACGGCCGGGGGCATTGCCGTGATGGTAGCCGAGTGAGTAGCCGAGTGAGTAGCCGAGATAGCGGATGGGTGAGCAGCCGGCTGAGTAGCCGAGGTATCCGTCGTGTGGGCAGCCGAGGGCGCCAATGAAGGTGCGACCGGGGGCGGAACCGAGGGTGTAACCGAGGCCGATGAGTGTGCAGGCTGACGGGTGGGCGCCGGCTCATTTACCGCGAACGTCAAGTGCTCGGCGCTCAATAGCGGCGGTGTGGCGATCAGCAGCACACCTTTGTCGACCAGGTTGCGGCTGATGCGGTGCAGGTCTTCCACCGTCCAGAACGGCAGCGTGCGCAGCAGGAACGTGCGCTCGATGGTGAACCAGGCGTAGCCGCCCTGCAGTTCCGGGCTGCGGTGCTCGAACACCTGTTGCAGGTGTTGCAACAAAATGGCCTCCTCCAGACCAATCGTCGCCGCCAGCAGCGGCGAGAACTGCAGCTGGCGCTCGGGGAGCAGGGAGAAATCTGACATTGTGGTACCGGTATCACGTCGCAAGTTTGGTAGGATACCGCATTCGCCACAGTGGCGCCCGCCGAACAGAAAAAGCGGTGAATCCGCCGGGAAATACGATGGCTACGAAACAAAAAACCGCGTTTGTGTGCAATGACTGCGGCTCGGATTACGTGAAATGGCAGGGCCAGTGCAGCGACTGCGGCGCCTGGAACACGCTGACCGAAATCAGGCTGGGGCCGGAAAAGGGCTCGGGTCGCGCCGGCGCCGGTGTGCCGATTGGGGACAAACGCAGCGGATTTGCCGGCAGCCTGCAAAGCGCGCGCATCCTCAAGGATATCGACCTGCAGGACCTGCCGCGCTTTTCCTCCGGCGCCGAGGAGTTCGACCGTGTACTGGGCGGAGGCCTGGTGCCGGGGTCTGGCATCCTGATTGGCGGCAATCCGGGCGCGGGTAAGAGCACGCTGCTGCTGCAGACCATGTGCCACCTGGCCCGCAGCATGGACGCGCTCTATGTCACCGGGGAGGAATCGCTGCAGCAGGTGGCGATGCGCGCCCAGCGCCTGCAACTTCCCACCGACAAGCTGCGGCTGATGTCGGAAACCAATGTGGAGGCCATTGTGGCCGCCGCGCAGGAACTCAAGCCGCGGGTGCTGGTGGTCGACTCCATCCAGGTGGTGCATACCGATGAGATCGCCTCCGCCCCGGGCAGTGTCTCCCAGGTGCGCGAATGCGCCGCCTACCTGATTCGCTACGCCAAGCAGACCGGCACGGTGCTGTTTTTGGTGGGGCACGTGACCAAGGACGGCTCGCTGGCGGGACCGAAAGTGCTGGAACACATGATCGACTGCTCCATCCTGCTCGAAGGCAGCGACGACGCGCGCTTTCGCACCCTGCGCGGGCAGAAAAACCGCTTCGGCGCGGTGAACGAGCTGGGTATTTTTGCGATGACCGAGCAGGGCATGCGCGAGGTCAAGAATCCCTTCCGCCATTTTCCTCGACCGCGGCAGCGAGCCCGCCTCCGGCAGCGCGGTGATGGTGGTGTGGGAGGGGACGCGTCCGCTGCTGGTCGAGATCCAGGCGCTGGTCGACGACAGCCAGCTGGGCAATCCGCGCCGCGTCGCCGTGGGGCTGGAGCAGAACCGCCTGGCCATGCTGCTGGCTGTTCTGCATCGCCACGGCGGGTTGCAGGTGGGCGACCAGGACGTATTCGCCAACGTGGTGGGCGGCGTCAAGGTGCTGGAGACCAGCGCTGATCTCGCCTTGTTGCTGGCGATTGTTTCCAGCTACCGCAACAAAATCCTGCCGCGCGATATGGTGATATTCGGTGAGGTGGGATTGTCCGGCGAGATCCGCCCGGTGCCCAACGGGCAGGACCGACTCGCGGAGGCGGCCAAGCACGGCTTCACGCGAGCGATAGTGCCCAGGGGCAATGCGCCCAAGGGACAAATCCGGGGGATGGAAGTGACGGCGGTGGCGAAACTGGCGGATGCGCTGGCGGCGCTGGATTGAATCTGGCAGCGTTCTAATTGCCGAGCTGGCCGAGCTCTTCTTCGAGCGTTTCCATGTCCATGTGGGCTTGCAACACTTCCAGCAGCGGCTCCATATTCTCCCTGTCCACGTGCTGCACGGCGAAACCCAAGCGTCCCGCTTCCACATGCTGCAGGTAGGCGTGCAGTTCCAGTTTGCTGCCTTCATCAAGTTTGATGATCAATGTGAAGGGTTCGTTGTATTGCGCATCCCACTGTCGCGGTTGGTCGGTGGCGACGCCCGTCAGGGAAATATCGATAAGATGCTGGTGCCACACGCTCCCGCCCTGGTGTACTTCCACTGGCAGCGCCAGTTCGACGCGGGTGTAGCGACGCTTCTCTACGTGGGTTTCGCTCATGTCACGACTCTTGTTACGCAAATCAAGGCTCAACTATAACGCCGCCCAATCGTGAATGCGAGAACGGAGGCGGCGTAAAGACGCGGAAAATTTTCCTCGTGGTTCCTACTTCAACTTGCGGTATTTGAGCCGCTGTGGTTGCGCCGCAGCCGCGCCGAGACGCGCCTTGCGATCCTCCTCGTAATCGCTGAAATTGCCTTCGTGGAAGATCACGCCGCCGTCGTCTTCATAGGCGAGGATGTGCGTGGCGATGCGATCGAGGAACCAGCGGTCGTGCGAGATCACCATCGCCGCGCCGGGGAATGTCAGCAGCGCCTCTTCCAGCGCGCGCAGCGTCTCCACGTCCAGGTCGTTGGTCGGCTCGTCGAGCAACAGCACGTTGGCGCCCTGCTTCAGCAGCTTCGCCAGATGCAGCCGGTTGCGTTCGCCGCCGGACAAGTCCTTGACGAATTTCTGCTGGTCCGAACCTTTGAAGTTGAAGCGTCCCGCGTAGGAGCGCGACGGCACCTCGTAGTTGCCGATGCGAATGATATCCAGGCCATCGGACAGGACTTCCCACACCGTCTTGCTGCCGTCGAGATCGTCGCGCGACTGGTCCACGTAACCCAACTGCACCGTCTCACCGACCGAGACCTCGCCACCGTCGGGTTTTTCCACGCCCATCAGTATCTTGAACAGCGTGGATTTACCCATGCCGTTGGCTCCGATGATGCCCACGATGCTGCCCTTGGGCACGGTGAAGCTGACCTTGTCGAACAACAGGCGGTCGCCAAAACTCTTGCTGAGGTTGCTGACCTCGATCACCTTGTCGCCCAGTCGCGGCCCGGGCGGGATGTAGATTTCGTTCGTCTCGTTGCGGCTCTGGAATTCCTGCGACTGCAATTCCTCGAAGCGCTGCAGGCGCGCCTTGCTCTTGGCCTGGCGGCCTTTGGGATTGCTGCGCACCCACTCCAGTTCCGCCTTGATGGATTTCTGGTGCGAGGCCTCCTGCCGCTTCTCCTGTGCCAGGCGCTGCTCTTTCTGGTTGAGCCAATCCGAGTAGTTGCCCTCGTAGGGAATGCCGCGGCCGCGATCCAGCTCCAGAATCCAGCCCGCCGCATTGTCGAGGAAGTAGCGGTCGTGCGTGATCGCCACCACCGTGCCCGGGAAATCGTGTAGGAAGCGCTCCAGCCAGGCGACACTCTCCGCGTCCAGGTGGTTGGTCGGCTCGTCCAGCAACAACATGTCCGGGTTGGAGAGCAGCAGTCGGCACAGCGCCACCCGGCGTTTTTCGCCGCCGGACAAGGTATCGACCCTGGCGTCCCACGGTGGCAGGCGCAGTGCGTCGGCGGCGATCTCCAGCTTGTGGTCCAGGTTGTGCGCATCGGTCGCCTGGATGATGTCTTCCAGTCGCGCCTGTTCCTTGGCCAGCGCATCGAAGTCGGCATCTGGCTCGGCGTAATCCGCGTACACCTTCTCCAGCGCCGCCAGCGCATCGATCGCCTCCTGCACGCCTTCCTCGACGTTGCCGCGCACATCCTTGTCCGGATTCAGCTGCGGTTCCTGCGGCAGGTAGCCAATCTTGATGCCCGGCTGCGGGCGCGCCTCGCCAAGAATGTCGCTATCGATACCCGCCATGATGCGCAGCAGCGTGGATTTTCCCGAGCCGTTCAAACCCAGCACGCCGATTTTTGGCGCCGGGGAAGAACGATAGGGAAATATCTTGCAGTATGGTTTTCTTGGGCGGCACAACCTTGCCAACCCGGTTCATGGTGTAGACGTATTGCGCCATGAGGAAAGTGCTCTGTTTGATTCAGGACGCTGCGGATTCTAGCAGAATGCCTGCGTTGGAGCAGGTCAGAAATCGACCGTCGTGATAGAAAAACCGCGCTTGGAAAGGCGCGGCTTTTATACCTCGATTGCGTACTAGCGATTCCCCGCCATTGCAGACACCAACTGCGTATTTGCGTCCTTGAGCAAGCCTTCAGTCAGCGACGCATACGACGCTGGATCAGCGGTTACAGCGAACGTCCCGCTGTTGGTCGAGCTGATGCCTGCCAGGCCACCCACTACCATGCTGAGCGTGCCTGCTGCGCTTTCGGCTGTCGTTGTTGTCTCCTCGATCGTAGCAAACTCGGCCATCGTGTAGACCGGCTGACCCAGCGCGATCGAGCCGATATTTTTGCTGAAGGTGCCGTCGTAACCGCCAATGATACTGACCGAGCTGCCCGGCACAATCGACAGGCCAGGATCCAGGGACACCGAGGATGACGAGCGGTGGGAGCCCCCATAACCCTCGGTATTGACGAAGTTAACCACATAATTCGCGGTCACTATCGCCAGTTTGTCGGTATCGGCGACGACCTGGAATGCCATTCCGGGATTGCTGAACCCTATGCCACTGCTGAGGCCGCCGAACGCGCTCGATTTTTCCCCTACCATGAAAAAGAGTTCTTGCCCGGTCGGTGCGAAATACAACACATCGGACTTTAGCGCCAGTGTAATATCGTCGTACTGTGTCGGACTGGTGGCGCTCGTGGCTTTTTTGTAAGCATCCACGCCTGTCAACTTCGAACGATCCAGCACGTTGTAGCCATTGGCTTCCAGTTGGGCGACGAAGTCCTTGTACGCTGCATCGGTGATGGCCTGCATGGTGCTTTTCGGCACGCCCACCAGGTTCGCCTTCACCTTGGTGGTCGCCGCCGCATTATCTGAAAACATACCGCCACCGGCGGTTTCAGACGCACGTTTGTACTCGATAAAGCCCACCTTGAAACTGCCGATCACGACGTCCTTTTTGCCTTTAAATGCCTCGGCAGTAGTGACGCTGACCTTGTCATTCTCCTGCCCGAATACACCTGTTTGCTGCGCTGGCGCAATCGAGCCACCGCCTGCCGCACAGCCACCAATAATGAATGCGCTCGCCAATGCCAAATAGAATATTTTCATTGTGTCCCCTGCTGGATGAAAACTGCTGTGAGACGGAATTCAATCCGCCAAATTGAAAATGCTGTTCACAATCGAGATGCTCGCGCTGCCGCGCAACACATCGGGGATAATAACGGCGATGAAAAGGCGCAGTACCCCCAATACGAGGGTGGCCTGCGTGATGGCGATCACACTACTGAATATTGTACCGGGGACTAAATGACATACACCGGCTTGTGGTACAGGTTGTCCGCATCAACGACCTTCTGCCCAAGGTTGTATGCCGAAATCTAGGCATCCACCACCCGGCTGACATCCACGGACACGCGCAGCGCCGGCGAAACCCCGCCGCCGAAGATGACGCCGCGCAATGGCGTCACATCGAAATAATCGCGGCCAAACGCCGTCACGATGTGCTGGCTGCCCGCGAGGCTGTCGTTGGTCGGATCGAATTCCACCCAACCCTCCTCGGGGCAGAAGAAGGCAATCCATGCGTGTGTCGCATCCGCGCCCACCAGCTTCGGCTGTCCGGGCTTCGGCAGTGTCTCGATATAACCTGATACGTACTTCGCCGGTATGCCCATCGCGCGCAGGCAACCTACCTCCAGATGGGCAAAGTCCTGGCACACGCCCTTCTTGTGTAGCAGCACATCCGCCAGTGGCGTGGCGATCGTGCTGAACTGCGGGTCGTACTTGAACTCCTTGAAGATGCGGCTGGTGAGATCCGCCACACAGGATTTCAGCGAGCGATTGCCGGCAAAGGAGGGGCGCGCGTACTCGGTGAGTGCATCGCTGGGCTCGATCATCGGAGAGCTCAGTACAAATTCGCGCGCTTCCATCACGTCGGGGCGGTTGGTGGTGCGCAGGTACTCAAGAGCCTCTTTGTAGGAGATGCCGAGGTCCAGATTCAGTTCGTGGTCCTTGTTGGACATCTGCACTTCGCTCACCGCCGTGATGACAAGCTCCGTGTGCGGCTTCTGTATTTCAAAGTGAAAAGCCTTGTTGCCGAAATAGTCCGAGCGTTTGTGCGTGGTGGCCGGCAGCGGCGAGAGGGTGATGCGGTTGCTCAGGCAGTGTTGCCGCGCCGTGTCGCGCGGGATCACGTTGGCGAGGTTGTAGCAGCGCGTCACGCGCGCCGCGTAGTTGTATTGCGTAACGTGTTTGATGCGAAAGCGCACTATTGCTCGCTCCAGAAACTGGTGACCTGCTGTTGCACATCGGTGCGGTGGTCGAAGTGCTTGTCACTGATGATACGGTTGAACTCCTCCAGCAATGACTCCAGGCGCAGCAGCAATTGCTCCATGTCCTCGCGCACGGGTGTATCACAATCCAGCAACTGCGGCAGGCGCGACAATCGCAGGCTGGTCATAGCCTCGAGCAGCGCGCGATCTTCCTCCGCCAGTTCACCGTGCTTGAGCTCCGCCTTCGGCAGCGCCGCCAGGTGATGTTGCAGCTGCTGCAACTGGAACAGCAGCGAACGCGGGTTGCTGTTGTCGAGTAGCACCAGTTCCAGTCCCAGTTCGATGCCCTGGCGCTGGCGACCGCGGCGGCGGTAGGTGATCAAAACTTCCATCGAGACCAGCAGAGCCGTGAGGAGTGTTGACTGGTCGACATCATCGGTGACGGGGGTCACCAGGCAGCGCACCGTGCTGATGATCTGCAGCGCGCGCTCGATGCGTTTGCCCAGTTCCATGAAGCACCAGCCGATGCCGCGAATCATGCTCTCGTGCATCAGGCCCGATAACGCGGTGAGTGCGGTGACCAGTGGGTCCAGCGCTTCCTCGGGTGCCGACGTCAGCCCGCTGGCCAGCGCGAGATCAAGGGCTACCATCGCATCGCGCAAATCGTTGATCACGCGCATCGTATCGGTCGACAGCAGTTCTTTCGATTCATCCGCGGCGGACAACATGCGGTTCAGCGTCGATTTGACACTGCCGGCCAGGCTGCCGTCGCCTATGATGCGCAGCAGTTCTTTGTCCGGGTCGGCCAGTACCTGCTTCGAGGCGGCCGCAAAGCCGGGCAGCGTCATCGTTGTGTCGCTGATCGTTTGCAGCAGGATTTTTCGCGCCGTGGGCGTGATCGGCTCCTCCCCATGCAGCAGTACGAACACGGTGCGCAGCAGTCGCAACGAGGCCTCCGCGCGCTCGGCGTAGCGCCCCATCCAGTAGAGGTTCTCGACCACGCGACTGGGCAGGCTGAGCAATGGCGTTTCCGCGGAATGCCGCGTGCTATCCGGTGCGCTGTCCACGCTGCTGGAGCGCTCGGGCTCGGTCGCCGTCACCCAGGTGTCCTTGCTGGGACAGCCCGATTGCATGCTGATGACCTTGCTGTTGGTATCGACGCCGATGCGCGTCAGTCCGCCGGGCAGGATTTTGTAGGAGCTGTCGGTCGCGACCGAAAACGTGCGCAGCAGCGATGGCCTGGGTTCCAGCGTGCCGCGCGCGAACGCGGGAATATGCGGCTTTTCCAGCCGTACCTGCGCCACATATTGGTAGCGCTTGCTGTGCAGCGTGGCGAGCAGTTGGGTGATTTGCGTATCGCTCAGGTCGCCGCCCCAGACGCTGGTGATGCCGGTGCTGCGGTAGGCCGGTTTGACAATCAGCTCACGAATATTCGCGGTGATGAATTTCAGGTCCTCGTCGTCCCCGCACCAGTAGGTCTTCACCGAGTGCAACCGGGGTTCGCGGCCGAGCAGGCTCTTGCTGATCTGCGGCAGGTACTTCAGCAGCACGGGGTTTTCCAGCACGCCGCTGCCCAGCGGGTTGGCGACCACGACACGCCCGGCGCGCACCACTTCCAGCAGGCCGGGTACGCCCAGGCGAGAATCGCTGCGCAATTCCACCGGGTCGCAATACGTGTCGTCCACCCGCCTTAGCATCACGTCAACACGCTTCAGGCCATCCATGGACTTCATCCACAGGAAGCCGTTGCGCACGATCAGGTCGCCGGCCTGCACCAGTGGGAAGCCCAGGTAACTGGCGAGGTAGGTGTGCTCGAAATACGTTTCATTGTGGCCACCGGGTGTCAGCAGCACGATCAGCGGCGGTTCATCGGCGGGCGACAGCGAGATCAGCTTGAGGCGCAGCCGCTGGTAAAAACTGGCGATACGGTGGACATGGCTGTCGCGGTACAGGCTGGGGAATACGCGCGACATCACGGTGCGGTTTTCCAGCACATACCCGGCGCCGCTGGGTGCCTGTGTGCGATCAGACAGTACGCACATGCTGCCGTCCGCGCGCCGCACCATGTCCACGGCGTGCATGATCAGCTCGTGTTCACCGGGCAGCTGGATGCCCTGGCAGGCGCGCAGGAAACCGCCGTGGCTGAACAGCGCTTCCGGCGGCAACAGGCCGTGGCGCACCAGCGTGCGCGGGCCGTACAGGTCCCTCAGCATCAGGTTGAACAGTTCAGAGCGCTCCAGCAGGCCCTGTTCGATACGCGCCCAGTCCTCGCTGCCAATGATGTACGGCACCGGATCCAGTTCCCAGGTGCTGCTGGGGCCGCCTTCGCCGCTGTAGATGTTGAATGTGGCGCCGTCGTCGCGCAGGATGCGGCGCGCCTTCTGTTCGCGTTCCTGCAACACGTCCGCGCCGAGATCGCGCAGGCTGCCCAGCACGTATTCCCACTCCGGCTTGACTCTGCCGTCCGCGGTACAGGCGTCATCCAGCAGGCCGCTGCGACTCTTGTATTCCAGCGGCTGCAAGGGAACCACCTGGGTTTGGCTCTGCGCCTGTGCCTGGGCGGGTTCTGGTGATGTGACGGGTGCGGGCAAAACAAAATCCTGTGGCAAAGTGTGTCAGCAGCGGCAGATCAGCTCAGCCATCGTTTTTTTGGCGATTTGCCCGACAGTATAACCACAATCGGGCGGTATTGACCAAACGCCACTGAGGTCATGTGCGGCGCGGGCTGCGCATATCCAGAATGTAGGGATACTCGCCGGGCGACTCCTCCGGTGGCGGCGCCATGGGCCGCGGTGGATGCCGATCCGGGAAGAACTCCCGCAGCGCATCGACTTCCGGTTGCGGAATAAACGGCCCCTGGGTGTGGCTCACCACGTCAAAGCGGTTGATGCGGCGGGATTCGGCTTCAAACGCGTTGACCGGGAAGGTTTCATAGCTGCGCCCGCCGGGGTGCGAGACGTGGTAGGTGCAGCCGCCCAGCGAGCGCCCGTTCCAGGTGTCGATCAGGTCGAACGTCAGCGGCACATGCACGCCGATCATCGGGTGCAAGGCGGAAGGCGGCGCCCAGGCGCGATAGCGCACGCCGCCGACGTGCTCGGCGTGGCGACCGGTGCTGCGCATCGGCACGCGGCGACCGTTGCAGGCCAGCACATAACGCCCCTCGGTCAGGCCGGTGGCCCGTATTTGCAGGCGTTCAACCGACGAGTCGACGTAGCGGGAGGTACCGAAGCTGGTGGTTTCCTCGCCCAGTACATGCCACGGCTCGACCGCCCAGCGCAATTCCAGTTCGATATCGTCGAGTTGCACGCGGCCGTAGTGCGGGAAGCGAAACTCCTCGAACGGCAGCAGCCACTCCAGGTCAAAGGCGTAGCCGTGCTCCTTGAGATCCTCGACCACGTGCTTCATGTCCTGCCAGATGTAGTGCGGCAGCATGAAGCGGTCGTGCAACTCGGTGCCCCAGCGGATCAGCGGCTTGTGGTAGGGCGTGCGCCAGAAACGCGCGACCAGGCAGCGCAGCAGCAGCGCCTGCACCAGCGCCATGCGATTGTGCGGCGGCATTTCAAAGCCGCGGAATTCGAGGATGCCCAGGCGCCCGGTGGCGCTGTTGGGTGAGTACAGTTTGTCGATGCAGAACTCGGCGCGGTGCGTGTTGCCGGTGACATCGATCAGCAGGTTGCGAAACAGGCGATCCACCAGCCACGGCAGCGGCGCTTCGATGTCCGACATCTGCGCAAACGCCACTTCCAGTTCGTACAGCATTTCGTCGCGGCCCTCATCGACGCGCGGCGCCTGGCTGGTGGGGCCGATGAACATCCCGGAGAACAGGTAGGACAGGCTGGGATGGTGTTGCCAGAACGTGATCAGGCTGCGCAGCAGGTCCGGCCTGCGCAGCAGCGGGCTGTCGGCCGGCGTCGCGCCGCCCAGCGTGATGTGGTTGCCGCCGCCGGTGCCCGTGTGCCGCCCGTCCAGCATGAACTTCTCGGTGGAGAGGCGCGACAGGCGCGCTTCCTCATAGAGCGCAGTGGTGTTGGCCACCAGCTCATCCCAGTTGTTCGCCGGATGCACATTCACCTCGATCACGCCCGGGTCCGGCGTCACCAGCAGTTTCTGCATGCGCGGGTCGCGCGGCGGCTCGTAGCCCTCGATGATCACCTTCAACTTCAGCGCCGCCGTGGTCTGCTCGACGGCGGCGATCAGCTCGACATAGTCCTCCAGGTATTCCAGCGGCGGCATGAACACGTACAGCCGACCATTGCGCACCTCGACGCACAGCGCGGTGCGCACCACCTGCTCGTACTCCGCCGGTTCGCTGATGTCCCAGTCCTGCGCCTTCGCGGGATCGGCGAAGTGCATGTCGGCGCGCTTGGCGAGCGGGTCGCGGGGCTCGAACGGATCGCGCTGGGGCTGCACCCGGTCCGCCTTTTTGGCGATTTCCGGCAATTCACCCAGCGGCAGGCGCAGGCCCATCGGCGAGTCGCCGGGGATCAACGTGATGCGCTCGCGCCGCAGCGGCCACAGGCTGCTGCGCCAGGTTTTCTGCGCCTCGACCACCGGCCAGCCGGTGCTGCGCTGCAGCGGGATCACCACGCCGGACGGCACGCCAAAGCCGCGTTCGATCAACCGTGCCAGGCGGCGGCGGTCCAGGTCGCCCTTCAATTTTTGCGCGAGGATGTCCAGGTTCTTCGGCAACATCTGTTCCTGCATCAGGTAGTGCAGGCCGTCTTCAAAGGCCGGCTGGCAGCAGGCGCGGGGCAGCGCGAGCAGGTCGCACAAATAACGGCCGAAGCGGTCGGCGACGTCCACATCGTAGTCGTAACTCTGGTCCACCCGGGCCAGCAACGTTGGGTTGTCCCACAGCGGCTCACCGTCCTTGCGCCAGAACACGCCCAGCGCCCAGCGCGGCACCTCCTCGCCCGGATACCACTTGCCCTGCCCGTAATGCAGCAGGCCCTTGGGGGCGAACCGGTCGCGCAGGCGCAGCAGCAGCGTCTTCGCCAGGCTCAGTTTCTGCTCGCCCAGCGCTTCGGTGTTCCACTGCGCGGATTCCATGTCGTCGATCGACACGAACGTCGGCTCGCCGCCCATCGTCAGGCGCACGTCCTGTTGCTCGAATTCCTTGTCCACCGCCTTGCCCAGCGCCACGATGTGCTGCCACTGCGCCTCGGTGTAGGGCTTGGTGACGCGCGGGTCTTCCAGCACGCGCTCCACGGTGTTGCTGAAACTGAATTCCACCTCGCACTTGTCGGTGGCGCCGGCAATCGGCGCGGCGGAGACCGGGTGCGGCGTGCAGGCCAGCGGGATATGGCCTTCGCTCGCGAACAAGCCGGAGGTCGGGTCCAGGCCTACCCAGCCGGCGCCGGGCAGGAACACCTCGCACCAGGCGTGCAGGTCCGTGAAATCCTCGGCCGCGCCCGAGGGCCCATCCAATGACAGTTCGTCCGGCTTGAGCTGCACCAGATAGCCCGAGGCAAAGCGCGCCGCCAGCCCGAGGTGGCGCAGCAACTGCACCAGCAGCCAGGCGGAATCCCGGCACGAGCCCTTGGCCGTCTCCAGTGTTTCCGCCGGCGTCTGTACGCCCGGTTCCATGCGCAACATGTATTCGATGTCGCCCTGCACGTACTGGTTCAGATCCACCAGAAAGTCGTTGATGGGGCGCTTCTTCCGGTTCACTCCGGCCAGGAACTCCTTGAACAGCGGGCCGCACTCGAGTGTTTCAAGGTACGGCAGCAATTCCTTTTTCACTTGCTCGGCATAGCTGAACGGAAACTTTTCGGCGTACTCCTCAACGAAGAAATCGAAGGGGTTGATCACCGTCATGTCGGCGATCACCTCAACGTCGACCTCGAACTCCGTGCACTTGTCCGGGAACACCAGTCGCGCCAGGTAATTGCCGAACGCGTCCTGCTGCCAGTTGATGAAATGCTCTTCCGGTTTGATCTTGAGGCTGTAGCTGTGTATTGGGGTGCGCGAATGCGGGGCCGGGCGCAGTCTTACCGTGTGCGGTGACATCGCAACCGGGCGGTCAAACTTGTACGTGGTGCGATGGTTGATCGCGACGCGAATGGTCATCAGTGCTTACCGTCTGTGTGCTTTGTGGGCGCAGGCTGAACCGCCTGCTAAGTCAGTGTCGTGAGCGCCTGTCGTTCCTCAGTCATAAACCAGGTGCGGTCGATACTGTTGTACAGCTGCGTCAGTATGAACTGAAACCGGTCGATAAATAAATGCAGCTCCTCGCGCGAGCACTGTTGCGGGTCGAACGCCGACAGTTTGCGCCGCGCCTTGATCACCAGGGCCAGTGCATCCCGGTTGTTGTTTAGCGGCACCAGTTCCTTGCGTATGCCGTTGAGGCAGAACTTGACCGAGCGCGGCAGCGTATCCGTGCGCAACACGAAATCGACCATCGCTCCGGCCTCGACCTGCGGGCCGATCTCGCGGCGATACGCCCCCATCGCGGACAGCGAATTGAGCAGGCTGGTCCAGATCAGCGGGTCCACCGTGCTGTGCAGGCGTTCGTCGCCGAGCAGCGCAGCGGCCCCCACGTCCACCACGCGGGTGGTCATGTCGGCGCGCTCCAGCAACTGGCCCAGCTTGATGAAACGGTAGGCGTGGCCGCGCGGCAGCGTGGACACCACCATGCCGTTGATCATCTGGCAGCGCGCGATCACGGTCTCCAGGAACTGGTAGCGATTGCGCCGGCTGATGCTCTTCTCCGCGAACTCCTGCGCGTACAGATAGAGCTCGTTGACGTGTTCCCACACCTCGCCAGGCAGCACGTCGCGCGTGGTGCGCACGTTCTCGCGCGCCGCGCGGATGGCGCTCAGTATGCCGCCGGGATTGTCCGGTTCGGCGATCAGGAACTTCATCACGTTCTGTTCGTTGTAGGCGCGGTAGTGCTGCGCAAAGTTGGGTTCGGCATCGAGAATGCGCACGAGGATGTCCCAGCCTGGCTCGGAGCCCTTTGGTATATCCATCACCATGTGCGTGTAGGCGTGGATCAGCCGTGCCGTGTCCTCGGCCCGCTCCAGGTAGCGCGCCATCCAGAACAGGCGCTCGGCAACCCGCGACAGCATGCTCATGCGTGGTCCTCCACGATCCAGGTGTCCTTGCTGCCGCCGCCCTGGGAGGAGTTGACCACCAGCGAGCCCTTGGTCAGCGCGACCCGGGTCAGGCCGCCCGGGTGACCCAGGTGTCCTTGCCCTGCAGGATAAAAGGCCGCAGGTCCAGGTGCCGGGGCTCGACGTGGTCGTCGATGTAGGTGGGTGCGGTCGACAGCGACAGCACCGGCTGGGCGATGTAGTTGCGCGGATTGTCCTCGATCAGCTTCGCGAACTCGGCGCGCCTGGCCTTGCTGGCATGGGGGCCGATCATCAGCCCGTAGCCGCCGGACTCGTTGGCTGGCTTGACCACCAGTTTGTCGAGATTGGCCAGCACGTAGTTGCGATCCTTCTCGTGCATGCACAGGTAGGTTTTGACGCTGGCCAGCAGGGGCTGCTCATCCAGATAGTAGCGGATCATGTCCGGCACAAACGCATAGACCACCTTGTCGTCCGCCACGCCTGCGCCGGGCGCGTTCGCGATGGCCACGTTGCCGGCTTTCCAGGCGCGCATGATGCCCGGGACGCCGAGCGCGGAATCCTCGCGGAACACCTCGGGGTCGAGGAAATCATCGTCGATGCGGCGATACACCACATCCACGCGGATGGGGCCGTCGACCGTGCGCATATAAAGTGCATCGTCCGCATCGACAAACAGGTCGCTGCCCTCCACCAGTTCCGCACCCATGCGCTGGGCGAGAAAGGCGTGCTCAAAATAGGCGGAGTTATAGATGCCGGGCGTGAGCACGACGATGCAGGGGCGGCGTAGGGGCCGGGGCGACAGCGATGCCAGCGTGCTGTGCAGCCGCGAGGGATAGTCATCCACCGGCTGTATGCTGTAGTTCTCCAGCAGCTCTGGCAGCACGCGCTTGGTGATCTCGCGGTTCTCCAGCATGTAGGACACGCCGGAGGGCACGCGCAGGTTGTCTTCCAGCACATAGAACTTGCCACGCTGGTCGCGCACCAGATCGGTGCCACATATGTGTGCCCACGCACCGTAACGGGGCGACACGCCAGCGCACGGTGCCTTGTAATTTCCGGAATCGAGCACGATGTCCGCCGGTACGATGCCGTCGGCGAGGATTTTCTGCCGGTTGTAGATATCGTCAATAAAGCAGTTCAACGCGCGACTGCGCTGCGCCAGCCCCAGGCTCACCCGTTGCCCAGTCTTTCGCGCGAATGACCCTGGGGATGATGTCGAATGGCCACGCCCGGTCTATGTTCTTGCCTTCGCTGTAGATGGTGAAGGACACGCCCATTTCACGAATCGCCAGCTCGGCAGCGGCGCGCCTGTTGCGCATTTCCTCCTCGGACAGTGTTTGCAGCAGGTTGATAACACCCCTGGCCGCAAGCCGCGGCTTGCCGGAACTGGCGACCAATTCATCGTAGAACGCGTCGGTCCGGTACTGCTTCCAGCTTTTGTTCATGGTGTCTCATGCGGATGAGGGAGGAGATGCCGGGTGTCACGCAAACGCCGTGCCAGATTAAGCCTAAAAGTGGTACTCAGGCGGTAAATCGAATGGCATAGGGGCGGGACTGTGCGAGGCAGGACGCCGAGCTCAAGCCCCATGGAGGGCCTGCCCCTGTTTATGGGCATGGGTTTACGGCGTGTCCCGCCCCTATGCCATTCGATTTGCCGCCGGTCTCGAAGCTAAGTGAGTGCCGTTCTACTGACCCCAAATATGCCAGCCCATGCGGGCTGGCTGATCACATCATCCGTTCGTGCAGGTTGAACAGGATCCAGATCGTGCCGCCGACCATCAGGAACAGGATGAGGCTGGTAAACAGCACCAGCTGCAGATCGTCGCGGTGGGAGCGCCAGCTGATGTGCAGGAAATAGCGAAAGTGCACCACGATCTGCACCACGGCCAGCACGGCCAGCACGGCCAGCGCGACGAGTCGCTCGAACAGCGGCAGGATGCCAAAGGCCACGAGCGCGAAGGCGAGAGCGGTCAGCAGCAGCGCCAGTACGCCGCCGATGCAGTACGAGCGCAAATCCTGCGCGTAGGAGTCGACGTGCGGTTTGCTCATTGCGTCGCCGTTCATAAAGCCACCCCGAACAGGTAAACAAAGGTAAAAATACACACCCAGACGATGTCCAGCATGTGCCAGAACAGCGCGAGTCGCATCAGGCGCAGTTTTACGGCGGTAGTGCGCCCCTGCACCCGCAGTTGCAGCAACAACACCAGCATCCACACCAGCCCGGCGGTCACGTGAATGCCGTGGGTCGCCACCAGCAGGAAGAACGCCGAGAGAAAGCCGCTGCGCTGCGGCGTGGCGCCCTGGGCTATCATCGTCTGGAAGTCGCGCAGTTCCATGCCGATGAAGCCGGCACCGAGCAGGAACGTCAGCGCCAGCCAGAACACCAGGTGCGGCCCATCGGCGCGGTACTTCAACGCGAGTGAGGCCATGCCGAAGGTGATACTGCTGGCCAGCAGCAGCATCGTCTCGATAAACGCGCTGGGCAGGTCAAACACGTCGGCCGGCGTGGGGCCGCCCGCCTGGCCCTGCACGCTCATGCTGGCGTAGGTCGCAAACAGCAGCGCGAACAGCACCAGGTCGGCCATCAGGAACACCCAGAAACCGAAGATGACCGGCTCGGCCTCGTCGTGGCTGTATTCGTCGGTGCTGCCGAGGTTTAGCCCCGGGTGGGAAAGTGGCTGTTTCATGCGAGCACCTGTTTCATGCGAGCACCTGCGCGCGGCCGACATTACTGCGGGTATCTTCCAGTTCGCGGGGCGTCTCCGCCGAGGCGCGGACGCGCTGCAGCCAGGCCTCGTGCTCGGCCATCACCTCACTGGCGGGAATGACGCGCTCGGTCTCGGTGACAAAGCTGCGCGCGATCACCGCTCCCCACATGCCTGCGAAAGACACACCTACCAGCCACCAGATGTGCCACACCAGCGCGAAGCCGAACACAATCGCGGCGATGCCGATCACCGGCGCCACCATGCTGTTTGTCGGTACCAGGATGTCTTCATAGTGGTCGGGCGAGGCATAGGCCTGCTGCTGTTGCTTCATGCGGGTAAACACGTCCTGCGCAAAGACCGTGGGCACCACGGCAAAATTGTATTCCGGCGGCGGCGCGCTGTTGGACCATTCCAGCGAGCGGCCATCCCAGGGGTCGCCCGCCGGTACGCGCCGCTGGTCGCGCTGGCGCATGCTGACCACCAGTTGCACGGCCAGGAACGTAAAGCCCGCCAGCAGCAACATCGCGCCGATGAAGGAGACCTGCAGCCAGCCCGTGTACTCGGGTCGGAACCATTCGACGGTGCGGCGCATCGCCCCCATCAGCCCCAGCGCGTACAGCGGCATGAAGGTCAGGTAGAAGCCGATGGACCAGCACCAGAAGGACCACTTGCCCCAGTACTCGGCCAGGCGGAAGCCGAACGCCTTGGGGAACCAGAACTGGTAGCCGGCAATCATGCCGAACAACACCCCGGGGATGACCATGTTGTGGAAATGCGCGACCAGGAACAGCGAATTGTGCACCGCGAAATCCACGGGTGGGTTGGCCAGGATCACGCCGGTGAGCCCACCGATCACGAAGGTCACCATGAAACTCACGGAAAACAACATCGCCGTGGTCAGGCGTATCCGCCCGCGCACCATCGTGAGCAGCCAGTCGTAGACTTTCACGCCGGTCGGCACGCCGATCAGCATCGTGGCGATACCGAAGATGGCATTGACGTTGGCGCCCTGTCCCATGGTAAAGAAATGGTGCAGCCACACGGTGAAGGACAGCACCGCGATCGACATCGTGGCGAACACCAGCGACTTGTAGCCGTAGATGACTTTGCCCGAGTAGGTGGAGATAACCTCGGAGAACACGCCGAAGGCCGGCAGGATCAGGATGTACACCTCGGGGTGGCCGAACAGCCAGAACAGGTTGGCGTAGTTCATCATGTTGCCGCCGAGGTCATTGGTGAAGAAATGAAAGCCTGCGTAGCGGTCCAGCGCCAGCATCAGCGTCGCAATCGTCAGTGGCGCCATCGCGAAGATCATCAGGATGCTGGTGCACAGCGTGGTCCAGCAAAACAGCGGCATGCGGAACAGCGTCATGCCCGGCGCGCGATTCTTGTAAATCGTCGTCGCGAAATTCACGCCCGTCAGCGTGCTGCCCACCGAGCTCAGGCTGATCGACCAGATCCAGTAGTCCACGCCCTCGCCCGGGCTGAACTCAATGCCGGTGTAGGGCGGATACGCGGTCCAGCCGCCGGTGGAGAACTGGCCCACCACGAGCGAGATCATCACCAGCGCGGCACCGGCGGCGGTCAGCCACAGGCTGATCGCATTGAGCAGCGGGAAGCTCACATCGCGCGCGCCAATCTGCTGCGGCATGATGTAATTCATGATGCCGGAGACAAACGGCATCGCGACAAAGAAAATCATGATGCTGCCGTGGGTGCTGAACAACTGTCCGAAATGGTCCGGCGACAACACGCCCGGGTCGTTCACCGCGATGGACTGGTGGTAGCGCATCAGGACCGCTTCGATGATCGCCCGCGAGAGCATCACGAATGCGACCACGATATACATGATGCCGACTTTCTTGTGGTCCACGCTGGTCAGCCAGTCACACCACAGCGCCCGCCAGCCCCGGTAGTAGGTGAGCAGGGCGATCACCACGACCGCGCCGATCACCATCACGCCGCCGGCGGAGGCCGCGATGAATTCGCTCATCACCGGGTTTTCCCAGGTTTGCACGAACGAAATATCCTGTGCAGTCAGTTTGCCCAGTAACGCAAAGTTCGGTTCAGCACTCACTATTTCGTTCCGTCCGCTGCGAGGTGGTGATGACTGCCGCTGAAGCTCGACACGAAGTCGGCAAAAAAGCCGTCGGCAATGCTGCCGAAGAACTGCGGGGCCGGCAGTACCGAAGACTGTCATCAGTTGTGCCCATGCGGCTTGATCGAGTGGCGGTTTGGACTGGCGCACATTGGCGGCCCATGCATCGAAGTCAGCCTGGCTGACCGCGCGGGCGAGGAATTTCTGGTTGGCAAAGCCCATGCCGTTGTACTGCGTGTTCAGGCCGCGAAATTCGCCCGGCTCCGAGGCGAGCAGGTTCAACTGGGTGATCATGCCCGCCATCGTGTAAATCTGTCCGCCCAGGCGTGGGATCATGAAGGATTGCATCACCGTGCCGCTGGTCAGGCGAAAGCGCACCGGCCTGCCCGTCACCATCATCAACTCGTCGGCCGACGCGATGCCCTGGTCCGGGTAGATAAACACCCATTTCCAGTCCAGCGATATCACCTGCACCTCCAGCGGCGCCGCTGTCGCGGGCAGCGGCCTGTATGGGTCCAACTGGTAGGATTGCTCCCACAGCTTCCAGCCCAGGATCGTGACGATCACGACGGGCAGGCCCCATACCAGCAACTCCAGCGACCAGGAAAATTCCCACTCGGGCTGGTAGTTCCCGCTAGTGTTGCCGCTCTTGTTGCCAATACGATAGCGCCATAACGCCCAGGGCAGCGCAATAAACAGCGGCACGATGACCACCATCATCACCAGCACGATAAACACAAAATGATCGCGCAGCGCCGCGGCGACGGGCCCGGCGGGATTGATAAAGCCATCGCTCGCGCTGGCGCAAATGCTCTGCAGCGTTAACAGGAGCGCCCCGGTGCAGCGCGCGAGTGCGTGTGGCTGTGGTCGATTTCGTCGCATGGACACCATGATTATTGTGTTGTTGGACTGGGCCAGCGTTGCTGCAGTCGCCTGCCATGTAAGCAAATGTGGACGCGCCTGACAAGTTTGGCTGTCACGAGGGACAACAAATCGCCTCTGTCGCTTCTTTGTGCGCGGGGTTTTGGGGTAGAATGCGCCGCTTTCCGGGGGGTGCTACTCCAGCGATCGCCCTACTATCCATCAGGGGGCCAGCATGTTTGACAACAACATGACCATTCAGGGATTCGACGACGAGATCTTTGCCGCGATCGGCGAGGAAGTGCGGCGCCAGGAAGACCACATCGAGCTGATCGCCTCGGAAAACTACACCAGCCCGCGCGTGATGCAGGCGCAGGGTACCGCCCTCACCAACAAATACGCCGAGGGCTACCCCGGCAAGCGCTACTACGGCGGCTGCGAATACGTGGACAAGGCCGAAACCCTGGCCATCGAGCGCGCCAAAGCCCTGTTTGGCGCGGCCTACGCCAACGTGCAGCCACACTCCGGTTCGCAGGCGAACAGCGCGGTTTATCTGGCGCTCTGTAACCCCGGCGATACCGTGCTCGGCATGAGCCTCGACGCCGGCGGCCATCTCACCCACGGCGCCAAGCCCAACTTCTCCGGGAAGATCTACCACTCGGTGCAGTACGGCCTCAACCCGGAGACGGGCGAGATCGATT
>JADJAL010000039.1 GCA_016704305.1 Haliea sp. | reverse complement strand
GGCGTGCAGTTCCAGCAGCAACTCGTGCTGGCCCTCGTTGTCGTCCATGCCTGCCACGCCCATGATGTAGCCGAGGCAACCGAGCAGGGTGTCGCGGCCGCTTTCCGGGTGGCGCGCGCGATGAACGGCGCCCACGCACCCGCGCGCATCGTCTGAGCGAATCGTTACGTTGCGCCCGCCGCTTTATCCCTGGCGCCGTACATCCCGTCCGGCGCATAAGCAGCACCGGCCGAATGCAGCGCGATGCGCCCTTCCAGCCGCGCGCGCAGCGCAGGAGGCATTTCCGCCAGCGCTTTCTGCTGGTTGGTAAAGCCGGTTTCGCCGCCCACCGGCGGTATCACCAGGCTGTACAAGCAGGTGCCGATCGGTGGCTCCTCCAGAAAACTCCAGTCGGAATGCCAGTTCTCCGCGAACAGCGGAGCTTTCTCATCCGCCTTGCGGGTCAGCGCGACCACGTGTTCGCTGCCGGCAATCGGCATGAAGTACGGCTCGGCGCCGAACACGCCGAAGTACTGCACAATGCGCTCCAGATCGGCATCGGACAGCGTCTGGCCGGGAAACGCCAGCACATGGTGCTCCATCCAGGCGGTGCGCAGGATGCGAATGGTTGCCGCGTCAAGCGTGCCGGACAGGTCCACGCCCGTGACCGTGGCGCCGCAGGCCTGGCCGGAAGGTTTCACGTCGATCATCATCGAAAGTCTCCTGTCACAATCGGGGCGCCACGGCTGCCATGATCCGCTCCGCGTTGGCGGCAACCGTCAGTGCCGGATTCGCCGCGCCGGCGCTGCCGGGCAACAGGCTCCCATCCACCACATACAGGTTGCGGTAACCGTAGAGCTGGCCGAGGTTGTCGCAGGCGTCGCCCATTACGGTGCCGCCCAGTGGATGCCAGATCGTCTTCCCCAAAAATGCCGGCAAGCTCACCCGTGCCGCCAGACGCGGTCAACAGCCGCTGGAAACTGGCGCGGCGCGAGCGCAGAGGGCGTTGCGCCATCGGGCGACCAGAGGATCTGCACCTTGTCACTGACCGGGTCATAACCCAATTGCCCGGAGCTCATCCGGCGTGGACATGAGCATCTGTAGCTGGGCGGTGAAAGGCGCGGGCGAGTGCATGGAGGTGATGGGGTAGTCGGGGTCGCCGTGGTCGATCGACGCGATACAGGCCGGGCCGCCCTGTGGGCTGGCGACGGGAACGGACGCGAGATTTGCCACCAGTTGGTCGCCATTGGTGCCCCAGCCACGGCCGATGCGGTCGTTGGCGCCTTTCAGTTCGCCGGCCAACTGGCTCTTCAGTAGCAACTTACTGCTGTTCATGGAGCCAGCCGCCAGGAACAGGTGGGTACATTGCAGTTCATAACGTTCCAGCACCTCACCCGCCGCGCTGAGGCGGCAACAGACGACGGCGTAGCCCGTGGGAAGCTCCCGAATCATTTCGACTTCCGTAAGACCGCGTACCTCGGCCTTGCCGCTCTGTACTGCCTCGCGCAGGTAGTTCTTGTCGGTAGAGCGTTTCGCGGGGATGTTACCGCCGATCGCATAATTGCCAATACTGACTTGCGGGGAATGTCGCCGGCGATCTCCTGGCGCACCATGTCCCAGTCAAACGAGGTGTTCGGCCGCAATACCTCAAAGCCTGCGCGTTCGGAATCCGCAATGAACACGCGGTGTGATTCGTAGGTAGGGCTGTCCAGCACGTCATCGGGAATCGGCGCTGCGCCGATCTGCCCGAGCACCCTCGGGTAGTAGATGTTGTCCATGTCGTCGTAGCTGATCTGGGGCAACAGGCGGCTGAACGTCTCGCGCCGCGGCTGGATCAATACCCCGCCGTAAACCAGTGAACCGCCACCGATGCAGGAGCCACATTGCACGCTGACCGTTTCGCCGCTAATCGTTCCAGCAGGCCGGTATTCCTGGGGGCTCCGACCCGGCCTGGACAGGGGAAGGGGGTTGGTGTTGCCCGAGGCGACACCGTTGGAGCCAGCCAGGACATTCGCGCTCTCGCTCTGCCAGTGCTGGCCCCGCTCGAGCACCGTAACAGGAACGCCGGCCTGGGCGAGGCGCAGCGCCGCGACGGATCCGGCGAAACCGAGCCGATCACGATGGCGTGCTTCGCACTTCCGGCGCCGTTGCTGTTGCTGTCGCTGCAGCCGGCCAGGGCCATGCCGGTGGCGAGCAGGGACGAGCGTTGAATGAATTTCCTGCGGGTAATCGTGCGCATTGCCTGGTCCTTATTATCGTGGGTTGTTCTGCATCAGCCGGTCGAGGGTACAAACTGTCGCGGCCGGGCGCAACACAGGCGTTAACACCGGGACGAGTGTGCCGTATCATGCTGCGGCACTCGTACCACTTTGCCAACAACCACTGCAGGGGACCACAGAATGATAGCCTGGACAGAACAGCAGCAAATGATCAGGGGCATGGTGCGCGATTTCGTGGAAAAGGAAATCGTGCCGCACATTGACGACCTCGAGTACAACGGGCTGCCGCCCTACGACATCCTGCGCAAGCTGTTCAAAACCTTCGGCATGGACGAACTGGCGCGCGCCAATTTCGACAAGCAGATCGCCAGGGAGGAAGCGATAGCCCGCGGCGAGCAGGTGGAGAAGCCTGCAAAGGCGGAATCCGCCGGTGGACCGGTATCCGAGGAGGCGCTGGATGCGGTGGCGATGGGGATACTCCGATCATTGAAATAAGCCGCCACTGCCAGGGCCTGATCACCGCGATGGGCGTCTCGGTCGGGCTGACCTCGGGCGCGATCATGGCCAAGGGCACGTTGGCACAGAAGAAGAAGTACGCCGGCGACCTGATGACACTGAAGAAAATCGGCGCTTGGGCCATCACCGAGCCCAACTCCGGCTCCGATGCCTTCGGCGCGATGAAATCCACCGCGCGGCGCGACGGCGAAGGCGGCTACATCCTCAATGGCAACAAGACCTTCATCACCAACGGCCCGCACGCCGACACCATCGTGTTCATCTGTCGCCTCGACGAACCCGGCGTTGAACCGCGCGACCGCAAGATCGTCTCTCTCATCCTCGATTCCGGCATGCCGGGTCTGGAACAGAGCCCGGCCTTCAAAAAAATGGGCATCGGCGCCTCCCCGACCGGCGAGCTTTTCCTGTCCGATGTAAAAGCCGGGCCGGAGCGCCTGATGGGAGAATCCGAGGATGGCTACGGCCGCTCCGGCGCGAAATCCACGTTCAGCACCGAGCGCTCAGGCGTCGCCGCGATGGCGCTCGGCCTGGTGGAGCGCTCGCTGGAAATGTCACTGGACTACGCCAGGACGCGAGTGCAGTTCGACCAACCCATCGGCAGCTACCAGTTGATCCAGCTCAAGCTCGCGAAAATGGAAGTCGCGCGACTGAACCTGGAGAACCTGGTATTCCGCTTTATCGAAACGCGGGCCGCGGGCAAGGACATGAGCATGGCCGAAGCCTCCGCGATGAAGTTGTATGCCGCGCAGGCCGCGATGGAAGTCACCACCGAGGCTGTGCAGATTTTGGCGGCGCCGGCTACATGCGCGCAACGCGCGTGGAGCAATTGATGCGCGACGCGAAGATCCTGCAGATTTACGCCGGCACGGATGAAATGCAGATCGTGGCGATAGCGCGGGATTTGTTGGGCCGCGCGTAGCGGCCTTCACCCTCTATGCCAGTTCGGTCTTCGCTGCGTGCGAACTTGCCAATTCCGCTGAAGTTACGGTTGGTGTTGGTTCGCGCGCAGGCGCCTGTTCAATGACCAGCCCCTGCAGGTCTCCCCGTGCACGCCAGTCTTGCAGGATATTCACGAAGGCATCCCAGCCGGGGCCGTAGGTTTCGCCCAGGTAGAAGCGGTATTTTTCGTTGCCGTTCGCGTCCACATCGGGCTCGCCCTCATTGTTGAAATAGCCGGGCGTGCAATCGTGAATCCACTGGGTCCTGTCGACTTCCGTTTCCCGCATGTGCCGAATCCAAGCATCCTGGGCAGCAGCGCTGGCTTCCACGCTCACGGCACCGCGATTCAACATCTCCGCGATGATGTAGACCATGTGTTTGACCTGCTCCTCAAAGTTCAGCGTGAGCGATGAATTGAGGCCGCCCTGGTAATAACCGGTGGTGAAAAGATTGGGGAAGCCGTGCGTCATCATGCCGTGCAGGGTCTTGTATCCCCCATCCCAGTTCTCGTACATGGAAAGCCCGTTGCGACCTTCAAATACCGGGATACCCCAGCGCCGATCCAGGTCGCTGGTGACCTCGTAGCCACTGGCGAACATGATGCAATCGACTTCATGCTCCACGCCATCGGCGATAAAGCCCTTTGCCGTCAGCCGCTCCACGCCCTGCGTCCGGGAGACATCGATCAGTTTCACGTTGGGGCGGTTGAACGTCTGGTAGTACTCGTCGTTGGAGGTGGGGCGCTTGCACTGGTAGCGGTACCACGGCTTGAGCAATCGCGCCGTCTCCGGGTTTTCGACCAGATCATCCACCCGACGGCGCAGGCGCTCCATCACGCGGAAATCCATTTCCTCGTAGCGCGCTGCCAGTTCCGCTTTGTCCAGGTTCGGCCAGCCCTGCTCCTCCAGTTCCGCGGCAATGTTGCGATTGACCTCGGTCCAGATATCGCAGATCAGGTCCTTTTCCCCAGGCCTGAAGGCCTCATTGGCGCCGCGATGAAAATTGGCGCGTCGCTCGGCCTGCCAGCCGGGCTGCAATGTTTTCGCCCACTGCGGGTCTGTCGGGGAGTTCCTGCGCGAATCGATGCAGGAGGGCGTGCGCTGCAACAGGTAGAATTCTTTGGCGTACTTGCCGAGATACGGCACCAGCTGTATCGCCGTGGCGCCGGTACCGACCAGCGCGACACGCTTGCCGGCCAGCTTGTCCAGCACGGGGCTCTTCTCCGTACCCCCGGTGTATTCATAGTCCCAGCGCGCCGTGTGAAACTTGTGGCCCTTGAATTCATGGATACCCGCTATGCCGGGCAGTTTGGGGATGTTCAACAGGCCGTTGGCCATGATGACGAAGCGGGCGCGAATATCATCCCCCTGTCTTGTGGTGATGCGCCAGCGCTGCAGTTTCTCGTCCCAGCGCAACGCATCCACCATCGTGTGAAACAGCGCGTTGTCATAGAGTCGGTATTTGCGGCAGATCAACTGCGAGTACTGCGATCTCGTGCCCGTCAGTGAATTTTTCGACGGCATGAAACTGGTTTCTTCGAGCAGCGGCAGGTAACAGTAGGCGTCGTTGTCGCATTGCAGGCCGGGGTAGCGGTTCCAGTACCAGACACCGCCAAAGTCGCCGGCGTGATCGATGTGGCGAAAGCGGCTGATGCCGTTTTCCCGCAGTTGCACGCCTGCCAGGATGCCCGACCAACCGCCGCCGAGGACGACGACATCCGTTTCCTCGTCCAGCGGCGCGCGCGGGCTTCGTGGCGTGTAGGGGTCAGCCTCGTAGGCATCGGCAAGATCGTCTACTCGCTTCAGGTACTGCGCCTGCCCGTCCTTGCGCATTCGCTGGTCGCGCTCCTGGCGGTATTGCTGGCGCAGGGCAGCGATATCGATTTCCGCCGCGCTCGGCAGGCCCGGGGACTTGGTATTTATCATCTGTTATCTCCTGCGGATCGATGGTCAGGCAAACGCTTCGGCACCGGCGGTTTTCGTGCGGTGCAGTAAGCGCCCACAGTCCGGGTCATAGGGCATGGCCCGGTGCATGGTGCCGGTGTTGTCCCACATCACGGCGTCGCCCCTGGTCCATGCATGGCTGTAGACGAATTGCGGCTGCGTTGCCCACTCGCGCAGGCTGTGTAGCAGCATTGCGCTTTCCCTCGCGCTCTTGCCGACGATGTATTGCGCGGTATTGCCCAGGATCAGTGACTTGCGCCCGGATTGATGCTTCCACACCAGCGGCAGTTCGGTGTCGCCCATGCGGAACCAGTCCTCCAGTTGCACCTGCGTGGGTTCTGGCGTGTGGTAGAGCTGCGAGGCCCACATGGCGTGCACCACGCGCAGTCCGTCGATGTCACGCTTGCGCTCTGCGGGCAGCGCGTCGTAGGACGCGTAGGTGTTGCAGAACTCGGTATTGCCGCCCCACGTTGGCAGGACCTTGCTGGTCAGCACGGCAGCGCCGATGGGCCGCTGGTTCATGGTGCCGTCGATGTGCCAGAACAGGGAGCCTTTCAGGTAATCACGGTTCGGGTTCTTCGCAATATCCAGGGAAATGTTGTACACGGTCTGGCCGGCCAGTTCCGGCATGAACTCGCCGATGGTGCGCGTGAAGGCGACCTGCTCATCGTCCGTGAAATCGATCCTGGGGAACACCAGCACCCCCCGCCGCGCAAGTAGATCCCGCAGCGCGGCGCCGTATTCACCGCTGAGCAGGTCTGCCTTTTTCAGGTGGACCCGACTGCCAATCAGCGGCGCTATGTCTTCAAAGGCATCAACTGCCTGCTGTGTCGCTGCGCTCATGTTTTTATCCTCCAGAAATAACAGGTGTCGATGTGAAATGTTTGGCCATCAGTTTTCGAGCAGTTCGGCCTGCCGTTGCATCATCTGCATGACATCGCCAGAGGTCACCCGGCGCCGGCTCTCTCCGGCAGCGAGCGGCGCTGATCCGCCGGTTGAAATTGGCGTGGTGTCGACGCCCGCCGCGGCCGCTTTCGCGCGCAAGCCACCGACATTGATCTGCTCGCGCTGGTAGCGGCTGAACGGGTCAAAGCGCAGCCAGCGCATGGCATTGAGGTGGGTGATCTTGTCGATCTGCGTGTCGTTGAGATGCTTCACACTGGCCCACAAATACTCGGGCACTTCCGGCCACAGGGTGTCGGAGTGCGGATAGTCACATTCGTAGGCGATCATGTCCTCCCCGACCGCATCGAGGTTTTTGAGGCCGAACCTGTCATCGATAAAGCAGGTCATGAAGTGCTTGCGGAACACCTCGCTGGGCAACCGCCGCCATAGCCGGAGTGGGTCCAGGCCTTGTGCCGCCAGTGGGCGTAGTCGGAGCGCTCGAGGAAATACGGAATCCAGCCGATACCGCTTTCGGACAGGAAGATTTTCATATCCGGGTAACGCTGCAATGCCGACAGTTGCAGCCAGTCCGCCGCACCCACAGCGATCGACATGGGCATCGTGCTGATCCAGGCTTCAATCGGCGTCTCGTCAGAGGCATGGGGCTGTGGATTACCCGAGCCGATGTGCAGGCAGATGGTGATGTCGTGCTCGACCAGCGCCTTCCACATCGGCTCCCAGTACGCGTTGTGGATGCTGGGCAGGCCGATCCGGGTCGGGTTTTCGCTCAGCGTCACCGAGGTGCAACCCAGCGCGGCGACACGCCTGATTTCCGCCACGGTCGCGTCCATGTTCCAGGTCGGCAGCAGGGCGCAGGCGATAAACCGCGCGGAATCGGTGCCGCACCACTCCAGGATGTGCCAGTCGTTATAGGCGCGCAGGTGAACCAGTGCCAGGTCCCTGTCGGGCGCGGCGTGGAAGCAGCGACTGCCATCGAAGCCGCCAATGCAGCCAAAATTGAGTGACGCAGCGATGCCGTTGATGTCCATGTCCTGCAGGCGGGCTTTGGCGTCAAAACACCCCTTGCGCATCTGGTCCAGCGATTGCGGCTCCATGCCGTACTCTTCCGGCACGCGGCCCACCACGGCATTGAGGCCAACCGAGGCCAGCAGGTTGCCCTGGTAGGTCCAGTAGTTGGCGCCGGTTTTAGTGGTGTGGAACTGGGGAGCGGTGGCCAGGTCACCGCCCTTGAGGTGTCGCGTGAAGGTATCGGCCGGTTCGCAAACGTGATCGTCCACGCTGATTATGACCATATCGCCCATTTTCATAGCAGGTGCTCCGCAGTGTTATCCAGGTCCGCTACTGTGGACCAGGCGACACGCCGCGACATTGATCCTGATCAACAATGGTGTTTAATACTTGGCATAGACTGGCCCCCAACTGTGGACCCACCGCCCGATATCCAGATAACAGGAGCGTTGTATGAGTGGTTTATCCCCTTCGAGACCAGCAATCGAGAGCGCCCAGCCTGCACAGCAGGACAGCTGGCCACCCAGCTGGCGCACCTTGCCCGGCGGCGTGGCCGTTGGCCGCTACACCGACCCGGAATTTGCGCATCTTGAGTTCGAAAAACTGTGGAGCTGCGTATGGCAGGTCGCCGCCCGGGTCGACGAAATCCCAGGCAAGGGCGATTACACGACGTACAAGATTGGCGAGCAGTCCATCCTGCTGGTGCGGGTGGACGCGGACTCCATCAAGGCCTATTACAACTTCTGCCCGCATCGCGGCACCACGCTGGGGGAGGGCTGCGGCCATTTCGATGGCGACAGGATCATCTGCCCGTTCCATGGCTGGCGCTGGGACCTGGATGGCAGGATAAATAAAGTGCTGGAACGCAACGAGTTCCACGGCGGCCAGTTGCAGGACAGCGATGTCGCCATGCGCGCCGTGCACTGCCACGTGTACGCCGGTTTTGTGTTTATCAATCTTGACCCCAACCCCCGCGATTCCTTCGACGACTTCATAGCCCCGCTGCGCCAGTTCTTCGACGCGATCGTGTTGGCCGACATGCGCCATATCTGGTGGAAGCGCGCCGAAATTGCCTGTAACTGGAAAGTCGCCCAGGAAGCATTCTTCGAGGCATACCATGTCTCGGCCACCCATCCCCAGCTGGAGAAAGTCGGCAGCGAAGTGGTGTATGGCGAACGCGACGACGGCCCCATGATGTACCGGGACCTGGTCTACGATGTGTTCGACAAGGGGCACGGCCAGTTTTGGGGCGGCGACAAGACACCCATTGCGGGCCACGTGCAGGAGGTGAAGCCAAGCGACGATCGGCTGCAGGAAATGGCGGCGCGCATGAACCTTACGGCCGAAGGATTGGGCGGCATGATCCTCAAAGAGGATATCGATCTGCTGCTGACCCTGAAGGACAAGGATCTGCCGCCGGATGCCAACCTCGGCGCCGAATACGTAAAGCTGCAATATGCAACCGCGGCCGCGCAGAATCGACCCATGCCCGCGATGACACCCGAGATCATCGGACGCTGGGGCGGCGTCACCTACCTGTTCCCGAATATCCTGGTGCTGCTGCAAGCTGGCAATGCCGTGCTGTATCGCGCTGCCGCACCCCACCGACCCCAACCGCTGCACGTTCGAGATACGCTCCACAAAACCTTCCCGGCCGGCACCGCCACGGCGCGCGCCGTTGTCGAGGAGGTCACCGACCCCGCTCAGGTGGGGCTGATACCACAGCAGGACCTCGCGAATCTCCCGCGCATCCAGCAGGGCCTGCGCTCCAGGGGCATGCAGCAGACCTGGCTTGCCTCCAATCAGGAAAAACTGATCCTGAATATGCACCGGGAAGAGGATCGCTACCTGCTTTCACAGGAATGCGACACGACAGCTCAATGTCGCGGCAGCCCGCGAGCGGGTCGCGCGCAGCTACTATCCGCCTATCCAGAATCGCAGCAAAAAGTGGGGTTTGCTCACGCAGTTGGCCGTGTTTATCTTGATCGTGCCATTCAACGTGACCGCAGCCGCCCAACCGTGGTGGAAGGTGTTGCTGGATATCGTGATCATCCTGATGGTCTACGATTTTTTCTACTACCTCGTGCACCGTTTCCTGTTCCACGACGGTCCGCTCGGCGCCCCGCTGAAGTGGGTGCACGCCGTGCACCACCAGATGAAGAACCCGTGTCGAATGGATTCGGCCTACCTGCACCCGATTGAAACTTGCCTCGGCATCGCGCTGTACGGCGTCACCTTCGCCGCTCTGGCCAGTGTTTTGGGTGACTTCCATGTGATCACCGCGATTACGACCTTCGTCGCATTTTCCGCCATCAACCAGCACAACCATGACCTGATGGAAGTGGACCACTTCCCCTTCAAGTACCTCAAATACATGTCCGATATGCATCATGTGCATCACGCCAGGTTTATCGGCGGCAACTTTGCCACCATCTCGCTGCTCTACGACTGGCTGTTCGGCACGTATGACACGGGCAATGGGTGGGGCAAGCACAAGCGGTCGCCAGCGCCGCAAACCGAGGCGCTGTAAAAGAGGGCGAATTACAAATTGCCAGTGCCGGTGAGATTTGGCACTGTGCACACACCGCTCGCCCAGTGTGAATCGACGACAGCAATACCCTTCCGATGAGTGACCTCAACCCGACCGCCAGTAAAGAATGGCGCCAGTACGGCATGCTGCCGGTCGTGGCCGCATTGGGCTATGCGACGAGTGTGATCCACATTTACGGCCTCGGCCCGTACATCGAGCCGATCCAGGAGGCGTTCGGCTGGTCGCGCACGCAGGTCACCAGCGGCTTGACCATCGCCACCGTGATCAACGCCGTTTTTTGCATCGCGATCGGCATGCTGGTGGATCGCATTGGGCCACGTGCGGTCGGCCTGGTCGGCGTCCTGTTGACCACGGGTGCGTTCGCGCTACTCGGAACCGCCACCGGCGAACAGGCGAACTGGATCCTGTTGTGGGGCATGCTGGCCTTCGCCACGCTGCCGGTTCAGGCGACCATCTGGACCAGCGCTGTCGCCAGTCGCTTTGCCACGTCGCGCGGGATGGCGCTGGCCGTGACGCTCAGCGGCGCATCACTCGCTGCCACGGTATTCCCACTGCTCGCCACCTGGCTGATTGACACCTACGGCTGGCGCACCGCGTTTGCCGTCGAAGGCGGGATCTGGGTCGCGATCACGTTTCCGCTGTTGCTGCTGTTTTTCCGCGGTGCGCGCGACGTCAAATCCGCCGAACAGCAGGAGGCGACGAGCATGGCTGCGCCACTCACCGGTGTGAGCGCAGCCGAAGGTTTGCGTTCACTGGTGTTCGCCCGTTTGTTCGTGGCCAGCGTGTTGTTCACGTTTACCATCATTGCGCTGGTTGTGCATTTCATTCCCATCCTGACCAATGCCGGGACGGAGCGTTTGGCCGCCGCCAGCGTGGCGTCCCTGATAGGCATTTCGTCGATCGTCGGGCGTCTGGGCACCGGCTACCTGCTCGACCATTTTCGCGCCTCACGGGTGGGCGCGGTGATTTTCCTGCTGCCGATCCTCGCCTGCGTTTTGCTGTTGCAGGGCGGCCCCAACGCACTGGCGCAGTCCGCCGCCGCCATCGTGATCGGGCTGACTTTGGGCTCGGAGATAGACGTGATCGTGTACCTGACAACGAAGCACTTCGGCATGAAAAACTTTGGCACGATCTACGGTGGATTGCTCACCGCGCTGTCGATCGGCACGGCGTTCGGCCCGCTGGCGGCTGCCGCGGTGTATGACCACTCAGGGAGCTATGTGCCGTTTCTGTCGCTGACCATCGTGTTTATGGCGGGCAGCAGTCTCGCCCTGGCCAGCCTGCCGCAGCCCGACAACAGCCACAACACGCGCGCACCCGGCATCGGAGTTTAGTTCAAGCCCGCATCGGCACGCGACCACCGGGAAAGGCGGACGGGGCGAAAAACCACGATTCGATCGCATAGCGTTGCGTGGTCATGCCAGGTATGCGCCACGAGCGGTGCAGCAGCCAGTGGTCAAATAACAACATGTCGCCGGCTTTGAAACGCGGAACAACGACAGGCACGCGCGCGCGAAAGCTGTCCACCTGCCGGTCGGAAACGGACCAGTCGAAATGACTTTCTTCAGTGGCGGTCAGGTAATAGTCGAGGTTTTCAAGCACCAATTCCATGCCGGGCGCATCCTCACCCTGCCCACAGTCGGTCAGGGCAGTCCATACATTCAGTGACCTGATCTCATGCTTATCGCCAAGAAAGCGTCCGTCCTGGTGCCAGCCTGCCTCGGGCCCGACACTGGGAACGCGCCACAATACGAATTTGCTGGCAGAGAATGCCGGCGCCTCGCCGAGGACGTTCCGCGCCAGGTCAACCAATCCGTGCCGCTCGAGCATATCGCAACTCTTGAACAACGCCCTTGGTGAATCAACCGCCAGGAATCCTCCGATGTCGTGCGCCATGCTGCGGGCGCCTGCAAGCTTGGTGGCATCCTCGCGATTCGGTATTTTGGGGGGATTTCTCCAGCAAGGATTGCGCGGCTTTTCGTCCCAGGACGCATGCGCCGTTTCTATCGCAACGCGCAATTCCTCGACTTCCGCCGCTCCAAGAACACCGGGCACGTAGAGGCAACCCGGCTCGGCAAACGCTGCTCGAACCATCTTTGCCGAGAGTTCGGCGGGGGAGCAGGTCGGCATTGATTGCTCATAGCGTAAAGGTAACGCTTCATTGGCTACCGACTGCGCGCCGCGCATCGTAGCCGGCACAGTAGTCAGCCGCAGGTCCCGGATCCGAATCTCACGTTGCTGGTCCGGTTCGACTCTATTCGCCGCAATCAGGTCGCGCAGCACCTGCACGTCATCGCCTGGCGTACTCGCGGGATTTTCCGACGTACTCGCGGGCGGTTTACCCAATACGCTGCGAATCGCTTTGCGGATTTTGTTGCACATTTTCACCTGGCTTACTTGCGGTCCTTGTCCTGGCGTCAAGTTTACTCACTTCCCTATACCTCGCGCTATCTCAACAATTACCTGCTTTGTAGAGTTCCTCCGCACGCTTCTTCAGACCCAGGGCGCAGTCGTTAAACCCTTTCTCCACCAGCTTACCCATCTGCTCGATCATCGGGCCGGCGAATTCACCGCTGAATTCATCGACGCTCCAATAGCGGCAGCTGCGGTCATCGATAGGCGTAACACGCTGCATGCGATCCGCGTGTATCGGGTCGCCGGGCTTGTTCTCCATCGACCAGACAATGGTGTGGATGGGCTCAACTTTCGTCACATACTCCACCTGTAACTGGGGACCGTTGCCCATGTCCACCATCATCTGAAGCGGTGACCCCACGACCGGCTTGCCCTTCATGCCTGGGCAGAAGGTGTTCCACAAGCCATAGTTGTCGAAGTCCAGGATTACATCCCAGACCACTTGCGCGGGTGCGTTGATCACAATCTCCTCACTGGAGACGCTGTTTGCGGTAATCATTGTGTTCCACTCCTTCTCTTAATTTGCGTAACTGACTCCGCCGTTGACCCGCCATGCCTGGCCGTTCACCCATTCCGCGTCGTCCGACAGGAGGTAGGCGACCGCGCTGGCAATATCCTGCGGCGCGCCGTGGCGCGGGCTGCGGGCACCCTTGAGCATCCAGTCTTTCATCTGCTGGGACATATTGGCGTCCAGCTGCTCGGTCAATACAAACCCGGGGGATACCGCATTGCAGCGAATGCCCTGGCGGCCCCACTTCGAGGCGATGTGACGGGACAGCGAATTGACACCCGCCTTGGGAGGCCGCGCGTAGGCGGGCCGCTCCGGTTCGCCAGCTACCGCCGCATCCGAGGACGTGAGCACGATCGCGCCGCAACCCTGCGCCAGCATTGTCGGCAATACCGCGCGCACCAGGAGTACCGTGCCAATCAGGTTTACCCGCAGGGTGCGTTCCCACAGCGCGCAGTCATTGCTGAGAATATCCCCGTCCGAGAGGACCGTCTGCAGGTCGGCGACGTTAACGAACAGGCCGTCCAGCCGGCCAAAATGCGCGAGCGCGGATGCGACCATGGAATTGATCGAGGATTCATCGGCCTGGTCGTATTCCCAGGCGACGACATCACCGCCAGCGGCATTCAGTTCCGTCGCCAGCGCCCGCGCCGCCGCGATATTGAAGTCGCCGATACCGACCCGCGCGCCCTCGTCGCACACAAGCGCCGCACGGTGGCGGCGCCGATACCGGTGGCACCACCGCAGACCAGGATGACCTTGCCTTAAGATTCCTCATACCCGCTTCCCAGTCACATCGATTTCGCCACCATGGTACAGCACATGGCAATTTGAGTGAAGCAGACGAATGTGCAAGTATCCATACTCGTTGCAGCAATCTACAACGCCAGCGCTGGCGCCGGCTGGAGAAGTGAACGCTGATGAAATTGCTCGCCTTTCTATGGCACAGGTTGACCGCCCTGCTCGGCACGCTGCTACTGCTGGTCGTATTGCTCGCGCTGTTCATCGGCTATCGTGCGGCCACCAGCGGGCAGACCGATGACGCGGCGAAGCTAGCGTCCAAGCGCGACTACCTGGGGCAAATTAACGAACACAAGGTTACCGCAGGGCGCGCCCCGAATATCGTGTTTATCCTCTACGACGACATGGGCTACGGCGACATCGGCGCGGGCGCGAAGGGCAGCGCGATGATCGCGACGCCGAACATCGATCAACTGGCAGCGGATGGCGTGGTGCTCAGCGACTTCCACTCGCCCTCACCGGTGTGCACGCCGTCACGCGCCGGCTATCTGACGGGCCGCCTCGCACCACGTGCCGGCCTGCCCAACCTGGTCTTCCCCCACCGGCAGTCTCCAGGATGCCGCCTTCATGCGGCCACCAATCCACCGGTCATGTGCGCCTGCCGCCGAGGAGATCGCGCTGGCCGACCTGCTCAAGGCCGCCGGTTACGCCACCGGCATGGTGGGGAAATGGCATCTCGGCGACCACAGCCCGTCGCTGCCCAACGACATGGGCTTGACAGCTATTTTGGCGCGCTGTACAGCAACGACATGGAACCGTTCGCGCTCTACGACAACCGCGAGATCGCCGTCCCGGCACCTGCCGAACAGGTCTACCTCACGCAGCAGTACACCGAGGCCGCAACACGTTTCATCGAGGCACACGCCGATGAACCTTTCTTCCTGTATTTTGCCCACAATTTCCCGCACGACCCGCTGTCGGTAAGGGCCGAGCGCAGCGGCCGGTCCAGGGCTGGCCTGTATGGCGATGTCATGGAGGAGATCGATGACAGTGTTGGCGCATTGGTCGCCGCGCTGCGGCGCACCGGCACATTGGAGAACACGCTGATCATCATCACGTCGGACAACGGCCCCTGGTTTCTCGGCGACGCCGGCAACCAGCGCGGCCGCAAGGGCAATACGTTTGAGGGCGGTATGCGGGTGCCGTTCATCGCACACTGGCCGGCGCGCATCAGTCCTGGCAGGACCGGCTGCAATGGCCATGGGTATCGACCTGTTGCCGACGGCACTGGAGATATTGCGGTGCCGCCGCCGGCGGATCGCGTGCTCGATGGGCGCAGCATCCTCACGGTGTTGACCGAGGGCGGTCCGTCACCCCATGACTACCTGTACTACTACGACGGCGAATACCTGTTCGCAGTGCGCGACCAACAGTTCAAGTACCGCGGTCCGGCGGGAGTTTTGTACGGTACCGACCAATTGCCAGTGGGTGTCAGCATGCCGAAGAAGGAGTGGCTGTTCGACCTGGACGGCGACCCGCGCGAATCCTATGACACTTCGGATCGAAATCCGGATAAGCTGTTGCAGTTACGCACCGCCTTCGAGGTCCGGCAAAGGAGATGACGGAAAATTTAGGGGCTGGAAGTAGCGGTCATCGCGCAGCCCGGCCGGTTATACAACGCAGCGAAGAAGGAGTTCAAAAGATATGCAATGTGGCGTTTCCGCACCCGTCCGCACTGGCGTTTACGCCCAGACGACGTCACAAGCCTTATCGACAGACTGAAGGGCGCGCCACCGAGGACTGAGGCAGGCAGCACAGTATGTGGCGCGGCACGCGCGCAGGCGACCCGGACGACGTGCTGCGCACTTGGACATTTGCCCAGAACGAGCGCTGGCTGATGAGCCTCGGGGCCATTGAAAGGCCCGTTGATCGAGGAGTTGGTGTAGCGGTTGCCAGCCAACGCCCGCGTGTTGAACCGGGCGCTTACTGCGGTTATCATCCATCATGATCGCCAGCACACTCGGACGTGGCGCAACGATTACCTCGATCGAGATCAACAAGGATGCGGTGGCGAGCTTCCTCAAGCGGCAATGAAATGGCCGGTCTGTCGGACCAGATCATGCCTTGAGCATGGGCCTTCCAGCAAACGATCAGCACCCTGGAGGGCCGCTTTGACCTCGTGTTTCTCGATCACTGGAAGGACCTGTACACACCCGACCTGCAACTGATCGAGCAGTGTGGACTGGTGTAGTCCGGCAGCATCGTGGTGGCGGATAACGCGGGCAAAATTTTTGCGCCGGAACACTATCTCGACTACGTGCGCAACTGCGGTCACGATTGAGAACAATGCGAGGGAGTCGACTATTGAATACACCAGCGTGCCAGACGCCGTGGAAAATTTCTGCCCATCGTGTCTACAACCGTTCAGCGCGCTGCAAGACACTGCCTGTTGCGCGGGTATAGGTCGGGTTGGTGGCGCCCACCATGTAACGTCCTCTGTCGTACTCCCGGCAGGCCTCCCAAGTTTCACGTGGCTTTTTTACCAAGCGACCGACGATTTCGCCACCCTCCGATGGAACGCCAGTCCTGACGCCGCCGCGCTTGCTGTTGATTTCCAGCTGGTTGTAGTCAGCCCGCAGCACCGGACGGGTGATATCCAGTCGGTCCAGGTCGATGGCATGCTTTCCGTAAACTCGCCGCGGGCCGCTCGATGAATCGTAACCCGCTGCTCGGCGAGCAATGGCACCAGTATTTGTGGGGAAGGTCTGGCCAGAAAATTGATCGTAGCTTGCGTGAGATTGCGGATCAACGAGTCCGCATGTGCGTCAGGTCGCCCGCGCGTTTGACCTGTAGATACTGCGCCCGTTGGTATCGTTGGATGTGTAACCCACCCGAGGGCTCCGGTAATACCAGTTCCACGCCGGCAGTTACCATTCGGAAAATGAACTGCTGTGCTGGCTGACGCCGTGATTTGCAAGGATGACGGCAAACAGCAGGTCGCCGGGGATGCAGAACGCTTGGCATCCGCATCGTGCAGCGGGTTGAAGTCGTTCGCCATCTGCTCGGCGAAATTACCACCTTCTGCTCGCGCGGTGAGAAAGACGCGCCTGTTGGGCTCACTATAAAACTGGTCGATGATCATCGTGGAG
>JADJAL010000038.1 GCA_016704305.1 Haliea sp. | reverse complement strand
ACGGCCGGATACAACAACCAGACGGGCAGCGGCAATGTCTTTCTCGGCTGGAACGCGGGTTTTGCGGAAACAGGCAGCGACACGCTGTATATCACCAACAATCCGCAGACGCCGTTGATCTATGGGCGGTTCAGCTATGAGCCCGCCGAGAACAAGTTGGGCATCGGCACGAAGAACATTGCGTCGGGCGATACCATCGCGGTGTGGAACGGCGCTCGCCTGACCAAGGGCGGTGTGTGGACCAATGCCTCTTCGCGTGAGCTGAAAGACGATATCGAAACGCTCAGCACCGAGGATGCGAATGCAGCCCTGGAGGCATTATCGCCGGTGCGCTATGTTTACAAGAACTCGCGCGAGGAAGAGTACGTCGGGTTTATCGCTGAGGATGTGCCCGAGTTGGTGGCGAGCAATGACCACAAGTCGCTGTCGCCGATGGATATCGTGGCGGTGTTGACGACGGTGACCAAGAATCAAAAAGCGGAGATTGCGGCGTTGACCACAGCGATCAGCGAGCAGCAGGCCAGCAAGGATGCCGAGATCGCGTCGTTGCGTGCATCGCTTTCCCGGCAGGAAGAGCGCCTCGCGCAGATGGAGCTGGCGCTACTTGCGTTGCATAGCGGCAAAACTCCTGCGGATCAGGTTAGCCTAGCGACCGCAATGCCTGCTGCAGCGGGCGCATCGGACCGCATCGCGCAATGGATATCCTGGAAGTACTTGTAGCGGCGCAGCGACGCGCACCGGATAGGGTGAGGGCGTGAAGCCGTAATCGATCAGCCGCCTGGCGATGTTCTCACATCGTTCGGCGTTAACTCCATGCGCAGCAACATCTCATACCGATCGAAAAATGCCTGGGCCAGCAAGGTCAAGGGAGGCGAAAATCGCTGTTGCCTGCGGATTTGTGATGTATGTGTGATTTATGTCAGCCATTTGTGCATTTTGGCATATTGACTACCGTGGTTGAAAAAAAGTAGAACGTTATAAGCAGGTGGTGTCATTGCGCAGCTCGCTCGCGAAAGTGGGACTTACCAACGGGAAGCTGGAAGAGCGGCTGTTACAGAAAGAGATAATTCTGGCCAACAGACTGCGTGGTCGATCGGTCGAGTGACAGGTCAGCTCGACCGACTCAAATTGCTCCCTTATTTGAATAATCGCCGACGAGTGGAGTACGTGTCACTGAACTCACTGCGGCACAGGAGATAGAACGTGTACAAACGAACACTCTTAACGCTTCAGGCAGCCGTGCTGGTGTGTCTTTCGATGGGCAGCACAGCGGCGGAGGTCGAGTACCAGCACCCCAATCTGACGATCGTGGCGAAGGATGAAGCGCTGGACTCTGTGTTGAGAGCGGTCAGTAAGCAAATGGGGATATTCGTGACGACGCCGGCGGGCCTCAATCCGCTGGTTAGCGCCGATATACAGAACCAACCGATAAAGGTCGCCTTCAAGAAGTTGTTGGGTGGTATGAGTTATTCCATGGAGTGGAAGGACAATGGCGAGACATTGGTCGGCCTGACCATTCTCGCTGCTACTGACGATATCGCAGCAAACACCTCCCCGGGCAGTACATCCAGCGCCCCGAGCGTGGAACAGGCAAACGCCCTGCCGATCGCAAATCGTACCAGTTCGCCTCCCGATGCACCGGTTGGGCAGCGCAACGACGCTGCCCAGGTGTCTTCGACGGGAACCGATCAGGAGGGGATGGACGCTCAAATGGAGGCCCGACGTGTGGAGCGGGAAGCAGTTATGGCGGAGAAGCGCGCGCAACTGGATGCCGACATGGTCAGCAGGCGGGACGAGCAGTTGCGAATACGCGATGCACGAATCAGCGAGGACGTAGCGCGTGGCGAAGCCGAGATGGCGGAATATTTGTCATCGCTGGGCGCTGATCCGGTTAATTGAAATCCCGAACGGACACCAATCAAAAATCATTAACAACAATGGAGCTCAACTTGATGAATACCAATAAACGAACAGCAATTTACCTCTCCCTGGCAAGTGCCCTGGCGCTGGGTTCGGCCCAGGCGCATGCTCAGGTCGGGAATACAAGCCAGGGTAATCTTGCTCTCGATAGCGTGACCACCGGGTCTTACAATTCAGCTTTCGGTGAGGAGGCTCTGCGCCTCAACACCACTGGCAACTACAACACGGCCCTCGGGGCATTTTCGCTCACTTCCAATATCGAAGGCCTCGAGAATACGGCGTTTGGCGCTCAGTCGCTCTTCTCCAACACCGCCGCCTGCTGCAACATGGCCGTTGGCTTTCAATCGCTGTATTCCAATGTCGACGGCATTGGCAACACGGCCAACGGAAATCAATCGCTCTATAGCAACACCTCCGGCACCTACAACACGGCGCAGGGTCTTACCACGCTCTATTACAACACCACCGGCAACCAAAACACGGCCATTGGCGTTGGGGCACTCTGGGCCAACACCACTGGCAGCGACAACACGGCCAGTGGGGCGCGTGCGCTCGAAAGCAACACCACCGGCGAATTCAACACGGCCAGCGGTTCTTATTCACTCCTTGCCAACACCACCGGCGGATCCAACGTGGCCAGCGGTGCTTTTTCGCTGGGTTCCAACACCACCGGCGATTCCAACGTGGCGATCGGTGTTTTTGCGCTGGGCGCCAACTCCACTGGCATCAGGAACGTGGCCAATGGCGCATTTTCGCTCTTCGCTAACACCACCGGCTACGACAACACGGCCACCGGGTATCTAGCCCTTGGATCCAACACCACCGGCAACGATAACTCGGCGTTGGGTGACAAAGCCCTTTTCGCGAGCACCACCGCCAGGTTCAACTCGGCCGTTGGATCGGGCACGATGGAGAGAACCACGACCGGCAGCTTTAACAATGCGGTCGGCGCTAACGCGATGGCGTCCAATACGACCGGGAACAATAATTCCGCCCAGGGTCATGCTGCCCTGTTCAGCCTCACTACGGGTTCAAGAAACGTGGCGTTGGGTAACCTTGCGGGGTATAGCATCCAGGCAGGCAGTCGCAATGTTTTTATCGGGCAAGAAGCAGGCTATAACGAGACGGGCAATAACAGGCTGTATATCTCCAACAATCAAACGACACCGCTATTGTACGGTGTGTTCAGTGCCACTCCCGGCAGTAACAAGCTGGGTATAGGGACGCAAACGGTCGCTGCCAGCCAGGCCATCAATGTCTGGAATGGCGCTCACCTGACGACGGGTGGCGTATGGACCAACGCCTCCTCGCGCGAGCTGAAGGACAATATCGAAGCGCTGAGCGCCGAGGATGCGAATGCAGCCCTGGAGGGATTATCGCCTGTACGCTATGTGTACAAAAACTCACGGGACGAAGAGTACGTCGGGTTTATTGCTGAGGATGTACCCGAGCTGGTAGCCAGCCAGGACCACAAGTCGCTGTCGCCGATGGATATCGTTGCGGTATTGACGACGGTCGCGAAAACCGAGAAGGCAAGGATAGCGGAGTTGGCCGCAGCGAGCGCTGAGCAGGAGGCCAACCTGGCCAACAAGGATGCGGAGATCGCGGTGCTACGTGATTCGCTGCTGAAACAGGAAGATCGCCTGTTGCAACTGGAGATGGCGCTGCTGGCTGTGCAGCGTGCGCAATCGCCGGTGGATCAGGTCAGCATGGCGAACGCCCAGCCCTAAAAAGCGGGAGCCGGGTGTCTTGCGCGTTGGACTCAGGTGTAAGTGCCCGTGTCGTAGAAGCTCCCACTCGATTCGCCGCGCGGAAAGGCCAGCAGGTGCAACTGATCCAGCCGGTCGGCGAGACGGATCACCGTGGGATCATCCGCGCCGTGCTCCGCCAGTGTGTACACATCGGGCGCCAGCAGCGGAATCAGCGCGCCGGCGCGCACGAACAGCGGGATTTCCTCGCGCGGTGCAGCAACAGTGATCTCGCTGCCACCGGTGTGCATAAGCAGGTCGCCCAGTGCAAAGCTGCCGTCGTCTTCACGGTACGCTGCGGAACGCCACCACTCGATCCAGTCGCCCTCGGGCAGGTAGACCGTGCGCGTGGTCGTATTCGCCGTCAGTACCGGCGCCACCAGCAGGTTGGGGCCAAACAGGTACTGGTCGTCGCGGCCGTGCGCCTGCGCATCCTGCGGGTCAGTCAGCAGGTGATGGCGCATGAGGGGCATGCCACTCGCGTAGTACTCCTCGGCGGCGGCCTGGATATACGGGTATAGCTGGGTGTGCAGCTTGGCGTACTTGCGCCACAGGCTCTGGTGCTCCTCGCTCCAGGGCTGCGGCCTCGGCGTGGGCGACAGCAGGTTGAAGCCGTCTTTCTGGCTGCGCATGACCACCGACAGCGCGCCGAACTGAATCCAGCGATCATACAAATCGGGCGTCAGTGAGTTTGGCGGGAACGCGAAGAAGCCGCCGATATCGGAGCCCCAGATGCCCACGCCGGAGGTGCCCAGCGACAGCGCCTGGTACACCGACGATTCCAGTCCGTCGAAGCCAAAACCGACGGTGGGGTCGCCGCCCCAGACGATGGGCGAGCAGGCCGCCGAACCGGTCCAGCCGGAGCGCACGAAACGCGCCAGCGGCTTGCCCGCGTCCGCCGTCGCCGCCGCGACACCGCAGTGGTAGTCGCGCACATAGCGGTTGTGGTACGCCGTGCCGGTGCTGCCATCCGCCGCCACGCCGTCCAGCGGCGTGTACTCGCCGAAGTCTTCCATCCAGCCCTCGTAGCCGTGCGCCAGGGCCTCGTCCGTCAGCGTTTTGTACGCACTAATGCCTGCGGGCGTGCTGAAGTCGTACTGGCTCACGGTGAAATTGCGCGAGCCCTGGTAGGTGTAGATGTACGTCTCGCCGGATGCCGTTTTGAGCAGCGCACCCGCGTCTTCTGCATCGTCGAACTCCGGCACGAAATCGACGCAGATCATCGGATTGAAGTACGTGTGCACGGCAGTGCCCGCCGCATTGCGCGCTGCGTTGCGGGCCTGCAATGCATCCTCGCTCCCGCGCTGCGCGCCGCAGGGCAGGTAGTGGGTGTAGGTCGCGGTGACGGAGGTGGGCACGTCGGCCGCGCGCATCTCATCGATGCGTGTATCCCTGTCCGACTGCACCCACGGCCCAAAAAACCACGCTGCGTAATTGTCGGGCTGGCGTCCGAGCGCGGCGCTGAAACGCCGCAGCGCATCGGCGGGTTGCGGGCCGGCGAATACACGCAAGCCCAGGTCGGTGGCTTCCACTTCAACGGCCCAGGCGGCTTCTGCACCGGTGCCAATGCGGTGATAGCTCAGTTCGTCGTTGTCCAGCAGTACCCCGTAGCCGCGCGAGGAGAGCAGCCACGGGATCGGGAAGTAGGTGGTATCGGGGCGCCAGCGCACGCCGGCAGGGGGCACGACGGCATTGATGAATACGTATTCAGAGTCCTGGTAGGGTCCTTCGGCAACAAAATTTTCCAGCACGTTGCCGGCCTGGTTGACGGCGTTGCCGCGTTCGCCAAAGCCGACGAAGCGCTCGTCTTCGCTGGCGGCAAACGCGACGCTCATGGCCTGTACGCCGCTGCCTTGCAGAGCACTGGCTTGCGCGTCAACTACCTGTGCACTCACCGCGATCGCGATGACGCCCTCGCTGTCGACCTTGGCGCGCACCTGCAGCGTCCACGCCGGATCCGTGGTGGCGACAGTGCCCACCCAGGCATCGCCCTCCATCGCTGATGACTGCAGTTCGGTAGCGCGAATCCAGCCGGTGTCGCGGTGCGCGGGTATCTGCGGTTCGCCCATTTCCAGAGGCGCCAGGCTGGCGCTGCCATCGCTGCCCTGCGGCGGCGGGCCGGGAAAGAGTCCCAGCGCGCCGAACGGCGTGGTGCCGGAGCCTGCCAACTCCGCCAGCACTACTTCACCGTCCGCGTCCACGAACGTCATCGACCATGGGGATGCGGTGATCAGCAGGCGTAACGACCCGGCATCCACCGCAACCCGTTCATTGGTTTGCGGCGTGCCGGGATCGGAAGAGTTGGAACAGGCGCTGAGCAGCGCCGATAACACCGTCAGCGACAGTGTCGCTGCGGCACGTCGAATCATTGACATAGCTCCACCAGGCGGATGCGTTATTGTTAGGGATGCCATGGTTATTATCGCTGCGAATTGCCCATTGGCAACTTGCAGCGATGGTAAAACGGCGCGCGGATTAAACCCGGACTATCCTGCGCGCCTTGTCGATTATTCCGCCTGTCGGTAACTGTCGATCGCCGGGCAGGCGCAGAACAGGTTGCGATCACCGTACACGTTGTCCACCCGGTTCACGGGCGGCCAGTACTTGTAGCGGCGCAGCGACAGCACCGGATAGCCGGCCTGCTCGCGCTCATAGGGATGGTTCCAGTTATTGGCGGCGACATCGGCCAGCGTGTGCGGCGCGTTCGTCAGCGGATTGTCAGTCGCGTCGAGCACGCCGTCTTGCACGGCGCGAATTTCCGCGCGAATGGCGATCATCGCATCGCAGAAACGGTCCAGTTCCGCCAGTGATTCCGATTCCGTCGGCTCCACCATCAGCGTGCCCGCGACGGGAAAGGACATGGTGGGCGCGTGGAAGCCGTAATCGATCAGCCGTTTGGCGATGTCCTCTTCCGAAATACCACTGGCGTCCTTGAGCGGTCGAATATCGAGAATACATTCATGCGCCACGTTGCCGCTGCCGCCCGTGTAGAGCACCGGGTAGTGCTCCCTGAGGCGGTGCGCTATGTAGTTGGCGCCAAGAATCGCCACCTTTGTCGCGTGCGCCAGACCCTCGCCGCCCATCAGCGCGATGTACGCCCAGGAGATCGGCAGGATGGACGCGCTGCCGTAGGCGCTGACGACACAACGTCATTATCCGCAGGCAAGCCCGGAACCGGCATCACCGGATGGCTGGGCAGGAACGGCTGCAGGTGCGCCCCGACGCCGATAGGCCCCATGCCGGGGCCGCCACCCCCGTGGGGGATGCAGAAGGTCTTGTGGAGGTTGAGGTGCGACACGTCGGCGCCGAACTTGCCCGGCGCCGCGATGCCGACCAGCGCGTTGAGGTTGGCGCCATCGACGTATACCTGCCCGCCGTGCCGGTGCACGATCTCGCACAGCTCGACAATCGATTCCTCGAACACGCCGTGCGTGGAGGGGTAGGTGACCATGATGCAGGACAGGTCGTGCGCGTGGCGTTCGGCCTTGGCGCGCAGGTCCGCCATATCGATATTGCCCAGCGCATCGCATTCCACGATCTCCACGCGCATGCCGGCCAGCGCCGCGCTGGCGGGATTGGTGCCGTGCGCGGAGGAGGGAATCAGGCACACGTTGCGCTGCGCGTCGCCGCGGCTTTCATGGTAACGCCGGATCACCATAAGGCCGGCGTACTCGCCCTGCGAGCCGGCGTTGGGTTGCAGCGAGATCGCATCGTAGCCGGTGCACTCGATCAGCATGCGCTCGAGGTCCGCCAGCATCGCGTGGTAGCCGGTGGTCTGCTCGGCCGGTGCGAAGGGATGCAGGCCGGCAAACTCCGGCCACGTCACCGGCAACATCTCGGTGGTCGCATTCAGTTTCATCGTGCAACTGCCGAGCGGAATCATCGAGCGATTGAGCGCGATATCCTTGTCTTCCAGGTAGCGCATGTAGCGCAGCATCTCCGTCTCTGAGTGGTAGTTGTTGAACAGCGGGTGCTGCAGGTAATCAACGCCGCGCAGCAAATCATCCGGAATGCCGCTGTTCTCGCGCACCTGTTCGTCCACCCGCGCCACGGCAGGCAGGGTGCTGTCGTCGGTAAACGCGGACCACAGCGCGGCGATGTCGTCCGCGCTGGTGGTTTCGTCGAGGGCGATGCCGAGGCGGTCCGTGCCGATGATGCGCAGGTTGAGGCCTCTGGCCAGCGCGCGCTTGACGATGTCTTGCTGCCGCGCGCCCACGGTGTAGCTGAGCGTGTCAAAGTAGGTGGCGTTGTCTGCCGTAAAGCCGGCGTCCGCCAGCCCCTTGGCCAGGATGCCGGTGAGCCGCTGGATGCGCGTCGCGATACGCCGCAGGCCTTTCGGGCCGTGGTACATCGCATAGAGCGTCGCCATGATCGCCAGCAGCGCCTGGGCGGTGCAGATATTGCTGGTGGCCTTCTCGCGGCGGATATGCTGCTCGCGTGTCTGCATCGCCATGCGCAGGGCCTGGTTGCCGCGCCGGTCTATCGAGACGCCGATGATGCGTCCCGGTGTCGAGCGCTTGTACGCATCGCGCGTGGCGAAGTAGGCGGCGTGCGGGCCACCGAAGCCCATCGGCACGCCGAAGCGCTGTGTGTTGCCGACGACGACATCCGCGCCTAGCGAACCCGGCGATCGCACCAGCAGCAGCGCCATGATATCGGCGGCGACCGCCACCAGCGCATTGGCGGCGTGGGCCTTGGCCACCAGCGGGGAGATATCCTCCAGGTGGCCGTAAGTGCCCGGGTATTGCAGCAGCACGCCGAACGCCTCGGTGCTGTCGAGCAGCGTAGCCGGATCGCCCACAACCACCGCGATGTCCAGCGCCTCGGCGCGGGTCTTCACCACCGCGATGGTCTGCGGGTGGCAATCCTCGGCGACCAGGAACGTGGTGCTGCGATTTTTCTTGTTGACCCGTTGCAGCAGCGTCATCGCTTCGGCGGCGGCCGTGCCCTCATCCAGCATGGAGGCATTGGCCAGTTCCATGCCGGTCAGGTCGAGGATCATCTGCTGGAAGGTCAGCAGAACCTCCAGTCGGCCCTGCGAGATTTCCGGTTGATACGGGGTGTACGCGGTGTACCAGCCCGGATTTTCCAGCACGTTGCGCTGGATGACGGGCGGGGTGATCGTGTCGTGGTAGCCGGTGCCGATGAAGGAGCGATTGACCGTATTGAGCGCGGCCAGCTTTTTCAGGCGCGCGATCACCTGTTGTTCGGTCTGCGCGCCCGGCAGTGCCATGGGTTGCTTGCGGCGGATCGCGCCCGGCACGGTATCGTCGATCAGCGCATCCAGCGAGTCATAGCCGATGGCCCGGGCCATCGCTGTTTGCTGCTCCGCGGTCGGCCCTATGTGGCGCTGGATAAAGTCGCTGTGGTTTTCCAATTCAAAGAGGGACGGACGGCTCATGGGTGCTCCGTGGGTTACCAAAGGGATGGTTGCTGTAGCGGATACGCGTGGAAGCGGCGATGGTATCAAGATAGGCCGCTGGCGGGCAATGTTTTGTCGTCTGGCGCGGTCGCGAAGTTTGGAAATTGCTGAGCGTCGAAAGTCTGCGAGGCATCACTGCAGTCGGGGCCGCCAAAAGCGCACATGGATGTCGCCTCGGGCCTGCACAGGATGTCGCTTTTGGCGTGCCGCCTGTAGATGATGCCTCGCAGGCTTTCTCGGCGATCAGGCAATTTTCAAACTGAGCCGCTAACATATTGGCATGCACTTGCCTTTCACGCTCACGCAGGTATCACTGGTCGCCTTTCAGTCGCCGCGAGGTCGCGCCAGTGTTGCAGCTTGTTACACCCGAATCTGTAGGACTCGACAGTGGGCAGTTGGCGCGAGTGACAGAGCACCTGGGCAAGCGCTATGTCGGGCCGGGCAAGATACCCGGCAGCATCACGCTGGTGGCGCGTCGCGGCCAGGCGTGTTTCCTCGATATCCAGGGCCAGCGTGATGTCGCGCGCGGCACGCCGATGACCGAGGACAGCATTTTCCGCATCTACTCCATGTCCAAGCCGATCACCTCGCTGGCACTGATGACGCTGCACGAGCGCGGGCTGTTTTCGCTGGATGATCCGGTGCACCGGTTTATTCCCGCGTGGCGCAACCTCGGCGTATGGACGGCAGGCTCGTACCCGCTGTTTGCGACAGCGCCGCCCAAACGCCCGATGACCATCCGCGACCTGCTGATGCACACCAGTGGACTGACCTACGATTTCCTGCGCGCCACCAACATCGATTACGCCTATCGCAAACTGCAGGTGGGCAATCCGCAGCCCGGGTACACATTGCAGCATATGATTGACCAGCTGGCGCAACTGCCGCTGGAGTTTTCGCCGGGCGAACGCTGGAACTATTCGCTGGCCACCGACGTGCTGGGGTATTTGGTGGAGGTGATCAGCGGGCAAAGCCTGCCCGATTACCTGCGCGCGACAATTTTCGAACCATTGGGCATGGTCGATACGAGCTTCAACATCGAACCGGACAAGGCAGTGCGCTTCGCCTCCTGCTACGAGCGCAATCTGAAAAAGGAGATGGTGTTGAATGACGACGGACAGGACAGCCGTTTCACCAACCGCAGCTTCTTTTCCGGCGGCGGTGGACTGATTTCCACGGTCGGCGATTACTACCGCTTTTGCCAGATGCTGCTGGCGGGCGGTACGGTGGATGGCGTCAGGATCATTGGCTCGCGCACGCTCGACTTCATGACCCGCAATCACCTGCCCGGCGGTGCGGATATGACGGAATTTGCGACCGGCGGTTTCAGTGAGTCCGAGTATGCGGGCGTGGGATTCGGCCTGGGATTCGCGATGAAAGTCGACCCGGTGCGCAATGGCTACCCCGGTTCCACCGGGAGCTATTTCTGGGGCGGACTGGCCAGTACGCTATTCTGGGTAGACCCGGTGGAGGAACTGGTGGTGATCTTCATGACCCAGTTGATGCCCTCCCGGACGTTTAACTTCCGCGGTCAGTTGGAGAATATTGTGTACGGTGCATTGCGCTAGCGCACAGAGCCTGTTCGAATAGTCACAAATATACCTATAACGCTGCTACAGAATACGCAAAGTGGAGTAAGTCCATGAGATACCTTAAGAAATACACATCCCTGTTGGCATTGATGTCGGCCTTGGCAATGGCCGCAGTGCTCGGGGCTTGTTCCAATGGCAATAACAATAATTCGCCCGGTACTACCGTGGTCGAGCCGCCACCCCCTCCGCCACCGCCGCCACCCCCACCGATAAGCATTGAGACCCCTAACGCCGATCGCTGCGAGATGCTGGACGCGGTCAATTGTATGTTCCCCTGGCCGAGCAGCGTGTTCACCGTCGCGGACGACTCGACGGTGACAGGGCGGCGCGTGAATCTCGCAGTCGCGTCGATGCCGGTGAACAAGCAGGGCGTGCCGGTGGATACCGCCGAGTTCAATCGCAACGACGGTTTTTCACCCTCGCAGAAGATTCTGGCCCAGGTGCCGGGCCTCGATCTGGACCAGACCGGCGCTCCGCGACTCTCCGACCTCTCGCGTTCGCTGGAGGCCGATTCCCCGGTGGTGGTGATTCGCGCCAGCACCGGTGAGCCGCACCTGATTTTCTCTGAACTGGATGCGAATACCGATGACCCGGCGGAGCAGGCGTTTATCATTCGCCCGATGGTCCAGTTCGAGCGCGGCGAGCGTTACATCGTGGCACTGCGCAAGCTGCGCAACGCCGCCGGTGAACTGCTGGAAGCGCCGGCGGTGTTCCGCGCGTTTCGCGATGCCACGCTCACCGATAACGCGGCGATAGAGGCGCGGCGTGAGTCTATGGAAGAGATGTTCGAGACCCTCGAAAACGCCGGCGTGGCGCGCGACGACCTCTACCTGGCCTGGGATTTCAACATCGCCAGCGTGGAGAACATCACCGAGCGCATGCTGCACATTCGCGATGAGGCATTTGCCAGCCTCGGCGGCGCGGTGCCGGGTTACAGCGTGACCTCGGTAATTGATTTTGCCACCTGCGGCGATGACGGTTGCCAGGACGGCGAGGACGAACAGATTTCCCGCGAAATCTCCGGCACATACATGGTGCCCAATTTCCTCAATTCCGATACCGGTAGCCCTGGCTCCAGTTTCTTCTACGACACACCGAACGATGGATTGCCGGATCGCATCGGCGGCGACAACCTGTTCGAGGCGCGTTTCGTGTGCCGTATCGCGCGCTCGGTGGCGGAGGATTTCAGCGTTGCGCCGAAAGCACTGGCGCGTCCGTCGCTGTACGGCCATGGCCTGCTGGGCAGTGCCTCGGAAGTGAAGGGCGGTACCGGCAACAACGTGGACATCATGGCCGACACCCACCAGATGATGTTCTGCGCGACCGACTGGAGCGGCTTCGCCTCTGAGGATGCCGGCTTCGCGGTTCAGGCGCTGCAGGATTTCAGCTTGCTAACCCCCGTCTTTGACCGGCAGCAGCAGGGCTTCCTCAACTTCATGTACCTGGCGCGATTGCTCAAGCACGACCTTGGGTTCCGCAATGATCCCAATTTCCAGGCTGGCGGCATGCCGGTCTTTGATAATCGCAATGTCTACTACGATGGCAACAGCCAGGGCGGCATCCTCGGCGGCGCGCTGATGGGCGTGATACAGGACGTAACGCGCGGCGTGCTCGGCGTACCGGGCATGGCGTACAGCCTGCTGCTGCGGCGCAGCATCGATTTTGAGGATTACAGCCTGTTTTTCACGGGCAGCGCGACCGGCCCCACCGGCGGTGGTTACCCCAGCGTCAAGGACCAGTCCTTCCTGCTGTCCATGGCGCAGATGCTGTGGGACAGGGCGGAATCCAGCGGCTATGCCTACCATATCCAGAACAACCCTCTGCCGAATACGCCCTCGCACGCCGTACTGCTGCAAGTGGCGTATGGCGATCACCAGGTCAGCATGTGGTCAGCGGAATTTATGGCGCGCACGATTGGCGCCTATCTGCGCGTGCCTGCGGTGGAAGAGGGTCGGCATCCGGACAGCAATCCCTATGTCGCACTGCAGCCGGTTCCCGCAGGTGACGTGACCGGTTCAGTGTTGACCATCTGGGACAACGGGCCGATAGGCGGCGGCTCCTCGCGCGGTGGCACGGCCCCGCCGCCCTCGAGCAACACCCCGCCGTTTGAACCGGACTTTGGCTACGATCCGCACAGCCTGCCGCGCAAGGACCCGGTGGCGCAGGCGCAGAAATCGGCCTTCCTCAAGCCCGAAGGCGAGGGCAAGTTTGTCGATACCTGTGTCCCCAGCGTGCCGTGCACCACGGACGGCTATGTGCCGGGCCTGATGCCAGTGCCGCTCTCGTCGCAGCGCGGCACGGTGTTTACGTTTTAGGCGACTTGGAACTGTATTGCGGGCCAGCTCCGGCGTTTTAGCGTGTATGGCCCGCCGGGACACGCCGTGAACCCATGCCCAGAAACAGGGGCAGGCTCCGGCTCGCCGTCCTGCCTCGCACCCCCCGCCTACACGCCGCCTCGTCCAATCGACGAGTTAATCTCTATTGATGTATCGGATGTCGGTGACGTAATACACCTGCTGCCCCGACGGGCTTTGCACCTGGATTTCATCGTCCAGGTGTTTGCCCAGCAATGCGCGGGCCAGCGGTGAATCCATGCTGAGTTTGCCGCTCGCGAGGTCGAATTCATCCGGGCCGACCACGCGCCAGCAGGTCTCCTCGCCCTCGGCGCTCTCCAGCGTGACCCACGCGCCGAAATAGATTTTGTCCTTATCGTCGGGAATTCGCCGCACCACTTCCAGTTCATCGAGGCGCTTGTTGAGAAAGCGCACGCGTGAATCGATTTCGCGCAGGCGGCGTTTGCCGTAGATGTAATCGCCGTTTTCGGAACGATCGCCGTTCTTGGCGGCTTCATGCACCGCGTCGGCCACGGTTGGTCGCTCGACTTTCCACAACTGGTGCAATTCCTCGCGCAGGGCGAGTTCGCCCTCGGGGGTGATGTAGGTTGATCCGCGCTGGCGCGGTGGTCGGTAGCGTGTCATGGCGCCATCTTAGCCGCACTTCTACTCTGCAACAAAACGCGGCAACAAAACGCGGCAATAAAACGCCGCAGCAATCCGTGGCACCACCGATGCCAAAACCCCGAAAAAGCCCGTATAATGCCAGCCCTCATTCGTAGTGTGGATTCGTGATGATCGATAAGCGATTGCTCAGTATTCTGGTTTGCCCGGTCACCAAGGCGCCGGTGGAATACGATAAGGACAAGAACGAATTGATCTGCAGGGCGTCCGGGCTCGCCGATCCGGTGCGCGACGGCATCCCGGTGATGTTGGAAAGCGAGGCAAGGCAGCTCACGGCAGATGAAAAACTGGGGTAGGTAAAAGGTAGATCCTCGCATGTCAGATACCATTTTCGGCAAAATCATCCGCGGTGAAATTCCCAGCAAGTTCCTGTACGAGGACGAGCACTGCATCGCTATCAACGATATTAATCCCCAGGCGCCGGTCCATGTGCTGGTAATTCCCAAGCGCGGCATACCCCGGCTGGTGGATGCCGAGCAGGATGACCAGGCGCTGCTGGGCCATTTGCTGCTGGCGGCTGGTAAAGTGGCCGCGCAACTGGGTGTCAGCGACGCCTTTCGCCTGATAGTCAACAACGGCGCGGGCGCCGGCCAGACTGTCTTTCACCTGCACCTGCACATTATTGCCGGCAGACCCTTCGCCGAAGGTCATTTGGCAGGCTGAACAATGCCGCGCCGCGCGCTGCACAACCGAGACTGAATATGAAGACCGTAGAGATACGCGAGGCCTTCCTGGCCTATTTTGAAGAGCATGGACACACGCGCGTGGCCAGCAGTTCGCTGGTGCCGGTAAACGACCCGACCCTGCTGTTCACCAATGCGGGCATGAACCAGTTCAAGGACACCTTCCTCGGCACCGACCCGCGCGCCTATGTGCGTGCCGCCAGCAGCCAGCGCTGCGTGCGCGCCGGCGGCAAGCACAACGATCTGGAAAACGTCGGCTACACGGCGCGGCATCACACGTTCTTCGAGATGTTGGGCAATTTCAGTTTTGGCGATTACTTCAAGCGCGAGGCGATCCGCTATGCCTGGGAGTTTCTCACCGGCACGTTGGGCCTGCCGCCGGAGAAACTGTGGGTGACGGTGCACGTCTCCGATGACGAGGCGGAGCAGATCTGGATAGACGATATCGGCTTCCCGAAAGCGCGTATCTCCCGTCTCGACGAGGACAATTTCTGGCAGATGGGCGACACCGGCCCCTGCGGACCCTGCAGCGAAATATTCTACGATCACGGTGAAGATGTCCCGGGCGGTCCGCCCGGCAGCAAGGACGATCACCTCGATCGCTATATCGAAATCTGGAACCTGGTGTTCATGCAGTACAACCGCGACCAGAGCGGCGAGCTGCACGCGCTGCCGCAGCCTTCCGTGGATACCGGCATGGGCCTTGAGCGTATCGCCGCAGTGATGCAGAAGGTGCACAGCAACTACGAGATCGACCTGTTCCAGGCGCTGATCCAGTCCGCCGCGCAGGTATTGCAGGTGAAAGACCTTAACCAAAGCTCGTTGCGCGTGATTGCCGACCACATCCGCTCCTGCACGTTCCTGGTCGTCGACGGCGTGCTGCCGGGCAATGAGGGGCGCGGCTACGTGTTGCGCCGCATCATTCGCCGCGCGATTCGCCACGGCAACAAGCTCGGCGCCACCAAACCGTTCTTCCATAAACTGGTGGCCACGCTCGCCGCGCAGATGGGCGACGCATACCCTGAGTTGCGCAAGCAGCAGGCGCATGCGGAAAAGGCATTGCTGGCCGAGGAGGAGCAGTTCGCACGCACGCTGGAAAACGGCATGCAAATCCTGGAGGAAGCGCTGGCGGGTTTCACCGGCTCTGAAATTCCCGGTGACGTGGTGTTCAAACTCTACGATACCTACGGCTTCCCACTGGACCTGACCAACGACATCGCGCGCGAGCGCAACCTCACGCTGGACATCGCCGGCTACGACGCCGCGATGGCCGAACAGCGCGCCCGCTCGCAGGAAGGCGGCAGCTTCAAGGTGGATTACAACGACATCCTCAAGCTGGAGGGCAGCACCCGATTTACCGGTTACGACAGCCTGGGCGGAGCCGGTGTGGTGACTGCACTGCTGCGCGACGGGGTGGAAGTCGCTGAACTTGGCACGGATGAGGCCGGTATCGTCGTGCTGGACAGCACGCCGTTCTACGGCGAGTCGGGCGGGCAGGTGGGCGATACGGGTTATCTCAGCGCAGGCAATGTCCGCGTGGAGGTGGCCAACACCACGAAATCCTCTGACCAGCATCTGCACCACGTCAAAGTATTGCAGGGCAGCGTGAAACACGGCGACACGCTCACTGCGGAAGTTGACCCCGCCGTCAGGCAGCGCACGCGCCTCAACCACAGCGCCACGCACCTGTTGCATGCGGCGCTGCGTCGCGTGTTGGGCGAGCATGTGCAGCAGAAGGGCTCGCTGGTGGATTCGCAGCGGCTGCGCTTTGACTTCTCCCATCCGGAAGGCGTCACCGCGCAGCAATTGAAGGCCATCGAGGCGCTGGTGAACGCGCAGATACGCGCCAACACCGAGGTGCAAACCCGCCTGATGTCCATGGACGATGCGGTGGCCTCGGGCGCAATGGCCCTGTTTGGCGAGAAATACGGCGATGAAGTGCGGGTGCTCGCGATGGGAGAAGACAATTTCTCCGTGGAATTGTGTGGCGGCACGCACGCGGCGCGCACCGGCGATATCGGCCTGCTGCGCATCGTGTCTGAGTCTGGCGTCGCCTCAGGCGTGCGCCGCATCGAGGGTGTCACCGGCAGCGGTGCGCTGGCGTTGGTCGACCAGAACGAGCAACAGTTGGCGGCGGTCTGTGAGGTGGTGAAGGGCAACGCGGAGAATGTGTCCGCAAAAGTCGCCGCATTGCGCAACGAGAATCGCGAACTCGAAAAGGAGATCGCCCGCCTCAAGCAGAAGCTCGCCACGTCGACGGGCGCGGACCTGACCGCCGGAGCGGTCGACGTGCAGGGCGTCAAGGTGCTGGCTGCGAACGTCGAAGGCGCCGATGCCAAATCGCTGCGCGACACGCTCGACCAGTGCAAGAACAAGCTGGGGAGCGCGGTCATACTGTTGTCGGCGGTCAGCGGCGACAAAATCACTTTGACGGCCGGTGTCACCAAGGATCTCACTGGCCGCGTCAAGGCGGGTGATTTGATGCGCGAATTTGCCGAGCGCCTCGGAGGCAAAGGCGGGGGCAAGCCCGACATGGCCCAGGGCGGAGGCACCGATGTGCAGGCTTTGCCGGAAGTGTTGAAGGCTGTGCCGGAGTGGGTCGCGTCGCAGTTGGGTTGATGTATGTTGTGTGACAGTTTATGCCGCGACACTGTTTAAATTTTGTCCTCTTTGTTGTTTAATGGCGCCTTTTTGGGCCAGCTGCGGCCGAAATTGCCCGGTTAAGGGGCACAGGTCCGGGACTTCCACAACCATCGCGAGCAGGCATGAGTCTCATAGTTCAAAAATTTGGTGGCACATCGGTTGGTGATACTGATCGCATCGGCATGGTGGCGGAGAAAGTTGCCCGGTTTCGCGCCGAAGGCCACGACCTGGTGGTGGTCGTATCCGCGATGAGCGGCGAGACCAATCGGCTGATCGAGCTGGCCCACAAGGTGCAGGAACGACCGGTGCTGCGGGAGCTGGATGTACTCCTTTCCACGGGCGAGCAGGTGACAACCGCGCTGCTCAGCATGGCGCTGAACAGCCGGGGCGTGAAGGCCAAGTCCTATACTGGATCGCAGGTACGCATCCTGACCGATGATGCCCACACCAAGGCGCGCATCCGCGAGATTGATGACGAGCGACTGCAGCGCGATCTGAAGGAAGGCTACGTCATTGTGGTGGCAGGTTTCCAGGGCGTGGATGAGCAAGGCAATATCACCACGCTTGGCCGGGGGGGATCCGATACCACGGCTGTTGCACTGGCTGCCGCGCTGAAAGCCGATGAGTGCCAGATATACACCGACGTGGATGGCGTTTATACAACAGATCCCAGGGTCGTCAGTGAAGCGCGTCGCCTGTCCCGGATCACCTTTGAAGAAATGCTCGAGATGGCCAGCATGGGTTCGAAGGTGCTACAGATTCGCTCGGTGGAGTTTGCCGGCAAGTACAATGTGCCGCTGCGCGTCCTGCACAGCTTCAAGGACGGCCCCGGCACCCTGATCACGATGGAGGATGACAGCCAGATGGAAATGCCGACAATTGCAGGCATCGCGTTCAATCGCGATGAGGCAAAGCTCACCATTGAAGGCGTACCCGACATGCCCGGCATCGCCTACCGCATATTGGGTCCTATCGGTGACGCCAATATCGAGGTGGATGTCATCGTGCAGAACGCCAGTCGCGACAACACCGCCGATTTCACGTTTACTGTCGGGCGCAACGACCTGGTGCGGGCCGAAGAAGTGCTCAATCAGGTGGCGAAGGACATTAACGCCGAGAAAGTCACGAGCAACAGCAAAATTGCCAAGGTGTCGGTCGTCGGTGTCGGCATGCGCTCGCACGCGGGTGTGGCCAGCCAGATGTTTGCCGCGCTGGCGGAACTCGGTATAAATATCCTGATGATTACGACCTCTGAGATCAAGATATCCGTTATCATAGAAGAAAAGTTTTTGGAGTTGGCGGTACGTGCATTGCATTCATCGTTCGGTTTGGAAAAGGAACCTACCGATGAAAACGCTGACTAAGTATGGCAATAAATGTCATGCACTACTTTTAATGAAGCAGCACGCTGTAAAATGATTGTTGCTGTTTTCATGACTGTCGCTGTAGGTGTATGAATGAAAGCGTCCCCACGAAGGGGGTGTGAGAATTGTCCTGTGCCGTTGCGGCCGCGTTACAGGCACTGGACTGGAGAGCAGGACGTATGTTGATTTTAACCCGCAGAGTTGGCGAGTCACTTATGGTTGGCGATAACGTCACCGTGACTGTGTTAGGTGTCAAAGGCAACCAGGTGCGCATTGGTGTCAATGCTCCCAAGGACGTCGCGGTACACCGCGAGGAAATCTACACTCGCATTCACGAGGGCACTCAGCCTCCTGCAAAAGACGAGGAATAATCCTCCCTTCTACCCGCGTATGACTTTGATTCCGCAGTAATTGTGGTATTATGCCGCGCCTGTGGATGCCCCACCGCATACCACTAAATCCTTTGGAGAGCTGGCCGAGTGGCTGAAGGCGCACCCCTGCTAAGGGTGTATAGGCTAACACCCTATCGAGGGTTCGAACTCCCGCTCTCCGCCAACTGCCCTGGCTCTTAAACATAGCAACCTGTTGAAACGAGCCGCCACCGGCGGCGAAGCCCCGCAGGGGGCACAACGCCCGACAGGGTGTTGTGACCATCCCTCGCGCACTGCCGTTACCCCATTGGATCAAATATTCCCAGCCTGCATCTGCGCGACTGCGTAATCACAAGCCCTTGCAGTAAACGCCATGTAGGTCAGCGAGGGGTTTACGCACGACGATGACGCCATGAAGGAGCCGTCGGTGATGAACAGGTTGGGAATGTCATGCGCCTGGTTGTGCTTGTTCAGCACTGATTGCGCTGGGTCATCGCCCATTCTGGCAGTGCCCATCTCGTGAATGCCGGCGCCCGGGGCGGACAGGTTTTCGGTGTCGCCAAAGGCCATCGCGTAGGCCGCGCCTGCCGCTTTCTGGATGCGCTCGCCCTGGCGCTTGACATCCTTTGCCATGGCTTTTTCATTGTCACTCCACGCGAAATCAAACACCACCTGCGGAATGCCGAAGCGATCCTTTTTCGTTTTACTCAGGTACACGCGATTGCGTTGCTGCGGCAGGCACTCGCCAAAGCCGCCCATGTAAAACGTCCAGGTCGGCGGGATTTTACTCAGGCTGTCCTTTAAAGGGGCGCCGAAGCCCTTGCTATTGAGCTGGCCCATCCAGTTGCTGCTATTGACCATGGTCTGGTAGCCGTAGCCGCGGATGAAGTCGGCGTCCTCATCCTGCTTTTGCACATTGCGGAAGCGCGGTATATACAAGCCGGTCGGCCGATTGCCGTAGTAGTAACTGTCCTGGTTGTCGCTGTACATGCCGGCGACGCCAATACCCAGGAAATGGTCCATCAGGTAGTGGCCCAGAGTGCCGCTGCGGTTGGCCAGTCCATCGGGGAACTCTTCACTGGCCGAATTCAACAACAGCTGGGTGCTGCCGACGGTGGACGCATTCAGAAAGAATATCCGCGCACTGTAGGCCGTGCGTTTTTTGGTGTTGGCGTCGATCACGTGCACCTTGCTGATTTTCCCCGATTCCTTGTCATACTCGAGGCGCTCGACAACCGCGTTGGATTTCAGCGTCAGGTTTCCCGTCGCTGCGGCAGCGGGCAGGGTGGAGCTCTGCGAGCTGAAGTAACTGCCGGTGGAGCAGCCATTCTCGCAGGGGCCGCAATAGTGGCAGGCGGTGCGGCCGGGCAAGTCCTCGGTGAGGATCGCGGTGCGCGCGTTGGTCAGGGTGATGTCCGGCGCATTTTTATCCAGCCTGCCCTTGATGGTTTCTTCAATCGCGAACCAGGCCATGGGCTTCTGGAATTCACCGTCAGGCAACTGTGGCAGGCCTTCTTTCTTGCCATTCACGCCGATGAACTTTTCGACATGGCTGTACCAGGGCGCGATATCCTCGTAGCTGACCGGCCATGGAATACCGTGCCCGTCCCTGGCGTTGGCCTTGAAATCTTCTTCACTCCAGCGATAGGTCTGGCGCCCCCACATCAGGGAGCGGCCGCCCACGATATTGCCCCGGTACCATTCAAAGGGCGTGCCCTCGTCGACGGCGTACGGGTTTTCCCGGTCGTTGTTCCAGAACTGGATGTTTGCAGTACTAAATGCATAGAGCTTGCTCTGTACTGGATACTCCTTTGCCCAAAGTTCTCGCTCTGGCTTACCGTTGAAGGGCAGCTTCCAGCTCGGTGCATGTTCGCCCAGGTAGCCCGTTCCCGCCGGCATATCGCGGCCCCGCTCCAGTACCAGCACTTTGAGGCCCTTTTCACAGAGCTCCTTTGCCGCCCAGCCGCCGGAAATGCCGGAGCCGATGACGATGGCGTCAAAATCGTAAGAGGTTGTCTTGATCATTCGCTGTTCTCCAGGAAATTATTGTTCTGCTCGTTGCGGTGCGCGTTGCGGTGTCAGTGATAAAAGTTAAAAGGCGCCCAGGTGGTTTCGCCGGGCGTGCGCGGCGCGTGGCCGTCAAAGCGCATGGGCATCACGTTATATTGCAATACCTTCGTCGCGCCAACTTCCGACGTGAAGAAACCCCAGACGGTGAGCTCTTTCATCTGGCAGATAAACGGCGCATCACTGATAAATGCACGACGGATATTGCCGCGAGCGTACCAGGGCGAGTCGCTGGCGGCGTCTTCCATCGCTGTGAGAATCGCCAACTGTTGCTCGCTGCTCAACTGCGCAAAGGGCTTGCCGTACTCGCCGGGAATGCGGGTTGCCATTTCCTTGAGGCCGCCGTTAAAAATGGTGCGCTCCTCGTCGTTCAGCCAATACGCCACCATCAGTTCGATAAAATGGGGGACGCCGGCATCGATAGCGCCGGGCGTGTCAGTGCGGGGTATGATGGCTTCCGCGATGGCGGCAACCAGTTGTCGTTGCTCCGGGGAAAAGTAGTCCACGCTGCGACTGGTGAAGGCTGGCGCATTTGCCAGGTGGACCATTTGCTCCGCGCTCAGCGCGTGGGCGAAATTACTGAGCGCGGCGCCGCTGACCAGCACTGCCGCGCACTCAAGAAACTCTCTTCGGTTCATGGATGAAACTCCCTTTTATTCGAACGTGTATGTATTTGTAGCGCCAGTCTCAAACCAGCAGCTCAGTGATGCTCTTGTTGGTTTCCATGGACAGTGAACCCCAACGCTCTACCTGCAGGCCCATCGCCTGTTGCACGGTCAATCCTATCCTGGAGATTGGGTCGGCATTGCCCGCCATGTGATAGCCGGTGCGGACGCGATCGCCGCCACCTGCGACCATGGTCGGGATGCTTTCCACGGCATGCGCCTTGGCAATGGAGCAATCTGAGTGCGCCAGCACCAGGCAGTTGTCGAGCAGTGTGCCATCGCCTTCAGGTATGCCCGACAATGCGTCGAGGAACTCGCGCCAGGCAATCATGCTCTGCTGTGCAAACCAGGCCACTTCCCGTTGATGACCGAGTTCAGGGTCAACGGGTTCCTCATGAGTAAGCGTGTGATGCGTATCGGTGGTGCCGCGGCGGCGCAAATTCGAGGTTGTATCGGAAAACAACACATTGAATACGCGGGTCTGGTTGCATTGCAGCGCCTTGGCGAGCAATCCCGCCATCAGGCGATGAATAGCCAGCACGTTATCCATTTCAGAATCCAGCGTCATGTCCGGAGGTGGCGCCGGCAGGGTAAAGCCCTCGACGGGCGCGGGCGGTTGCAGCTGCAGCGCGAGTTGTTGCTCGAGTTGCCGAATGGACGTGAAGTATTCGTCGAGGCGATGCCGATCTTCCGCGCCGACGGATCGCAGCAGCCGTTTGCGGTCGTCCTGGATCGCGGAAAGTACGCTCTGGTGAACCATGTAGTTCGGATCGGGTGAATGTGACCGAGTTGGGGTCCTGGAAGCCTTCGCCGAAGATGCGTTGGTACAGTGCCAGCGGCGAGACCTCGCTCGGATTGGGCGAGCCTGCGGTGCGATAGGAGTAGGAGCGCTGTATGCCGGAGGTGCTGAGCTCGAGCGAGCGGAACCGCGTGCCGCTGCCAATCGCATCGCCGATCAATACGTCGAGCGTCGGTGCCCGGACATTTTCGTCGGGCACCGGGATGCCACTCCGAAGTCCCAGGCATCCGGTGATGTGTGGTTTGTTGGCGACGCCATCCAGTTTGACATCAAAGCCGCTGAACAGGGCCAGTTGATCGCGATAGGGGGCCAGTGGCGCGAGGTGCTCCGGCATGGGATAGCCGGCTCCGGTGGTGGCGGGAATCCACTTCTCGGGGATGAAACCGCAGCCCCAGACCCAGGTGCCAAAGCGCAGCGGTATGCGCTGGCCGGTGGCGGCATAAGCCTTGCCGCTGGCGTCGAGAAAGCAGTCCAGCAGTGGCAGGGCGACGCCCACTGAGGCGCCGCGCATTATGCCGCGCAAAAATGTGCGCCGTGGAATTTTGTTCATGGCTGTGCTCCGTTCGCGGTTGCAAGATTCGCGAGTTGGTGACCGTCGCCGCCTTCTTCTGGCGTGGCGATGGCGAAGAAATTTTTGCTGAGCGCGATCGTGCGCATCAGCTGCGGCACGCGATAGCCCCCGACTGTAAATGCTTCGGTCAGGTAATCCATGTAGGCTCGTTCATCCCACGCCGTGTCCCTGCCCACGGCGAAGCGGTACATTTTCTCCACCAGGCAGCGCGGCGTTTCCGGGTGGCTGTGTAGCGCCTGCGCGAGTCCTGCTGCGTTGCTGAACTCGACGCCGTCCAGTGCGCCGCTGGCGTCGATGAGCGCCGCGTTTTCGACGGTGCGGAAGGTGCCCAGTCCGTCGAAGTTTTCCAGCGCCAGCCCCAGCGGGTCCATGATGCGATGGCAACCGGCGCAGGACGGTTCGGTTCTGTGTATCTCCAGCCTGTCTCTTGCCGTGGGTAAATTCGTGCTCGATGGGTCTTGTACCACGCTGAAATTCACGTTCGGCGGTGGTGGAGGCACTTCCTGGCACAGGAAAACCTCGCGGATGGCTTTGCCGCGCAGGCTGGGCGACGAACGGCCCGGGTGTGCATGCAGCGCCAGGAAGGCGATGTGCGCCTGTATGCCGATACGGGTGCTGTCGCCTGCAAACTGCGCCTTCTCCCACCCGTTGCGGGTTGCAACGGGTACGCGGTAGGCGATCCCGAGTGCGCGCGTGAGCCAGGCGTCGCGCGTGGTAAACAGGTTGCGATAGTCGCCGTCCTGGTCGATCAACAATTCTGTAATCGTGCGCAGCGTCTGTTCCTGGGCATCCGCAGCGAGGGTGGAGTTGAAGGCGGGATAAATGATCGGGTCCTTGGCCAGGTCGTTGAACAGATCGAACTGCAGCATATCCTCGAAATACGCGCGTACCGCCCCGGCAAACCGCGGCGACGCAATCAGGCGATCCACCTGCCGGGAGAGGCCCGCATCGGTGTCAAGCTCTCCGGCGTCCGCCGCGCGCAGCAGTTCCTGGTCGGGGGTTGAGTTGGTGAGGAAGTAACTCAGGCGTGTCGCTTTTGCGAAGGCGTCCAGTTGCAACAGTCCGGGGTGCTGCGCGTCCGCTTCCGTCGTCTCGATGCGCAACAGGAATTCGGGTGCCACCATCATGCCAACCAATGCGTACTTCAATCCTGCGTAAAAGTCGCCAAGCTGCGCATGTCCGCGCCGCGCCGCATCAACCAGCGCGTTTACCTCGGCGTCGGCCAGCGGTCGCCGCCACAGTTGTAAACCGTAGCGCTGCACAAATTGCCTGGCGCAATCTTCAGCGAACGTATCAGTTGACGCAGGCGCACACGATAAATACGTATCGCGCTTGTCCACACCCAATACCGTCGTAGCGATACTCAGCGCGGCGGCATCGTACTGTTCAATGCTGAACGGCGACATACCGGACTCACTGCTACCAATCGCCAGCAGGCCATCCACGCGCAGGCCGCGCTCAAAGCGCGCTGGAACTGGAATGTCAGGACCGAAAATATCCGCTACCGTGGCGCGGTATTGTGATTCGGTAAGCCGCCGCAGCACCGTCGGGCCGCCCACCGGTTCCGGCTCGGCGTGAGTCTCGCCGTGCTTGTCGCAACCCGCCAGGCCGAACGGCAATAACGCACAAGCCGCCAGCGTCAGCGCGCAGGCTCTGGCAACAGCGCGAAGCGGGGCGGCATGTATCCAGTTATCGCGCATCGGCATGCTCCGCTACGGGATTGCCCTGGATAGTGTGTGCTGCGTCTTCGATGACAAACGCCGGGATGGCCTTGATGGCGTACTGCGTTGAAATCGAGGTGCATTTGCCGGTAGCCGGGTCCGGGTGGCCGTCCGCGTGTTCGTAGAGCGCGTAGTAGACGCCATTGCAGGTGTGCCCGAGGACGTAGGCGGCGCCGTTCGCCGATCCCGCCCTCAGTTTGTCCGGTGCGAGCTCGCCGGTACGGGTCTTGCCACTGCGGTAACCGTACTGGAAATCGTACATCGCCTCCACCGGTGTATAGCCCGCCAGGTACCCTTCCAGCACGCCGTCCCGGGACAGCGTCGCATGCAGGCGCGCGTCGCGCAGTGGGCGCACCAGGTACATGCTGTTGACGACGTGGTGGAACTGCACATCCGTCGGTTCGGTGGTCAGGATGCCATTCTCGATCCGCCCGCGGGCGTGCGCCTGAAAGTCGGGATCCGGGTCAACGAGGTAGGTGGCATAGGCCAGCGGGTCGCGCGTGGGGCTTAACTGGATCGGATCGGCATTGGCAAAAAAGCTGACCTCGACGCTGTCGTCGTTGACGATATCGTCGACACCGGCGAGCGCAATGAGAATGCCCCAGGAACCTGTCAGCATCTCTATGTCAAAGCCATTTGACTGCCCGGTAGGCTGGAAGGAGCGGGTGCAGCCCACAACGCGATAGAACTGGTTGTCAATGCCAGGTTCGCCGTTCCTGCCGGTGAAATCCTGGTGCGCGCAGCTGTTTGCGGCGGGCGCGCGCCCAGCATCCAGGTCGATACCTGCTACAGGCATGGTGCTCACATGCACAGTGCGATAGTTCGGATCGGGTTTGCCGGCCTCGGGATTGGTGCACAGGTTCTGGCCGTCCGGAGCTGTTGAGTAAACCTTGCCGCCGTCTCGCAAACGCGCTGCGTAGTCGTCATCCGATTCCTGGGGCAAGCGTTTCCCTTTGGCGGTCTGGGCAAAAATGTCCTGTACGCTCAGCGACATTCCCTGCGGACAGGCGATGCTCTCGGGCGCATCACCCGCCAGCGCGTAGGCGATGTGGGAGACCACGAATCCGGCGTTGCCGTTCTGGATGAACGCCGCGTCGGCGTAGGTAGCACTCGGTTGCAGCATTATGTAGGCCAACAACATGGAGAGCGCGCGCAGCGTGACTCGAGTCCGAGGCCCGTCAGTCCGCGTGCTTAAGGCGGTTCGCGAATACCTGATTGCCTCTGCCACCATTAACTCCAATTTTTCATTTGCAGGCCGAGAACATTGCAGTGGCCAATGCTTTACTAACACACGAGTAAGTATTATTGTGACACCTGTGTAAGTAATGTCAACGGTGCAATCCCGGTGTTGAACGACCAGAGATAATGTGGATGGCCAGAACCCAGACAGTAAGTGATGACGAAATTTTCATGGCGGCGCAAAACGTGATCACGCGCCGCGGGGTGCACGGCTTCACGCTGAAGGATGTCGCCTCTGAAGTGGGGTTGTCGCGCGCCGCCATCATTCTGCGTTTCCAAAGCACGCACGAACTCAAGGTGCGACTGATGGACAGGATGGCGGACGCGTTTATCAGCCTGCTGGCAAAATTGCCGACAGCACCGGGTGGGGACAGTTTGCTGGCGGTCGCCGCCTTCATCGGTGGCCATCTGGGCAGACGGGAGAGCGTTCCGTCGTATTTTGCCAACTACACCGCCAACATGGAGGAGCGCGAGCTAGCCGCTATCGAAAGACGGCGCGGTGCTGCCCTGCGCGCCGCCATCCTGACGGTAATGCCCGAAACGCGCATAGAGCGCGAGACGGCCGCCGCCCTGTTTAACGCACACCTTACCGGCACGATCATGAACTGGGTAGCCGCGGACGATGAGGATTCAGTCGCTTTCCTGGTGTACAAAACCAAAGCGTGGCTGCGCCTTGCGGGGATTCCCTTTAACGCTGAATTCAGCGGGACCACACCGGCCGCTGCGTCAGCGCGCAAAACAGTGTCAAAACCCGCATCGAAGGCAGCGTCCAAGGCAGCAGTGAAGCCGGCTTTGAAACCCGTCTCGCAACGAGTGTCAAAACAATTGTCGCAAGCGGCGAAGCCGACAAAACCGACGCAACGCAACGCGAAGGCCCGGTCCCGGTAGTCCATCAGATGAGCCAGCATAGCGCAACTGTTGGCAGGCCGCGCCGGAACGTGTTGTTCGCCGCCATCGTGATCCTGTGCGGCGCTGTGCTGAGTGGGTTTGTGTTGCAGCGTGACGACGTTGCGGATCCCGCGCCGCTGGCGCAGTACGCGGCGTCGGTCGAGCAGGGCCGCTACCTGGCATTGATCGGCAACTGTGCCAGTTGTCACACCGCCCCTGGCGGCAAGCCGTACGCGGGAGGGGTAGAGTTCCAGACGCCCTTCGGGACGCTCTACTCCACGAATATCACGACGGATGTGGAGACCGGCATTGGCAGTTGGTCCTTCACCGACTTCTACCATGCGATGAAGCGCGGGATTCGACCGGACGGCGTGCATCTGTACCCGGCATTTCCGTATTCGGCCTATGCCAGGCTGACCGACGCCGATATCGCCTCGCTGTATTTGTACATAAACACCGTCGCACCCCAGAACGTGCAGGCCAGACCCAACGCGCTGCATTTCCCCTACAGCATCCGTCCGCTGCTGTACGCCTGGAAGGCGCTGTTTCACGATACGGCAGTGTATGAGCCAGATGCCACGCGCAGCGCCAGTTGGAACAGGGGTGCCTACCTCACGCAGGGTCTCGGCCACTGCGGAGCCTGTCATACGCCGAGGAATTTTCTCGGCGCGGAAATACAGGATCTGGCGCTCACAGGGGGTGTTTACCTGGACAGGGTCAAGACCGGAAAGTTTCGCGCATGGTCCGGCGTCAACCTGACGCCACATCACACGGGGCTGGCGCAATGGACCGAGGACGATATCGCGGCCTATTTACAGAGTGGCCAAAGCAGGCATGCGGTCGTGCATGGGCCGATGAATGAGGTGGTGATGAATTCCACGCGCCATCTCAGCGACGTCGATGCCGGTGCCATGGCCGCGTATCTCAAGGGCATTCCATCGCAGCAGCAGGGCAATGTCGCCGCCGCGGACCCATCCACGCTGGACGCGGGCGAGATCGTGTACACGGTGCACTGTGGATCCTGCCATCTGCCAACCGGCCTGGGAGACGAGGTGCTGGGCGTGGCGCTCGCCGGCAGTGCCATTGTGCAGGCAGCGAACCCCTCCTCATTACTCAACGTGATTCTGTACGGCCCGCATCTTCCTGCGCCGCCGTTCGTGGTCAACCGCACGCAAATGAAAATGTTTGGCAAACGGCTGTCGGATGAGGACATCGCGAGCGTAGCGACGTATGTCCGTGCCAGCTTTGGAAACACTGCGGGGCCGGTAACACCGGAACAGGTTTATGCACAGCGCTGATCACACGCAAATCCTGAAGCAGCTGCTTGCACTGGCCGTCCCGATCGCCATCGGTGGCGCAGTCCAGACCAGCTACCATGTGATAAACGCGTTCTGGGTCGGGCGACTCGGCACGGATGCGGTCGCCGTGGTGTCCGTTTGCTTTCCCGTCAACTTGCTGCTCATTTCTCTAGGCAGTGGCCTGGCTTTGGCGGGCACCATTCTGCTGGCACAATTTTACGGTGCAAAAAATACCCGGCAGGTAAATCACACGGTCGCGCAATGCCTCGTTGCCGTGGTTATCCTGGCAGTGTTCCTGACCGCGATCGGCTATTTGGCCGCACCCTTCATTCTGCGCACCATCGGGGCACGAGACGCCCTCTTCGACGGGGCGCTCGAGTACCTGCGCATCACGCTTGCCGGCACCGTATTCCTGTTTTGTGCGCACTCTACCAGGCCATCCTGCGCGCCATCGGGCAGGCCAGGGCGCCGTTGCGGGTGATCATTGCCAGCGTGGGCCTGAACGCGGTGCTGGACCCGATTTTGATTTTCGGCTGGGGACCGATCGAACCGCTGGGCGTCAACGGCGCGGCCTATGCCACCTTGCTGACGCAGTTCATCACCGCGCTGGCGGGCATTTACCTGATGTTGCGTCCGCGCTTCGGGCTGCGGATAAGGTGGCGGGATCTCTACCCCGAGTGGGCTGCGATCAGCAAATTGGGCCGGCTGGGATTCCCGGCGTCGCTGGAGCAGTCCATGCAGGCGCTGACGGTAATGGCCATGACCATGCTGGCGGCAAAATTTGATACGTTGGTGCTGGCATCATACGGGCTGGTCTTTCGCCTGCTGACATTGACGATCATTCCCGTATTCAGTGTCTCGATGGCTACCTCGATACTGGTAGGCCAGAGCCTGGGAGCGGGTGACAACAGTCGCGCGCGCCATGCCACCCTCGTGTCGGCGATAAGCAGTTCGTCGCTCATGCTGGTTATTGGCGTGTCGCTGTTTAGCTTCGCCACTCCCATCATGATGCTGTTCGTTCCCGAACAACCGGATCTCATTGCGCAGGGCGCACTCGTGCTGCGTATTTTCACACTGACGTTCCCGCTTACCGGGCTGCAATTGTCGCTCACGGGTGCCTTTCGCGGCGCAGGCGATACCTTCACGGCCATGCTGTTGACCATTGCCGGCATCTGGTTGGTACAGCTGCCGGCAGCGTACCTCCTGTCCCGGCACTCACCGCTGGGAGCAAACGGTCTCTGGTGGGCGAGTGTCATTTCCTCCTGTGTCAGCACCGCAATGGTTGTCCTGTATTTCAGGAGTGACCGCTGGCTGGGCGCGAGCGGAATCCCGCCGCTTGCGGTAGAGAAAGCGTGAAGTTCATTGCGCCGCCGCAGCGCGCAAGCAGCCGCGATGAAATTTTTTATGGCACTACCAGGAAGTAAACTTGGTGCATATGTTGATCCCAATCGCAGCAAAAAAAGTGGAGACTAAAATGATAACTTCGATAAAACGCGCAAGCAGCGCTTTCATACCAGCCTCAAATTGCCGTGACGCTGCGTTACTGTGTTTGGCGCTGACGCTCAGCACTGTGATGGCGAGCGCCAGTGAAGCTGCAGCCATCGACTGTCCCTTGCGCGACGCGCCGTACAGCACAGAGTCACCGCTGATGGACATACTTCTGAACCCGAAGGCGGTGGCCATCGCCAACAGCCATATGGGTGGCACTCTGGATAAATTGCCCGCCAACTTCGCCAGCACCGAGGCGCCGTCCTTCAGCGCTATCATCACGTTGCAAACCATTGCCTCGATGGCGCAAATTTCCAGGGATACGCTGGGACCGATTGATGAGGCGTTGGCGGCGCTTCCCATCACCGAGGCGGATCGCATCGCGCGTTGCGCCCGTTACGATATCGACGTGCCCGTCTTCCAGATACCTGAGGGTAAACCGAGGATACTGCTGTTCGAAAAAATGACCGGGTTTCGCGACGGCCCGTCGGTCGAGGCAGCCACGGCAGCGCTCAAGGCAATGGCCGCGCGCAACGGCTGGGCGCTGGTGGTAACTGACAAGGGTGGTGCGATAGCGCCCGCGGTGTTGCAGCAGTTCGATGCGGTGATCTGGAACAATGTCAGCGGCGATGTGCTGACGCTCGCGCAGCGTGCGGCGTTCAAGGACTACATCGAAAACGGCGGTGGTTACGTCGGCATCCACGGCTCTGCGGGCGACCCCGTGTATTGGTGGGACTGGTATGCAGACGAACTGATTGGCGCCCGATTTATCGGCCACCCGAGGATCCCCAGTTCCAGGATGCCCGCATTAGCGTGGAAGAAACTCAGAGTGGAATAGGTCGCGGACTGCCTGAAAAGTGGGTACTGAATGACGAGTGGTACTCCTTCAAATCCAGCCCGCGCGGCGCAGGCGCCACGGTGATCGCCACACTGGATGAATCCAGCTATCAACTGGTTGGCCACGGCGGGCAAGACCTGCATATGGGTGACCATCCGATAGCGTGGACGCGCTGTGTCGGCAATGGCCGTTCTTTCTATTCCGCCATTGGACACCGACCGGAAATTTACTCGGAGCCGACGTATGCCACCTTGCTGGAGCAAGGCATCGCGTGGGCTGCGGGCGGTGGCGCGACGGTATGCAGAAATGGAGCGGAAACACTTTAAGCAATATTGTTTTATAAACAACGATGTTGACTATAAATATGAATGCCTCTATCGTGTGATGGCATGTTTAGCGTTCCGAGGACCGTGCGGCGCGCCCTTTCGAAAATGATAATTGGGGGCGCAGCGAGTATTGGTATTCAGGCAGGTGCAAGGCACGGCGCAGCCGTGAAGTAGTCGATGGATGGCGCAACCCGCTTCCGGAACTTCCGGAGCCTGCACCTTCTGCAAACATAATAAGTTCGTATCTTCCAACAGGAGAGCACACCATGCGTAATGTTCCGCGTAAACCGCTGTACAAGGCTATTCACTATTTAGTGTCCGGGGCGGCAACTTTGGCATTGTTGCCCGGGCTGGCGTATGGCCAGGATGCACCTGCCACTAAGGCGCCGGCGGAAACGGACGCGCAAATGGAAACATTTGATCCCGGCGCAGCCGAGGACAAAGCGGCGCCCGCAAAACCAGCAACCACGCTGGAAGAGATTGTGGTGACCGGCACGCAAATGCGCGGTGTCGAACCGGTGGGCGCACAAATCATCGCGATGGAACTTGAAGACGTGGCCGCAACCGGCGCGGTGACCACGGCGGAGCTTTTGGCGACAATCCCCCAGAATAGCTCGTTTGGCACGACGCCCTCCGTGGACGGTAGCAACAACATCCAGCTTACCGTCAACCGGGTGAACCTGCGTAACCTGCCGCAAGGTATTGGCGCGGCGTCGCCGACACTGATACTGATGAATGGACATCGGCTGGTCGGCGTCGGCATCGGGCAAAACTATCCTGATCCTGACGTGGTGCCACCCGGCGCCCTGCAGCGCGTCGAGGTACTGACGGAAGGCGGCTCCTCCGTGTACGGTGCGGATGCGATTGGCGGCGTGGTCAACTTCATCACGCGCAGGGACATCGACGGGACCGAGGTGGGCGTGCGCCAGGGTTTCGGTGATTCCTTCGATAGTACCGATGTGAATTTGACCACCGGTCGCGATTGGGGTGATACCTCGGCGTTCGTCTCCTATAACTATTCGCAAAACGATAGTATCCATGGCGGCGACCGCAATTATGTGAAGAAAATCGACTGGGCGACCGGGGTCCCTGTTGATCTCGCCTGCAACCCCGGCAATGTAACTGTCGGCGCGGATACCTGGGCGATCAATCCGCAAAATAACACGCTGACGCCCGGCACCTCGGGCAAGTGCGACACGACGAAGTACGACACCATCTATCCCGAGATCGAGCGCAACACCTTCTTCGCGGGCGTTACCCACGACCTCACGGACCGATTGGAATTTGACCTGCAGAGCTGGTATACGAAGCGTGAAAACACCAGCGACGAGGGTCCGCTGGAGGGCTTTACCACGGTCAGCAGCAACAATCCGAACTATATCTCCACCGGGGGCGCCACGGCCAATGCAACGCAGAACGTCGCGTTCAACTTCGCACCCTTCACGGGGAACCACCAGGACCAGAACACGAACCTGGAGGAATGAGGTTTTACGCCGACGCTGCGCTGGGATATCGGCCACGAGTGGCAAATGCGCGCCTATTATAATTACGGCTACAGCGAAACGGATTTTAAGCAGCAGGAGGTGGATGCGGTTGTCCTTAACAACTATGTCGCGACAGGCGTAATCAATCCCTACAACATTGCCGCCTCAAATTCTGGCGCCATTGCCAACACCTTGAATCGCTATCAAGTAGGGCGCGGTGAGCAGGAGTTGAACAACTTCAAGGCTGTTTTTGACGGGCCGGTCTACGAGCTTCCCGGTGGCGAAGTGCGCATTGCCGTTGGCACGGAGTACATCGATGAGAGCTACGAAGGCGGGACATTGACCGATGTCGCCGGCGCTTCCATTCCAATGGTCGATGCCAATCGTGATGTGAAAGCGGGCTTTGCCGAGGTCAATATTCCGGTAGTGGGCGAAGGCAACCAACTGCCGGGCGTGTATGAAATCACGCTGGCAGCCGCCTATCGCTACGATGACTACAGCGATTTTGGCGATACGGATTCACCCAACTACGCCCTGACCTATCGGCCGATTGAGTGGCTGGCGCTGCGCGGGCGCTGGAACGAGGCCTTCCAGGCGCCCGGCCTCGCGGACCTGGCCAACGCCAATTCCACCATCCTGGCGCTGCCCTTCATCCCCGGGGTCATCATCAACCCGGCCGTGCCCGTGCAGCCGGGCCAGTGGTTGCTCGCGGCGCAGGGCACCCAACTGCCGCTGGACCCGCAAACGTCACAAAATTACAACGTTGGCTTCGATCTTCAGGTACCAGGCGTCGAGGGACTCGAGATCAGCGCGAGCTATTATCACATTGAATACGAGGGGCAGATTTCTATCCCGCCGGTGTACGATCCGGGCGTGTTTTATCCCAATTTTCCCGACAATTACATCATGCTGCCCTCGCAGCAGACGGCCGAAGCTTACCTGGTGGGTGCCGGAGTACCGCAAGGAGAAGTCGACAACGCGCTGGCGCAGGTGGGTACCGCCCCGCTCTACGCTGTCGTCGACATACGTCGGACCAATCTTGGCAAGAATACGTTCGGCGGCTATGACCTGTTCATTCAGTACGACGTCGATACCTCGTTCGGTTCGGTTTTCAGCAGCTTTAACGGCACCTATCTGGACAATGCCAAAAACCAACCCTTTGACGGCGCGCGACCAAACGCAGAATGCCGGATATTCCGGCAGCCGCTTCAACCACGTTGGGGCTGGGTGCCAGGATAGGCGACAACATCACGGTGCAGGGTACGCTCTACTACGTTGATGACTACAACCTGAGGACGCCGGCTGAACTCAACCAGACGAAAGTGGATAGCTGGAATACGCTGGATTTATTTGCGCAGTACAGTTTCCCCGGTGTCGGTGGCTGGACGGAGAATCTCGCGTTGACGCTGGGCGTGAACAACGTGTTTGACGAGGATCCACCGGAGTATCGCGGTACCTCTGCCGGAAACACCAGTGGCTATGTGGGCGGCACGCTCGGCCAGGTCGTCCAACTCGGCTTCACCAAGACATTCTGAGCCGGAGTTTGCGGGCGGGACGTCACTGTCTCGCCCGGTGTGCCACTGCAAATGAAGGATCCAGTCGCCTATGCCGCGTATAACCAGATACTTTTCAATAATCACGCTGATAATCGCCGCACTGACCGGCAACCAGGCGTTCGGGCAGGACGCAGAACACTGTGATCTTGTCACCGGCGTGATGATGCAATTGCAGCAAGACCCGTTATTCACGCAACCCTATGTGGATATGGATGAATGGCGCGATAAACCCGTGCGACACCGCTATGTTCACGGTGGATTCAAAGGTACGGAGACCCGATTTTCCTACTACTTTCCGGCCAGGGAGCAGTACGAGGGTCGTTTCTTCCAGTACATCACTCCGGTGCCCATGGATGAAAACGTCTCGCAGGGCGCGACCGGGGAGGATGACAAAATCGGCTTTTCCGTGGCCAGTGGCGCGTATTTCATTGAAACGAATGGCGGCGGAGCGAACCTGGTCGGACGCCCGGGCACATCTGTCGACCCGACCATTGCAGGCTACCGGGCGAATGCCGCAGCCGCGCAATACTCCAGGGTCGTGGCCATGGAGATGTACGGCTGCCAGCGCCCCTATGGCTATGCGTTCGGTGGCAGCGGTGGCGCGTATCGCACCGTTGGCGGTTTGGAAAATACCGAGGGTGTGTGGGATGGAGCGGTGCCATTTGTGATGGGCTCGCCCATGGCAATTCCCAATGTATTCACGGTGCGCATGTACGCACTGCGTGTGTTGCAGGACAAACTGCCGATGATCGCCGACGCGGTGGACGTGGGTTCGGAGGCGGATCCCTATCAACACCTGAGCGCGGAGGAGGCAAGCGCATTCTCCGAAGTGAGCAAAATGGGCTTTCCAATGCAAGCCTGGTATATGTATGACAAGCTCGATTTGCACGGATTCGCGGCGCTTTTCCCGGGTATTGTCGCCGCCGACCCGAGCTATTTTTCCGACGACTTCTGGCACAAACCGGGTTACGAGGGATACCAGGCGCCCAGGTCGCTGCAAGCGGCGAAAATACAGCATCGCGCCAAAATCAAAAAGCTGATTCTGGCCAGGGATGCCGAGACATCCGGTCTGGCCGCGCTCCTCAAGGCGCAGGCGTCCAGGGGCCTCGCGGACGACGCATTCAAGTCGCTGCTGGGTAACAGCGCGGCCGATCTCCCGGTGGCCATCGAACTGGATAGCGTGCCGGACAAAAACACGCTGGGTGCCGACATTTTTGTGAAAACGGGGAAAGCCAGCGGAGAGAAACTACTGGCGACGAAGCAACTGGTCGGCAACTATCTGCTGGTGGGCGAGGACGCCCGTGACGTTTTGCTCAAACTGAACGTCGGCGATGAAATGGAAATCAACAACCTGAATTTCCTCGCCGCGCAAACCTACCATCGCCATCAGGTGCCGGAACAAGGCTATCCAGCATGGGACCAATTCAGGGACGCGCAGGGCAAGCCCATCTATCCGCAACGACCGATGATCCTCGGGCCGCTGTTTGCGATTGCCGCGCAGGCACCGTGCCCACAGGCAAGTTCACCGGGAAGATGATCCTGCTGGAGAACCTGTATGACACTGAAGCCTATCCCTGGCAGGGGGATTGGTATCGCGGGCAGGCGCATATGTATCTCGGCAACGAGCTGAACGACAACTTTCGCCTGTGGTATTCCGACCACACCAATCATAACGATCACGGTGCACAGCGCGTACCCACGCAGACAGTCAGTTACCTCGGCATCCTGCAGCAGGCTTTGCGCGACGTGAGTGCCTGGGTCGAGCAGGGCATCGCGCCCCCCGATACCTCACGCTACACCATTGTCGACGGGCAGGTCCGTGTGCCGGCGGGTGCCGACGAGCGCGGCGGCATCCAGCCCGTCATACAGTTGCTTGCGAACGGCGAAAAGCGGGCCGTTGCAAGCGTGGGTGAGCCGGTGCAGTTTTCAGCCACTATCGAGGTGCCAAAGGGTACCGGCAAGATCGTGGAGGCAGCCTGGGATTTTGATGGCTCCGGCGCGTTCTCCTCCCCCGCAAAGCTCGAACAAGCGGTGGGCGATCCCGTGGTAGTCAGCGCCTCCCATAGCTTTGGTGCGACAGGTACCTACTTCGTGACGCTGCGCGCCGCCTCGCAGCGGGAGGACGATGCAGAAACACCGTATGCGCGGGTAAGCAATCTCGATCGTGTCAGGATCATCGTCAACTAGCGAGTGCGCACTATGACAGCGTTAACAATCGAAGGCATTACTCTCCTCATCGGTGCAAACGTACATATCGCAGCCGACGATGTCATCAACGAGGGTATACCCAGCCAGATCCTGCAAGCGTTGGGTACATACAGCGTGCTGGTATTCCCACGGATTCACCTGAATGACGAGCAGTTCATTGCACTGAGCAACCACCTGGGCGAGAAAGAAGCGGTCAAGGCGACGGCGGATGGCTCCGCGCCGAGTGACAAAGGCGTATATCGAATTTCACTCGACAAGGATGACAAGACCCAGCTCGAGTACGTCAAGGGCAATGACTTCTGGCACATGGACGGCACGTCCTACAAAGTGCCGGGAAAAGCGACGCTGCTGAAATGCGAGAGCGCCCCGAGCGAGGGCGGTGACACAGGATTCGCCAGTCTGTTCGCGGCCTATGACGCCTTGCCGCCGCAACGAAAGCAGCAATTGGAAAACATGCGCGTGCGGCATTGCCTCGCTGCGGTGGGACGAAAATTGTATGAGCAGCCCACGGAAGATGACTACCGCCGATGGGATGCGGTGTTTCCGTCAACGGAACATCCCCTGGTATGGAAACAGCGCGATGGCAGGACGTCACTGCTGATTGGGGCAACCGCGGACAGCATCGTCGGCTTGCCGGAGGATGAAGGCACGGCAATCCTGCAGGAGTTGCTGGAGTGGTGTACCCAGGAGCGATTCACCTACAGGCACCACTGGCAAAAAGGCGACCTGGTTATTTTTAATAATCCGGGGTTGCTGCATCGCTCCTATCCCTACAACGATGCGGCCGGAAGGGTTATGCACAGAACGACGCTGAAGGGCACGGAGGCTATCGCGCATTGAACGCCATTCACCAACGATCCGGTGTCTCGTCCAGCGTCAAAGGTCTTTGGTAGGAAATGTCCGATGCGTCGCGCATACCCCTGGTATAGCCCTGGTTCCGGAAGACGGGCGCTTCGAGAATCGAAGCATCGCCCGCAAGTAATACATCCACAGTGGTGCGACGAAGTGCAATGCGCCACTCTCCGGACCGCTTCTCCAGCCGGTCGATGTAACGGCCGCTGATCATGCGCGCACTCACCCCATCGTTGTTGAGCAGCACCACCAATACATAGCTTTCGCAGTGCGCCTCATTGCCGTTTATCTCGCAGGTATGGGTAGTGATGTTATGCGTGTGCAGGAGTGATCCCGCTGCATGCGCGGCGTTGGCCCACTGCGCATAGCGTGGACCTGAGTTGATGGCGTGGCCGTGCTCATCGATGCCGTCGCTGTGATAGGCGCTGGTGAGCATGTCCACATCGTGGCGATCATGGCCTCTCGCATGCCGGGAAATACAATCCAGTATGGCTGCCCTGTCTTTCAGGTACTGCACATCGTTCTTGAGTTGATCCAGCTCCTCATCTGTCATGGGTTTCTTACCTCTTTGAATTGCTGTGTTTTGATCGCTGCCCTGCTTACCAAGCCGGGCGACGGAAAAGCGTTAACGGATGATATTCGGATACTGCACCGCAGGCGCCACCCTATGGGTATCGCGGCAGGATGTCGGCTGGCGGCCATTGGCATCCTTGATGCCATATTTGAGCGCCAGTTCCGCGCCAATGACCGTACTGCCGCTCATCGCCATACGGCCAGGGTCCTTGTAGATGCCCCAGATAACGTGGCCGGTAAACTCTGGCGTTTCCGTGACATCGGCCAGGTGTGCGTATTTCCCAGGGTCGGAATCGATAAGCGATTGCAGGCGTTCGGCTTTCAGCGCACCCATCCAGATAGACAGCGCCGCGACATTCTTATCCCTCAGGTCCACGGCCATATCGGCAGCGAATTTGTCCATGCCGGCTTTATGCGCGCCGTAGATGGGGCCGTACACATAATGCACGGCGCCGGACGCGGAGGTGAAAACAATCAGGCCCTGGCGTTGCGCGACCATCATCGGTGCAGCGTAGTAACTTGCCACATAGCTGCTGCGCAATCCGACGTTGAGCATGTCGACAATACCGAGTGGCTTCTCCCAAAAATTGCCTGGCGCAGTGAGTTGATCGTGCAGGGCGCAGGCATTGTTCACCAGGATGTCCAGCCGGCCCTGTTCACGTTTCACCTGTTCAAACAGGGCCTTCACCTGCTCGTCGCGGCTGTGATCGACGCGAACGGCAATGCCCTTGCCGCCGGCAGCGGTCACCGCAGCGGCGGTTTCGTAAATGGTACCGGGCAGGGCGGAATCGCCAGGATTCTCTGAGCGACCCGTAACGTACACCGTACAGCCGTGGCGACCCAGCGCGATGGCAATGCCGCGGCCGGCACCGCGGCTGGCGCCGGTAACGACGACAACGGGTGTTGTATTGGACATGGTATGTACCTGCCTTGCGGATATCCTGTGGCTTCACCGAGTCTGTTTTTTCCGCCCGCCATCGCGCACACAGCTGTACGGATTCTGTAACTCATCACGGAATTTCGCCAGAGATTTTTCACCGAACAGCTCGCCGTGCTGTTGCCACGCGGCATCCACGCTGGCACCGGCATGTTGTAACAGTGCCTGTCCGTTGCGCGTAATCTGAATCACCTTCGCGCGCCCGAAAGTCACTGGCCAGGAATTCCAAAGGGTGCAGCTGGCTTTTGGACTTGATAGAGTGCCAGGCATATTGTCGAACTCGCGCGTCAAATCGAACAGTCACATCACCAGGGAGAGCGCTGTGTATTTTGGCTTTTCAGACGAACAGGTCATGTTGCGTGAATCCGTGCGCCGCTTCCTTGACCAGCGCTGCCCCCTCAAGGAAGTCCGCAAACTCAAAGTCACGCCGCAGGGTTTCAGCGAGGACCTTTGGCAGGAAATGGCGCAAGCCGGTTGGCTGGGCGTCGCGCTGCCTGAGCAATACGGTGGACTCGGCCTCGGTTGGCTTGATCTTATCGTGATCATCGAGGAAATGGGCCGCAGTGTGTTTCCCTCGCCCTTCCTCAGTAACACCCTTGCCGCCACCGCGATACACGAGTTCGGCAATGCACAGCAGAAGCAGCAAACGCTCCCTGGTCTTATTGACGGCAGCCGCAAAGCTACCCTCGCATTGTTTGAAGAAAGCGCTGCGATCAGCCTGGATTTAATGCGGATAAAGGGCGATATACAGGGCGATCTGCTGGTATTGAACGGCATCAAGCGCACTCTTATGGACCCCGAAACGGCTCACTATTACGTGGTGTCCTTCCGCTATGGCGACAACGCCGATGACGTGGGCCTTGCGCTGGTGGATGCCGCAATACGCGGCGTAACGGGGCGGGCATATCCCATGCTCGATGAAACAAAGCGCATGGGCAACCTGGTGCTGGAGAATGTCGGTATCAGCACGGACCAGATACTGGTCATGGGCGCGCCGGCTGTCGCAGCAATCGACAGGCTGGTTGACCAGGGTGCGCTGGCGCTCACCGCAGAAATGGCAGGCGCCATGGATGCGGCGCTGCAGATCACCGTGAAGTATGCCGGGGAGCGCACGCAATTCGGCCATCCCATCGGGCACTTCCAGGCGGTGAAGCATCCACTGGCGGAAATCCTCGTGGACCTCGAGAGTTGCCGTTCACTGTTGTATTACGGCGCCTACGCCCATGATGAAGGCAAGCCGGAATGCACGCGTGTCGCTTCGATGGCTAAAGCCTACGCCACGGAGACGTTCATTCGTGCGGCGACCGATGCGATACACATTCACGGCGCCACCGGTTACCTGACGGAAGTCGACATCCATTTGTATTACCTGCGCTCGAAATGGGCTCGCCCGGTCTACGGCGACTCTGCGGCACACTACGAACGCGCCTTCGTGCACAAGTTGCGCGCGATGGAGAGCGGGGCGGGCGCATTCACGATCGAGCTGGACATGACGGAAGAGGAAAGCCGGTTCCGTGATGAAGTGCGCGCATTCCTGGCCGAACACAACACGCCGCCAGCGCAGCGCAACAAGGATAGCTTCCGGCGTTGGTTGCAGGCAGTGCGCGACAAACGCTATGTCGGCTTTTCATGGCCCAAGGAGTGTGGCGGGTACGGCGGCACGGTGATGCAACAATTTATCCTGAAAGAGGAGATGTTGAACGCCAATGCGCAGATGCTGGGCACCGATTACACGGGGCTCGGCTGGGTGGGCCCCGCGGTAATCCAGTTCGGCACCGACGAACAGAAGCAGCGCTTTTTGCCGCCGATTCTGGACAGCAAGACGGTGTGGTGCACCGGTTACTCGGAACCTGGCGTGGGCAGTGATCTCGCATCCTTGCAGTGCAAGGCGGTGCTGGTGAGCGACCCCGCAGCTGACCCTGCGAACGATTACTACCTGGTCAACGGACAGAAAATCTGGACGTCACTGGCGCATATTGGCACCGATATCTACTGCCTTGTGCGCACCGACTTCTCCGGGGAAAAGCACGAGGGCATAACCTGCCTATTGATACCGCTCGCTACGCCCGGCATCGAAGTCAGGCCGCTGAAGAGCTTTGCAGGGGATCACTTTGCGGATTTGTATAACGAAGTGTTTTTCACCGATGTGAAGGTGCCTGTTGCCAATCGCATAGGGCAGGAAGGCGACGGCTGGCAGATTATTTGTAGTGCGCTCCAGAATGAGCGCTCCGGCATCGCCGAGGTCAATCGCCATCACAAGGCGATGGATAGACTCATCACGCTTGCTGGTAAATCCACCATCAATGGCAAACCGGCGCTGGAGAATGATGAAATGCGCAGGCGCCTGTCAGCGTTCGACACTCGCATTGAAGCGTCACGGCTCAACGGGTTGCGCGCACTGACCAGGCAGGTTAACGGCGAGGCCGGCGACAGCGAAGCCTCGCTCAATAAACTGCACAACTGCCACCTGCTGGTCAACATGGCGGACACGGCGATGGAGTTGCTCGGCGGCGCCAGTCCCTACGTGGGTGAGAGCGACGCGTCCGTGGACGGCGGCAAATGGCAGATCGGTTCGCTCGGCTGGCCGACCACCGTAATCGGTGGCGGCACGCCCAATATCCAGCGCAATATCATTGCCGAGCGGATACTGGGTCTGCCGAAAGATTAGGTCACGACGATGCAAGTAGAAGGTTTAGCACGCATACGCGTTATCGATTTCAGTGGCCTGGATGGCAACAGGTGCATCGCCGGGCACTATGCCAGCAAGATGCTGGTCGATGCCGGTGCAGAAGTGATCAAGGTCGAATCGCAGGCTGGTGATCCCTTCAGGCACTGGTCATCGACTGGCGCGGACGTGGCACAGGAAGACAGCGCATTCTTTCGCTATTTGAACGCGGGGAAGAAATCCGTTGTAGGAGGTATCAGCGACGCACACGTGCTGGCGCTGATCGAGACTGCGGACCTGGTGATCGAAACCTTCGCGCCGAGTTCGCCGGAACTGGCGCAATTTACCGGCCTGGATCCGTGCGCGCGCTGGCCGCACCTGGTGGTGCTGTCCATTTCACCGTATGGCCGCTCGGGACCGTGCGCCGGCAAAGCCGCGACTGAGTTTACGCTGCAGGCCGACTGCGGCTCACTCTCAACGGGCGGACGTCGCGACCAGCCACCTGTGATGGCGGGTGGCAGGATCGTCGACTATGTCGGCGCCACCTTTGCGGCCGTTGCCGCGCTCGCCGCCGTGATGCGCGCCCAGCAGTCGGCCCCGGGAATTGCTGCTGGCGAATACATCGATTTTTCCTTGCTGGAAGTTTTCAATATCGCAGGCACCTCCTATGCCGACATGATGTCCAGCCTGTGGGGCAGGCCCGACGTACCGGGCATGTTGCGCAACGTCGAGGTCCCCTCGATAGAACCGACCAGGGATGGTTGGGTAGGCTTTGCGACCAATTCACACCAGCAGTACAGCGACTTCCTGCTGATGATAGGTCGAACGGACCTGCTGGCGCAGAAAGATCTCGCCACTGCGCAGGGCCGCTCCAAACGCATGCAGGAATGGAATGACATCGTCCATGCCTGGACCAAAGCTCGAACGACCTCAGAGATTATTGCCGCCGCTGCGTTGTTGCGCATCCCGGTGGCGCCTGTGCATAGCGGCAAAATGGTGCTCACGCATGAGCAGTTGCTGGCGCGAGGCGTGTTCGTCGAAAACCCGAAAGCCGCAACGTTGCAAACCGCGTTTGTACAACCAAGGCCGCCGTATTTGATCAACGGTGAATCACTGTTTGCACTGCGGCCAGCGCCGCTGCAGGGCCAGCATCAACACGTGATACAGGCCCGCGTAACCAATAAGCAGGCGCCAGGCGCAGCGGCCCCGGCCCCGGACAAACACGCATTGCCGTTGCAAGGGCTGCGTGTGCTGGACGCCACGGCGTGGTGGGCGGGTCCCTCCGCCACGCAAATGCTGGCGCACCTCGGTGCGGAAGTCATACACCTGGAGGCGATACAGCGCCCCGATGGCGCGCGCATGATGGGCGGGGTGCATGCGCACCAGAGCGACTGGTACGAATACAGCGCGATGTTCCTGTCGGCCAATACCAACAAGCTGGGAATGACGCTGAATCTTGATCATGCCAGCGGTGTTGCCATCGCCAGGGAATTGCTTGGGCACTGCGATGTCTTCATTGAAAATTACTCGCCGCGCGTGATCGAAAAGTTTGGCCTTGGCTGGGACGCCGTGCACGCCATCAACCCGCGCTGCGTCATGGTGCGTATGCCGGCTTTTGGCCTTGATGGCCCGTGGCGCGACCATGTCGGGTTCGCGCAAACCATGGAACAAATGTCGGGCCTGGCGTGGCTGACCGGCCATGTCGTCGACCAACCGCGTGTACGGCGCGGCCCCTGTGACCCGATGGCGGGCATGAACGCGGCGTTTGCGACGTTGGTTGCACTGAATGAACGACGCCGAACCAACACCGGTTGCCTGATCGAGTGTTCCATGATCGAGGGTGCGCTCAATGCAGCGGCCGAACAAATCGTTGAATACAGCGCGTATGGCAATGTCATGGAGCGCATGGGCAATCGCTCACCGGATGCCGCGCCACAGGGCCTGTATTACTGCCAGGGACACGATAGAAGGAATGAGCAGTGGCTGGCGCTGTCTATTGAAACCGAGGCGCAATGGCAGTCATTGAAATCTGTGCTTGACTGTCCTGCGTGGGCAAATAGCAGCGCGCTCAATGATTTGGGCGGCAGGAAAATACACCACGACCTGATCGACCATGAACTACAGCAGTACCTGCAATCCCGGCCACTGGACGACATCTTGCAGCAATGGGCGAGTGCCGGCATCCCCGTGGCGCCGGTCAGGTCCAGCGTAAAAACCTGGCATCATCCGCAACTGTGCGCGCGGCAGTTCTTCGAGGAGCTGGCGCACCCCGTCGTCGGCAGCCATTTGCACGTCACGCCGCCATTTACCTTCGCCAACATGCAGCGCCAGCAACAGCCGTGGTTGCGTCTGCCGGCGCCCACCCTGGGCGAGCACAATAGACACATCCTGAAAAAACTCCTCGCCTATACCGATGCTATGATTGACCAGCTGGAACAGGAGGAAGTGATTGGCCGGCGCCCCACGGGCTTGTAGCAGCCGGGTGCCTTTGCGATGAGCGTGGCCTGGCCTGGATGCGAAGCGCATCGCGCAGCGGCCACTGCCCAAACATTTCACATTCGCCAAAATTCTTCAGCCAATATTTCGGCATTGAAATTTTTGAGAAGCGTCGCACCGGTATAACTGCACACAGAAACAGCAAAAGACGGAGTCCACCACACCACATGCCGGAACCTTCCATCATGGCAGCCACCGACAGGGACGAGTCGCCATCGCGCCAGTGTCCGGGCAAGGTGTTGCGGCTACTACTGGCGATTGTGGTGTTCGCGCAGATCACCGCGTGTGCCTCCACCGTGCAAGCCCCCGGGCAGGTCGTTGCCGACGCGCAGGCCGAGACGATACCCGCCACGTGGCAAGATCCGTCTTCCACCGCCGTTAACGCAACCGACCTGGTGGCATGGTGGTCGCAATTTGGCGACGCCACGCTGACGCAGCTTATCGAACAGGGTGTTACGGCCAATAACAGCGTCGCTGCCGCCGAGGGTCGCTTGCGCTCCGCACGCGCGGCAGTGGACGTCGCGCAGGGTGCGCGCTTGCCGAGCGTGAGCGCCAGGGGCAGCGCGTCGCATCAGGAGCACGTCGATGGACTCTCCCGGCAGGAGTTCATCGACGGCGTGAACGTCGAAGGCGAGAACTATAGCGTCGGCATCGATGCCGCGTGGGAAGCCGATATCTTTGGCAAACTCCGCGGTACGGCCGAGGCCGCCGCAGCGGGTGCGCGCGGCAGCGCGGCGAGCCTGTACGACGTGCAACGGGTGATCACGGCGGATATCGCGCTTAACTATGTCAACTTGCGCGACTCGCAGCTGCGCCTGCAGCTGGCGCAAGCCAACCTCGATATCCAGCGCGAAAACCTGCACATCGCCGAGTGGCGCAACCAGGCCGGGCTGGGCAACGCGCTGGAGGTTGAACAGGCGCGCACCGCCGTCGGGCAGACCACCGCAGCACTGCCTGTTCTGCGGCTGAACATCGCCACGGCCATACACGCGATCGATGTGCTGATCGGCAAGCCGCCCGGCAGCAGTGCGAGCCTGCTGATGCCGGTTGCGCCCATCCCGGCGCCTCCCGCCATCATCAACGTGGGACTGCCGGCGGATTTGCTGCAGCGGCGCCCCGATGTGCTGTCGGCGCAATGGAACCTGGAAGCGGAGGTGATTCGCATCGGGGTGGCGCAGGCGGACCTGTATCCGGCGCTGCGCCTGAGCGGCTCTATCGACACCGCGAGCGACTCCATCGGCGACCTGTTCGATGCCTCCCTCGGCAGCCTTGTCGCCGGCGTCACCGCGCCCATTTTCGAGGGCGGACAGATCCGCGCGCGTATCGAACAACAAAAAGGCAGCGCTGATACCGCCCTCGCCAATTACCGCAGCACCGTGCTGACGGCGTTGCTCGACGTGGAGAATGCGCTGCAATCGGCGAAAGCGGCTGGCGAGCGCGAGGCGGCGTTGCTCGATGCGGAACAATCCGCGTTGATCAGCCTGCAACTGGCGGAGATCCGCTACCGCAGCGGCGCGGTCGATTTCCAAACCTTGCTGGATACACAGCGCAGCGTGCTCACCGTGCAGGACAGCAGGGCGTCTGCCAACGCGGCCCGCTCCACGGCGGCCATCCAGCTGTTCAAGGCGCTGGGCGGCGGCTGGCCCGCCGACGCCACTTTATGACCCGAGGTAAATCAGTGACGAATGCAGAAACAACCCTACCCACGCAGGGCATCGACGAGTTTTTAGGCGTTGCTCCGCCTGGCAGGCAGTCACGGCGCATGCGCTGGGGCATTGCGGCAGTCGCCAGCGCGCTGCTGCTGTGGATACTGTTCCGCGTGTTCAGCGGCGACGCCGCCGCGCCGCAATACGCGACGGTGGAATTGCAACGCGACGACATGACTGTGCATGTGACGGCCACCGGCAATCTTGAGCCCACCAACGAGGTCTCCGTGGGATCGGAACTGTCCGGGCTCATCGACGCGGTCTACGTGGACATCAACGACAAAGTTACGAAAGACCAGGCGCTCGCGCAGATCGATCCGGAAAAGCTCAACGATGCGATCCTGCGCAGCGCCGCTGCGCTGGAGCAGGCGAAGGCCAGCGTGCTGCAGGCCGAGGCCACGGTGGAACTCACGCGTTCTTCGCTGGCGCGCTTCGAGGAGATCCATCGTTTGTCATCCGGGAAGGTGCCTTCGCTCGCAGAACTTGATACGGCGCGCGCAGAATCCAAGCGCGCCGTTGCGGACCTGGCAGCCGCAAAAGCCGCTGTCAGTTCCGCCGAGGCGCAATTGTCGACCGATCGCACCAATCTCGCCAAGGCGACCGTGCGCTCGCCGGTGGACGGCGTGATCCTGTCGCGGCAGGTTGAGCCGGGCCAGACGGTCGCCGCCTCGTTCAACACGCCAACCCTGTTCGTCATCGCCGAGGATCTGGCGGCGATGCAACTGGAAGTGAAAGTCGATGAGGCCGATGTAGGCCAGGTCGCGGTGGGACAACCCACGACGTTTACGGTCGATGCGTATCCCGGGAAAACCTTCGAGGCCGTGATCACGCGCGTCAATGTCGGCTCCAATACCAGCGAGACGGAAGCCACGGCGGCCGCGACTGCCGCCGCGACGTCCAATGTCATCTCCTACGGCACCGTGCTCAGCGTCGATAATAAGGATCTCGCGCTGCGCCCTGGCATGACCGCGACGGCCACCATCCTGACCAGTGAGGAGAAGGACGTTTTCATCGTGCCCAACGCCGCGCTGCGCTTTAAGGACGACACAGAGTCAGAATCCGACCCGGGGCTGTCCCTGTTTCGGGGCCGGCGCGATTCCACCGGGCAGGAAGTGGCGATAGGCCGGGGCGCGCGGCAAACCGTGTTCACGCTGGACGCCGATGGCACGTTGACCGAAGTGCCGGTGGTTGTTGGCAACACGGACGGTGCGTGGACCATCGTCAGCGGTGAAACGCTCGAACCGGGCATGCAAATTGTCACCGGCGCGCTGGCACCGGCGCCATGACACGCCTGATCGAGGTGCGCGGCCTGACCAAGGTGTTCGGCTCCGGCCCGAACGCCTTCAAGGCGCTGCGCGGCGTTGATTTCGATGTCGAGTCGGGCGACTTTGTCGCGGTGATGGGCTCTTCCGGCTCCGGTAAATCCACCATGATGAACATCCTCGGTTGCCTCGACACACCTTCCACCGGCAGCTATCGCTTCCTGGGGCACCCGGTGGAACGCCTCACGCAGGACCAGCGCGCGCTGTTGCGGCGACGCTACATCGGTTTCGTGTTCCAGGGCTTTAATCTGCTGGCGCGCACCAGCGCGCTAGAGAACGTCGAACTGCCATTGCTGTATCGCGGCGAATCCCGCGCGGCACGCCATAAGGGTGCGATGGCCGCGCTGGACCGCGTCGGACTCACCGCCTGGGCAAAACACACGCCGTCGGAATTATCCGGCGGACAGCAACAGCGGGTGGCGATTGCGCGCGCGCTGGTGACCGAGCCGCAGGTGCTGCTGGCCGACGAACCGACAGGCAATCTCGACAGTGAACGCAGCGTTGAAATCATGCAGCTGCTGTCCGCGCTCAACCGGGATGGCGGCATCAGTATCGTGATGGTCACGCACGAGGCGGAGATGGCGGCTTACGCGCACACCATCGTGCGCTTCAAGGATGGGCTGGTGCTGGCGATAGAGCAGCGGGAGGAATCGATCCGTGTTCGGAACTAGCCTGCTGCTCGCACTCAAGGAGATCCGGCGGCACAAGCTGCGCTCCTTCCTGACCACGCTCGGTATCATCATCGGCGTGGCCTCCGTGGTCACCATGGTGTCGCTGGGCAACGGTGCAACGCAATCCGTGCAGGAGCAGGTCTCCAGCCTGGGCACCAACCTGCTGACGATTCGCCCCGGTTCGGGATTCGGTCGCGGCGGCGGCGCGCGGCCCGCGTTTTTCGACCTCGACGATGTGGAGGCAGTCCGTACACAGATCGCCGGGCTGCGCATTGTCGCGCCGCAGACGTCCGCGCAGGCCACTGCCATCTACGAGGCGCAGAACTGGTCCACCACGGTAGCGGGCACCACCAACGGGTATTTCCACGCGTCCAACCTGGAGCTGGCCGCGGGTCGCATCTTCAGTGATGCGGAACTCGCCGCCGGCAAGTCCGTCTGCGTTATCGGGGAGACCGTGCGCGCAAATCTTTTTCGCAATGCCGAGTCGCTGGGCAAGAGCCTGCGGCTTAACGATGTCAGTTGCCGGATCATCGGCGTGTTGGAGAAGCGCGGGCAGGGTGGCTTTGGCCAGGACACCGACGACCAGGTGGTCATGCCGCTCAAGACCGCGATGCGACGCCTCACCGGCAACCAGGATGTGCAAACGATCCTGATCGCCGTCGACCAGCAGTTTGACAGCGCGGCAATCGGCGATGCGATCACCTCGCTGCTGCGCGAGCGCCGCCATCTGCGCCACGGCATGGAAGACGATTTCCGTATCTTCGATTCCAAGCAACTCTCGGACACGCTGTCGGGCACCACCCGCACCCTGACCATGTTCCTTGGCGCGGTAGCGGCCGTGAGCCTGGTCGTGGGCGGCATCGGCATCATGAACATCATGCTGGTGTCGGTCACCGAGCGCACGCGCGAGATCGGCATACGGCTCGCGATCGGCGCGGTAAGGCGCGAGGTGCTGATGCAGTTTTTGATCGAGGCCGTCACGCTCTCCGCGATCGGTGGCCTCATAGGCCTCGTGGTGTCCTTTGTCGCCACGCTGTTGATCGCGATGGCGGTGGACCTGCCGTTTACGTTCGACTTCGGCATCGCCGCGCTGGCCTTCGTTTTCTCCGCGCTGGTGGGGATACTGTTCGGCTACGTTCCCGCGAAGCGCGCCGCCTCGCTCAACCCGATTGAAGCATTGAGGCACGAATGACAGCGCCCAGGGTGATGGTGGTGGACGACGATGCGGACCTGCGCGGGCTGATCTGTGATTACCTGGCGTCCAACGGCTATGACGTTAGCGGCGCAGCCAACAGCCGTGAAATGGATGCGCAGCTGGCGCAGGGCGATTACGACTGCATCGTGCTCGACCTGATGATGCCGGAAGAGGACGGCCTTGCCGTGTTGCGTCGACTCAACCGTCCCAACCGTCCGGCGATCATCATGTTGTCGGCGCTCGGCAGTGATACCGACCGCATCGTCGGGCTTGAACTCGGCGCGGATGATTACCTGCCCAAGCCCTGCAACCCGCGCGAATTGCTGGCGCGTGTGCGCGCGGTGCTGCGGCGCAATGATCCTGCGCCCACCGGCCCGGTGCGCTGCTTCGGCCACTGGACGCTGGACCAAGTGCAGCGGACGCTGACGCGCCACGGAGAAGCCGTGTCACTGACCGATGCGGAATTTCGCGTGCTCAACGCGTTTCTGGATCATCCGCAGCAACTGCTGACGCGCGACCAGTTGATCGACATGACCAAGGGCTCCGAGGCGCCCGTCTACGACCGCTCGGTCGACGTGATCGTCAGTCGCCTGCGCAAGAAGCTCGGCCGGGACGCGCCAATCCGCACGGCGCGCAATGAAGGCTACACGTTCACGCTGCCGATCAACGCATGATGCGCGGTGAATCGACACTCTTTCGGCAGACGCTCGTGGTGTTGGTGGGCGCGCTGGTACTCGCGCATTTCGTCAGCTTCTTCGCGTTCATGCTGCTGCCGCCGCGCGAGACCAAGGCGATTACGTTGTCAGACCTGGCAGGCCAGCTCGCTGATCCCGCCTGCGACACCGTGCTTTCTGAAGCGGCGCAGGCGCGCAGCCTGGAACTGTCGCGCAGCCCCGCAGCGCCCACCCTGCCCGACACGATGCGCAGCAACCCGATGTTGCACAGCCAGCTGGCGCAGGTGCTCGGCGTGCCGGAATCGTCGTTGCGGCTGGGCTGGACTGAAGGCAGCGAGATTGTTCTCAATCGTCCCGTGGATGTCACGATCGATAATCGCGCTGGCCGCTTGCAGGAGGCGGTATTCCTGCGCGGGCTGCTGTTCGCGCGGCAGTGGGAGGACTACTGGTGCGTGGCGCAGGTTCCTCCACCTTTCTGGGCGACCAGCTGGAAGTTGCGCGTACCGCTGACCGTGCTGATGCTGAGCATGGCGGTGTTGCTGCCACTTGCGTGGCTGTTCGCGCGCAGGCTTTCCCGGCCGATGCATGAATTTGCCACGGCTGCCGATGCGATCGGTCGCGACGAACAGGCGCCGCTGTTGCAGGAGCAGGGGCCGCAGGAAATGCGCATCGCGGCACGCGCGCTGAACGCGATGCAGATACGCATACAGGAACAATTGCGCGAGCGCGAAGCGATGATCGCGGCGATCGCCCACGACCTGCGCACGCCGCTGTCGCGTATCGCCTTTCGCGTCGAAGCCGCCTCCCCGGCGGTCAGCGAGAGCGTGCAGCGCGACATCGAACAGATGAATGCGATGATCAGCGACGCGCTGGAGTTCTCCCGCGAAGGCAGGCATGCAAGGGGCGATGAACTTGTTGATATCGCGGCTTTGTTGCATGCCATCGCGGAGGATGAACAAGCTATTCACCACCGTGTGCAGTTCGACAGTCAAGCCGAGGCCGTGCTGGTTGAAGGTGACGAACTGCAACTGAACAGGTTGTTCCAGAACCTGGTCGACAATGCGCTGAATTTTGGCGGCACCGCGCAGATCGCGCTGCGCCGCGAGGCGGGCAACGCAATCGTCAGCGTCGCCGATAGCGGGCCGGGCATCAGCCCTGAACAGATCGAGGAGATGTTCCGGCCCTTCAAGCGCGGCGAACCGTCACGCAATCGGCAAACCGGCGGCGTCGGCCTGGGACTATCCATCACCCGCGCCATCGCGCACCGCCACGGGGGTGAGATACATATCTCGAATCGGCCGGAGGGTGGACTGCTGGTCGTTGTGTCGCTCCCGTTGGCCGCTGCATGAGCACGTCTTCCAAGTGTGGCGGCACTCAAAGAAAGCCACCGACCTTTCACGATGGCGTCGCGTGCACCGGGGTGCTGGATGCGATCCGACAATCCGCCGCCGCGGATGGCGCGCTGGTGCTGCTGTAACAGCGTTGCCAGTGCCTTCCTGCCGCCTGCATTGACACGCACTGTCTCACTTCTTACGATACAGCCTGTCTCACAGTTGTCTTACAGTCAGCGCCAAGTTGCCGGAGCCAGTGCATGCCAGAAATCAGAGTGATCACCCGCGATGGGGATCAGCAAAGTATCGTCTTTACACCGGGCACCACCTTGATGCAGGCAATTACCGAAGGCGGCATCCATGAGCTGCAGGCGCTGTGCGGTGGCGTGTGTTCCTGTGCCACCTGCCACGTCTTCGTCGACCCCGCGTTTGCCGCTCGCCTGGACGCCGTCAGCGACGATGAAGACGGCCTGCTCTCGGGTTCCGCGCACCGCTGCGAGCAGTCGCGGCTCTCCTGCCAGGTTCGCCTGACCGAGCAGCTGGCGGGCTTGCTGGTCACGATTGCCCCCGAGGATGAGTAACTCCAGGGCCGCGAATGACAACTCACCAGGCGGGCAGACACACGCGCTGGCGGACTGCATAGCCGCCGACAGACAGGATAGAGACGAATGAACGCAGACGCTTTGATTCACAAGGATTACTTCACTGACCAATCCCTGCTGCTGGACCCGTACGAGTACTTCCGGCAGATGTACGCCAAAGGGCCGGTGTACCCGATGGGAGGGGGCGATGTGCTGCTGGTGACGGGGTTCGAGGAAGCGGTGGAGGTGTTGCGCAACAACCGGGATTTCTCCTCTGCGATCTCCACCTCGGGCGCGGGTGATCCGCTACCGTTCACGCCGGAAGGTGCGGATATCTCCGCGCAGCTCGACGTGTTTAGCGAGCAGTTGGGGATGTTGAATCTGCTGGTCAGTTACGACGGGATGCAACACGCCAACCTGCGTGCCATCGCCGGCAATTTGTTCACGCCGACGCGCCTCAAGGCCACCCACACGTTCATGCATGACTTTGCCGACCAGCTGGTGCGCGAGGCGGTGAGCAGGGGTCGCTGCGAAATCGTGAATGAAATCGCCACGCCGTTCGTCACGCTGGTGGTCGCGGAAATACTGGGCGTGCCGCCCGAGGACCGCGATAAATTTCGCGCGGTGATCGATGCCGCGCCACCGGCGGGCAATATGAACAAGGAGGATGCGAACGAGGGCGCCGCGCCGCAGTTATCGCCGCTGGAGTACATGGGCCTGTTCTTCTTTGAATACCTCAACGATCGGCGTGAGCATCCGCGGGATGACGTGCTCACGCATCTGGCGCAAGCGACCTATCCCGATGGTGAATTGCCGGACCTGCTGGAAATGGTCAAGTTATCCGGTTTCCTGTTCGGTGCCGGGCAGGACACCAGCGCCAAGCTGCTCAGCAATGCGATGCGCCGGATTGCGGAAGATCCCGCCCTGCAACAACAGCTGCGTGAAGACCCGGCCCTGATACCGCCGATGCTGGAGGAGGTGCTGCGCCTGGAGGGCTCCACCAAGGCCACCTTTCGCATCGCGCGCAGGGACACAAAGATCGGCGGCATGGACATACGCGCGGGCATGCGCCTCACGGTGGCACTGGCGGCGGCCAACCGCGATCCGCGGCGCTGGGAAAATCCCGAGGAATTTCGGTTAAACCGCCCGCGCATCAAGGAACATCTCGCCTTCGGACGCGGTGTGCACACCTGTGCCGGCGCACCGCTGGCACGCCTGGAAGTGGCCGCGATCCTGCAGCATTTCCTGCAGCACACCACGCACATCAGCCTCTGCGCAGAAAAGCACGGACCGCCCGGTAATCGCCACCTGGAGTACGAGCCCAGTTTTATCATTCGCGGCCTGGCGAATCTCCATCTTGTGCTCGAAAGCTGACGATGCCAGGCGCGGCATCCGCCAATCCTGCAATCACCACGGATGCGCGCAAACTGCGGTCCCGGGATGCGCTGTACGCCGCGTTCCTGAAACTGCTGGAACGCAAGAACCTGGACCAGATTTCCATTCGCGAGATCGCCGCCGCGGCCGGGGTGGGCCATGCGACGTTTTATCGCCATTACCCCGGCAAGGAAGCCCTGCTGAATGACCTGGCGGCGGATGAAATTCGCCGCCTGGTAAACCTGACGTTGCCGGTGATGAAGTCAGAGAGCACGCAGGCCGCCTGTGCAGCGCTGTGCACGCATGTCTTTGGCAACAGGAAGCTGTGGACCACGCTGCTGACGGGCGGCGCCGCGAGTGCGGTCAAAGTGGAGTTGCTGGCGATATCACGCAACATCGCCGCCGGCATGGACAACCATTCCCTGGGCCCGGCCATGTCCGAACTCAAAACCATCCTCTCCGTGAATGCCATTAGGGAGACATTGGCGTGGTGGTTGCGACAGCGCAAGCCGCTGTCGCCAGAGCGCGTGGCGTGCATCCTTGAAGAGATCATTGCGTTGCACGACACGCTCGGCGTGGAGTGAACTTGCCTGGCAGGCGAACTGCCCCAGGCGCGCGCCACATTACGGCCCCATGTACACCACCGAATCCTGTTGCGGGTCCGGCGTGCCGGCCTTCCAGCCCACTGACCCGAAGGGGCGTTCCAGGCCGCGCCGGATGCGGGAGATTTTTCCGTCCACTGTGAGCGCGCTGGCGGCAGCCTGCGCCTGCATATCCGCCTGCGTAAAGCGATCCCGCATGTGCAAATAGTCGCCCCACGTCGGGAAATGAAAGCGCTCCGTCCACAGCGCGGGGTCGCCGATGTCTCGCGCGATCGACCAGTTGAAGCCGCCGTTGCGCAGGCGCACTTTTTGCAGCTCGAGCATCGCGGTGTAGTAAGCGCGCGCATTATCTGGCTCGACGCGGTATTCGACCTCGATCACGATAGGTCCGGAGCGCATCGTGATGGCAAGCCCCACTTCGGGCTCGCCCTCGATGTTGGCCGACTCCGCGCCGAGATGCGTTACCTCGGGTAAACGCAGGAACAGCGCGAACACCGGCAAGCAGAGCATCAGCGCGCCGGAGGCGATGATCGCGATGTCGATGGACCAGTGATTGGCAACTGTCCCCCAGAACCAGGCGCCGCAGGCGATGCCGCCGGTCAGCAATGAAGAAAACAGCGACAGCGCGCGCGCCGTGACCCAGCGCGGCGCACAGAGCTGCACCGAGATGTTCAACAGGGAAATGGTCAGCATGGTGGCGCCGCCCGCCAGCAACATGCCCAGGCAGGTCAGGGGCAGCGAGCGGCTGAGCCCCACGGTGATCAACGCAAGGCCGCTCAGGATCGCAAGGGAAGAGCACGCCTTTTCCGTGCCAACGTGCGCGCGAAACGTGTTGATCAGCAGGGCGCCAATCACAGCGCCAACGCCTCCGGCGCCGAGCAAAATGCCAAAGGTGCTCGCGTTGCCGCCGAGCAATTCCTTGGCGATCAGCGGGGCGAGCGCGGTAGCGGTTGCGCCGGCAAACCCGAACGTGAAGGAGCGAATGAGCACGGTGCGAATCGGGTGGGAGTGGAACGCGTAGCGCACGCCGGACACCATCGCGCGCGTGATGCGCTCCGGGGGCAATCGCGAGGGCAGCCGGGTGCGTCGCCACAGTACAAAGGCCAGCAGCAATGGCAGATACGCCAGCGCGTTGAACGCGAACGCCGCCTGCGCGCCGGCGGCGAGCACGATAAAGCCGCCAATGGCCGGGCCAAAACTGCGCGCCACGTTGTAGCTGATGGTGTTCAGCGCGATGGCGGCGGGGAGTTGGGCGGAGGGCACCTGTTCGCCAATGGCCGATTGCCACGCCGGGTTGTACAGCGCGACACCGGTGCCGATCAGCGAACAGAAGCACAGCAATAGCCAGGGTGTCGTCAGGTCGTAGAACGCGAGCGCGGAGAGCGCCGCGCCGAAAAACGCGGCAATGCCCAGCCCGGCCATCGCCACCTTTTTGCGATCAAACATATCGGCAATCGCGCCGGCCGGCAGCGCCACCAGCATCAGCGGCAGCATCATCGCGGTCTGCACCAGCGCGACCATGCCGGGCTGTGACGTGAGGCGGGTCATTTCCCACGCGACGCCGACGCCCAGGATCAACTGGCCGAAGTTCGACAGGAGACTGGCGGCCCAGATGCGGAAGAACGCCGGGTGGCGCAACGGCGCCAGCGCCGCGCCGTCAGACACGGTCGCTGCCTGCCTGCTGGCCTTCGAGTTCGTTGGGATCACATGGTCTGCTGCTGGTCATATGCCTGCTTCGAAATCCGCCCGGTTCCCCACGGCGGGATACCAGCACTGCGCAGGAACTTATATCACCGGGAGTGTTGAGTGGTCAAAAGCGGCGGCGCGCCAGCGTGGCAGTACGCGTCGTGTGAGTGTGCGGGATCGCGACACGTTCGCTATACGCCGGGCGCTTGAAGTGGTAAAACTTCAGGCCACTGGATGAGAGGAGAGCGACATGCACGACATGGTGATCAGGGGTGGCAAGGTGTACGACGGTACCGGGACAGAGCCGGTGATGGCCGATATCGCCATCGACGGTGACAGGATCACCGTCGTGGGCGCTGTCACGGCGCCCGGCCGCGAGGAAATCGACGCCAGCGGCAAAATCGTGACGCCCGGCTTTGTCGATGTGCACACGCACTTCGACGGCCAGGTGACCTGGGATCCGCTTCTGGCGCCCTCGTCGTACCACGGCGTCACCACGGTCGTCACCGGCAACTGCGGCGTGGGCTTCGCCCCGTGCAAGGCTGAGCAGCGCGACTGGCTGATCGGCCTGATGGAAGGCGTGGAGGATATCCCGGGCACCGCGCTGCACGCTGGCATACAGTGGGACTGGGAGACCTTCCCGGAGTACCTGGACACGCTGGAGAAAAAACCGCTGGCGCTGGATGTCGGTACGCAGATTCCGCACGGCGCGGTGCGCGCCTATGTGATGGGCCAGCGCGGCGCCGACCATGACACCGCGACGGCCGACGAAATCGCGCGCATGGCGGACATCGTCAGCGAAGCCATTCGCGCCGGCGCACTGGGGTTCACGACATCGCGCACGGAAAAGCACAAGGATGCCAAAGGTGTGCTGACACCGACCATCACCGCGCATGAAGACGAGCTGCTCGGCATTGCGCGCGCCGTCGGCAACACCGGTACCGGTGTGTTGCAGGGCATCTCCGATTTTTACAATTTCGATGCGGAATTCGCGCTGTTCAAGAAAATGGCGCGTGAGTCCGGCCGGCCGATTTCGCTGACGGTGGAGCAGCAGGACGCGCGCCCTGAATGGTGGACGCAGTTACTCGACGGTGTGTCTGCGGCGCAGGCAGAGGGCGTGCAAATGTACGGCCAGGTGCCGCCGCGCGCAACCGGCGTGCTGCTGGGCCTGACCGCGAGTCTGAATCCGTTCCTGCTGCACGAGGTGTATCACGAGATCGCCGCGCTGCCGTTGCAGGAGCAGGTCGCTGTGATGCGCACCGCGGAATTTCGCGAGCGACTGCTCAATTCCAAAGTGATCGACCTGGGCCACCCGCTGTTGAATGAAATCCTGTACAGCTATCACAAGCTGTTCCGCCTGCGCGAACCGGTGAACTACGAACCCGACCCGCGCGATTCATTCGCGGAGCAGGCGACAGCGCAGGGCGTGACAGCGCAGGAACTGATCTACGACGCGCTGCTTGAAAAGGACGGCCGCGCGCTGTTGTACCACCCGCTGTTCAACTACGAACACGGCAACCTCGACCATGTGAAAACGATGCTGGATCACCCCTACACGTTCTCTGGCCTCGGCGATGCCGGTGCGCACTGCGGCGCGTTGTGCGATGCCAGTTTTCCCACCACGCTGATCCAGCATTGGGGACGGGACAGGACTCGCGGCGCGAAAATACCGCTGCAAAAACTGATCAAAATGCAGACGAGTGAAACGGCCGAAAGGTTGGGCCTGCTGGACAGGGGCGTGCTGAAGCCCGGTTACAAGGCCGATATCAACGTGATCGACTACGACGCGCTGGCCGTGCTGGAACCGGAAATCGTGTACGACCTGCCGGCCAACGGCAGGCGACTGGTGCAAAAGGCGGTGGGCTACGAGGCGACGGTCATCTCGGGCAAGGTGGCGTTTCGCCACGGCGAGTCGACCGGGCAGTTGAACGGCAAATTGCTGCGCGGTTGCCAGCCGGCGCCGTTGTAGTCGTCACTGCGGATACTCGGCGGACGTCGACACCGCTTCCCAAGCCTGCAAGCGCGCCTGGATCTGCGTGAGTCGTTCCCGATAGGTGTGCAACAGGCCGGTCCCCAACACCAGCTGCGCCGGCGGGTCGTCCATGGTGGCGAGGTCAACGAAGACCTGCGCCGCGCGCACCGGGTCGCCCGGCTGCTGGCCGTCGATGGCCGCGATCATATCGAGGCGGCTGCCCACGGACTCGGCGTAGTCGGCGATGCGCTCCCCACTGCGCTGCATCGAACGGCCCGACCAGTCCGTGCGAAACGCACCGGGTTGTATCGACACGACCTGGATGCCGAGCGGCGCGACTTCCTTGCCCAATGCTTCCATCACGCCTTCGAGCGCGTGTTTCGAGGCGCTGTAAAATCCCGTGCCCGGATTCGCCATCAGGCCGGCCTGCGAGGAATTGTTGATGATGCGTCCCCGGCGGCGCGCGCGAAAATGCGGCAGCACCAGCCGCGTCATCGCCAGCGTGGCGAAAAAGTTGGTTTCAAACATCGCACGAAATGCGTCCTCGTCGCCTTCCTCAATCGCGGCGACGTAGCCGTAGCCCGCATTGTTGACCAGGATGTCCAGTTGGCCGAAGTGCTTGAGTGTTGATTGAAACGCGTGTTCGCGCTGCGCCGCGTCGGTGATATCCAGCGTGATCGCCAGTGCGCGCTGTGGATAGCGCGCGCAGATATCGGCTACCGCTTCCACGCGTCGCGCCGTCACGGCAACGCGCGCGCCCTGCTCAAGCGCGCACAGGGCGATCTCCCGCCCGAAGCCGGTGGAGCAGCCGGTGATCAGCCACACGGTGTCGGTGATTGAGGGCGTCGTAGTGGGTGTGTGCGTGCTCGTGGAAGTGGCCGTGCTCATGCATCGCTCTCCTGCGCGATGCGCCAGGCATAACTGCTGGCACGGGCGGCTAATTGTTGTTCGCGCTCATGCGCTGAGATAGTTCGACAATCTTTCGGCAGTGACTGGTGCAGGTTTGCCAGCGTGGCCAATTGCGATTTGACGCCGAACGTCGCGCCCGGCGCGCCGCCCTCGAACTCCGCCCAGCGCAGCGTGAGGATGCCCTCGGGCATGTCGGTCGGGTCCAGCCAGTTGTGGACGCCCGGGTCGCGCAGCGCCAGCACGAACGTATACGTGCCGTCATCGTTGGCGAGGGCCTGCTGTTTGTTCAGGCTGCCGTTGCGGTGGACGATCTCATTGGAAGTGCCCCAGATGTTGGTGATCGGTGCGATAAAGTAGTTCGCGCCGCCCATGTCGACATTGAGGATCAGCGCGCTGTCCGAATCCGGCAGCGCGAAGTGCCCCATGATGTAGATCTGCCCGCGCAGCGCGCCGTCGCTCCGCGGTCGATCACAAAATCGAATGCGTTCACCGGCCTGTCCAGTGCCTGCCGGTTCCAGCGCGTGGTATTGGTCGCCCACTTGTGCATGTAGGCTTTGATGCGCTCCAGGTTTTCCTGCTCGCTGAACGGCGGGCGCGGTGGCGTGCCGCCGAGGCGCTCGATGGAAAGCTCGTTGGCGCGGTCCGCGGCCCAGTCGGCAATGACGTCGCGGATATAAAACTCGTGCGCCTCGGGGCCGCTTTGAATGTGGTTAGCGCGACCATCGGCGGGTGAGCTGTCCACCGTGATCTCAAAATAGCCGTCCTCATCCACACGCAGATCGTGTCCCGACAACAGCCCCACCGTTTGCATCACCGGGCTCCACAGCGTGAAGTAATTTTCCACCAGCCGCCGCTGCGCAACGCGGCCGCGAATCACGTAGGACTCCTCCCCGCTGATCGGGATCACGCGATAGACGCTGTCAGGATTGTCGATGCCCCAGCGGCTGCCCGGGATGCTGTGTCTGCCGAGATTGTGGGGCAGGCGGGTGATCGTCACCACCTTGGGATACAGCGGGTCCTGGTTCAGCGCCCACCCCACCGCGCCGAACATGACCTCGTCAAAACTGGATTCAAAGCAGCTCTGCATCACGGCGCTGGGTTTGGCCAGGTCCAGCCAATACGCGCGTATTTCCTCCCTGGCCGCTTGTATCTCGGGATGTTGGTAGTACGACAGCGCCAGCAGTTCATGCTCGCGTTGTTCTGCGGTATCAATCGGATTCTCACGGTGTGGCACTGCGCAACTCCCTGTCCCGGCGTGTGCCGGATGTGTGTTATTAGAAAATGCTTACGGAGTATTGGGTTCGCGGAAAAATACTAAAGGACGTATTGGGCAATTGACAGTGTGGGCGGGCACTTGGCCTTGCTGGTACACGTGTCGATACCGGGTTGATGCCGGTTTGGTGTACCGGGTTCGGTCGCCGGGCTCGGCTGTCGGGTGCGCAATTCACTCGCTTCCCCGATACTCGCGAGAGAATTGCGCACCCGACAACCGAGCCCTCTTTCCGTGCAAGCTCGCAGATAACGGTCGCTCGGACGGCGCACGGAGCGAGGCTTCGGTTGGGGCAGCCATTTTCATATGCGAGTATCGGGGAAGCAGATGAAAATGGCTGCCCCGACCGGAGCCGTCGATGAGCACGAACACGACTGTAGTGTCGTCAGCAAGGACGAGTACCAGCACAGTTCCGTACCGTCGATTAATAGATTACGCCGAGAGCAAAAAAGTACGACGGTACTCGGCAAACTGTCGTTCCAAACCCTCGCGAGTAAACCCAAACTGTTCCAGCGTGTAGTGGTGCGGATCGCGATCCTCGCGCCGATTCGCTTCCAGCCACTCCATCATCACCGCGCGGGTACCGTCATCCAGCGCCAACCCAAGCTGCCGGTAGATGCGCTGGACGGTACCGACAGGGTCCGATGCAGTATCGGTGTAGTGCACGTCGATGAATTGCTCGGCATGTTGTGCCCTCACAGCCAACGCGCGTTGCAGGCTGCCCGCGAACTTGTCGCACCAGTGTTGCCCGAGTTGGTGCGCATCGACGGCATCGCTGCCCATCGCGGTCAGGGCATGGTTCATGCTGCATAGCGAGGGGATGGTTTGCAGCGGGTCGCGGTGGGTCTGGATCACGGTGGCGCCGGGGAACTCGCGCAGCAGGATGTCCAGGTGGTGCAGGTGGTGCGGCGTTTTGAGCAGCCAGCGTTCGGCGTGCAGGCCGCGGCGTTTTTTCTGCCACTGCAGGAGCTGCAGCAGGCGGCGCAAATACTGGTAGCCCGGCGTGTTGTCATGCCGCTCCAGCCAGCGCGCGTAGGTGGGCAGGTGGGCGAAGGATTCCGGCACCGTGCTGTAGAAACTGTGCTCCAGCAGCATGAGTTCTTCGTCGGCTGCGCAGGCCTCAAGTGGATGGATGGACGCAAGGTCGGGGCTGGCCGCCAGCATCTGGCGCACCTCTTCCTGTGCGAGTGGAATGCGCGCATCCTCGCTCTGGAAGTCGTAACCGGGTAGCGGCGCCGGGTAGCGCGTCTCGTACCACAGCGGCGCATAAAAGCGCGTATCGCAGGCCATCAATCGGTGTAGCAGGGTGGTGCCGGTGCGCATCAGGCCGACGATGACGACCGGTGGCGCGATGTGCTCATCGAGAATGTCCGGGTGCCGCTCGATCCAGTGCTCGACGTGCAAGCGGTTTACCAGCAGCTCCACGATGCGCGTGAATTGCCCGAAGCGACCGACAGCGTTCAGCGCCGCTTCTTCGTCCAGCGATTGCAACAGCACTTCCAAGGGCGGGATAAAACTGTCGTCGCCAAAATCCGTCTGCGTTGCCCTGGCGCGCGCCGCGCAGAGCACCGCATCGAGTTGTAGGGCGACCGTGGGGACTTGCGGCTCAGGCATGCTGTGTCTACTCCGGGTTCACGTTCACCGCAGTAGACACGATCAGGCCTTGTCGGTCGATAGTTGGATTGCCCGTTGGCCGGGATTTCTCCCCGGTCGTGGTGCCGAGCGTTGCGGTGCGACGTTGGGGTTCGCTGGCCGTAACGACCTACGGCAGTTCGGTATTGCCCATCAGGTCGCGGTCGATTTCACGCGCCGCTTCGCGGCCTTCGTTGATCGCCCGCACCACCAGGTCCTGGCCCCGGCGACAGTCGGCGGCGGCATAGACTTTCGGTACGCTGGTGCGATAGTCCTGCTTGGTCGCGCGGAAGTTGCCGCGTTCGTCGATGTCCATCCCCAGCGCTTTGTTGATGTAGTGCTCGGGTTGCAGGAAGCCCATGGACAGCAGTATCAGGTCCGCTTCCCAGGTCTTTTCGCTACCTGGGATTTCCTTGATGTTTTCGTCGACGTTGACGGTGACGACGCCGGTCAGGTTGCCGTCTGCATCCTTCAGGAATTCCTTGCTCATGATGGAGTACACGCGCGGGTCATCGCCGTATTGCGCAGCCGCTTCCGCGTGCGCGTAATCGACGCGGTAGATGCGCGGCCACAGCGGCCAGGGGTTATTGGCGGCGCGCTCGGCGGGGGGCTTGGGCAACAGCTCAAAGTTCACCAGCGATTTACAGCCGTGGCGCAATGAGGTGCCGATGCAGTCGGCCCCGGTATCGCCACCGCCAATCACGATAACGGTTTTGTCTTTGGCCGAGATATACGCGCCGTCTTCCAGGCCGGAATCCAGCAGGCTCTTGGTGTTGGCAGTCAGGAACTCCATCGCCAGGTGGATGCCTTTGGCATCGCGGCCGGGAATCGGCAGATCGCGCGCCAGCGTGGCGCCGGTCGCCAGCAGTACGGCATCGTTGTCGGCGACCAGCTTGGCCGGGTCGATGTCCTTGCCAACGTCGGCATTGACGATGAACTCAACGCCCGCGTCGCGCATCAGTTGTATGCGACGCTCGACGATGTGCTTGTCCAGTTTCATGTTCGGGATGCCGTACATCAGCAGCCCGCCCAAGCGGTCCGCGCGCTCATAGACGGTGACCTTGTGTCCGGCGGTGTTCAACTGCTCGGCGGCGGCGAGTCCACACGGGCCGGAGCCGATCACGGCGATCTTCTTGCCGGTGCTGTCGGCCGTCGGCTTGGGCGTTACCCAACCCTCGTCAAAGCCGCGGTCGATGATCGCCGCTTCGATATTCTTGATGGTGACGGCCGGGCTGGTAATGCCCAGCACGCAGGCGCCTTCGCAGGGCGCGGGACAGACGCGGCCTGTGAATTCCGGGAAGTTGTTGGTGCTGTGCAGGCGGTCCAGCGCATCGCGCCAGCGGCCGTTGTACACCAGGTCATTCCACTCGGGGATGAGGTTGTTGACGGGGCAGCCGTTGCCGGACTGGCAGAACGGCACGCCGCAATCCATGCAGCGCGCGCCCTGTGTCTTCAGGTGCGTTTCGTCGTGCGCGGTGTAAATTTCATTGAAATCGACGATGCGCACCACGGGATCGCGGTAGGGCTCGGTCTTGCGCTCGTACTCTTTGAATCCGGTTGGTTTTCCCATAATGAATAATCTTCCTACGAACCGACTGCTGCGGTTGCTACTTTTGCCGCTGACATTTCGTTAAGCACCCGCTTGTAGTCCGTCGGCATGACTTTTACAAAACGGGCGAGTTCAGTTTTCCAGTTTGCCAGAATGTGCTCGGCAACCTTGGAGCCCGTGTATTTCTGGTGCTTCTCGATCAGCGTGCGCAACTCGTCGATGTCCGCCGTCACTTCGACGGTTTCCAGCTCGAAGGTTTCGGTGTTGCACATGCGCGCGAAGTTGCCGCCCTGGTCCCAGACATAGGCGATACCGCCGCTCATGCCGGCGCCGAAATTGCGGCCGGTGTTGCCGAGGATCACGACGCGCCCGCCGGTCATGTATTCACAGCCGTGGTCGCCCACGCCCTCCACGACGGCATTGGCGCCGCTGTTGCGCACGCAGAAGCGCTCCGCCGCGATGCCGCGGAAATAGGATTCACCGGAGGTCGCGCCGTACATCACCACGTTGCCGATGAGCACGTTTTCCTCTGACTTGAAGCTGCTGGACTTCGGCGGATAGACAATGATCTTGCCCCCCGACAGCCCTTTGCCGACGAAGTCGTTGCAGTCGCCTTCCACTTCCAGGGTGATGCCCCTGGCCAGCCATGCGCCGAGGCTCTGCCCGGCGGAACCCGTAAGTTTGACGTGGATCGTGTCATCCGGCAGCAGCTTGCCGTGCGTGGCTTTCGCCACTTCGTGCGACAGCATCGTGCCAACAACGCGATTGATGTTGATGATGTCGTGCTCGATGCGGACTTTCTCGCCACGCAGCAGCGCCGGCTGCGACTGTGCGATCAGGTAATTGTCCAGCGCCTTGTCGAGCCCGTGATCCTGCTTGATCGTCTGGTAGACCTGCGTGTCCTCGTACACGATTTCAGCGGGCATCAGGATGTTGCTGAAGTCGAGGCCGCGCGCCTTCCAGTGGTTGATCGCGTCACGCGTTTTCAGCAGGTCGACGCGTCCGACCATTTCCTTGATGGTGCGAATGCCGAGCTTCGCCATGATCAGGCGCAGTTCCTCGGCCACCATGAAGAAATAGTTCACGACGTACTCGGGGCTGCCGGAGAACTTCTTGCGCAGTTCCGGGTCCTGCGTCGCGATGCCGACAGGGCAGGTGTTCAGGTGGCACTTGCGCATCATGATGCAGCCCAGCGTCACCAGCGGTGCGGTGGCGAAGCCGATTTCTTCCGCGCCCAGCAGCAGCGCCATCGCCACGTCGCGCCCGGTCTTGATCTGCCCGTCAGTCTGCAACACCACGCGCGAGCGCAGGTTGTTCTTCACCAGCGTCTGGTGCGTCTCGGCAATGCCCAGTTCCCAGGGCAGGCCGGCGTGCTTGATCGAGGTCAGCGGCGATGCGCCGGTGCCGCCGTCATGCCCGGCGATCACCAGGTGATCGGCTTTCGCCTTGGTCACGCCTGCCGCGATCGTACCGACGCCAATCTCGGAACCGAGTTTGACGCTGATCCGCGCGCTGGGGTTGGAGTTCTTGAGGTCGTGGATCAGCTGCGCGATATCCTCGATGGAATAAATATCGTGGTGCGGCGGTGGGCTGATCAGGCCGACGCCGGGCGTGGAGTAGCGGATGGCGGCAATCGTCTTGTCGACCTTGCCGCCGGGCAGTTCGCCGCCCTCGCCGGGCTTCGCGCCCTGCACGATCTTGATTTGCAGCTCATCGGCGTTTGCCAGGTACCAGATGGTGACGCCGAAGCGGCCCGATGCAACCTGCTTGATCGCGGAGCGCTTGGAGTCGCCATTGGGCAGCGGTTCGAAGCGCAGCGGATCTTCGCCGCCCTCGCCGGTGTTGGATTTGCCGCCGATACGGTTCATCGCGATGGCCAGCGTTTCATGGCTTTCCGCGGAAATGGAGCCGTAGCTCATCGCGCCGGTACAGAAGATCTTCACGATCTCGGACGCCGGTTGCACCTCGGAGATATCGCAGGGCTCGTTGACTTCATTGAAGTCCATCAGCCCGCGCAGCGTTGCGCGCCGCGTGGATTCGGTATTCGCATGGTTGGCGAATTTCCAGTACGCGTCCGTGCTGTTGGTGCGCGTGGCGATCTGCAGGTTGGAGATCGTCTCCGGGTCCACATATGGCCGTCGCCACCACGGCGCCAGTGGAAATCGCCCGGGTTCGGCAGCACCGCAACCTGGTGCTGGTCGCGCACCGGGTAGCCGATTTCGTGGCGCTGTTTCATCTCTTCAAACATGATGGCGAAATCGACGCCCTGCACGCGGCTGGTGGTGCCGACGAAGCAGCGCTCGATGATCTCATCGGCAAGGCCCACGGCCTCGAATATCTGCGCGCCCTTGTACGACTGCAGCGTCGAGATGCCCATTTTCGCCATCACCTTCAGCATGCTCTTGGCGACGCCTTTCTTGTAGGCGGCGACGATGGAGGTGCTGTTGGGGAAATATTTCTTGTCCAGCAGGCCATCCTGCAGCGCCTGCCACACCGATTCGAAGGCGAGGTAGGGGTTGATCGCGTCCGCGCCGTAGCCGACCAGCAGGCAGTGGTGATGCACTTCGCGCGCTTCACCGGTCTCCAGGATGATGCCGATGCGGGTGCGTTCCTGGCGCGCCACCAGGTGGTGGTGCACCGCGCCGCAGGCGATCAGCGCGCTGATGGCCATGCGCCCGGCGCTGATGTTCCTGTCCGAGAGGATGATGAAGGAATAGCCGTCCACAATGGCCTGCGAGGCTTCGTTGCACACGCGATCAAGCGCGGCCAGCATGCCTTCGGGGCCGGTCGATTTCTCAAACGTAATATCGATGGTTTTGGTTTTCCAGCCATCGCGGTTGAGGTTCTTGA
>JADJAL010000037.1 GCA_016704305.1 Haliea sp. | reverse complement strand
GTATCCAGACAAGCCCACAATGGATGAGATGTTGATGATGCGCCCCCAGCCAAGGGATAGCATTGGGCGACAGACCAGCCGCGTCAAATGGAATGTCCCCTTGAGGTTGGTGTCGATCAGTCGATCGATGGCGTCATCGTCGGCCAGCGCCAGTACCGCTGTGTGCGCCACGCCGGCATTGTTGATCAGGATATTGATATCACCCAACTGCTGCTGCACATTCTGAACGAACTGCTTGCAGGCGCTTTGTCGCCAGGCTAAGCGCTTCAAAGTAAAAAAGTTAGCGCCGTATCGATTTTTCCAGTTGTCAGTGGTTGCGGTGGCGCTACGGCTGAAGGTGGCGACCTTGAACCCGCTAGCGAGAAAGCTGTCCACAAGGCCAGCACCCAAGCCTTTGCTGCCGCCACTTATCAACACTACTTGCCTTGTATCCATCATTGTCTTTTCAGCTTCAAATTATTCGTTTCGATAGCGGCAACGAAGTTGATACTTCGTGGACGCGCATGTCGGCTCAATGCCAGGCACGCTTCGCGGATAGCCTCCTCGACGACCTGGTCGGTGTAGCCGACCTGGGCGACGACATCGACGGCTACGATCTGGCCCGCAACCGGATTGGCCTGGCCGAACACTCGTGCCAGCTTTACGCATGGCAGCGCGCACACAATGTTTTCTTCCAGGGGATGGACCTTTACCCCGCCGACGTTAATCGTCTCGGACCGCCTACCCAAGAAGAGAATGCGGTCATTTTCAATCTTCACCAAATCGCCACTCGCTAGCCAGCCCTCAGCGTCGCGTGCGGCACACTCAACTGAGCCCGCGTACCCATCCATACCGTGAGTGCTGCGGATGTGGAGTTCGCCGTCCACTATCCGGAACTGCACAGCAGAATCTTCCGTCCTGTGAAGTATGGAGACTGGCAGGCCAGGGCGCATATCGCTGACTGAGACACAGGAACCTGCTTCGGTTGAAGCGTAGATATGCACGATGCGTGCACGGGGAAAAGTCTGCTTTAGTTGCTCCAGCAGTGACGCTGAAAAAGCTTCGCTACCTAAAGTAATGTGCTCCAGGGCCAATCCATGCTCCGACGCGGGCAAGCTGGCAAGGGCATAGCGCCAGAAAGTCGGAGTCGAGCTGATATGTGTGACAGCGCATTGCCGCGCAGCCTGTAGGGCATGGGTGACTTTGTTTGATTCAGCAAACACCAGCGTGCTGCCATTGCGCAATACATGCACCAGCATCTGCAGACCGGCGAAATTGACCTGGGCAAACAGAACCGGCCACGAGTACCGAACGCATTTTGGCTCCCCTGTGGTGCCGGATGTCAGTATCAGGATTTCGCCTTCACGGTATTCAACCAGTGGCTCGCCGTTTGCCAGTTCATCCAGTGCATCCGCGATCAGCACTGTAGCAGGCAGAATGATATCGAGTTCGGTATCGCTAATCAGTGTATCCACCGGGTGACGTAGCAACGTTGCAGACAATTGTTGCGCGGTGAGTTCACGGTTCAGGAGCAGCAAAGACTTGCCGCTCATGCCTGCTGCCAGGATAACCGCAACCAGCTCCGGTGAATCCGCCATGTAGCAGGCGAAACGATCCCCCTTCAGCTGCAACAAGCCATTCGCAAGCCGCCGGCAATACTCAAAAAATTCACCATAGCTATGCTGGTAATCAGCGCCGAGCAGAAACGCTCGTTCCGGATTACGGTGTACTAGCACCTCACAGAAAGCGTTGCTCAATCACTCTCAGGTATCGCCATAGAAACTGACGATATCACTGACAGTACGGGGCATTTGTTTACTGGTGTAGGGATCGCTGCCATAAGTCTTTTCCAGCACAGCGGAAAGTTCGGCGACACACAATGAATCGAGGCCGATGCCGTCATCATAGAGTTCAGACGCCAGAGTTACGTCAGTAGGCGGCATGGCCTGGTGCTTTAGTATCGTTTGTATCATCGCGATGATTTCCGCTGCTTTGCCCAAGTCGTCAACTCCTTTGAAGTCGGTTGTCAGTTGCGCCAATTAGTGAAGGGCTAGTGTATACTCCAGCAAAAATTGCGTCCACGCGCACCAGCGATGTAGCCCCTGTTGCGGAGGTAACATGAGTACGAAATCACACTCCATGCGCACAATGCGCGCGCTGCAATACCTGCTATTGTTGTTCGTCTGCCAGGCCACCCTGGCAGACGAACTCACCGGCATCGTCATGGTTGAGATCTCCGGTTTGAAAGACGCTACCGGGAACGTGTATATCGCGGTCTATGATTCCGATGCCACCTGGCTGGGCGATGAGGCTGTGATGAATAAAAAAGTAGTCATTGCTGAATCCCTCGACGGGGAGCTGGTGCGAACAGAACTGCAGGTGCCGCTCGGTTCATACGCCCTGTCGGCGTTCTACGATAAGGACAACGACGGGGAAATGGACACCAGTTTCATCGGCATGCCCAAGGAGCCGATTGCCCTGTCCAATAATGCGGTAGCGAAGTTCGGGCCGCCGTCATTTGATGATGCAGTGTTCAGCGTTGGCGCGGAACCCGTCATTCAGCGCATGTTGATGCGGGATATGTAGTTCCCGATACTCACGCCTCGGTTAACAAGGCGCTATACAGCGATAAATCCACAAATTTTTGTGTATTGCTTCACAGCGCTGCACGCCATGCACTGACATTTCCAGTAGTTGCTGCTAAGAATAAAGGGCATGGGGCAGAAGCGAGGGGCGTGTGTCCAACGCGGTTGAGCAGAGCAGGGCGGTGACGCTGTCGGGCGAAGAGATGTTTCGCTTGCGTATGGAAGGCCAGTGCCAGCAGATCATGCGGTACCGGTTGCAGGTGTTGCGCGAGAGTGGCCGCCTGCTCAGCTCTGATGAGGCCGCAGTGGAATGGATCGAGCGTTTCGCCGCGAGCTACGGCAACAATCCATTCCCCGCCTGAGTTTTTCCGTCGGTGTAAAACTCAGGCCGACTTCATGTTATCACCGCTCCAGTAGGCCTTCATGCTGTTGACCTTGCCCTCGCCATTGAACTCAAACACATCAATGATATCGATGGCGACGCCGGGCATCTGCACCTGGAAGGGAAAGGCCACCGCGTTGCCGCTGCAGCGCGGGTCGCCGCTCAGGGCCAGTTTTGCACCCGATTTCAGGGCGCCCTCATAGAAGGCGCAAATAGCGTCGATGCCCACGTGCAGGGGGGTGCCTACCGGGTCTTCAACGGTGGCATCATCGGCGTAGATCTCGCGAATGATGTCCATATCCTCTTTGGCGAATGCTTCCACGTATTTGTGGACCATTGCGATCATGGCGCTGGCTTCCATAGTTACTCCTCGTTGTCAGTAGCCACTCAATGTGGCGTAGCGGTCCTTGTGATAGCCGGTGTCACCGAAAATCTGCATCGCGACCCTGGCGCGCTTCAGGAAGAAGCCAATCTCCAGGGCATCGGTAACACCGATGCCACCGTGCATTTGCACGGCTTCATTCGTGACCAGTTTTGCCAGCTCATTCAGTTTCGCCTTGGCCAGGCTGGCCAACGGCGGCAACTGGTGTGGTGCGTCGTCCACGGTCGAAAGTGCTTGCAACACGACTGAGCGGCACAGCTCAATATCTGCCTGCATGTGGGCGGCGCGATGTTGCAGTGCCTGGAAAGAGCCGATCAGTGCACCGAATTGTTCCCGCTCCTTCAGGTAGGTAACTGTGCGCTCGAATGCTTCCAGCGCGGAGCCCATCATTTCCGCCGCGATGGCGACGCGACCCCGATCCAGCACCGGTTCCAGAATCGACCAGCCCTGGTTGATCGCGCCGAGTACGTTTTCGGCGGGGACCACCACATTGTCGAAGCGGAAATTGGCGGCATTGCGGCTGTCCGCCATCAGCGTGCGCCGGCAGTTCACGCCCGGTGTGTCGCGGTCCACCAACAACAGGGTCAACCCTGCAGTGCTGCGTTCGGTGCCGCCGGTGCGCACTACCACGATCAGTTTGTCAGCGCTGTGCCCATCCAGCACGAAGCACTTGCTGCCGTTGAGAACAAAATGCTCGCTCTGGATTTTGGCGGTGGTGGTGATAAACGTTGGGTTGTGGTGGTGTGTTTCTTCCAGCGCAAGGGCGAGCGTCAATGATCCGTCAGCGACGCAAGGCAGCAGGGCGTGCTTCTGTTCTTCATTGCCACCGAGCAGCAGGGCGGATGCGCCCACCACTGCGGTGGCAAACAGCGGTGATGCGGCGAGCGTGCGGCCGCATTCTTCCAGCACGACCCCAAGGCCGAGGAAGCCAAAATCCAGGCCGCCGTAGGCTTCGGGAAGTATGATGCTGGCCCAGCCCATTTCCGCCATCTGTTGCCACAGCTCAGGTGAGTAGCCAATGGGATCGTGCGCGTCGCGCAGTTGGCGTAGCGCGGCCACCGGAGCATGCTTGCCCAGGAAGTCCTTCGCGGTGTCCCGCAACAGGCGTTGTTCTTCATTCAGTACCAGTGCCATTATCGTTTGCTCCTAGGACTGTGGCAGTTCAAGAACTTTCTGGGCGATCAGGTTGAGCTGGATTTCGGAACTGCCGCCGGCGATGGTCAGGGCTTTGGACATGGCCCACAGGCGCAGCGTGTCGATTTCCTGCAACGTAAAACCTTTGCCCTCCCAGCCCACGCCACGGGTGCCCAAAATGGACAGCAGCAATTCGCTCTTGGCTTTTTCAGCTTCCGTGCCGACGTACTTCATGACCATGGGCGCCGCTGCGTATGCCATGGTTTTTTTCTTCAAATGAGCGGAAGTGCGTCAGTCCGACGGCCTGCATCAGCATGTCGTATTCCACGAGTGCGTTGCGCAGCGTCGCATCGGCGATTTTGCCGTTTTCAAATTCCAGGTATTCGCGGGCCGCCATGTTGGGCTGCAGGATCTGCCGCGGGCTGTCGCTGCCGATTTCCGCCATCAGCTTGCGTTCGTGCACCAGCAGCGCCTTGGCGACGGACCAGCCCGCGTTCAACTCGCCAACCAGGTTCTCCTTGGGCACTTTCACGTTGTCAAAAAAGGTCTGGCAGAATTCGGACTCCCCGCTGATCAGCGGAATCGGGGACGTCGTGACACCGGGATCGTCCATGTCAATCAGCAGGAAACTGATGCCCTCCTGCTTTTTGACGTTGGGGTTGGTGCGCACCAGGCAGAAAATCCAGTCGCATTTGTCGGCGCCGGTGGTCCAGATCTTACTGCCGTTGACGAGGAAGTGGTCGCCCATGTCCTCCGCCTTGCACTGCAGGCTCGCCAGGTCAGAGCCTGCGCCGGGCTCGGAGTAGCCCTGGCACCAGCGGATCTCGCCATTGACGATGGCGCGAATGTGTTGCTGTTTTTGCGCTTCGTTGCCGTACTCCAGTACCGCAGGCCCCAACATCCACAGGCCGATGCTGTACAGCGGGGTGCGCGCGTGGATGGTTTTCATCTCCTCCTTGAGTACCCTCGCCTCCTGCGGGCTCAAACCGCCGCCGCCATATTGCGTGGGCCATTCAGGCGCGGTCCAGCCCTTGTCGCGCATGCGTTCAAACCAGAGCTTCGCGTCTTCACTGGGAAATGTTCCCCGGCGACCGCCCCAATACTGGTCGTCTGCTCCCATGGGCTGGCGCTGGGATGGGGGGCAATTGGCGGCAAGCCACGCGCGCACTTCCAATCGAAACTGATTCAGGTCTTCCAAGTTGCTTCTCCCGACTACTGCTTAGGCGTACACGGCACAATCTGCCGGCTTGAACTGCACGGAGCTTACAGCCGCAGGGGCCGTATGATACGGACGTACCCAATGGGGATAAAGGTACCGCAAACTCACTTCCATACAATGGCTTAAAAAGTCAGCCTGTAGTGACGAAATAGGCCAACCCTGTTGTGCCAGGCCAATCACATGGAAACGGTTTACTGCTGCGTACCGTGCGGATTGACCATGCCACCCCCACCGGGCATCCTTCTCGGCCTAACCAGGGAGACAATGCATGCAACGATTTACGGACAAAGTGGTGTTTGTGACAGGCGCGGGCAGTGGCATCGGCAAGGCCAGCGCGCTGCGCCTCGCGGCGGAAGGCGGTGCGGTATTTTGCGTCGATCTCAATCGTGAGGCCGTCGAGGCAACCGCCGCCGAGATCGTTGCCGCCGGTGGAGAGGCCACCGCGCGGGTATGTGACGTGAGCGATGAAGCCAGTGTGCAGGACAGCGTCAGCGCCTGCATAGAGCGCTACGGCAGCCTGCACGGTCTGGTCAATATGGCCGGCATACTGCGCTTTGACGACACGGAACACCTGCAGACGGGCGACTGGCAGAAGCTGATCGCGATCAACCTTACCGGCACCATGTTCCTGTGCCGCGCGGTACTGCCGCACCTGGTGCAAACGAAAGGCAGCATCGTCAATGCGGCATCCACCGCGGCCCTTTCAGGCCTGCCCTGTGGCCTCGCCTATTCCGCCAGCAAAGGCGGCGTGCTGGCGATGACGCGCAGCATCGCGGTCGAGTATGCCAAGCGCGGGGTGCGCGCCAATTGCGTGTGCCCCGGCGATATCAATACCGGCATGACGGACGGCATCAAATTTCCCAAGACCATGGATTTCGAACTGATGCCGCGCATCATGTCGCTGACCGGGGCCAAGGCGCCGGAAGTGGTGGCGGGCGTGATCGCGATGCTGGTGTCTGACGATGGTATTCACATCACCGGTGAGGATATTCGGGTGGATGGCGGGACGTTGTCTTAAGCCAATTGTTATTCATTTGCCCAGTCGCGCTAAATGGCTTTAGGCGCTGAACCCATCCATAGGGGCTTGAGCTCGACATCCATGTCTCGCACAGTCCCGCCCTAAGCCAATTGCTTTAGCGCCTCGGTGCCACTTTCGAGGCATCTAAAGAATGACAACCACGTGAGTCCAATGGTGGCACGTAGGCGGTAAATTGAATGCCATAGGGGCGGGACTGTGCGAGGCAGGACGCCGAGCTCAAGCCCCCATGGATGGGTTCACGGCGTGTCCCGCCCCTATGGCATTCAATTTACCGCCGGTCTCGAAGCTTAAGTAAGTGCCAATCTAATCAGGTCACGCCCTCAACTGACTACTGCGACTCGATCAACTCAACCTTGTAGGTGCGTGTCCTGTCGCCCAGGCGTGTCGTGATGCTGACCGTGTCACCGGGCTGGTGGGCCTCCAGCGCGCTGAAGTAATCGTCCTGTGTGCTGATCGGTTTGTCGTCGATATGCGTGATGATGTCACCGAGTTCCACGTCGCCGCGTGCATTGCGAAACGCGCCACTCATGCCCGCCTCGGCGGCGGGCAGCCCGGGATAGACCTGCACCACGGGCACGCCCTCGATCTGGTAGCGTTGCAGCCAGCGGTCGCTCGCCAGTTCCACGCCGATCATCGGGCGCAGTACGCGCCCGTAGCTGATCAGTTGCGGCACCACGTCCTTCACGGTATTCACAGGAATGGCGAAGCCGATGCCGGCACTGGCACCGCTGGGGCTGTAAATGGCGGCGTTTACGCCGACCAACTGCCCCAGCGAATTCAGCAGCGGGCCGCCGGAGTTGCCGGGGTTGATCGCGGCGTCAGTCTGGATCACGCCGCGGATCTTGCGGTTACCGGGCGCCTGGATTTCACGCCCCAGCGCGCTGACAACACCGGTGGTGAGGGTGGTGTCCAGCCCGAAGGGGTTGCCGATGGCCAGCACCTTGCGCCCTACGGTCAACTCCGAGGAATCGCCCAGTGGCAGCGTGACCAGGTTGTCGGGTGGGCGCTGCATGCGCAGAACGGCCAGGTCCTTCTCCGGCGCTACGCCGATCACGTCAGCCTCGTGCTCCGAGCGATCCTGCAGCGTGACGGTCAGCTTCTGCGCGCCGGCGATAACGTGGAAGTTGGTGACCACCAATCCGTTCTTGTCCCACACAAAACCGGTTCCCGAACCGCGCGGAATTTCCATCACGTCGAGGTTGAACAGGTTGCGGCGCAGCGCGCTGTTGGTGACGTACACCACCGCCGGGCTGGCCTTGCGAAAAATCTCCGTGGTATTGGCTTCATCCTCGGTCGCAAAACTGAGGTAGTCGACCTCACTCGCCAGTGCACTGGCGGCGAGCAGCAGAGCGCCGAGACAGCACCACAGAATACGAAGTACGTAGTGAGTCACGTAGTTAGCCAAGTAGCTAGCCGCGGAGTTAGCCACGTAGATAGATGCGTATTTGGAAATGTAGTGAGACAAGCTGTACATGCGCGTTCCTGGTCCTGCTGCTGTGGTGCCACGGCAGGCGTTAGCTTGCGCTGCCCGGGCTGATGTCGCTATCGATGCGGGCAAGAATACTATCCGGCCAGTGGGCTGGCGAGTGCTGGCCACCCGGTGGTTCAATTGCATAGCCCTGCAGCGTGTTTAGCGGCGCGGTATTTGAGCTGGGCACAGCCATCTGGTTTACTTGCCGCCAGTTATCTTCGTGGCAATCAATCAAGAGAGTAAATCTATGGGCAGAGTAGCGGGCAAAGTCGCCCTGGTTACCGGGGGCGCCAGTGGCATGGGCAAGGCCGATGCGCAATTGTTGGCACGAGAGGGCGCCAAGGTGGTGGTGGCGGACCTGAATGAGGCCGACGGGCAGGCCGTCGCAGCCGCGATCGGTGCGAACGCCGTGTTCATGCGCCTCAACGTGAGCGATGAGGAGAACTGGAAGTCGGTCATCGCCGCGACTGTCGAGAAATTCGGCAGGCTGGATATCCTGGTCAATAACGCCGGCATCATCGCGCTCGGCACCATCGTCGACACCACGCTGGAATCGTGGCGCCTGGTGAACTCCGTCAACAGCGATGGCGTATTCCTGGGTTGCAAGCACGCGATTCCGGTGATGGTCAAATCCGGCGGCGGTTCCATCATCAACATGTCGTCCGTCGCGGCGATCCATGGGCAGTCGTTTGTCGCGGCCTACACCGCCAGCAAAGGCGCGGTGCGCGCGCTGACCAAGAATATCGCGATGTACTGCAAGGAACAGAAGAACGGCATCCGCTGCAACTCGATTCACCCGGATGGGGTGAAGACACCGATGGTGGTCAAGGTCGCCACCGGCAAGGAGACGGCCACGCAAGAAGATATCGATAAGCTCGGTAAGTTTGGCAACATGTGCGAACCGGAAGATATCGCCAACCTGGTGTTGTACCTGGCATCCGATGAATCGCGGTTTGTAAACGGCGCGGAGATGTTGATCGACAACGCCTCCACGATCACTCCACCGGTCGGCATCTAGTTCACACGGCGGGACGCGCACCATGGAAAAAATCCTCTATTCACTGTGGAAATCACCCGCGCAGAGCGGCGATGAGTTTCGCGACGTGCTGCTTAAGCAGCTGTCGCCCACGCTGTCGGAACTGGCAGGCGTGCACGGCCTGCGACTGTGCGTGGCCGACAGCGCCGTAGCGGCGGCCGCCAAACGGCGAATTGAAAGCCACGCGCCAGTGCCCGATGCGATGCTGTCGCTGTGGGTGGATTTCGCCGGTGCCGCTTCGAGTTGGGAGCCGTTGATTGATAAACATGTTGCGCGCAAGTCAGCGTATCTGGTGGCGGAGGCGGAGCCACTGGTGAACCAGCAGCGGCATCCGTCCAAACCTGGCGAGCGCGTCCATGGCATGTGCCATGTTGTCTTTATGTCGCACCCTGCAAGCATGGATACGCAGGAGTGGCTGGCAGTGTGGAAGGACAGCCACACGCAGATAGCCATCGACACCCAGTCCACGTTCGGCTATCGCCAGAACCTGGTGGTGCGCCGCTTGTCCGAGGACGCGCTGCCCTGCCATGCGATAGTCGAGGAAAATTTCCCCCCGGAGGCGATGACGTCGGATCATGCCTTCTACGCCACCGGCGGCGATGAGGCCCTGCTCAAGAAAAACCTGACTGCGATGATGGAAAGCTGCGCGCGTTTCATCGACTTCACAAAGATCGATGTGATTCCGATGAGTGAATACCTGGTCAAGCCGCTGGTGTGACTTAGGCACTATTTCGCGGGCAGGATATTGCTCCAGGTTTCTGTCAGCACATCCTCGCCGCGCTGGAGGAATCCGCGCAACTCCGTGGCCTGCTTTGGATCAACCTGCCTGACGCGCACCGCCATGCGCCATGCGCCCGTCGCTTCGACTCTATACGCATTGCTCTCCAGCACCTCCCCGTTCACAGGTGAGGAGACCACTGCCTCGACGGTCGCGTCCGGCGGCAGGTTGTCGAGCGATGGACCTGCGAAATCGACGATGAACTGCTGTTCGCCTTCCGCCAGTTCGGCGAATCCGCGGCCGACACGCGTCTGCACGACCCATGCGCCGGGCGGCCTGCGCATCGCATCGCCCTCCCAGTGCAGCCGGTAGGAGAATTCCAGCGATTCGCCCGCCACTGGTTGCTTCCGGGGAACCCAGTACGCGACGATATTGTCGTTGGTCTCATCCGGCGTGCTGAGCTGGACGAGTTCGATGCGGCCCTCGCCCCAACCTCCGATCGGCTCAACCCAAACACTCGGGCGCTTCTCGTAGCTCGCCTCGGGATCTTCGTAGTTGTGGAAGTTGCGGTCGCGTTGCATCAGTCCAAAGCCGCGCAGCTCGTCCATGCTGAATGACGTGGTGAACGTCTGCCGTGGATTGATCAGCGGACGCCAGATCCATTCGCCGCTTCCGGTAGCCACCATCAGGCCATCGGAGTCGTGCACCTCCGGCCTGAAGTCGGTGCGATGCGGTTGGTTCTCGCCGAAGAAGTACATGCTGGTGAGTGGGGCGATGCCGAGCGTCGCGACACTGTCGCGGAAGAACAGCCGTGCGCGAACGTTCATTACTGTCGAGGAACCCGGTTGGATCTCGAATTCGTACGCGCCCGTCACGCGCTTTGAATCGAGCAGAGCATAGGCAACCAGTGTCGATGCGCCCGGAGCGGGCTGCACCAGCCAGAATTCGCTGAAGCGTGGAAACTCCTCGCCGCTACCGCCGACCGTGTCGATCGCAAGTCCCCTGGCGGACAGGCCGTAGCGCTGGCCTGCGCCCAGTCCGCGGAAATAGCTGGCACCCAGGAACACGGCTACCTCGTCCTTGTACTCTTCGCTGTTCAGCGGGTAGTGCACCCGGAAGCCGGCGAAACCGATATCGCCCCAGGCATCCGGCGAAAGCGTGTTCTTGCCGTAGTCGAAGTCGGCGGCGCGATAACGAACGTGCTCAACCCCCTGTGCGGTGATCGCATTGATCGCAACCGGCTCTGTCTGGAACTTGCCCAGGTGAAAGAACATGATCTCGAACGGCAGTTCGTCCGCACGCCACAGCGCGCGGTCGGGACGAAAGCGAATGTCGCGGTACTGATCGTAGGTGAGTGCCGCCAGCGCCTCGGGTGGCGTGCTCGTTGAAGGTCGATACGGCGCTTGCGCATTGGCCTTTGCACGTTCGGCGACATCTTCGAAGTCGAACGCGAGTACGGTTGCATTAGCAAAAGCGGCGAGCAGCAGCGCCGCGCATATGGTTGCAACGCGCGGGTGAATGATGCCTCTGGCGAGTCTGCCCCTGGCGCGCTGTCTCTCCCCGCCCGCTGGCGGACGGTTATAGGGTGAATGGACCAGTTGCTTTGTCGGGGTGGTCGTTGGCATTCAAGAGTCTCTGTGCGATCAGTACTGGAGCCGCGGTCAACACCATCCATAGGGACACGCGTTTTTTGCTAGCTTGTGCCTAGTGTTGGGGTGATTCTTTTATCGTGAGCGGCAGCTCGGTATCGCCAGCATAAAACACCAGCAGCTTCACCGGAACTGAACCCTTGTTGCGGCCGTTATGCAGTTCATTGACAGTTTCCGCAACGGACTCGCCCGCTTTCATCACCCGCGTTTTGCCTGATTTCAACTCGACCTCCAGCTCACCTTCCATCACCATGCCGAACGAGGGCACGGGGTGCAAATGCCAGCCGGTTTCGCCGCCCGGCGCGACCTCGATCAGCATGCCGGTGATTTCTGCTTTTCCTGTTGGGTAGACGATCGGCTTGCCATCCCAGGTCTCCTGCGTTTTTAGCAGCGGCGTCACTTTGACTTTATCCGATGCTTCGATGGACATCGCCAGATTGGTTGCGAAGGAAAGGACGATACCTAAGAGCAGCTTGCTGAACATTGTCATACGGTCACCCGGATTGGTTTTATTGACTGCTTATATAGCGTTGAAAGCAGTGTGTTGGCAAGCACTCTTCAGCCGCCGCTGCTCCAGTCGATCCATCCCAGCCAGGCTGTCGCCAGTACCAGCAGGCCGAAGCCGATACGGTAGTAGGCAAATAGCGTAAAGTCGTGATTCTGTACATAGCGCAGCAGTACGCGGACGGCGACCAGGCCGGCGCAGAACGCCGCCACGAAGCCGTACAGGAACAGGTTGAGATCATCAGTGCTCAGCAGGTCGCGATGCTTGTAGAGGTCGTATACCGTTGCCGCGAACATGGTGGGAATCGCAAGAAAAAACGAGAACTCCGTGGCCGCCTTGCGCGACAGCCCGCAGAATAGGCCGCCGATGATGGTGGCACCGCTGCGCGATACACCGGGCACCAGCGCCAGCGATTGTGCAAAGCCGATCTTCAGCGCCAGCTTCCATGTCATCTCATCGACATCCTGCACGCGCACTACATGTTGACGACGCTCCGCCCACAGAATCACGAACCCGCCGACGATCAGCGCCGTCGCGACCGGTACCGGGTGAAACAGATAGTGTTTGATATTGCCGATGGCGCTCACACCGATCAGGGCCGCCGGCATGAAAGCGACCAGCAGGTTGAGGACGAAACGTTGTGCCGGCCACAGGTGCAGCGTTGAGGCGATTGTCCATATCTTTTGCCGATACGCCCAGCACACCGCCAGCACCGCGCCAAGCTGGATCACGATGGTGAATACGTTGCGTCTTTCGTGATCGAGGAAATCCAGCAGCTGACCGGTGATAATCAGGTGACCGGTCGACGAGATCGGCAGGAATTCGGTCAGGCCCTCGACGATGCCCATGATGACTGCCTGCAGTGCCAGTACCAAGTCTGCGCTCACCCTGTCCTCGCTTGTCTTCTGTTTATGATCGCGCTGCAGCGTCGATGCAATATCGCACCAGAGCCACTCACTCAAACAACCAGCGTTGCAGCAGGCGCGTGTAGCGGGGCATCACCACGTAGACCATGAGCGCCACCACCGTGCCGGTCACCATCAGCACGTCCAAATAGTGGTTCGCGGGAATGCCGGCGTAGCGCAGGATAGGCAGTACGAGCAGCGGCACGCCAATCACCAGCGGGTAGATGGCGGACCAGGTGACCAGGAACTGTTTCCAGCGTATCGGTACCGTTGCCCCTGCCGCCGGCGGCGCGAACCAGAAGTCCAGGCCGCTGCTGATAAAGAAATCGTCGCCCGTCACCAGCAAGGGATGCACCCTGGCGATAAGGTCTGCGCGCGTGGAAGACTCGATCCATGCCTTCAGGTGCGCCTGCGTGTCGAAACGAATGATGACGGTGTAGGTTTCGGTCACGCCGGGAATAGGGCGCACAATATGCAGGTCCAGGTGGCCGGGGTAAGACTGGCACAGCGGCCCGATGTCGCGCAGCCATTGCTCGTACTGCGGGTGCTTGTCGTTGCACACACGGTGGGTAATGACGGCGGTGGCGCCTTCCGCAACGGACGGTGCAGGCGATGTGGCGATGTCGCTACCAGTGTCGGTCTTGCCTGGGGTGTTACTCACTGAGCAGCCCTTTGCCGGGCACAAAATTGACTTCGATGCGAATGCCATCGGGATCTTCAAACAGCGTGGAGTAGTAACCGGGCGCAAAATTACTCTCCTGCGGCTCGCGGATGATCCTGGCAGATAGCTGTACAGCGACCTCGAACAGGGCATCGACGTCCTCCCGGCTTTTGGCGCGAAAGCAGACATGGTGCAAGCCCACGGCGCCCTGCCGGAATGTGTGGCTCGCGTATTCGGGCGCGACGGGCGTGATGGCGACGCCGGTTCGGCCGCCAACGCAGTAATAGAACGAGTTATCTTCAAGAACTGGCGTCATACCCATGGCTTTCAGGAAGGTGGAATAAAACGGCACGGAGCGCTGCATATCACTGACAGATAGTTGTATGTGTGCGATGCCGCTGATCTCTGCCATACACGCCTCCTGATTGCGCCTGAAATTACGACCGGCACTGCAATAACGCAGGGATTTATCCCGGCCGCCGCCCCGCTGGATACTACGCCGGTTTGGCAGCGCCGTTCAACCGCACGACCCGTCAAAGTCCGAGCCGCGCAATGATCGCGGAACAAACCGCTTCCTGTGTCATGCCGGTGCAGTTGATGGTGATGTCCGCTGCCTGTTTGTACAGCGCCTCCCGTTCGGCAAACAGATCCGCCAGGCTCTGTCCCGGTCGCCGCACCAGCCCTCGCGTCGCCAGATTGTCGACGCGCCCCTCCAGTGTCGCGAGGTCAACGTCGAGAAATACCACTGTGCCGATAGCGGCCAGATGCGCCATCGCGGCTGCGCTGTACACCGCACTGCCGCCCGTGGCGATCACGTGGTGTTGCAGATCGAGCGACAGCAATGTGTCCTCTTCTATTTTGCGCAGCGCCAGGTGGCCGTCCCTGTCGACGATGTCCTGCAGCGCGCGACGTTGCGAGGACTGGATGAGCACATCGGTATCGAGAAAGTCGTACGACAACAGCTTCGCGAGAATAACGCCGACCGTGCTTTTGCCTGAGCCCGGCATGCCCACCAGCACGATGTTTGATTTCAGTCCCAACCTGTTTCCCCGTTCAATCGCCTGCGAACGCTACTGCGTGCCTGTGTTCGATCCGGTCAGCCGGGCAAATACTCCCGGTACCGGGTATCAGCGATTCTCATAGCGGTTCACATCAAACAGCCCCGCCTCGCGTGGAAAGGCTTCCTTGTAGTGGCGATAGAGCTTGTCTGACATTGGCCAGAACGCCGCCTGGTTGCGACGGATGCCATAGGTTGACACCAGGGTCGCGTAATCCACGTCGCTGCGCAGCGATTCGATCATGCTGACGAAATTACCCAGTTCACTCTCCGGCACCTGGAAGAACGCATTGGGGTAGGAGCCGATGAAACCGTTCACCACCGTCAGGTAGTCCTCCTCCGGTATGCGCCGCTGTTCTTCACGGAATACCTGGGCGTTATTTTCATAGCCGTCGTTGTGTACGATGGTGTAGAACCGCTCTGCGCCATCACTGCCCATCACCTGCAGGAAGGAAACCTCGGGCATCAGGCTGAAGGGTGGCCCCTGCAGCGTCAGTAGTTTGTCGAATTGCGGATCGACGGGCTGGAAGCGTTCGGCCGCCGCACCCGGCAGGCGCTGCTGCAGCATGCCAAGGAATTCCGCCTTCGGGTCGTCCGTCGTGAACTGGATATCGGACGTGCGATCGAAGGCCACGGAGTCGGTCATCACATATTGCATAGCCTCCTTCTCTGCCTCGCGGTACCAGAAATCGCGTAGCTGGACGCGCTCATTGGGCGGCAGGAAAAACAGAAAGTTCTGCTCGCCTTCCATGCGCAGGAAGTCCATGTACAGACGGGTTTCCAACTGGTGCGCCACATTGCCGAATATATCGAAGCCCGCCACGAGCAGGTAGTGGATCCGCTCCAGCAACGAGTAGTCGATGACCCAGGCAGTTTTCGGCTGTTGGCCGACAAAGCCCTTTACCACCGAGGCGCTGTTCTCGTGGCGGAACACCGTGAGCGCGGCATTATCGTTTTGGCCCTCGCCGTCCCAGATCAGTTCAAGGTTCACGGGCGTGCCGCCGGGGCCGGTCATTCTCTCGATATAGTCGAACTTGGCTTTCAGGTACTTCAGTTGCTCGCGCGAATAGCCGCGCCACTCCACCATGGAGACAAGCGCGCCGTTCTGGTTGTCTGCAGGCAGGCGCAGGTGTTTGCTCTGCGCGGCGAGGAATTCCGCATTTTCCTGCACAGCCGCCCTGTCGGGACTTAAAAACGCCACCCAGAAGTGATCGTCGATAACGTTGAGCGCCACCTGGCCGCGGCACACCGGCCCCTTGATGAAACCCATGATCGTAAACTGCGCTTCGTCGAGCATGAATTTGTACCGGGCGGTCTGCGGCAATTCACGGAACGTGACGAACGGGTTGGCCGCGACTTCTTTGACGTAGGAGGGCAGCGCGGTCACCTCGTACTCGGGATCCAGGAACAGCGACTGCCAACGCTGCATGCGCGCCGCGTTCAGTGCGTAGGGCATGTGGCGCTTGTCCAGCACGGCCGAGCGCAGCATCTGCAGGCGATAGTAGACAGTGTCCTGGCCGGGGTCGTCGTACGGGCGCCTGGTGGCGATGATGTCAATCGGCTCCCCGGGCGGCGTGCGCGAGCGCACGATGTTGTAATAGGGGCCGCCTTCGCCGAGGTCGGAAAAGTACAGGGCGCCGATGAACAGGTGCTCGAACATGTAGCGCGACATCAACTGTTCCTTCAGGCTCTTGCCATTGAAGAAGGCTTCCCAGCGTTGCACCGCGTCGATTTGTGCGTCCGTGGGAGAGGCAAGCGGCACACCGTGCGCGCCCTGCTTCAGCCAGTTGGTCAGCGTGGCGTGTTCTTGCTTGTTGAGTCCGGGCAATCCATAGGGCATGCCCCACAGGGGGTTGTTGGCCGCGAAGGTGTCAAACTCCTCGGGCTTCGCGCATTGCTGTTCGCGATCGAGTCCCAGCGTGATCGAATCCGGCAGGGTGTCGCCTTCAGGTAGTGGGTGTTGCTGCTTCAGCGCCAGCATGCGGGCGAGTACACCCTGGTCGGGCGCCTCGTCATTGAGCATCGGGTAGAAGCCCATGCTGCGCCACTGCTCCACGGTTTGCGCGTCCTCAAACAGGCGTGTTGGCGGCGCGGCGTCAAGGCGCGTGGCGTACACCTGTTCCTTGCTGGCGCCGCGTTGCATGCCGGCCCAGGCGTCCAGCTTCAATTGACAGGGAGCGTCGTAACAGCCATGGCAGACCATGCACCGCTGCTCGATGATGGTTTTGACCTCGGGTGGATAATCGCTGTCTGCGAAAGAAAAACAGGTGGACAGCAGGGCTGCCAGGGAAAGGATACATCGAGCAAGAATTTTCATGGCGGAAGTTTGCGTGTTTGATGTTTTGAAAGCAAGCTTGCGGCAGGTTACGCCGCTGCAATGCCGGTCCACTTTAAGGCTCTCTTTGCGGGCGCGCCGGTGGCGTCCAATCCGCAAATCGGTGTAATGCCCTGCCGGGGTAGTGAGAAGGTTTGCCAGCTCGTCAACTTTTTTTACACTACAGGCGGGACGACAATTTTAATGATCGCTACATTACTGTTATTCAGGGGAATTTCATTTGCGGCATAATTTTTGCAGGCCATGAAATGCGCATAATAACCAGAGCACGACAGTAAGCGGGAAATAGGGGATGTTAGTGAAACAATACCTGGCCATATTGGCATTGGTGGTTACCCTGCCGTTCGCAGGCTCCACGCACGCTGCACTGATATTTGTCGGTGCGTGGGATGTCGCTGATCTTCAAGCACCCCTCTGGGATGATCCCTTTCCGCGTGGGCCATTGGCATACACCGGCCAGGAAGCCGCTGCGTACCTGTTTGGCGGCAACCCCGGCGACTACACCATCTCAACCGTCGATGACACGGTAGCCAACATCAATAACATGGCCTGGTACGACATCATCGGGTTTGGCGGCGCGATCTTTGCGCAGGATTATTTCAACAAATACCTCGGATTGTATTATGGGCCGGGCGACAGTTTCGACCGCACTATCAACGGTGCCGCGTCCGCTTTTGTCCGCGACAATCTCTCGCAGGGGATCGAGCGAAATTACGCCTTCAAAGAGGACGGCGTCCCTGTGCCTGCGCCCTCGGCGCTGTCCCTGCTGCTGGTTGGATTTGCACTCTTGTGTGCCGCGGCGTCCAGGCGGCGCACCCGGCCTGCCGCCTAGCGCCTCGGGTCACATCACCCCGATCACACTGTCCTGCAGCAAGCCTTCTATCGCCTCGTCACTGTAACCGACCTCCCGCAGCACGTCCCTGCTGTGCTCACCCAGGCGCGGCGCGTGGCGGTACAGGGCGGCCGGAGTTTCCGACAAATGTCCCGGATAGCGCACGTAACGCAGCGTGCCCGCGTCGGGATGCTCGGCGTCGAAAATCGTGCGATTGTGTTTTGCCTGCGGGTCCTCGGCGAATTCACGCACGGTTTTGACCGGGCCGAACGGCACCCCTACGGCGTCCAGTCGCGCCAGCAAATCGCTCGTGGTGAAGCGCTTCATCACCTCGGCAATCGCATCCAGCCACGGACCGAATTCGTTCACGCGCTCACCCAGGTTGCGCATGCCCTCGCGTTCCAGCAGTTCGGTGCATTCCAGCGCCTGGCACAAATTGCGGAAGTGGTTGTCCTGCAATGCCATGCCCACGACGAAGCCATCGCGGGTTTCGAAGGTGCGCAGCACCGCCAGTGGCACCGGGTCCTGCATCGTATTCGGCATGAAACTGTCGACCGGCATCATATCGGCCAGTGAGTTGGTGGCCCAGGCGTCGATCATCGGCACATCCGCGCGCTGCCCCTTGCCGGTGCCACCCGGACGATCGCGCGCATACAGCGCCGCCAGCGCCACGCCGGCCGCCGTGGTCCCCGTGGTTTTATCGACGATGGCCGACTGGATCAGCTGTGGCTTGCCACCAAAGGGCATGCCCTGGATAGGCATCATGCCGACCAGCCCCTGCGCGATGGGGTCGTAGGCGGGTTTGTGCGAATAGGGGCCGGTGGGGCCAAAGCCGGTGATCGAGACATAGATCAAGCGGTCGTTGATAGCGCGCAATGCGTCGTAGCCGATGCCCAGCCTGTCAGGCACGCCGCCGCGAAAATTCTCCACCAGGATATCCGCTGTCTCCGCCAATTTTTTGATGATGGCGATGCCCTGCGGATGTTTCAGGTCCAGCGCGAGGCTGCGCTTGTTGCGGTTCATCTGCGTGTAAAAGCCGGTCAGTCCCGCCTTCTGCGGCGGCGCCAGCCAGCGCGAAATCTCGCCGTGGGTGGGTTCAATCTTGATCACATCCGCGCCCAGGTCACCGAGCTGTTGGCTGCACATCGGGCCGGTGATCATAGAGGTGATATCGATAACGCGAATGCCCTTGAGCGGACCTTGCGACGCATCTGACAGTTTTATATCCATGGGGAATCCTCACAGTGGTGTCGGGGGATTCTACACGTTGGTGACGGATAGGGGGGCGATGGTCATAATAAAAGGCCCGATCCCGGGAAACACCCTACAGCGAGCGATGCCATGTTTGGAGACAACCCGCACGATGCGACACTGAAAGCCAGTTGGGACGATTTTTGCGATCAACTCAAGAGCGCCGGCGACCTGGTGTTCCGCGACAGCACGCCGGTGCACGACATCGATCGCGCCAAAGGGTTGCGCCTGTTGGCCAGGAACATTTCCCTCGCACTGCAGTTCCAGTTGGAGAACAAGGACCCGGATTTCCCCGAGCTGTTGCATTACTTCGACCCGCTGCGCAAGCAGGGCGGTGACAATACCGACGCGCTGTATGTCGGCGCGCCGATCAACGGCCAGCACACCTACCGTATCAGCGGTACGCGCGGCACGGCGCGCTACTTCGCTGTCACCGTGCTGGAGGATGGCGCCACGCCGTGGGGCGGCGCGGTGGTCGGGAACCTGATCGATGGCGATATCGCCGTCGCCGCGGACGGCACGTTCGAAATTATCCTGAGCCCAAACCAACATCCGGGTAACTGGATCAGGACCACGCCGGGGAGTTGGCGCGTGACGGTGCGGCAGTTCTTTGCCGACTGGGAAAACGAGGCGCCGATGGTCGCACGCATTGATCGCATCGGCGAATTGCCGCACAACCCACAGCTCACGGTCGAGGATATTGCGCGCGGCCTCGCCGCGTCCGCCGCCTGGGTTCGCGACTCGACGTGGTATTGGGCGGACATGCTCGACAAATGGAAGGTGCAGCCCAACCGCTTCCTGTCGTACCGCCAACTGGACAACAATGCGATCGACGCGACACCGGGCGGCGAGCCGCTGATCTGTTACTGGCAGTTGCCCGCCGATGAAGTGCTGGTGGTGCGGGTGACGCCGCCTCCGGCCAATTACTGGGCGGTGGAGTTCGGCAACTACTGGTGGGAGACCATGGACTACCGCTACCGCCTGTGCAGTACCAATTGCCACCATGCCCAGCTGGAGAGCAATGGTGAACTGATACTGGTGGTCGCGCATGACGATCCTGGCGTGCCCAACTGGCTGGACCCTTCCGGGCACATGGAGGGCTACATCACCGTGCGCTGGATTGGCGCCGAGCACTATCCAAAGCCTGAATGCGTGCAGCTAAAGCGGGCGCAGCTGTTCGCGCATTTACCGGACACGGTGCGCACGCTGGACCGGGAGCGGCGCTGCGAGCAATTGGCGGCGCGGCGGCGCGGCAGCATCAAGCGCTTTGGCTACTGAGCGCGTGGCGCGCAATCCCGTGTCACCAGAAGCATCACAACAGACCCTGACGAAATGAGGCGTTGGCAACGATGAGCGAATCCGACAGTCCGCTATGGACGCCACCGCCGCACCCCGAGTGGCTGCGCGCAATGAACCAGGAGGGGAGCTACTTCAACCTTGCGGCCGTGGTGCCGCTGGATGAAGCCTCGCTGATCGAGCATGCGTGCCGGGCCACGGGACTTGATGATTTCGGCGACGAGCTGTGGCGGCAACCGTTTCGCGTGCTGGTAAAAGCGCTGGAAGAGGAAGCGCAGCTCACGCTGATGGGCCGCCTGATGGCCAGGAGCGACATTATCCTGTGGCTGAGCACGCGCCTGCGGGTGACGGCCACCCTGCGGCAGCACCCGGAGATTCTCGACGAAAAAATTGTTGCCCCGATGGTGATCGTCGGTTTGCCGCGTTCGGGCACGTCCATCCTGTTCGAGCTGTTGGCGCAGGACCCGGACGTGGGCGTGCCGCTGATGTGGGAGGCGCTGCAGCCTTGCCCGCCACCGGAGGCGGCGACCTACGCCAGCGATCCGCGCATCAAGCAGGCCGACGACCTGTTCACACAGTGGAATCGGGTTGCACCCGAATTTGCCGCGATGCACGAGATGCGCGGCGATATTCCGGCCGAGTGCGGCCTGCTGATGGCGGGCACGTTCACCAGCGATCACATCGCCTCTCTGCACCAGACACACAGTTACAGTGCCTGGTGCCTGGACGCAGACTTTCAGCCCGTGTACGAATACCACAAGACCGTACTGCAAATCCTGCAGTGGAAAAATCCGCGTACCCGCTGGTTGTTGAAAGCCCCTGAGCACCAGGTGCACCTGGATACGCTGTTGCAGGTCTACCCTGACGCGCGCATCGTGCAAACCCACCGCGACCCGATCAAGTGCATGGCATCCACGACGAGCCTGATGGGCACGCTGTATTACATGCGCAGCGACCAGCCCTTCAACGCGCAATTGTTCGACAACATCATCATGGGCGATGCCACCGCGCAGCGACTGGAGCACGTAATAGCACAACGTGAACAGGGTGTTGTCCCGGCGGCCAACATCGTCGATTCGCGTTACCAGGATCTGCTGGATGACCCGATGGCCTGCATCGCAAATATCTATACGCACTTTGACATCGCACTGTCTGCCAGCGCCAGGGCGCGTATGGTTGACTACCTCGCACAAAAGCCGCAGGGCAAGTTTGGCCAACACAGCTACACGGTGGATGCACGCAAAGCGCGCGACAGGCCGATGTTCCGGCGCTACCAGAACCTCTACAACGTCCCCGATGAGTTGTAGCGGCGCGGCCGCTCGCCTGTGCTTCAAAAGCGCTTTTCGGTACACTGGCCGCCAGGGTGGAATAGGGAATCAGCATGTTGCAGCGAGCGAGTGCCAGCGTCCGGCATTATTTGCGTGTCCGGCACTGTTTGAAGGAAGTGTCGCCTCTGGTGAAGGCGGGTGACTGGCGCAATGCCTATGAGACGCTCGCCATAGAAAACCGCAAGAGCGCGAACGCCACGCTTGAACGCACCATGATCGATATCCTGTTGCAGGCCCGCGATGCAGCCGGGACTGTTGTAATCGCCAGTCCCGGCGACAGCCCGCTGCCGTTCAAAGGTTCCCCCGTCCGCGGCGTGGTGCCGGAGGTATCCGCCTCCGCGTTGACCGCAAGCAAGCTGCAGGACGCTATACAGAATCACGGCTATTTGCTGGTCAGGGGATTGCTGTCGGCGGCGAACTCCGCCGAGTTGCGCGACACGATCGACAACGCGATGCATGCCCGCATGGCGATGGCCGCACCGGAGTCATCCGCCTCTGCCAAAAATCCGTGGTACTACGAGTCGCCCCATTTTCCGGGCACGCATATCAGCTACACGGCGCTGACAAAGAAGCAGAAGCATGGGCCCACCGGCTCTCTCATGGTCGTGGATTCACCGCGTGGGGCGTTCCAGGTGCTGGAACATTATCGCGCAATGAACCTGAGCAACCTGTTGCAGGACTACTTCGGCGAGCCCGCCGTTGTCGCCACCAGGAAGTGGGTGTTTCGCCTGGTGCAATCCGGGCAAATGCCTGGCGGTTGGCACCAGGACGGACAATTCATGGGGGCGGGGGCCAAGGCCCTGAATATGTGGGTTGCGCTGACGCCGTGCGGCGATGGCACCGCTGCCCCCGGTCTCGCGCTGATCCCCAAGCGCATACACGAGATTATGGAGTACGGCACCGGTGGCGCGAATATCAATTGGGTGGTGGGTCCCGAGGTAATCGCGAAACTCGCTGAGGAGGCGCCCGTGGTCAGGCCGTACTTTGGCGCTGGCGACGCACTGTTTTTTGACCACCTGAGCCTGCACCGGACCGGGCATGCGAAGGGCCAGGAGCAGAATCGCTACGCGCTCGAATCGTGGTTCTACGCCGCCTCCGGCAATGCCGGTAATTACGTGTTGCCGCTGTACTGACCACTATTCCCGCAGGGCACACGGCTCTGCCGGCTCGTGCGAAGCCCTGCGACCTACTGCAATTGCGCCGCAAAGTACGCGAGGATCTCGTTCAGCGCCTCGCGAGTCGGGTGCCCGTCTTCATCGACGAAATCCAGCGTCAGCACCGAGTGACCCTTCCCCGGCAGCGTATGCGTGACGATGCGCGTCGTGCCTTCGTTGTTAAACGCCTTGTCAATGGCCCGGAATTTGGCGGCATTGCACATCGGGTCGCCGGCAAAACGGTAGGCATGCATCGGCGCGGTGGCGTCAATGTGTTGGCGGATAGCGCCGATATCGTTGGCCGACATATGCAACTCATCGGCTTTCATCAGCGGCATGGAGGGTTGCGAACTCACGGCTGCCAGCACGCTGTCGTCACCCATCAGCGAGATCGCGAAGTTCCCCGTCAGGCACATGCCAATCACGCCCACGCCCTTGTGCGGCCCCTGCGCCTTTACCTCGCGGCACAGGGCCTTCAGCCAGTCGACGATGGGGCTGGCGCGGTGTGCCTCGAACAGGCTGAACTCGCGGCGCATGCAGAACACGCGCACCAGGTTGCCGCCGGTACTGATTTTTTCCAGCGGGCCGAACAGGTGCGGCAGCACGACCGCAAATCCGCGCGCGACAAATTCATCGGCCAGGCGCAGTGTTTCCGGGCCGATGCCAGGCAGCTCCTGGATGATCACCACCGGGGCACCGCTGCCGCGACGATAGACGTCATGGCTGATGCGCGCACCACTAGTGACAGACGCCGCAAAGGGCGCGCAATCGTAGTCGGCGATGGGAGTATAAGGAGCAGTCATTGGTACACCTCAGGCAGCGTCAGCGGTTAGCGGCTCAGTTAAAAGCATGATGTGTCGCAGTTGAAGGAGAAGTGCGGTTTGGTTTTCGCTGGGACCATGTGGCGACATGGATGTCGCCACCGAGCCTGCACATGGATGTGCGATTTTGGCGACCCTGTCCCAGCGGACCCAGCAAGCCACTTTCTCCGTCGCGACCGAATTCCATTTAAAAACAGGACTACCTCATCAACGCGATTGCATGCGCCGAATAATGGTCTCGCTGAAATGTTCCATGAAGCGCTTCTTCTCGTCCAGCGATGACTTTCTTGCCCAGCGCGTACTGGAACGGCGGTGCGACCGTGCTTTGCAAGCCGTCGTCCTGCAGGCGCAGGAACAGGTCGCGGTCCGGCATTGCAGTGACGCCGAGCATCGCCTCGAAGGGCAGTTGGTCGCGACCGTATTCCTGCCGGAGTTTGTCGAGCCGTTGCAGCAGCGGCGCTACTGCGTCCGGCGCGGTACCGGCCCCGATATAGCCGTCGCCGCAGCGCGCGGCCCGGCGCAGTGCGATCTCACTGGCGCCGCCAATGTAGATCGGCGGGAATTTTTTCGGCGCCGGACTCAATTGCACGCGCGGGAAGTTGAAGTGCTCGCCGTGGTGTTCCACCATATCGCCGCACCACAGCTTGCGCAGCACCTCGATACTCTCGTCGGTAATTTTGCCGCGCCGGTGAAAGTCCACGCCGTAGATGTCGAACTCTTCTTTCATCCAGCCGACGCCGACCCCGAGGATAAAACGGTTGTCGCTGAGAATTGCCAGCGTGGCGGCGGCGCGCGCCACCTCGTGGGGATTGCGCAGGGGCAGCACGTAGACGCCACAGGTGAACTGCAGCGTGTGCGTAACGGCGGCCATCGTGGCGAAGATCGCCGTCTGGTCCGGGTATTCATCACTCGGGTGCATCGGCGGCTGGCCGCTGTCGGAGTACGGGTAGTCGGGGGCGATGCTCTCGGGGTAGACCGCGTGATCACCGCTCATCAGGCCGCTGAATCCCACTTCCTCGGCAAAGCGGGCGATCTGCGGCAATTGCTCCGTTTCAGCCCAGGTGATGGCTTGCCAGAATTTCATACGGCCTCCACAGCGCTTGCGCCCGTGCCAGCAAGCGCGTCAGTGGCGAACTTACAGCGGCTCGCGCGGCACATTGAAATACGCCTCGTAGTCAGTGAACAGTGCGCGCAACTCCGCCTCCTGCATGCCGGTGTTGGCGAGACTGTACAAGTGCTTGCCGTGTTTATCCGCCGGATTGTCGTCGAGGAAGGACTGCATCGCGGCGGCTGTGCTGCCTTCCAGCGTCATGCCGAAGTGCTCATACGCGCGGCGCACCGTGCCGACCTGGTCGGCCATGAAATCGCGGAAGTACAGGTCGACTACCTGGTGCTCCGGGATCATGCCCGACTTGCGGTAGGCCACGGTGTTGTTATAGCCCTGCGCGAGCGCCTGCGCGTAATAGCGCGTGACCTTGTGCAGGTCGACGCGGTCACTGGCCATGCCCTGCAGGGTGGCGGCGAGGTTGCTGGTCGAGATCACGATCTTCACCGGGTCGCGGTGCGTTTGCACGAACAGCGCGTCGGGGTATTCGCGGTGAATGTGTTGCAGGTGCCAGAGATGCTGTGGCGATTTCAGCGCCCAGCGTTTTCCGGGCGTCTTCCACTGCAATACCTGCAGGAAGCGGCGGTGCCATTTCAGCGCCGAGCGCATGTCGCACTCGCACACCCAGCGGTCGTAGGTGGGAACGAAGTACTGCACCAGGTAGATCATCGAGGTGAAGTCGTGATTCGTCATGGTCACGCATTCCTGCGCGCGCGTGGCGCCCATCGGGTGCATCTTCTTGAATTCCGGCAGCAGCTTGTCGACCTGGTCGAGATCCGCCTGCGACTGCGCGATGCGCGGGTCGCTGCGATAGGTGGCGGCGTCCGGCGGCGGCAGCGGCCGCGCCGTCTCCCAGGTCAGCGGTACGCGGTTGTCAGGGTCCATCACCAGCAGATCGTGAAAGATGGTGGTGCCGGAGCGGGGTGGGCCGACGACAAAGATGGGTCGCTCGATTTTTTGCTCCGCGATTTCGGGGTGTTGCTTGAATAACGCGACAAAGCCGAGGCGATTCTCCAGCGTATGGACCAGGTCGGTCTTCGCCATGATGCGACCGAGCAGGGACAGGTTGGCTTCCTGCTCCAGTCCCTCCAGCAGCATCGCCAGCGGCGCGCGAAAGTCGTCCTCGCCGAAATCGCTGAGACCGGTATTGTCGCAGGCGGTTTGCAGCAGTTTTTCCAGGCTCAGGTTGACGGGTTGCAAGCCGAGCGCATTGGCGCCGCGACCTGCGAGGTTGAGCAGGCGCACCGGCAGTGGCAGTGGACTATTCATTGTGATCGCTCCTCGCAAATCAGGCGTTGAGGTCGGCGAGCTTGACGATTTTTCCCTGCGGTGTTTCCACGTCACCGCTCACCAGGAAGAAACGCCAGAACACCAGGCCAAACAGATTGCCCTCGGTATCCAGCCAGTTCGGTTGGCCGGGGTCCGTGTGCGCGACAATCATCCTGAAACTGCCGTCGGCTTCCAGCAGTGTCTGCGCGCGGTTGAGCGACACGCTGCGGCTGCGGTAGTCGAGTGTTTGCTGGAAGCGGTTCCACAGGCACACGTTGCCAAAACGGCAATCTGGCCAGCGTCCGGTGATCACCAGCGCTTCATCCGGCCCGATGAAAAAGGGCGCCATGGAATAGTGGGCGTCATAGGCGGCCAGCCCGAAGTCGCCGGGTGGCACCGGCGCAGGGAATTCATTGGGGGTCAGCGCCACGAACGGCGGCAGTGGGCCGTTGACCATCGGCGGCATGCCGAGCGTGCGGCTGCGCACCGCATTGCTGACGCGGCGGATACCGGCGGCCACGCTGGCGTCGTTGGGTGGCGCAGGAACCGCTTTCGCGGTGAGGCATTCAATACGTATGCGCGGTTCCATATCCGGGTCCCTGGCGGCGCAGGTGGCGTTTTCGAAGTAGTGGCGGGTTGTCACCCGCGATGCGCCCGGTGTCAGCGGCAACCAGTTTTTGTCGCGTTGTTTCCCACCCAGGAACAGCGTGAATTGGCCGTTGTTGTCGATATCCAGTTTTTCGTCATTGATCACCCCGGCAGTATTGCTGGCCATCAGGCCGTCCTCGGCGCCTTCTTCGATCGTCAGCGAAAAATACGCTGCGCCGTGCATGCTGCCGTGGATCACATAGGCATGTTCGGCGCTCACGGGCGCATCAAAATAGATGGCGTCCGAATTGTCGCCGGTGAGTTTGCGGCTGGGTGTCACGATGCGGCGAAAATCGGGGCGCGTGGCGTCCTGTTCGAAAAAGCCGATCAGGCAGGTTTCCAGTGTGTGCATCAGCGAGCGGTGGGAGGCGACGATGTCCTCGGGCGAATGGAGGTTCCACTCGGGGCCGGACCAGCGTGCGTCGATTTCCTGCAGCAGTGCGATAAAGTCCTTCAGCGCTGCGCGACTTTCTGTCTGTATGCTCATGGTGTCTCCGAATTGTTATCGTTGGCTTTTGTTGATGTCGATGTCGATGTCTCAGCCGCTGTCAATTTTTGGCGTCGGCGTCTGCAGCCAGATGCGGATTCTTACGTTCGTACGGGATATTGAAGCGCTCGCGGTAGAACAGCAACCGCTGGTCCACCTCCTGTGTATCGAGGCCGAAATCCGCGAGGCTGTATTTATGCGCGCCATGCTTGTGCAGCCGGTTCTCGTTCACCCAGCGCTGCATGTTGCCGCGCGCCTCGTCGATAAAGGGAAGCTGGAGATAATCGTAGACACCCTGCATCGCGTCCTGCCAATTGGCAGTGATGTCAGCATACTGAATGTCGTACTGATTCTGTGGTGGTACCCGCTCCTCGCGCACGAGCAGCGTTTTGCGCACCATGCGTTCCGTTTTGCTGAGCCATTCCTGTCCCAGCCAGTCGGGCGTAATGCTGTCGCAGTCGCGCACCATCGCATTCCAGGCGGTGGAGCAGATTGAGCCCACGCATTTGATCGGATCGCGGTGCGAGCACACCAGTTTGGCATTGGGGAACACGTGCAGCAGCGCGTCGAGGTCCTGCATGTGCTGGGGCGTTTTGAGCACCCACGGTTGGTCCTCGGGGTCGTTGCGGAACCAGGAGATGATCTTCAGCAACACCACCATGTATTCGTAAGCCGCGTGCTGGTCGTGGGTCATCAGCCATTCGGCGAATGTCGGAAGCTTCGCCTGGATTTCAAAAATCTGGCTGGAAAATGCGTGCTGCAACAGCCCCACTTCCTCCTCCACTTCGAAGGTGCCCAGCGGATGCACGGCGGCAACCTGGGGGCTCATGTACAGCACGGCTTTCAAGCCCTGGTCGAGCGAGGTGATGCGCGGGTCCGTGCGGCCCTCGGCGCGCGCGGTGAAGCACTCGGGGTAAGGCACCGGGAATACCGATTCCCAGGAGTGCAGATTCAGGAAGCGCGGGTCGGACGCCAGCAATCGGTGCAGGCGCGTCGTGCCGGAGCGCCCCAGGCCGACAATTACCACGGGGTCGGGCATTTGCCGTGCGAGTATCTCGGGATGGCGGGTGAGTAAATCCTGCACGTACAGCCGGTGTTTCAGCAGGCGCAGGATGTTGGTGCGATTCATAAAGCGGCCGATGGGATTGAGGTCCGCCTCTTGCTCCAGTGACTGGATGAGGCGCTGCATCGGGTCAAGGAAGCTTTCGTCACCGAAGTAGCTCAGGCCGGTGGCCTTGCGTGCGGCGGCGATCATCTCGTCCTGCTGCAGTGAAATCCTCGCCAGCCCCAGCGTGTTGGCGCCACGCAACACGGTATTGATAACGCGCATCGGCGCGCGGTGATAGTGCGTGGCTGTTAATGCAGGTGATCCGCTCAAATTATCCAACCCTGTATCCGGAGTGACTGTACGACTGCACGGCCACGCGACGACACGACCATGCGACAACGTGATTGCGTAAGAACTTGGCAATCTCCTGCGGTGCACAGGATGGATGCTTTACGCTGTCGGGCATTTAGCTGAAAATGTCCTATTTTAACGCTGCGCGCAAGGCGAGTAGGCCAAATGACTGAACTGCGGCCCGATCCTGTTGGCATTATCATCGACGCCGCCCGGCGCTGTTATCTCGACAGAGGTATCTCCGCTACGGGCATGCAGGAGGTAGCGGCGCGCGCCGGCGTGGCCCGCTCCACGGTGTACCGGTATTTTCCCGGTCGCGACGACCTGCTGGTCGCCACCATCAAGGGCGAGATGGAACAGTTGAATACGCGGCTGCGCAAACGCCTCGCGAAATATCCGCATCCCGCCGACCAGGTGGTGGAGGGCATGATCGTGGCGATCAAGGAGGTGCCGCGGCGACCGCTGCTGCGCGCCGTGTTCGCATCCGACGAGGACAGCCGCGCGCGGCGCGCGATCTGGAGTTCCGATGTCATCGTGCGCTTTGGCGAGGAGCTGATGGACCATGTCATCCGCCCCGCGCGCGATGCCGGCCTGTTGCAGGATGCGGTGCGCCCGGAGGTGCTCGTGGAGTGGGTGTACCGCCTGCTGTTGTCTTTCCTCACGCTGCCCAGCAACTGGGTCAGGACCGACGCGCAACTGCGCGCTACGCTGCACGCGTTGTTGGTTCCTGTGCTGTTGAAGTAGTACTTGTAACAGCTGCGCTCGAATTTGCAGGCGTGCTAGCGCCCTGTGTACCACTCGCGCTGGCCGCCATGATTTCGTGCGCGCAGTTATAGCCCGGCAGGAAGGTGACGCCGGGTCCGGGGTGGCAGGACGCGCCGCACAGGTACAAGCCCGCCACCGGCGTGGTGTGGCCAGTGCCGTCGATCAGGCAGCGTTCTCCGATCATCTGGTCCGGGTGCAGCAGGCCATGCGTCCAATCGCCATTGGTCACGCCCTGCATGCTGGCGAAGTGGTCCGAGGAAAAGATCGCCTGGTCGACAATCAACGAGCGGAAATCAGGCATGTGCACGCTGATGTGATCGATGATTTTTTCCGCCATCTGGTCGCGCAATTTGCCGCGCTGCTCTTTTGGTGCCTCGCACGGGAAATAGAAGCCGTAGGCGGTGGCGATGTGATACCCCGATGGTGCCAGGCTGCTGTCGACCACGGTCGGCACCTGGAACGCCAGCGGAATCTGCTCCGGCAATTCGCCGCGCAGGCAGGTCTCGTAGCTGCGCTGTAATTGCTCCGGGTCCAGCACCATCGCGCCGCCAAAATGCGCGCCGGGAATGTGGTTGAGTTTGTCCAGGTGGGCAGAGTACGTCGGCAACCCATTCAGCTTGAACAGCATATGCACGAACGCGCCACGGTGCGTAAACGCATCCACTTTTTGCTGGTCTGCCGCCGCCAGCGTGTGGCCTGCGAGCAGGTGGTTGAACGTCGCCTGCTTGTCGAGATTGGAGATGATGGTGGCGGCGTGCAGGCGCTCGCCGTTTTTCAGTTCGACGCCCACCGCGCGATCATCCTCGACCAGAATGCGCGCCACGTTCTGTTTCAGCCGCACTTCTCCACCCAGCGCTTCGATCTGCTGCGTCAGGCAATCAGAGAGGCGCCCGAGGCCACCTTTCACGCGCTGCATCAGGCCCTCAGAGCCCTCCTGCGCCATCGTGTAAATCAGGCACAACCCTGAGCCGGGCGTATAGGGCCCTTTGTAGGTGGCCTGCACCGCGGCAAACGCCATGCTGGCGCGCAGTTCCCGGTGTTTCACCGGATCGGGGAAAAATTTGTCGAGGATATCCATCGCCGAGCCCTTGAAGGCCAGCTCCAGGTGTTCGCGCTGCTCGGGCGTGGCCGCCTCGGCAATCAGGTCTTCCAGTTTGCGCGGCGCCTTGCGGGCGGTGAAGCGGTCCAGCACGCGCGCCGGGTACTGGCAGAATTTCAGCAGGCGGATAAAACCCAGCATGCCGCTGAGGCCAAAGGTGCGCAGCAGGTTGAAGGAAAGGCGCAGCGGATTCTTGAAAATCACGAACGGGCGGCCATCGGCGCCGACCAGGTTGACGGCCATCACCGGCAGCGGAATCATCTCCACCCCGTGCGCCTCGAAATCGAAATAGTGCTTGATCTCGGCGGACAATGGGAAAAGGCAACTCGCGCCCACCTCGTTGCGACACCCCTTGAGAATTTCCCGCGTGCCGCCCATGCCGCCGACAAAGTTGTTTTTTTCCAGCACCAGCACGCGACGCCCGTTGCGCGCCAGCACCAAAGCAGTCGCCAGGCCGTTATGGCCAGCGCCCACGATGATGCAGTCAAACTGATTGGATGGATTGCCGGTGTTGCTGATCGCTGCGGTGTGTTTGGTCATACTGTACGCTCCACGATGGTGGCGGGCGGCGTTCCCGTGCTTGCTTTTATAACCGCTTCGTGGGACATATTATTCAAAATGTCCGACACGGGCAAGCAGGCCGGGCTCGGGTCTGGCTTGGGTCGGAGCCGCGGGCCCGATGGGCCTGTCAATGTGTTGATCAGCAGTGCGCTAATCAGCAGTCGCTACACAAGGGGTTGGGATGCGCATACTGGAAACAGCGAGGATGGCCGGCATCATCGCCGCAGGGGGAGGCCGGCTGTTGCGCGATGCCTGCGGCGATATCACCGGTAGCAGCCTGCCCTACAGGACGCAGGAGGGGGCCACGCCCGCTGTGTTGTCCGACATGCTCAACAGCGGGGCATTGCAAGCGACGGCGACGCCCGTGCAGCTGCGCCGTGTCGAGCGCCAGCCGATACCCTCGGTCAGCAGCAATTGTGAAAACCTCGTGCTCACCATCGAGCAGGCGGGGGAGCAGACACTGCCGCGCAGCCTGTTCGTCAAGTTGCCGATGGAGTCACTGCTGACGCGCTGGTTCTTTACCATCATCAACGCCTGGCAGCTGGAATCGCATTTCTTCCGCCACGTGGCGCACACCCAGCCGCTGCGCACGCCGGTCACCTATGCCACCCGCCACCAGGGTTCGCGCTTTTACCTGGTGCAGGAAAACCTGCACGAGGACCCGGACGTCGAGCTGTTCACCAGCCTCGACATGCTGAGCGGTCCGTCGCTGGAGCAAGCCCACCTGTGCCTCGACGCCTTTGCGCGCCTGCATGCCCGCCACTACGGCATGAGTGCATCGCAGCGCGACGCGCTGCTGCCACTGCAATACCACCTGTTCCTGTCGCCCCGCATGGGCCTCGCGGCGCGCATGCTGAATCGGCTGGCGCTGCAACCGTGCATGAAGAAACTGCCGGGGGCGATTCCCCAATTCGTTGCTCAGGCCTACCAACGCTCCATGGACAACTGGGACGCGCTGCTGGCGTACTGGTTTTCCGGCCCGCTCTCGCTATTGCACGGCGATAGCCACCTCGGCAATTTTTTTGTGTCGGGCGATGAGATGGGCATGCTTGACTGGCAGGCGGCGCATTGGGGCAAGGGTATCCGCGACGTGCAGTATTTCCTCACCGATTCGCTCCCCGCCGCTACGCTGGCCGCGCACGAGCCGGACCTGGTGGCGTACTACGTGGAGCGCCGCGCGCACCACGGTGTGGCGATAGACCTGGCGCAGACCTGGCAGGAATATCGCAGTTGCAGTTTCCAGGCGCTGATGACGATCGTGGTCTCCATCGGCTTTGGCGCGCTGAATGCCGAGCAGGACGCGCTGATGGCGGAAGTCCTTTCGCGCAATGTGGCGGCTGTGCAGCGGGTGGACTACGCAGGTTGGTTGGATGACTATCTCAGGGTCGGCCTCAGTGCCAGTTAATTTGATACGACGTAAGCCGTTCGATTTTCCAGACGAGGTGATAACTGTATGAAAGCCGTCCGCTGTTGCGACAAGCATGTACACGTGGTCGATGTCCCCGCGCCCGCCGGCGAGGGGGTGATCGTCAATGTGCGCTCGGCCGGCATCTGTGGCTCCGACCTGCATATGGTGAACGCCGGATACAACCTGCCTGCCACGCTCGGGCATGAGGTCGCGGGCACGCTGCCGGATGGCCGCGCGGTGGCACTGGAGCCCATCGCGCCCTGCGGCCACTGCGATATGTGCATGCAGGGCGATTACAGCCTGTGCCGCCTGAGTGCCGGCATGGTCTACGGCATGGGTCACGACGGCGGCATGGCGGAGCAGATCATCGTCCCGGCGCGCTGCATCGTGCTGCTGCCCGACAATGTCCGTGCGGCCGACGCCTGCCTGGTCGAACCGCTGGCCGTCGCCGCGCACGGGCTGCGTATGCTGGACCTCAAGCCCAGCAGCCGGGTCGCCATTGTCGGCGCGGGCGCGGTGGGGTTGGCCGCAGCGGCCATTCTGACGCCGCATGTTGGCACCGTGCATATTGCCGCCCGCCACCCGGCGCAGCAGGAGGCAGCACAGCGCATCGGTGCGGGCCTTGACCCCAGCGGCGAGTACGACTTCGTGGTGGAGTGCGCGGGAAATTCCGCCGCGCTGCAACAGGCGGCGCGCCTGTGCAAGCCCGGCGCCACTATCCTGCTGCTCGCCACGTACTGGGATGGCGTAACGCTGCCCGCGTTTGAAGTGTCGATGAAAGCGCTGCGCATCCAGGCATCCTTCATGTACGACCGCCAGGGCCTGGTGCGCGATGTCGATATTGCCGCGCAGTTGCTGGCGCAGCGCCCTGAACTGCCGGGCCTGCTGATCACCCACCGCCTGCCGCTGGATGCGGCGGCAGACGCGTTCGCGATTGCCGCGAATCGCCAGGCCGGCGCGATCAAAGTGGTGCTGGAGCCGTAATGCTGGCAACCTCATCCGCGTCGTTGTCGCGCCGGTCGCTTAAGGAAGCGGCAGGTCCAGCACGGAATTTGCAGTCCGATGTGGACATGATGTGAACATATTGTCATCTGCCCGCGCACGAAATCTGTTGACAAGGTAGTCGGCTATGGCGAACAGTTTGTGACACAGGCTTTGGTAGTAAATGCATCGTCCGACCCAAAAATAGAACGAACTCGGAGCACCTGCCCATGAAAAACCAACTTATGAACACATTACCGACTGCAGCAGCGCTGTTACTTGCTTCCAATCTGGCGCAAGCGGTGCCCATGACCTGGGAACTGCTCAATAACAGCATGGATGTGGTGGGCACTTTCATGCTCGATATCGATACGCAGACAACCAGTAATGCCCAGATTTCAGGAGATTTGGGTTTCTATACCATTCCTTCAAGCTTCACGTTCCTGAACAACCCCACCTCTGTAGGCCCTTACCCCGTCAACAACTACATGAAATTTTTTTCCACTGCGGCGGGCCAGGTGTACAGAACTGATTTTGGTAACGGTGAGTACAGTGAAGTCAGGATCAACGATTCGGCAATCGACATAGGTGTGACGGGTGTGCTGGCGGTGGGTGGCGGACTCTATGACGCGTACATCAGTGAAATTTACAATTTCGATGAAACCACTGTTTACTGCATCAGCTATGACGAGATTTATGACGATGACGGCAATTACATCGGTCAGGGTCCTTGCAACTTTTATGACCAGTACGGTAGCTACAACATAGAATCTGGCTATTCATACGAAGGCTATTATCTGCGCAGCGCCCCCGCCGTCGGCGCTGTGCCCATTGCCGCCACTGGCTGGTTGATGTTGCTGGGCCTGGCGGGGTTGGGCCTTGGCAGAAGGCAGGGATTCCGGGGCCACTGAATCGTCAACTCACGACTGCGGCAGTGTATTTCTTCAACCTGCCGCTTCAGCACTCCGGCGAAACGCACCGCATCGATCAACAACGAAGCAGGTTTGTATGGTCCTCTTTGAAAGCCAGGGAGAACGCGTTTGAAAACACTTGAAAAAAGGAGCGTAGTAAGGCGCGCAGTGACGGGCGTGGTGTTGGGATGGGTGCTTTTACCCAACTTCACACTGGCTCAGCCAGATGCGCCTCCGGCGCATGGCGGCAAGCCGCCGCACATGGCGCAGATGGAAGACAAACTCGGCCTGACGGACGAGCAGGTGCAGAAGATGCGCGAAATTCGCGATAACGGCGGCTCCATGGCCGACATGCGCGCCGTGCTCACGCCGCAGCAGCAGGTCAAGGCCGCGCAATTGCGCAAGGAACACAAAGGTGATCCGGGCGAACGCAAGGCGCAGATGCAGCAGTCGCTCGGTTTGAGTGATGAGCAGGTGGCGAAGATGGCGCAGATCCGCAAGGACGGAGGCTCGCGTGAAGACATGCGCGCTGTGCTCACGCCGCAGCAGCAGGCAAAATTTGACACGATGCGCTCTCAGCACGGGCCGAAAGCACCAGCGCCCCCGGAAGGCACTGACGAGTAATAGCGAGGTGCCAGTGCGCCTGTCGGGGCGCTACTTCACCAGCACGTTGTTGATGCGCCCCGCTAACATAAAGTCCCGTTCGGTGATGCCGCCGGCGTCGTGCGTCGTCAGCTCGATCTTCACGCGGTTGTACACATTCGACCACTCCGGGTGATGGTCCATCGCCTCCGCCAGCAGCGCCACCTGGCTCATGAAACCAAACGCTTCCACAAAATTCCTGAACACAAACTGGCGTTGCAGTTTGTCGTCGTGCAGGCTCCACCCGTCCAATTGCGCCAGCTGCTTGTTGATGTCCTGTGGTGACAGTTTCTCGTTGACCATGATGACTACCTCACTTAATCGGCTAGTGCCAGCGCTCGCGTGGCGGGGTGGTCCAGCAATTCCTGATAGTTGCTTACCGAGTGCCTGAGGTCCGTCGCCCCGACCTTTTGCAGCGCGGGTGTAATCGCAGGCGTGGCGATATCCAGGCCCAGGAATTGGCAGACTTGCGCGACGGTTGCCGCGGTATCGGCCGAAAGTGCTTCATAGGTAATTGGCAGCACTGCCTTGCTGGATAGCAGAGCGTCGATCTGGCTGGCCTGCGTTTCCAATTCCGCGCGCCTGCGCTGAAAGAGGTCGATATCGACATGCACTTGCATCGCCACGTCGCTCCTGCCACCCGCGCCCGAGTGATTGGGCCCGCCCTGCAACAGGATTTGCTCGAAATAAAGCGCCGCAAGCCGTTGCTGCGAGTCAGGTGCACGAAGCGGATGTTATCCATGCCCTGAAGCCGAGTGATGATGGTGCTCCAGCGCGGATTCAGCAAGGCACTGTAGAGCGCCTTGAAACCTGTCGCCGTGCCGCCCAAATCCAACGCCCGATCGATAAACTCGACAGGGTCACGGTTGCGCTGAAGCAGCAGTCGTTCCAACCTGGCCTTGCGCTCCGCCTGGCTCATGCTGACCAGGTCGACGCCATCTTCGAAGCCGCGCACATGATCCTCGCCCAACAGTTCGCCGTGGCAACAGACGCCGTCGAGTTGGTTGAGAGTCCTGACCAGTAGTGTGCTGCCGGTGCGTGGTGCGCCGACAATCACGAATTTTGTACTCATTTCAAGAAGCCGATTGCAGGGGCCTGCGGGGTCTGTCGTTTCGCTTGCCCGATGTAACGTGGTGATTTCAAGCCAGCTTATATTACGCGCGCGCAGCAAGTCCAGAATGACGCCGGCGGTAGGGGCTTGGTTTGATTTGGGGCGGGAAGGAGAGTGGCTGTGGTTATCGCTGGGACCGGGCCTGGCCGCGCCAACGAGCCCGCACATCGATGGCGCGGGCCGTCCCAGTGACGCATCCATGTCGCCACCCGGTCGCACGAACCACATTATACTGCAGCTGAGCTTCAAATAGCCGCTGCTGATCCTTCCGTTTGGCTGACACCAGGGATGCAATTTCGTATGCTGCCTGCGCGCGATGTGACCATCGAAACGTATTCTGACACTCCAGGGAGAACACCATGCAAGCAGAAAAAATCGCCGGTTACTTTGACCTGACCGACAAGGTGATCGTCGTCACCGGTGGCAGTCGTGGCCTGGGCCTGGCGATGTCGCGCGCGTTTGCCGAGGCCGGCGCACGCGTTGTGATCAGTTCACGCAAGGCTGAAGGCTGTGCCCGCGCGGCCGAGTGGGTTGAACGGGAAACCGGCCGTGCGTGCCTGCCCGTCGCCTGCCATGTCGGCGACTGGAACGCCTGCGACGCACTGGTGCAAACCGTGTATGAAACATATGGCCGCATCGACGTGCTGGTGAACAATGCCGGCATGTCGCCGCTGTATGAATCGCCCGCGTCGGTCAGTCGCGAGTTGTTCGACAAGGTGATCGGGGTCAATCTCGCCGGGCCATTCCGGCTGTCTGCGATTGTCGGCGAACAGATGGCGCGCGGCGAAGGCGGCTCTATCATCAACATCAGCAGCATCGCGGCGGTAGCGCCGAGTGCCTCGGAGCTGCCCTATGCGGCGGCCAAAGCCGGACTTAACAACCTGACGCAGGGCCTGGCGCGCACGTTTGGGCCGAAGGTGCGCTGCAATTGCATCATGCCCGGCCCTTTCCTGACCGACATTAGCCATGCCTGGACCGATGAAGTGAAGGCGGCTATGGAGGCAATGGTGCCGATGAAACGTGCGGGACAGCCCGAGGAGATCGTGGGCGCGGCGCTATACCTGGCGTCTGACGCATCGCGCTTCACCAACGGCGCCATCATCAAGGTGGATGGCGGCGCCGCATTCGGGAGCTGAACAATCTATCTCAGTGCGTGCGCAGCTTCAGGAAGGGATTCATCCAGCGGAACTTCCAGTCGGTGAACCTGAGCGGCGCATCGAGTACGGCCAGGCAGATACAGTCCTCGGATTGCAGCGCGGTGGGTGCGTGCACATCCCCGGTCGCCGCACCAGGAAATCGCCCTTGTGGTAGCTGCCGTTCGCGTCGGAGAAACCGCCTTCCAGGATGAGCGTCATTTCCGTGCCGCGGTGGGTGTGCTGCGGAATGCGGCCACCCGCGCGGATGTGGTAGAGCGCAAATTCGTGGCTGGGATCACCGGTCTTGAGGTAGCTGATGCGCAAGGTGGAGCTGATGTTGCTCCACTTGAGATCGCTGAAATCGCCGCGCATCAGGCGCTGCAGTATGGCTGGCGTGCTGCTGGCGCTGTCCTTTTTGTTGGCGTATTCGAGCGGCCGCTCGTCGTCCAGTCGCGCCAGTACGGCGTTTAACTGGTTATCTCCGACCGGTACCGGCTCCAGGGCCGCAAACAGGCTCGCGCCCAGTTCGGTGAGTTGCCCGGCAATGCGCTGGCAGCGCCGGCAGTGGGTGACATGGATGGAAACACACGCGGCCTGCGCCAGCGGGAGTGAACCGGCGGCGTATTCGGTGATCAGTTCGATTTCCGGGTGAAAATTGCTCATGGCGTTATCTTTCAAGTTGAAGTTGTAGTTTCTGCAGGGCCAGGCGTACGCGGGATTTAACCGTACCCAGCGGCAGGTCCAGTTCGCCTGACACCTCGGAGTGGGTCTTGCCCTCCATGTACACCTTGGCCAGTATCTGTGCCTGGTCGTTGGGCAGCTCCTTGATCAGGCTGCGGATGCGGTCCCGGCTGCGCTTCTGGTGCAGCACCACGAAGGCGTCGTCGCTGTCCGGGGTATCGGATACATCCTCGGCCGACAGTGGCGTGTCGAATTTCTGCAGCCGACGGTACAGGTCGGTCCGGCAATTGCGGGCGATCGTATAAATCCAGGTGCTGGCAGCGGCTTTTTCAGCGTCGAAGCCGCTCGCTTTTTGCCACACTTTCAGCATGACCTCCTGCACCAGTTCATGGGCGTGGTTGGCCGACAGAGTGGAGCCGGAGAGGGCGACGTCCTTCATCAGCGGCGCAAAATGCCGCAACAGGCGCGTAAACGCCGCCCTGTCCTGCTGCTGTGCTATCAGCGTGAGGCACTCGCTCCATTCGTCGATGCGCTTGCCGTCAGCGTCGATCAGGGGCTTGTCCTCATCATCGAGGGTGTTTGTCACAGTCAACATACTCTTGTCCGCGGAGATTTTGAGAGTATACGCACGATTGTGGAATTGGATCACTGGCGGCAACAAAATCCTGGTCCCGCCCAATTGTCGCGGTGTGTTGCCCCACCCTTCTTCGCTGTGGAGTTGGCCGTAAACTGATCCGGAAGCCCGGTCGCGGCGTATATGCTGGCAATTGGGGGATTCGGTCCGAGGGGCCGATACGGGAAGAGGTTTGTTGCAATGAAGATTGCTGTCATTGGGTCGGGTATTTCCGGGTTGGCGTGCGCGCACTACCTGAGCGCCGACCACGAGGTGTGGGTCGTTGAGGCCAATCGCAAGATCGGCGGCCATACCGCGACGGTGGATGTGCAAGTGGGCACGCGGCGCTACGCCATTGATACCGGTTTTATCGTGTTTAACGACTGGACGTACCCCAATTTTATCGCCCTGATGGACGAGTTGGGCGTGTCGAGCAAACCGACCGAGATGGGGTTCAGCGTGCGCGACCCGCAATCCGGGCTGGAGTATTCCGGCTCCAGCCTGGACACCCTGTTCGCGCAGCGCCGCAACCTGTTGTCACCGCGCTTCATCGGCATGATCCGGGATATCCTGCGCTTTAATCGCGAGGCGGTTGCCGATCTCGAGGCGGGCCGGATCGACGATGCCCAGACGCTCGGCGTGTATCTCGCCCGCCATGGCTATGGTGACAAGTTCGTCCGGCACTACCTGTCGGCGATGGGCTCGGCGATCTGGTCGGCTGACTGTGCGACGATCCTGGCGTTCCCGGTCAGCTTCTTTGTGCGGTTCTTCAAGAACCACGGTTTGCTGTCGGTCCGCGACCGGCCGCAGTGGCGCGTGATAGAGGGCGGGTCCAGGGAGTATTTGCGGCCGCTGTGCGCGCGCTTTGCGCAGCGCATCAGCACCGGCAATCCGGTGGTGAAGGTGATCAGGCACGCGAGCCGGGGTGTCACGCTGCAGTTGGCGGGCGGCGAGCGTCTACTGTTCGACCATGTGGTGATGGCGACCCATTCCGACCAGGCGCTGGCATTGCTGGAACAGCCTTCGCCGGCTGAACGCGAGATACTCGGTGCCATTCCTTACCAAACCAATGACGTCGTGTTGCATACCGACGTGCGCCTGCTCCCGCGCAACACCAGGACGTGGTCCAGCTGGAACTACACGCTGGGGCAGAGCGACGAGCGCGCGGTCGTGACCTACAACATGAATATCCTGCAGGGCATTGAGGCACCGGAAACGTTTTGCGTCACGCTGAACAATACCGCGGCGATCAACCCGCACATGATCCTCGGCCAGTTCAGCTACGATCACCCCGTGTTTTCGGTGGATGGCTTGCTGGCGCAGCAGCGCTGGGAGGAGATCAACGGCGTGGCGCGGACCTGGTATTGCGGGGCCTACTGGCACAACGGGTTCCATGAAGATGGCGTGGTGAGCGCGCTGCGCGTCGCCAACGCACTGTCCGGCCAGGAGCGGGCTGTCGCGTGAGGTCGCGGATTTACGAGGGGGTCGTCAGGCATCGCCGCCTGACGCCGCGCTTCCACGCATTCCAGTACCGGATCGCGATGCTGTACCTGCGCCTGGATGAAGTGGCCGAGATCCTCGACAGCACGCGCTTCTGGTCCGCCAGTGGCAAGGCGCTGGCAGAGTTCCGGCGCAGTGATTTTTTGGGTGATCCCAACGTGCCGCTGCAGGACGAGGTGCGCCGCCGCATTCGCGAGGAGACGGGCGAGGTGCACACCGGTCCGATCTACCTGCTTGCCAACCTGCGTTATTTTGGTTTCGTGATGAATCCGATCGCCTGCTATTACTGTTTTAACGCTGACGAATCAAAGCTTGAGTACGTGGTCGCCGAAGTCAATAACACCCCCTGGGATGAGCGCCACAGTTACGTGCTGGCGGGTCCCGAGACGGGTGTCTGGCTGAACACCTCGTTCGACAAGGAATTCCACGTATCACCGTTCAACCCCATGGCGATGCGCTACCACTGGCGCAGTAATACGCCGGCGAAGCGCCTGGTGCTGCACATGGAAAACAGCGCGGAGGGTGAGAAGGTCTTCGACGCCACCCTGGCGCTGTCGGCGCGACCGATGACCGCCAGCACCATGGACAAACTGCTTCTCCGTTACCCCCTGATGACCGTGAAGGTTGCGCTGGCCATCTATTGGCAGGCGCTGCGACTGTATTTCAAGGGTGTACCGGTTTACACACATCCCGGCAATCTTGCCCTCAAGAGCCAAGTCACAGGAGCCAGCAATGAGTGAAGTCAGCATAGGTGCGTTGCGCGTGCCAGAGTCGCGCAGCGCGAGGATGGGCGAAAAGTTTGCCCGCCAGGCGGTATTCGGAATACTGGGCAAGTTGCAGGTGGGCTCGCTGACCCTGCACGAAGGGCCGCAACGGCACCATTTTGGGGTCGAGGGCAAGTTGCGCGAGCCCCAGGCGGAGGTGCATATCCACAACCCGGCCACGTACGGACAAATGTTGGCGGGCGGCTCCATCGCTGCGGGCGAGGCGTTCATCAAGGGCTATTGGTCTTCGCCCGCGCCAGTCGAGGTGATGCGCTTGTTCAGCGCCAACCTCGCGGTACTGGAAAGCTTTGAAGCGCGCCAGTCGGTGCTGGTAAAGCTCGCGCTGAAGATCGCCCATCGTTTGAACCGCAATACGCGCAAGGGCTCGCAGGTGAATATTGCCGCGCATTACGACCTGGGCAACGACTTTTTCCGCCTGTTCCTGGATCCGACCATGATGTATTCATCGGCGATATTCAGTGAACCGACGATGAGCCTGGAAGCGGCGTCCGAGGCCAAACTGGATGAGCTGTGCCGGCAACTCGAGTTGCAAGCGGATGACCACCTGCTGGAAATCGGCACGGGTTGGGGCGGTATGGCGATACACGCGGCAAAGCACTTCGGCTGCCGCGTGACCACCACCACCATCTCAAAGGAGCAGTACGATCACGCCTGCGCGCGCGTGAAAGCCGAGGGACTGGAAGACAAGATTACGCTGCTGTGCGAGGACTACCGCAACCTGACAGGGCGCTACGACAAGCTGGTGTCCATCGAAATGATCGAGGCGGTGGGCCACGAGTTTTACCAGAATTACTTCCAGATGTGCGCCACGTTGCTGAAGCCCGAAGGGAAGATGGTGATACAGGCCATCACTGTGGCCGACCAGCGCTACACCAGCGCACGCGATGAGGTGGATTTTATCAAGCGCTACATTTTCCCCGGCGGCTGCCTGCCCTCCATCGCCGTGATGGCAGACCATGTATTGCGCGACACGGATATGCAGATCGTGCACCTGCGCGACATTACAGCCGACTATGCCACCACACTGGCGCACTGGCGGGAGCGTTTCCTCGCCAATCTCGATGCGGTGCGCCGCATGGGCTTCAGTGAGGAATTCATGCGCATGTGGGAGTTCTACCTGTGTTACTGCGAGGGTGGATTCAGGGAGCGCATCATCGGCACAGTGCAGATGGCGCTGGCCAAACCCGGCTATCGACCCAGTTGACCGGTAGCGCAGCGCGGGCGCCGGACGTGTTCATGGAACATAGTCGGTCGTTACCCTGTCATCGCAGGACACGGAAGCAAGCCGCATGACCATGAACATGACCATGCCCGTCATCTATTGGTTTCGCCAGGACCTCAGGCTGCGCGACCTGCGCGGACTGAACGCGGCGGTGGCCAGCGGGCGGCCGGTGCTCGCCTGCTACATTCTCGATGACGAGAGCCCCGGCCAGTGGCAGATGGGCGGCGCCAGTCGCTGGTGGCTGCACCACAGCCTGGCCTCTTTGGCACGCGATATCGCTGAAACGGGTGGCCAGTTGTATCTCGCCCGTGGTCGGCCCGAGACGGTCCTGGCGCGTCTTGCACAGCAGTCAGGGGCGGATCTGGTGTGTTGCTCGCGGCAGTACGAACCGTGGGCACGCCAGTTGGAAGAGCGGCTGCACACCTCGCTCGCCCACAGTGGCGTCGAGCTGAAACGCTACGGTGGCTCCCTGCTGTGGGAGCCCGAAGCCGTGTGCTCGCTGGCAGGTACCCCTTTCAAGGTGTTCACGCCGTTCTGGCGCAAGTGCCGTGACCTGCCGCTGGTGTTGGAGCCCGCGATTCCCGTCCGCTTCGCCGCGTGGCCGGACGAATGCGAATCCCCTGACGAGTTGGCCGACTGGGCGCTGCTGCCGACGACCCCCGATTGGGCGCACTCATGGAATACCTTCTGGCAGCCGGGAGAAAAGGCTGCGCACGACAAACTCGCGGCGTTCCTCGGGGAAGCCGTGGGCGACTACGACATCGGGCGCAACTACCCCGCGCGCAGCAATACCTCGCGTTTGTCCGCCCACCTGCATTTCGGTGAAATCGCGCCCGCCAGGGTGTTGCACGCGGCCCGCCAGGCGGGCCTTGCGAACCCGGCGCTGCAGGCGGAGACGGAAAAGTTTGCCAGCGAACTGGGGTGGCGCGAATTCTCCCACCACCTGTTGTTCCACTTCCCGACGATGCCCGAGCAAGCCTTCAAGGCCGACTTCTCGGCGTTCCCCTGGGTCGGCGGACCGCGCGAATTGCGCGCGTGGCAACAGGGCCGGACGGGCTACCCGATCGTCGATGCCGGCATGCGTGAGCTGTGGCAGACCGGCTACATGCACAACCGGGTGCGCATGGTCGTCGCCTCCTTCCTGTGCAAACACCTGCTCGTGGACTGGCGCGCGGGCCAGCGCTGGTTCTGGGATACGCTGGTGGATGCCGACCTCGCCAACAACGCCTGCGGCTGGCAGTGGGTGGCCGGCAGTGGCGCGGACGCCGCGCCGTACTTCCGCATATTCAACCCGACCACGCAGGGGGAAAAGTTCGACAAGGTCGGTGACTACGTCAGGCGCTGGGTGCCGGAACTGGCGGCCCTGCCGGACCGCTGGCTGCATCAGCCGTGGGAAGCGCCTGCACAGGTGTTGCAGGCGGCCGGCATCGCGCTGCCCGCGCACTATCCGCTGCCGATCGTGGACCATCGCGACGCCAGGAATGCGGCGCTGGCGGCCTATGCGGACCTGAGGACACTGTAGTATTCCCCTGCCGGGAATCTCTGCCAGTGGCTGCAGGCCGGAATAAAACCGGGCTCCACAGTGAGCCAAACACCTGCACTTGCCGTATCCATACCATATGCAATCACCGAGTTGAATGTCATGACCTTGTTACACGAAACCGTGGAGGTCGAGCGGCCCATCGAGGAAGTATTCGCCTAGGTCAGCGATTTCACCACCACCGCCGAGTGGGACCCGACGGTGCTCTCGGCGCGCAAACTCACCGCAGGTGCGGTTGGCGTGGGCACGCAGTTCGAGGTGGTGTGCGCCCTGCCGGTGGGCAGCGTGAAGTTGCTGTATACGCTGCACAAGCTGCAGGACAATGCCCGCATTGAACTGCGCGGGCACAGCGCATTCTTTGACGTACACGACACCATCACGCTGCGCAGCACCGCCATCGGCACTCATATCGACTACCGCGCGGAGTTTACTTTCAAACCACTGATGGCCAGCGTCGCCGCGCTGTCGCGCAAAGGCATGGAACAGATGGGCAGGGAGTCCGTGGCGGGCCTGGGCGCGGCGCTGCAGGACGAGTTCCCGCTGGGCGCAACCTCGGGCTTTACACGCGCGGCTGACCAACTGGTGCTGCCGGGCGTGACGCTGTTCTCGCGGCTGGGGTATACCCTCGGGCGCAAGCGCTTCAACCCGATGTCGGCATCTGTGAAAGACAAGCACATGCTGGTTACCGGCGCATCCTCCGGCCTGGGCTATGCCGCCGCGCTGGAACTGGCGCGCCGGGGAGCGACACTGACGCTGGTGATGCGCGATCGCAAAAAGGCAGAGCGCACGGTGGCCGACATACAGCGTGCAACCGGCAATTCGGCGATACAGTACGAGCTCGCCGACCTCGGCCTGATGGCCGACGTGGATGCGCTGGTCGCGCGCATGCACAAGCGCGGCAAGCCGCTCGACGTGCTGGTCAACAATGCCGGCGCGCTGTTCAACCCGCGCGGCGAAACACGCGAGGGCCTGGAGCAAAGTTTCGCGCTGTTGTTGCTCAGCCCCTATCGCCTCACCGAAGGGCTTGCATCACCGTCAACGCAATGCACCCGGGCTGGGCCGACACGCCGGGCGTGCGCGAGGCGCTGCCGCACTTCCACAAGTTAACCCGCTACGTGCTGCGCTCCCCCGAGGAAGGCGCGGACACCATCGTGTGGCTGGCCGTCGCTACCGAGGCTGGCAGTGTCAGTGGCGAGTTGTTCCTCGACCGGCAGATTCGCCCCGCGTACCTGCTGTCTTCAACGCGCGAAGCGCCGGGTGAGCGCGATAAATTGCTAGCCCTGCTGAAGGGATTTCGCGTACCAAAATCCGCTGCGCGCAATGCTGCGTCATAGCAATGTGACGTGCTACTTGCACAATAGGCTGTACAGCTTATACTTGTCCAATATGTCGTACATATCAGGACTCAGCCATGAAAGTGATAAATTTTTCTGACGCCCGCAATAGACTAAAGAGTGTTCTGGACGAAGTAGCAAACGATAGGGACTATACGATTATTTCCCGTCGGGACGCGGATGACGCAGTAGTGATGTCGCTGGATCAATTCAACAGCCTGATGGAAACCGTGCATCTCTTGAAGAGCCCTGCAAACGCGACCCATTTGGCTAAATCCATAAAACAGTACCAAGCCGGCAAGACAGTCAATCGCGAATTGACCGATGACTGACGTCCTGTCCTGGACCAAAGAAGCATGGTCGGATTATCTCTACTGGCAAGGGCAGGATCGCAAGACGCTTCGTCGCATCAATGCATTGATAATAGAGACCCAACGCAGTCCGTTTGAAGGAATTGGCAAGCCCGAACCGTTGAAGGAGAACCTGGCGGGTTTCTGGTCGCGCAGAATCGACGAGACAAATCGCCTCGTATATGCCGTGGATGGTGGTCGGTTGACGATAATTGCTTGCCGGTATCACTACGAGAAGTGAGCCAAGATACAGCAATGCGTTCCTTGCAGAGCCACCAGGCGGTACGATACCCGCGGTAAACCATAACAACCGTCACAAGGATTCCGCCGCGCCATGCCGTTGTTGAAACTCCGGGGCCGATGCTCTTTGCACCGTATTGCTGCATCCACTGTCATCCTGCGCGTGCTCACAGTGGCCAGCGCTCTGGCGCTGGCGGCCTGTGGCGATGCGACCGAACCCGTGAGTGAACAGGCGCGAGCGCCGCAACGCGTCGAGGTCACGGTCGAGGAGCTTAAACCACAGACCTGGCAATCGACCGTCAGCACGTTCGGCGTGGTGGAGGCACTGGAGGAGGTGAACGTCGCGGCGGAACTGTCTGGCACCGTCGCAGCGGTGCACATCAACGAGGGCGACCGGGTCGTGGCCGGGCAGTTGCTGCTGGAGCTGGATCCGCAAAAGCGCCAGTTCGCGGTCGAGCAGGCGCAGCAGCACGTCCGGCACGCGCAGGCGGCGCTGAAGGAAGCGCAACTGAAGCTGCAGCGGCGGCGCAACCTGTCGGAACAGGAAACGATTTCCAAAGGATCTGGATAGCGCGCAACTGGCCGTGGATTTGGCGAATGCCGCCTACCAGCAGGCGCTCGCCAGCGCGCAACTGGCGCAGCGCGAGCTGGCCGATACGCGCATTTTCAGTCCCACCGACGGCCTGGTGGATATCCGCGCGGTGGAAGTGGGCGAACCGGTGCAGGCCGGCGCCAGCCTGATTACGTTGCAGGCGGTGCAGGGGCTGCGTGTGCAGACCTGGGTCAGTGAAGCCGATATCGCGCGCATCAGGGCGGGCGGGTCGGCGCGCGTCACGGTCTCCGGGCTCGCGGGCAGGGAGTTCGCGGCCACGATCGAATGGGTTGGCGTCAATGCCGACCCCGCCACGGGCAACTTCCCGCTGAAACTCATCCTGACCGGCGACACGGACGCATTGCGACCGGGCATGACCGCCAGCGCGCAATTGCAGGGCATCAGCGAGCCAGACGCACTGCTGCTGCCCGAGCAGGCGCTGGTGGATCGCAACCGGCGGCGGGTGGTGTTCGTGGTGGAGGACGGCGTGGCGCGATTGCGCGAACCCCTGCTGGCAGCCGGCTTCAGCAATCGCCTGCAAATCCTCGCGGGGCTTGCGGCGGGCGAGAAAGTCGTCATCGCCGGGCAAGCGCTGCTGCTCGACGGTGACGCCGTCACTGTGCGCGACGCGGACTGATCCGCATGCAGTTTCTGATTGCGTGGTTCGTCGGCAGGCCGCTCGTGGTCAACATGATCATGGCGCTCGTCTTCGTGCTGGGCTACATGACCATCGCCGACATGCGCTACGAATATAACCCGAACGTCGACATGGGCGTGGTCAACATCACCCTGGTCAAGGCTGGCGCCGGGCCGGAGGAGGTTGAGCTCCGGCATCACGCTGCCGCTGGAGGAAGAACTGCTGGAAGTGGAGGGCATCAAGAAGCTCTACTCCAACAGCGCGGAAAGCCTGTCGGTGATCACGCTCAACCTGGACCTGGTGGCGGCCAACAAGCAGGACATCATGCGCGACATCCAGCAGGCGGTGGACAGGGCGGCGGCGCGGCTGCCCGCTGACCTGCTGGAGAAGCCGCTGGTGGAAGCGCTGTCGTCCGCGGTCACGCCGGTGATGGAGGTGCATGTCACCGGCGCTGTTCCCGAGGCGCTGCTGCGCGATGTCGCGCGCAATCTCGCCGACGGCCTGCGCGAGGTCGAGGGTGTCGCGAGCATCGAGAAGTCGGCTACCGGCGTCCGGAAGTGCGCATCCTGCTGGAGCCGGAAAAACTGGCGCGCCTGGGCGTTAGCTACGATGAAGTGATCGGGGCGATTCGCGCGCGCAACCTGCGTGACAGCGGCGGCGCCATCGACTCCTTCCTGGCGGAGAAGAAGATCATCGCGGGTCGGCCAGTTTCGCGATCCGCGCGAGGTCGAGACCGTCGTCGTGCGCTCCGGCGCGCCGGGCAACAGCGTGCTGTTGCGCGATATCGCCACGGTGGTGGTGGACTACGAGGACTGGGAGGTGCAGTCGCGCGTCGACGGCAGGATGAGCATCGCGCTGCAGGCGCGCCGCAACGCGTTGGCCGACGAAGTGCACACGGCGGCCAACGTGCGCGCCTATGTGGAAAGCTTTTCCGTCCCGGCTGGCGTCGAACTGGTGCTGGTGGCGGATATTTCGCGTCTCACCGTCAATATGCTGGACGTGCTCGGCGGCAACGCGATACTCGGCCTGATCTCGGTGATGCTGCTGCTGTGTTACTTCCTGGAGCTGCGCTTTGCATTCTGGGTAGCCATCGGCATTCCGTTTGCCGTGTGCCTCTCCTTCCTCGGGCTGGCGGCGATCGACGTCACCATCAATGCGATGAGCCTGACGGCGATTGTGTTGTTGATGGGCATCCTGGTCGACGATGCGGTCGTGGTCAGCGAAAACGTGCAGCGACTGCGCGTCGAGGGTGTGGGCTTGCGCGAGGCGAGCATTTTTGGCACCGCCCAGGTCGCGCAACCCGTCATCTTCAGCGCGCTGACGACGATGCTGGCGTTCGCGCCGCTGATGTTCCTCGACGGTCCCAACGGCGAGTTCATGATCACCGTTCC
>JADJAL010000036.1 GCA_016704305.1 Haliea sp. | reverse complement strand
CAACTCTTCCCTTAATTGGGTGTTCTCTGTGTGGAAACAAATATCGGCCTACACCGGTTTTTTGATGCAGAGTATGTTAATCAACACTGTATGCGTGGTGTCACGTGATGGACTTTTCAAAGTAGACAGCCACAGCCAAAGTAACGAAGATGCGCCTGCGCCGGTCCTCCGGTCACGAATCTAGTGGCTTACGGCGACAAACTGTTCACATGGAGGCAAAGTAACTACCCTCTCTCCATGAGATCCAGAACGAAGGCCTATTCCAAATAATCTGAGTACTGGCGTAGAAACAAAAATTATTTCCTACCGAGTATGATGTTTATGCAATGACGTTTCGCTCTAATGGTAAGTTGTTGACTTTTTGGCAAACATCCAGATCACTTCTACTGTGGCACTTTTGAGAGAAGTCAGACGTGGCAACCGGGGCCTTCAAAAATACTGGGTCTTCGGGAATTCGAGCCGTCACAGCTGTTGCAGTTAGGGATATCTCCTTGGCAATATCAAGGATTAGTGGCGGGTTTGGAACCAGGGCCTATATTCGATAAACATCGGTACTGGACAAGGAAGCCTCTATCGGGCCCAAATGGACGCAAAGCCAATTGATAGTTACAATATGAACGGTATTTATTCCAAAGTGCCGTAGCAAAAAAAAAGTTAAATTCCTCGGTATCTGCTAAGAAGTCATATCTAGTTGTTGCGGAGGGGTCTGATAGGGAGGTTTGTTGCATTGAGTTCCGGGAGATCATTAACCGAATCCTGTCTTATTTGCTCCATAAAGTACAGGGTTCGCTTTTGCAACCGCTAGTGACACCAACAGTTATTGGCTACCTATATCAAACCCTAGCGCCTTGCGACAGCGGCACCACTACCCCTGGCCATAGCCTACCGCCGCATCGATCAGCACGCCTACGACCAACCGGCTCCACCATGCGCGGGATGCCGTGCGTTTAATGCACTGTTGTACTTCTTCGACAGTCATTGGGGAGGTATGACGGGAGTTCCGAAGTGGATGCGGTCCTGCACCACCTCATGCTTACTACTGGGTAACGGCCTGGTGGCTGCACAAACTCGGCTGCATGACGACAGTTAAAGGGCGGTAACAAAAAGATTTGGCGGTACTTTTGGCGGTATTTGTAACAATTGAAATAGAATTTTTTTATTTAAAACAACGTTTTACATATGCTATTCGGGCTCACCCGTAGCACCACCTTCCCCTTATCCATTTTTGGCCTACTTGAAGCAGGTTATCTTCGCATGGCCAACCGACTTGGGAGGGCCACCGTCCACAGGCTTGTGATCGATGTGCTCGGTATAGCCGACCTGCATCTTCGGTCCGCCGGTCTCGATGCGCTCGTATTCGACCTTACCACCTGATGTGACAGCGCGGGTGCAAACGTGAAACAACGTTTCAACGCTCTCAGGCGGCATTGCATTCAACATCTTCACTTCGCCGTCATCCAGGTTGAAAAGCGCCTGCAATTTAGTGCCCAACGACTCTTGAGGTCAGCCATCGCGCTATCGGTCAGTCCGTCTGCGCACGAAAGCCATCGGCGATCTTGGTCACACCTTCTGGAGAAAGCTTTCCAATACCATTCATTGCCTCTATTCCTGCCATGTCCTTCCCCTCTCTGTTTGGTTGTATGTCTTCACTGCCGACGGGTGCTGCTGTCCTTCGCTGCGCTCAAGACTGTGAAAGTGTAGACCATGCGCGAGAAACCATCTGCTGCAACATCTTTGCACCTTGTCGCTCTGCGGTCTCAATGGCCTGCTCATAATATCGACTCGCCTGTTCTTCGTGGCCCCTGGCGTAAGCCAGAGCGCCGCGCAAACGCTGTATCTCCGCGAGATAAAAGACTTCTTCATACTCCTGTGCATAGTTGGAAGCTTCCCGCAGCGCAGTCTCGCAAACGTCCAGCATACCTGCGTCCAGGCTCGCTTCGGCAAGCAGGCACAGATAGAAGGTGCGCTTCATGCCGGTTCCTACTTCCGCCAGGCGGTCCAGTCCCATCTGCATGGCGCGGATGCCTTCGGCGGCATTACCCTGCCGCGCTTCCGCCCAACCCCGACTAATCGCGCCGTGCGCGATACCAAAAGGCAGGTCATGTTGCTCCGAGAGGGTAGTGAGTTGATCCGCGTAAGCAGCGGCTTTTTCGGACTCTTTGCGCAGCACAGCAATCGTGGACGCACCCACAAGGCCCTGCGCGCGAACGGGGGGTGCGACTTCGTCTGATTGCGACGCCGCGAGGGCCTGGTTACTGACATCGAGCGCGCGATCAGGGAAGCCCATCAACCAGAGGTTATCGGCCGCCCAGGTCATGCACGTGATACGCACCCCCACCATCGCTTGGAGATCCGCTCCCTGCCGGGCGGCTTCCTCCGCAGCAGCGACACCTGACTCCAGTTCCCGCAGTGCCGCGACTGGATCACCCAGCATGCCCAACGCGCCACCCCGCGGCAGGGCTAACTGGGCTTTGAGATCCGGCGAGTCGATATGGGAGGCGATATTTACCAGCTCGTGGGAAAGTTGCAATGCAGCGCGATTTCGCCCGCGGCCCAGGTCCACGAGTCCTCGGACGAGCAGGGCGATGAAAAGTTTGTCAGGTGAGTCCAGCTTTTCGCAGAGCTCCCTGGCCCGCGCTGATTGCCGTTCCACCTCGGTAGACGCGATACCGGAAGAGCTGAGTAACTGTTCGATCAAGGCGCGTCGCAGTTCCAGTTCCTGTTCGTCTCGTTCCCTGCTCTCGGGAATGTGCTCCAGCAAAATCGATATTGCTCGCCGAAGGTGGCCAATCTCCTCGGTCAGCGCCATGCGCAGGTGGGCGTGGTTCGCGGCTTTACGCCAGTAGCCGAGCGCTTCCTCTTGCAGGCCGCCGGACTCACAGTGGCGTGCAGCCACCTCTGGCGTAGCCAGTAGGCCCGCAGGGAATTGCTCTTCCAGAACGCGGACAATGCGGGTGTGCAGTTCACGCCGCTTGCGCCGGAGCAGCGAGTCGTACGCCGCTTGCTGGAACAGCGCGTGCTTGAAGTAGAAGCTTTCATGCTCTGCACCCTCGACCGGTTGCAGCAATTGTGCAGCGACCAGTTTTTCGAGACTATGTGACAGTGCCTTGCTCCCTACTGGCGAGAGTGCAGCCAGGTGATCAAGCCTGAAGCGGCGCCCAAGTACAGCAGCGTGCTGTGCCACGCCTCTTGCATCGCCCAGGCGGTCGAGGCGAGCGGTGAGAGAGTCTTGCAGCGTGGCGGGAATCCGCACTTCCGTGTCGGCGACTTCGGTATGGTCACCCGCTTCGAGCACGCTGCGCGCAAACTGCTCGGCATACAGTGGTACGCCGTCACTGCGTTCGACGAGATCTTCCAGTACCGCATCGGATAAGTCCTCGCCACCTATGACGTCGCGCACGATATCGGCAATGTCTGCCGGGCTGAGCGCTGTGAGCCGCAGCTCTGGCAGATTCACACAGTAGGACGAGCTGGGCGTGAAGCCGCTACGATGGGTGACGATGGCCAGAATACGCGACTGCGGGATACTCTCACCCAGTAAGCCCAGCAATTCGAGCGTCGATGCGTCGATCCATTGCAGATCCTCAACCAGCAGAACAATTGGCCGCTGTATCGAGACCGTCTGTATCCATGCGCAGAGATACCGCATGGTCTTCTTGCGGAGCAACTCAGAGTCACCGGCGGCGGTGGGTGACCCTTCCGGCAGTGGGATCGCCAGCAGCGTTGCCATCAGCCTTCGTGTCTCCTGATCGTCACCTGCGATCGCCATGTGGGCGATTGCCCTGTCGAGTGCGCCCAACTGGTCTTCGGCGCGGTCTCCCGCGCGGAACCCGAGCGCGTGGCGTATCGCTTCAATCACCGGGAAGAACGGACTAAAACTGTGGTAGGGCGAGCAATGAATCTCCAGCCACCCATAGGGCTCCTGCAACTCCTCCCTCAGGCTTTGTACCAAGCGAGACTTGCCAATCCCCGGTTCGCCGGTGATACGCACCGCATGACCGTGCCCACCAATGGATTCTTTCCACAGCAGGAGCAGATGGTCCCGCTCGGTCCGGCGACCGATGAAGCCGGGCAAGCGGTGACCGTTGGTGTCGCGGCGACGATGATGGGGGGTTATCGGTGCAAGGACCTGGTACACCGCGATCGGCTGGTCGACGCCCTTGAGTTCCTTCAGGCCAAGGGGTTTCAACTCGAACAGACCTTCCACGAGTTTGCGCGTGGCGTCGCTGATGACGCAAGTACCCTCGGGTGCCACGGCCTCGATACGGCTGGTGACGTTGATGGTCACACCCCAGGCGAGCCTGTCCTGGCGGTCACCGACATGCGCTGCGTCGACCACAACGGGCCCAGTGTGCACGCCGATGCGAACGCGGATTGGATCCGAGCTTTCTCGCTCATCCTCCGGATCCAACCGATCCGATAGTGCCGTGGAATCGACCAGGTCGCAGAACATTACCGTGATCTGGCGACGCTCGCCTGTGGCAGTCGAGGCGAGCATCTTCTCAGGGCCTGACATCTTCTCAGGCGGGGAAGTTGCCGCTGGCGTATCGACCTTGCGCCCGCAGCCCGGGCAGAAGTTTGCGAGGGAGGGCAGCACCGCGCCGCAGCCCGCGCAGAGTGTCGGATCAACAGTCATGGAGGGCCTGTCCCTGTTTATGGGCATAGCTAATCATCCGGTTACTCCCACGGCGAGACTTCGATCATGCATTGATCGTCCCCCCCAGAAGGCGAATCGTGCAGCAAGACGCATCCAGCCCAGTCTGCAGCCCACCATCGATCCAGCCACCTTCCCAGGACACACCCTCTCCGGCAAGGAACAGGCCATCCCTGCTGCCCCCCGCAACGCTGGCGCGAGACTGATTGAACAGCGCATTCTGGTCATGGTATTGACCTGCGTAACCCAAGCGGAAGGCACCATTGTAACCAGGCTCCTGTTGCCATGAGATGACCCGAAAGTCCGACAGTTTCTGCTGGCTGAAGGCCGGGCCGTAGAGCTCGCCAAGCACATTCCCACACATGGCGCGCAGCTGATTCTCGGACATCGCCATCAGTTTGTCGGAATCGTCTCCCCATGTGTAGGACAGCAGCAGGGACCCTCCCGTGGCGTGTTCACCGTAATCCATAAAGTAGGTTGCCCTTGTCGGACGGTCGGTGAGTGTCACTACCGGGAGGTTTTCTTCCTTCCAGAATTTCGTCTCGGAGCTGCACATGATCTTGGTCGAACTCATGTAGTGAATGCGGCGCAGCGCCCCAGGCATCAGTGGAAAGCAGCGAATCGTCGATTTTGATGCCCAGCTGCGCCGCGCGCGTGGTGCACGTTAGAATCGCCGCGGCGAATGTCTCGCTGTTGCCGTCTGCGTCCACTACCACCACGCCCTTCCTGCTTGCGGTGGACTGTATGGCGACGACTCCCGGCCGGCAGCGTTCCCTGTCCTGCATTTTCTGGACGCTGGTGACTCCGCCAGGTGTGGTGATTTCCTTGCGCCAAAAAGTGTTGGTCAGCGACTCCAGACCTACCCCGTAGTCATTACCGTAGATCAGCTGGTCGGTTATCCACATGCCGATGACGGCGCGGAACATTTCGAGTGACGCCACCTGGAGCTGAGCGGAAAGGCCGCCGGTTCCAAGGCCAAAAATGCCGAGGATATTCAATTCATCATAGCTCCAGCTTTCGGTGCTGGTGAGCGCGCTGAGGAGGTTCGAGTTCTCGAACCGCTTCACGAGGTTCTCCCAAATAACGCCCTTTTCAACGTGACCGTCGTTGGCGGAGGCACCTGCCTGCGTCATTGCATCCCGCAGGAAGGCAACGAACTTCGCTGTGATATTGCCGATCACCGGTGGCGGCGGGGTGCCAGAGCTCCAGCGATACTGTGTGTCCTGCCACCACAGCATCGTGTCGACGGAGCCGGGGTTGGGGAAGGGGCCGGTATCGATGTTGAACGCTTTCTGGTAGAAGGCGAAAACTTCCTGTTCCTTCGGTACCCGCATGGCGCCCAACTCAAGGACGCTGGAAGGATCACTCTTTATGGGACAGGAGTATATTCGTCCACCGATACGGCCTGACGCTTCGTAGATGACCGGCACCAAGCCTACCTTCATCAGTTCGTAGGCAGCGCAGAGTCCTGACGCACCTGCGCCTATGATCGCGACGCGAGTACCAAGGGCTGCCTTCGGCACCGTACCGATTACGCCATTCGCAAGCAGTTTCTGGTAGTCGTAGGGATTGTAAGGTAGATCGCGGACGTCATGGCTGGCGGAGGCCAGGAACTCCGGGCTACTGATCTTCCCGGTGCTTTCGAACTCTTGCTGTTGGTCTTTCGGAAGTTGCTTAAGAGACATATCAACTCCTGCTGCGCATCCGGATGGATCAGCGATCCCTGAGCGTATTTAGCGCCAGGTCCGGCTCTCCTCTCAGACTCTCCGTGCGCCTTGGAGAATGGCACATCTGTAGCGAGAAGCAACTCCCTAAAACGGCAGCGCTACCTTCACCCCACCCCCGTAGCTGTCGCTGTTGTCGGAGACGCTGCCGAACACCTCGGCGCGCACCACGAGGTTGTTCACCGCAAAGACATCGACGCCGGCGGCAATTTCGACGCGGGTCTTGTCGAGGTCGGTGCTGGCAGTGAACGGGGCTACGCTGTTCGGCGCGCCGGCAAAGCGCCCGGTCACTTCGGGGGCGGCACCGCCGAGGAATTGCGTGATGCCAAGGGTGAATCTTGGACGTATCAGCATGCCATCCTCGGTGTCGAATTCCGTGGCGACATCGACGGCTGGCTGCACGTGGACGTAGGTGTTGTCGTCGCCGTCCACGAGCAGGCGGACATCGCTGTTGCCGCCCTCGTTGAAACCGTCCGTGGACAGATAATCCACGCCGAGATCGATGCGCGGCTTGATGCTCCAGCGCTGGTGCTCGAACAGTTGCGCCGCGCGCAATTGCCCGGAGTACAGCCACAGGTCCTGGTTGCCGTCGAGGCTGACGCCGGGCGCGGGGCTGCGGTTGATATCGAAGCTGCCGTAACTCGTGGCGAGTGATCCGGACAGCTCGGTCGCATGGAAGCGGCGCTTGGTGGATACGCCGATCTGGAAGCGGTCGCCGTCGCTGCGGGCGTTGCTGTCGTCGGCATCGAGGTTGCTGCGCTCGTAGGAGAGCGCGCCGCCGAGGTGCCAGTCGTTGCGCAGGTCGATCTGGCCGCCGCCTGCGAATTGCCAGGTGTTCTCGTCGAAGCCGAGATTGTCATCCGTCTCCTGCTGGCTGAAGCTCTGGCCGCTCGCGCGCAGCCAGCCGCACTGGCCCAGATCGTAATAATGGTAGTCGCCGCTGCGCTGGGCGCAGCTGAGCAACGCGTCGTTAAAGCGAAGTCCAGACAGCAGGCTGGTGGTCTGGGTGTCCACCGCGATCTCCGCGCCGAGGCTGTTCATCACCTGCGCGTAGTCCACCGTGTCCTCGATCGCGATGAGTTCACGCGCCACCGCGTCATCCAGCGCCCCGGCAAGATAGATGCCGTGGATGTAGCGGGCGATATCATCCTGGTTGTCGTTGGTTTGCGCGGTGATGCCCGCGTTGGCGAAGTCGATGTCATAGGTCAGGTGGAGTTCGCCCGAAATCGGTTGCTGCAACTGGTACTGGGCAACGGCGGATTGGGTCAGCGGCTGTTCGCCCAGCGTCAGGCCACCACCGGCAGTGAGGATGGCCAACGACTGTTCGCCAGGCACGGCTTGCCAGGTATCGAGCAGGTTGACAGTCACTTTGCCGCCGAGGTTCGCACTGCCGTCGATGATGAGCCTGTCGCCCTGCTCGCTGTCCAGTGGCTCGCGCGGATCGAGATCGATCGTGAGCCGGCCGTCGCCGCTCTGGCGCAGGTCCCCCGTCAGGCGGGTTGTGCCGATCTGGTTGCTGCCACCAACGGCGAGCGTGCCCTGGTTGTCCAGGTTGCGCACGTCGAGCAGCAGCCCGGCGTTGAGGTTGCCGCCCTGGCGATTGTGTACGTCGATGCTGGAGGGCCCCGCGAACACAAACTGGTTGACGCCGCCTGCGCTGCGCAGCGGGTCACTCGCTACCGTGGCGCCGAGTATGGAGCCGTTGATCGTGCCGGTGTTGTCCACCGTCGTCGTGGCGACCGCATCGGTGCGGATGACATAGCTGCTGGCATTTTGCTGCGTCAGCGTCCCGGCGTTGGTGATCGTATTGTTGGCGCCTCCCCACAGGTAGAGCGTTTCTTTGCTGCTCGCGCCCGTGGTGACGGTGGGGATGTCGGTGGTGCCCTGGTACGGGCCGACATAGATTTTTATCGCGCCGTTTTGCGCGTTGTCCACGCTCGCGCTCTGCGCCAGGATACCGCGGCCGTCGAGGCCGGTGGCGGAGGTATTCTGATAGACATTGATGGTCACGTCGCCGCTGGTATCGCCTGCGGTTTTTCCCGAAGCCGACTGTGCGAATACGGCGTGGGCATCCTCTCCCGACACCGAGATAACACCGTCCACATCGATGCTGACGGCGCCCGCATCGCCCTGATCCCCGGCACTGCCCACGAAGCTGGTCGGACCGCCTTCAAACACGCCGGAGATGCCAGCCACTCCGCCGGAGCCGCCGACCGAATGCGCGAACACGCCGTGCGCTGCATAGCCGGTGGTGGTGAGGGGGCCGCTGGTCACATTCACCGTGCCGCCGTTGCCGCCCGCGCCGGCCGAGCGTTGTACGCCGACGCCGACGCCGATGTTGAGGTGCTCGGTGGTCAGGCCCATTTCCACGTCACCGGCCGTGCCGCCGCCACCGCCCACTGACTGGGCGAAAATTCCGATGCCGCCGCGACCGGTGGTGCTGATGGGGCCAAAGCCCAGCACGGTGACATCGCCGCCGTCGCCACCGCCGCTGCCAGCGCCGCCGACCGTGATGTTCGGCGTGAGGCCCGTGCTGCCCGCGCCGCCGTTCCCACCGCCGCCGCCGACCGACTGGGCGTGGATACCGAAGGCGTGATCGCCAGACGTGGTGAGCGTCGACGTGTTATTCACCGTCACCACGCCGCCGGTTCCGGCCGCGCCGCCGGAGCCGCCCACGCCGATGCCGACATTGGTGAAATCAGAAATACTGGTCCACAACTCGCCCAGCGAGTCCAGCGCCTGCGCCAGTTTATTGGTCGTCCAGCCGGCGATGCCCAATGCGCCTTCGCCGCCCTCACCGCCACCGCCGCCGATCGAGTGCGCCTTGATCGCATGCGCCAGGCGTCCGGTGGTGGTGATTGTGGCGCTGTTGTCGACGTTTACCGCTTTCGCCGTCACCGGCCGCACCGCCGCTGCCGCCGATTTCAATGGTGAGCGAGGCGCTGACCTGGGTCACGTCGTCAGGAGCGTCAGCCGTTGAGCACAGATACTGGTTGCCGCCGGTAACGAGTTTGCAAACGCCATTGAAGCCAATCGAGTCGCTGGACGCGGTGCCGCCGTCGCCACCCCCGCCGCCGACGCTCTGCGCGAAGATACCTTTCGCACTGACGCCGCTGGTGGCGAGCGCTGCCTGGTTGGTCACCGTGACGGTATTGCCGTCGCCGCCCGCCCCGCCGGAGCCGCCGACATTCAGGCCGAAGGCGGCGTTCACCGATGATCCGCTGCCGCCGCCGGTGAGATTCAAATTGATATTGGCGGCATTGCCCGCCCGGCCGCCGCCCCCGCCAATACTGGCGACATGGATCGCGGTGGCCGCGCCTTCCAGCGTGGTAATCGTGCCCGTATTCGTGACCGCCACGGTACCGGCGTGATTGCCTGTGCCGCCGAAGCCACCCACGCTGCCGTTGATGTTGATATCCGAGCCGGGCGTGACGGCGGCAACCACCGTGTAGACATTGCCGCCGCTGCCGCCATCGCCGCCGATGGACTGGGCGAGAATACCCGAGGCGAAGTAGCTTTGCGTCTTGATGTCCGCGCCGTTATCGATCTGCACGGCCGCGCCGACGCCGCCGCTGCCGCCATTGCCGCCCAGGCCGAGGTTGGCCTGCAACGATCCTGCTGAACTGGCGGCCAGGTTGCCGCTGTAGACGCTGCCGCCGATGCCGCCACTGCCGCTGGATCGACTGAGCCACGATGCCAGTGGACCAATAACCGGTAGTCGTGATCATGCCCTCGGTTGTCACCCCGACCGTCCCGGCACTACCACCATTGCCACCCTGCCCGCCGACTTCCGCGCTCAGCTGCCCGGAGACCTCGCCTGCCGTGAAGCTGCCTTCCGCCGCGTAGCCACCCGCGCCGCCGCCGCCGCCGAGGCTTTGCGCGACGATGGCATGGGATAAATCGCCCGCCGTCGCTAGCGCGCCATTACTGCTCACCGCAACCTTGCCTGCATTGCCGCCACCGCCGCCCGAGCCGCCGACCGATACGCCGATATTGCCCATCGACAGCGCCGATGCAGTGATCGAACCCTTCGCCTTGCCGCCACCCCCGGCGATACTCTGTGCCTCAATGGCGTTGGACAGGATGCCGCCGGTACTGATCCCGCCCTGGCTGGTCACATTGACATCGCCACTTGCGCCGCCACTGCCGCCACTGCCGCCCACGGCGACGTTGATACCGCCAATTGTCACGCCGTTGGCCGCCGCCACGATTCCCGAGTTGCCGCCGCCCAGCGCGATCGAATGCGCGAAGATGCCCTCGCTGATAGCACCCTTGGTGGCGATATCGGCTGTGTTGTTCACGGTGACGGCGCCGCCTGCGCCGCTCGCCCCGCCACTGCCGCCGACACCGACGGTGATGCTGCCCCCGGACACGGCGTTGGCGCTGACGGTAGTGCCGGCATCGCCGCCGCCACCGCCGATACTCATCGCGGACAGGCCGACCGCGCCGTCGCCGCCGGTCTGGATGCTGCCGCCTGTTGTGGTCTGCACAGTGCCGCCGTCGCCTGCCACGCCACCCTTGCCGCCGATGCCATTGGTGATCGACACCGAGGAGGCACCGCTGGATGCAACCGTGGTACCTGCCGCACCGCCGCCGCCACCGACGGAATGCGCGACCAGGCCGTGCGACAACGCGCCGAACGTGGCCAGCGCGCCAGTGCTCGTGGCGCTGGTCGCTCCCGCACTGCCGCCCTTGCCGCCGGAACCGCCGACCGCCACGTTGACCGTCACCACCGCGCCATCGGCCGCCGATACCGTGGTACCCGAAGCACCGCCACCGCCACCAGCGGAGCGCACGACCACCGCTGCGGCCAGGTCGCCCGCCGTCGTCACATCGCCGCCAAGCGTGGCGCTGGCGCCACCGCCCGTGCCGCCGTTGCCGCCGGACCCGCTCGCCCCGATGCTGATGTCGAAGCTCGGCGAAATGCTGGCCGAAATCGCGTTGCCGCCATCGCCGCCACCGCCGCCGACACTCTGCACAAACAAGCCCCGGGCGCGATGGCCTTGCGTCGCGATCGTGTAATCATTGCTGACACCGGCATCGGTGTAGCTTGCGGCCATGCCGTCGCCACCCCCGCCGCCGGTGCCGCCGATCGCCAGGCTGAACAGGGCCGACACGGAAATCGCGTTGGAACCCGCGCCGCCACCGCCGCCGATGCTCTGGATAAACACGCCGTCGGCATCATCCCCGGTGGTCGCGACGCCGCCGCCGTTCAGCAACGCGACGATGCCACCATTGCCACCATTGCCACCGCTGCCGCCGATCGCGACCAGCCCGCCGGTCGAGTGGGCCGAGCCGCCACCGCCGCCGACGCTGCTCGCATGGATACCGTCCGCCTGCGTGCCGCCGGTGACCAGGGCGCCGCTGTTACTGACGTCCACTTGCCCGCCCGTGCCGCCCTGCCCGGAACTGCCGCCGATGCCCACGATGCCGCCCGCGCCGCCGCCGTCGCCGCCGCCCCCGCCATGGCTCGCGGCGGAAATGGCGCTCGCGCCCTGGCCTGCGGTTGTCACCCCCGCCGTGTTGGCGATGGTCACCGTGCCGCCATCGCCGCCCGCGGACCCGGTGCCGCCAATGGCGACAATGCCGGTGGCGGCGGAGCCTTTGCCACCGCCCCCACCCACGCTCTGTGCGGTAAGGCCACTCGCCCAATCGCCAGTGGTCTTGATGCTGGATGTAGTACCCTGGGTATCGAGGTGCACGTCGCCGCCGGCACCTGCGCTCTCGGAGCCGGCCCCGTAAGCCACGAAGCCCGCTGCCGCGCCCCCATTGCCACTGAAGCCACCGACGCTTTGCGCGAAGAGTCCGTTGGCGTCCTGGCCGGCGGTGGCCAATGTGCCGGAGAACATGACATCGACCTGTCCGCCCGGGCCACTGCCGGCACCCGAGCCGCCGCGACCGCTGGCACCGTTGCCGCTGCCACCCGCGCCGCCGGCACCGCCGTAACTGCGGGCAAAAACACCCAGCGCCTCCTTACCTGCTGTCTCGATGCTGGCCCCCGCAAGATCAATGGACACGTTGCCACCGGTGCCGCCCTGGCCGCCGGCGCCGCCGTAGCCCTTGCCGGCACTGCCACCGGAGGCGTCGCCAAACCCACCCATGCCACCGTCGCCTGCCACGCTGTTGGCCTGCACGCCATGCTGCTGTGCCTGGGCGGTGGTGATCTGCAACGCGCCGGGAAAGCTCGTAGAACCGGAGGTGATCGTAATGTCGCCGCCGTTGCCGCCCGCACCGGCCGCGCCACCGTCGCCGTCGGCGACATCGGACCAGCCTTCGCCGCCGCTACCGCCTTCAGCCCCAAAACTTTGCGCGAGAACAGCGGCCCCGGTGCCACCGGTCATGTTGATCGTGACTGCACCCAGATTGATCGCGGTCGCCTCGCCGGAGCCACCCGCCCCGCCCGCACCGCCCTGGCCAACGTTAAAATACGCCGTGCCTTCGCCGCCGGAGACGCCGTCGCCCCCCTGGCTATCCGCAAGAATGACGCCAACGCCGCCGAATCCGGAGGCAGTCCCACCTTGCGTAAACGCGCCCTGGGTGACGTTAATTGCCACGGTGCCCGCATCGCCACCGGCACCACCGGCACCGCCCACCTGGCGTCCGGAGTGAAAAAAGCCGCCAACATTGGCGCCGATACCGCCATTTCCCCCAGCGCTGTAGGCCCATAAGCCCACCGCATCATCGCCATCGGTGAGCACAGAGCCGCTCAAAAAGTTCAGTTCGATACCCCCGCCGCCCGTACCGCCGTCGCCGCCTGCCGGGTTGCCGCTGCCGCCATTGCCGCCCTGCGCACCTGCCACGATGCCCACGGTCTGGGAGTAGATATCGAAGGAACCACCATCGAAGGAGATGGTTGCGAAACCGCCGTCATCCCCGCTCTGTCCTCCGCCTTGGGAAGCACCGTTATTGATAAGAGAAACACCCACGGCCGTACTGGAAGTAGAGCCGATATTCCCGGTGAGTGATTCGACGATGAGTTCAACGGGACCATTGATCTGCACGCCGCCAGACAGATCCCCGGTGCATGTGGCGACGGAGTTGTTATTGCTATAGGAGCACCCCCCCTGCGACTGCGCTGGCAGCGCGACTACCGCACCGCCAAGCAGGCAAATGGCGCCGGTAAGTCGAAGGTGCAAGCGGCGGTTAAAGCAAACCAATGTGTACATAATGAACAGTCTCCTGATGGAAGCAGGGTTCGCGAGGACTCAACGCCGTCACCGGTCACGCGGGTGTACCCGCGCGGACAGATGAGGGCGTTGACCACGGTCATGCAGATTCGACTGTAGAGGATTCTAGCAGTCTGTCGGACGTATGCCCGACAGCCCTAGTTTAAAGATGTGGCGTTTGTGCAGGTTTCCATTAAGGAAAAAACGACGGCGAAGAACGGGGCATCGATGGCATCCGGCTACAGATGGAGCAGGCGATTCGAACCCACCGGTACTCCTGATACCCAAGCATTCGAACCTAATCTTCCAGCAAACTGCGCAACATCCATGCGGTCTTTTCATGAACATCCAGGCGCTGGGTCAACAGGTCCGCTGTCGGCTGGTCATTCGCCTTCTCGACAATCGGAAAAAGCTTGCGCGCTGTTCGGGCCGTAGCCTCCTGCGCAGCCACCAGATATCGAATCATATCCGTGGCCTTGGGCACGCCTTCTATTTCCTTGATGGATGCCAGCCTGGTGAATTGCTTGCAAGTACCCGGGGCTGGGAAATCAAGTGCACGGATACGTTCGGCGATCTGGTCCAGTGCGGCCCATTGTTCGGTGTATTGGGTCATGAACATCAGGTGCAGCGTATTGAACATCGGCCCTTTTACGTTCCAGTGGAAATTATGGGTCATCAGGTACAGGGTATAGCTGTCTGCCAACAACGCTGACAAGCCATTTGCAATTTTCTGACGATTGACCTCCGATATACCGATATCAATTTTTGCGTTCTTCACTGCCTTTTTGTTTGCCATTTCGAGCTCCTGTAAAAACTGTTAAGTGGATGTATAGATTCAAAGCTGCATCGCCGCGAGCAATAGCGAGGCCATTTGTTGAGCGTCCAGAAACATCACCACCGGCAATCCCATGAAGGGCAGCAGGCCCGCTCGCCCAAGCCAGATAACATAGGTCGGCGTCTTGTCATTGTTTGACGAGCGCATCTTATCCACGGTGCGCCACCACGAGGTGGGCTGTTCCTTGGCGCGACGCATCATGGCAAGGCGCGAATCTCCGCAATGGCTTCGGCAAGCGCGGTTTCCAGAGGAGTATACGCCATGCCTAACTCTTCGATGCCGCGGCCAGGATCAAACAACAGAGACCCGGCCGCGGTGGTCTTCAATACATCCAGCGGCAACATCGGGCGCTTGCCGGTCCTGCGAGAAACCATGTCCATACCCACCGCCAGCGGCTGTAAAAAGGACTCCGGTATGTTCCAGCGCGGAACGGACATACCGGCAAGCCTGCCGATGATCGTAAAGTAGTCCCGCGTGGTGGCGCGCTGGTTTCCTATGAGGTAGCTGCGCCCTATGGAATCATTTTTTAGCAGCGCACGAGCGATGGCTTCTGCTGCATCCTTCACATAGACATAGGTATACGTCGTATTGGCGCCGACCAGCGCCGGCAACTTCCCTTCTACAGCTCGCCTTACCTCCATCGTCTCCTTGTCGTCACCCGCACCTATGACCGCCGCCAGATGGACTATGGTTAGCGGTAGCTGTTCCTTGTCATGCAGATGCCATCCCGCCTGGTCGCCAAGGTACTTGCTTCTTGCGTAATCACTGGGGTGCTGTCCCGGCGTTGACTGCTCGTTAAACGGAATGCGATCAGGCACGCCGTAGGCCAGGGGCGTACTGACATGGAGTACCTTTTTTACCCCCGCATCCAGGCTGGCGCGGAATACGTTCATGGCCCCTCGTTCATTCACCTGATAAAAATAGTTGCTGTCCCGATTCCAGAATTCACGATAGCCGGCCAGGTTCACAACACCCCAGGCATCCTTGAACGCATCAGGTAAGGTCTTTTCATCGGTAATATCGCCGTAGCAAAAGCTGACATCTTCACCCAGCGACTGGAGGGTGGAAATGTTGCTGCTATTGCGCACCAGGCACCTGATAAGAAATTTTTGCTCCTGTGCAATGCGTTCAACAAAGTGCCGGCCCACAAACCCCGTGGCGCCTGTTACTACAAGGATCGGTTTACTGCGGGCCATCTTCTGTGAAGCTCCGGGGTCGAACGTTGGCTGGTGGAGGAGGGGTGCCACCAACATACGCGAAAGGCATGCGTTCAGATCATGGCGGATTCAATGTCTCTGCCAGGCTGATCAACATCAAAGACGAAAAACTCATTGAAACCTGGTTGGATCCTTTCGCCCTCTTGCCGACTTGTATCAATTTTCAGTCACCATGAATGATACGGAGTGCACTATGGTGACGTATTACTAACTGGGTCGTCGCAGACCTGGCCACACAGGCGCTTGCATCGAACTTACCCGACTGCAGTCAAGGCATTGCCCATGAAGAAAGTACAACTCCTGCATCATTTGCCGCAGTCGAGCAACTGCCTATGACTGCCCTGAGAACACTGGTCATCGTGCTGGGCGACCAGCTCGACCTGGAGGCGTCCGCGTTCGATGATTTTGATACGGCTGTTGACGCGGTATGGATGGCCGAGGTGGCCGGGGAATCTACCCATGTGTGGTCGAGCAAACCGCGCACGGCGCTGTTTCTGGCGGCGATGCGCCACTTCGCGCTGGCGTTGCAAGATGCCGGCCGTCCGCTGCATTACATGCATCTGGATGCGCCGGGAAACGCCGGCAGTTTGGACGCTCAACTGCAGCGGGATATCGAGCGCCTGAAGCCGAGCCGCCTGGTGATGACAACGCCGGGTGACTGGCGCGTGCTGGAGTCTATCAGGGTCGTGGCAAAGGCTAATGGCTTGCCTTTGGACATCCGCGAGGATCGCCATTTCTTCAGCACTCCCGGCGATTTCGCAGCACATGCCAATGGGCGAAAAGCGCTGCGCATGGAGTATTTCTACCGCGAGCAACGCAAGCGTCACCGTGTGCTGATGCAGGAGGACGGCAAAGGTGACAAACCGGTTGGCGGACAGTGGAACTTCGACGCTGACAACCGCGAGGCCTTCGGCGCGACCGGCCCGGGCGCCGTACCACCGCGCGTTTCGTTCGAGCGCGACGCCGTCACGCGCGAGGTGATCGCACTCGTCAACACCCGCTTCGCGGATCACCCTGGCCAACTGGACAGCTTTGCCTGGCCCGTCACGCGCGCGCAGGCGCTGGAGTCCTTGCACGCCTTTATCCAGCAGCGCCTGCCGCTGTTCGGCCGTTACCAGGACGCGATGTGGCCGGGCGATCCATGGTTGTACCATGCGCACCTGTCGGCAGCGCTGAACCTCAAGCTGCTTAACCCGCGCGAAGTGGTGGCGGCGGCTGAAGCGGCACTCCGCGACGGACACGCTCCGCTGCCGAGCGTGGAAGGCTTCATTCGCCAGATACTGGGTTGGCGCGAGTATGTGCGCGGCATCTACTGGACCCAGATGCCGGGCTATGCACAGCGCAACACGCTGGGCGCGACGGAGGACCTGCCCGCATGGTTCTGGACCGGCGCCACCGACATGGCCTGCCTGCGCGACGCACTGGCGCAGACGCTCACGCACGGCTACGCCAACCACATCCAGCGCCTGATGGTCACCGGCCTGTACGCGCTGCTGCTGGGTGTGCAGCCGCAACAGGTACACGCCTGGTACCTGGCGGTGTATGTCGACGCGGTGGAATGGGTGGAGCTGCCCAACACCCTCGGTATGAGCCAGTACGCCGATGGCGGCGTGATGGGCAGCAAACCCTATATCGCAACCGGCAAGTACATCCAGCGCATGAGCCCGTATTGCCGGGGCTGCCGTTACGACCCCGCACAGCGCAGTGGCGAACGCGCGTGCCCTTTCACCACCCTGTATTGGGACTTCCTGATGCACCATGAGAGAACGTTGGCGAGAAACCCGCGCATGGCGTTACAGGTGAAGAACGTGGCGCGCCTCAGTGATTTGCAAAAGCGGGCGATAACCGAGCGTGCGGCAGATATCCGCAATGGCAACGTTGGCGGCGGGCAGCATGACTGCGCTAACTGAGCACGCTGCGGACGTTAAACGCGGCCAACCCTGGCGGGACCGGTTCGCGTTAGTGCCCGACCACCGATGCCGTCGCCATCAGTTCGTTAAACAGGGCCATGGACGCTTGTCCGGAGCAGTTAAACGGGTTGAGTAGCGGAAGCTTGGCGTATTTGAGCAACAATGAGGGATTGATCGTCGCCACGTTCACATGGCCCATGGTCCAGCTCCCGAAGCGACGCTCGGAGATTTCGTCGAAACAGAGTATCCGGACGTTGACGTGGCGGTCATCATTTACGATGGTGTTATACAGCTCGCATACTTCATCCCTGCCGCCCTCGAGCACCTGCATGAATAAATCCTCGCTGTAGCAGAGCATGCCGGTAATACCCAGCGCGGGATTGTGTGCACGCGACTGGGCGAGTATCGAATCCATTACAGAGGAGATCGGGGGTGTCGCCGCGCGACTGGCATAAAGCAAACGTACGAGCATTGTAGCCTCAGTTCTTCAGGTTGATTAAGGACAGGAATTCACGGCGCAGCGCTGCATCCTTGAGGAAGGAGCCGCGCATTACGCTGTTGATCATTTTGGTTTCAGAATCTTTCACGCCACGCCAGTGCATGCAGAAGTGGTCTGCTTCCATCACCACAGCGAGCCCGTCAGGGCTGACCCGGCGTATCAGCAATTCAGCCATTTGCGTGATTGCCTCTTCCTGTATCTGCGGACGGCTCATGACCCATTCGGCCAGACGCGCATACTTCGAAAGCCCGATGAGGTTGGAATGCTCATTCGGCATCAGGCCGATCCACAGCCGCCCCATGATCGGGCATAGGTGGTGACTGCAAGCACTGCGAACCGTAATCGGACCAACAATCATCAACTCGTTGAGCCGTTCGATGTTAGGAAACTCGGTGAGCGCCGGCGCAGGCATGTAGCGTCCACGAAAGACTTCGGTCAGGTACATCTTGGCCACCCGGCGAGCCGTGTCCTGCGTGTTGTGATCGCTCTCGGTATCGATCACCAGACTCTCAAGCACACCTTTCATCTTGTCCGTGACCTCATCGATCAAGGATTCCAGATCACCCGGTTCAAGAAATGCGGAGATATTGTCATTCGCGTGAAAACGCTGCCGGGACAGTTTAATCCGCTCGCGGATCCGGGTCGAAACCGGTTGCTGCGTGGCATGTTCAGGCTCAGGCGGAAGATTGCTCATGAAGTACCGTGTGTAGGTTTTAATCGGCTGGGTTGCGCCTGAAGACCGTGGGGACAGAAAACAGGGCAATGCTCTTCAAACGTTAAAAACATCGTACCTTACTGCTAAGGCCGAGGCCAGCCAGGCGCGGACCCGTCCAGCACGAGGCCGAGTGCCGTTTCCATCAGCCAGCGCGCCTGTCCTGTATAGACATGGATGCAGGCGTGCACGGAGGCGTCCTGCCAGTTCTCCACGGAGCAACTTGCCGAGTATTCCTCGAAGGCGGCGAGCGCGCGCACCAGGTCGGTGATATGGCGTGGGCACTCGCAGTCCAGCGCACTGCGCCGCTGGCGCGCCTCGGACAACTCAACCTCACTGAACAGGCGCGGCTTTCCGGCCACCAGTTGCCCGAGGTCTTCCGAGCCGAGGCCGGTGTCCTTCGCTGTGGCGCGCAAAGTCAGGTGCAAGGCCAGGAATGCAGGGTCGGGGGGGAATCTCGCTGTCGCATAACCCTGCTGTTCCAATTCCTCCTGCAAGTGCGTATTGCTGTATCGATGCAATACCAAAACATTCGCGGGCTCAAGTGCAGCTGCGAGCGCCGCTAGTCTCTCCCTGTTCGCGTCGGCAAGACCACCGTATTCAACAACAAGACCATCGACGCCGCCCGGTGCATCCACCAGGCTCAAGTCCATGCGGGCGAGCGCACAATGCGCCAGCAGGGCATCAACATGCACGAGGCAGCCCTGGTGCTCATCCAGCCAATCGCACAACGCCTCGCCCACGAACACAATACGCGGCTTACGCATTGGAATAGTGTTCTGGGCAACTTTGCCACGCGTGCGAAGGAGCATTTCCAGCGTCCGGCGCCCTAAGGTCGCTATCTCGCCAATACGCGTACCGGACGCCACCAGTGCCGCAATCAACTGCAAATGCTCCAGATCGGTCTGCGTGAACAGCCGCCTGCCAGTTGGCGATTTGAGGCTGGCGCCCAATTGATAGCGCCGTTCCCAGATTCGCAGCGTATCCGGCTTCACGCCCGTCATCCTGGCTACGGTGCCTATCCCGTATAACGGCCTGCGCTGTAACTCGATGGCACCCATGACCTAACTCTCATCGCTTTTAGCTACATACGCTGGCTGCACGTACATGGATGCGCGCACATCGAAGACCTGCCCAGGTTTTGTCCTGCATTTGCCTGGACAAATGCCCGCGAAACCCGCCATGAGGGCGCTCCGCTTGCGTATATATCACGACAACCGAGGAGCGACATCGATGGGCGAACTGGCGAAAGACAATGACCGTGCTGCGCTCGACCTGCTGTTTACCGGGGTGCGAAGGTACCCGCTGCTGACAGCGCAGGACGAGCAGGCGGCGGACCTGAAGAAATGGCAGGCTCTTGAAGAGATGCAGCAGCTGTTTGTCGTGGACGAGTACTGCCGGCATTACCTGGGTGCATGGGCAGCGGCAACACTGGACAACCCGCCGACGTTGGACGACTGCGAGATACGTGAGCACTACTATCTGCTGCGTCGCGAACAGGTGGGGTTGCTCAAAGGCGGGGCGCAGCGGCCAGCATTGATCAGGTTCTGCAAGTGTATTTCGGGGCCGGCCAGCAAGAAGCGCGACCAGAAGGCTATCGCTGCCCTGCAGTTACCTGCGGGCCTGGTTGTCGGCCTGGCAGAAAACCTGGTCAGTGATGGCACGCCGCGCGGCGTGGCGGCGGCGCTGCTGTATTGGTATGAACAGCTGCCAGCAATAGCGGACGCCAAAACCGAGCGCCCCGGGGCGGCAACCGTGGATGCACTGCGCCAATACCTTGCAGCGTATTACGCCGCGCGCGAACAACTGGTCAATCACAATCTGCGACTGGTCCTTTCTATAGCCGGGCGCTCGGCGGGGCGCGGCGTGCCCTATCGGGATCTCATCCAGAACGGTGTGGTGGGGCTGATCCGGGCCGCCGAGAAATTCGAGCAGCACAAAGGCTATCGCTTCAGCACGTATGCCTACAACTGGATCAACCAGGCCGTACAGGGCACCATCGAGGAACAGCGCGGCATTGTACGCTACCCCGCTGGCGTGAATGAAAAGATTTCCCGCATGCACAGGGCACGCCTCAACCTTACCAATACCACCGGGAACAAGCCGGATGTGCAAACGCTCGCGCAGTCCCTGGACATGGACCCGGACGCGCTGCGGCAGCTGCAGCAGGTTGGCAACCTTTCTGTCTCACTGGACGCCACGACCGATGGCGGAACAGATGGACCGACACTGGGAGAAACACTCACGGGGGGTCCCTTCGCATCGACGAGCGGTGCCGCCGAGCAGAGCTCGTTGAACCACTGCCTGATGCAAAGCATCCATATACTGGAGCCCTCTGAACAGCGCGTTGTCATCCAGCGCTGGGGATTGGATAGGGGCGCCCCGCGATCCCGTGCAGAAATCGCCGTGCAGATGGAGGTGTCAACCGAATGGGTGCGACAGTTGGAAGTGTCCGCTCTCGCCAAATTGCGCAACGATGCAGGCATTGTGGAGGCTTATCGGGACCACCAGGAAGCAGATGGTTGATTGAAATGACGAAGCCCCATTAAGGGGCTTCGGGTATTGGGGAGAGTCAGTTCCGCCGGTTCAGGCAGCAGACTGCCGGCGCCGCGCCCAGCCCAGGCCGGCCATGCTGATGCCGAACAGGGCCAGTGAGGCGGGCTCAGCCACTTCAGGTGGCGGCCCAACGGTTTCGATAAAGTCGACCTGGGCATCCCAGGCGTTGGAACTGGTGAACTGCAGCCGAATAGAGGTCGCTGAAGCAGCGTCACCCGCATTGGCAAAGTCGATGAAGGGGAAAAAGAAATCCGCTCCAGAGGAGCCATCGAGGAACAACTTCGACGTGGCGGTTCCACCGTTGATGGAAAGGCTGACCGTCAGGTCGTTATCGATCGGGTTCGGCAGGCCGAGGAAAAAGCCGTTCTTGCTGCCGGCCTCGGTCAGGTCCGTGCCGCTGAACACCCAGTCCACTGTGATAATGGAATTGGTGACCGGTCCATTGGCCATGGCCAAAAGACCGCCGATAACATCGGCGTAGGCACCGTTAGCGCCACCGCCACCACCCACAGTTTTATTCACGGTCAGGGTGCGGTCGCCAATCATGCCCGCACCACTGTCCGGGGTAGCGGCGGAGTCGGATGCCGGAGATGCAGCGAGCACCAGCACCGAGGCATCCGTATCAAAGGTGTCGATAAATAACGCGTTAGCGCCGGCGGCCCAGAAGGCCGCCAAAAAGCATGTCGATAAAGAAAGCCCCTTGTGGATAGTCATTTGTTCAGTCTCCGAGTTTTAATTTTTGGGCTAAACGCCCTTGTTACGGATTCAGAACTGCAACCTTGGTGCCATGATATGTATTTTTTATATAAAACAATGTCTTAATGATATTTATGGGTGATATCAGGATGCGCAGGGCTCGTGGAGGTAGTACAGAAAGTGACGTTTTTTGTCAGAGACGCGCGTGTATTGTCACCTTTTGAGGGCTATGCATCTTCCTCTATGCGCAGCACCATGCCGTCAACGCCGACCACCCGCACACGCGCACCCTTGTCGATTCGGCCCGCACTGCGCAGTGCCCAGCGTGTGTCGCCCACCATGTCCGCCCCGCTGCGATCCAGCTCAACACCGAGCACAAACGATGTGCCAATCATCTGTGCCGCGCGATCATTCAGCGTCGGATTGTCCGTCGCGTCATTGACCGGTTTGAAATACCGCCGATAACCCACTGTCAGCAACACGGAAAGCACGCCAAAAGACAGCAGTTGCCAGTCCCAGGGAAGCCCTGGAACCACATAGCCTGCGATCGCGAGCGCCAGCGCGGCAAATGCGATACCGAGCAGGAAACCCACGGTGGTCGTCACCTCCAGCACGATCAAAATCACTGCCAGTGCGAACCAGTGCCACGCCTGTAATTGAGTAACGAGTTCCATGCGCAGCCCCCTCGCTCAGACTGCGGCTTCGTCGGTCTTGACGGGCTGCCTTACCAGCTCCGCAATTCCGGCTATCGAACCGATCAGGCTGGCAGCCTCCAGCGGAATCATCATGACCTTGTTATTGGGTGATGCCGCCAACTGCCCGAGGGCTTCCGTGTACTTGGTCGCAATGAAGTAGTTGATGGCCTGGCTGTTGCCTTCATCGATGGCCTTGCTGACCAGTTGCGTCGCCTTGGCCTCAGCCTCAGCCAATCGCTCGCGCGCCTCGGCCTGGCGCATCGCCGCTTCGAGTTCGCCTTCCGCCTGCAGAATCAATGCCTGCTTCTGGCCTTCCGCCACCTGGATCGCCGCCTGGCGTTGCCCCTCGGCTTCCAGCACGGTCGCGCGCTTTTCCCGCTCCGCTTTCATCTGCCGCGCCATGGATTCCACCAGGTCGTGCGATGGCGCGATATCCTTGATTTCGATGCGCGTCACCTTGATACCCCAGTGCGTCGTCGCCTCGTCGACTTTATTGAGCAGTTCGGCGTTGATGCGATCACGGCTGGACAACATCGCGTCCAGTTCCATCGAGCCGATCACCGCGCGAATATTGGTCATCACCAGATTCTGCATGGCCTGTTCACGATTACTCACCTCATAGGCCGCTTTCTCTGCGAACTGCACCTGGTAGAAACACACGGCATCGGTCGTCACCATTGCGTTGTCGCTGGAGATGACATCCTGCGGAACGATCTCCAGCACCGTCTCCATCATGTTCACCTTGTGCCCTATGCGGTCGATGTACGGCACGATGATGTTCAGACCCGGCTTCAGCGTTTTGGTGTAACGCCCGAAACGCTCGACAGTCCACGCCGATCCCTGCGGCACCATTTTGGCGCCGGCCAATACGGTGATGACGGCCAGGGCGACAAACAACATCGCGCCGATACTAAATCCACTTTCCATAGCCTTCTCCCTGAAGATAGATCCGCGACCGGCGGATGCTGGAACATGCTGTCATGCTCTGCTAGTGTGCAGACTATAACAAGTCCTCGTTCAATTCACCGACAGCGCAGCGAATTCCGATGTCGTCTTACCTGTTTATTCTCTGCCCGCCCTATTCCGGCTCCACGCTGCTGTGGAAGCTGCTGTCGACGTCTATCAATGTGTCTGCGTTGCCAATGGAAGGCCAATTTTTGCCGGAGCTTAAAGAGCTGATGCGCGACAAGCCGTGGAACGCCGAACGCACGCTTCCCTGGCCACAGATCAAAGCCGTCTGGGAGAACTACTGGGACAAGAGCAAGCCCGTGTTGCTGGAGAAAAGTCCGCCCAACCTGATTCGCACGCGCGACATCCGAGCGCATTTCCAGCCGGTGAAATTCATCGTGATGGTGAGAAATCCGTACGCCCAGGCCGAGGGCCTGATGCGGCGCAATCACTTTACGGCAACACGCGCGGCCAACTTTTCGATGATGTGCCTGCGCAAGCAGCTTGAAAACGCGCAGCAGTTGGAGGACGTGATGGTGATGACGTATGAATCGCTGGTTCAGGACCCTGTTGCGATGTGCGCGAAACTGGCGGCATTCATGCCTGTGCTGGGCGACATGGACCACGCCGGACACTTTGAAGTGCATTCGATCGACGGCACGGTCAATCGCCCGATTACCGATCTGAACAGCAAGAAAATCGCCACGCTCTCCGCGGCTTCCCTGGCTGCGATGAACGACGTCTTTGCGCAGCATAGCGCGACGATCAGCGCCTGGGGTTATCCCCTCATCCCCGCCATCGAAAGCGCTTGACAAGCTGTCGCCAAACGTTATTCAGTGACCAACGAAAAAAATAACCGGAAGCTGATCGCCATGCGAATAATCGCCGCCCTTCTCGCGTGCATTGCCGCACTAACGGCTGCCTGCAGCGATTCCAATGACGCCAAAGGAACAGGCATCGCGCTCACGCCGCTGGCCGACCGCTATGTGCTCAGCAGCCCCGACAGCGTGCCTGAGGGTGTCGCGTACGACCCCGAAGAGCGCATGTTCTATGCCACCAGCCTTCAAGGCGGTGGCATCGTGCGCGTTGACGCAGAGGGGCGGGACTCGGTCTTTCACGCGGCGGACAACCGCGCCGAGCTGGTGGGCACGAAAGTGGACGCGCAGCGCAGGCGCCTGTGGGTCTGCGCGCAGAAGGTCGATGGCGGCGACAACCGGGTGTGGGTGTTCGACCTTGCCAGCGGCGAGTTAGCCCAGGAATTTTTCCTCGGCGCGGTTGCGGGCAGCGGCTCCTGCAACGATCTCGTACTGGACAGCGCGGGCATCGCCTACGTCACCGACCCGGCCAATCCCAACCTCTACCGACTCGATGCCGCCACGGGAAGCGCCGCCATTCTGGTCTCGGACCCGCTGCTGGCGGACGTCACCGGCGCTGGCCTCGGCTTGAACGGTATCGCGCTGACGCCCGATGAATCGGCGTTGATCGTGGCCAGGTTCTTTCCCGCGTCACTGCTGCGCGTCAGCCTGCCCGATGGCGCGACGGTGGAGCCCATCGTATTGACGGGCGATGCCCTGCCCTCGCCGGACGGGCTGGCGGTACTGGACGGTGATGTCTACTCGGTCTCCAATGCCAGCGTCAGCCGCATTCGCCTGAATCAGGATTTCAACGCGGGCGAGGTCGTGAACTCAGAACAGACCAGCGGCCTGTCCACGGCGACCGTGGCCGAGTCCGCGCTGTATGTCATCAAGAGCGATGTCCTGAACTTCGTCCTGAAGCAGCCGCTGGACACGCCCTTTGAGATATTTCGCATCGACGTCGATGTCTTCGAGCAATGAACGGCGCGCATGTATAGATCGCTACTGCGGCGTACAAAAAAGCTGACTCACACTGTGCCAACTACCCCAAGTCCAATTTGCGCATACCTGGATACCCCATGAACAAGCGTGCCCACTACCGCGACGGTCTCCGTCGCAAGCTATTTCGAACCGTGCCCGTGCCACGGGACCTGGCAACCGTCTGCGATGTCGACAGCGCCACTGAAGTGGATCCGGCGCGCGCCGATCTCACTACCGAATCGGTGGCGCGTATCTGGGAGGCGTGCGAAGAACTGTACCGCTCGGGTGTCTATCCGCTGCTGTCGCTGTGCCTGCGGCGCAGGGGCGAGATCGTACTCAACCGCAGCCTCGGTCATTACCGCGAGGACAAGATCGCCTCTCTCGACACGCCGATCTGCCTGTTCTCTGCGTCCAAGGCGGTCACTGCCGTGCTCGTTCACCTGCTGGCGGAGCAGGGCAAGGTCAACCTGCTCTACCCGGTGAGTTATTACCTGCCCGCGTTCGCGGCCAATGGCAAGGGCAGCATCACGCTGTGGCAACTGCTCACCCACCGCAGCGGCATTGCCAAACTCCCGCCAGACACGGATGTCAACCTGCTATTCGATCACGATGCGGCGACAGCGATGATCTGCGCATCGGCATCCACCGACTCCGAAGGCCGCTCCCAGGGTTACCACACGCTGACCTCGGGCTTTATATTCAACGAACTGATCAAGGTGACGACCGGCCTGGACGCGCAGCAATACCTGCAGCGCTACATCAGCAAGCCGATGGGCATGCGCTATTTCAGCTACGGGTTGAGTAAACGCGACCAGGCGCGTGCCGCACTCAATACCACCACTGGCTTGAACAGTTCGCTGGTGAATCGGGCGCTCGCCACGGTGTTGGGGACGCATCCTGACACGGCGGTTGAGATGACCAACGACCCGCGCTTTTACAGCGCGATCGTGCCGTCCGCCAACCTGTATGCGACCGCCGAGGAAGTGAGCCGGTTCTACCAGATGTTGCTGGACAAGGGCCGCTGGCAGGGCAAGCAAATTCTCGATCCCCTTACGGTACACCAGGCGACCCGATCACTGGGCGGATTCCACCTGGACCGGTCACTCCTGCTGCCGATGCGCTACAGCGCGGGGTTTATGCTGGGCGGCTCGCCCGTGGGCATGTACGGCCTGGATTCGCAATTCGCATTCGGCCACCTCGGCTACGCCAATATCGTGTGCTGGGCAGACCCGCAGCGGGACATTGCAGTCAGCCTGATGAACACCGGCAAACTCGTGCTGGGGCCGCACATCAAGGCGCTGATGTTACTGATACATGCGATATCGAAAGAGTGTCAGCCAGCCGGCGATATGACTGTCGCCTGACACTGCAGGCGGCGACGCCCGCATAAGAGCATCCCCCAGCGCGCCGCCGAGGGCACGACCAACAAGGGCTTTGAACTGGAGGCGGTCGGCGCCAGTTCAGGCACCGACCGCCCTGAGCGGAATCTTACTCCGTCGCCTGGGCTAACTCGGCCGCCCTGCGCTCCGATTTCTCCCACACGCGGATGTAACCCTCGGCTGATTTGAACAGCGGTTCCAGGTCCTCGTCGGTCACACCGTCGCGGCGCGCATCTTCGATCAGTTCCGCGACCAGCCCCAGGTGCACCATGCCCTCAGTGTTGAAATCCAGCGTGCGATTGCCCACCACCGGCTGCTGCAGGGTGATATCACCGGCATAGGACGTAAAGGGATAGGTGATGCCCTCGTCAGTCTGCGGATCGGCGCAATGGGCGTTCTCACCAAAGCGTGGCCCCGACGCGCCGGCAAAGCCGTTGAGGTCAAAACCGAAGCCTTCCGCCTCGAAGGCGCCGACCTCGCGCATCTTCTCGACACGACTCCGCAGGCTGTTCGCCATCGTGGCGGGCTCTTCAGCTGAGCGACAGCGGCCAAAATTGAACTTGGACATACCACCCAGTTCGTACAGTAAGCCGCCGTTGTTGCGGCCGTGACTGCCGATGGCAGGATAATCGTTCTCGACGAGCATCTCGAAGGCGCGTTTGTAGCTCCTTCTCGGCAAGTGATCGACCTCGATCACCATGCCGCGCTTCATCATTTCCATCACCAGGAATTCACCCAGATCGGTAAAGCCGTGGTTCTGGCAGTACTCGCCCACCAGCTTTCCACCGCCCAACAGCGCCAGATGTGGCAACAGCGCGCCGACCGGGTTGGCATCGAAGCCACCCATGTCAAACGGTGGCGGCGAATCGTAAACGTCGCGCGGCTGGTTGAGATTCGCAAAGTTCAGGCCGCCGCTGTCGAATCCGCCGTCGAACGTGAGCAGGTCGGGCGGGCACAACGTGAAGTTGGAATAGTGACCGGTGTGGCCAAAATTGCCGACATCGCTCACCCGCCTGTCGCCATCGCCAGCGGAAAATGCGTTGTCAAATTTGTGCACTGGAAACAGCACGCGCACACCCTTTTTATGGTATTCATCCAGCTTCGCCACCACAGTTTCCGGCGTGCATTTGCTGAACCCGCCATGTGGCACCAGGAAGCAGTCGAACAGGTCGGAAGTCTCTATGCCGAGCACCACGGCCAGCTTGCCGGCCTTGATCTGTTCCCTGGCCTCGGCAGGGCTGAACACAATGCGGAACCAGCCTTTGCCGGGGCCGCCTGAAAGTGCATCGACGTAGCGCTCCAGCGCATAGGTATCCTCAATGATCCTGTCCACTGCGACCATGTCGTTACAGTCGTAGCGCTTGGGGTTGGCGCCAATGCCGGTGACCAACTGGCATAACACCTGGTTGGTGGTGGCGTGTTGCACCAGCAATCGCAGCCCCGACAGGTAGGCGCGCTCCAGCCACTTGTAATACTGCACCTGGTGCGTGGCGCTGCTCGGCGCCGCCGGCCATGCGGTGAACGTCGGATAGCCCTCGGTATCGTGATCTTTCTTTGGCAGAATGCCGGCTGCGATGGCGGGCAGAAGATCATTGAAGTCACCCACGCCTTCATTAAACGTCGCGCCCATGAAATCCTTGCGCCCGTCCTCGCCATGGTTCAGTTCACAGCTTGGCAGCGCATGCTCCACACCCAGCGGATGGAAGGGCGCACCGTGGAAGACACCACCGCCGCCAAACGCCCGATTGGTGAACAGGTGGGAATGCTCTTCGACAAAGCCAAACAGCGAGCCGTCGTCAAACTCTGTAACACTCACCTCGCCGGTTGCGTCGACGGAAAGTTCCGGAAAGACCGCGCAATCGGTCTGCCGGGAGAATGTCAGCGCCGCGGCATCAGCCTCGGCCACCATGGCGCCATCCGCGCCGATATAGTTGCCCGACTGGATGTGCTGCAACAGGAATTTGGCGTCGGGGGCGGCCAGCAAGCGCCATTCGCCCTCGGACTGCAAACGATCCTGAACCACGACCTTGCCATCGACTTCGCTGATATCCGACGCGAGCGCGCCCTGGGCCAGAAGCTGCTGCCCAGCCGCGGTCAGGTAAAGCGCGCGGTGATCGTACAACAGGTATTTGCCCAGATCAGACGGTCGCAGCAGAAAGCGGCTGGGGCCGGGCGTCTCATCAAGCGTCAGGCCGCTTTCCGCAGCAAAGAGGGTGTCCGGTCCATCCTCCAGATGATCAAGTGTCGACATAAAGTTCTCGCCGCCATCCGACGAAATGGCATAGCAACCATTGGCCACCGCAAACACCGAATTTTCATCGGGCGGCACCACGGGCGGAGGGGGCGGAGGGCGCGGCACCACGATGGGTGTCCCGGCCTGATTGTTGTTATTGCTGTCGCTGCAGGCAGCAACGGCCAACGCCAATAAACTTGCGCACCAGTCGGGTCAAACTATTTCGCATACTCGCACCATTGTTATGGGTTTTTGATGGTAGGGCAGCACTGGAGGGCGTGCTATCGCAGGCGCCGATGATACCGCAGATAGCAACACCATGGCCATCGTTCAGCAGCGCCAAGGGTGTGCCTTGCCCATGCCGCCGTGCACCGCGACTGTGAATTTTTCCACGTTTGGCATTCTTTGATTGACGCGCTGGACAGCGGCGAGCATTATGCCCGCCTGCCATCAGGCACACCGTATTTTATTAACTTTTAAGTGAACACCATGGCCACCGCATTTACACAGGCAAGTACCTATAAGCGCCACGACGTCATCGTCGTGATGCCGGCGGCGCGCCTGTGGGCGGACCGCGAGGGTTTTGGAAGCACTTGAAGTAAATACTCTTTAAAAAAGGCCTCCGAGAACCCTGATTCCGGAGGCCTTTTTTATTCCCCTAGAAAAATTCCTCCGCTTTCAGGGTCCCGGACACAAAGGGACAAGGAAAGTGAACAAGTCATTGCACAACAATATTCGCAACATCTACCTGCTGGGATTTTTTAACAGCTTCATGGTGATCAACCCCGTCTTCGTGCCGTTGCTGCAGGGTCACGACCTGTCGATGAACCAGGTACTGCAGACACAGGCGCTATTCGCGCTGACCATCGCGCTGTTTGAAGTGCCGTCCGGGTACATCGCCGACATGTGGGGTCGCCGCCGCGCGATACTGCTGGGCTCCGTGTTGTTTGCGCTCGGGTTCGTGTACCTGTTGTGGGCGGACAGCTTTGTGGATTTCCTGGTGTTCGAGGCCATTCTCGGACTGGGCTTCAGCCTCATTTCCGGAGCGGATCTCGCGTTGCTGTACGACACAGAAATGTATTTGCAGGAGCAGGGATCCGAGCACGGCGCGGGCGCCGGCAAATCGCTCAGCCGCCTGATCTCGATTGAAGCGGCGGCCTCCGGCATAGCCGGCATCGTCGCCAGCGTGCTGCTGTTCTGGTCGCTCGACGCCGTCGTTATCGCGCAGCTTGCGATCGGTTTGGTACCGCTGGTGCTGGCGTTCGCTCTGGTGGAAGTACCGCGTCCGCGGCTTGAAACCAGCCACGGCGGCAATGCGCGCTCCATCCTGGAGTTACTGCTGTTCGGCAAGCCCGTGGTGTTGTGGACGGCTTTCGCAATCGCGGCGTTTGGCTTGCTGGCGGTGTACGTTTTCTGGATCTACCAGAAATACTGGGAATTCCAGGGCGTGCCCATCGAGTGGTACGGCTATATCTGGGCGGCGTTTGCACTGGTCGTGAGCGTCTCGGCGAACTACGCCAGCGCGTTGGAACAGCGCCTCGGCACGCACCGCCTGCTGTGCCTCATCGGCGTGCTGCCCGTGCTGGGTTTGCTCGGCATGGCGCTGGGCGCCGGCTGGATCGGCGTGATGTTCGGGTTTGCGCTGCAGGTATCGCGGGGTCTCAGCATGAGCCTGTTTTATGAGGCGCTGAATCGACGGGTGCCGGGCCATTTCCGCGCCACCGTCAACTCACTGGTCAGCCTTGCGGTGCGGGCGATCTTCATCGGCACCGGCCCGTTGTTGGGGTATGCGCTGGATCGCTTTGGCGTAACCTCGACGCTGCTTTTGCTGGCGGCAATCTTTACGCCAGTGATCGCAGTGGTGCTGATACCGCTGGTCTTGCGCATACGCAAAGAGGAGGCCAGCGAAAATCCCCAGGTCGTTCCCGCCAATTGACGGGAACACTCCGGCACTGCCTGTCCAGCTTCATCGGGCAGGTGGTGCCTTTTTATTACCACGCGTTTGGGCCTGGGTGTTTGCGCCTCAGTTGACACCAGCGATCATGCACGTATGCTGAACACTAATAACAGCAAATAAGCGAGAAGCGTGTATGCAACAGTTATCCGGGCAGGACGCAATGTTCCTGCACGCCGAGTTGGACGGCTTGCCGCAACACATCGGCGGAGTGACCATCTACGACCAGTCCACCGCGCCGAACGGCAAAGTGCGCTTCAAGCAGATACTCGACATGCTGCGCAGCCGCGTCCACCTGTCGCCGATATTCCGTCGCAAACTGGCCTTCGTGCCCTACAACCTGGGCCGCCCCTATTGGGTCAAGGACCCGGACTTTGACCTGGAATACCACGTGCGCCATATCGCGCTGCCCAAGCCTGGCGACTGGCGCCAGTTGTGCATAATGACGGCGCGCATCCATTCACAGCCGCTGCGTCGCGACAAGCCGATGTGGGAAATCTATGTCATCGAGGGCCTGAACAATCTTGCGGGCTATCCGCCCGGGTGTTTCGCGCTGCTGATGAAAGTCCACCACTGCGCGATGGACGGCGCCACTGGCACGCAATTCATGAACATCGTGCACGACCTCACCCCCGAGACTCGCGACGTGGGCGAGGCGCCGCCGTGGATTGTCGAACGACCCTCCATGGCCAGGATGCTGGGCAGCGCCTACCTGGACGCCTGGCGCAAACCCGGGCAGGTGCTCGACATGCTCAAAGTGGCCGGCCCTACCTTCATGCGCCTGCGCAAGGGCAAGCAGGAAAAACATTTCCACAACCTGGAAGACAAACCGAAAACCCGCTTCCAGGGGCGCATTTCACGGCACCGCGTGGTGGAGGCGCGAAAGTTTGACTTTGAGGTGCTGCGGGCCATCAAGAATACGCAGCCCGGCACGACGATCAACGACGTGATGCTGACCATCGTGGCCGGCGGTTTGCGCGAGTATCTCGGGAGCAAGGGCGAATTGCCTGAGCAATCACTGGTCACCGGCTGCCCCATCGACGTGCGCTCCGCGCAGGAGCGCGCCGCCGGCGGCAACATGGTGGGTTTCATGAACGTGGCGCTGCGCACGGACATCGCCGACCCCTGCGAACGACTTGCCGCCGTGCACGAGGAGGCATTGTCCGCCAAGGCCTATGCCGAAGCGCTGGGGCCGCGCTTTGCCGTCGACCTCACCGACGTAATGCCGGGCAATGTGTTGTCGCTGGCGATACGCACCGCCAGCGCCACCGGGCTGGCCGAGGCCAGTGTCGTGTTCAATACCATTGTTACGAACGTGCCGGGCGCGCCGTTCCAGCTCTATATGTGCGGCGCCGCGATGATCGACTCCATCAGCCTCGGCCCACTGCTGCCCAATGTCGGTTTGTTCCACATCGTCTACAGCTCCGTGCAGGACAAGAAGGGCAGCATCAACCTGTCGTTCACCGCGTGCCGGGACATGCTGCCGGACCCGGCGTTTTACGCCGACTGCCTACAGGAATCTTTTGAAGCGCTGCGCGACGCCGCGCTGTCAGAAAAGGGCAAGCGCAAAAAGTCGCGCAGTAAATAACGCTCAGGCCAGCCAGCGCTGCACCAGTTGATACACGTTGACGCGCGCCTTGAGCCGCGTTGCGAGCAGGTACATACCCGCCACCTTGCGGTGGAAGTAGACCGCATCGGTCGGTGGGGCGCGCCAAAAATCCCGGTAGCCGCTCACGTTCTCCGCCAGCGTGGACAGATCGCGCGCCATGGTGGAGCGGGCGAAATCGTAGGGAGCATCATTGCGCAGTGGTTCCAGCGCAATCATCAGCACCTGTAACACCACGTCGTGGTAGTCGCTGTCGGTATCGCCCACCGCGAAGCCCAGTTTCTCGGCCGCTGCTGCCAGTTTTACTTTATCTCCCTTGATCGCCGCACGCGCGAGCTTCTTGTAATTGTTGACGAAGCCGGCCTTGAAGCGGCGCGTGGCGCCGAAGTCCAGCAATACGATCTCACCGGTTTGGCGTCGGTACTGGTAGTTGGCGAAATTGGGGTCCGTCTGCACCATGCGCAGTTCGAACAATTCCAGCAGCATCAGTTCGATCAGCGCGGTCATCACCCTATCGCGCTCTGCCTGTGGCAGGTCGATAATGGCATCGATCGGGCTGCCGCTGACATAGGTCATCGCCAGCACGTTGCGGTGCGTCAGTTCCGGCAGCACCTCGGGGAGCACAAAGCGCTTGTCATCGCTGAGCAAATCGCCGAACGCCTGCAGAAACTCCGCCTCCTTGAGATAGTCAGCCTCGTCCTTGAGCTGGAGTTTGGCGTCATCCAGCAGTGGCTGTAAGTCGAATCCGGTGGGCAGCAGGCCTGACAGGCGCAACAGGCTGGCGATGTTGTCCACGTCGCTGTCGATACTGCCTACGACACCGGGGTACTGCACTTTCAGCACGATCTCGCGACCGTCGGGGGAGATTGTCTTGTGCACCTGTCCGATGGACGCTGCGGCCAGTGGCCTGGTCGTAAAGTTGTAGAACAAAGACTCCCACTCAGGCCCGTAGGCTTCACGCATCACGCTGTGCAACTGTGCGGCCGGCATGTAGCGGGCATCATCGCGCAGGCGCGCCAGGATATCGGCGAGCTCGCGCGGCAAGAACTCGCCGGTATCCATGGACAAAATCTGCCCAACCTTCATCGCGGCGCCTCGCATCGTGGACAACTGTTCCGCGACGCGGCGGGCGTTGCCTGGCGTCAACAGCATATCCCGCGCTTTCGGGCGCTTGCCGGCGCGCAACTGCCGCGTGCCCTCGGCCAGCATGCCGCCGGCGACACTGCCAGCCATGCGCGCCATGCTCGCCAGCCGACCCGCACGGGAGGTGGGGATAGCGCGAGCCTCGTCATCCTTGCCATCACTTTTTTTACGCGCCACGTCGCTCTCTGTCCCGCCAGCGCAGGATATGGGCTTGCACCATGTCATGCGCATTGAATTCGGCATCCAGTGCCACGATAAAATTGAATACGCCGGTGAGCTTGCGCGCGATCAGCGCGAAATCCCGCGAGGGTGTGGTGAAATGGCGGCTGACGGCAGACTGTGCGGCCTGCTTCCCCGCACGCCGCATCAACTGCGACTCTCCCCAACGGTATTCGCCCTTTGCATTGAGGTATTGCGCTGGCAGTTGCGCGGGTGGCCGCAGCGGTTCCAGCAGGTGCAGGCAAAAATCAGCGAACAGTTTGCGTCCGTCTTCACTGGCGTCGGCTTGCAGGCAGCCCAGCCCGATCAACCCCGCCACCAACTCGGGAACGTTCTGCCGCTGTCCGGCGTCGATGGTACGGCGCAAGTGGCCAAGAAAATCAGCGGGACACTCGAGCACGGAACCAAAGTCCAGCAGCACCAGTTCATCCTGCGCCATTTTCTTGCGCCGGTCGTCGAGGCGCAGCAGGTAATTGCCAATATTGGGATCGGTCTGCAACAGGCCCCAGTCATACACCTCGTAGAAAAACAATTCCAGCATGCCTTTGGCGAGCGCGTTGCGACGCTCCAGTGACAACCCGGCGACGTCCGGGTCCACCACCGGCACGCCCTCAATGAATTCCATCGCCAGCACCGAGTCGCTGCAGTACTGGGGGTACAACACCGGCACATGGTAGCGCACTGCCGCGTGCTTCACGCCCGCCACCAGCGCACGCATTTTCAAGGTGTAGGACGCTTCGCGCCGGTAATCGATCTCGTTGTGCAGATGGGCGCGCATCGACTCCAGCCAATCGTCCAGTTCGCGCCCGGCCTTGACCCAGCGCGCCAACAACAACATGCGCACCACCGCGTCAAAATCCCCGTCGATGACCTGTCTCAGCCCCGGGTACTGTAATTTCAGGCAGATCCATTCGCCGTTTGCGCGAATCCTGGCCAGGTGCACCTGTGCCAATGACGCGGCGGCAATCGCCTGCGGGTCGATATCGAGTTCCGCATAGCGCTCGCCGAGGCTGTCGCGCACCGACGATTCCAGCGCATCCCAGTGCAGCGCCTCGGTCTGGTCGGACAGGTCGCGCAGCGCGGTGACCAGTACCCGCGGTAAAAACTGGTCGCCGAACAGCGCCAGCATCTGGCCTATCTTGATGTAGGTGCCCTTGAGTTTGCCAAGTTCCTGCACAAAGCGCCGCGCCTCGCGCCGGGCAAACTCGGAATCCTCGTCATCCGGACCTCGCCCCATCACGCGCTGCATCACGCTGTCCACGGCCAACGCACTGCCGGCGCGCAATCCGGCGAGTGACACCGAGAGTGTGCGCGGCAGTCCGCTGCCTTTCATGCCCCGATGTTTTTTAGCCATGCGCTGTGCGTTCCCGTCAGCCGAGCAACTTCAACCCAGCAACAACGTCGCCAGCCGCTTGCGATGGTGCTGCGCGTCGCCGAATTGCTGCTGGCTCCACTGCGCGCGGCGAATGTACAACTGCGCGTCGCACTCGTAGGTAAAACCCATGCCGCCGTGGAACTGCACCGCGCGGTCGCCCGCGTACAGCAGCGCCTGGCAGGCGTGCGCCTTGGCCATGCGGCAGGCGATCTCCGCATCGCGGTCCAGCGCCGTGTCGCCGACCAGCGTCGCCGCGTGGTAAATGAATGAGCGCGCCGAGTCTGTCGCCGTGAGAATATCGACGGTGGGGTGCTTCAGCGCCTGGTAGGAACCGATCAGCTTGCCAAACTGCTTGCGTGTTTTCAGGTAGTCGACAATGGTAGCGAGGCACGCCGCAGCGCTACCGGTTGCCTCCGCAGCCACCAGCAGCGCGCCCAACAGGCGAACATCGCGCAACGCCACAGTGACCTGCGCGCCGGTGATAATGTTGCTCGCATCCACGCGCACGCCGCTGAAATCCACATTGGCGGAACGCTTGGTCTGGTCGATCAATGTGTTGGGCTGCAGTGCACCCGCACCCAGTTGCTCCGCGTGCACCACCGCCAGCGCGGTTTCACCACGATGCTTCACACAGACGACAAATAACGTAGCGACCGTCGCGTCCGGCACGTATTTCTTCGTGCCGTGCAGCACGCCATCCTGATCCAGTTCCAGCGCGACCGTCTCGCTGCCCCAGTCGCCGTTCTCCAGCAGGGCCAGCGTCGCCGGCGCACCGGCGGCGAGCGCCGGCAGCAAGCGTTCGGCCTGCTCACTATTCCCGGCGCGCAGCAGCAACTGCGCGGCCAGCGCGCTGCTGATCAACGGCGTGCCGAGCATCGCCCGGCCCATGGCTTCCACCACCGGCACCAGCGTCGCGACGCCCATCCCGGAACCGCCGCAGGATTCCGGCAGCGCGATGCCCGCCCAGCCGAGCGCTACCATCTCGTCCCACAGCGCCTGGTCGTAACCGGTCGCGGTTTCCAGTTGTGCGCGCACTTTGGCGATCGGCGAGCGATCACGGCAGAACTGCCTGGCCACATCGAGCAGCATCGCCTGCTCGTCGCTGAAGCTGAGCGCGGTATTTCCAATGACTGACATAATCACTCCCTACTTCGGCAAGCCGAGAATATGCTCGGCCACGATATTGGCCTGCACCTGGCTGGTGCCGCCGCCTATCGTCGCGGAGAAACTGTTGAAATACGCGCGCTGCCAGAAACCGCGCTGGCGTGCCTCATGATCACCCACATAGAGCGCACCCTCGGCGCCCTGCAGGTTGATGGCCAGCTGGCGCATGCGCCGTGTCATCTCGGTGGCGCGCAACTTGTTCGACAGAGGCAGCGAGCCGGGATAATCGGATGTCAGGGCACCGATATGCGCGCGCCTGTCGCCCAGCACAATCGCCTTCTCCTCCATGATGGCCTGCACCACCTGGTCCCGCACCACCGGGTCCTGCAGCACGGGCGCTCCGTCGCGCTGCACGCCGGCGACTTGCGCGATCATGTCATCCACCGTGACGCGCACCATCGCCTGCCCGCCGGCGGCGCCCGCTTCCGCGCCGCGCTCGTACTGCAGCGTTTGCATCGCGATCTTCCAGCCCTGCCCTTCCTCGCCCATCAGGGAATCGGCCGGTATGCGCGCGTCGGTAAAAAACGTTTCCGTGAAACCGAATTCGCCGGTGATCTTGCGTATCGGCCGGGTTTCGATCCCCGGCGCCTGCATCGGCGACAGGAAAAACGACAGGCCGTCGTACTTGCGCGGCGCGTCGGGGTTGGTGCGCGCCAGCAGGATCATGTATTTGGCGAAGTTGCCCATGGTGGTCCAGATTTTCTGGCCGTTGATCACGTAGTGGTCGCCGTCGCGCACGGCGCGCGTCTGCACATTGCCAAGGTCGGAACCGTGGTCGGGCTCGGAAAAACCCTGGCACCAGACATCCTCGGCCGTGAGAATGCCCTTGAGGTATTTGGCCTTTTCCTGTTCGGTGCCGATGTCGTTGATCAGCGTCCCTGCCCAGCCGAGCCCGATCACGTTGAAACAGATCGGCACGCCGGCGCGGCGCATCTCCTGGTCGGCAATGCTCTGGAAGATCGGGTCCACGCCACCACCGCCGTACTGCTTTGGCCAGGCCATGCCGAGGTAACCGGCGGCCCACACCTTGTGCTGCCACTCGCGCAAGAACTCCAGCTGCTGCTCATCGCCCACTTCCATGAACGTCTGCGGCAGCAGGAAGCCAGGGTCGGCCGGATTATTCGCTTTCATCCAGGCCGCGACTTCGGCCCGGAACGCCTGTAATTCCTTCTCGCTTGTGCTCATACCGATTATTCCCTCCCCGGGAGTTGCAGGGGTTCACCCTGTGCGTTGGCGCGTTTGAATGCCGGTCGCTCCATCATGCGTTGCAGGTACGCTGTCGTTTGCGGTTTGTAGCGCTGGTCCAAGCCTATCGTCTGGCCGAGGTACAGCGCGTAGCTGATCGCAATGTCCGCGATCGTGAAGCGGTTGTCGACCAGGAACTCGTGCGACTCCAGGTGCGCATCCAGCAACCGCAGCCTTGCGATATACCACTTGGCGTAGTCATCGGCCACCGCCTGCTTCTCCGGCGTCGGCTCCAGGTAGTAGTAGCGCATCGATATCGTCTGCGGGAAGGTCAGGGTCGCGTCCGCATGGTGCAGCCAGTTCAGGTAGGCGCCGTACTCCCGGTGCGCGGGTTCCAGGCCAAAATCGAAGCGCTGGTAGCGGTCCACCAGGTACTGGCAGATGCCCACCGACTCCGTCATGTGGGTATCGCCGTCAACGAAATAAGGCACCGTGCCAAGAGTGTTGACCTGCAGGTACTCGCGCTGGAACAGGCGTGGCGGGAACGGCAGGATTTCCACCTCGTACTCCAGCCCCATCTCCTCCAGCGCCCACAGCGGGCGCAGCGAGCGCGCGCTGTTGCAATGCCACAGTTTCATCGCCATGTCGTGATCCCGTCTTATAGTCCGTACTGACGCGCGGCCAGGTCGCGCATGATTTCTTCCGAGCCGCCGCCGATCGCGTTGACCCGCACCTCGCGGTAGATCCGCTCCACGCGGCTGCCGCGCATATAGCCGATGCCGCCCAGTATCTGCATTGCCTCGCGCGCGCAGAATTCCAGCGTTTCACTGGCCTGCACCTTCAGCAGCGCGATGTCACCCGGATTGGCGTTGCCCGCCTCGATGGCCTCAAAGCATATACGGATATAGGCCTGGGTGGCATTCAGTTTCTGTTTCATCTGCGCGATCTTGTGGCGTATGACCTGGTGGTCGGCGAGGCGCTTGCCGAACGTCACGCGCTCGCGCGCCCACGCCACCGCCTCTTCGAGGCACACACGCCCCTGCGCTTCCATGGATGCGGCCATCGCCATGCGTTCGCCGTTGAAGTTGGTCATGATGACCAGAAAGCCTTTGTTTTCCTCGCCGATCAGGTTGCTCACCGGTACGCGCACATTGTCGAAGTACAGCGTGGCGGTATCGGAGGCCCACCAGCCCTGCTTTTTATCCAGTTGGGTGCGGCTGAAGCCCTCGGCGTCGGTCGGGATCAGCAACATGGAGATGCCCCTGCCCCCCTCCCCACCGGTGCGCACTGCGGTGGATACCCAGTTGGCACGCATGCCGCCGGTGATATAGGTTTTGGACCCGTTGACGATGTAGTGATCGCCATCGCGCACCGCGGTCGTCGCCACCTGCGCCACGTCGGAGCCACCGCCGGGTTCGGTAATCCCCAGCGCGATGTGCTTCAACCCAGCCAGCACCGGTGGCGCGACCATTTCTTTCATCGCCTGCGAACCCCAGTTGATCACCGGCGGCAGGCCGATGCCGTGCACCATCAGGCTGGCGGCGACACCGCCCACGCCCACCCGCGACAGTTCTTCATTGGTGACCCACAGATGCCAGGCGTCGATGCCCTCCCGCGTGCCGCCAAACTCCTCCGGGTAACCCATGCCCAACAGGCCGACGGCCGCCGCCTTGGGCCACAGCTCGATGGGAATATGACAGGCCTCGTCCCAGTCCTCGGCGTAGGGCATGATCTCGGTGTCGATAAAGCGGCGCAACTGCGCACGCCACGCGTGGTGATCCTCACGCAGGTTGGGATTGGGCAGGCGGGCGCTGTCGAAGTCCAGTGGCATGGCGTTGTCTCGTGAAACGTGTGGTTGTTTTGGGCACCCATACTAATGGAGAGCGCGGCAACGTGCATGCATTGCGGGACGGCGCGACTTTATGGTAACGCCTCGCGAAAGCGCGGCACATCGTGATCACGACGAAGCACCCCCGGGGCGGGGGCCCCATCCGACAGCCCCCGGGGGGCGGGCCCCGGGACCCCCCCCCGGGGAAAGCGGGGCCTAATCCTTGCCAGGCATGATCCAGCCGATCACCGTGCTGGCAATGCTAATGATAATGCTGCCGATAAGGGCCGTAAAAAACGCCGACATGCCGCTACCAGCGATCGACATGACGTTGCCTACGAGCCCGGCTGTCAGCATCAGCATCAGGGCGTTTATCACAAAGGTGAAGAGTCCGAGCGTCAGGATCGTGACAGGCAGCGACAGCACCTTTATGACCGGTCGAATGAATGCGTTTACCAGTCCAAATATTACAGCCACGATCAGGAAGGCACCGATTGAAGATTCGATGCGGATGCCTGGTACCAATTCGGTCGTAACCCATAGCGCGGCTGCTGTAACGAGGATGCCAATGATAGTATTCATAAACGCTCCCGAATGGACCTGACGGCCTCTGTGGGTGACTATTATACGTTCCGATCATAGTGCCCAAGAGGCACTCGCAGATCAAGCGCGCACCAGAGCGCCACGAGCAGAGCATTTTTGTCTTCGGCAAAACATCCATGACGTGCGCGCACGGCTCTGTGAGTAAACGAAAGAAAAGGGCGCTGATTCAAGGCATCAGCAATGGCTTCCTGGAAAGCATCGGTGGCGCCTGCAAGTATCCATACGCCGCTTCTACCAACTTCTCGCTGTCAACCTACCGATGCAGTTTCGTGTTGCGATGTCGCACCCGTGCAGGGCAATATGGTGCTTCAACCTGGCCTGACCCGGAGCATAACATTGTGATAATTCAACTCCGCACCCTACTGCTTGCCGTTGTCACTGCTCTCGCGCTCACCGCTTGCAGCGACAGTAGCAACAACAGCAACGACCTTGTCGATACCGGTTTCCGGTTAACGGGATGCGCCGACGACGGCAGCTGTGCATCCAACCCGACCTTGACCATCGGCGGCGAGCGACCCTCAATGGTACAGATACCTTCCAACTACGATATCAATACACGGTATCCGCTGGTGATGGTGCTCCACGGCCGCGGCGTCGATGGCTGGATACAGTCGCTCTACCTGGGCCTGATCGACAGGGTCGACAGACTCCAGTATGTGCTGGTCTACCCCGATGGCCTGTCGCTCGGGGGCCGCAAGCAGTGGCGATTCACGCCAACCTGCTGCGACACGCCGCAGGAAGAGGCGGCGGACATCAGCGATGTCAGTTACCTGAGCGGCCTGATCGAGGAGGCGGCTGCCACCTACAGCATTGATACCAGCCGCATCGGCCTCATAGGCCACTCCAGCGGCGGGTTTATGTCGTTCACCATGGCCTGCGAGGCGTCCCACCTTGTCACGGCAATGGTCAATCTGGCCGGCTCTACCTTTGTGGATCTGGACCAATGCAGACCTTCGACAGAGCGAGTCAGCGTGCTGACCATACACGGCGATCTCGACGACACCGTACTCTTTGACGGTGTGGACGGTGCCTATCTCAGCGCACCGGCCGCAGCAGACCGGTTTGCAATGCTCGCCGGCTGCGATACCAACAGCCCGACGGCCAAGCCCGATTTCGATCTCTTGGGGAATATCGACGGCGCTGAAACCTCCATTACCACATGGCCGGGATGCCTCGGAGGCGCCGAGGTCGAGTTCTGGAAGATGAACGGCGGCCCGCACATTCCGGGTCCCTGGGTTCCAGCCGGTTTGGACGCCTTCGTTGAATGGCTGCTGGACCATCCGCGAGCGTGACGGCGAACTGGCGAGCTACAAGCTCCCACTAGCAACCCGGCGGTAGTGACCAGGCAGATCTGCTGCCGCCATTCGCACCGACTTCCTGGCCTGGGTTGGGAATCAGCGGGCAGTTATCCAGCTTATCCGGAACACCGTCACTATCGCTGTCGATAGGCCCGATGAATTGGCCAAAGGCGAAAGGTGTACTTCCCACGGCTACCGTTTTCACCACGGTTCTGGTCGTTGTGTCTATGATAGAGACGCTGTTGCTAACGGCGTTCGCTACATAGACGGCCTTTCCGTCCGGGTGCACCATGACGCCGCGAGGGTTAGTCACGACTGCTGTGGTGGCCACAACGGTGTTGGTGGTCGAGTCGATGATGGAGACGGTGGCACTGTCCCTATTTCCCACGTACACGTCGCCGCCATCCGGATGGACGGCGACACCGATAGGGCCATTCCCCACCGCGATAGTGGCCACGACAGTGTTGCTTGCGGTGGCTATGACGGAGACAGTGTGGCCGGCGTTGTTCGTCACGTACACCTTGCTGCCGTCCGGGTGCACGGTGACTCCCCGTGGGAGACTCCCGACCGGCACTGTGGCAACCACCAGGTTCGTAGTCGGGTCGATGACGGAGAGAGAGTCGCCGTTAGTGTTGGTCACATACACAGCGCTGCCATTCGGGTGCACAGCGACGCCGCGGGCGTTAGTTCCGCCCGCTATGGTATCGACCACGGTGTTGGTGGCCAGATCGATAACCGATACGCTGGAGTCGAGGAAGTTCGCTACATACAGTGCGCTGCCGTCCGGGAGCACAGCGAGGCCGAAGGGCCAATTCCCCACCGCCACAGTGGCGAGCACGGAGTTGCTGGTGGTGTCGATGACGGAGACAGTGTTGTCATACAGGTTCGACGTGTACACGGTGCGGCCGTTCGGGTGCACCGTGACGCCAAAGGGACCGGTCCCGACCACAATGGTGGTTACCACCGTGTTGGTCGCCGTGTCGATGACGGAGACCGTATTGTCACCCGCATTGGTGATGTAGGCGAATGGCGCAGCGTGTACTGTAGCGCTCAAGACCAAAAGGCCAAGCACCAGGCTCATCGAGGGTAGTTTCAGGCAGCGCATCGCGGGGTCCCTCCGCTCGTCATTGGTCGGTCGTTTCACGGGTCGAGGCAACGCTGCTACGGAGGTGTGCAGGTGGCACAACAGGTAAACAATGACTTCCATTACAGCCTAGCGTAGTAGCCATCTACGGAGCCTGCAACAGCTCAACCTCCGATGCCATGGAAGCATCAGGAATCAGTTCGGAAAGCGCTCGATATGTGTTTCGCCCCGGCGGCCGAAGTAGACGACATGTCGCCCCGCGATCCAGACCGTGTACCCGACGCAGCCCGCGCGCTGCGAGAGCCGCTTGAACTCGGGGTACATGACGCGGCCCTCCTGTGCGCCCAGGATGGCCGCGCGCACGGCATCGCCGTCGAAAGCGTCTGCAATGCCATCCTGCGGGCGCTCGAAGCCAATGTCGAGGGTGGCGCCGTCGGGCAGGTAGTAGGTGGCGCGACCGGACCGGTAGTCGACGTGGTACGTCTCAACTTGAGCGCCCATCAGTTGAGCGATAACCTCGCCGAAGTGGATCTCGCCCTTGTTGGAGGCTTCGAAAGTGGCCTGGATGACAGCGCGGGTGTTCTCGTTCACGGTGGCTCCTTTCCTGAAATGAATGACCTGATCGGTCAATTGGTGGGAATGTCTTTCAGCTGATGGTGTTGCACGAGGATCTGATCCCGAGAACTTCCACCTACGAACTGCCTTTGCGCGAGCCCCTTCTCTTCAAGTCGAGAAACCACCTTCAAGGCTGGGTATGGCAGCTCGACCCCGTGCTCCGTCATTCCCGCCGGCTGAACAGTCCGCTTATTGCTCCAGTGAAAGCGGATTTACAGCGGCGGTCCGCATGGACGAGCCACGCGCCAGCCCGGCTCCCTTGTTGACCACAAGTTCCTGGAACCTGGGGCTGGCAACCATGCCCAGGAATTCGGGAAGACCGGGGTAACGAACCAGCGCAAAGGAGTCCCAGGCGGCATCTGAACCCAGAACCAGGTGACTATAGTTACCCGCCAACACGGGGTACGCGCCGATGACCGGCAGTACTTCAGCCAGCATCGTCTCTGTGTATAGCGCGTCGGCTTCGGCGCCTGTCAAACCGTGGCTGGTGCCGTCCGGATACAGTGCCTGCTCGCGATGCTGGTTGAGGTTCGCCATATAAAACTCGTCTTCGTCGGGCTGCAGGCCGACCGGCTGTTGAACGAATACCGGCGTCAGCCAGAATGCATGCAGGTGCAGCGTGGCGGCGTGTTCATCCTTCACTGCCTGCTGGTAAGCGGGCGCCTGCAAGACATCGAGCAGCGCCTGCGGGCTGGGAAAGTAAATGCCGCGCACCTGGTGCCACACTTGCGCCTCCGGGTTGGTAACCTGTTGCAGGACGACATTGTCGAACGCGGTATAGCCTCCAACCTGCTGCAACTGCTCCGTGAGAACCTGCTCGTACGACGCCAGCAGTGCCCGCGTGTCGGCCTGGTCGTCCCTGAGCTCGCGGTACTCGATCAGATAGAATGGATCGCTGCCCAACTCATTGCGCAGCAGTGACAATAAGAAATCCTCGTTGGCGGGCGTGTGCGGCGCCGATAGTTGTGCAGCCAATGCGCTGGCCTCGGCCCCTGGATCGGACACGCCGTCATTGCTATCGGAGCAGGCGAACAGTAGCGGAAGCAGCAACAGCAGTGAGTAGCGCATTTTCATTATCGAATTATCTATGCCGGTGAGATGGGCTAACAGTGTAGACAGATACGCGGCAGAGACAATCTAAATCGGCCGCCGGATGCCGCGGCAATGCGCGATCACCATGACATAGGCCCGGTCAGCCATGGGTTCGCTACGCCGCCCGACATCAACCTCACCAGCCACACCAATGGCTTAATTTTTTCTATAGCGGCCATTCAGACCAATGGTGTTAGCATTCTGGTGAAGCTTAAGTCAGCGCCATTAGGATCAGGGCCGTTAAAAATCCTTTGGAATCAGCCTTTTCAAGAATGGGTTTCAGCTTGCCTCCAACAGACTTTATTAATGTCGCCAAACGGAGCCGGATCAGACCATATTTTTTGCCGGAGATACGCTGGATATGACATTCGCAGACAAATTCTTGGACGGCAGCTTCATGCCCCACGGCCACTGCTTTTTGTGGCAAGAAGATCTACTCTTTCTGCATGTGGCTGGCGATGTAACGACTGCGCTCGCCTATATCATGATCCCATTCGTCCTCGTACGTCTTGTGATCATACGCAAAGATCTTCGATTCAATTCGCTCTTCCTTTTATTTGCCAGTTTCATTTTGTTCTGCGGGCTCACCCATATAATCAGCGTCATCAACATTTGGCATGGCTATTACTACATCGAGGGTTTTGCCAAAATTGCAACAGGGCTCATTTCTATTACGACGGCCATAGTGCTGTGGCGACTGCTGCCGTTACTGGTGGCACTGCCTTCCAGATTTGATATGGCAAATAAAGTCGAAGAGCTGCAACAGGCGAAGCTAGCGCTTATTGAAAACAACACATCGCTCGAAGCGAAGGTGGCTGAACGCACGCGCGATCTTGAAAAGCTTGCGTCCAGAGATTCCCTGACGAATTTGTTGAATCGCAGAGAACTTACTCGGGTGCTTGATATTGAGATAGGGAGAGCGCAACGACAGCAACAGCCGTTGTGCGTCTTGATGCTGGACTTCGATCATTTCAAACACATAAACGATGAGTATGGACACCAGGCCGGAGATAATGTCCTCAAGGCTTCCGCAGACTCCTTGAATGATTGCAGCCGCAAAACTGATTTTATCGGCCGTATCGGCGGAGAAGAATTTGTCATCGTGCTGCCCAATACCGACTATGAGACAGCACTAATATTGGCAGAGCGCTATCGAGACAGAATTGAAAAAACTTCGGCGGACGGTATTCAATTTACCTGCAGTATCGGAGTGGCAGATCTTCAGCACGGCGAGCAAATGGAAAAGCTGCTGCAGCGCGCCGATCAAGCGCTTTACGCAGCAAAGAACAGTGGTCGCAATACCGTCAAATAATGCGGGATGCGGGCCAGAGGCCGTTCCAATCGCTCGACCGTTTGCCACTACTCACGATTCGTGGCCAGCAACATGCGCCGTGACCATGTTCGTGGCAACCACTATTGGACATCCACACCAGGCGACAGCAGAGGTGCTGCATCCAGTGATTCCGCGTCCATCGTGTCTGCGAGACGGCGCCACCTCACGGCAACGCCTCGCGCACCCGCTCGCGCCCGATCAGCGTGGGCTTCTCCACGCTGTCCCGACTGGCCAGGCGATCGGCGCTGGGAAACACACTGTATTGCATCAGGCGCAGGTACAGGCGCGAACCCTCGCGAAAGCGCGGCACATCGTGATGCAGGTGCGGTAGCTCCACGATCAGAGGCTGGTCATTGGAGGCCAACGTCACGCTGGCGCGGACCAGCGGGCCTGTGCGCTGCACGCTCTTGACCATCACTTCAACTCCCTCGCTGTGCTCGCCGGTGGCCCGCAGGTCGCCCGGACGCACGTAGATATCGACAGCGCCGCCGGGGAGGATGGAACCCGACAGCGTGGCGACGAGCTTGCCATCGAGATACAGTTCCCGCCCGTGCAACGAAGCGGGAATGATGTTGGTGCTGCCCATGAAATCGAACACAAACGGCGAGGCCGGGTGTTCGTACACCCGATCAACGGTGTCCACCTGTGCGATGGTGCCCTTCTCCATGATTACGACACGGTCAGCCAGTTCCAGCGCTTCTTCCTGATCGTGGGTGACGAAGATAGTGGTCACGCCCGTCTGCAAATGCAGCTCGCGCAACCACTGCCGCAGTTCCTTGCGCACCTTCGCATCGAGCGCGCCAAACGGCTCGTCGAGCAGCAGTACTTTCGGCTCGATCGCGAGCGCTCGCGCCAGGGCGACGCGCTGGCGCTGGCCGCCGGATAACTGGTGTGGATAGCGGTCGCCTAAATCGGCGAGCTGCACCAACTCCAGCAGTTCATCCGCGCGGTCGGCGATTAACCATTTCTGTGGACGCTTGCCGCGCGGCAGAACGGACAGGCCAAAGCTGACGTTTTCCCGCACTGTCATGTGCTTGAACAGCGCGTAGTGCTGGAAGACGAAGCCGATCTGGCGTTCACGCAATGGCGTACCAGCCATGTCCACGCCACCGAAAGACACCGTGCCGGTATCCGCGTAATCCAGGCCGGCAATAATGCGCAGCAGCGTGGTTTTGCCGGAACCGGAGGGCCCTAGCAGCGCGATCAGTTCACCCGACCTGATGGTGAGGTCAACGTTTTTCAGCGCACTGAACGCGCCGAAGTGCTTGTTGATATTGTTAACTAAAATTTCCATATGCAATGCCTGCGTAGTTGGATTCGATAGTTGGATTCGATAATTGAATTGGCTAGTTCGATTGGATAGTTGCCTAGTGTTTCTGGCTGCGCGCCAGTTCACTGCCGTGGCGCGCCTCCAGGAAGGACTTCAATGCAAGGGTAAGCAGCGCCAGGCCGGCGAGCAGCGAGGCCACCGCGAAGGAGGCAGCGAAGTTGTATTCGTTGTACAGGATCTCCACGTGCAGCGGCATGGTGTTGGTTTGACCCCGGATGTGCCCGGAAACCACCGACACCGCGCCGAACTCGCCCATCGCCCGCGCGTTGCAGAGCAGCACGCCATACAACAGCGCCCATTTCACATTCGGCAGGGTGACGTACCAGAAGGTCTGCCAGCCGTTGGCGCCCAGACTCAGTGCCGCCTGTTCATCATCCGTGCCCTGCTGCTGCATCAGCGGGATCAGTTCCCGCGCGATGAACGGAAAGGTCACGAAGATTGTGGCCAGCACGATGCCGGGCACCGCGAAGATGATCTGTATGTCGGCGGTATCCAGCAGTGGCCGCGCCCAGCCCGACGCGCCGAACATCAGCACATAGATCAGGCCCGCGACCACGGGCGAGACGGAGAACGGCAGGTCGATCAGCGTGGTCAGGAAGGTCTTGCCGCGAAACTCAAATTTGGCGATCGCCCAGGCTGCGGCGACGCCAAACACCAGGTTAGCGGGCACCGCGATGCCGGCCGCGATCAGCGTCAGCTTGATGGCGGACAGCGCATCAGGATCGGTGATCGCCTTGACGTAAGTGCCGAGGCCATTGCGCAGCGCCTCGGCAAACACCAACACCAGCGGCAGCAACAGGAACGCCGCGAGAAACGCCAGCGCCAGCGCGGTCAGCAGGTAGCGGACCAGAGGTGGCTCCGTGGTGGCGGAGCGCAGCGGCGCCCTTGCGAGCAGGACGGGGTTAGCAGGTTCATGTCATTTCTCCTTGATCGCGGTTGGCGCGTGGCGAATGCTGTGGCGGTTGGACCAGGCTTGCAGGACATTGATCACCAGCAGCATCGCGAACGACACCACGAGCATGGTGGCGGCGACGGTCGTGGCGGCGGCGTAGTTGAACTCTTCCAAACGGATCACGATCAGCAGCGGCGCAATCTCGGACACGAAGGGGATATTGCCGGCGATAAAAATGACCGAGCCGTACTCGCCCACGCCGCGCGCAAACGCAAGCGCAAAACCCGTGAGCAGCGACGGCAGGATACTCGGCAGGATTACCCGCCAGATGGTCTGCCAGCGCCTCGCACCCAGCGAGGCGGCGGCCTCTTCGAATTCCTTCTCCGCGTCGCGCAGCACCGGCTCCACCGTGCGCACCACGAAAGGCAGGCCGATGAAAGTCAGCGCGACTACGATACCGAGCGGTGTGTATGCGACCTTCAATCCCAGCGGTTCCAGCAGGCTGCCGATCCAGCCGTTGCCAGCGTAGAGCGCGGTCAGCGCGATGCCCGCCACTGCGGTGGGCAGCGCGAACGGCAGATCGATCGCTGCATCGAACAGGCGTTTGCCAGGGAATTCGTAGCGCACGAAAACCCACGCAACCAGCAGGCCGAACACCGCGTTCAGCAGCGCGGCGAGCAGTGCGGTGCCAAACGATAATTTGAGCGCCGCGAGCACGCGCTCGGAGCTGACGATGTTCCAGATCTCGGCGGGGCCGAGCGTCGCGGCCTTGAAGAACACGCCCGCCAGCGGAATCAGTACGATCAGGCCCAAGCCAGAACAGGGTAAAGCCGAACGCGAGCGAAGCCGGGCAGCGGCGAACGCGGTACCCCGCGTGCGCGCAAGGGTGCTGTGGGGCATTGATGTCATGCGAAACTCACTTGCTGGATGCGGCTGTTGTCACGGTCACGGCGCTCCTGGCGGCGGCCCGAGAAGATCTGGTCGAAGATACCGCCGTCGGCAAAGTGCTCCTGTTGCACCTTGGGCCAGCCGCCAAATGCGTCGATCGACACCAGTTCCAGTTGCGGGAAACGGGCGATATCGGCGGGATCGGCGTGTGCGGGTGCCGGGCGGTAATAATGCCGCGCCGCCATGCGCTGGCCCCTGGCGAATAGAGATAGTCGAGGTAGGCGCTCGCGACTTCCAGCGTGCCGTGCTTGCGCGCGATCTGGTTCACAGTAGCGACCGGCGGCTCCGCCAGCACCGAGAGCGAGGGCACCACGATTTCAAACTTGTCCGGCCCCAGTTCGTTGACGGACAGGAACGCCTCGTTCTCCCATGCCAGCAGCACATCACCGATCTCGCGCTGCACGAAGGTGATGGTTGAGCCGCGCGCTGCAGTATCGAGTATCGGCGCGTTGCGGAAGAGTTCGGTGACGAACTGCTTGGCCCCTTCGTCACTGCCGGTTTTTTTCTTCGCGTAGGCCCACGCGGCGAGGTAGTTCCAGCGCGCGCCACCCGAGGTTTTGGGATTGGGCGTCACTACGACGACGCCTGGTTTCGCGACGTCGTCCCAGTCCTTGATACCCTTCGGGTTGCCCTTTCTCACGAGAAACACGATGGTCGAGGTATACGGCGAGCTGTTGTGCGCGCGGCTCTGCTGCCAATCTGTCGGCAGCAAGCCCTTGGCCGCCACGGCGTCAATATCCGCAGCGAGCGCCAGTGTCACCACGTCGGCCTCAAGACCATCGACCACCGAGCGAGCCTGCTTGCCGGAGCCGCCGTGTGACTGGTTGATAGTGACGGTGTCGCCGGTTTTCTCTTTCCAGTACGCCGCGAATGCGGGGTTGTACTCCGAATAGAGCTCCCGCGTCGGGTCGTACGAGACGTTGAGCAGCTCTACGTCCTCGGCGGTCGCCGAGCCGACGCCGAGCGCCAGCGCGAGGGTGAGAAATTGTATTGTACGTTTCATGTTTCATACTCCAGTTTATGGTCGTGTGGTCAGTAGTTAAGTTGCACGCGTGTAGAGAACACTTCTTCGTCTTCACGGTCGCCGCCCTTCGAGGCCCCGCCATCGAAAGTCGTGTGGGTGTAGTTGGCCATCAGTTTCACGTTCTGTGTGATCACCCAGTTGACGCCAATGGCCGCTTCATCCGCTTGTTGCACGTTTTTGTTCGGATCTGAAAATCCCAGATCGAAAATCGTGTCGTCGACTTCAAGCGTGGAGTAACGCAACGCCAGCTCCCAGGCGCCTGCATTGAGCCCCGGGTTCTTGGGTTTGATGCCCTTGAAGCTTTGGTCCTCACCGGTGATCGACCAGACGGCGGTGATCTGCGCTGCCTTGTTGGTGAAATCGTCGCTGGAGAACGCCTGGGTGTCGGACTCAAAGCCCACTTCCTGTGTCGACTCGATGTACTCGGCCATTACGCCAAACGGCCCCACGTAGGCGTAGGCCTGCGGCGTGAAGCGTGTGTGATCGCCGTCGGCGAGGGCGCCCGTGTTGTACTGGAATATCGTGTTCTGCGCCGGGCTGCGGTAGCGCGGCAGGAAGGCGTTGGCGTTACTGGTCGAGGCCGTGCGCGTGTCGTTCTCGCTGATCTTCTCGCCATGCGTACCGGCAATGCCGAAGCCGATGCCGGGAACGGGTTCGAAGAAGATGCGCGCCGCAACTTCCGGCTCGCCGTCAAAATCGACGTTGGTGGCGTCGCGTCCATCGGGCGTGCCGTTGGAGCCGGAGATCTCCAGGCTCAGGCGGTTATCGAGCAGGGTTGAATACGCCGCAAAGCCGCGGTCGCGGTTCGGCGCGAGTTCCGTCGGGAACGCACGCTCGAGGAACACGATCGCGCTGCCGGACTGCAACCGTTCGAGGCCGACCGGAGCCTTGTACTGGCCGGCGCGCACAACGACGGGTGCCGGCGTCTTGTAGTCGATGTAGCCGTCGACAAGGTCGGCATCATCGTTGGCGAACTCGGGCGTTATGCGCCAGGAGACGTCGCCGATCTTGCCGTCGATGGTCGGTCGCAGGCGGCGGAACAGGAAGGTGTCATTGTCCTTGTCATCATCGACACCGAAGCGGCCGTCGAACTGCATCAGGCCGCGGAATTTGAGTTCGGCCTTTTATCGGGGCTGACCAGCGCGAAGCCATCGGGGCCCGCCTTCACGGTGCCGTTGGTGGCGGCCCTGGTTTTGTCCGCGACGTAGACTTCCTCGGAAACCTCCTGTTTACGACTGAGCAACCGTACTGTCTGCTCCAGTTCCTGGATGCGCTGCTCAAGCTCGGCTGTGGTCGCGGCGCTGGCGCCGCTGCTCAGCAAGCTGCCAGCCAACAGGCCAGCAGCAATTTGGGTGGGTTTATACATGACTGTGTCTTCCTTTTGCATGGTGTCCATGGCTTCTGGTTGACCAGTCAGTCCGATTTGGGATTTGATTTATGGGTAGGTTTGGCCGAGACCTGCGCGGCAGGAGAATCCAGCCGCAACTTCTCGCGGCGCTCGATCTGTACGATGCGCCCGTCATGAACCGTGATTTCCACGGTCCCGAACCTCAGGTTGGAGAGTGCCTGCGCGATCTTGCCCCAGGCTGAGGCAAAATCTGTGTCATTGGGTTGTTGCATGAGCAGCTTCACTGTTGAGGTTCTGGTTTGCCTAGCGCAAGCGGCGTGCCAATGTCTTGTGGAAATTTTTTATCTATATAAATCATAAACTTATTTATTTACCGGGATAGTCGTCGGTATTAATTCCGTTTTATTTGGCGATATATAGCTGTTATATAAGACGCTTAATTACCAAATATGGCGAATCATAGGCTGGGCGACAGGCTTGCTCATGAGGTGAAACAGGTGACAGGAAATCGAGAAGGCCTTTTATTACGACTCTGGGCCGAGGCCAGCAACCACGACACCTTGCAGGAATCGCTGCCGCTGTTCCTGCGCGAAATCCTGGACCATGTACCACTGGCGGAACTGCGGATCGAGGCCGTGCAGCCAGACCAGCATGAACTGCTAACGCTGGCCAAATGGACCGCCAGTGCGGGCATGGACGCAGCCCACAGGGCGAGCGGTATCGACGCGGCGAGCATGCCCGCACTGCTGCGCTGGGCAGGTGAGGAAGCTTGCGCCCTCCACGAACCCGGACAGACAGTGGCGGGGCCATTTCGCCATCTGGCGGATATCCCGCAGGGCAGTGCAGTGCTGTTGGCCCCGCTGGTGCACCGATCGGGACTGCTGTCCCTGGTCAGGTTTGTCAGTCATCCCTTCGAGACGTTTTCGTCGCTGCACCAGCAGGTACTGACAGAAGCCCTGCCGCCCCTTTCAGCCATAATTGAAAACGACCAACGGCTTCGCGAGATCCAGCGCCTCGGCGCGGCGGCGGAGGCGGACAAACAGGTGCTGTTGCTGCGCCTCGGCAAGGAGAGCATGGGCGACACCATCGTGGGCATCGACAGTGGGCTGCAAGCGGTCATGCAGCGCGCCGCACAGGTCGCCACCACGGATGCGAGCGTGCTGCTGCTGGGCGAGACCGGTTCAGGCAAGGAGGTGATCGCCCGCGCCGTTCACGAGCGCTCGCTGCGTACCTCGGGCCCGTTCGTGCGCGTCAATTGCGGTGCGCTGCCGCCCGACCTGATTGATTCGGAATTGTTCGGCCACGAGAAAGGCAGTTTCACCGGCGCGCTGGGCAGCCGCCGCGGCTGGTTCGAGCGCGCGGACGGCGGCACGTTGTTTCTCGACGAGGTCGGCGAACTGCCACTGGCAGCGCAGGTGCGGTTGCTGCGCGTGCTACAGGACGGGATTATCCAGCGGGTGGGCAGCGAGCGCGACATCCAGGTCGACGTCCGCTTGATCGCCGCCACGCACAGGGATTTGCCGCTGATGGTGCAGGAAGGCCATTTCCGCGAGGACTTGTGGTACCGGCTGGCGGTCTTCCCGATCATCATCCCGCCGCTGCACGAACGCCCTGAAGACATCGAACCGCTGGCCCGCCACCTGGTGCAGCGCGCCGCCCACCGCCTGGGCGTGCCGACGCCACCCGTACTACGCAGCGACGTCGAAAAACTGTTGGGATATCGCTGGCCGGGCAATGTGCGGGAACTGGGCTCCGTGCTGGAGCGCGCGGTGATCCTCGGGCACGGGCACGCACTGGACCTCGAAAGCGCACTGGGCGCGCAGCATAACCGGCGGGTCAGTGGCATGCGCAATCCGGCGGCCGATCCTCCCGCCGCCGCGCACGATGGATCGCTGGAACCGCTGGATACGGTTATCAGCGCCCACCTCGCCAGAGCGCTGGCCGCTGCCCGGGGTCGCATCGATGGGCCGCGAGGGGCAGCACAGCTGCTGCGGATCAACCCGAGCACGCTGCGGGCCAAGTTGCGTAAATACCAGCTGGATCCAAGCGATTATCGTTAGAGGAGTGGATGGATCCGCGCCTCGCATTCGATCCCGCCGAAGCGGGGACGGACGACAAGCGGTTTCAGGGAGAGTTTCAGTTTAATGAAGTGTTTGCGGGTTGGTGGCCGCAGCTGCCCAGTTTCTGATCGACGGCACGATGCCGCGAATCTTCTCGCGACACACTGTCTATCCGCCAAATACTTGTTGGCGCCGTTTGATGAGTGATGCCAGTATAGATCCCATTTTAAGGAGATGAATATGGAACTGGTCACAGTAGTCATTGCACTGGCACTCGTTGAGTACTCGGTATTCGGCATGCTTGTGGGTTGGGCGCGTGGAAAATACGGGGTCAGTGCGCCCGCAGTATCAGGCGATCCGATTTTCGAACGCTATTACCGGGTCCAGCAAAATACGCTCGAGGTTTTGATGTTGTTCATTCCCGGGATGTGGATGTTTGGGCGCTATGTCAGTGCCGAAGTTGCAGCTGGGTTGGGTGTGGTTTTTATCGTTGGCCGATTCCTGTACTTTCGAGGTTATGTGGCTGATCCCAAGGCGCGATCACTCGGATTTGTGTTAAGTTTTTTCCCCGCACTCATCCTGCTTGTAGGGGGACTGATCGGCGCTGCGATGAAACTTCTAGGGTAGGGGCATTCTAGAGCCCCGTTAAAATACATGTCTGGCACTCAACATCCGACCGATCTAGATCAGATCGTTCGAGAACAGTGGGTAACTTACGATAACAACTAGCGTCAGGTGAGTAACGGCGAGAGTGCCGCGAACCCAGGCATTCTTTGGGATAGCGCCCGTTGCATTGAGTCCTGCTCCTAACCAAAAAGGGATGCTCTGAGCGTCGAATCCCGAGGATTCGGCGCTACTCCAGGCAGCCACAATGGTCGCCCTGATGATTACCGGTTACCGTGAGCGCAGCAGGTTTTAAGCGCGCGATTTCCGGCGATACGGCAGCACGACATCCGTGGCCGCGCGCGCAACACCGCCCATCTGGCTACTGCTCGGCAGGGCGGCGACATCGAGCGCATCAAAGTCAAAGTTTTCCAGCAACTGCGCCAGCAGCACCTTGCACATATTGTGCGAAAACTTTTGCGCCGGACACGCGTGCGCGCCGTGGCCGAAGGTACTGATGGTCTCCTTGCCCTGCGCGATCAGATCGGGGTGGATGCGCCTGCCCTGGTAGTGGTCCGGATCAAAGCGGGCGAGTTCCGGGGTTTGCGTGTTGATCACGGACAGCATCGTGGTGATGTAAACGCCCGGCTGTATCGTGTACAGCGCATCGCCGCAGTCGAACTGTATTTCCTTCATCACCTTGCGCAGCGTGATCGAGCGCTGCGCAAGTCGCACGCTCTCCATCAGCAGTTGCTCGCAGAAGCGCATGCTGTCCAGAGCCTCCTGCGCGGTGAGGAAGTGCTCGCCATACCGCGCCCGGGTGTCCGCCAGTTCAGCCTCCAGGCGCTGCTGCGCCTGCGGATGCTGCTTCAGATTGATCAGCGACCAACTGAGCGCGGCGTACAGGTTCGACAGAAAGCCCTGGTTGGCGTTGATGATGTTGTGCGTCAATTTGCGCAGCGTGACCTGCGCATCATCCGACCGGAAGCGGTGGTACAGGAACGTGAAATTGTCCTCGGGCCAGTCGTTCTCACTTTCACGGCGCGCGACGATGCCAGCCACCAATGCCATGATCCCGGCGACGGCGTGCTTTTCCCTGGCCTTGCCGGAGGTCAGTGTCTCCAGCGTCAGCTGCGGGCTGACAAACGCGTTTTCCTGCGACAGCACATCGAAGTGCGTCTTGAACTGCTGCCAGACGCCGTCCCGCGTCGCTTCCTCGCCCATCCACACTTTGAAACCGACGCGCTGCTCCAGCGTGCGGATCGCGTCGAATACGTTGAGCTCGCCCGCATCGCCCCACTCCGCGATGACCTGCGCCACCACCTCGGCGAAGTCCGTCACATACGCAGCCACCTTATCCGGCACCAGCAATTCGTAGAACAGGTCAATATCCGCATCCATGAAGATTTCGAGCGGCGTTTTAAAACCCAGCATGTCGAAGGTGGCCATGCCAAAACTGGCCGCGTCCTCCGCTGCCGCGTAAAGGCTCTTTAATCCCGCAGCAGAAAAAACACAGAACAGCTTATAGCCGAAGACATCCACCAGAAAGGTGTCGCCGTACTCCTGTCGCATCTGCGCCAGGAAGTTGGTCGGGCTTTGCGCAAAGCGCAGTCCGGCACCGATATGCGCCAGTTCATCGCGAACGATGGGTGGCTTGGGCGTGACCAGGTATGCCTGGCTATGATTCGCGCTCACCTGCGGTGCCTCGCGCAGTGTCGCAGCGGCTCAGTATTTCTGCCGCCAGGCCTCGAAGCCGCCGTCCATGCTGTAAATCTCGACGAATCCCAGCTCGGAAAAATAATTCGCCGCACCCTGGCTGGAGTTGCCGTGGTAACAGTAGAGCAGGAGGGGCTTGTTTTTGTCGGTGACTGCCAGGAATTCGTCCATGGTTTCATGCGCGACATTAATCGCATTCTCGATACACGCGGCGCTAAAGGAATCGGCATCACGCACATCGCCGATCGTCACGCCTCCCGCGTCAACCAGTGCCTTGGCTTCATCAATCGAAATACGTCTATAGGCCATGCTTATCACTCCTTTCATTGATCGAACGCAATGGGCAGCAGTTTACAGCAAAGCATCCGAGGAGGAGACTACCAACCACAGTCACCGCAAACCACCGTCACCGCAAACCAGAGACGGCGCCGGGTGACTGATCGCAAATTGGGGAGTTCCCATTATGGAAACAGGCAAGACGCTGCGCGGTAGCGCGAATCTGGTATTTGACGTGACGGATGCAGTGACGCACATCGTCGAGGGCATGTACCGCAACATCTCCGCCACGCCCTGGCCCTTGGGCGAGGCACCGGAGGGACCGGCGCGGGGCATTGCCGGCCTCGTCCATGAATCGATACGCAGGATAAATTCCGCGACGCGCCGCACGTCCAACTGGGTACTCGAACATGTCTCGCCAGGCCTCGACCGCGCCTGGCCACCCGGCCCTCACCGCGAGGCAGTCATCGCGGCGCTGAACGGGGTCTGCGGCGACCATCTGGCACGCACTGGCAACCCACTCGCCATTCGGATGCGACTGCGCGTTCTGCTGCCGCCTCTGGCAACACCTGCAACATTGGCCGCTGCGGAACACACCAGCGAGGACCGAGCAAGTGAACGACGGATTCCCTTCGCCAACCTGTTCGAGGTGGACAAACGCCCCGTCGAGATTCACCCGCAACCGACAGCGCTTTCGGATCAAGGGTTTACGCCTGGTGGAAAGCTGCTGATCCTGGCACACGGCCTGAGCATGAACGACCGCGAATGGACGTCTCACCAGCACAACCACGCCGAGGCACTGGCGCAGCACAGCGGCTACACGCCGGTCTACGTCCTGTACAACTCCGGCCGCCATGTCTCGACCAATGCGCGCGAGTTCTGCGCGCAGCTCACCGGCTTGCTGGATGCGTGGCCGGTTCCAGTCGAATCGATCACCTTCATCGGGTTCAGCATGGGCGGGCTGCTCACGCGCAGCGCGATGCACATCGCAAAGGAAGAGGGCCACGCGTGGCTGGACAAGGTCGACAAGGCGGTTTATGTCGGGACGCCACACCATGGCGCCGTGATGGAACGCGGTGGTTTCTGGCTACAGAAGAGCCTGACGTACAGCCCGTACACTGCGCCGCTGTCGGCACTCGGGCGGGTGCGCAGCGCCGGCATTACCGACCTGCGCCATGGCAATGTGCGGGACGAAGACTGGCAGCAACACGACGAACACGAAGACCACACGGACAAGCGACAGTCCACGCCATTGCCTGGTGGCGTCCAACACTATGCGATCGCGGCCACATTATCGAAGCGCTCAGGCCAGCGGATCGGACGGTTGCTGGGCGATGGCCTGGTGCACCCATCGAGCGCGACTGGCAGGCATAAAAGCCCGGCCTTTGAGCTGGAATTTCCGCAGGACCATACCAGGATTTTCTACAACCTGGGACATCTGGCGATGCTGCATGACAGGCGCGTGATGGATCAGCTTATGGAGTGGCTCGGTAATGACCGCGCTGTTGTCATGTCGCCTTCTGTTCGTTCTGCACGGCCTTCGCGGTGATCTCAGCGTACAGCGTCGTCATCTGGGCATAGATAGGCTGCACCTCGGGGTTCCTGTCAATCAGGGGCTGGACCTCGCGGCCATCCTCCAGCACCCGTTCGAGCAGTTGCAGATCGTTGTCGGTGATCGTCTCGCCGCGATCAACGCGTTCCTTCAGTTCCAGCAACCGGGGCAGGCGGTATTCGTTAAGCCGCGCCAGCAGCGCCTCGATAACACCGGTATCTTCTGTCTTGTCGCTCATCGTGTACTCCGTCAATGTTCCAGTAATCGAGGGTTATGCCGTTGGCAGTTGCACCCTCGCGTGGCTCGCTTGCCCACGCAGTTATAGAGGTCGCCGCACAGGATGTCCATCACTGACAGGCCAGATCAGTTTACTTTGCAGACACTTTCCTCGACAGTAGAGCGAGAGAGTTGTTGAGCCAGGGGCAAGATGATTGACGTGAGGATGTGGGGGCGCGCGCTGGCGCAGATGCCCAAGCTGTCGCACAGCGAGTGGCAGTTGCTGGACCCGGTGGCAAAGTGGCTGATCGCCTGTCGCGCTTCCGTGCTGTTCATGACCTTTACCGCCGCCGCTCTGGGTGGATTGATGGCGTGGCGGGCGGGGCACTTCCAGTGGGACCTGTGGCTCGCCACGGTGCTGGGCCTGATGTTTGCCCACGCGACCAACAACCTGCTGAATGACTACACCGACTCGCGCCGCGGTATCGACAAGGATAACTACTATCGCAACCAGTATGGCGTACACGTGCTGGAAGATGGCCTGATGAACGAGCGCCAGTTCTGGCGCTATGTGGGCGTAACAGCCGGCATCGCGCTGCTACTCGGTGGCTGGTTGATCATGCAGCGCGCGGGCCTCACGCTGGACCTGATGCTGGCCGGCGCATTCTTCGTGCTGTTCTACACGTGGCCGCTGAAGTACTACGGCCTGGGTGAACCCGCCGTGCTGCTGGTGTGGGGCCCGCTGATGGTGGGTGGCACCTACTATGTGCAAGCAGGTAACTGGAGCGCCGACGTGGCCTGGCTCAGCGTGGTGTTTGCACTGGGGCCAACCACTGTGCTGTTCGGCAAGCACACCGACAAACTGGAAGCGGACAAACGCAAGGGCGTGAATACATTGCCAGTGCTCATCGGCGAACGCACCGCCCGACTGTCGATTGCCGGCATGGTTTGCGCGCAGTACGCGCTGTGCATCGCCCTGGTGCTGGCAGGCAGTTTCCACTGGCCGCTGCTGCTTGTGTTGGCTAACGCACATTCACTACCCGCCCTGTTCCGTATACTCGGGCATACCAAGCCACCGGTTCCGCCCGAGGTGTTTCCCGAGAACGTCTGGCCATTGTGGTTTTCCGCCTATGCCTTCAGCCACACAAGGCGCTTTACCACGCTTTTTCTCGGCGGGGTACTATTGGATACACTGCTGTTTTGATCTGGATCAGATAACGTATTCGTCACAGTACGCTAGTATTATCGGTCAGGTTTCATCGATACACGCATAAAGAGAACTTGCATGACAGAATCCCCCCGCAAGCGATGGCTGGACCGATTGCGCCGCCCCTCGGCCTCACTCTCCGTTCTCACTCTGGTGGCACTTGGCATCGTGCTCGGCGTGGTTGGCGTCATCGCCTTCGACACCACCCTGCACGCCACCAGCACCGAGGAATTTTGCATCAGTTGCCATGAGATGAAAGACACCCCCTATGCACAAATGACCAACGCCCCCACTTCAGCAATCGCACCGGCGTGACCGCCACCTGCTCCGACTGCCACCTGCCGAAAGCATTCGTGCCCAAGATGATTCGCAAGGCGGAAGCCGCCAGGGAAGTCTGGGGCCACTTCACCGGCATCATTGATACGCCCGAGAAATACGCGGCGCACCTTCCTGCGATGAAGGCGCGGGAGATCGCACGCCTGCAGGCCAACAATTCACAGGAGTGCCGCGATTGCCACACAGTGGAGCGCATGCGGCCCGAGCTGCAGGGCAAAATGGCACAGCGTTCTCATAGGCCAGAGCGTATGGAGGGCAAATCCTGCATCGACTGCCACGCCGGTATCGCACACCCCGGCGACTGAGCAAGCAGTCGGAAGTATTGATCTGGATCAACAGGGCAGCTGTGATGCCAGAGGTTGGGTGCAACATTGGCCCTCGATGGGACATACTGCAGCACAGAAGAAGTTCAAATAACGACGAAGCAGCGTAATGACGGGAAGCACATTCAGGGCCATCATTTTTCTGTGCAGCGTACTGCTGACGAGCACCGCCGCGTGGGCGGAAGATGAGCCAGGCTGCCTCGACTGCCACGCAGCGGACGGCGATTCCGCGGTGCACCTGGTGTTCAATACGGTGCACGGCTCACTGAACGGCGGTGGCGCGAACGCCTGCACGGCCTGTCATGGGCCCAGCGAACAACACGATATGCGCGGCAAGAAAAAACCGGTGGATATCAGCTTCGGTCCGCTGTGGACGTCCGACGTGGAGACCCGCAACGGCAGCTGCCAGGGTTGCCACGACAACCAGGAACAGATGCATTGGGTGGGCAGTGCCCACCAGCAGGAGAACCTGGCCTGCAGCGACTGCCATCAATCGCACACGCGGCAGGATCCGGTATTGGAAGGTCAGGCGGCGCAGGCTTTATGCCTCGACTGCCACACGCAGGTGCGCGCCGAATTGCAACTGCCGTCGCGCCATCCGATCATCGAGGGCAAGACAGACTGCGTCGATTGCCACAACCCCCACGGCGGTTTCGGTGACGCCTCGCTGCGCGAGGTGACGCTGAACGACAACTGCTTCAGCTGCCACCAGGACAAGCGCGGGCCGTTCCTGTGGGAACACCCGCCAGCGGCGGAAGACTGCTCCCTGTGCCATCGTCCCCACGGCTCGGTCCACGAACCTCTGCTCACCGCCAGGGGCCGGCGCTTTGCCAGCAATGCCACGCGGCCGCATTCCACCCCAGCGTACCGTATGGCGGTGAAGGACTGGCCGGCGGCTCCGCCAACCAGAACCTGTTGGGCAAGAACTGCCTGAACTGCCACACCCAGGTGCACGGCTCCAACCACCCCTCCGGTGCGCGCCTGACCCGATGAACACGCGCCGCCGCCAACTCGTCTCTTTTGCCACCAGAGGCGCGTTTGTGGTGCCGCTGCTGACGGCACTGGCAACGGGCGCACTGGCGCAAGCGGCGGAAGATGACAGCGCAGCGACCGAACAATACTCGCCACTGGGACTGCAGGCCCGGCCCGCCCGGTCCAAATGGGATACGCTGGATGCCAACGCGCTGCGCCTCGGCCTCGGTTACACCAGCGACGACAACTACATGTTCGGCGAATACAACGGGCTCAGCCAACAGGGGCCCACCGCCATCGCCGATCTGCGCTGGCAGGATTTTCACAGTAGCGACAATTACTGGCAGGTCTCCCTGCAAGACATGGGCCTCGACACGCGGGAAGGCAAAGCCATCTGGGGCCGCGCGGACCGCCTGCGCCTCACCCTGGGTTTCGACTCACAACAACAGGTACGCAACGACAGCGGCCAGACGCCATTTCGTGGCAACGTCGTTCAAACGCTGCCGAGCGGCTGGGTGAGCGGCCAGACCACCAACGAGTTCGCCACGCTGGACGGCGCGTTGCGGGATTTCGACCGCGTGCTGGATCGCGACAAGGCGTACATGGCGATTGACGCCAGGCTCAACGACCAATGGAGCGTGAACAGCAACCTGTCCTACGAACACAAGGAAGGGCATGGCGACGCGGGCGCGGGCATCTATATCGATGGCGCATCGGCGGACGCGGTGCTGCTGCGCACGCCGGTCGATTACGGCACCACCGAATTTGACGTCGGTGTGGCCTACGATGCGCAGCGCCTGCACCTGAACGGACAACTGGCGTACTCCAAGTTCGACAACGAAGACCAGTTGCTGGTGTGGCAGAACCCTTACAGTTCCTACGGAGCGGATGTGCGTTATCCCGCTGGCACCGGTGGACTGGGCCTCGCGCCGGACAATGACCAGACCAGCGGGCGCCTGAGCGGAAGCTATCTCTTTTCGCCGAAGGTGCGCCTGCAGTTCGACGGCAGTTACGCGCTGGCGTCACAGGACCAGAATTACGCGCCCTTCACCGTCAACGAGGCGCTCGTGGTCACGGTGCCGGTGCCGCGCAGCGATTTCGGCGGCGATGTCGCCACCAGCACCGGCAATGTCCGCCTGCTGTGGAACCCGGCGCCCAGGTTGAACACCGAGGTATTCTACAAGCTGCGCGACAGGGACTATGACATCAGCCGCGATGGCTACCTGTATGTGCGCGGCGACGGCCGCGATCAACCTGAACCACTCATGACGGTCTACAACACCGATCACGACCTCACCACGCAGACTGCAGGCGCCGAGGTCGGTTACCGCCTGCCGCTCAACAGCAAACTGAGCTTTGAGTACGCGTATGAGCAAGTGGAGCGGCGCAACGCCCCCGTCGAGCAAACCGAGGAGGACCGCTACACGCTCGGTTACCGCATACAACCGTGGCCGAACTTCAGCAGCCGCCTGAAACTGGAATACGGCGACCGCGCGGCGGACGACTACGAGTGGGCGCAGGCGTATTACGCGCTGCTGGATACCGAACTGATCAACGCCACGCCCGACAGCCAGCGCTACATCACGCACCCGCTGCTGATGAAGTACTACATGGCCAATCGCGAGCGCTGGGAGAGCAGCGCCGATTTCAGCTACCTTCCGGCGACGCGCTGGAACCTGAACCTGAACCTGTTGTGGCGCGACGATGATTACGATGCCAGCGCGCTGGGCCTGACGCAGGCGCAGTGGTATCGCGGCCAGTTCAGCGCCAGTTACGCGCTGTCAGACGCCGTGTCTGCCAGCGCCTACACCGGCTACGACCAATACCAGTCAGACCAGTACAGCCGCAACTTTCGCGGCGGACCGGAGAAGGACGCTTTCGCGGTGTACGCACCGCTGCCGCAGGCCAGCGACCCCCAGCAGGACTGGCAGAGCGACGGCACCGACAGCAGCGTCACGCTGGGCGCCAACCTGCAGTGGCAGCTGGCGCCGGACGTGCAACTGAAGCTCGATTACAGCTTTGTCGATACGCGCAGTGAGCAGAGCCTGCATACGCAACCCGGCGCCACCGTCACCGCCTCCGACCTGCCTGACGTCAATACCCGATTGCACCACCTGCAGGCAAGCAGCATCTGGCAGTTGCGCGACAACCTGGCCCTGCAATTCGACTATCAGTTCTACAGCTACGAAACCGATGACTGGGCCTGGGACAATGTGCAGGTAGCGACCATCGGCAAGGTACTGACCTTCGGCCAGACCAACCCGAACGAAGATATTCACTATGTGGGTGCCGCAGTAATTTACAGCTGGCAGTAGCACCCGGGAGAGGAAGACGATGCTTACATTCACACGCAGCTGGATATTGGCGGGCCTGCTCGGTCTCCTCGTCGCCTGTGGCGGCGGTGGCGGTGGCAACAGCGCCCCGGGCGTGAATCCGGGCCCTCCTCCCCCGAATGAACCGACACCTCCGCCGCCCATTCCCCCCACGCCGTCACCGAATCCCTACAGTGAGGCACAGGTGCTGAATGCGTTTATCACCGATGCCGCGCTCAACAGCGACAACCAACCGGTTATCAAATTCCAGCTGAGCGATGGCAACAACGCCGCAATCACCGACCTGGCTGTCGAAGACGTGCGTTTTGTCATATCCAAGCTTGAAACCAGCCCGCTCGGGAGTTCCACCGGTACCTGGCAATCGTACGTCAACGTGATTGCACAACCCCAGGTCGGCATCGGCACGGTGCCGCAGCTGCAGGGCACGTTTGAGAGCGTCTCGTCCCGGAATATTGGCGAGTTCACCAACCTCGGCGCGGGCAATTACAGCTATCGCTACCTCACCAGCCTCACCAACCTGCCGGCCGATGTGCTGGCGCAGGCAGAGGTCGAGGGGCTCGACCTGGGCTACAACCCCAATCTCACCCACCGCGTGGCCATCCAGTTTGACAATGCGCCCGGCAAAGCCAACCCCAATCGCGATTGGATACCGGCAACAGGGGCGACCAACGGCGTTTTCTCCATGGACATCGCGGCCACGGCAAATTGCAATCGCTGCCATGATCCACTGGCGGTGCATGGCGGTAGCCGACAGGACGTGAAGTACTGCGTCACCTGCCATAACGCCGGCTCCGTCGACCCCGACAGCACCAATACCGTCGATTTCAAGGTGATGATCCACAAGATCCACCGCGGCGCGAACCTGCCGAGCGTGCAGGCGGGCCAACCGTATGTGATCTACGGTTTTCGCAACTCGCCCAACGACTATTCGCATGTGCATTTTCCGCAGGACATCCGCAATTGCGTAAACTGTCACGTCGGCTCAGCCACGGGCGCGGGTCTGGAGCAAACGCTGACCGAGACCTCCCAGGGCGACAACTGGTCCCTCTACGCGACGCAGGCCGCCTGCGGCAGCTGCCATGACGATGTGGATTTCGCGCGGCACAGGGGCGGCCAGACCGATGACTCCAAGTGCGACAGCTGCCACTCCACCGGCGGCGCCGCCGGCAGCATCCAGGACAGTCACCGCATACTCACGGTAGAGGCCAGCAGCAAATTCATGGCCGAGATACTGGCGATCGACAGCAGCATGCAGGGCGAGAAGCCGGTGGTGAGCTTCAAAATCACCAATCCGCAGACGGGCGAGGATTACGATATCCTCACTGACCCGGTGTTTACCGGCGCCTCCATCAACGTGCGCACTGCCTGGAATACCACGGATTTCACCAACACGGGGAATGGCGCAAACAACGCCAGTTCGGTCTCGGTCAGTGCCCTGACGCAGTCGGTCGCCAACGGCGATGGCAGTTTCAACGTCACCCTGCCGCTCGCCATCCCCGATGGCAGTCTACGGCCATTTATTCCTGCCACCGGCAGTGGCGCGGCCGTCATTGAGGGGCGCCTGTCCATGGTGCTGGAGCCGGGCGAGCCTGCCACGCAAGTGCCGCTGACCAATGTGCATTCGTTCTTTTCCATCGATGAGCCCGACGGCGAGCCGGTACCGCGACGTACCTCCGTCGAACTGGATAACTGCCTGTCCTGCCATCAGGTTCTCAGCCTGCACGGCAGCAACCGCACGGATGATATCGATAGCTGTGTCACCTGCCACAACCCCCGCAACACGGATCTCGCGCGGCGTGCCACAGCGAATCCGCCGCCGACCGATGGCAAGTCCGAGGAATCCATCGACTTCAAGACGATGGTTCACGGCATTCACGCGGCCGGCATGCGGGAGAACCCGCTGCAGGTCGTCGGGTTTGGTGGCACCGTTTACGTCTTTGACGAAGAAGCCGTGCAATACCCGGGCAATCTGGCGAACTGCGTGGCCTGCCACACGGAGTCAGGTTACACCCTGCCATTGGCCAGCGGCGTGCTGGCGACAACGATCAACACAGGCGCCGATTTGCAGAGCCCGGTCGACGACACGGTGGTTACGCCCATCACGTCAGCCTGCTCCAGTTGCCACGACGGCGCGGAGTCCGCATCCCACATGGTGCTGCAGGGCGGCAGCTTCAATACGACGCAGGCGGCGATTGATGACGGTACGGTGGTGGAAACCTGCAACGTGTGTCACGCAGCGGGCAGGACCTCCGACGTCAGCGTGGTCCACGGCCTGCAGTGAAGACATTGCGGCGGCAGTGACCGCAACGCGTCACTGCTCGCCCGACACCTGGCATGGCAGTCGGCATGGCGCTTGGCATAAGAACGGCAAACGTATATCGTGCCCGGCATGAAATATATCGGGACCAAAGATTTCGACCATGAGCAGCCGCCCCGCGTGGGCATACTGCTCACCAACCTCGGCACACCCCGGGCACCGGAACGCAAAGCGCTGCGAGCGTACCTGCGGGAATTCCTCTCCGACCCGCGCGTGGTGGAAGTCCCGCGACTGCTGTGGTGGTTTATCCTGCACGGCGTGATCCTGAACATCCGCCCCGGCCGCTCCGCCCACTCCTATCGCAGCGTCTGGACTGAACGCGGCTCACCCCTGCTGTTCCATACGCAGGACCAGGCCGATGCGGTGCGGGAGCAGTTACGCAGCGAGTATGGCGAGAACGTGATCGTGGAGTTTGCGATGCGCTACGGTGCGCCGGCAATTCCTGCGGTGTTGCAGGGCATGTTGCGGCGCGGCGTGCGCAAGCTTTTGGTATTGCCGCTGTACCCGCAGTACAGCGGGGCCACCACCGGCTCGACCTTCGATGCGCTCGCCGCCGACTTCACGCACCGGCGGTGGTTGCCGGAATTGCGCTTCATCAGCCACTACCACGATCACCCGGCTTATATCAGCGCGGTCGCCGCCAGCATTCGCGCGCATCGCCTGCAGCACGGCGGGGCAGATCTGTTGTTGTTCTCCTATCACGGGGTGCCGCAACGCTATCTGGACGAGGGCGACCCCTATCACTGCGAATGCCTGAAGACCTCGAGGCTCGTCGCAGCAGAATTGGGATTGCAGGAACAGGACTACAAGACAACATTCCAGTCACGGTTTGGCCGGGAAGAATGGCTCAAACCCTACACCGATGCGACCCTGAAAGACCTGCCGGGCACGGGCGTCAAATCCGTGCAGGTTATCTCGCCGGGCTTCGCGGCCGACTGCCTGGAGACGCTGGAGGAACTGGCGGTGGAAAATCGTGAGTATTTTATCGCGGCAGGCGGCGAGGACTACCAATACATTCCCTGCCTGAACAGCTCTCCCGAGCATATCGCCGCATTGGCTCACATCGTCCGTGACCATGTCGCAGGATGGTTGGACCGGGGCTAAGCCCTGTAAGTAAGCCCTGTAAGGAGTAGGCCCGGTCAGGAGTAGACTCGACTGGTATTCTTACTTGGGTGGGATCAGCACGCCGATGATCAGGCGCAGCTGTTCATCGGTCAGCGCCATATTGGCCTCGTGCCGTTTATTGTCCGGGGCGCGGGCAGCTTCGATGATTTGCTCGGGTGTCATGCCCGCCCAGTCTTCAATGGGCTCATGGCACTCAAGGCACTGCTGGGGATCGGAATCGGCGGCCAGCACCGGTATTGCAACGCTGGACACACTCCATAGACACAAACCCGCCAATATTTTCTTATTCATACATACTCCCGGCTAGTTGAACGAATTAACGCACTGACCCGCTACTGCTATTGGCAACGCGGGCGTTGTTATAGCGTAGACGCATGCGTGACTATAGCCAACGCCTGACCCGCTCACAATAGGCGGGATAGTCAGCGGGGAACAGGTCGCGCAGCATCGCCTCTTCATAGCGAATGAATCGTCGGTCCACAATCACCGCGAACAACACCGGGACAACCAATGCCACCGCCGCACCCACTGTCACGGCACAGCCTAGCAGTACGGCGAACATGCCGAGGTACATGGGGTTGCGTGTGTAGCGGTAAATGCCGTCGGTTACCAACGCGGACACATTGCGAAAAGGGATGACTCCCGTTCCCGCGCGTGTAAAACGGCCATTGGCAAACACCAGCAGCACGAGCCCGATCACAATCAGCACGCCACCGAATACCTGCCCCGCCAGACCGGTAAAACGCGGTCCCGGAAAATACTCGTTGCTGGCAAAGATCGCGATCAGGCCAAACAGCAGCCAGATCGGCGGATAAATGATGCGCTTGATCATGGCAATCCTCCTTCCCTCAATGAAGTCCCACATGAATACCCGCCGGTTCCACGCTGCCGATCGCGTAGGCCACGGCGATACCCAGCAGAAACGCCAGCGTCAGTTTACCCCGGTCGTGACTGTGGAAGTGTACCTCGGGCAGCAGGTCGCTCAGCGCGATGCAGATAAATGCGCCCGCCGAGAACGCCAGCGCCACGGCGACCAGGTGGTCGCCACCCTCCGCCACACCGACGCCGAAGTAGAACAGCATCGCCCCCAGCGGACACATCAACGCAAATACCAGGTTGGTAGTGGCGCGCGCGCCCTTGCTCCACCCACCTGCCTGCATCACTGTGACGATGGACATCGCATCCAGCGGCTTGTGCAACAAAATCGCCAGGAATACGCCGATCCCGATCAGCCCACTCGTGTGGCTACCCGCATGCATGATCGCCCCCAGGGCGACCCCATCGATCAATGTGTGCACAGCCAGGCCTAGCGCGAGACCCACCCAACTCAGGCCGTGGACAGGACTCGCATGCCCGGCGCTATGACCAGCACTATGACTGGCACCATGGCTGGCACTGGCGGCATGCGCGTGCTCGTGCTCGTGGCTGTGATTGTGCGCGTGAGCAGTCGCGGGCGAGGCGGCGTGTGCAGCGGCATGTGAGTCGCTGTCGTGATGCGGATGATCGTGTTGCCCGAGTTGTTCATGACTGAAATCGTGCTGATGGAAGTGGAATACGCGCAATAACAGCAGCATGCCGATCAGGCCAATCATCAGCCACCAGACGGTGGTGTCCACGCCTCCGGCACCGCCCATCAACGCGACGCTGTGGGGCAACAGATGATAGAACGCGACGCCCAGCATCAACCCCGACACCAGGCTCATCACGAGCTGCGTGCGCGTGTGCGTCATCTGTATCCAGTTGGGCAACAGGCCGCCCACCAGCGAAAAACCCGCAATGGCGAGGCAGTAGAAAATCAGGAGCAGGGTTGGCGACACTGGCAAGCGCTCAGTCAGGGGCAAGTTGCGAAGCGGCGCATTATTCCACATTCAACCTGACTTGTGACAGCTACCCGGCGCGGCGCGCGGCAAGCCACTGCTTCTGTTGCGCCATCACCCGCCGGGTCGCCGCCAAAACCGACAGCGCCGGTGCCGCGGCGCCCTCCTTGCCCAGCAGGTCCAGCTGCGCGTAATACCAGTACTGCACCGCGAACGCCGCAATGGTGCGGATGAGCTTTACCCGAGTGAGGAAGCCCAGCCACGGCGGCAGCAGGGCCAGTTCGTTCTCATAGCGCGGCAGTTCCTCCAGTCCCGCCAGTAGTCGTGCCGGACCATCGGTCAGCACGCACAGAGGGCGCCCCAACCCGACCAGGTCGGCGCCGCCGGCCTCGATCGCCTGCTCCATTGCCAGGCGCCGGCGAAAGCCGCCGGTGACCATCAGCGGTATCGACACCTTTTCCTGCATCGCCAGGGCAAAGTCGACGAAATAGGCCTCGCGCATCAGGGTGGACCGCGCGACATGCTGTTCCTCCGCGTCCTCCATGCCTTCGATGCCCAGTAGTCGCGGCTGCTCGTAGGTGCCACCGGATATCTCGATCAGGTCGACGCCGGCCGCTTCCAGCCACGCGGCCACCTGCAGGCTGTCCTCGAAGGCGAACCCGCCTTTCTGGAAGTCGGCGCTGTTGAGCTTCACTGCAACCGGGAACGCAGGCCCCACGCGGGCGCGCACGGCGGCCACCACCTCCAGCAGCGCCCGGGCCCGGTTCGCCAGTTCACCGCCATAGCGGTCTGTGCGCAGGTTGCTGCGCGGGCTGAGAAATTCGGAGAGCAGGTAACCATGGGCCGCGTGCACCTGCACGCCGGTAAAACCGGCCTCCTTCACTGCTGCCGCACAAATAGCGAAGCGGCGCACGATATCCTCAATCTCGGCAACGGTGAGCGCCACCGGATCGCCGAACTGTCCGCCCGGCAGACCCAGCTTTACCGCCGAGGGCGCCTTGGGGTGTGGATTGACGAGCTTCTGGGTCTGGCGGCCGGCATGGCTGATCTGGGCCCAGAAATGGTTGCCATTGCGGGTAGCCGCCCGGGCCCAGCGCGCCAGCGCCTCGCGCATTGCGGCATCGGGCTCGCGCTCGATGACCACATTGCCCGAGCGCTCCAGGTGAGCGCCGTCCACAATGATGTTCCCGGACAGGAGCAGACCCGAGCCGCCGTCGCTCCAAAGGCCATAGAGCCGATCCAGCGCCGGCGTGGGCACTCCTTGCGCCGTCGCCAGGCCCTCGGTCATGGCAGCCTTGGCCAGGCGATTGGGTATTGTCGCGCCGCAAGGCAGCGTGAGCGGACGGGCGAGCACATCAGGCATGCGATTTCTCCAGTACATGAAACAATCAGCGGCGATTGCACAGATCGTCACCCGAAAGAGGAGAGGGCGCGAAGCGTGGTCAGCGACGATATTCAGGATGTGGCGTAAATGCAAAGGGCCTGGTAAGAGTAGTTGTCCTCACAGACTCTCTCCACTGCACTTGCTGCACTGGACTTGCTGCAATAGCGAAATTCGCGGAACCCCCGCCCAGCAACCTGAAATCTCACTCGCGGCGGTGGTCTTGCAATTCATGTTCGTAGATCTCTGGACGAGGGCACGCAGCAGTCCGTGCCATGGAGCTTTAGGTGGTGTCCCTGCTCACTGAACTGTGGAAGTGAGAAATCTCATCCGACGAATGTAGGCAAAGTGTCTGGTGCGGTCGCTTAATTGCCTCTAACGCTTTGAGCGCTTGTAGCCTTACAGGAAAGTTACCGGCCCGAACGCTGGGATGCCTGCTAACGGAAAAAGCGGTCGTA
>JADJAL010000035.1 GCA_016704305.1 Haliea sp. | reverse complement strand
AACTAACAAAATTCCCCGTTCACGCTTTTTCCTGCTACTGCTTGCTCTCACAGCGCTCCTCGCGGGCTGCAGTTCTTCCAACGACAGTGACAAACAGGGCGGGCAACTCCTCCAGGGTGTCCTGCTAAGCGGCAACGAGGCAGTCGTTGCGGCGACGGTCACGGTATACAGCAGCAGCGATGGCGCGCGAGCGCTGGGCCAGGGCGAGACGGATAACAGCGGCGCGTTTGCCATCAACTACCGCGCGCCCAGCGACGAGGCGGGCGTGGTCTACCTCACCAGCAAGGGCGGGCATCTCGCCTCGCAATCGCAGGAAGTGCCAGCGCCATTCGTGCTGGCCAGCGTGCTCGGTGCCGCGCCCGAAGTCGCATCCATCACCATCAATGAACTCACTACCGTGGCCTCCGCGTATGCACTGGCGCAATTTATCGACGGCGCGGAAATACAGGGCAACACTATTGGCCTGCAGATGGCGCCTCGCCTGCTCAGGAACCTGGTCAATATTGAAAGCGGCGAAGCGGGTGCGACGATCACCAATGCCGACAACAATCCGCAATCCACCTACAGCGCGCTGCGCACCTTCAATGAACTGGGCAATTTGCTGGCCAGCTGTGCGAGCAATGCCAGCGTCTGCCAATCGCTTTTGCAACTGGCCGTGCCGCTCGATGGCCAGGCCGCGCAGGACACGTTCCGGGCACTGGCCAACCTGGCGAAAACGCCGTGGCTGGACGCGGTGCCTCTATTTAATCTCGTGGCATCGAACGCCTACCAGCCAGACCTCGGTGCGAATGCGCCCTCGGCCTGGACGCTGTCGCTGCTGTTCAAGGGGAATCCCACGAATCTCGCCGGGCCGGGGAACATGGCCTTCGACCAGGACGGCCAGATGTGGATCGTCAACAACCTGGTCACCAGCGATACCTACATCCTGCCGGACTGCGCCAGCCAGTTGCTGTTTCGCATGGATCCGGCCACCGGCGACGTGGTTACGTTCACCGGCGGCGGCGTGCTCGGCGCCGGTTACGGGGTGACCATCGCGCCGCAAACCAACGATGTCTGGGTCGGCAACTACGGCTTCAAGGGCAGCACCTGCCCGATCGACATCGCCAACAACAGCGTTTCGCAGTTCACCGCCGCTGGCGCGCCGCTGTCGCCGGATGCGCAGGCGTTTGATCCTCTCAGTCAGAATCCGCAGGACGGCGGCTGGACCCAGGGCGGTATCGGCTGGCCGCAGGGCACGGTGGCCAATCCACAGGGCGATATCTGGATTGCAAGCTGCAACGGGCAGGTACTGGACGGCAAGCAGGTGGACGTCACCATCTATCGCGGTGGCGATCCGAATAACTGGCAGGCGATCTCCGAGGACAATTTTGAGAAACCGTTCGATGTGGTGTTCGACACCCACGATGTCGCCTGGGTGAGCGGCACCTCAAGCGGCAACATCATGGCTTTCGCCGCGGATGGCAGCAAGCTGCGCGAATACGACCTCGGCTCGTCCTCGCTGCCGATGGGCGTGGCGTCCGACAGCCTGGGCAACGTGTGGGTCTCGCTGTCGGGAAAAATCGAACTGCCGTGCCCGCCGCCGATCAACACGCCGCCTGCCTCCTATGCGGGCGTGGCCATGGTCAACCTCGACGGCGTGCAGCTCAACACCCGGCCGGATGATCCGCTGCTGCCCGACTACACCGCGCCCGGTGGGCTCACGATCGCCTGGGGCATTGCCGTGGATGGCCTGGACAATGTCTGGGTGGCCAACTTCACCCGGGGCGGCGTCTCGCATTTTTGCGGCGCCAGGGCCGGGTCCTGCCCGGCGGGCGTGAACACCGGTGATGCGCTGTCACCCGACGTCACGGGCTACCACAGCGATCTGCTGGACAGGAACACGGCGGTTGAAGTGGATTCCTCCGGCAATGTGTGGCTGACCAACAACTGGAAGGATGTACCGATCCAACCGGACCCGGTCGGGGATGCGATGGTGGTGTATATCGGGCTGGCCGCGCCGGTGAAGGCGCCGCTGATCGGGCCGCCCGAGCAGCCCTGAATACAGCAACCCTAGATGAAATCGAGCACCTGCTTCCCGTAACGTGTGTAACTGAACGGGCCACTCTCTTCTGGCCCGGCACCGGCACGCAAGCGCCGCTCCAGCTCCTGCAACACCGAGCGGGTGATGTGCGGCAGTTGTTCCATGTGCTGGGCGCGCGACAGTTCCACCCAGTGCAGGTCGAGCAGTTCGCCCGAACCCTGCGGCTTCTCGTGCACCTCGCCCTGGATGTGCTCGGCGTCGATCATGAAGAAGCGCGCATCGAAACGGCGATTGCGATACGGCGGCGTGATCGCGCGCGCGATCAGGTGCAGCACATCCAGGCGCGGGTTGATGCCGTGTTGCAAGAAATCGGCCCACTGCGGCGAGCGGGATTTCAGCGTGGGGGAATGCGGTTCGCCGATGACCAGGCCGGTTTCCTCGTAGGTCTCGCGGATCGCCGCCAGTGCCAGCGCGCGCGCCCGCGTTTCGGAGCAGCCCCGGCGCAGCCGCTCCATCACCGCCGGGTGCAGGTCGTGGGGCGGCAGGATACGGCTGTCGCCCGGGTCCACCCTGCCGCCCGGGAACACGAATTTGTTCGGCATGAATTTGTGGCTGGCGGCGCGCTTGCCCATCAACACGCGCGGCTCCCGACCCCCGTGGCGCACGATGAGCAGGGTCGCGGCATCGCGCGGGCGCGCCACGCGCGCGCCGCCGCGCAGTTCGCCGCTGGAGATGTAGGTGGAATCGCGTGGTTCGTCGCCGTTCATAGTCGTTTGTCCTGCCCCCCCGGAGCGCACTTGCACAGGCCTGGCGGGGCTTTCGCCTCGGGAAATTCCCTATCGTAACGGCAGGATAAATTTACCTAAAGTTATTCTTTACAAGCCGGGCTATATCACCAAAAATCGCACCTCACACTCATACCCGTTCTGGGGATGGGTTCAAGCGTGCAGGGAGAGCAAACCCTGTTCCCGCAGAACATCTAACTACGAGATCAGCGTGGTGTGTCCGCTAGCAGTGGCAGCCGGTCAGAACGCATGTTAGGCAAATTTACTTTTTTCTTAAAAGGAAAATATGTCTATGAACAAATTGGTCAAAGTTCCCCTCAAGCGCAACGTTCGCAACAGCAAGCTGGCGGACGTACTCGGACCGGTCGAGAACCTGGAGAGTTACGTCAAGGCCGACTGGTGGAAGCACATTTTCAACGCCAATTACCTGCGCACTGACGGTGACGTGGTCAACGACAATGCGATCACGCAGGCGGAAGTCGATATATTTGAGAAAACGCTCGGCGTGGACAAACACGTTGAAATGCTCGACCTGTGCTGCGGCCAGGGCCGCCATGTCATGGAGTTTTCCCGGCGCGGGTATACCGGCGCACAGGGTTTCGACCGCTCGCACTACCTGATCAGCCGGGCCCGGGCGCAGGCCAAGCGGGAGGGCCTCAGCGCCATATTCAAGGAAGGCGACGCGCGCAAGCTGCCCTACAAGACCAACCAGTTTGATGTCGTCACCATCCTCGGCAACAGCTTCGGCTATTTCGAGAGCGCGGAAGACGACCAGCTCGTGCTGGGCGAGATTTTCCGCATACTGCGGCCGGACGGCAAACTGCTGATCGACGTGACCGACGGCGACCACATGCGCGCCACGTTCGAGGCGCGCAGCTGGGAGTGGATCGACAAGACGTACTTCGTCTGCCGCGAGCGCTCCATCTCCAGCGACAACCAGCGCCTGGTCTCGCGAGAGGTGATCACCCACGTGAAGAAGGGCGTGGTCGCCGACCAGTTCTACGCCGAGCGCCTGTACAGCAGTGCGCAACTGAAGGACCTGCTGGAGGAGAACGGCTACGAGGACGTGGAAATCTGCGAATCCCTCGACACGAGTTCCACCCGCGACCAGGATCTCGGCATGATGGCGCGCCGCAACATCCTGCTCGGGCGCGTGCACAAGATCGTCACCCCCGCCTCCGCCAAGCCACCGAAGAAGGCGGCGCGTATCGCGGTGCTGATGGGCGACCCGCGCATGAGCGACATCATTAAACCGGGCTCCACCTGGGATGAGGACGACGTGCACACCGTCAACGAGATGAAGAAGGCGCTGGCGACCCTGCCCGGCTACGAATTCACCTACTTTGACCGCCACGACCAATTCATGACCGACTGCTACAAGTGGAAGAAGGACTTCGACCTGGTGCTGAACATCTGCGACGAGGGCTTTTACAACAACGCGCTGTTCGAACTGCACGTGCCGGCGCTGCTGGAAATCATGGGCATTCCGTACACCGGCGGCAACCCGCAGTGCCTGAGCTACTGCTACGACAAATCGCTGGTGCGGGGCATGGCCACCGAGATGGGCATCCCGGTCGCCGAGGCGTACATGGTGAACCCGGATGACACGACGTTCATCGAAGTCGCCGTGCAGTTCCCGGTCATCATCAAACCCAACATGGGCGATTCCAGTTTCGGCATCACCGCCGACAACGTGTGCGACGACTTCCGGCAGCTGGAAAATGCGCTGGTGTCGATCCGCCAGAAGTTCGGCTATGACCAGCCCGTGCTGATCGAGCAGTACCTGACCGGCGCCGACATCAGCGTGGGCATCATCGGCAACCCGCCGGGGCAGTTCAAGTTCCTGCCCATCATCGAGGAGGACTACTCACTGCTCCCCGAGGGCCTGCCTAGGATTTGTGGCTATGAGGCCAAGTGGGACCCAGACTCACCCTACGCCAATATCCGCTCCATACCGGCGAAGCTGGACAGCGCGACCGAGCAATTCCTGCACGCGAGCTGCCAGAAGCTGTTCGAGCGACTCGGCTGCCGCGACTACGCCCGCTTCGACTGGCGCCTGGACAGCCAGGGCACCCCGCGCCTGCTGGAGGTCAACCCGAATCCGGGCTGGTGCTGGGACGGGCACCTGAACAAGATGGCCGCGCTGGCCGGCTGGACCTACGCCGACATGCTGCACAGGATCATCAAGGCTGCCCAGTTGCGCGAGCGCGTCAAAGCCGACGCCGAAGCTATGTGAGCGAACCCGCCTCACCCCCGGTGGACGCCACCGTGAGCAGGCGCGGCGAGCGCAGTTCATGGTTGCGTCGCACGCTGCGCCTGTCGCAGCAGGAGTCGGTCGCCTCGGCGACGATGACCGCCACCGGCGATAATTTCTTCAATGCGTTTGCGGTATACCTGCAGGCCAGCGCCACCCAGATGGGTGCGCTGACCGCCGTGCCCCAGCTGTTTGGCGCGTGGGCACAGTTGCTGTCCATCTGGATCGGCACCCGCTGGTCGCGCAAGCACCTGGTCGTGACGGTGGCCGCATTGCAGGCCGTTGTCGTCGCCGCCATCGGCTGGATCGGCATGGCGCAGCTGCGAGAGCCCAGCCTGTGGCTGATCGTGCTGGCCTCGGCCTACAGCGCCGCGCTCAACCTGATACAGCCGCACTGGCGCGCGTGGATGGGCAGCATCGTGCCGCCGCGCAGGCGCGGCACTTTCTTTGCGTTTCGTACCCGCCTGACGATGATCTCCTCGCTGCTGATCTTCATCGCCGGCGGCGGCATGCTGACGCTGTGCGCGCGCAGCGGCAGTACCGGGCTGGGTTTCGCGTTGCTGTTTGCTTTCGCGGCGCTGGGGCGTGCCTGCTCATCGCTGCTGCTGTGGAAGATGCACGATCCGGAACCCGTGAGCGCGGACCAGAGCCACCGGAAGTTGCGCACCAGCATCGGCCAGATGCTGCATGCGCTGCGCGAGCCCGGATTCCGCCACTACACGTTCTTTCTTTCCGGCATGATGGGCGCGGTCGCCATTTCCGCGCCGTTTTTCGCCGTGCATATGCTGAATGGCCTGGAATTCACCTATCTGGAGTACAGCATCAATGCCGCTGCCTCCATCGTTACCCAGTTCCTGCTACTGGGTTTCTGGGGACGCTTCAGCGACCGGTACGGCAACCGCGTGGTCATCCTCCTGACCGGCTGCACACTGCCGTGCCTGCCGCTCCTGTGGCTGGTGTCGCCAAACTTTTATTACCTGCTGCTGGTGCAGGTCGCCTCGGGCGCGGTCTGGAGCGGCTTCTCGCTCAGTACCTCGAATTTTTTGTATGACCTGCGGCCACATCGGACGGGGTTTGCGGCTTACGCGGCGGTGCAGGCGAGCATTACCGCCGCCGTGGTGTTCGCAGGTGGCCTGGCGGGCGGGTTGCTGGCGGCGCGCGCACCGACACTGGTGGCGCTGCTGCCCGCGTGGCTGGCGCCGTCCAGCCCCTTGTTCCTGGTCTTCGCCAGCAGCGCGGCGCTGCGCGTGCTGGTGATCGCCTGGTTTATTCCGCGGGTGAACGAACCCACTGTGAGGCGCCGCCCGGAAGGGCTGGCGCTGATCTACCGGATTTCAAAATTCAGTGCGTTGTCGGGTGTCAGCCTGGACTGGCTGACAGTGACCCGGAAAAAGGCGCCGCGCAAAAAGTCGCCGGGCAACAAACCCGGCAATCCGTCGCAGCAGGACGATTAGCTGGCGCTGGCGATCTTCAGTCGCTGGCCGGGCTGGATGGGCTTCTTGGTGGAAATATCGTTCCAGGCCATCAATTGTTGCGGGGATACTTTGAAACGCCGCGCGATGCTCCAGAGTGAATCACCATTGCGAATAACATACTCCTGGCTCTGGGACGGTGACTTGGCCTGGCTCTGCGGTTGTGCGCTGGCAAGGCGTGTGCGCGTGCTCGCCACCTGCTCGGCGGTCAGCGTCTCACCACGGCTCTGGCTGCCCGGTAAAACCAGCGTAGCACCAGAGCGGATTGAATGATTGCTCAGGCCATTCGCTGCCATCAGGCTCGATACCGATACACCGTAGCGCCGGGCAATCGAGGACAGGGAATCACCCGGTGCAACACGGTGCTCCTTGCCAGAGGTCGATGCCTGTGCGGCCGGACGCGCGTCACTGGAAAGAGAAGCCACGGTGGTGGATAGCGGACGCCGCAGTTGCCCGGTCGGTACGCGTACCTCAAAGCCCTGCGGTATATACTTTTCACCTCGCCAAATGGGATCCCGCAGGGCCGGATTGTGCTCCTTGAGCAAGTCGGTACTGATTCCTGCCGACCGCGCCAGCGCCCCCGCAGAAACAGCGTTCTTGATGGTCACGACGTTGTAGGCAACCGGAGCATCCAGTTGGATTTTGCCAAAATAGCGTCCCGGATTGCTGTCGACCTCCAGTGCTGCCAGGAATGAAGCGTAAAAATTGCGCGAGGCGAAGCCGAAGGCCTTGCCCTTGTAGTTGCGCACGATGACGTCGATTTCGGTGGTGCCGAGCGCCTTCGCCGCACGCGACATCCCGCCTGCGCCGTGGTTGTATCCGGTCAGCGCCAGCGGCCACGTGCCGGTGACCTTGTAGTTGGACTTGAGCAGTTGGGCTGCCCCGTCCGTCGCGATGAACGGGTCCATGCGCTCGTCTATCACATGGTCGACGCGCATGTACTGGCGCGCGGTCGCCGGCATGAATTGCCATAATCCCGCGGCGGCCACTTTGGAGTATGCCTCCGGGTTAAAGGATGACTCCACGTGTGGCAACACTTCGAGTTCCTTCGGCAGATTGTACCTGGCCAACACTTCGCGAATATGTGGCCGCCACTGTCCGGAGCGCACCAGGCCCTCCCTGAAGCGATCGGACTGGCCGAGCTGGAAGCGCACACGCTCGGCGGCCTGCGCGAATGTTTTGGAGGTTGTGCCCTCGGGCCAGGAGGCCAGCACCGCCGCTTCGGTGCTATTGAGGCCAGAGCGCTTGCCATTGCCAAGACTTTGCAGCGCACTGCGCACGCGTCGGATGGCCGTATCCGTTTTTTGATTCCTGATGTCGCGGCTCGCGTAGACGGGCAGATCGAGCACTTCGTAAATCACCGACAGATTTTCGTTGTCGTGAATGTAACCCTGGTTAGTCGACACCCGGGTGTATACCTTGACCCAGAACTGAATCGCGGGTTCGAGTGCGGTGGGACGGGGAAAGTTGGAGGCGTTAAGACTGAGACAGGGAAGTAGCAGCGCAAGGAAAAAAATTGCTCTGGTCATATCCATTCCCCTTTAATTTCAATTAGATGGGAAGGTTATATCAGAATCCCTGAAAACTATAGCCCTGCCTCCGCAAAAAATTCATCAATCGCTCCCGTCCGGCGCTACCGGGCCAATGTATTCACCCCGTTGTCGCAGCTCAGGCGAATTTCCCGGCCGACCCACTCCTGCTCCTGCATCGCAGCCACGGTATCGGCGTCGTCGCACCTGGCGTAACAGCGGGCGCCGCCCTGCAACTCGCAGATCGCAAGCGCGTACGGGTCGGCTTTGCCGTGCAATACGGTGTAGCCCACGATCACTGCCGGGCCAGTGGCGCTGTCGACAATGTCCCGGATCCCGGTTTCAAGGTTCGCGATTTTCCTGTGATCAACACCCGGGCTGGGCATTGCAACCGCATCGATCTCCCGTGGCTCGGAGGCATACACCGCGAAGCTGTGGTTCGTCATGTGCATGCCCACCGCTGTCACCAGCCCCTTGCTGCGCGGGTTGTCGCGCAGCAGTTCCACCATGGTGGCAATCGCGTGCGTCGTGTAGTTATTGCCGGGGCCACCAAAGTACGGCAGCCCGCCGGTGACGGTCAGCGCGCGCGGGTCATCGTCGGCGATACCCAGCACATCGCGGGTAAAGTTCACATTGCTGGCGAAGCAGGAATAGAGGTCGAGGAAGTCCAGTTCCGCAGCCGTCACGCCGGCCATCGCAAGCGCCTGTTCGCTGGCCGCGCGCATCGCCGGCGAGTGGAACAGCTCGGCGCGCTGCGCGATATACGGCGGCGACTTGTCATAGCCCCACCCGTGCAGGTAGATGCGTTGCGCCGCCGGGATGTTGAGTTCATCGGCCAGTCCATGGCTGGTGATGAGCAGGGCCGCGGCCATGTCGACGTCCATGAAGGCCATCGTGTTTTTGGAAAATGGCGTCGCCACCATGCGGTCGTTGTCGGACAGATCGAACAGGCTGTCCGCGCTGTGTTCCTTGCGGAACCAGGCCAGCGGATTGGCGGCCGCACGCGCGCTCAACCGCGCCATCATCGCCGCTTCCTGCCGACGGTTTTCATCCGGCGTGAGGCGAAGGTGCGCGCGGCGTGCGGAATCGAGGATCGCGAACGTGGTGTAGGCCTGGCGAATGTCATGGCGTCGTTCGCTGGGATGCGCGGGGTCTTCAAACGGGTATTCGGGCTTGCTGCGCGCCTGCGGCCAGTCGAGTGCCGCACCGGCTTTCATTGCCCGCTTGACGGTAGCCAGCGCCTCGCCCCCGCTCACCAGTACCGCACTGCGCTGGCCCTGCAGGATGGCCTCCGCGGCATCGCACAGAAAACGTTGCGGGCCGGTGCCGCTCATGCCGGAGAGTTTGCGTTCACCGGGCGGCAGTCCCAGCGCGGCGGCGAGTTCGGCGGGAAAATCGTCGTAGTGCCAGCTCAGGCTGCGCACGACATCCACTTCGTCGATGCAGCGCAGGACATCCGGGTTGCCACAGTCCGCCAGCGCCGCGTTGGCGACTTCGACATTCTGCAGCAGCGGATGCGGCGCATTGCCCCCTTCGGCTCGCCATGTCTTCTGCGCGACCCCGACGATGCAGGGCAGTCGATTATTCACCGGCATGCGCGCTCACTTCCCCTGCCAGCGCGGTGGGCGTTTTTCCGCAAACGCGCGCGGGCCTTCCTTCGCGTCCTCGCTGCTGAACACGCGGCGGCTGAGCTCGGACTCGATTTTGTAGGCATCGCGCATGGTTTCGCCGAGTCCGCGCAACACGGACTCCTTGGTCGCCTGCACCGAGAGCGGCGCGTTCACCGCAATGCGACGCGCCCAGTCGAGCGCCTTCGCCTGCAACTCGTCCTCGGCGACAATTTCGTTGAGCAGACCGAGTTCCAGCGCCCGCCGTGCCGGGAACTGCTCGGCAGTAAGCAGGAATTCCATCGCCGCCGGGTAGGTCAGCTGGCGCGGCAGGCGCACTGTCGTGCCGCCGCCTGCGAATAATCCGCGCCTGGGCTCCAGCACGCCAAAACTCGCGTGCTCGGTGGCCACGCGGATATCCACGCCGCCGAGCATTTCCATGCCGCCCGCCACACACGGCCCGTTGATCGCGGCGATGATGGGTTTGTAAATCCTGGCATTGCGCAGCACCGCATCCACGGCATCGCTGAGCTTGCAGCCGTCGATCTCCTCGACGCCGCCGCCGGCAATCTGTTGCTGCAGTTTGGTCACCTGCGGAATGAATGTCTTGAGATCAGCGCCGGACATGAAGTTGCGTCCTACCCCGGTGATGATCGCCACCCAGGCGTCGTCGTCGGCGTTGAACTCGCGCCACGCGTTTGCGAGATCCCGAAAATGGTAGATGTCGCAGGCGTTCCTGGCCTCCGGCCTGTCGATGGTGATGACAACGATATGCTCGTCGTTCTTTGCATAATGAATCGGCATGGTGTGTCCTGTGGTTTATTGGTCGATCAGAGCGCTTCGATCAGCAACGGGAGTCCCTGCGGCGGGCAGGGCGTGGGCAGTATCTGGGAACGCACCTTGTAGCCTGGCTTCAGGCGTATACGGTACTGCCGCAGCAACTGGTGCATGAACAGCTTGGCATTCATCTGCGCGAAGTTCATGCCGATGCACTTGTGCGCGCCGCCGCCGAACGGCATGAACTGGAATTTGTGGCCGCGCTGCTCCTGGCGTTCCTCGCTGAATCGATCCGGGTCAAAGGTCTCGGGGTCGGACCAGTACTGCGGCATGCGGTGGTTGAATCCCGGGACCATGAACAACACCGTGTGCGCAGGAATCTCAACACCGCCTATCTGGCAGGGCCGGACGCTGCGCCGCAGGAGAATCGAGGCCGACGGGTAGAGCCGCAGCGCTTCGTTGAATGCCATCTCGATGCCCGGCAGTTGATCGACATCCGCAAACGTGACCTCCGCCTGCGCCAGGTGCAGCGACTGCGCACGCAGCGATTCCTGCAGTGCAGGATTCGCCGCCAGGTGCATCAGCAGATGGCACAGCCCGGCACTGGTGGTGTCGTAGGCCGCGAAGAACAGGAACGACAAGTGGTCGATCAGTTCTTCGTTGTCAAAGTAGGTGCCGTCGTCGCGCGTGCTTTTCACCAGGTAGGACATGAAATCCTTGCCTTCGCTGCTGCGCCTGTCCTCGATCAGCGAGTCCAGGTACTGGTAGACGAAGCGCCTGCCTTTCTGCCCGTAGTGGTAAGCCAGTGGCGGAACATCCTTACGGATCAGGCTGAGCATGCCTTTGTCGAGTATCAGCCGAAACGCATCTGCAAATCGCTGTGCGTCGTCGCCCAGGTCGTCAATCCCATAAAACACCCTGGCGCCGACGTTCATCAGCAACTCCTTGATGAACGGCATGAACACGATCTGTTGCCTGCCCTGCCAACTCGCCAGCGCGTCGCGGATAATCGTGTTGATGCCCTCGGAGTAGCCCTGCATCGCGTCAAACTTGAACGCCGTCTGGAACACGCGGCGGTGCAGGCGGTGCTCGTCGAAATCCCGCGACAGAATCGCGCCGCCAAACCAGGTGCCGGCAGTGTCGCGATATCCCATCTGGCTGGAGAAATTGCGCTCCGTATCCAGCAACAGTTGCTGGCAATTCTGTGGCCCGAGCACCAGCACGCCTTTTTGCAGGCCGATGCCGATTTTCGATACCAGGCCGAATTGCGCATGGTGCCTGTTTATCGTGCCGTAGAAATCCCGGAATAGTGCAGGCGTCATGCCGAGAATCGGGATACCGGCTTTCCCCGGGATATGCGCCAACGACGTGAAAGACGCGTCAGGAAAGTGCCGGTGATCGCTGGCGAGCTGATTCATATCCGTGGTTCTTTGCGTGCGACCATGCAGTGTGCACTCTGGGCTTGACAGTGGTGGCATTATATTAACATTATAGATATATTGTAAGTATCACAGGGCGGGGCATTCGACTTTTTGCCCGTTCATTACAGTACTATCATTTGGCTCACTTTCCCAACAAGGGCAGTCCGATGGCAATTGATCCTTCCAAAATTCTGCTGAATGGTCGCGTCGCGGTGGTCACCGGCGGCGGCTCCGGTATTGGTCGGGGCATCGCTGCCGGGCTCACGGCATTCGGTGCCTCGGTCGCCATCTGGGAAATCAACCCCGATGCCTGTACGGCCGCGGCCGCGGAGATTGGCGCGCTGGGCATCGTGGCCGACGTGCGCGATGCGGCTGCGGTCGACGCCGCGCTGGAGCGCACGATGGCAGAGCTCGGCACCGTGTCCATCCTGGTCAATAACGCCGGTGGCGTATTCTATTCGCCACTGCTCGATACCGCCGAGAAGGGCTGGGATGCGCTCTATCGCGCGAACCTCAGGCACGTGTTCCTGTGCAGGCAACGGGTGGCCGGCAAAATGGTCGAGGCGGGGATTGGCGGCAGCATCGCCAACGTCACATCCATCGAGGGCGTGCGGGCGGCGCCGGGCTACGCCAGCTACGCCGCGGCCAAGGCCGGCGTGATCCACTACACCAAAACCGCAGCGCTGGAACTCGCACCGCACCGCATACGCGTCAATGCACTGGCGCCGGACGTCACGCTCACCGAGGGCATCATGGCCATGGCTCCGCCAGGGGCGGAAGAGCGTTTCGCCTACACGATTCCAATGGCGCGCGCAGGGCACGTCGATGAAATGGCGGGCGCGGCGGTGTTCCTGGCTTCTGAAATGGCTAGCTACATCACCGGCCAGACGATCCACGTGGACGGTGGCACACACGCATCCGGCGGCTGGTATCACAAACCCGGGACCGACGACTATATTTTGGGCCCACCATGACGTGCGCGACGCCACAGAAAAATAACTACGCAGTTCATTGGCGAGCCCCGCGCCGCCGACCACAGGAGCCAAAAGCATGACTTCGAACAACGAGCGAAGAGCAGTCGCCGAGTCGCGCCTGATGTCCGGCGAACTCTGGAGTAAATTCTGCGACGACCTCAAGGCCGCCGGAAACGACGTGCTGCGCCCTGGCATAGAGGACCCGCTCGACGCGGTGGAAGGTTACCGACTGCTGACGCGCCTGTTGCGCGGCGCGCTGGAAGAGCGGCTCGAATGGGCGTATGCCCGCAACCCGACGCTGATCTGCACCTGTCACGAAACCATCAAGCTGGTGGCGGAAAATCCCGACAACATCTACCTCGGCTGCAAGCTGAAGGGCGACTGCGACTATCGGATTTCAGGCACGCGCGGCGAGGCCAAATGGATAAGCTTCAACACCTTCCCCGGCGGCGGCTTTGGCGGCGGTGGGCGCGGCACGGGCACGACGCTGCACGAGGAGCAACTGGCGATCAATGCCGATGGCACGTTTGAAGTGATCCTGTCGCAACGCGAACACCCCGGCAACTGGCTGCGCCTTGAGCCGGATACGGCGAGCCTCACGATCCGCCAGACCTTTCACCGCAAGCACAAGGAGCGCGCGGCGCAGATACGCATCGAGCGCATCAACGCAATACCGGAACCGCCGCCGACCCTCACCGCCGATGTGCTGGAGTTCGTGCTCGGCGGCTGCGTACAGCATGCGCGCATGCTGACGCAAATTGGCGCGGGCTGGGCAGAACGCAACGCATCCAAACCCAATGTATTTTGGGACGCGCAGGAGGACGACACCAAAAAATTCATGGACCCACAGATCAAATGGCAGATGGCGTATCTCAAACTGCAACCGGACGAAGCGCTGATCGTTGAGTTTACGCCGCCGCAGTGCGATTACTGGATGATTGCGCTGCACAATCACTGGATGGAAACGCTCGACTACCGCTACCACCAGATCGCCCTGAACAACGCCACCGCAACGGCGGGACCCGATGGCGCGATCCGCTGCGTGGTGGCGCACAGCGACCCTGGCGTGCCGAACTGGCTGGATCTTGCCGGCCACGTGAACACGGTATTGGGGGTGCGCTGGGTCGGGCCAAACATCGAGGAGACGGTCGTGCCCACCACGCGCGTGGTGAAGCTGGCATCCTTGGTGTAAGCACGTTGTAGGCAAACGAAACGCAAGCTTCAGTCGGGTCTTCCCATGCGGGACGAAAGCTGATACAAATAACAATATGTTCGTATTGTAATATTAGACAAGCCGACACGTCCGACTAATAGCAATAAACCTGGCGGATTGACTCCCGACGGCGGCCGAGGAACGAGCGCGATGGAATACCAACTGGCGGACCTTTTCGAAGCGCTGTGCGACGCCAACCCCGATGCGCCCTGCGTCATCGCAGGTACCGAGCGCCGCAGTCGCGTGGAACTGGACCGTCGTGCGAACCAGCTCGCGCACTATCTGCTACAACGCGGGGTGGCTCCGGGGCAGCACGTCGGGATTTACGCGTACAACCGCGTGGAATGGCTGGAAGCGCTACTGGCGTGCTGGAAAATTCGCGCCGTCGCCGTGAACATCAACTTCCGCTATGTGGGCCCGGAGCTTGAGCACTTGTGGCAGGACGCCGACCTGGTCGCACTGGTGTACGAGCGGTCATTCCTGCCGCGTGTGGCGGAGCTCGCAGCGCGCTATCCGCAGCTTAAAACCTATCTGTTCCTGGATGACGCAGGAGAAGACACTACAGCCGACGACGCCGGCCGCACGCCACTGGGCGAACACTATGACCACGCACTGGCGGAACAGGCGGCGACTCGCGATTTTGCACCGCGCAGCCCGGATGACATTTACCTGATCTACACCGGCGGCACCACGGGCATGCCCAAGGGCGTACTCTGGCGCCACGAGGATTTCTATCACAACGTCCTGTGCATGAACCAGCCTACCGAGAAGCCCGAGGACATCCTGCAGCACGCCAACAATCCGGGCGCGATGCGCACGATGATGCTGTCGCCGCTGATGCACGGTGGCGGCCAGTTTTCCACGCTGATCACGCTGTACACCGGCGGCGTGGCGATTATTCCTGTCACGCACAGCCTCGATCCTCCGGACGTGCTGCGCGCCATCGCGGCAGAAAGCGTGGTAATGCTCAGCCTGATCGGCGACGCCATGGCGCGGCGCATCGCGGAGGAAAAAATGCGCGGAGACTACGCCACCCCTTCCCTCGTGATTATCGCATCGGGCGGCGCGGTCCTCTCCACCGAGGGCAGGGCCATGCTGCAACAGGCCTTCGGCGAGTCGGTGTATATCACCGGTGGCATCGGCGGATCGGAAATCGGCAGCGCGGCGCGCGAAACGGGGCGCTTCGACACGCTGCGCGGGCCGGGCTTTGCACCCAACCCGCTGATGGCGGTGCTGGATGACAACCTGGAACCGGTGCCACCCGGCAGCGACCAGATCGGGCGACTGGCGATGCGCGGGCATATTCCGCTCGGCTACTACAACGATCCGGAAAAACCGCGCGCACGTTCCTGACGGACAAGTCGGGCGTGCGCTGGGTGTTGCCTGGCGATTACGCGCGAGTGGACCCCGACGGCAGCTTCACGCTGGCCGGGCGCGGTTCGCAGTGCATCAACTCCGGTGGTGAGAAAATTTTCGTCGAGGAAGTGGAGCGCGCGGTGCTCACTCACCCCGATGTGATGTATTGCGCGGTAGTCGGCGTGAGTGACCCGGTGTGGCAGCAGCGCGTCGTCGCGGTCATCGAATGCGAACAAGGCAAGGCGCTCACGATTGCAGCCCTGCAGGAACACTGCAGGCGATTTATCGCGGGCTACAAAATTCCGCGCGCAATGGTGGTCACGCCATTCAAGCTGACCGCGAACGGCAAGATCGACTATCGCTGGGCACACCAACTGGCAAGCACGGCGGACAACAGCAACGAAACACTCTAGGCCGAACCGGCAAGCTGCCCATTACGCTAATAACAAAGGCATCACCGCCATGAAAACACTGCATCAATCATTGCTCGGCACTGGTATGGTTGCGGCCCTCTGGCTTTCACTCACGCTTCGCTCGCCGAGACCATTGAAGAGGCTGTCACCCCGCCTGCCAGTGCGCAGAGCCAACTGGCGCTGGAAGAAGTCATCGTGACAGCGCGCAAACGCGCAGAAGAATTGCAGGACACCCCCGTCGCCATCTCGGCCTTCTCCGCCGAATCGATGAAGATCGCCGGGATCGCCAATACCCGCGATCTGCAAGAATCCGTACCGGGCCTCAATTTCAGCGAAATGGGCAACAAGGCGCCTCATTTTTATCCGCGGCATCGGGCAAAAAGAGGCGAATGCCGCGCTAGATCCGGGCGTGGGTGTTTATATCAATTCCATTTACATCGCTCGCACCGACAGCCAACTGCTGGAGATCATGGATACCGAGTCCGTGCAGGTGTTGCGCGGGCCACAGGGCACGTTATTCGGCAAGAACAATACCGGCGGCGCGCTGCTGGTCACCACGCAGTTACCGAATACCGAGGACTACGAGGGGGAGGTTGCGACCCGCGTGGGCAACTACGGCCGTGTCGACCTGAAGGCGACGGGCAATATTCCGCTGATCGAGGACAAGATGGCCGCCAGAGTCAGCCTCAACAGCACCAACCTGGATGGCTACGTAAAAAACACCTACAACGGCGACAAATACGGTGACGAGGATCGACTCGGCGCGACCGCTCGCGTGATCTGGCAACCGACGGACACATTGAACGCCGATGTGTTCTATTACTGGTCAAAGATCAACGAAAACGGCGCCGGCTTTTCCTGCGTCTACCAGAATCCAAACGGTGTGTTCAACACCTTTACCTGGCCTGGCTTCACCGCGCCCAACTCCTACCAGTCGCGCTGCAACGCCAGCGAAGAAGAGTCCAAGGACACCAAAGTCCTGCTCAATGGCCCTACCCAGTTTGAGATGACCAGCCAGATTCTGGGGCTGACCTGAACTGGGAATACGACAATTTTGAGATCAAGAGCGTCACCGCCTGGAGCAACCAGCAGGATATCAGCATTGTCGATGATACCGACGGGACTGACATCGAAGGGGTTGCCACGGGTCCTGTCGCGGTGCTGGGCGCCCTGCAGCGATCACTGGCCGCAGGCTACGGTAACTTTTCCTTGCCGGAAGACGAAGAGCGCAACCAATACAGCGAAGAACTGCAACTTTCAGGGACGGCGCTGGACGAGCGCTTGACCTATACCACCGGTATTTTTCTCGCGCGGGAGGAGATCGACAACAATATCACCGGCAACCAGGTTGGCTTCAATGGCTATAGCTACAAGGATGACCAGAATGTGTTGATACCGCGGATCAGCGGTGCCACCAATAGCAGCCTTACGAATGACAGCTATGCGATCTTCGCCCAGGGCACCTACGAGGTGACCGACTGGTACTCGCTGACGGCGGGCACGCGCTACACCACGGAGAAGCGCAAGCGGGAGGCCACGCTCTATGAGGCTGATTGCCAGGCAATCGTCGACGCCAATCTGGTTCCCGGCGCCAGCAACGCGCTCTGCGCGTTTGGCGTGGTCTCGCTGGCCGACCCGACTGGCTTCTATGCCAACCCGCCGACGTTCTTGCCCCTGCGCACGGTCGATCAGTACGTCACGCTTGAAGGTGACGTCATCACGGCGGATAACGGCGTCGTGAAAGACGACCAGGACTGGTCGAAATGGACGCCGACCATCACCAATGCCTTCACGATTCCCGACCAGTACCTTGTCGATACCGTGCTCGACAGCACCCTGTTCTACCTGACGTACAGCAAGGGTTTTAAATCGGGTGGGTTTGAAATGAAAGGCCTGGAAATACAGGAGTTCGAGCCCGAGTCCGTGACCAACTACGAGGTGGGCGTGAAACTGGACGCGTTTGACCAGCGCGTGCGTTTCAACACCGCGTTCTACTATATGGATTACGACGACATACAGATCCGGGTCGCCGAACAGGGCGCGACCTTCGCCGACATCCTGTTCTACATCGACAACGCCGGCGCCGCGACGATAAGAGGATTTGAAACAGAACTGACCGTGCTCCCGCTGCCCAATGTCGTGCTGAATGCCACCACCAGTTACACCGACGCCAGTTATGACGAGTTCCTTGCCGGCACTGTCAATAACTCCGTTAACCCTCCCGTATTGTCTACCGTTGATCGTTCGGAGGAAGCGTTTGCCGGCATCCCGGAACTGACGTACTCATTTTCCGCGATGGTGCTCGTTCCCAGCGCGCTTGGCGAGTTTGCGCCACGGCTTTCGATGTATTACCGCGACTCCCTGTTCACCGGGCTTGATGCGATCGCCTGGGACACGGAGTTTCGCGATCGCGCCACGATAGATGACGTCACCTTATGGAATTTTCGCCTGGGTTTCACGCCGACCGGACACGACAACGTTCAGCTGTGGCTGTTCGTCGATAACCTGACAGACGAGAACTACTTCCAGGGCGGCTTTTCGAACACGGAATCGCTTGGCGCCGGATCCTATATATTGGGAGCACCACGAACGTACGGGCTGGAACTGTCAGTCACTTTTTGAGTAGCGAGAAAGCAGCTATGCTCCAGAGCAGCGCAGGCCCAGCAGGGGGATACATGCCCGCCATTTCGGTGTTGGACAAAGCAACCTCACACGTCATTGCAAACCTCCCGATCGACGACGCTCACGCAGTGCATGCAGCAGCCAACCTCGCGCGCAGCGCACAACCGGCCTGGGCAGCATTGGCGGTCAAAGAACGTGTTCGCCTGCTGAAACTCGCGCGCAAGGAAATGTTAAAGGACAAGGACAAAATCCAGCGCGCGCTGGCGCAGGAGACCGGAAAGGTTCCTTTCGATGTCATTGGCGAGATGTTTTCCGTGTGCCAGGACATCGGCCACTATTCCAGGCGAGCAGCGAAGTGGCTACGCCCACGCAAGGTCGGCACGTTTCCGTTGATCGGAAAAAAGGGCCTCATCTATTACCAGCCATATGGCCTGGTCGGCGTCATCGCTCCGTGGAACGCACCGCTCACGCTGGCGATAGGCGACGCACTGCCAGCGCTCTACGCCGGCAATGCTGTGCTGGTGAAACCTTCGGAGATCACCCCACTCGCGGTGAAGTACACGATAGACGCCTTCAATCGGGTGCTGCCGCCCGGTGTTTTACAGTGCCTGATCGGCGAGGGACCGACCGGCGCGGCGCTGGTCGACCAGGTCGACATGATCGCGGTAACCGGTTCCTCACAGACCGGCCGGCGCGTGATGGAGCGCGCCAGCCGGCGCCTGACACCCGTGCTGCTGGAGCTGGGCGGCAAGGACCCGATGATCGTGCTCAGCGACGCCGACCTCGAACGCGCGGTAAACGCCGCTGCCTGGGGCGCCTGTTTCATGACCGGCCAGGTGTGCATGTCGGTGGAGCGCATCTACGTTGAAAAGGCCATCGCCACTGAATTTACGCGCCTGCTCAAAGCCAAAATCCAGGCGATCCGCACCGGGCCGGATGAACCCGCCGCCACGGCGCAGTACGGTCCCTTCATCGGTCCAAAGCAAATCGATATCGTCAAAGCCCACATCGCCGAAGCGCTGGACAAGGGCGCCCGGCTGGAGACCGGCGGACAGCAACTGCCGTCCGCCGATGGCAGCCACTATTTTGCACCCACGCTCCTGGCTGGTGTAGATCACTCCATGAAGATCATGGTCGAGGAAACCTTCGGCCCGGTCGCCTGCGTGATGGCAGTCGACGATCTCGAGGAGGCGATCCGCCATGCCAACGACAGTGAGTTCGGCCTGAATGCCAGCGTCTGGACGCGGGACATCCAGCGTGGCATAGCCATCGCCAGGCGCATCCAGGCGGGCAACGTCTGTGTCAATGACTGCATCCTGAATGCGGGCGTACAGGGCCTGCCCTTCGGCGGCATCAAGCAGAGCGGCGTCGGCAGCCGTCACGGCAATGAGCACGGTCTGCATGCGTTTTGTTATACGCAGGCGGTGATGGTTGAACCGCGTCGGCGCAAGAAGGAGCCGACGTGGTTTCCTTACTCTGTGAAGACGGCGGAGAGGATGGAGAAGTTGATGATGTTTTTGTATGGCCGTTGAGGGGAAAGCACGATTCGCTGTAATGAAAGCTTTCGGGCCCTTGGATTTTGTTTCTCGGCGGAGAAGGAGACCTGCCTGCATGGCTGGGACACGCCAAAAAGCGCACATCCATGTGCAGGCTCGGGTGGCGACATCCATGTCGCCACACGGTCCCAGCCATGCAGGCAGGTCTCCTTCTCAATCAGCACCAGCGTAATCGACCTAAAAAAGCAAAAGATACAAAACCTGGATAATGGTTTCGCTGGGAAATAGGAGATGCAAGTTGAAGGAGAATGCGGCTTCTGGTTTTCGCTGGGACCGTGTGGCGACATGGATGTCGCCACCCGAGCCTGCACATGGATGTGCGCTTTTTGGCGTGTCCCAGCGAAAGCCAGAAGCCGCATTCTCCGTCGCGCGATCAAACCAAACCAAGCCCCCCACCAATCTAGCCGAAGCGTACAAATGAAATCGCAAGCCATCCAATGAGGAATCACCAACAATGGATTACGTAATCTCAATGTTCGTCGATCGCCCCTACGTGGTCAGCCTTGTGATCACGTTTTTGATCGTCGCCGCCGCCGAACGCGGCTGGCTGCGCATGTTCCTGTGGCTGATCGTCGGCACGTTCATCGGCTGGCTGTCGGAATTTACCAGCACGCGCACCGGCTTCCCGTTTGCGTGGTACGAGTACTATCCAGCGAGTTTCCCGAACGAGCTGTGGATTGCAGGAATCCCGCTGTTCGCGTCGTTAAGCTTTGCCGCGCTGTCCTACTTCGGCCACTCCGCTGTCTATACATTGATGTCACCGCTGCACAAAGGCCCCAACGGCATCGAGCGGACGGAAAACATGCAGTTGCTGCTCTCGCTGAAGGTTGCGCTGTGGGCCGCGCTGCTGACCACCTGGACGGATTTCGTCGTCGATCCTGTCGCGCACCTCGGGGAGTACTGGTTCCTCGGCAAGATTTATTTCTGGATCACCACCTCCGCCGCCTGGCATTTCGACATCCCGTTGTGGAATTACTTCGGCTGGCTGCTGACCATTTTCACCATCGTGTACGCCAACCAGCGCATCGACGGATTCCTGATCAGGCGCGGCTACCCACACCGGAGCGCGTTCAGGCTGCCGCATCTGCCGCTGTGGAGTATCGGCTACTTCATCGGCAATTACCTGTTCATACTGGCCGTGAATATCTACCTCTATTACAACCCGGCGGTGCCGCCGGAAAAGCAGATCGGTCTGGTGCTGGCCAATACCGCCGTGTTCGTCGCAGCGTTCATCCTCTTCACTGTGCTGTGCATCCGGTACAAGCTGAAGTCGTCCGCGTCGCACACGTCCTGACCGCAATATACAGGGAGCTCGCCGCGTGGCCATACGGCAGACATTATTGATAACCGGCGCATCCAGTGGCATCGGCAAGGAAATCGCCTCCATGGCCGCCGCTCGCGGACACACCGTGATTGCCAGCGCACCGACCACTGCGCTGCTTACGGATATTCCTGACAATGCCAGCCTCAAACTGCGACTGGATATTTGCGACCATGAGTCGATTGCGCAGGCACTGCTTCAGATCGACCAGGCCGGGATGCAACTCACCTGCCTGGTCAACAACGCGGGCTACGCGCAGCCGGGGCCGATTGAGCTGGTCGATGACAAACGACTCAGGCAGCAGTTCGAAGTCAATGTATTCGGTACGCTGGCGATGACCCGCGCCGCGCTGCCGCGACTGCGCGCGCATGCGAGCGCGGGCCACCACAGCCTGATCGTCACCCTGTCCAGCATGCTGGGGCTCATGTCCAGTCCCTACCAGGGCGTGTATGCCGCCTCCAAGCATGCGCTGGAGGGCGCGTTCAATGCGCTGCGCATGGAGCTGCGAACACAACACATCGACGTCGCGCTGATCCAACCCGGCTGGATCACCACGCAATTCCTGAAGACCGCCGTCACGCATGCACCCGAACAGTGGCTGGATCACGCCATCTATGGCCCGCCGCTGCGCACATACTTTTCGGTGACCGCCGAGGCTGAAACCGACAAACCGACAGGTGCGGCAAAAATGGCGGCGGCGCTGGCAGGTACGCCGCAGGATGTGGCGCTGGCGGTGATGCAGGCGCTGGAGAGCGCGCGGCCCAAAGCGCACTACCCGGTGACGGCCATGGCCCGCTGGATGCCGCGCATGGCGCGCATGCTTCCCTCGCGCTGGTGGGACAAAATGCAGACAGAACAGTTTTCCAATTGAGTCGAGCGATAATAACGAGTGACTGGGGTTAACCATGCAAGCACAAAATCCGCAACAGCAACGCAAGGGCTTTACGCGTCGAACCCGACTCTGGCTGCTGGTGCTGTGCGCGGTGGCGCTGTTGTGCGGCTATCTCTATGTCACGCGCATTCACCAGAGCGCGAATCCCGTGCCGCCGCTCAATCCTGGCGCCAGGTCCGACAGCGGCCTCGGCTACCCCTACTCACTCGTGCACGCCGATTCCAGGCTGGATTTTCCGCAAGCCGAAGGTCGCCAGCTGGACATGGACTCCGACACGTGGTTCCTGGAGGGCGTGCTCGAAGGCCAGAAGAGCGGTCGGCGCTTCTCGTTTATCGTCGTGTACTACGTCAGCCGCCTGGGCGGGGTTGTCCCGTTCAACTTCTACTCCCTGACATTCTACGATCTGGATAACGGCGAATACGGCACGTATACCAACTATGATTTCGGCAGCATGCGCGCATCCACAGGCTATCTGGACTTGCGTGCGTCGATTGACGGCGAAGCAGCGACCTGGACAACGACCGTCGATGAAAACGGCGCGCTGGTGCCGTATTCCTATGCGATAAACCTGCCCGGCACTGACCAGAACGGGCGCAAGATGCGACTGGTCTCAACCGTGCGGGCAGCGAACCCGCCAGTTGCCGTGGGCGCCGATATCTACAACGGGCTGATCACGGTGCTGAAGCAGGAGAACACCTACTCCTATTTCCAAACCGGGATTCACTTCGACGGGACCTTGACCTGGGGTGATTTTCACGAGCCGGTGAAGGGCACGCTGGGGCACATCGACCGGCAGATGTTCCCGCAATTCAGCGGCGTAAACGCCCGCAGCTGGGACGCGCGCGATTTGTCCCATGAATGGCGCACGTATTTCCTCGACAACGGCATGGACTTCAGCAGCTGGCGGCAGTTTGATCGCATGAAAAGGAATTCGGAGTACTCCTATGGCGGCGCCACCGTCTACTCGCCAAGAGAGGGCGCTTCCTACGTCGGCGACATCGTGTACGAGAATCTGTCCTACGTCAGGACGGAAAATCACCCTGTGAAACCGCTGATGCCCGCGCGCGCCGACGTTCTGTATTTTCCCAATCGCCATCGGCTGTCATCCGCGTCACTGGATCTTCAGTTGCAGGCTGAGCCGATCGTAAACGCGCCATTGCTGGCGTTTCCGGTGGAGTATATGCACGGCCCGGTCCTGCTCAGCGGCACGCTAAAGGGCGAACCGGTCACCGGCATCGGCTCGTTCGAAATGACATTGCATTTGTACCGCGGGTTCGAGCTGGTCAAAGTATTGTCTGACAGCGTGCGGCATCTCCCGGCAGACGCCGTACAGCGCCCGACAACCCATATTGGCGGCATACTGCACACGATTGCGCTGATCGGCGCAGCGGTGGATGCTAGTGATCCCGGCTCCGCGCTGGCGATGGCCAACGACGAGTTGCGGGGGGAATTGCAGGCGCTGGCACAGCCTTACAGCGCACAGATGTTGCAGATTCTCGACGATCTCATAGTCGCTATCGAGCAGGACCAGGAGTCGTAGCCGACTCGACCGGATGGTTGTGACTGGGCCTATTTACGCGGCGCGCGCGACTTTTTCACCAACGGCAGAAAACGCGCCAGCAGCAGGTCTTTCAACACGCCGATATTGCTCTCGATCAACGCGGCCTGGCTCTGCGCTCCGATGATCCGTGAAAAGGTCACAATGCCACTCATCGATGAAAAGACGTAATACAGAATTTCATTGTGCTGTTCCGCAGGCAGATCGACGTCGGCGAAGACATTCAGCCACTGCTCACTGCCCAGCAGCGAAATAGCGGCCAGCGGCCCCTGCATCCACTCATCCAGCGCTTTCGGTGACTCGTTGCGCATACCGAGCAATATGTGGAGATTGGCCTGGAACGCAGGCTGCCTGAAATGCAGCCAGCAATGGTCGATAAACAATGCGACGCGTTCGGGCAGGCTTTTTCCGACGAACAGTACGTGCTCGAGCTCGAACGACAGGCTCCTGAAACCGTCCTCGAGCACGGCGGCGAGCATGTCCGACTTGGATGCAAAATGGTGCTGCACGGCGCCGACAGTACAGCCGGCCTCGCGCGCGACTTTCTGCATCGTGGTTTTGGGGAAGCCATAGGCGTCGATACAGGCTACCGTCGCATCGATGATGGCGCGACGCGTTTGCGCATGGCGCTGCGCCTGTGTCCTTTTTACCGGCACCTTCCGGCGTTTCTGTTTCGCTGTTGCCTTCGCTACTGCCATGCGCGTCCCTGGACTAATTGGCACTGGATTGTGCGAAACGCTATAGCAACAGGATAGTGCTAGCAAGTCCTGTCAGGAAGTGTTAATTTGTGTGGGCAAAAAGCACATCCGTGCGAGACTGGCGCTGTGCCCCCCCCCCACAGATTACCTGTTAGAGCGCGCCGGCACTTTGGCGGCAACGTCCTCGCCGAACCACTGCACGTTCTCGATGAATGCGGCACGGCTCGGTGACGGCACCGATACCGTTGACCAGGACACGCCCGCCTCCTGCAGGGCAGCGTAGTCATCGATCAATTTTGCTGCCGTGGCGCGCTCGCCCGGCTTCATGGTGGTGTGGCCGAACAGCGCCATGCATACCTCAAGTGGCGCGGTACGACCGAGCTGTTCGCAGAGGTCTTTGGCAAACTGCATCTTCTCGCGCAACTGTTCCATGTTGGAGAGTTCTTCCGTGCGCGTGGTGGTGCTGACCGCCCCGGACACCGGAAACGGGCACCAGCCCTCGCACAACTCCACCGCACGCCGGATCGCGCGGTTGCTGTTGCCGCCGGCCCAGATGGGCAGCGGGGTTTGCACGGGCGTCGGCAGCACGCACGTGTCGCGCGCTTCAAACCAGGTCGACTTGTGGCTGACGGGTTCACCGCTCCAGGCCATGCGCAGGACCTTGATCGCCTCGTCGGTCAACGCGCCGCGCTCCGCAAACGGTACGCCGACCGCCGCGTATTCCGGCTTCAGGTAGCCGGTGCCAATCCCCATCTGGAAGCGACCGCCGCTCAGGCGGTCCAGCGAGGCCACGGCTTTGGCGACAATGAAGGGGTTGCGATAGGCCAGCACCAGGATGTGTGAATGCAGGCGCAGGCGCGTGGTCGCCGCGGCCGCAACCGAGAGCACGACGAAAGGATCCAGCGTGGCGTGTCCGCCGCCATCCAGCCAGCGGCGACTGGGCGCCGGGATGGTCCGTCACGAACGTGGCATCAAGGCCGGCGCGCTCGATGGCCGCGGCCATTTCACTGATGCCTGCAATCGACAGGAAGCCGTTGTCATTGATGCCATTAAAGTCACCGATGTCGTCGACCGGGAGTGAGCAGGAAAAGCGCATTCGATCTACCTCAGTTCAGGCCAGCAGCGTAGCAAAGCGTTGCGCATAGGAGCCAAAGGCCGCCCGCACGTCGTCCGCGCTCAGGCCAAAGTCCTCAAGATGCGATACATGCGTTCCATGTTGCCCCGGTTTATGGCTGTCTGCCCACTGTTTAATGGCCGCATGGCTGCGTGCGTCAAATGGAATATCCAGCTGGGTATAGGCGCGCTGTAGCGCCATGACTGGGTTGGATTGAATGTCAGCGAAAGGGATATCGGCAAAGCGCTCGTCGCCAACACGTGCGCGGAAGGCGATGGCGCGGCGGATCGCCTCCACCCAGATGGCAAGTTGCTCCGCGCCGATCGTCTGGGTGTCATCGCGGTCGCTTACCCAGGTGCGGCAATAGGCGATCAGGCTGCACACGGAGCCGAGCACCTGCGCCGGGTCGCGGTGGCTCCACAAAAATTTGGCCTGCGGATATTCGGCTACCAGCGCGTCCAGGTAGAGCATGTGCACCGGCGTTTTCAGGTGCCACAGCGTGGGCGGACACTTCCACTGCAGCAGTTTCAGCACCCGGTGGTGCCACGCGTACGCGGAGGCCATGTCGCAATTCATCACCCACTCGGAATAGTCGGGCACATAGGCCATGCCGTCGAAATGCGCCGCCTTGAATTCCATGCCCAGCAAATCCTGGCATTCCGTGGGCGTCTCGGCGGATTCAAAGTGCAGCGCAGCCCATTTCGGATACGCCGTGTACATGTAATCAAGCCCGGCCTGGGCCTGCGCAATGCGCGGGTCCGAATGTTCCGTGGCGCTTTCCGGCGGCGGCACCGGTGCGCCCGACTCCCACCCGCGCAACGAGCGCATCTGCGGGTCTGCCGCCACCAGCTGGCTCAATGCCGTTGTGCCGGTGCGCGGCAGGCCGATCACGAATACCGGGCCGCGCACGACCTGATCCTGTATTTCTGGATGATCCCGGTACGTTTTTTCGATCGCCAGGCGATTCACCAGCAGCAGCGAGAGCCGGTAGCCCATCATGTTGGCGCCATCCTGGGTCAACTGGGCCGTGGTATTGAGCGCATCGACCAGGCGATCCAGCCCCTCCCGCCAGCTGTCGCCACCAAAGTCCGCATGTCCCGCCTTCTTGATCGCGCGGTCTATCAGCGCCCCGCTATCGAACTTGATCATCTTGTTTCCTCATGCCCCACGGCACCGGCCCGGTACTGTGCTGGCATTTCATTGACGGCGGATCGAGAGTTCCTGCGGTGGCTACCCGCCGCGCGGCTTGTTTTAAAATAAAACATTATAGTAATATTGTTTTGTTCAAAGGTTCAAGGCCATGACGCAATTTGTCATGCCACCACGCAAACCGGTGAGTGAGCGCACTGCCATGTCCAACTATATAGAACCCAGAGACATCCATGCGCTGCTGGCCCTCGGGCCGATGGCGCCGGTCAGGAATCCCTACCCTTTGTTCAGGGAATTACGCGCTACTCAGCCGGTACTGGCGCTCAACCCCGCCAGAAGCATCGCCGGCAGCAGGCGTGCGGTGCTGGTCACGCGCTACCAGGATGTCAAAGCGGTGCTGCGCGATAACGAAACGTTCAGCAACGACATCGTGCAGCGCACCATGGGCGTGGTGATGGGCCCCACTGTCATCGGCATGGATGGCAAGGAGCATTTACAGCACCGCGCATTGATCACGCCTTCCATGACCACGCGCAAAATCACCGGCGGCGACTTTCCCCGCGAGGTCCGGCGCATAGCCGACGGCTATGTCGACACGTTTATCGACGCCGGCCGGGCCGATCTGCACGAACAATTCTGTTACTCCTTCCCGCTCTCGGTGTTCGTGTCCCTGCTGGAGATCGACCTCGGCGACGTGAAGGAATTCCACGACCACAGCAAGGCGCTGTGCCTGGTGGCAATGGATCCGGCGAAAGGTTTCGCAGCCTCCGAGTGGCTGCTGAACTTCCTGCAACCAATCGTGCAGCAGAAGCGCCGCCAACCGGGTAGCGACCTGATCAGTGTACTGGTGCAATCGGAAGTCGACGGAGCGACATTGACCGACCTGGAAGTCGTCTCCTTCCTTCGCCTGCTCACGCTGGCCGGCGCCGAGACCACCAACCATACTATCGGCACAGCGATGGTTGCGCTGCTGCGCGACCCGGAACTGATGGCGGGCGTGCGGGCTGACCGCACGCTGGTACCCAAACTTGTGTGGGAAGCCATGCGCTGGGAATCACCGGTTTCAACGGTGCTGCGCGAGGCAAGCTGTGACACACGGATCGGCGATGTCCGCATCGAAAAAGGTACTGAAGTGATCTGCCACATCGGTTCCGCCAACCGCGACGAACAGCAGTTTGACGATCCGGACACCTTCGATATTGATCGCGCGGACCGCGATCCCATTCCGTTCGGATTCGGCAGGCACTATTGCGCGGGTTCACACCTGGCAAAACTGGAAGCGGAGATTGGCGTCAACACGCTGCTGGATCGGCTGGGGAACATCCGGGCCATACCCGGCGAAGAATTTTCGGTGGTCGGCTTTTCCTTTCGCGGCCCCGATCGCATACCGGTCACGTTCGACCGACTCACGTGAGCCCCACTGCGGCACACACCTTCAAGCACATTTTCAAACACGCGCAGGAGTAACTGGCAATGGACCTTGGGCTGAAGAATGCAAACGTACTCGTGTCCGGGGGCACCGGCGGCATGGGCAGGGCGGCCGCGGACTGCTTCGCGGCCGATGGCGCCCGCGTCGCGGTAATGGCCCGCTCACGGGCCGAGCTCGACAGTACGGTTGCGGCATTGAAGAAACTGGGCGCGCCCGATGCGGTGGGGTTGCAGGCAGACCTGTTCGACGGCGCATCGGTGGATGCCGCGCTGGCTGAACTCGGCCGGCGCTGGGGACACCTCAACGCCGTGGTCAATGCCGCAGGCCCGCTCTCGGGAGGGCTGAAGACCTTCGAAACCTACACCGACGAGGAGTGGCAGAACGTCTACAGCGGCCTGCTGATGGGCGCCGTGCGCACCATTCGCGCCGCGCTGCCACTGCTGCGCAAAGCCCCGTGGGCGCGCATCGTCAACGTCTCGGCAATGTCCACCAAGCGCCAGTCGCCGCCGCTCGTGGCCTATACGTCGGCCAAGGCAGCGCTGACGAGTGTCTCCAAGAATCTTTCACAGTCCCTCGCACCCGAGGGAATACTCGTGAACACAGTGAGTCCCGGTACTTTTGTATCGGAGTCATTCAAGGCCTCGATGGCGCCGATCCCCGATCTGGATGAGAACGACCTGTATGCGGTCATGGGTTACATCAACAAGAATTTCGGTCATCACGTTTTCCTCAACCGCGCCGCTGAACCCGCCGAAATCGGCCCGGTTATCGCTTTCGCGGCATCCGCTCGCAATACCTACATGACGGGCGCGAATATCAACGTCGACGGTGGATCGGATTTCACCTGAGTTGTTTCACCTGAGTTGTTGCAGCGTCCGTCGTTTGGCGCATCCCGCCCACGCCGACGACGAATAAAAAACTTGTGTTCTCAGTCGTCTGGAATAGAATTCGCAACTGTTCGATTACCACAGAGAATTTATGCTATCTGATACCCACCCACGCACCTGAGATCGATCACATCTCGGGGGCAGTTATTGACTGAACTTGAGAGGATAAACAATGGTGTTGTGCGCTGTGGCTATTCACCCTTCTCCGGGGCAAGCCCCGTCATTCAGTAACGCTGGGCAATCACCACTACCCGCGGCATTCTGATTTGTCACATTCGTACCGTACCGTTTCACCGTCAATCACAGCCCGTTAACACCGGCTGCGAGGCAACATTCAGTCACCACTCGGGCAATAGCCCACAGCGAGTTTGCAGAGGAAGCCACTACATCATGCTGAAAGAGTTGTCCGACAACACAGTCGTCCCCGACGCCCCCACCGAGTGGAGCAGCGAACGCAGCGCCGAGTTGTACGGCATCAATTCCTGGGGCGCGGGCTATTTCAATCTCTCGGAGCAGGGCGAAGCACAGGTCAACGTGGACTTTGGCGACCAGCAGGTTGTCGTCTCCATCATGGATATCGTGCTCGGCATGCGCGCGCGGGGACTGCACATGCCGGCGGTGCTGCGCATTCGCAACCTGCTGGACCATCGCATCAAGGTGCTCAACGAATCTTTCGCGCTGGCGATTGCACAGGGCGGCTACACGAATGCGTATCGCGGCGTGTTCCCGATCAAGGTCAACCAGCAGTGCCACGTTATCGAGGAGATCGCCGACTACGGGCGGCATTATCACCACGGCTTCGAAGCGGGGAGCAAGGCGGAGCTGATCATTGCGCTGTCGCAACTGCGCGATCACGGCAGCCTGATCATCTGCAACGGCTACAAGGACGCCGAGTTCATCGACCTCGGCCTGTATGCCCGCCAGATGGGTATCAACTGCTTTTTCGTACTGGAATCCGTGACCGAGCTGCCGCTGCTGCTCGAGCGCAGTCGCGCGCTGAATGTCGAACCCCTGATCGGCGTGCGCATCAAGAACAGTGTCGTCGTGGATGGCCACTGGGCCCAGGACAGCGGTGATCGCTCCATTTTCGGGATGTCCACGGACTCGTTGATTTCCATCGTGGACGACCTGCGCAACGCGGGCATGCTGCACTGCCTGCAATTGCTGCACTGCCACCTGGGCTCGCAGATTCCCAACATCCGCAACGTGCGCAGCGGCGTACTGGACGCCTGCCGTTTTTACGCCGGCCTGGTGCAGGAAGGCGCGCCGATGGGCTACCTCGACCTCGGCGGCGGCCTGGCGGTCGACTACGAGGGCGCGCGCACCAACAGCACCCACAGCATGAACTACCACCTGCACGAATACTGCACCAACATCGTCGAGAGTATTTGCGAAACGCTGGACCCGCTGGAAATACCGCACCCGGTGATCGTCACCGAGTCCGGGTCGCGCCACGGTCGCCTATTCCTCCATGCTGCTGTTCAACATACTCGACGTGCGCGACAGCAAACCAGGCCCCATTCCCGATACGCTGCCCGATGACTGCAGCGAACACCTGAACAGCCTGCAATCCGTCCTCGCTACGGTGAATGAACGGAACTTCCAGGAATGCTACAACGACGCACTGTTCTACCGCGACGAACTGCGCGAGGAGTTCCACCACGGCCAGGCCACGCTGCGCGAACGCGCGCTGGGCGAGAATATCTACCTCGCGGTGTTGCAGCGCGTCGCCGCGATTCTCCCCACGCTGAACCGGGTGCCACCGGAACTGGAGAACCTGCCGGAATTATTGTCCGACATCTACTACGGCAACTTCAGCCTGTTCCAGTCGCTGCCGGATATGTGGGCGATAGACCAGGTATTCCCGATCATGCCGATTCATCGGCTGACGGAAGAGCCCACGCGCGCGGCGGTGCTCGCGGACCTCACCTGTGACTGCGACGGCAAGATCGATAAATTTTCCACTCCCGAAGGCATCAGTCGCACGCTCAACCTGCATGCGCTGAAACCGGATGAAGACTATTACCTCGGCATTTTCCTGGTGGGCGCCTACCAGGAAACGCTGGGCGACCTGCACAACCTGTTCGGCGACACCAACGTGGTCAACGTCGCGGTCAATGCGGACGGCACCTTCGAGTTCGTGCGCGAATTCCACGGCGACAGCATCTTCGATGTACTCAAGTACGTGGAGTACGAGCCCAAGCAGATGCAGGAGCAGTTTCGCCTGATCGCGGAGGAAGCCGTGCGCAGCGGCAAAATCAGCATTGTGCAGCGGCAGGCGATCCTGCAGGCGTTCAAGGAGAGCCTGCATGGATACACCTATTTTGAACATGAATAGAAGGAGGACGAAACCATGTCTAAAGTGATGATCATCGGCGCAGGCGGCGTCGGCGGCGTAGTGGCGCATAAATGCGCGCAGTTAACCGACGTGTTTACCGACATCGTGCTGGCGAGTCGCACGGAAGCCAAATGCAAGGCGATCGCCGCGCAATTGAGCCGGCCGATCCGCACCGCGCAGGTGGATGCCGACAACGTGCCCGAACTGGTCGCGCTGCTGAAGCAGGAGCAGCCCGAGCTGGTCATCAACGTCGCGCTGCCCTACCAGGACCTCAGCATCATGGACGCCTGCCTCGAAGCCGGCGTGCACTATCTCGACACCGCCAACTACGAGCCGCCGGATACCGCCAAGTTTGAGTACCACTGGCAGTGGGCCTACCAGCAGCGTTACTTCGACGCCGGTTTGACGGCGATCCTGGGCAGCGGCTTCGATCCGGGCGCGACCAACATCTTCACCGCCTACCTCGCCAAACACCATTTCGATGAGATCCACGAGCTGGATATCATCGACGTCAACGGCGGCAACCACGGCTATCCCTTCGCGACCAACTTCAACCCGGAAATCAACATCCGCGAAGTGACCGCCGAGTGCCGGCACTGGGAGAACGGCGCGTTCGTCACCACGCCGCCGATGTCGATGAAAGCGCGCTATACCTGCCCGGACGACGTCGGCACATTCAACATCTACCGCATGTACCACGAGGAGCTGGAGTCGCTGAGCAAGCATTTTCCCAGCCTGCGCCGCGCGCAATTCTGGATGAGCTTCTCGGACAATTACCTCAAGCACCTGGAAGTGCTGGGCAATGTCGGCATGACCGGTATCGAACCCGTTGAGTACCAGGGCCAATCCATCGTGCCTATCCAGTTCCTCGCCCACCTGCTGCCCGACCCTTCCACGCTGGGCCCGCGCACCAAGGGCAAGACCTGCATCGGCGTGATTGTGCGCGGCGTCAAGGATGGCCGGGAAAAAGTGATGTACCTGTACCAGGTCTGTGACCACGAGGCCTGCTACCGGGAAGTGCAGTCACAGGCCATTTCCTACACCACGGGCGTACCCGCCGTGATCGGCGCCAAGATGATCCTGGACGGCCATTGGCGACAGCCCGGAGTGTGGAACGTCGAGCAGTGCGACCCCGATCCCTTCATGGAAGACATGAACCGCTACGGCCTGCCGTGGAAAGTGGTCGAGCTGAATCCGGGCTTTCATCTCGATGTCATCAAAGACTGACACCCAGGACTGACGCAACAGGCAGGCGAGCATGCAATTCACGGATTTTTCCAGGCTCGACCTGGCGCGCCTGCCGACACCGTGTTTCGTGGTGGACGAGGTCGCCGTCGAGCGCAACCTGCAAATCCTGCAGCAGGTGGCGCAGGACAGCGGCGCCAAAGTCCTGGCCGCATTAAAGGCCTTCTCGATGTGGCGCCTGGCGCCACTGACGTCGCGCTACTTGAGCGGCACCTGCGCCAGCGGCCTGCACGAGGCGCGTCTCGGGCGCGAGTGTTACGGCGGTGAAGTCCACGTGTTCAGCGCCGCGTACACCGAGAGCGACCTGCGCGAGATCCTGGAAATCGCAGACCATGTGGTGTTCAACAGTTGCGCGCAGTGGCTGCGCTTTCGGCCGCTCGCGCTGGCCGCCCGCGAACGTCGGCCGGGCTTGAAATTCGGCCTGCGCATCAACCCCGAACACTCCGAGGGCACCGTGGCGATCTACGACCCCTGCGCGCCCGGCTCACGGCTGGGCATTCCGCTGTCGCACCTCGACGAAAACGCGCTGGAACACATCAGCGGCCTGCACTTCCACACGTTGTGCGAGCAGGATTTCCCGCCGTTGCAGCGCACGCTGCAGGCGGTGGAGGAGAAATTCGGGCATCTGCTGGGGCGCATGGAGTGGGTCAACTTCGGCGGCGGGCACCACATCACGCGCCCCGAGTACCAGATCGACGAACTGACGGCCTGCGTGCGCGACTTCGCCAGCCGCTACGACGTGCAGGTGTACCTGGAGCCCGGCGAGGCGGTCGCCATCGGCACCGGCGTACTGGTCGCCGAGGTGCTGGACCTCGGCTGGAATGCGCTCAACCAGGCGATCCTCGATGCCTCCGCCACCTGCCACATGCCGGACGTGCTGGAAATGCCCTACCGCCCGGACATCCTCGGCGCCGCCGAGCCCGGCGTGCTGCCTCACACCTACCGCCTCGGCGGCCTCACCTGCCTGGCTGGCGACGTGATGGGTGACTACAGCTTTGCGCAACCGCTTGAGGTGGGACAGCGGCTGGTGTTTGGCGACATGGCGCACTACACCATGGTCAAGACCAGCACCTTCAACGGCACCAAATTGCCGGCGCTCGCGCTGTGGAACTCCAATACGGACCAACTCGAGATTGTGCGCGAGTTTGGCTACGCCGATTTCAAGGAACGCCTGTCCTGAATCCCCGGTCGTTCTGGCCGGGCGCAACACCGCCCAAGAAACAGTGACTTACGAGGATTGATGGGCGAGGCTCGGACACCTCGGCGAGGCGCCGTCAGGGTGCCCCATCGTCCGCAAAAACGTCCTTTTGCCAATCCGCACCCATTTTTTCCTCAATGTAGTCGCGCATAAACTGCCGAATTTTCTGCGACGGAGTCACGTCCTCCAGCGCGCACAGCTTTTCGAATACCGCTTTCTTGCTCGGGTCGACCAGTAGCGTCAAGCGGGCAGTGCGTTTTTCCATGGTGAATCCCTCTATATCAAATTCGCATCGATTCCGAGTATCGGTGTACCGTGCATTTGCTTCATATGTTACTATCATTAACATGTTATTATACTAGAATGTGTATCAAAAGCGTTTAATTGACAACGAAACCATGGCACATAGAGCCCATCTTTTTTCTTTACGCGTAGGCCACGCACTGCGTGACGCCTGCTTTGGCGACGAGCGCTACAACCTGGCTCGCCTGCGGGGCGATGTACTGGCCGGCATCAGTGTCGGGATCATCGCGATTCCGCTCGCCATGGCGTTGGCAATCGCCAGCGGGGTGGCGCCACACTATGGCCTCTATACCGCGATTGTTGGCGGCTTTGTCATCGCACTCGCGGGTGGCAGTCGCTTCAGTATCTCGGGCCCGACGGCGGCTTTCGTCGTCATTCTCTATCCCATTGCCCATGTGTACGGCCTGGCCGGCCTGCTGCTGGCCACAGTAATGGGGGGCTTCATACTGATAGCGATGGCTTACGCACGTTTGGGCCGCTTCATTGAATACATTCCACAATCGGTGACGCTCGGCTTCACCGGTGGTATCGCGATTGTCCTCGCCACCTTGCAGTTGAAGGACTTTTTCGGCCTGCCGCTGCAGGAAATGCCCGAGCACTACGTCGACAAGGTCTGGACGCTCGCCAGCTCAATCAACCAGTTCGATGGCACGAGTCTGTTCGTGGCGCTGGTCACCCTGGGCATCATGTTGTACTGGCCAAAGCTCAAAACACCGATTCCGCAACACCTGCCCGCCGTCATACTGGCAAGCCTGCTGGGCATTCTGCTGGCGACTGCCGGCTACGACGTCGACACGATCGGTTCCCGCTTCAGTTACCTGCTGCCGGATGGCACGCAGGGCGCGGGCATCCCGCCGTATCTACCCGAGTTCATGTGGCCCTGGCAGCAACCAGGTCCTGGCGGGCAACCGAGTCAAATCAGCTGGCCAATGATCGTCGCGCTGCTGCCGTCCGCCTTCGCCATCGCGATACTGGGCGCCATCGAATCGCTGCTCTGCGCTGTGGTGCTCGATGGCATGAGCGGCACACGCCACAGCGCCAACAGCGAACTGCTGGGCCAGGGACTCGGCAATATCATCGCGCCGTTCTTCGGCGGCATCACCGCCACCGCAGCGATAGCGCGCTCGACGGCGAATCTGAAAGCGGGGGCGCAATCGCCAATTGCGGCAATGATCCACTCGCTGGTGGTGCTGCTCGCGCTGGTGAGTTTCGCGCCCGTGCTGGCCTACCTGCCGATGCCCGCCATGGCAGCGCTATTGATAGTGGTGGCATGGAACATGAGTGAAGCGCCCAAGGCACTGCAACTGGTGAAGCGCGCACCTGTCCCGGATATTGTCGTGCTGATGACCTGTCTGTCGCTGACGGTGTTTTTCGATATGGTCATTGCGATTACGGTCGGCGTATTGCTGGCCTGCATTCTCTTCGTCAACCAGATGGCAGCGATGACGAGGATCACGGATATCACCGGCCACAAGAAACTTATAGACACCACTATTCCTGCTCGCTGGGCAGTACTGAAGATTACCGGGCCACTGTTTTTCGCTGCAGCGGACCGCGTGTTTGGCGAGATAGCCGCAAAATTGGCATCACTGGACGGCGCAATTCTGTACATGGACGGCGTAACCCTGCTGGATGCAGGCGGTGTCGCTGCGCTGAACAAGCTGGTTGACTACTGTGCCGCAGAAGGTAAACAGCTTTTTATCGCGGACCTGCAGTTCCAGCCGCTCAAAACGCTCGCTCGCGCGGACGTCAAACCCAGGGAAGGCGTGACGGCGTTTTTCTCAACGCTGGATGAAGCCATCCATCAATTCAACTGAATAAAACAAGCCCTCATGAGAATTTCAGACGCAAAAATAATGCATGCGGACGGTGGGTTCGGTTTGCTGGAAATCAGAAAAAATCCGAGCAACATAGCGCAATACATCGTCCTGCTACATAAGCACGACGGAAAATCATTCATGCTCGCGAATGAAGACAACACCGTACTCGCGTCACCCGATTTGGGACATATTGTTTCCATACTGAAAGATATTGGATTTAAACAGGCAGGCTTGTTCTTCTAACGCATTCGGGCATGCCCGCGAGGTCGCAGAATGCGCGAGGAAATAAGCCTGCTTTTTGCCGGGAAATAAAAATTCGCTGACATTGTGCACGTTGTTAAGGATAATGCCCCGTTTACGCTTTCCCGGACTACATCACTATGCAACGTCCCATCTGGTTACTCTCCCTGGATTCCGACACGTTTCCCGCCGCGCCGATGACCACGGGCGGCCTGAAGGCGTACTACCAGGAATTGGGAAAGCATCCGGATGCGGTGGATATCCAACTGGTGCATTTCGTCAATCACCCGGAAAAAATTCCGCAGTGGCTGGCGCAGTGGCAACAGGACGAACTGCCCCGCGCCGAAGCGGCCATCGCCGCCGGCATGACCCCCGTGATGGGATTTTCCGTCTATACCTGGAACGCCGCTGAATTCCTCGACCTGATGCGCCAGGTCAAGGCGCTGTGCCCGCAGCTGCTGGTCGTCGCCGGCGGGCCGCACGTGCAAAAAGCGCGTGATTACCTGTTTTCCGAAGCGGTCGACATCATCGTGCTGGGCGAGGGCGAAGCGACCTTTACCGATTTCCTCGACGCCGCCGGCCCCGACGAGTGGCACAGCGTCGCCGGTCTCGCCTTTGTCGAAAATGGCGAGCTGGTGCAAACCGCCGAGCGACCGCGCTTTCGCAACCTGAACCTGCTGCCGTCGCCACTGAACGTCATCAGCCTGCTGGACGGCGACGGCAAACCCTACGATTGCATCGCCTACGAAACCAGCCGCGGCTGTCCGTACAAGTGCGCCTTCTGCGAATGGGGAACCGGCGCGATCGGCACCAAGATGCTGTCGTTCTCCGTGGAGCGGATTCGCCACGACTGGAACCACATCGTGGATGCCGGCATCAAGAACATCTGGCTCTGCGATTCCAACTTTGGCGCATTGAAAGAAGATGTGGACAAGGCAAAAGTCCTGTGTGAAATCAAACAGCGCACCGGCATGCCCCACACGTTCGCCACCTCCTGGTCGAAGAAGCACGGGCCGCGCTCGCAGGAGATCGTGTTGTTGCTGCATGAAAACAACCTGCTGCCACACTATCACCTCGCGCTGCAGACCCTGACGCCGCTGGCGCTGGAGTTGTGCCATCGCACCAACATGGATGCCAACAAATACGAGCCGATTGCGCGCGAGATGGCAAAAGCCCGCGTCCCTATCGCCTGTGAACTGATCTGGGGTCTCATCGGCGACAACCTCGCCAGCTTTGAAACCAACCTCGACCGACTGTTCGCCGTCTTTCCCACCATCAATATCTTCGGCTACACGCTGCTGCCCGGCACCGAGTTTTACGACATGCGCGAGGAGTACCAGATCGAGACCCTGCCGGTCGCCGGCTACGGCAAGGCCAAGGGCGAGTACGTGGTCGGCTGCATGAGCTTTCCGGTGGAAGAAGGCCTGGAGGGCTACTTCCTGATCACCGCGCACCTGCTGATGAGCCGCGGCTACATGCTGCCGCTGACGCTGCGCTACCTCGCGCTGAGCGAAACCGTGCCGGTGGCCGGCATGATGCGCGCGATCCTGAACGAACTGTGCGCGGAATTCAGCCGCGAAATCCCCGGCCTGGACGCGACGGACAAAATGGGCGTGTACGAATTCCGCGAGGAACTGTTCGTCACCTCCTACACGCATCCCGAGCGCACCTACGCCTGCGTGAAGCGCGTGGCGCTGCGCTGGATCGACGACCACATGGCCAACGAACTCGACGCGGCTTCACTGAAACACCGCGTTGTGCAGTTGCTGACGATGGACCAGGCGTTCGCGCCCCACGTCGGCGCGACGCGCGAAGTGATCGCGCACTTTGATTTTGACGCCAATGCCGTGATGGATACGCTGGAAGGCATGGAACTGCCCGCCCCGGCGCTGTTTGCGCACAAGCCCACCGACGTCGGCATCCACATCCCCGGCGGCGTGGGCGATATCATCAAGGACCCGGACGGCGGCGTGTGGATTCATGCCGAGCGCTCCAGCAGCAAGGCGGAACACGCCGCGAAACTGCAGCCGATCACCGTGCAGGCGCTGGCGGTTTCTGCGTGAGCCGAGCCTGAGGGAGCGCGCCGAAGACCGGCGCCGGGGGGGCGGGGCCGCGCCCCCTCCCCCCCCCCCCCCCCCCCCGCCCGGGCCAAAAACCCCGCCCACCCCCCGGACCACCCCCACCCCCCCCCCCCCCCCGCCCAAAAACCCCCCCCGCGCCCCCCCCAGGAAAACCGCCCACAAAAAACCGCGGCCCCCCCCCCCCGCGCATCAGTAAGTTGGGGTGATGCGCGTAGTCGTCTTGTGGCGAATTGTCGGGTATGCCGTTATAAATCGCAATAACGTAAATTTGTTCCGGGTGGCCGGGAACGCCTTTCCCCATTTTTTGCCTTTTTTCCGCTAAAACAATATTTAACTCGTCTAATTGCGAATAATGAATCACCCAGCACCAAGCCAAACGCCCTTCGCATCGACACGTGCATCACACGTGAAAGGCTATCCTGTGCTCTCACATTCGCGACGTTATGCCGCAATCGACAGCAGCTATCTACAGCCACTATCTACAGCCACTATCGACAGCCTGGAGAGTGATATGGCCATTACGAACACGCAATCAGGCACCAACGTGCACGAAATTGCCGACGGCATCTTTCGTATCAATACGCCGGTCGAGATCGACGGCGCTGGCGGGTTCTCGTTCAACCAGTACCTGATCCTCGACGAGGAGCCACTGCTGTTTCACACCGGCCCGCGCAAGCTGTTTGCGCTGGTGCACGAGGCCGTGGCAAGCGTGATGCCCGTCGACGGGCTGCGTTATGTCGGATTCTCCCATGTGGAAGCCGATGAATGCGGCTCGCTCAACGACTGGCTGCGGTGCGCGCCGCACGCCTTACCGCTGTGCGGCGCGATTGCCGCGATGACTTCCATCGGCGACCTGGCTGACCGCGCGCCGCGCGCGCTGGCCGACGGCGAACTGCTCACGCTGGGGAAGCACGCCGTGCGCTGGCTGGACGCGCCGCACCTGCCGCACGCCTGGGAGTGCGGCTTCCTGGCTGAGGAAGTCACCGCCACGCTGCTGTGCGGCGACCTGTTCACCCAGGGCGGGAGCAGTCACCCGCCCGTCACCGAAGCGGACATCCTCGGCCCCAGCGAAGCCTTCCGCCAGCAGCTCGATTACTTCTCTCACACGAAGCATACGGGCGCGCTGCTGGACAAGCTGGCGGCCACGAAGCCCACGACCCTCGCGTGCATGCACGGCAGCGCGTGGCGTGGCGATGGGGCAACTCTGCTGCGCGCGCTCGCCGATGCGCTTGCCGCTACATCCGTCGCGTAAACCGCAGCGCGGCCGAGGGCATATGCAGAGTCAATTCAGCACAGGCTTCTGGCGCCTCGCCGACCCCAAGATCAGCATTACCTCGGTCGCGTCCATGGCGATAGGCGCGGCATTGGCGGCCCGCGACGGCTACTTTTCCTGGTACTGGCTGGGCGTGATGGGACTGGCGATGTTCTGCATGGAAGTCGCCAAGAACGCCTGGGGCGATGTGTACGACTACGACTCCGGCACGGACCTGGCGGTAAAGCCGGAAGATCGCACGGACTTCTCCGGCGGCAAGCGCGTGCTGGTCGACAAGATTCTCACCCGCAAGCAGACCTGGGCGATCGCCCTGCTGTTCGGCGGCGCCGGATTGGCGCTGGGCGCGTTGATGGTGTTCGTGCGCGAGCCGTCGCTGTTCTGGCTGGGCAGCGTCGCGCTGGTGCTGGGCTGGTCCTACCACGGGCCGCCGCTGCGGCTCGCCTATCGCGGGCTCGGCGAACTGGATGTGGTGTTGTGCTACGGCCCGCTGATTGCGCTCGCCACCTATGCGCTGCTCACCCACCAGTTCCACATGGACGTAATCTGGGCGTCCCTGCCGCTGGGACTCTTCATCGCGGCGTTTCTCTGGGTGAACGAGTTTCCGGATTACGCGGCCGACCGCAGCGTCGGCAAAAACAACCTGGTGGTGCAACTGGGCAGGCAGCGCGCCAGCCGCGTGCTGCCGCTGATCTACCTGCTCGGCCTGATCGTGCTGGCCTGCGCGGTGTGGCGCGGCGCGCTGCCGGCGCTTGCGCTGCTCGGCCTGGCCGGCGCGATACCTGCCGCCATTGCCGCGTGGTGGACCTGGCAGGAACCGGAAACATTCTATCGGCAGCGACCCGCACAGCCACTGGCACTGCTGGCATTCGTGCTGCTGTCTGCCGGCATCACCGCTGGCATCCTGCTGGCAAACGGTTAGGCGCATGACGATATCGCGCCGTGTGAGAGAACTCGCCATCAAGCGCGTAATCGACATCATTGGCGCCCTCATTCTCCTGCTGGCGCTGGCGCCCTCGATGCTGGGCATTGCCATGCTGGTGAGGCTGCGCAGCGGCAAACCCGTACTGTACCGCGAGCAACGCGTCGGTCGCGGCGGCAAACCTTTCACGCTGTTCAAATTCCGGACGCTGGATGAGGGCAGCGCGTCAGCTCGCAGCATTGCCCCCGAGGACGATCCGCGCATCACCATGGTGGGCCTGCCGCTGCGCCGCACGCGCCTCGATGAGTTGCCGCAGTTGTACAACGTACTGGTCGGCGACATGAGCCTGGTGGGACCGCGCCCGATGGTGCAACGCCATGCAGACGCGCTCGATGGGGCCACCCGCCAGGCCGTGCTGTCCGTCCGGCCCGGCGTCACCGACCCGGCCTCCGTGCTGTTCTTCGCCGAGGATGCCGTGCTGGCAGGCAGGCCGAATGCCGAAGCGGAATACTTGCAGCTACTGCTGCCGGCAAAAGCCAAAGTACAACTGGACTACCTGCAGCACTGGCACCTGATGATGGACCTGCGCGTCATCCTGCGCACCCTCGCGCGGGTGTGGTCGCCGCAAGCGCGCGAGGACTCGATGCGGCGCGTGCGGGCGGTCCTGGCGGGTAGCGGTGGGTAGTGGCGAGTCGCGGCGGGTGACGTAGTCATCTCACACGAAAAACATCACACAGCCGGCTAACAGCAGCAGCGCGCCAGTAACGCGCGCCAGCCATTCACCCTGTGGCAGCAGTTTCTCCAGCAGTACGAGAATGGCAAGACCCGCGATCCACACGAGGTTCATCACGCCACCGGCGAACAGCAGCAGCATCAGGCTCCAGCAGCAGCCCACGCAGAACAGTCCGTGGTGAAGCCCCATGCGCAGCGCGCCGGACGCGCCGGGCCGCCAGTGGCGTGAGAGCCAGGCCGCCGGGCCGCGGCACTGCGCAAGGCAGGCGTGTTTTAGCGGGGTAAGCTGCCAGGCGCCGGCCAGCAACAGCAACGCGCCGGTCAGCGTGGCGTTGCTGCTCCACATCAGCATGCCGTGCAGCAGGCCGCTGCGTTCGAGCACGGCGTGCAGCAGCGTCGCCGCGACGCTGAACAACAACCAGGCCAGTAAATAGCCCAGCAGGAACAGGAAGACGTGCGGCGCACGCGCGTGAGGCTGGTGATGACGGTGGACTCGCGCATAGAGCAGGATGGTGGGCGCGGCGCTCGGCAGCATCATCGCCACCATCATCACCCACCACATGCCCAGCATCACTATGGCGTACGACCATGACCAGACATTGGCGTCGTACTCGTAGCGCGGCGGCGGGAACTGCCAGGTGGTCATCGCCAGCGTGCTCATGCCGGTCCCCGCGCCGTCCAGCACATACCATGTACTGAGCAGGAACAGCAGGATGAGCCCCGCAACCGTCATCCAGCGGTCGCGGCGCAGCAGTGATTCCAGCGCCGTGCGGCGGGAGGGGGCGATGGTGTCAGGCCGCAGCGCGCACCACCCCATGATTGTTAAGGTGCAGGTGCGCGAACTGTGCGTAGCGATCTTCCAGCGACATCTTCACCGGGCCGGTGGAGCTGAACGTGGAGCTACCCATTTCGGCGAGGGTGTATTCAAAACCGTTTGGCAGGTCGATGCGGGCGCGCAGCTCTTCTCCCGTGACCGGGTTGAGGATCGGGCCGACCGTGCGCCTCCACGAGGCCCGCGACCTTGACGTGGCCCTTCCTCGCATCCACATCAATGGCGATGTCGATGTTCTCGAACAGCGGGTCAAACATTTCCTCGAAGGTGGCCGCGAAAACATTCCAGATGGTGGCGCCCACCTGCGTCTCGCCGCCGCTGAAGATGGTGAGCAGCGCATCGCGCTGGGCCGTGTCGGCGTGTTTGTCTATCACCATGTACGCCCGTCCGCCGCCTTCGTGGATGGGGCCAGGCCATTGCATCACAGAGACCGCGCGCAAACCGTCGAGCGTCACGTCGCCGAAGCGGCCGCGCTTGATGGCGATGCCGGCGACCGCCTCGCAATGACCGTAGGTGGGCAGGGCGTTGAACTGACAGGGGCAGCCGTAGGCGCAATTGCAGCTCACCAGTTCGTCGGCTTCGAGTTCCCAGGAAATCATGGCGCGTCCTCCTCTGTGGTGGTGCTTTAACTATAGTCCATGGCCACGGGTGAGGACGACGGGCGCGAGGCAAGTAGCGCTAGCGGATCAGCATCTGCACAACCCACCAGACGATCAACAGGAACTGGAGCAGGAAGAAAAAGAAGCGCAGCAGGATCATCGGCGAGCTGGTGGAGAGAAGGTGGGTGACGCTCTGGGCGATGCGCGCATACAGCAGCCAGATCGCGGTGGCATTGGTGATCGCCGTAGTGTCGGTGACCATGGCGAACAGCAGTACGCCGATGTAGATGGGGATATTTTCCTGGCAATTGGCGATCGCGCGCGTCAGGCGTCGCCCGTAGCCTTGCAGGTCGAAACCGTTGGGGTCGAACGCCATGCTGCCGGTCTTGCGGCTGGCCAACAGCCGCACCAGCGGCAACTGCACCATGAGCAGAGCCCACCACATCACCAACCAGAGAATTGCTGCTGCCGTTGATTCCATGTTCTCTCCTCGCGCCGCGTGTTATTCAACCGTTTGAAAGGCTTGTGCAAACCAGTGTTCTGTCTGCCCTCCGGGAAGTCAATCGCGCGCGAAGTGAATAGTTAGCATCGGTGTTTACGTGCAGGTGGGGAATGCTTGCTCTATACTGCTGCTCTGCGGCAGTCGCCTGATTCAACTCCAGTCGGGCTATAATCCCGCCCAGGTTACGTTCACGATGCAATAGCGCGCAGCGCAACGGGTACCCTCTCCCGCTTGCGGCGTGCGATTTTCAGGGCAATGACCATGGTGCATAAGGCGAAAACGTTCTGTCGCAACTGCGGCGCCCTGTGCTCGATGGAGGTGACTGTCGACAACGGCCGCCTGCTTGACGTGGTCGCCGATGGAAGCGTGTCGCCCTACGGCCCGTACATGTGCATCAAGGGCCAGTCGAGCATCGAGTTCCACAACGGCGCCGAGGACCGCTTGCTGCACAGCCTCAAGCGCGATGGCCAGGGGCGCTTTGTCCCGATCGATGCCGCGCAGGCGCTGGATGAAATTGCCGCGCAACTGACGGCATTGATCGACAAGTACGGGCCGCGTGCCGTGGCGCTTTATCACGGCACGGGCGCCTATCGCAGCGTGCTGGGCGCTCAGCTGGAGAAGTCGTTCCTGTCGGCCATTGGCACGCCGAATCTGTTCTCCACGATGACGATCGACCAGTCCGCGAAATGGGTGACCTCCGGGCGCATGGGGTTCATGGCGAGCGGCAAACCCGCATTTGTCGACGTCGATCTCGCGGTGCTTGTCGGCAATAATCCGGTCGTGAGTCACCAGACCTATCCGTTCGGTCCCGGCGAGAGTGGCGCGCCGGGGAGAGCGTTCGCTGCCGCCAAAAAACGCGGCACGCGCATCATCGTCATCGATCCCAGGCAGCATGAAACCGCGCGCTACGCGGACCTGTTCATCCAGCCGCTGCCCGGCCACGATGCGGTCATTTTTGCCGCGATCGCGCATATCCTGCTGCGCGATGGGCGTTACAACAAGCGCTTCTGCGATCGCTTCGTGACGCAACTGGACGCACTGCGCACAGCCGTGGCGCCGTTCACACCCGAGCTGGCTGCCGCCCGGGCGGACGTGCCAGTGGCGCAAATAGAATTGGCCGCGCAATGGATAGGCGAAGCGCGGTGTCCCTTTGTCGGCAGCGGCAGCGGGCCCTCCATGTCCGCGCACTCGAATTTAAACGACCATATGATTGAGGTGGTCAACGCGTTGGCAGGCGGCTACAGGAAAGCCGGTGACCGGGTGCGCAATCCTGGCACGCTGAATCCGCGCACGCCCGTCGAAACCGTTGTTGCGGCGGGACGCAGTTGGGAGAAGGGCGTCAAGTGTCGCACGGTGGATATCGGCAAACTGTTCGGGGAGTTCCCCACGGCCCTGTTGCCGCAGGAGATTATGACCCCGGGCGAGGACAGGATTCGCGCGCTCATCGTGTTTGGCGGCAATCCCGTCATGGGGCTTGGCGACCCGGAGCGAGCGGTGGCGGCCTTCAACGACCTGGACCTGCTCATCGTGCTGGATCCGCGCATGAACGCCACCGCGAAACTGGCGCACTATGTGATTGCCACGTCACAACCGTTCGAGCGCCACGACATCACAATCGCCGGCGACAGCCTGTATCCCACGGCCTTTGCGCAGTACGCACCGCCGCTCATCGAAAAGCCTGTCGGCGTCATCGACGACTGGGAATTCTTCTGGGCGGTTGCCGCACGGATGAATCGGCCCTTGCTGTTGAAGTATTGGACCTACGGATTGGACTTCGAACACATTCGCGATTGCATGGCGCTGGATATGCAAACCCGTCCCGACCCGGAGGACATGCTGCGTTTTCTGTGCCGCAACAGCCGCGTGCCGTTCGATGAACTGGTGGTTAACCCCTCGGGCGTTCGACCCGACATGGCGGAGCACTTTGTACTGCCTGCCACGGTAGATAACGGCGCACGCCTGCAGCTGTGTCCTGCCGATGTGGCCGATGAGTTGGGGCAAGTATTGGCGGAGCACAGTGACCCGCGCTTTCGCTACCTACTCACCTGCCGTCGCATACTGGAGGCGATGAACAGCGCGTACCGCGATGCCGAGCGTACGCGCCGCAAGTATCCCGTCAACTGGGCCTACATGAATCCAACGGATATGGCGGCCGAAGCGCTCAACGAGGGCGAGCGCATTGCCATTGACTCCGAATGCGGGCAAATACATGCGGTCGTCAAGGCAGAGGCCGCGCTGCGCAGAGGTGTCATTTCGATGACGCATTTGTTCGGCGAGCTGCAAGCGTCGCGCGACCCGCTGCAGCAGGCGGGCAGCTTTACCGGCGCCCTCACCTCATTGCAACAGCATCTGGAACCAATAAATTTTATGCCACGTTTTTCGGGAGTTCCCATTAATGTGGCGACTGCCAATGCGGACTGAACACCTGTTCGCCTCCCGCCCACCTGATCCTCGTGGGTATGAATAGACGCAAGGAATGAGCATGACACTGCCCACTAAATTACCCACTACACGAACAAAAATTCAGGCCCGCTATTCCGACACGGATGCGATGGGACACTTCTCATCCGGCTCCTATGTCACGTTCATGGAAGTGGGTCGCCTGGACTTTTTCGAGGCTGTCGCCGAGCAGACAGGCGGTACGCCGAGTACGGTAGTAGCGAATATCACGGTCGACATCCTGCGCGAGTGCCGCTATGGCGACGCGCTTGAAGTAGTAAGCTGGTGCTCCAGAATTGGCAATAAGAGCCTGACCATCAGCAGCGAGTTGTATGCCAACGGTCAACTGGTCGCGAAAGGCTCCGTAACGAATGTGGGGTTTGACATGCAAACGCGCACGTCGGCGCCACTGCCCGGGAACTGGAAACTGTCGCAGAATCCGTTGGAGTGATGCCTACCAGCATGGCCTCCAGCTATTCCCAACGAACGTCGCATCTCTCCCGGTCCCATCACGCGGGAATGTCCTGATCGCCGGGATGTGGCATTAAATTCAGATCAAGCGTCGCCGTCGGAGTCATCTTCGGAGTCGTCATCCGAATCGTCATCCTGATTATCGTCATTATCCTCGTCGCCTCCGTCGTCCAGCGCGTCACCCTCGAATTCCACCTTATCGGCAATCCCGTCAGCCAATTCGTCATCCTCGATTTTGACCAGGTCGCCTACCCGCACCTGGGCGAAGAAGGCCTCGGCGCTGATGGTACCGTCATCGCTGTCCTCGAATTGGGCACCGACCGTACTGAACGTGACGCCCAACACGGTGATATCCACGCCGGTGTTGAAACTATCCACCCAGCCCTGAAGCGTGTCTTCATCCGTCTCGTCGCGGCGGCGAACATAACTGGCCACCAGAGTGTTACCGATCGGGTTGGCTTCTACTTCCAGAAAGTCTCCGCTGGTGATGTCACCCAGCGCGAGCGACTCATCATCCTCGTCGCCGTCCAGTTGTGTGCGGGTATCGACCAGCACGGTGACCGTGCCGGTGACATACTGCAGGGTGATGCTGCCCTGCTGCGTATTCACCGAGGCGACTTTTGCTTCAAGTTCGATCCGGCCGCGGCGCAACTGCACTTTCCTGGCAACGAGCGCGGTGCCGTTCCAGATGCCCTCCACCTCCACCACAACACCATTGGCCAGCACCATGTCGGCGGGTTCCAGTTCGGAGTCGCTCGCATTTACGTTGACGCCGTTTACGGCAAAGCTCGACCGATCCACGAAATTGGTGATCGCGCCCTGCACGCTGATTTCATCGTCATCGTCGAGGCCGTCAACGAGGTCATCCTCCTCTTGCACGCGGTTCGCCTGGATAACGTTATCCACAAGCGTGCCGTACACTTCCACCGGCATTCCCTCCGTCAACGTACCAGCGCGGACATCCGACAGGTCGGCATTGCTGAAATCGACCACGAAGGAATCCAGATTGAACGTCGTGGCGGTGAGACCGGACACAGTGCCCTTGCGCTTCACCTCGCTGACGCCGGGCACGAAGGCAGACTTTTTCTCTATGCGGGTCGCGCGAACCCGTCGTGAATCCTCGACGAAGCCCTCGACTTCAACCAGATCACCCACTGCCAACGTGTCAAACGTTACACCATCGAATACGGTGCTGGTGCGTTCGGCAATCACTTTTACACCCAACACGGTGAGCAGTAGCGAATCGCCGTCCAAACTGTATTCAATTGCCGCTATCGGGCCCTCGACTTCATCACTACAAACGACTTGCTCGGCAGTACCCGTTACTCCGTCGTCATTGATCGTGCCGCGCACGGTAACCACCATGCCAAGGCGCAGACTGCTCTCGCTCGCCGACTGGCCGTCGAGGAGCACTTCGGAATCGCCGGTTTCATATTCCACGCCGTTCACGAATATGCTGCCAAAGCCGTCGATGGTGCCGGTGCTGGAAATGCCGGTCCCGCCGATACCACCGCCGCCGATATCGGCGACCCCGCCCGCGCCGCCACCGCCACAGCCGGACAGGCCGAGGCACGTAATCAGCAGGAGAGGCAGAATCACCTTAGTCAGTTTCATGGGGGGGCTCCCTGGAGCGCAATTGTTCTGTGTAATAGATGCCGACGGCTACATAGCCGACCTGGTCGGAATCGCTATCCCGTTCGTCAACTTCCTGCGACGACAACCACGCGTGATATTCCTCCAGGAGCTCCTGCGATTTGCGATTGGACAGTTCCCGAAATTTGCCGATGGCATCCACCCGTACCGCTGTGTTGGATACTTTTCGCTGGAAAAAAAGGCGCGCTGGATCAGCTTCGATGTTGTGCCCGATGGTGGCGATCAGCTCCGCCACGTCGGTACCCAGGATATTTATCTTGTCGACGGGGGTCGACATGGGGATGTAAGCGCGCTCTTTGAGGACAACTCTGTCGCCCGATTCGATCACATTCTGGCTGGTGGCCAGGACCGACAGCATGGCCACTGGCGGTATGTCGCCGCTGTACTTCTTCACCAACGCACTGAAACTGTTGTCCGCGCCGTCGAAAGGCAGCACTGCGGGCTCCCCCAGCGCATCATGAAATTGACTGTCGTTGACCCAGCCGCTGATGACACGTATCGCACGACTGTAGCGCTGCGCCGATTTTTCATTGCCGATGGGTGTGTTTTCGCGCAGGGCCTTGGTTTCCTTGCGTGTGAGTCCTGTCAGCGCGGATACGCCAGAGACAGTCGGGCGCGTACCGGGTTGCCGCTGCAGGTGCTCAAACGCCTCGTCAACGTAGGCCTTGCGCGCCAGTTCCGCGAACATGCCGTAAGGCATTCCGTGTTTCAGGAGCAGCCTGGCCAACGGGCGCAGCAGGCGCAATATTGCGCTGCCCAGGGAGTCTTGTAGTTTATCTGGCATGACTGGGAAAATATTCCCACCTATAGCGTCTGTCAAGCAATGCAGGACGTCGATACCGGCGAGGGACGCGGCACCACGTAAAAGCCCCATCCGCTGCACTGCGGGTGGACAAAAATCCGGCGGTCCCAGTGTCAAAATGGGCATTAGTGGTTACAGATGGGCGTCCGCGGAAGGTTGCAGGAATGCGCGGGCTCGTTTCCCGGCGCGCGCATTCCCCTGTCAGCCATCAGCAGCCGGGCGGCAGCACAACATCACCGTCCACCGTCATCTGGTAGGTGTTGCTGGCAACAACGGTATCAGCATCAGTCACCTCAACCGTGAAGTTGTAGACACCACCGCTCGTCGGGGTGCCCGACAGCACTCCATCGGATGCCAGTGACAGGCCGGGCGGCAAGCCCACCGGCGGCGTGATGAGATAGGGCGTATTGCCACCGATGACGACACTGCGCGGCAGGTACTCCACATCTTTCTCGCCGGGCTGCAGGTGGTTGATCAGGCCCAGCGGCATTTCAGCGTCGAAGCCCGCCATCTGCGCGCCGACATAATCGCCCACCACGACCTGCGCCTCACAATTGACCTCGTAGGACTCACCGTTGGCAGCGGTCACTTCGACCGCAGTGCCGACGCCGTGCAGGTACAGCGGATCATTGGGATCGGTCGTCGGGTTGACCTCATCGCACATGGCCTCGCCTTTTTCGCCATCGATCGTGTTGGCCGCAGCGCCGTATTTGTAGAACTCGTAGCGGCGGGTCACCGTCTCGTCGCCGTCGTCCATTTCATCGCCCCTGCCTTCCAGTTCTTCCTTGTCCTCTTTGCCTGCGGTGTTGGTTTGCAACAGCCTGAACTCGGTTTCGACCTCGGCGGGCTCAGCGTTCTGCCAGTCCTGGTTGCCGTCAGCGTCCCTGTCCTCGGAAACCAGGTCTTCCAGCGCAACGTCATTCGCATTGTGCGTTTTCGTCTTGATCACTTTGACAAAACTGGGTTCCCCGAACTGCTTCGCGACGGGTATCGGCACCACCGGTGCTGGAATAACGTCGACGACCACCGCAGGTTGCCCGCCCGCAGGTGGCGCGTAATTCCAGCGCGGCGTAGCGACCAGGACAGGCGATGTGTGGTGCACCAGTACCCCGCCATTGTCGACCAGCCAATTGTAACGAATGGCCGTCGGCGTGCCGTAATAGCCGACACCAAAGTGCTCGCAGCCCTGGTTTACAGAAGGGTTGGTGCAACTGTGTCCGTCGGTCGGTGTAATCGGCCCACTGGGTACTGCTGTATACGAGGCCCAGGTGCCGTTGGGGTTTTTGGCGCTTTCGTAGCGGATAAATACCCTGGGATGCGCAGGATCGGAGTTGTCTTCGCGAATCTTGGGCGGACCGTAATGGTTCCAGTCATACGTGTAGGTAATGTCGGTGCTGTGGACGTCCTCGATCTCGATCTCGAAGCCATGGCATTCCTGCCCTGTATCGTTCACGGTGTCAAAATTGTTCAGGTCACCGTAGGCAGTGCTGGCCACGGCACCTTGAGCGCCCAGCAACACCAGGGGTGAAGCCAGTGCCAGAAGATGTATGTATTTCATGGGTAAAACCTCACTTTGCGGGTGGACGCGTAGGCATTTGTCTACAAACAGTATGGATATTATCCTATTTGTCCTTATTTGGGATATTTATCCCAATATATTTTGCATTTAGTTGACCGGAATCAAGCAAACCCATAATTTCATGACGTGAATTCTCGCTGTGTGCGGCAACAATTCCTCCTGGGCCCACAGCTAACCTCCCGGATCGGAAATTCTTATCTAGCTGTTTTTATTAGATTATTTCAATTTTTCATGCTGCTGGCGACGGCAATCCACGCATCTGGTGTCCGCCAGCGACGGCCAAATTGCATACAACAGAATAACCCTAATAAATAAAAGTGATTGGAGCTTCGCTGGCGGATCGGTTATTTCTTATTTGGTCATTTTTTCCCAATTAGTGAATCCAATTGCAGTCGCCGTCAGGCTGGCACAGGAGGCAAACCCATGATCAGCAGCAAACCGCAGCACGCGCTGGGACCCGTCGGTACGCATATCGCGAGGCCATTCCTGCTCCTGCTCTTGCTGCTGTTGCTTACGCTCAGCGGTTGCCGCATTACGCAGGTCGTGCCCCAGGGAGGATTTATCAGCTCCGCTTCTGGCGTGAGAGACTGCCAGGCCGGCCAGACCTGCGTGATCACCATAGACGGGGTGCTCTTCAGCGATACCTTCACGGCGGTGGCCGCGCCGGGATACCGCTTCGTCGGTTGGCAGGCGGGCCAGGGGAGTCTATGCGCAGGCACGGATCTGCCCTGCGCGCTGCTGAACCTTCCGGTGTCGCTGTCTGCACTCGACGCGGACACCTATCTGCTTCCGGCATTCGATTCGTCGGCGCACCCGTCTCGATCAACTCCACCAGCGCCAGCGGCTTTTATCCACGTTTCTTCTCGCCGGTACCGGAGCAACCGCAAGTACTGGGGACCAACCATGCTGTGTTCGCCGTGAATGACCTCGGCATGCACTGCGTCGATCTCGATGGTCGCATCGCAAACATCCTGCCGCCCTTCCAGGTACTGCTGGGCCAGGTGATACAGAAAGGGGTGAAGCCAATCCTCAACCCCGCCGGTGTTGGACTCTCTTACTCGGCGGCATCCAACCCGCTGGACCCCATACTGGCAAGCGGCGCCGCGCCCAAAGGTATTGCTCCCGACGGCACGCTGTACAAGACCAACTTCTGGGAGGGCATACCGCACAGATCCTATGACGCGTTCTACCCGCCCCTGGTCACGCCACTGTCGGGCCCACCGTTTCCAGTGACCGAGGATACCGGCCTCCCTGTTCCCAATGCCGAGCTGCTGTACCTCGGGGACAATGGCCTCGTCGGGGACGGCGATGAGCGGTTGAGCGCGGTGCAGCATGCCATGCCGGGCGTCGTCAATCCGCTCGTGGCAAACGCACCACAGCCCATGCTGGAGCATTATCGGCACAAGCCGTTCTTTATCAATTTCCCGATCGGCTATGTAGCCAACAGCGTCAACTGGTTCGAAGGGGCGGGCATCCCGATGTCCCCGTTCGATGACGCCGGTCGGCAGAATCCCTTCCCGCTGGTCAGGGTCCAGGCCCACAGCGGAGGCTCCGTCCTGGCGACGTCCGATGCGGTGCTACCGGTATCCAGTGAGACCAGTTGCTCCAACTGCCACAGCAACGCCATCGATATGCCCGCTGCAAGATCGAACGCGCCAGCACAGCGACTGCTGGCCGCTGGCCTGCCTGTTGCGGATAAAACCGCGGATCCCGCGTACGCCGTGGGCGCTGTGCCTGAGGCGGTCAGCCTGGAGTACGCCGCGGACCTGAATATCCTGCGCCTGCACGACCTCAAGCATGGCGATAAGTACGTGCAACCGGTAAACAGTGGCAGTGGCGTGGTGCACGATCCCGACGCCTGCGACCCATCGCAAGGGGCTCAGGGTTCTGCGAGTTGCCTGCTCTCGCGCGCCCTGGAACAGGGGCAGCCCATAGTCTGCCAAAGCTGCCACTACACGCCCGCGCTGGACCTCGCCCAGGTGGGTCCGGTGGCAGGCCCCGCAGGAAGCGCTGCGAATGGGCGCAACCAACTGGCGCATGAGACCAACTCGCGCGTGATGCACAACCACCACGGCAGCTTCACCGATCTGTTCCCCGCCATCCCGGCCGCCGTGCAGAATCCTCTCACGGGTGCGATCAGCAACCAGCCTGTTCGCACTGCGGCGCTGGAGAATAACTGCTACCAGTGCCATCCAGGCAAAGAAACACAATGCCTGCGCGGCGCCATGTTCAACGCGGGGATTCTCTGCAGTGACTGCCATGGCACGATGGCGCAGATCGGCGCGGACTTCTCCGCCGGCGTGTCGGCCGCCAATCCTGGAGGGTTTGTACTCGACCAGGGCAATTTCTATGATCCGAACAGTGCGCAACCCCGCGTGCCGTGGGCCAATGAACCCGGCTGTGGCTCGTGTCACACCGGCGGCGCCAACAACAACCTGGCCCGCAAGCCCGGCGTGGTGGTCAACAGCAAGGACTCCCGCGGCGTGACCGATGGCATACGCTTGCGCCAGGCGTTTGTCACTGGCGACCCGAAAGCCACCCCCATAGTCCCCACGAATAAACTGTTTGCCGAACCGGCAGTACCAGCCGTATTCAATGATTTCATTAACCCCGCCGCAGGCAATCCAAAACTGTATCGCGTCAGCACAGGCCACGGCGGCGTCATGTGTGAGGGCTGCCACGGCGCTACGCACGCCGAGTGGCCCGTGGCCGGCGCCAACGCCAATGACAACCTGCTTGCAATGCAAGTGCAGGGACATGCGGGTCCGATCATTGAATGCGGAGCCTGCCACACGACCAGCGGCCTGCCAGCGAATACACTAAAAGGTCCACACAACATGCATCTGGTCAATGACAAGCGCTTCTGGAAAGAGGGACACAAGGATCTCGCCAAGCGCGAAAACGGCAAACCGGGCGGCGGTCTTTGCGGCGACTGTCACGGTGCAGATCATCGCGGCACGGTCCTGTCGCGCGCCGCGGTTGATCGCAGCTTCCTGGTGGAGGGCACCCAACGCAGGGTCAGCGCCGGCCAGCCGGTGGCATGCAACCTGTGCCATAGCTTGCAGAAGAGCTTCGGAGACTGAATGGAGGGTTGATCTGGACTCAGTACATCGTGCCAGCTCCCCTCACTGCTTAAGAATTACCTGCCAGTAGCCGACGTCCTGCCACGTGTTGAATTTGAAGCCTACTTCCGGGAAATGGCCAATTTTCCGGAAGCCGAATTTTTCGTGCAGGGCCACGCTGGGCGGGTTGGGTAACGCGATAATGCCGATGATGCTGTGGATATCCTGTCGCTTCAGCATGGCGAGCAGCTCAGAATACAGTTGCGTGCCGATGCCGTTGCCGTTGCCGCATGTCATGCGCGAGGTATACCGTGGCTTCAACGGTAAAACGATACGCTGAACGCTGGTGGAATTTACCGGCGTACGCATAGCCCACTACCTGGCCGGAAAGCTCGGCCACCAACCATGGCAGCGATGATGACGTGACCGCATCCACGCGTTGTGCCAATTGTTCGATCGTGACTTCCACTTCTTCGAAACTGATCGCGGTATGGCGAATGTAATGGTTATAGATGGCAGCAATGCTTTCCAGATCGTGCGTGGCGATAGAACGAATGGTTAGATTCTGCATGATGCTCAACGCCCTCCTACCCGGTTGTCGGCGGTCCCAGCAAATCCAGCGCCAGCGCCTCGGCCACCTTGATCCCGTCGATTCCCGCCGACAATATGCCCCCTGCATAACCCGCGCCTTCTCCTGCCGGATACAAGCCGCGCGTGTTGATGCTCTGGAAATCATCGCCGCGCCGGATGCAGATCGGTGACGAGCTGCGGGTTTCGATGCCCGTCAGCACCGCATCCGCCATCGCAAAGCCTTTGATCTGTTTGTCGAACGCGGGCAGCGCCTCGCGTAGCGCGGCAATGGCATAGTCCGGCAACGCGGCGGACAAATCCGTCAGCGTGATGCCGGGCTGGTAGGACGGCTGCACCGTGCCCAGTGCCGTGGACGGTTTGCCCTGCAAAAAATCACCGACCAACTGTGCCGGCGCGTTGTAATTTTCGCCACCCAGGCGATAGGCCAGCGACTCCAGGTCGCGCTGCAAATCGACGCCGGCCAGCACGTGCCCGGGATAATCTTCCTCGGGGTTGATGCCGACGACGATGGCCGAGTTGGCATTGCGCTCGTTGCGCGAATACTGCGACATCCCGTTGGTCACCACGCGCCCCTGCTCCGAGGTCGCCGCCACCACGGTGCCACCGGGGCACATGCAGAAACTGTAGACGCTGCGGCCGTTGGCGCAGTGGTGCACCAGTTTGTAATCGGCAGCGCCGAGCAGCGGGTGGCCGGCGTGCTCGCCAAAGCGCGCCTTGTCGATCAGCGACTGCGGGTGCTCGATGCGAAAGCCGATGGAGAACGGCTTGGGTTCGATATAAACACCGGCATCGAGCAGCATCTGGAAGGTGTCGCGCGCGCTGTGGCCGATCGCCAATACGATGTGCTGGCTCAGCAGCGTTTCGCCGCCAGCGGTGGCGACACCCCTGACCTGTCCAACGCCGTCGCTATCGACGTCGCGCAACAGGGAGTCCACTTTCTCCCCGAAGCGTATCTCGCCACCGAGGCGAATGATCTCGGCGCGCAATTTCTCCACCATCGTCACCAGCTTGAAGGTGCCGATGTGCGGCTTGCTGACGTAGAGGATTTCCTGGGGCGCACCGGCCGTCACAAACTCGCTCAGCACCTTGCGCCCGAGGTGGCGCCTGTCCTTCACCTGGCTGTACAGCTTGCCATCCGAGAACGTCCCCGCGCCGCCCTCGCCATACTGCACGTTGGATTCGGTGTTCAACTGCCGCTTGCGCCACAGGCCCCACGTGTCCTGCGTGCGCTGTCGCACGGCTTGCCCGCGCTCCAGCACCAACGGCTTCAGGCCCATTTGTGCGAGCAGCAGCGCCGCCAGGATGCCACAGGGACCGAAGCCGATGACGATCGGCCGCTGCTGCCCGGGCGCGGGAATCGTGTCCGCCCGTGCAACAAAGCGATAGGAAGTGTCGGGGCTTGGCCCAACGCGGTCACTGTGTGCGAATTTTTCCAGCAGCAGCGGCTCGAGCCCCGCTGCCACTTCCACATCCAGTTGGTAGATCAGCAGAATCTGGTTTTTGCGGCGTGCGTCATAGCTGCGTTTGAATACATGCAGCTCCAGTAACTCGTCGACTTCAATGCCCAGGCGCTCCACCGCCGCCGTCGTGAGGTCAGCCGGCGAGTGAGCCAGCGGCAGCTTGATTTCGTTCAGTCTTAGCATGACGAACGATTTTCACCTGCATCGGTGTCCTGCGCGGATGCATTGGGTCGCCAATATTTCTGCAATTGCGCGGACAACCACTCTACTGATATGCCATTGATGTTGGACTGCACTAACGAAAAAAAAGGAGTCGCCGTTATGCTGGAAGCACGTCGACATGCTGGCGAATCAACCGTGTATTTTCCTCCGACAGCGTAACACCTGGACGGAATCGCTTCGGCAGGAGCCTGGGCGGAAAACCGGGGTTCTGCGGATGATGGGGGTTCCATAACGCATTGAAGGCAATACCGGGGGGTTACCGGAGTGGTACAGGTGAGTGAGGTTGTTCCTGATGAGAAACAGCCAGTCAAGAAGAGAACTCGGTGAATTTTCTCTCTGACAGGTACGCCTCCCAGCCAACCCGCCCGGCTTTGTGATCGAGGAAATCCAATAGCTCCGGGACCACCCCGGTTTTCAGCGATTGTGGTGTCGCGGCAATCACCGCGTTGTTGCTGATCTCCTCAAGGGACATTTCCATGATATTCAGGCTGTTCAGCCCCAGTATCCTATGCACTGTCCAGCTTTCAGTATTGGTTATCAACTTGTCACCAATGTGGAACAGATTCGTGGTGGAGTATCTGGTTAAAAAGCAATCTGCGTCCAACACCAGGTAATACTCTGTTGCAACGACCCTTGCCACGCCCAGCTTTATGAGCTGCTGGATGTACCAGCCCTTGGTGTTTGCGATAGTCTCAGGTTTGAGTAGCGTGTTTTCTGATCGCACTTCGATATTGACAGGAATTTTCTGCCCGCTGAGCGCTTCCTTGACGATCTGCACTTCATCGTCCTTGCAGACAATGAAAAAGGTGTGGACGGCGTTACTATCCAGGAATTTATCCAGGCTGGGTAACAAGATATCGGTCAGTCGCAGCAGCTCGTTAGCACCGTGGTAACCGGACAGTTTGAACGGCAGAACGAGCGTAAATTGCTTTTGAGCGTTCATGCTGATCCCCATGCCCATTTTCTCTGCCTGACTCCAATGGCAAACCTGCATCGCCATTGTCGGCCAGGGGCAACCAATTTGATAGTACCCTATACTCGCAGTCACCCAACCGGAAAACGAAAAATGACAGGCAATCTGTTGGCGCTCTGGATGATTACGCTTAGTGTGTTGTTATGTCCTGTGCGCGCGCAAGCTGGCGAGGCCCCGGTCGTCTCAGCGCCAGCCACCGCATCGCCCAGAGTCGGCATGTGGCTGCATCCTGATGTCGAGCTCGACGAATGGATATGCCATTTCGAGACCAACCCTGAACAACCGCCAATGTATGTCCACAGCACGATTCAACCGAGTTCATGGCGACAGGTCGCCGCGCACTCGTCCGTCATCGCGCTGAACAATTTTATATTTGCGCACCCACTGCCGTGGTCGGTGCTCCAGAACACGCGTACTTACGCACAGTATATCGATGAGTTCGCTGCGGCTTCGCCTGACAGTCCCGAAGGCGTGTGGTTTCGCCGACTGAACGATAACCTGCGCACCCCGCTCGCCGGTCTCTCGCACAGTGGCGACCCGGTTGCACAAAAGCTCGTCTACATCTACGCGCACATGTTCGGTTACAACCCCGATCACGCGATCAGCCTGGGCCTCACGCCGCTCGACATCATGACCTACGCCTGGCCGCCGCCCGGCCTCGACGGGTTGTGGCCCGAATCCTTCCTTTTTGATGATGACGGTGCTGGCGCCCGGCAGCCGCGGCCCAGCTTCAAACAACCGGCGACGCGCACCGCGATGGCAAATGCGGTGTACTTTTTCATCAAACACTTTGAGAGCGTGGGTGCAAAGGTCTACCTGAGTCCCTGGCGCGAGATCAACGGTTACGCCGACCCGACACGCTGCCCGGACGAACACGGCGGGTGTGGACTCGATAATTGGCAGGATCTCTACGACACCTATCAGGCAATAATACAACGCGTAGCCGACGGCGGCTTTGACCCTGCGCGCATCGCCATTTACCCGACCTTCCAGCTCGAGTCTTTCATCGGCATCAACAATTCCTGCGTCGAGATGCCTGTCGTCGATATGGTGAAGCAGTTCTACGGCATCAATGCGGCCAGCGGCGTGCCCTTTTCGATTGGCATCAGTACTTACCCCTCTGTCGAGGACACTGGCCTGGCCACGTACCGCAGCCGACTGCAGCATCTGCTCGACAACCTCGACAGCACCACGCCCGTAGCATGCAACGCAATGGGTGAGAACGCCGCCTCGCCAGAGAACGGCATCAAATCGCCCGGTTCGACCGCCAGCCTGCGCGTGCCGCGCGCGACACCGCTCACGATCGGCGAGACCAGCCGGCCGCCGTGGCTGACATTCCAGGCACAGGACGCACCCACGGTGATGGCCAATGAAAAACTCGGCGCAACGCTGGCGAACACACATCTGCACTACGAATACCGGGCCACGGACAAGGTGCCCGCCTATCCGCTGGAATTCGTCGCGTTTGCACTGGGGCCGAACTGGGCCTTCCCGGTCACGATCCATGGCGTTAGATCCCTCTGGCTCACCACGGCATCTGGCATCGCACGCCACTGGCTCACACCGATGCAGCCCTTCGCCGGCCAACTGCTGCTCGATGGCGTGCTGGATGCAGACGGCGACTGGGACAATGACGGCGTGCCGAATATTACGTTCAGCAGGAATCCCTTCACTGCCGGGCGTGAAGTGCGCCGTGGACTCGACGACTACCTCTACAGTCTCGTGCGCGATCCCGAGGCGGGATGGGTAAAAGAGAGCGCAGAGCTCGATGACATTGCCTTCATCACGGACAACTGCCCCTACATGCCCAACGCATCGCAGGCCGACGCGGATGGCGATGGCCTCGGCGATGGTTGCGATAATTGCTCGCAGGTTCCCAACTACGCACAGGAGGACCTGGACCAGGATGGCTTCGGCAACGCCTGTGATGCCGATCTGAACAATGACGGGCTGCTACAGGTGGAAGTGGATCTGGCGACAGTGCTCCAGTGTCAGGGCGGCGCGATGGACTGCCTCGCGCGCCTGGAGTTTCCCGACTTGCCAAGCGGCCAGCGTCCGCCGGACCTGCGCGGCAAGGTCGCGCTGATCGCGGACCTGAACAGCGATGCGACAATCGACGCAAGCGATGTGACGGCATGGCACAGTCTCGCGGCGAACACTGAACTGCGTGCGAGCGGCCTCGCCTGTGCTGGCTCGGTGCCCTGCCCCGATCCCGCCGTGGTCATGCTGCGCGACGGCAGCACAGTGACCATCCCCGGCGTCGCTCCAAAGGCAGTGCGCGCCCGCAAATTAGAGTCCCGGTGAGCGCCTTCCCGCCCCCCCCTCCCCTTGGAACTGCTTCCAGAAACGCGCTGGGGCTCCAGCCTCACCAATCCTTGAAGTTCGGCAGCAGGCCGGACAGCTCGGCGTCCGTCAAATTGCGCCAGACACCGGGTTTCAGTGTGCCCAGTTTCACATTCATAATGCGTGTACGACGCAATTCCACCACCTTGTAACCGAGCGCTTCGCACATCAGGCGAATCTGGCGATTCAAACCCTGGGTCAACACAATCCTGAACCCATACTTTGCCAACCTGGACACCTTGCACGGCAGGGTCACCTGATTATGGATACGCACGCCGCGCGCCATCGCCCGCAGGAAGACATCGTTTACGGGTTTGTTCACGCCCACCAGATACTCCTTTTCGTGATTATTTTCAGCGCGCAGAATCTGGTTGACGATATCGCCATTGCTGGTGAGCAAAATCAAGCCTTCAGAATTTTTGTCCAGGCGACCAATCGGAAATATACGCTCCCTGTGATCGACGAAATTCACTATGTTGCCGTCCACCGCTTCGTCCGTGGTGCAGGTAATGCCAACAGGTTTATTCAGGGCGATATACACATGCTTGCGTTTATTCTTCGCAGTGGCTTTTTGCCTGACGACAGTGCCATCGATCAACACCGTCATGCCTTCCAGCCATTTCGCGCCGGTGACTGCGATCTCACCGTCCAGGGTAACGCGCTGTTGGCTGATTAACTCATCGGCTTCGCGCCGCGAGCACCAACCCGATTCACTGATGAATTTGTTTAATCGCATGGCATTCCGAAATAAC
>JADJAL010000034.1 GCA_016704305.1 Haliea sp. | reverse complement strand
TTGAGCAGGCGCATCGCATCGAGGTGATTCGCGGACCAGCCACCGCCCTGTACGGTTCCGGCGCGATGCACGGCGTCATCAACGTGATCAGCGCCGCCCCCACCGAAACGCTGGATAACCGCCTCTCCCTGGAAGCCGGGCCTTACCAATACTTTCGCAGCAAATACCGGTTGAGTGACACCGAGGGCGCGCACGGCATCAGCGTCAGCGCCAACGTCACCACCAGCGACGGCTACCAGGACAGCTCGGGCTACGATCAGCAAAAGGCCATCGTCCGGCACGATTACAGCGGGCAGGACTGGGACGTGCGCACGGTGCTCGATGGCGCCAATCTTAAGCAGGATACAGCGGGGTATATCGAGGGCTACCAGGGCTATAAAGACAGCGACCTGAGCAAGAGCAATCCCAACCCGGATGCCTACCGGGATGCCTGGTCGGTGCGATTCTACAGTGCGGCCAGCACCGCGCTGGATGACAACAACACCCTCACCGTCACACCCTACCTGCGCGCCAACGACATGGAGTTCCTGCAGCACTTCCTCGCCTGGCAGCCGGTGGAGAAAAACGCGCACGACAGCCTCGGCCTGCGCACCACGGTAAACACCGATGCCGGCGCGCTGCGCTGGGTGAACGGTGTGGATACGGAATACACCCAGGGTTCATTAAAGGAAACCCAGGACGAGGATTTCAGCCCCAACCAGCCGGCCGGCGTGCACTACGACTATCGCGTGGACGCGTCGGTTGCCGCGCTCTACTCCCAGGTGCGAACGCAATTCGACGGACCGTGGGAGCTGGATGGCGGCGTGCGTTTTGAGTACACCAACTACGATTACAACAACCGGGTAGGCGATGGTTCGGCCTGCGGCCTGGGCGCTACCAATTGCCGCTTCTATCGCCCGGCGGACCGCGAAGACGATTTCAGCAACTGGTCGCTGAATGCCGGCGCAAGTTACAGTTTTACCGAGGAGCACATCGCCTACCTGCGCTACGCCCATGGCTTTCGCGTGCCCGATTCCTCCGAGCTGTACCGGCTGCAAGCGGACCAGCAGAGCGCCGACCTCGACGCGGAAAAACTCGACAACGTGGAACTCGGCCTGCGCGGCTACTGGCGACAGACCACCCGCTACGATGTCGCCGTGTACTACATGCACAAGGATGACGTGATCTTCCAGGACGCCAACCGCTTCAATGTCAGCGGCGCGCAGACGCGCCACTACGGTGCGGAGATGAGTCTGGACGTTGAATTCGCTGACGACTGGTCCGCAGGCCTCGATGCCAACTATGCGTCCCACACTTACGACAACCGCGTCGAGCTGCTCGGCAGCACTGGAGATATCAAGGGCAACGATGTTGACACCGCCCCCAACGTATTTGGCAGCGCCCGCCTCGGCTGGGATTTTTCCGACCTGGCCAGCGTCAACAGCCGCGCGGAACTGGAGTGGGTGTACATGGATTCCTACTACCTGGAGCCGGATAACGCACACCAGTACAACGGCCACTCGCTGCTCAACCTGCGCATCACCAGCGACCTGACGCCGCGTTGGTCAGCGGGGCTGCGACTCACCAACCTGCTCGATGAAAAGTACGCCGAACGTGCAGACTTCGGCTTTGGCGAGTACCGCTACTTTATAGGGCAACCCAGGGGAGCCTACCTGCAAATCAGTTATCAATTTGGTGACGTGGGGCGCTAGGATCGCGCTCTGTCACGCTTCAGGACAGTGCAGGACCGCACCATAACAACACGTGCTGCAATGCCGCGCGCCCTGCGCCACCCGCTGCGCCATACACTCAAAGAAGTCATTCCTTAAAGTTTTGTAACAAGGTTGACACGATTTACCGTGTAATTTCGTCACAACTGGCCGGATTCTGCATTACCTCCTCATGGCAGTAGTTGAGTCACTCAATTGGAATTACGACGGTGCTTCACGCCGGGGATGGAAACGTCATGACAACGCTGGACACCCACCTGCAATCGATTACTGCTTCGAGAACAGATCAAGCGACCATCGCCTTCTTCGACCTCGACCGAACGCTCATCGCGGGCTATTCGATACTGGCGATCGCGCGGGAGACGGCCGAACAGGGCGCGCGCCGTGGCAAATTGCGCGAGGCGACCAAGGTCGTGCAGGACATCCTCAAACACAAGGTCTACCGGTCAGGCGCCAACTACCATCGACTGGTGAAGCGCACGACGAAAGCGCTGAGCGGCGTTTCTGAATCGACCCTGCGCGACATCGGCGAGAACGCGTATCGCAAGTACCTCGCCAAATCCCTCTACCGCGAGGCAGTCGCGCTGGTGGAAGCGCACCGCGCGGCCGGACACAAGCTGGCCATCGTCAGCTCGGCCAGCCGCTACCAGATCGAACCGATTGCGCGCGTGCTGGGCATCGAGGAGATCCACTGCACGCAACTGGAGGTGGTCGAAGGCCGTTTTACCGGGCAGGTCATCGTGCCGATGTGCTACGGCGAGGGGAAACTGCTGGCGGCGCAACGCAGCGCCCGGCAGCACAAGGCCGCGCTGAAGAACTGCTGGTTCTACTCCGACTCCAGCGCCGACCTGCCGCTGGTGCGCAAGGTCGGACATCCGGTCGCCGTCAATCCGTCGGACAAACTGGGCGCGCATGCGCGCACGCACAAGTGGCAGCAACTTTTCTTCTCGACGCGCGGCATGCCGAGCGCGGAAAGTATCGTGCGCACGCTGCTCACCGCCCAGACCATCGTCGCAACAACCGCTGTCGGCATGCTGGCCAAACAATTGGGGCGGCCTGCGTACCGCTCCGCCAATCACCTGACGCGCATGTTCGGCGACATCGGCAGCGCCTTTGCCGGCCTGGACTTTGAAATAGAAGGACTGGAAAACCTGGGCCGCGAGCGGCCGGCCATTTTTGTGTTCAACCACCAGAGCCTGCGGCAATCTGCTGCGCCAGACCGATACGATTTTTGTCGATCGCAAGGAATCCGACCAACGGGAAGTCCTGCAGAAGGCGCTGGATGTACTGAAAAGCGGACGTTCACTGGTCATTGCGCCCGAAGGCAGTCGCAGCACGCTGGGCGACATCCAGCCGTTCAAGCACGGCGCTTTCCTGCTGGCGCGCAAGGCCGGTGTGCCAATCGTCCCGATCATACTGCACAACGTGAAGGACGCGCTGCCCAACGGCGGCTGGCTGATACGCCCGGCGACCATTCGGGTAACCGTGCTGCCGCCGATACCCGCAGAATCGATACGCAATGTGCGTACCGCCTGCGGCGAACTGGAAAATCGATATATGCATCTACTGGGCAAGTCGCCGCTAGCGGCGCTTCCTTACGCGGTCAACGCAGTGGCCTGACGGCGATGGCGTTGGGCCAGAACTCGAGCGATTGCTGCGTAACTTGTCTATCAAAAAACGTCAGTCATTCCCTGCGACTGGCCACGGGCAGGTCATCGACCAAGTCTGCCCTATCGCCAGCTGACGGGGTGCCGTGGTGATGTTCCGGGGCCGGCTCAACCTTGAGCCAGGTCGCGTAAAGCGCGGGCACGAAGAGCAGGGTGAGAAAAGTCGCCACGAGTAGCCCGCCCATGATGGCCATCGCCATAGGCCCCCAGAAAGCACTTCGGGTGAGAGGAATCATCGCCAGAATGGCCGCCGCTGCGGTGAGTGCAACCGGCCTGGAGCGACGCACGGTCGTCTCGATGATCGCTGTCCAGGGCAAAACACCGGCTAGAATATCGCGCTCGATTTGATCGACCAGTATGACCGAGTTGCGCATGATCATCCCGCCCAGCGCAATTACGCCCAGCAAGGCGACAAAACCGAATGGGGCATTGAATGCCAATAGCGCAGGCACCACGCCGATAAGCCCCAGGGGGAAGGTCAGGAAGACCATCGTGACCAACGAGAAATTTCTCAGCTGCAGCATGAGCAAAATCAGCATCACCAGAATCATGACCGGGAAAACGGCAAACAAGGCATTGTTTGACCGTTCTGCATCTTCGATGGCTCCGCCTGCGGTGATTGCATAGCCAGGTGGCAGGCTGTCGATCAGCAGTTGCAAATCAGGAAGGATTTTTTGTGTAGCCGAGGGCGCTTGAACGCCGTCTGCGACATCACTGTAGACGCTCATGACCACCGTTCGATTCCGCCGCCAGATTACCGGGTCTTCAAACGCCGGTTCGAGGCGGGCGATGGCCGACAGTGGAACGGCCTGCCCATGCATGCTGACGACGGTAATATCATCGATGTGCGACAGACTGTTCCGCTCATTGGCAACGCCGCGCAGGATGATATCGAGGGTTTCTTCGCCGCGACGAACCTGGCCAGCGGCAATGCCCTGTAAAGCAAGTTGCAGCTGGCTCGCAATGGCCGCATTGCTGATTCCGAAAAGACGCGCCTTGTCGTGGTCGATTTCCAGCTTCAGCGTACGAACCTGTTCGTTCCAATCCAGCTGCGTATCCTTCACCAAAGGGCTGCGACTGACAATGGTTTTTACCTCGTTGGCAATCGCCCGCACCTCGCTCAAGTCAGGGCCAGTGATCCTGAATTGAACCGGAAAGCCTACCGGTGGCCCGAATTCAAGACGCAACACCCTGCCCCTGAGTTCAGGAAATTCAATTTCATCGCTAAAGAGCTTTAGCAAACGCGCGCGAACCGCTTCCCTCGCCGCCAGGTCAGGCGTCTGAATCATGAATTGGGCGTAGCCAGGATTGGGCAGCTCCGGGGCGAGCGAGTTGTAAAAGCGGGGCGATCCCTCGCCTACATAGGCGGTGAAATGGGTGATGTCTTCGTCTTCCGCCAAATGCTTCTCGAGCTTTTTTACCGCAGCTTCCGTCGCCACAAAGGACGACCCTGCTTTAAGTCTCAGTTCGACGAGCAGCTCAGTTCGCGCGGCCACGGGGAAAAATTGTTGCTGTACCAGGCTCATTCCTGCCAATGCGAGCAAAAGAAGAGCAATTGTTGCAATCAAGACCTTGCCACGATGGCGAACACAATGTTCGACGATCACGCGTAATCGCCGGTAGAGAGGGCTGTGATAAGCGTTGCCTTTATGACTGCTCATGTCGTTTGGCAACAGCAGCACGCCGAGATAGGGGGTAAACACGATGGCGACCAGCCAGGAGGCGATCATGGCAATGCCCACGATCCAAAAGATTCCGCCGGCGTACTCGCCAGCCACCGATTTCGCAAAACCGACTGGCATGAAGCCGGCTACGGTGACCAGCGTACCAGTCAGCATGGGAAACGCCGTGGACGTGTAGGCGAAGCTCGCCGCGCTAAATTTATCGAGACCTTCTTCGAGCTTCACCATCATCATTTCCACCGAGATGATCGCGTCGTCAACGAGCAGGCCCAGGGAAATAATCAATGCGCCCAGGGATATTCGGTCCAGGGACCAGTCAAACATATACATGACGACCGCGACGATGCCCAGCACCAACGGCACCGACGCGGCAACGACAAGTCCCGCGCGCCAGCCCAGAAAGAGAAAGGTTACGGCCAGCACAATGACCAGCGCTTCAAGAAACGACTTCTCGAATTCCCACACCGAGGCTTTCACCAGCGCCGGTTGGTCCACATACTGGGAAAGCGTCACACCCGCCGGCAACTCTGCCTTGATCTTCTGCACGACGCTCTGCAGCGACTGGCCCAGCTGTATCAGGTTGGCATTCGGTGCGGGGGTGACGCCGATAACCACCACGGGTTTTCCGTTGTGGCGAATCTTGAATGCGGCGGGTTCGGCATCGCCATACCGTATGTCTGCGAGGTCGGCCAGACGCAGCAAATGACCACCGACGGCGATGTCGAGGTCTTCCACCTCGCTGCGGGTATTCAACGCACTGTCCATGCGCACCACGACACGATCCTGGTCCGTCTCGGCTTGCCCAAGAGGCTGGACCGTACTCCGATCAGCAATGGCGTTGAAGATGACTTGCGGCGAAACGCCCAGGGCAGCCAGGCGACGGGTAGATACCTCGACGTAAATGACTTGCCGCTGCTTGCCCAGTATCTTCACTTTGTTGGTGCCATTGACCTGCTGCAGCGTGCGCTTGATGCCGGACGCAAATTCTTCAAGCTCTGCCTGGGTGATGCCCTCGGCCTCCAGCGCATAGAGGGCGGAATAGACATCGTTGTACTCGTCGTTGAAAAACGGGCCTTGCATATCTGCGGGCAGCGAGTTGCGGATATCGCCAATTTTTTTGCGCACCTGGTACCAAAGTGCTCGCAGTTCGGCTCCTGAATTCCTGCCGTCGATGGCCAGGGTCAATGCGCCATAGCCTTGCCGGGCAAAGCTGGTGACATAACGCAGGTTCGGCAGCTCCTGCACGGATTGCTCCATCCGGTTGAGGATTTGATTCTGGATTTCATCCGGCGTTGCTCCCGGCCAGGCGACGAGAGCGGTCATCAGCGGAATTTCAAAATTCGGATCTTCCAACCGCCCCAGTTTCTGGAATGCCAGCAGGCCAGCCAAGAGCGAAATGGCTATTGCGACCTTGACGAGTGAGCGGTTTTGCAGCGCCCAGGCTGACAAATTGAAGCCGTTTGTCACGGTTTCGTGACCTCGTGGCCGGTGCCTGTGCGTTCGATCGGCCGAACCGGCTGCGCGTTGCTGAGCTTGTCGGTGCCCGCAATGACGACGCGTTGTCCGGACTCTAGTCCGTCAACCAGAACGCCATCGTTGGTCATGGCTTTGACGGTGACGACCTGCCGGCGCAGCGTATTTCCATCGAGTTCGACGCACCAGACACCGACGTCTTGTCCGTTGCTGATCAAGTGCCGCCGGCAATTCAACAGCGCCGCGATTGCTCAATGGCTGCGAGAGCGTTACTTCGGCACTTTGGCCGATGCGCAACTCGCCCTGGATACTTTCTGCGTTGAGTATCGTGAATGTCGCGCGGAATGTTCTGAGTGGCGCGGTCGTCGCGGGCGCGGCTTCTCGCAGTTTGAGCTTCAGCGGGATAAGTGATTTACCGGTCAAATGCCCGTCAAAAGTGCTGTCGGGCGCGACATCATTCACACGCATATCCTCGGGGATTTCAACCGAAACCTCCAGCGTGTCATCCCTGGCCACTGAGACTACCGGCATGCCCTCGGCCAACACTTGTCCGACCTCCGCAGTGAGTGCAGTGACAATGCCGTCAAATGGCGCAACCAAGCTAGTGTAGGCCAACCGATTACGCGCCAGTTCAAGCTGGCGACTGGCTTGATCCAGTCTTGCCTGCGCGGCATCTGCACGCGCCTGCTGCGATCCCATTTCGGCCTGGCTGATCAGGCCGCGGTCGGCCAGCGATTTGAAGCGCCTGGCATCGGCCACGCTCTGCTCCATTTCTGCGTGTGCCGCGCCGATTTGATCCTGCGCCACTAATACGCCCTGGGCGTAGTCAGAGGCATTTAGCATCACAAGTGGCTGACCCTGCCGAACTCTGCTGCCCACATCGACCATACGCTGTTGTATCCGACCAGCCACCTGAAACCCGACGTTGGCTGCGTAGCGAGGCGTGACTATCCCCGGTAGCGTCCGAAAAGTCGCTGTTTTGGCTGCACCGACGGTCATGACTAACACTGGAGTAACCGGCACCACCTGGGCAGGCGGCTTGCTGCACCCTGATGCAATGAGGACCAGGCTCGCGTGAATCAAAAGGACTCAGCGTGTGCCGCATTCGCGCCGTGGCCAGTCTATTTTTCAAAGCGCCGATCATCGCGCCGGCTCCTCCTTTTGCCAAAGTTAGACCCTACGGTCACTTGGGCAACCGGCCTATCGTTCTGCCGCATTCAAATCTCCGCTTCAGCGTGTTACTATCGATATGAAACTCACAATACTATCGAATCGAAAGCAAGTCACTATCTAATAAGTATGGACAGCGATAAAACCTATGACGACCCCTGCCCGATCGCACGGAGCTTGTCATGTGCGGGCGATGCGTGGAGTTTGTTGATCCTGCGCGACGCCCATGCCGGCCTCACGCGATTTGACCAGTTCCGGAAAAATCTGGGCATTGCACCGACGATCCTGACCCGGCGGCTGGCTGCTTTAACGGAGGAGGGATTGCTGGAGAAGCGACGCTATTCGGAGCACCCGCCACGCGACGAGTATCTTTTGACCCCGGCCGGGCAGGATTTTCTGCCGGTGCTTTTCATCATTGGCGCATGGGGACGCCAACACCGAGGAGGCGGGAAACTAGTCCGCTTCCTGGATGCTGAAACGGGTACAGAGATCAAGGCGGTGGCGGTGGATGAAGTCACCGGGGCAAAGATTGGGACTCGCCCGATGCGTATCGTTTTGCCGGATGACAGCTGACGGGGTTTTGGCCGGGGCCTATCCGTCCACCGGCTCAAAATCGACCTTGTAACGCACGGCGCAATCGGGGCAGGTGAAGTCTTCGGGCAGCGACTCGAAGGGGGTACCAGCGGGATACCCTTCGTGGATATCCCCCTGGCCCTCATCGTAGGTGTAATCGCAGCCGGGGCAGCGGTATTTACCCATGGTCTTGTCTCCTAGCTCGCGAGCGCAGCGTGCTGTTGGCCACTACCGAACTTCGCGTAGATTTCTTCACGCCTGGACGGCTCGATATTGACCTTGCTCAGGTCGCCATTGATGTGCGGCAGTGCGAGTACGCGCTTGTCCATCACCTTGTACCAGAGCCAGGGGATATAGGCGAGCAGGTACATGCCGTAGTAGCCGTTGGGCAGTTCGGGAATGCCGTCGAAATTGCGCAGGCTCTGGTAGCGGCGTGTCGGGTTGACGTGGTGGTCCGAATGGCGCTCAAGATGAAACAGCAGGATATTGCTGAACACATAGTTGGCATTCCAGCTGTGATACGGCTGGCAGCGCTCGTATCGGCCGTTGGCTTCCTTCTGCCGCAACAACCCGTAGTGCTCGATGTAGTTGGCGCTGGTGAGCTGGTACCAGGCCCAGACGTTGTGAATGACGAGGAATGGAACCATGATCCAGCCGAAGGCTATGATCAGGCCACCCTGCAACACCGCGCTGATGGCGTAGGACTGCAGGATATCGTTGTGAATACTCCACTCGCTCTTGCCGAGGCGCGCCAGTCGCTCTTTCTCGACTTCCCAACCCCGTTTGAACGCACCGGGAATTTCACGCAGCACGAACGCGTAGATGGATTCGCCCATGCGCGAACTGGCGGGATCGTCCGGCGTCGCCACGTCGCGATGGTGGCCGCGATTGTGCTCGATGCAGAAGTGGCCATAAGCGGGCACTGCCAACACGATCTTGGCCAACCAACGCTCGAAATCGGGCTTCTTGTGCCCCAACTCATGCGCGGTGTTGATGCCGAGCCCGCTGTAACTGCCGGCGGTGAGCGCCAGTGCGAGCACCGACCAGAGGGTCAGGATTTCGGTGCCGACAAACCAGGCGATCGCTATCAGCACGATGAAGTGCATCGGCACGGTGAACCAGGTCAGCAGGCGGTAGTAGGTGTCCTGCTCAAGTTGCGGGACGATCTCTTCCGGCGGGTTATTGGTGTCGGAACCCAATGCCCAGTCGAGGAACGGGATAACGAGGTAGCTGAACAACAACGGGGTAGCCAGCAGCCACTGTGAGTCGAACGCGAAGTACAGCGCGATGCCGAGCAGCGGCAACAACGGCATGAACAATGACGACATCCACAGGTAGCGCTTCTTGTCCGTGTATTCGATGCGTCCCTGCTCGGGATGGTCCAGCACATAGGTCGTACTCATGGTGATTGCCTCCTCAGTGATAGGTGTTTCGCGTAGCTTACGCCGCACTGCCAAATCAGGGCTTTTCACTAAAAGACAATTTAATTGTCATTTAGTGACATTTTGTTCTGTTTGTACTAGCGTTTAACCATGTCGAGAACCATCGAACTGTCTGCGGTATACGCCCGCCTGATCCTGCAATCGGGTATTGCCGATGCCGCAGAACTATTGCGCGGCAGTGATATTACCGAGAGTGCTGTGGCGGATCGCGAATTCATCGCCGCGCACGACCTGGCCCAGCTCTTTCGTAATTTCGATCGCCACGCGCCGGATCGCGGCTGGACTGCCCGCCTCGGCACCCAGTTCAATATGGCGACGCACGGACCGCTGGGCTTCGCGGCATTGAGTGCGCCCACGTTGGGCGAGGCGCTGGATGTGATGGGGACGTGGCACGAGAGCCGCAACACGGCTTTCAGCGCGCAAACTTTCGCGACCGAAACGCATTATGTGCTGCAGGTGACGGATGCCACTGCCGAGCCGGGCTTTCGCGAATGGCTGGTCGAGGTGGTGCTCAAGATCGTCGAAGAACTGCTCTCCACCATCCTCGGGCACCGCGTGGGCAGGAATGTGCTGATCCGTTTTTCTCACCCGCAGCCCGAGGACATCGCGCCGCTGCTCGCCGGATTCGACAGCACGGTGGTGTTCGGTGCGCCCGACAACAGCATCGCCGTGCCATTGCCCTGGCGGCATCTGCCCTCCCCGCTCTACGACGAATCGGTGTACCGCGCCAACGTGATCAAATGCCGTGAGCAGATCGCCGCCCGCAACCAGTCCGGCAGCGTCGCCGTCGCCGTGCGCAATCGCCTCAGCAACCATTTCGATACCCTCTTGCTGCACGCTGGCGAGCTAGCCGCCCCGCCCACCCTTGAGCAGGTGGCGGCGGCGATGCACCTCACGCCACGCACGCTGATCCGCAAGTTGCAGCGCGAGGACACCGCCTACAAGACCGTGCTGGAAGAGTTGCGTCGCGAGTATGCGCAGCGCCTGCTGCAGGATGCACGCCTCAAGATAACCGATGTCGCGGACATACTCGGGTATCGCGAAGCGGCGAACTTCACCCGCGCGTTCAAACGTTGGCACGGAGTATCACCAGCCTCCTGGCGGCGGCGTTAACTCACCGTCGGCGACATCGCAGTGGTTTTGCGGCTATGCAATATTCTGCATCGCATTTTGAACTGCACGCGCTGCAATTACCCCAGCCAGTCGTAACCACGACGGCCCTGTAGCCCGCCGGTATGCACTGCGATTACCGGCACGTCAGGGTCCCAGTCGCCCCGCTGATAGAGCTGGTGCAGTGCAAACAGCATCTTGCCGGTGTACACCGGCTCTATCCGAATGCCCTGCGCCGCCTCGAACGCCAGCATGAATTCGCGCAGAGGTGTACTCACACGGGCAAAGCCGCCGCAGTGATGATCGTGCAGGATTCGCCAGCGGGCGTGGTTGACCGCGGCCAGACCGGAAATTGGATCGGTGTTTAAACCAGGACTCAATCCCGTGCCGCAACTATCGGTGAGTTCAGCGATAAGTGCCTGTATGCGGTCGGGCAAATCCGTCGCACCTTTGAGGGCCGATACGCCGATTAGCTCGTACCCGTCATCCAGGTTCGCCGCCAGCCCGGCCAGCGTCGTGCCCGTGCCGATCGGCAGCACGATGGTTCGCGCCCAGTGCGCCTTGCGCCGAAGCATCGCGGCGATGGCGCTGCAGCCCTGCGCACCCAGCGCGGACGCACCGCCTTCTGGAATCAGCACGCAGGGCGCGAAACGGGCCGCGATCTGGCGCTGGTAGTCCGCGTCATTACGCTGTCGATACTCGTCGCGGCTGACATGCAGCAGTTGCATGCCCCAGCGCCGCGCATCGCGGAGCATCGCGCTTTCTTCGTGAGGGTGTTCGTAATTGCGAACGCCGCGCTGATCGACGGACTGTTCGCTGCTCGGTGCGCCGCGCACTTCACCGCGCACGATACCGATGGTCTCCAGGCCCAGGTGATGCCCGGTCGCCGCCAGCGCGTGCAGGTGATTGGACCAGGCCCCACCAAAGGACACGAGGCGCGTAATGTCCAGGCGCCGGGCCTCGGCGATGTAGCCGCTCAACTTGAAGGATTTATTGCCCGGCGCTGGCCCACCCGCCTGGTCCAGCCGCAGCAGCGCGACGTTGCGCATGGACACTCCCAGCACGGGCGTGCTGCCCAGGACATGCAGGGCGGGGGCTGGCTGATGTTCTATGGGAGTCCCACGTTATTTTTCGCCAGCACCTGCTCGGCGCGGTAACTGGAGCGCACCAGCACGCCGGACACAACTTCGAGAAAGCCTTTTTCCAGGCCCCACTGGCGATACTGTTCGAACTCGGCCGGGGTGACGTAGCGATCGATTGGATAGTGGTTCAGCGTCGGCTGCAGGTATTGGCCAAGGGTGAGGATGTCGACCCTTGCCGCGATGAGATCGTCCATGCACGCAAGGATCTCCTCCTCCGTCTCCCCCAATCCCAGCATCAGGCTGGTCTTGGTCAGCACGTCCGGGCGGTAGGCCTTGGCATGGGCCAATACCGTGAGCGTCTGTTGGTAGCCCGCGCGCGGGTCGCGCACCGGATGGGTCAGGCGGCGCACGGTCTCGATGTTCTGCGCAAACACCGTGATGCCGGAATCGAGCACGGTTTCGACATCGTCCAGCGCGCCCAGAAAATCAGGCGTCAGCGCTTCCACTGCGGTGTCGGGGTTGATTTCAATGACGCGTTTTACACAGGCGGCGTAATGTCCGGCGCCGCCATCGTCCAGGTCGTCACGATTGACCGAGGTCAGTACGACATAATTGAGCTTCATCAACTGCACGGAACGCGCCACGTGCTCTGGCTCCTGCGCATCCAGAGCGCCGCGTGGATTGCCGGTGTTGACGGCGCAGAAGCGGCAGGCCCGGGTACAGACATCGCCCATCAACATGATCGTCGCAGTCCCGGCGCTCCAGCACTCGCTCATATTGGGGCACTTGGCTTCTTCACAAACGGTGGCCAGTTTGTGCTCATGCACAATGCCCTGCACCTTCTCGAACGTGGCGCCGCCGCGCACCCGGATGCGCAACCAGTCGGGCTTGCGCGGGCGTTCGGCGGGGTTTGCAGCGGATTTGATACCGTCCTTGATCGCCGTAATGCCCCGGCTATTGACGAACTTTTCGCCGCTGCCGACCTGCACGACCGGAATGCGATTATTGTCGGACATGCGTCCCAACCCCGAATTGCCTGCGCTGCGCGCTGATCGGCGCAGTATAACGGATGTGCTGCGTCATGGGCCCCTTCGCAGCGAATTGCGCGGCGAAATGTTGCTGCTAATCGAGCAGGCGGCTCACCGACTTCGACACCGCGATTTTGCCCTGGTCGAAATACGCCTCGTGGTATTCCTCGATCTTTGGCAGGTCGTAGAGGTAGTTCACCATGATGCCAGCCGACTGCTCACGGCCCTTCGGGGAGAGATCCGCACCGCCGTGTATCCCATGCAACTGCGCACCGTTGCCAAGATGGAAGCGGGCTACCGGATCGCGGGGCAGGTTGCCGGACTTTACGCGCAGCAGGTAGTGCGCGCACAGTTTGAGCAGCGCATCGTAGACTTGCGTATCCACCACGGCCCCGACCGGCTCCCTCACCCTGTCGACCAGCTTCTCCGGCACCAGACCCGCCAGATCGGCGCTGCTCAACCAGGCGCGAAAGCCCGGCACCGGCGATAACGTGACAAAGTGCTTCAGCGCGGGGATTTCCTTTTTCAATTCCTCTACCACATTTTTTATCAGGAAATTGCCGAAGGTAATGCCGGCCAGGCCGGGGTGGCAGTTGCTGATGGAATAGAACACCACGGTATTCTCGCGCCCGATCGCGGGCTTTTCGCGTTCCTGCAGCAGCAGTGGTGCCAGCGCATTGGGAATACGGTCCGTCAGCGCAATTTCGACGAACACCAGGGGATCATTCTCCAGCGCTGGGTGAAAGAACGCGAAGCAGCGTCGATCCTCGCGCAGGCGACTGCGCAAATCGTCCCACCCGTTGATTTCATGCACCGCTTCATAGTTGATAATTTTTCCAGCACGATCGCCGGTGAAGACCAATCGATGCGCCGCAGTTCCAAAAACCCTTGTTGAACCAGGAGATAAACAGGTGCTTCAGGTCGGAGTCTACGCCCCGCAGCGCGGCATTCGACTTCATCATTTCCAACAGGTGTCCACGCATAGCCACCAGTGTGCGCGTACCCTCTGGCGCCATGTTGATTCGCCGGAACAGTTTCTGCCGCGGTGCTTCCACCGCGCGATTGATCGCCCACAGGTTCTCTATACAACTATCCGCGCGGTAATTCTCGACCGCCTCGAGAACAGCAGCGCTATCGACATCGAACTCGGTGGCCAGTCCAGTAAAGAAATCCGTGCGCTGGGCCGCCGGGAGTTTCTGGTAGCCGGTGGCGACTTCGCTCGCCAACGCCAGGCCCGATGCCTCCCCGCGATGATCCAGCAGATCCTTGCACAGAGACATCAGATACGCCGCGGAGGACTGTGACGCCGGTTGTGAAGCGCGCCGCCGCGCCAGCAGCTCCCTGCCGACATCGAGCACGGAACTCAGCGTTCTACCGAGCGTGGTGAAGGTTCGCGAGGGGAGATCCGCATACGAACGCACGGGTAATCCCGCCATGGTGTCACTCTTGACCGGTTCTTCCATCATCGTGTAAACCCCGACTCGTGCCAATGCAATCGCCGTGCATGGCATTGAACAATTGGTTGTGCCGCTGCATTACGCACTACTCGACACAACTGCCCCTTTTGCACTATAGGCCATTGGCCAACGCGTTGTTACCCTCGAGCAATACAAGGTGTACGAGAAAGCGAACAAATTGTGTGGCAGATAACAGTTCATGGCTCAGTTCCTGCGCAATTACTGCGACTTGCAGGCAGCTTTTATGCGCTTGGTGCGCAGAAAAACCCTCGCTGCCACTTGGCGGTCGAATGCACAATGGCCTATTCTGTGCCTCTTTCTTTAACCATGGAAAACTCAGTATGAAACGAACGGCCGTACCTGCCGCCCTGATGCTCAGCGTGATATTACTGGCCGGATGTGCCCAATTTGAAAGTAAGCGCGGGGTGGAGGTCAACTGGCAGTCAACTGTGACAGCGCAGCTGGTCAACGGCCAGAGCACGCGTCGTGACGTGCTGGCACTGCTGGGCCCACCCTCACAGGTCATCGCACTCGATGGTGAGTCGGCACTGTATTACCTGTTTGAACACTCCGAGGGCGAAGGCCTGATCCTCGTGCTGTACAACCGCATGCGCATTGATACCCGCTATGACCGGGCTATTTTCTTTTTGATAAAAACGACGTCCTGACCGAGTTCGCCACACGCCTGTATCCAGTCGATGAAGGCTAGAACAGCCAGGATTCTCTGCGCTGCGTTCGCCTGCTGGCTGTTGCCGGCGTGCTCGCAGTGGCGCTACGACCTCGGCGTCCCGCTGGATAACCTGGAGATACCTCCACAAAACACCGCGTTAGCCGAGGTACTGCAGCGCCTGGGACCCCCGCTGAGGATCTCCGCGACTGACACCGGATTTGTGCTCGCCTGGGAGCATTGGCATGTGCGCGAAGACAGCGCGGGGTTCAGCCTGGGCGCGCTGGGCGCGGACTTCCTGTCGGCCGACTGGGGAGACATGCGTATCAATGGCGAATTCTTGCTGCTGACATTCGACCGTCAGCACCTGTTAACCAGCGCAACGCATTCAACCTGGGATAATCACGGCGGTGGCGGGCAAGCAATCCAGCCCCTGTTCGGCTTTGTTTCCGTGGTGGACGTGGACGATATCACCGACGTGATGCCGCAGCACCGCTGGGGCAAATCACTTCTGCAACCTCTTCCCGGCACCCTGAACAACGCCTCAAGCCTCGACAGCGGCCAGAGCGGCCTGCAACAGCGCGGCACCCCCACTGCGGCGGGGCAACAGTCACTGGGCATGGACTGAGGGTTGCGCGGCAGGCGCTGCGCATCGGCCTGCCCGGCCTGAATGCCGATGCCGATGCTCGCACGTGAGTGCTATTTTCCTGTCAACGTTCGAAACAATATTTGTGCCGAGGTACCCATCAGGGCATCGCGCGACACGCGCTCGCCCTCGACGACCTGGTGCACGGCTGCAAGCCTGTCGAGGATCGCGCTCATTGCAAGTGCTGCACTGGGTGGATCGATCAGCGGATCCTTGCTGCCAACCGTATTGCGTCGCATCAACGCCTCCATGGCTGCAAGAACAGGTTCCATCGCATCGCGCCGCAGCGCCATGAAGCGGACATCACCCTCCTCCGCTGCAAGGTTGCGTATGCGCAGTATCGGCCCATGCCGATCCCAGTAGTCGAAGAAGAAATTAACCACCTCGAACGCGCGACGCTGGCCTTCCTTGCCACGCCACATACCATCGAATAGTTCAAGCAGCGCTGGAATCTCGCTGTTCAACTCTGCGGCCAGATGCAGTACGACATGTTCTACAGCGGAAAAATATTGATAGAACGTAGCCGGGGAGGTGTCCACTGCGCGCGCGATATCGGCCACTCGTATTTCCCGCAGGCCCCTTTCTTCCAACAGCGCCCGGGTAGCGGCCAGTATCAGTCCGCGTTTCTCAAGCGCGCGCGCACCCAGCGGCCGACCGTGCAGATCGGCAATCGCCTGGCTGCCTGCATTAACGCTGTACAAACGCGTTGGCGAGTTGCTTCATGATATCGGCCGCCGTCACAATGCGGCGCCCCTCTTCATGCGGCGCCATGCCGCCACCGCCGCTCATCAGGGATAGGTCGACATCGAGGGCCTCGGCCCGCAGCGCGCCGACCGTGCAGCGCTCGCGCGGCCTCGACGCCTGGAAATCCCACTCGAATGCGCGCATCGCATTTTCATGCGTCATCGCATTGATATCGGCGTCCGATACACCGTCGAGACTTTCCCACAGAATTTCCGGCGCGCGCGGCCAGGTAGTGTCGGAGTGCGGGTAATCACATTCCCACATGATGGTTTCGATGCCGATCAGGTCGCGCATGCGCACGCCCGCCCTGTCATCGATAAAGCAGTTGAAGATATGCTCGCGAAACACCTCGCTGGGTAATTTCTTGCCAAAGTCCTGATGGGTCCATGCGTGGTGGTGTTTGTAGGTGTAGTCCGCGCGCTCGAGAAAATACGGCACCCAGCCAATGCCGCCCTCGGACAGCGCGAATTTCAGCGTGGGGTATTTGCGCAACAACGTGGAGAACAACAGGTCCGCCGCGAGATTCACGATGCTGATCGGCGTGGTGGAGATCATCACCTCGACCGGCGAATCCATGCTGGGAAACACCATGCCACCACCCGAACCAATATGAATCAGGATGGTCATGCCCTCATCGACACAAGCTTGCCAGAAGGGTTCCCAGTGTTCGGAGTGGATGCTTGGGAGTTTGAGCTTCTCGGGATTCTCCGTAAAACTGACCGCCCTGCAGCCCTTCCTGGCCACGCGCCGCACTTCCTCGGCCATCAGTTGCGGATCCCAGATCGCCGGCATCGAGAGCGGAATGAATCGATCCGGGTAACTGCCCGTCCACTCATCGATATGCCAGTCGTTGTAGGCCTGCAACATCACGCGCGCCAGCGTCTTGTCCTTGCAGGACGACCACAGTTGTCCGACGAAGCCGGGAAAAGACGGAAAGCAGATCGAACCGAGCACGCCGTTGGCGTTCATATCGGCGACGCGCGCGTGGACGTCGTAACAACCCTTGCGCAACTGGTCATAGGAGGTGGGCTCCACGCCATACTCTTCCGGCACACGACCTACCACTGCATTCAAGCCGATGTTCGGCAATTGCTGGCCGTTGAATTCCCACACATCACAACCGCTGGGAAGGCGCGTCACCTTCGGCGCCTGTGCCAGGTACTCTGCGGTCAGGTGGTTGCGGAACATGTCCGGCGGTTCAACTACGTGGTCATCGACACTGACCAGTATCATGTCTTCCATTTGCATGCGCAGCTCCTTTTACAGGATTGTTATTGGCCGGTGCGATCTGTCGCGCCGGGACTGCGCAGAAGTATCTGACGACCCGTCAGATATTGCAACCTCTTTTCAATTTCCCGTCATCTAAACTGCTCAGGCAATCACGCCCGCCAGCTTGAGCTCGATCATGCGTTGCGCATCGATCCCCGCTTCCAACAGTATCTCTTCGCAATGTTCGTTGAACTCGGGCGCTCGCGCGGTCGTTGCAGGCTGCTCGTCGAACTGCACCGGCGTGGAGACCAGCTCAAACGTCGTGCCCTCCTTCGTGCTTGCACTGGTGATGTAGCCGTTGGCCCTCACTTGCAGGTCGGCAGCAACTTCCAGCGTATTCTGCACCGGCGCCCACTGGCCCTTCAGGGTCTGGAATTTCGCGGTCCACTCCGCCAGCGTATGCCTTGCGAACTCCGCGCGAATAATATCGCCGGCCTGGCCGGCATTGGCGGACAGGTGCTCCACCGAATCAAAACGCGGATCATCGATCAGGTCGGGCCGGTCGATATGGCGGCAGAAGTCCGGCCAGTAGTGAAAGCCCCTGCAGCATGACCAGTGACACAAAACGCTCGTCGGAGGTTTTATAAAGGCCTGTCAGCGGATTACTGGAACCGGAGGCACCGCCGCCACCCAACTGCCAGGGTTTTCCACTCTGGCCGGACAGCGCTATCGTGGCACCCATCGCCCAGACGCCAGCCGCCAGTAATGAGACATCCACCACCGAGGGCTCGCCGGTTCGCTCGCGCTTGTACAGCGCTGCAGCAATGCCGCCGGCAATGGTCATGCCGCCGATGGAATCGCCAAAACCCGGGCCGGGTTGCGGCAGCACAAAACCCATGCCCGGTGGGCTGACGCTGTAGGCGCAGCCGCTGCGGCACCAGAAACTGGTCATATCGTAGCCGCCGCGATTGCCGTCCGGCCCTTTAGGACCCGAGGCGGTGCCGCGAACATAGATAATGTCGCGATTGTGCTTGCGAATGTCCTGCACATCGATGCGCAGCTTTTCCAAAACCTGCGGCAATTTGTTCGCCAGGAACACATCGCAGGTTTTCGCCAGCGCGTACAGCACTTCCACGCCCTCCTCGCTGGACAGATCCAGGCCGATAGAGCGCTTGCCGCGATTGGCGTTTTCGTTGAGAACGTGCACGCCTTTCGACAGATCCAGTACGCCGGTGCTGCCGAGGCCACGCATTGCGTCGCCGCGCTCGTGGTGCTCGACCTTGATCACATCGGCGCCCCAGTCGGCCAGTATGGCGGAGGCGGTGGGCACGAACATGTGCTCCGCGACTTCCAGGATACGAACACCTTTCATTACATCGGTCATGGTTTATGTCCTGTTCTATTGTTCTGTAAAGCGTGTAGTGGCATGCAGTGGCGCGTAGTGGCGGGCCGTTATGCGAGCCCATTTCCGCACTGCACGCGCGCGATGACCAGACTGATTTACTCGCTGACGCACGAGCATAATGCGAGATTTCATGCTCCAAAAAAGTATCGCACGCCTGCGAAATGTTTTACAAGGTATTTGTCTTGTAATACACTTCCGCACAAATCAGGCGCTATTGTCGCCCGGTTGCCGCAGGACTTTTCAAGACATTTCAAGACGCAAGCATAACAATTCCAACTGCGCCGGAGCCCCCCCGATGGATTATCGCTATCCACCCGACACCCTGCCGTTTCGCATGGAAGTACGGCAGTGGCTGCAGCACAACCTGGACGAGGAATTACGTGGGCTAAGTAATCGCGGCGCGCTCAACCCGGAACAACTCGACGCGCTGCGCCGTTGGAACAGGAAGCTGGCGGATGCCGGGTATGCAGCGATCTCCTGGCCAGCCGAATACGGCGGTCGCGCCGCGGGCGTGATGGAGCAGGTCGTGCTCGCCGAGGAAATGCACCGCGCCGAAGCACCCGCTGCCCTCAACCCCATCGGCCTTGCCAACATTGCGCCCTCCATCATGGCCTGGGGCACCGAAGAACAAAAACGCACGCTACTGCCGCGCATGCAGCGCGGTGACGACATCTGGTGCCAGGGCTTTTCCGAGCCGGGCGCCGGCTCCGACCTAGCGTCGCTGCGCTGCCGCGCGGTGCTGGACGGCGACCACTTTATTGTCAACGGGCAGAAAGTGTGGAATACGCTGGGGCACCTGGCGGACTACTGTGAGCTGCTGGTCAGGACTGATCCCGACGCACCCAAACACCAGGGCATCACCTGCCTGTTGGTAGACATGCACCTGCCCGGCATCACCGTAAAACCACTCACCACCCTGACCGGGGAGGACGAATTTTCCGAGATCTTTTTCGAGGACGTGCGCGCGCCAACCTCCGCACTGCTGGGCCCCGTCAACCAGGGCTGGCAGGTGGCCATGACCACCTTGAGCAACGAGCGCGCCGGCGTCGCCAACCTCCATCTGGGCGTGCGCAAGAAAATCGCCCGACTGATCCAGGCCGCGCGGGAACGCGAAGTCGATGGCTTACCGGTCAGCCGCGACCCGATTGCGCGCCAGCAACTGGCGCGTGTCTACCTGTATGGCGAATACCAGAAGGCGCTCGCCGATGTGTGCATTGCCGGCGAACTGAACGGGCGACCCCCGGGCGCCGAGTCCTCCATCACCAAGCAGAGCTGGAGCGACATCGAACAGTTGATCGGTGAAACCAGCGCCAGTGTGCTGGGTGCCGAGGCACAGCGCGGCGATTGGGGCGACAACCGGCTCTACAGCCGCGCTACTTCGATAGCTGGGGGCACTACACAGATCAACAAGAACATCATCGCCCGTCGCGTATTGGGCTTACCCAAGGACTAGCCGCTGGCGGCGACGCGGGAGATACCGTCGTGGATACACACTGCACCGAACAACAGGAAGCGTTTCGCGCCACGCTCCGGCGCTTCCTCGAGGAGAAGGCGGGCACCGGTTTCACGCGGCAGCGCTGGGATGAAGATGAACCGATGACGGCTGACGTGTGGCAGTCGATGACAGCGCTTGGCGTCACAGGCCTGCTCATCCCGGAACAGGCTGACGGGATCGGCGGCCCTATGTCGGACATGGGCGTGGTGATGGAAGAACTGGGGCGCGTGGCGCACCCCGGCCCCTGCTGGTCCAGTTGCGTCGGCGCCAGCAGCGCTGCCGCCATCTTCCAACTCGATACGCTGTTGCGCGCGCTGGCAGGTGGCAGCCAGACTGCAACCCTTGCGCTGGAAGAACCCGGCGGCCGCTTCACCTGCTGGCAACATGCACACCTCGCCGTGGTCGATAACACGCTAACAGGAACGAAGATCCAGGTCCCGGATGCGATCGGCGCCGACCACCTGTTCGTCACATCGGCTAACGGTGTCTACCTGGTGGCCACCGATGCGCCGGGCCTCACGATTACTCCCACGGAATGTATCGACGGCTCACGGCGTTTTGCCGAGGTGCGCTTTGAGAACGTCGCCGGCACACCGCTCGGCGACAATGCGCAACTGGCCCCGGTGATCGACCGCATGCTGGTGGCGTTGTGTGCCGACGGACTCGGCGCGGCGCAACGCGCGCTGGAACTGGCCGTCGCCTACGCCAGTGAGCGCAGGCAGTTCGGCCAGCGCATCGGCTCGTTCCAGGCGATCCAGCACCTGTGCGCGGACATGCTGCAGCAACTGGAACTGGGGCGCGCCGGCCTGCACTACGCGCTGTGGGCGCAGGATGCGGGTGATCCGTGCGAGGCGCATCGCGCGGCGGTAATGTGCAAGGCCTACGCGGCGGAAACGTATCCGCAGATCGGCGCGAGCGCCATCCAGATATTTGGCGGCGCGGGTTTTACCTGGGAGTACGATATCCAGCTGTTCTACAAACGGCTGCTGTCCACCCAGATCACCTGGGGCGGCAGCGAAGTGTGGCTGGAAGAACTGGCTGCGCTGGTAATCGATGGCGAGGCACCGCCGATCACCGTCGAATAGTAATCGTCGAACAGTAATAGCCTCACTTTAGCAATCAGGAAGCCGCGTTTATCACAGTGGCGGCGTACGCAAATGCCAACCGGTCGCCTGTTCATACGCGTGTCCCACGCGCAATATCATCGCCTCGTCGAAAGCGCGGCCGGCCAATTGCAAACCGATCGGGTGGCCAGCCTGGTTGAATCCGCACGGTAGCGACAACGCGGGCAAGTGCGTGGCGTTGAACGGCGCAGTGCAGCGCAGCATCGCGGCCGTGACATGCTCCTGCACCGCGCCATAGCGCACCGTGTCCTGGCCGAAGGGCACTGCGGTCACCGGGGTCGTCGGTGTCAGGAGGATATCCACTTCTTCCAGAGCGGTAGCCATCGCCACGGTAAGTGCGTCGCTGCCACGCAGGCCCGTCATCACGTCTTCCACCGTTGGGGTGTACAGCGCCAACAGCGCCAGCACATCGTCACCGAAATCCTGCGGGCGTGTGGCGACTGAGCGTGCGTGAACCTGCTGCGCCTCGACGTGCATGAAATTGAACAAGCCAACCAGCCCTTCAGGAATACCTGCGATGTGGATGTCACTGACGATCGCACCGAGTCGCTGCAGTTCCCCGATCGCCTCCTCGATCGCGGCGCCGATGCCGTCTTCAAGCTGGTCAAAGAAATAGTGTCGCACCACGCCGATGCGCAGGCCGCGCACACCCAAACCCAACCCAGCGGTGTAATCATCCACCGGAGTGCGCACGCTGTTGGCATCCAGGGGATCGTAACCCGCGATGGCATTGAGCATCAGCGCGGCATCCTCGACCGTGCGCGTCAGCGGTCCGGCGTGATCAAAGCGATACGACAGCGGCAGCACACCGGCCTTGCTGACCCGCCCATACGTCGGCTTGAGCCCGACCACGCCGCACACCGATGCCGGCATGCGGATACTGCCGCCGGTATCGGAACCCGTAGCCGCGCACGCCATCCCCGCCGCGATCGCCGCGCCCGAACCACCACTGGAGCCTGCGGGACTGCAGGCCAGGTCCCAGGGATTGCGCGTCGCCCCGTAGTGTGGGTTGTCGGTGGTCACACCGTAGGCATATTCGTGCGTATTGAGCTTGCCGAGCAGCACGGTGCCGGCCTCGCGCAGTTTTCGCGCCACGGTACAATCGGTGGTGGGTATATGGTGCGCGTGAATTTTGGCACCGCCAGTCGTGCGGATGCCGGCGGTTTCGTACAAGTCCTTGTGCGCGATCGGTATCCCGTGCAGCGGGCCGCGCTGCTTGCCGGCCGCCATTTCAGCGGTGGCGCGCCGCGCATCTTCAAGCGCGCGTTCCGCGGTGATGGTGATATAGGCATTGAAGGTGGGATTCAGCGACGCGATGCGCCGTAGATACGCTTCTGTCAATTCCAGCGCCGAGTAGTCACCGGCGCGCAGCGCGCGACCAGCGGCGGCGATGGACAGGTTGGCAATATCAATGCATGCCCCGGGCGCCGGTCTCCTCTGGGGCGCGCGGGGGCGGGGGGGGCGGGGCGCCCGGCCCGGGGGGCCGGCCCGCCCTGGGGTTGGCCGCGCATACGTACCTCTAAATGGATCAGGGCCAGCCCGCACGGGCGGCGTTTACCCTGGCGGTTTCAATCTTACCTGTCGTTGACGTTGCGGACTTTGCGCCTTCAGACGAGGCTGCCGTCAACGCGAACAGCGTTTTGCCGTCAGCGCCGCCCAGCATGCAGGCGTAGCAGGGTTGGCTGGTGGCGATGCGCCTGACGATCTGCCCGCCCTCGGCCACGTGAACCACTTCAGCCGCCAGGGCATTGGCCACCCACACCTGCCCGTTTTCATCCAGGCAGATACCGTCGGGGGCGATACCGGGGAGCGGCGCCCACACGCGACGATGCGAGAGCGATTTGTCGGCATTGATGGTAAACGCAGTGAGGCAGCCCGCCAGTGTTTCCGCCACGATCAGTGTCCTGCCATCGGGCGTAATCACGCTGCCGTTGGGGAAATGCATATCCGGCGCGGCGAGGTGGGCGGAACCATCCGTATCAACCCTCACCAGGTTCGTAACCGGATGATCACTGAGCACGTCACCGCCGCGAGCCCTGAGCTCGGCATCGAGGTCAAAACCAAAATTGCCCACCCAGGCCGTACCCTGCGCATCCACCACCATGTCGTTGCACAGGTGGGCGGTCAGGTGGCTGATATCGGCGTGCAGCACCAGGCCCGTCGCGTCCAGGCGCTTAACCGCGCGCGCCTTCATCGCCACCACCAGCAGGCGTCCGTCCGGCAGCCAACCGAGGCCGGAGGGCTGGTCATCCAGTTCCAGTTCGATGCGCACCGCGCCAGCCTCGTCGACCGATTTGACCGCGTGCGCGTAAAAATCGCTGAACCACAAACGCCCCTCGTGCCAGCGCGGGCCTTCGCCGAAGTAAAGACCTTCAAGCAGTATCGTGGTATCACTCATACACCATTACCTCCTCTCTATCGCTCGTGCATCAGGTACACAACCAACCGCCATCCACCACCAGTGTCTGCCCGGTGACGAAGGCGCTGGCCGGGCCCGCCAGGAACACCACGACGCCTTTGATATCGTCTTCCCTGCCGGAACGCCGCTGCGGAATCATGCTCTCGAATGCATCGAGCACGGCCTCATCCTCGGTGAGGTGGTTCATCATGTCGGTCAGGAATGCGCCCGGCGCAATGCCGTTGACGCGGATATTGTCCGCCGCCAGTTTGACGGCCATATCCTGGGTCAGCGAGACCACCGCGCCCTTGCTGGCATTGTAGGCGACGACAGGTTCCACCGCGTCGGTCGCGCTGCGCCAGGCGGATATAGAGGAGATATTGATGATGCTGCCGCCGCCCTGCGCCTTCATGCGGATGGCCGCCTGTTGCGACAAATAGAAAAGACCGCGCACATTGAGGTTGAACACCTTGTCCCAGCCACCCATGGGGTATTCCAGCGTCGGCGCTACCCACATCATCGCGGCGTTGTTCACCAGAATATCCAGGCGCGGCACACGCTCGGCGAGCGTCGCGAGCAGCGTATCGATCGCACCGAGGTCTGACATATCGGCCTGCATCACCCAGGCACTGCGCCCCATCGCCTCGATGCACTCCGCCACCTCCTGCAGCGGCGCCAGCTTGCGCCCGACCACCACCACGTCGGCTCCGGCCTCGGCCAGGCCAATGCTCAGGTGCCGGCCTATTCCGTGCCCTCCGCCGGTGACCAGCGCCACGCGCCCATCCAGTTTGTACATCTCCAGGGTATGCATTGCCCGATGTCTTCTCCGTGTTGTTGTGGGTTTGATCAGATGATCGCGCTGTCCCGTCCCTGCCAGTAGCGTTCCCGGATCTTGCGCTTGAATAATTTACCGGCGTCGGAGCGCGGCAGTTTGGCTTCAAAATCGATGCTCCTGGGGCACTTGATATGCGACAGCCGCTCGCGACACCACGCTATCAGCTCATGCTCCAACTGCGGACCGGCGCCGGCCATGTCCACAGGCTGGACCACGGCCTTGACCTCCTCGCCCAGATCCTCGTTCGGCACGCCGATCACCGCGACATCGGCAACCGCCGGGTGCATTACCAATACATTCTCCGTCTCCTGCGGGTACACGTTCACGCCGCCGCTGATGATCATGTGTGCCTTGCGATCGGTGAGGTAGAGGAAGCCGTCGGCATCGAGATAGCCGACGTCACCGACTGTCGATTTGTTGCCGACGCGGGACTCCGACGTTTTCTCATCGCTCTTGTGGTACTCAAACGCGGCGCCACCGGCGAAATACACCGTGCCGATGTCCCCGACCGGAAGTTCCTGTCCCTGCTCATCGAGAATGTGCACGCTGCCGTACACCGGCCGCCCCACGGAACCCCGGTGCGACAGCCATTCGTAGGAGCTTATCTGGGTGCCGCCGTGTCCCTCGGTCGCGCCGTAATACTCGAATAGGAGCGGGCCCCACCAGTCGATCATCTGCTGCTTTATTTCGATCGGGCACGGCGCGGCGGAATGCGCGACAACGCGCTGGCTGGAGACGTCGTAGGCCGCACGCACGGACGCAGGCAATTTCAGCATGCGGATAAACATCGTGGGCACCCACTGGCTGAAGGTGACTTTGTGCCGCTCGATCAGGCGCAAGGCCTGCTCCGGATCAAAATGGTCCATCACCACAGCGGTGGCGCCGACGCGGTGCATCGCCATGCAAAAGCGGATGGGCGCGGCATGGTACAAGGGCGCGGGTGAGAGATAGACGGTCTCTGCGTTCGTGCCAAAACTGGACATGATGCCCTGCATCAACGGCCCGGGATTCCCGATCGCACGCTCCGGGTTCGCATTCCTGATGCCTTTGGGGTAGCCAGTGGTGCCCGACGAGTAGAGCATGACGCAGCCTTCGATCTCGCGCGGCAATGGCGCCGGCGGGCACGCATCGAGGCGCGACTCAAACGCGTCGAATCCCTCGACCGTACCGCCTGTCATCAACCAGGTGTGGACGCCGGGCAGCGCATGCCGGATGCTGAGCGCAACGTCGCGCAGCTCATAAGACACCACCACCACCTGTGCTTCGCAGTTTTCTACGATATACGCGGCTTCCGCGGCGGACAGATGGGTGGAGATCGGCGTGTAGTACAAACCGGAACGCTGTGCCGCCCAGGAGGCATAGAAATACTCGGGGCAGTTCTTCATGAACAACGCAATTGCATCGTCCTTCACCAGCCCCAAACTGGCAAACAGCTGGGCACATTGGTTGGAGCGATCATTCAACTGGCGGTATGTGACCACCTCGCCACTGCCCATGATTACGGCAGGTTTCCCGGGCGTAGTTTGCGCGTGTACGGCTGGATACATGCATGAATGCCTGAATCGTTATTGCGCCGACTATAGCGTTGATGGCGAACAACGGCAATTCACATGACAGCTGCCTTGGTAAAGAAATACGTTGGAGATAAGCGACAACGGTTCAGGACTCGGTCTCGACCAGGTCCACCAGAAAGTGCAATCCCTGCGACTGGGAGGCAACGAGCTTTAATCCGACCAGCAACGGCACCGCTATCAATACGCCGACAGGCCCCCAAAGCCAGCCCCAAACCAATAGCCAGAGAATAAGGATCAGTGGATTGAGGCGCATGTGTTGCCCCAGGACGGCCGGCGTTACAAATTGTGATTCCAGCATATTGATCGCGAAGAAGACGCCGGCTGGCAGCAGCGCGGCAAGCGCAAATCCGTACTGCGCTATCCCGGCGACACACAAAATGCCGATGGCGACGAAGGGACCGACAAACGGCGCATAGTTCAGCAATGCCACCAATGCACCCCACAATATGGCGTCCTCGACGCCGAGCAACCACAGCGCCGTGCCTGTCACGAGGCCGAGTCCCGCGTTAATGATGGTGACTGTCAGGATATAGCGCGACAGCTCCTGGCGCAGTCGACCTACCAGCAGCGCAGCGCGGCGCTTATTGCGTATCAGTGGAAACAGGTTGATGAAATTGTCGTAAAAGCCAGGACCGTAGATCAGCAGGAACAGTACGAGGATCAACCAGATCGCCCACTGTGCAAGAATGGCGGGCGCCACGCTCAGCATGGAAAGCAGCACCTCGACACCACCTTCCTTAACACCCTCAACCAACGCATTCTCCGGCGGCGGTTCGACCGCTGGTTCGACCGCTTCCGCCTCGTCGCCCTGGAAAAAGCGCGAGAAACTGAAGCCCGTCTCGCGCTCTGGCAAGGGCTTCGCCGGCGGCGGGACTTCGGGGCTTAGCGTTTCGCTGATGTCCGTCAGATTCGCGTTCAACTGCGTGGTCAGTGCCGGCAGCTTTTCCATCCACTTTTGCGCGGGTTCGGCGAGTTCAAGCGTCAGGTACACAAACGGAACACCGAGCAGGCTGAGAAGCAGGACAGAGGAAATCGAACGCGGGATGCGATGGCGCTTGAACCATGAAACGAGTGGGCTGAGCAACAGGGAGACAAGGAGCGCAACGACAAATGGCATCAGCAGGGATCGGGTGTAGTGCAGCGTGTACAACACGGCGAGAATCGCCACGCAATACAATGCCACTCGCAGGCCTGCGCGATCATGTGACGGATCCTCAGGCTGTTGCGCTTCACTCCGCGACTCTTCGTGCTCGGAATCGGTCATGTTGTTCCCTTCGGCTAAGCGCGGGTAATGGGCCAGATGATACCAGTAACCCGATCCCAGCAGTGTACTTCGTGCCTTGCGATGAAGGCCGCGCAGTACAGCGCGATCAAAACGCGACAGGACAGCCGCTTAATTTCGGGCAGCGCGATTCACTGGCAAGGATTCTGCCTATACTATGGCAGACGTTCGCCAGCACTGGCGAAGTCACATGAATTTGCACCAGATACTCAAGAGGAGCACCGCCATGAGAGCTACCACTACCCCATCAGCCCAGGACGCCGTGGACAATGACCTTTCATCCACCGCCAAACTTGCCTCTGCGGCGCACGCTGCGGTGGATATCGCCGCTGCTAATCTGGAGCAGGCAGAGCGAGCACTCCGTGAGGCGCAGATCGCAGCCGGGCAGAAGGTCCACGACGGCGCCAAACAGGCACAGTCTTATTCCGAGGATGCACTGGCCAGCGTAAAAGCCTACATCGACCTGTATCCGTTGCGCTCCGTTGGCATTGCGCTGGCCGCGGGATTCCTGATTTCGTCCCTGCTCAAGAAGTAAACCAATGGACGCCCAATCCAACCCGTATGGTCAGGCAGGCGAGCCACCCGAAGCCGAGGCCGACAATGCCGGCGCGCAGTCGCTGACGCAACTGCTGGAGGGCGTGCGCGAGCTCTGCGGGCAGACGGTCGAGCATGTCCGCGGTATCGGTGAGCTGGCCTTCCTGGAACTCGACCAGACGATCGCAACCCTGCAGTGGTGGCTCGGGACACTCGTGCTGTTTGCCGTCTGCAGCATCATGGCAGGCACGTTCGTCATCGCCGCGACGGTGGTTGCTTTCACCGAGAGCACGTTCTCGCCTGGCGCGACAATACTGCTGATGGGAGCGCTCTGCGCGGCAGCAGCCTGCGTACTGTTTCTGTGCCTTAGGGGACTGGCGAAAAAAATGACGTTCAGCACATTGCGCAGCCAATTGACCCGGCCGCAGGACAATCCGCATGTCAAACCGTGATCGTGAGCTTGCGCTGCGCTCGGCAGCACTCAAGCAGCAACGACAGCGGTTACAGCAGCAAAAGCAAGCGCTGCACGATGGTGCATTGGCCTTGTGTAAACAACCCGGGACTCTCGCCGGCGCAGCGCTGGCGGGCTTCATTCTCGCGAGGATAAACCCGCTGCCCCACGTAACCAGGCAAACATCGCCCGCTGGCGCAACGGATACACCCGGCACGGGCAGCTTCAGGGCGACGCTGCAAGCGGTGCTCCTCAGCCTCGCGCCAATCCTGTTGAAGCAGGCCATCACAGCCGGTTTCGCAGCGCGCAAAAAAACGCATCGCGGCGACGATCCGTTCCTGGAGCGATAAGTTCACTCGCAGGCGTATTCGCGCTGATAGTTGCAATACCGAGGCGTCACGACGCCGGAAATGCGCTACCAGGTATTGCGCAGTTCGCGCAGTTTCAGGAACACCGTGCGCGGGTCGGGGTCGGCAGGGAGGTCAGGAAAGGCTTCACGCAGCCGCGCAATCACCGAGGCGCTGTCCAGGCGCATGAATGTATTGATCTGCCGTTCCAGCGCCATGTCGGACACCAGTGGCTTGTTCGGGTCCTGGTCCTTCACCTGCTGCAGCAGCGTCGCCGCGCGCTCGTTGCCGGGTTCGCGATCCAGCGTGAACGCGAGATTGTTGGCCATGTAGTCGTGTCCCGGGTAAACCAAAGTAGCGTCCGGCAAGCGCGCCAGTTGTTCAGCAAACGTATTGTACAGTTCGGGCGCATGCCCACCGTGATGGCAATTTCCCGCGCCGGCGTTGAACAGCGTATCGCCGGAAAAAATCGCGGGTGTGTCCGTGTGCGAGCGCAGGCAAATGTGGCACATCGTGTGTCCCGGCGTATCGAGCGCCTCCAATTCGACGGTGCGGCCCACTTTAATCACGTCGCCAGCCTGCAATCCACGGTCGATACCCGGGATGGAAGCACTGGCATTGGCATGCGCCAGGAGGCGCGCGCCGGTGGCTGCGATGATGGCGGCATTGCCGCCGGTATGATCGGGATGTTCATGCGTGTTCAGTACCTGCGTGATTTCCCAGCCGAGTTCCCGCGCCCTGCCAAGGCACTTCTGGTGATCCAGCGGATCAACAGCCAACGCCTCGCCCGATTCACCGCAGGCAATCAGATAGTTGAAATTGCGAAATGCGTTTCCCGTCCAAATCTGTTCGACAATCATGTGCTTTCTCCGTATCGCGTTGGCGCCTGAGCGCATAGTATCAACGCTGGTCACTCAACTGCCAACAGCGTGCGGCGCATATCCCGACAACGCCACAGCGGTCGAAGAACTGCTTGTCGCGCGCGGTAAAAATTGACAAGATCAAACGCGCAGTGAAATGCACTGTGCAACCACCGGCATTCGACCACTGATTGCCCCTGCACGGTGCAGCGACAATGCCGCAGTACTACCGTCTGGAGAATAAGGAGAAGAAGCCATGCAAGCAGGCAAAATCCCGAGGGCTGCGACTCTCGTCGTGGCCATAGCATTTTCCATTGCCGCGATAGCGCAAAATGAACCGGCGAGCAACGCGTCCACAAATAGCCAACTGGAGGCGACTGCGAAGGAAGCCTACCTCTATGGCCTACCCATGGTGATGCTGTACCGCATCATGTACGACTACGCGGTCAACGAAAACTCCAGCCAGTTCAAGGCGCCATTCAACACCATCGCCAACGTGCCCAGGGTATACACGCCTGCGGATACCAGCGTGGTGACGCCCAACAGCGACACGCCCTACTCCTTCCTGTGGATGGATTTACGCGCGGAACCGCTGGTGCTTTGTGTGCCGGAAATAGAACCTGAGCGCTACTACTCGGTGATGTTGACCTCGCTGTACACTTTCAATTTTGGTTATATCGGCAGTCGCTCGACTGGCAATGGCGCCGGCTGTTACATGGTTGCGGGACCGTCCTGGGCTGGCGCCACGCCAGCCGGGGTCAACAACGTCTTTGTCTCGGAGACGGAATTTGCGCTGGCCATGTATCGGACACAGCTTTTCAGCCCCGCCGATCTCGATAACGTGAAGGCGATCCAGGCCAGGTTTGACGTCAAGAGTTTGTCGGTGTTTCTCGGCAGTCCCAAGGCAAAACCCACCGCCGCTGTTAAATGGCCGGCGATTGACGAGGCCTCGGCCAAGGCCAACCCGTTCGACTACCTCGCATTCCTGCTGGAATTCGCGCCACCGGTCGGCGCGGCCGCCGTCGAGATTCCGCTGCGGGAAAAATTCGCGCAGATCGGCATTCGCGCGGGCAGGCCGTTTCCCAGCATAGCGCTGAGCGATGCCGACAAGGCGGTCATTGCCTCCGTTGCCGAACCGGCCGCGGCGGTGATCAGGGAAAAACTGGCGACCGCGGGCGTGGCGTCGGAAGGCTGGATACTGATCAACTCTGGCATTGGCGACCGCGCGGTGTATAACGGCGACTGGGCGCAGCGCGCAGCCGTGGCGGTTGGCGGCATACTCGCTAATGATCCCGTCGAGGCGGTGTATGCCATCACGCGCCAGGACAAGGACGGGGAACCGCTGGACGGTGCCAGCGCCAATTACACACTGACATTCCCCGCTGGTGCGTTGCCTCCGGTGAACGCCTTCTGGTCGATCACGATGTACGACGGCAAGACCCAGTTGCTGATCAATAATCCGATCAACCGCTACCTGATCAATTCGGCCATGCTGCCCGACCTGCACAAGAATGCCGACGGCTCACTGACGCTGTTTATACAGAGGGAAGCGCCGACCGAGCCGGACCAGAAAGCAAACTGGTTACCGGCGCCCAATGGGCCGATCTACATGGTGCTGCGCTTGTACTGGCCGAAAGAGGAGGCTCTGGACGGGCGCTGGCTGCCGCCCGGAATCCAGCGCACCCGGGATGGTGTTGCGGACAACGCGCCAACTGCCAGCCACCCCTAGTGGATAAAGCCGCAACCGCTCCGGCACCCGACGCGGTCACAAGCGACGCGTCACCGCCGCGCAGCCCGGCCTTTATGTTGCTGATGGCCGCGTTCGTCGGCGTGGTGGCCGGCGTGGGTGCCTGGGTGTTCCGCCTGTTGATCGGGTTTGTCCACAACGCATTCTTTCGCGGCGAGTTCAGCGTTATCTACGATGCAAACGTCTACACGCCACCCAACCCCTGGGGCCTTGGGGTTATCCTGGTACCCGTGGCGGGCGCGCTGCTGGTGGCCTGGCTGGTGAAGAATTTCGCACCCGAAGCCAAAGGACACGGCGTACCGGAGGTGATGGATGCGATCTACTACAACGAGGGCAGGATTCGCCCGCGCGTCGCCCTGGTGAAGTCGCTGGCGTCCGCCATTTCCATTGGCAGCGGCGCATCGGTGGGGCGCGAAGGTCCGATTGTCCAGATCGGCTCGGCGTTTGGTTCAACACTGGGGTCACTGTTTCCAATGGCCGTCAGTGACCGCGTGACGCTGATCGCCGCCGGCGCGGGTGCAGGCATCGCGGCAACCTTCAATGCGCCGTTGGGCGGCATCGTGTTCGCGGTCGAACTGCTGCTGGTATCAATCAACGCCCGGAATATTTTGCTGCTCACCACGGCTACCGTAGTGGCGACCCGCATCAGCCATTACCTGATCGGCACATCTCCGTCCTTCTTCGTCCCCAGCCTGGAAATACCGAACTTCAGCCTGCTGCACAATTGGGGACTCGCGATATTCGCCGCGCTGGGTGTGCTGATGGGCTTGTTGTCCGTGGCCTTCATACGCGGACTCTACGCGATGGAGGCATTGTTCGACGCCCTGCCCGGCAACTATTACGTCCGCCATGCGCTGGGCATGTTTTGCGTCGGCATCATGCTGTATTTCCTGTTGGAATACACCGGCCATTACCACGTCCAGGGGGTTGGCTACTCGACGATCACGGAAATCCTGCAGGGCGGGTTGAGCGACCCGTGGTTTTTGCTGCTGCTCACCGCGCTGAAGCTGCTGGCTACCTGCCTGTCACTCGGCTCGGGCGCCTCCGGCGGCGTCTTTTCACCCGCACTGTTCATGGGTGCAACCGGCGGCGCGGCGTTCGGCCACCTGTGCCTGATCCTGTTTCCCGGTCTCGATATTGGCGTTGCGGCATTCGCAATCGCGGGCATGGCGGCCGCGGTCGCCGGCACGACGGGCGCGGTGCTGACAGCGATCATCATGCTCACGGAAATGACCCTTGACTCATCCGTCACGCTCGGCCTGGTGCTGACCTGCGCAGCGTCCTATGCGGTGCGCAAATCCATCATGCACGACAGCATCTACAGCATGAAGCTGCGGGCACGAGGGCACACGGTTCCGGAAGGATTGCATGCCGCGATACTGACCTCTGAGCAATTGCAGGATTTGATGCGCACGGATTTCACAGTGGTCGCCGCAGGACCGGACATTCCCGAAGACGTCGCGTTTGCGATACACACGGAACAGGGCGACATCACCGCCGTCTCCCTGCCTGCACCGGTATCGCGCACCAAACCAGGCAGCATGTATGCCTTGTCGAGCTTCGTGCGGGAGTCGAACGCGGCAACCGCAAGCGATACCGCTCGCCACCGTGTGCGCTATCTGCTGCTATCCCCCCAGGCGTCGCCGCTCGCGGCCGTGCGCGGCATATGGACTTCGGACGCGCAGTTGATCCTGGTATCGCGCAATCCAGACCAACGCCGGGCCGAGGATATCGCCGGCGTCATTACGCCAGAAATACTGGCACAGGTACTCAGCCGGGATAAGTCCCTCTCCTGACGCCAGCCAGGCACCTTGCAAAAGAGGCTTCTCACCGCGCGCGTCCTGTACTATCATCGCAAGACAGTTGCCTTGTATAAAACCTAGCCCCCAGATCCTTCAAGGAGTTGCACGTGGATTTTGACTGGAGCCCTGAGGAAATTGCCTTTCGCGAGGAAGTGCGCGAGTTCATTCGCACGGAGATGACCGACGCCGTGAAAGGCAGCATCTTCATCGACACGCCCGCCCGCGTGGAATTCGTGACAAAAATGGCGAGGCGCGGCTGGCTGGGCATGGGGTTCCCCGAGCAATACGGTGGTTCACCCAACCCTTTCCCGCTGGCGCAGTTCATCCTGAATGCGGAACTCGACCGCAGCGGCGCTCCCATTATCGGCAAGAACGTCGGCACCATCGCCAGCACCATCTACCATGTGGCCAGCGAAGAAATGAAAATGGAATTCCTGCCCATGATCTTCCGCAACGAGGGGCAGTGGGCGATCACCTATACCGAACCCAACGCCGGGACGGACCTGGGCTCCCTGCAATGCCGCGCTATCGACATGGGCGACCATTTCGAAGTCACCGGGATGAAGCATTACATTACCTCGGCCCATTTCTGCCGCTGGCACTGGATGGCGCTGCGCACCGACCCGGACGCACCCAAGCACAAGGGCATCAGTATTTTCATCGTCGACCACGACACGCCGGGGCTGAGCCTGTCGCCGATGTCCACCATTGGCCGCGAGGGCACCACGCACCGCACCAACCAGGTGTTCTTCGACAAGATGAAAATTCCCAGGTCGCGGTTGGTGGGCGAGGTCAACAAGGGTTTCTACTACATGATGGAAGCGCTGGATTACGAGCGTTTCGCGATCCTGTCCTTTGCCTCGCGCGTGCGCCGCTACACCAAGATCGTCAACTGGTACAAGAATGCCGACTTCAATGGCGAACGCCCGATAAACGATCCTTACACGCGCCGCGCGCTGGCGCGCATGGCGGCGCGGGTCGAGGTCGGCACGATGCTGGAGCGCATGGCGATCTGCAAAGCGCAATACGAGGTCCCCGCCGTGGAAGCGGCGATGAACAAAGCCTGGGGCGCCACCATCGGCGATGAGTTTGCGCAATTGGCGCTGGACCTGATGGGCCCCTTCGGCGGGCTCTGGGGCGGCGAGCACTCGCCCTTCGGTGGCGGCCTGGCGGACGAACACCTGATGGCCGGCCATGCGCGCGTGGCGGCAGGCGGCGTCGACACGTCCAAAGCCATTATCGCGCGCCGACTGCTCGGCCTGCCCAACGCGCTGGGCAAACCCGAACTTCCGCAACGCTGAACAGACATTCGCTTTCAGGTTTTACAAGCAAGCATTTAGAGCAAGCATTTAGAGCAAGTAGTTGAAGGAGTCCACGAGTGGATATCAAACTGACCGACGACCAGGCGCAGCTGCAAGAAATCGCCAGCAAGTTCATGGACAAGCACTGCAGCTTTGACTTTGTGCGCAAGATGGAAAAGGAATCTGACCTCGGATTCTGCCGCGACATGTGGCGGCAGTTTGCCGAGATGGGCTGGCTGGGCATCATGGTCCCGGAAAAGCACGACGGCATGGGCATGAGCCTACTCGACACGGTCGTACTGATCCGCGAGCTGGGCCGCCATATCTGTCCCAGCCCATTCCTGTTCACGAGCGTACTGGCCGCTGATGTGATCGCGCAGGTTGGCAGCCCGGAACAGCAGGCAGAGCTGCTGCCGCAAATCGTTGCCGGCGAAAAGATCTATGCGTTCGCCTACCAGGAATATTCGCGCTTCTTCCGCCCGGAACACATCAAGCTGGAGGCGAAGAAAAGCGGCGACAAGTACGTACTCAACGGCAGCAAGTTGTTCGTGGAATTTGCCGATGGCGCGGATACGCTGCTGGTGGCGGCGCGCACCGGCGAAGCCAATTCACAGGACGGACTCACGCTGTTGCTGGTGGATCGCAACAGTGCCGGCATCAGCACCAAACACATGCCGACGATGTCGCGCGACCGCCACTATCAGGTCGATTTCAGCAATGTGGAAGTGCCCGGTTCCGCGCTGCTGGGCGAGCTGGACAAGGGCTGGGAGGCACTGGAGCCCTCGCTGCATAAAGCCGTCATCGCGTTTTGCGCCTATACGAATGGCGCGGGCTTTGAAATGCACGGCTACGCGACCCAATACGCGCGCGAGCGCGTCCAGTTCGGCCGCCCCATCGGGCAGATGCAAACCATCCAGGGCTATCTGGCGCAGATGATCATGGAATTGTACGGCGCCGATATGCTGACGATGTTCAGCGCGTTCCAGATCGACAAAGGCCGCCATGCGCGCGGTTACGTGGCCAAGGCCAAGGCCTTTTCCGCTGACACGGTGGGGCATGTGATGGATGTGAGTTCACAGATCTTCGGCGGCATGGGTTATATGGAGGAGCAGGACACCACCCTCTACCTGCGTCGTGGCAAGCAGTACCAGTTGGCGCTCGGTGGTACGGAGTATTGGGAAGATGTGATCGCTGAGGAGATCATTGATCGTGAGCCGGTCGTCCTGACTTGAACCGATAGGCATAAATGACTGTATTCAGTGTTCGTGCGTGGTTGAAGTGCATGGTTAATTTCGTAGCGTGGTTCAAACTTGATCGCACGACGGAGGATGCGTCTTGTGCTGTTCACTGGGACGCGCCAAAAAGCGCACATCCATGTGCAGGCTCGCGTGGCGACGTCCTGTCGCCACACGGTCCCAGTGAACAGCACAAGCCACATCCTCCTTCATCGAGGCCCTTCTGCTTTTCCAAAAAAGCCCGGATTGATGGTAGGAAGGAGGTCTTGCGGCATGGCAGGCTGTGTGGACAATAAGGCCGCAGCTTGAGCTTGTCGTCGCTTACCGGAGTCCGTCTGCGAGCACTGTTCGAGTCCCAAAAATTGCGCAGCAATTTTGGTCGAGTTGCGCAGCAGCCGGTAAGCGACGACAAGCTCGCGGCCGTTCACACAGCCTGCCATGCCGCAAGACCGGCGAGTACGCACATAGAATCTATTTTTAAGGAATTTCTGAATCAATCAGTGGTTCCTCAAATGAGCCAGTAACACATGCCCCACAACGATGACTTCACCATCGGCCTGAACGAAGCCCTCTCCTGGCTTGACCAAAAGCGTCACGCCGTCGTCGGCGAATTCGACGTCGAGCGCGGCTATTTCTGGACGGCGTGCGCTGCGGTGCAAAACGGCAATCCGCTGTACTGGGATGAGCAGCTGGCCGCGCAACTCACCGGCGGCCCGACCGCGCCGCTGACATTGCTGTCCGCCTGGTTCCGCCCGCACTACTGGATGCCGGGACGCGACACCATTCCGCTGCCCTGGCAGACACATTTTGACCTGAAGGAAACGCTGGCGCTGCCGGAGGCGGTCGCCACCGACAGCGAGGTCGTGTTTGGGGAGCCGATCCGGCCGGGCGACCGCATCCACTGCTGCGAGACCCTGCGTTCGCTCAGCGAGGTGAAAACCACCAAACTCGGCAAGGGGCGCTTCTGGGTTATCGATGCCGTGTGCCACAACCAGCACGACGTGTGGGTGGGCACTGAAACGATGACGGGATTCGGCTACCGCAACGTCGGCGCGCGTCAGGGGCAGCAGGGATGAACTCAATACGCTACAAGAGTCTTACGTTTGAACAGGTGCATGTTGGCGACACGTTGCCGCCGCTGGCGCATGAGGTCACCACCACGTCCATCATCCTCGGCGCACTGGCCAGCCGCGACTGGCGGCCCATGCACCATGACCGGGATTTCGCGCAGCAGCGCAATGGCACGCGTGACATCTTCATGAACACACCGAACCAGGCGGCCTGGCTGGAACGCTTCATCACCGACTGGGCCGGGCCGAAGGCGCGTATCGGTCGCTACAAATTCCGCATGGGCGATTCCATCTGTCCCGGCGACAACATGGTCTTCAATGGCGAGGTGCTGGGCACGGAGATGGATGAGCAGGGCTGTGGCTGGGTGTCGCTGCGCATCGCGCTGTCGGTCGGCAGCGAGGAGAAAACCCGCTTCACCGCGCGTGTCGCCCTGCCTGTCGATGAGCATGACAATCCCTGGGCGAGAAGCGGCGATCGCTGGCGGCCCTGATGCAGCCGGGCGATGGCGCGCCTCGCGGACGACACACACTCGAGCACAGACATATGCACCAAAACCAACACGATCATCACGACTGACACAACGAGAGACTCTCAATGGCAAAGCTACCACTGGACGGTATCAAAATCCTTGACCTCGCCCGCCTCGGCCCGGGCCCGCACGCCTCGCAGATACTGGGCGACTTCGGCGCCGACATCATCAAGGTTGAGCCGCCCAGTCGCGGTGGCATCGAGCTGACCATGCCGGATGTACTGCGGCGCAATACGCGCAGCATGCGGCTGAACCTGAAAAAGCCGGAAGGACGCGCGGTATTTGAAAAACTGGTGCAGCAGGTGGACGTGGTGGTCGAGGGCTTTCGCCCCGGCGTCGCGGCCAAGCTGGGCATGGACTACCACACGCTCAGCAAACTGAAGCCGGATATCATCTGTGTGTCGCTGTCCGGACTCGGGCAGGAAGGCCCGTACAGCCTGGTGGCAGCGCACGACCTCAACTACCAGTCTCTGGCCGGCATACCGCACATGACCGGCGACAGGAACGGCCCCCCAAAGATTCCCGGCAATGCGATTGCCGACGACGCGGGCGGCATCAGCGCCGCGCTCAGCATCATGATCGCGATGTTCCACAAGGAGCGCACGGGCGAGGGCCAGTACGTGGACTTCGCAATGGTCGATACGCTGCTCAACATGATGCTGCTGCAGTTGAACGAAGTACACGAAAGCGGCGAATCCCCGCAGCGCGGTGAAACCACGCTCAGCGGCAAATACGCGTTCTACAACATCTACGAGTGCGCCGACGGCAAGAGCGTGTCGCTCGGCACGTTCGAGCCGTGGTTCTGGAAGAAACTGTGTGACCTGATTGGCGTGCCGGAATTCGCCGACCGGCAGTATCCGGAAACCGAACACGAGGCGGAAGCGCAGAAACACACGCTGCGCGAGATATTCCTCACCCGCACCCGCAACGAGTGGGTGGCAGAGCTGATGTTCGAGGACACCTGCGTCACACCGGTGTTATCGCTGGATGAAGTGATGGCGGACAGGCACCACCGCGAGCGCGGCGCGATACTGGCCGGCAGTGATATTGGCAAGGGATTCGCCGACCAGGTGGGCATGATCTACAAGTTTTCGAAAACACCGGGGTCGATCCGCAGGCAGGCTCCACAGACCGGTGCCGATACCGCCGATATCCTGCGCGAAATTGGCTACGAGGATGACACGATCGCAGCGCTGGAGACGGCTATTTCGACGTTTTGAAAAGCCGCGCGATTACTGCTGGGGAGAAATCGACCGCAACTGCGTGTGAATCGTATCCAGTGACAGGCCGAGGATCTGGCCCGCCAGGGTGACGGCATCCTGTTCGCTACGATCCTGGTGCTGGTCCACGGCCATCACGTCCATCATCATCCACAGTATTTCAAATTTCTGCTCATCGGAAATACCCCGGGCGATATCCTGCAGTCGCGTCACTATGTCCTTCTCATCCGCCAGCGCCATGATGGCGACCCGCAAGCGCTCCAGGGCCTCGCCACTGCGGATTTTCATCTGCGTCGAGAGCAGTTCGATCATGCGATTGCTTTCCGATTCGGAAATCTCGCCATCGCTCTTGGCGACGTACACCAGCAGTGTGGATATCAGGTAGCGGGCGTCATACACCTCAGCCTGTTCCTCTACGCCAACGACTAAATTCGAGCCCTCGAAGCGGGCGTCATCCGTGGAATTTCTCATAGTCGGGTCCTTGGAGGCGCGCGATTCACGCCTGTAGTCGATCAACGTCGGGACAGTATAGACGCTCAGGCGTTAGCTGTCGGGCGAAAAATGCATGTATCTAACATTTCGCTTCAGGGCAGGGCCAATGTCCCGCTGCAGGTATAGGCCGGGCCCAATTCGGTATCGATGAAAATGTCCATATCGACCAGCTTCTCACCGCCCTCCTCCCACTTGCGGGTGATGACGCCGCGCATCATGTAGTCCTCGCCCGCGCCGACGGTGCGCCGCATCTGCAGCTGAATGCGCCGTACCGTACTCAACGGCCCACCATAGTCCGTCATGAAGCGCGACAGCATGCCGAGGTTGAAGTGCGTACCGAGGAACATCTCCCGCGTGCGACTTTTATTGTGGCAGTACCAGGTGTTGTGGTGCTGGGGGGCGAAATCGCGGCTCGCCGAGGCCATGAACACGCAGCGCGTGACGGTGATCGGCATCAGCAGCGGCGGCATCGCATCGCCGACCTTTACATCGGCCCAGCGCGTATCGGCAGGCGGCCGCCCCTGCCAGCCGGTGCGCCAGGACTCCAGCATTTCCTCCGTGGCGTTGTGCCAGCCGCCCTTGAGCCAGTCACCCGGCGGCGGCTCCATCGGTGCCTGGTCGTCCAGCGTGCTGGGCACCGCGCGCTTTTGCGCCGCCTCGGCTGCCCTGGCCGCATCCCGCTCCGTGGGCTGGCCCTCGCGGGGCTTGCCGCCGTAGGAAAACAGGTTGGTATGCGCGCGACTGACCAGTTCGTCGCGCTGGTTGTAGTAACTGGTCTCGAGTTTGGTGAAATAGCCCTCGCCCAGTCGCGTGCGCTTGAAAGGGGAAATCTCCACCAGGCGCCCGGTGGTGCTCAGGCGATCACCGATCTCCACCGGGCGATAAAAGAACGTCTCGTAGTTTGCGAGAATACCCACCGGCAGCTCCAGCAGTTCCTTCACCTCAAAGTGCAGCAACTGCCGCGTCTTGTGGAATGCCTTCATCGGCCAACGGTACGGCATCACCAGCGTGCAGATGTTCATGCCGGGCTGCGCGATGATGTCCTTGAAGCCACGGCTCCTGGCGTATTCACGATCGTTGTACAGCGGATTGGCGTCCTCCACCGTCTCCAGCCAGTGGCGAATCAGGTACTCCGAGCACTCGACGTCAGAGATTTCCTTTTCATTGGGACGGGACAATTCCAGGATGCGCTGGCGATTTTCCGGCGTCACGTAATCCGGAATCGTGCCGAATGCCTGCGCATCCTCGTCGCCATTTTCCATGTGCGTCTGCGTCATCTGTGCCCCGCTGATCCGGATTCAACCTTGCCCTGCCAGTATGGACGCGCCGCCTCGCCTATTCAAGGCAGGTACCTTATATAAAGGCACGCCGCCACGCCGCCGCCTTCACAAGACGCATGCCTTGGGATAAGATGCGCTGGTATCGCAAGGGAGAATGACATGAACCTCGACTGGAGCCCCGAAGAGGAAGCGTTTCGCCAGCAAGTGCGCGATTTCCTGGCCCAGGAGCTGACAGAGGAAGTGCGCGGCAGCATGTTCGTCAACACGCCGGCACGCGTGGCCTTTGTCGACAAACTGGCCGCCAAAGGCTGGCTGGGCATGGGCTTCCCCGAAGAATACGGCGGCTCGCCAAAACCCTTTCCCCTCGCCCAGTTCATCCTGAACACCGAACTGGAACGGGTGAATGCACCCACCGTGGGCAAGAACGTCGGCACTATCGCCAACACTATCCTGCACGAAGCCAGCGAGGAGATGAAGCGCGAGTTCCTGCCGAAAATCTTCCGCAACGAGGGCCAGTGGTCCATCACCTACACCGAACCGAGCGCCGGCACCGATATCGGCAACTTGCAGACCCGCGCCGTGGACATGGGCGACCACTGGGAAGTCACCGGCAACAAGATCTTCATCACCTCCGCGCACTTTGCGCGCTGGCACTGGATGGCCGTGCGCACCGACCCGGACGCGCCCAAACACCAGGGCATCAGCATCCTGATCGTGGACACCGACTCCCCCGGTATCAGCATGACGCCGATGTGGTGCGTTGGCAGCACCACCGCCGAGCGCACCAACGTGCTGTTTTTCGACAAGGTGAAGGTGCCCAAGAATCGCCTCGTCGGCGAGGTGAACAAGGGTTTCTATTACCTGATGCAGGCGCTGGACTACGAGCGCTTCGCCATCATCGCCGCCGCGCAGCACAACCGCCGTTTCAACACGGTGCTGAACTACCTGAAGGAAGTGGAATTCGACGGCGAGCAACCGCTGCGCAGCGACCCGGTCGCAAGGCGCAAGGTGGCGCGACTCGCCGCCCGCATGGATGTCGGCAACATGCTGGAACGGCTGTGCATCTGCATCGCCGCCGAGCGCGTGCCCTCCGCCGAGGCCGGCATGAACAAGGCCTGGGGTTCCTGCATGCAGGATGAGGTCTGCCAGGTGGCGCAGGACATCATGGGGCCATTCGGCTTTGTGACCCAGGGCGAACACTCCGGGCTGGAAGGCTACATGGTCGAGGAAGGACTGATGGCCGGGCACGGAAAGGTCGCTGCGGCGGGTGCAGACGTGGCCAAGAGCATTGTCGCGCGCAGGCTGCTAGGCCTGCCCAATGCACTGGGCAAGCCCGAGCTGCCGGGGCGGCGTTCAACCCAGTAAAGCCACCACCTGCGCCACGCGTTCACCGTGGCGTGTTTCCTCGGCACCATTCTGGCGGAGAATTTTCGCCACGTGCTGGTTGGATTCTGCATCGGCCCATGCCTGGTATTGCAGGTCGCCATCCTGCTCACTCTGTTGAATGATGTTGAGCAAATCCGCATTGATGATACCGGCCAAATCCATGGGCTGGACGTAGGGATTGTCCACGTCGGCAGGCAGGGTGAACTCACCACCCAATAACTCAATGGCTTTCAGAAGTCGATGCGCATGGCCACGCTCTTCCTGGCCATTTCGCCGAAGCAGGTCTTTCGCCTCCTCCCGCTCGACCGCGTCGGCAGCTGCGAAATAAAAAGCTTCTCCCGCTGCCTCCAGTAGCGCCAATATTTTCATGTCATCAATCGATAACTTCTCACGTGTGGCCAGTAGCGCAAAGGCTTCTAGCTGATCGCTGGGGTATCCAGAAGGTATGCTGGTCATATCATTCTCTCGGCTAGTGGCGAATATGTGTCGTGGGCGTGTACGGTAAATCCAGCGTACTGATCAAACCTGGCGCATGCGCGCAGATAGCCGGTATCGCATTGATGACGCGCAGCGCGGTGGCCTGCACGCCGCCGGTGTTATGGTCGCCATCATGACCTGTGACGAAGCATTCCAACTGCACGCCCGGGTTGCCGGTAACGATGCAGCGGTGTACGCCCTTGCGTCCGTCCGGCGCCTTGGGCCACTGCGCCGCCTGGTTGTCCCCGAGGCGATTGACGTGCTCCAACACGATCAGGGGTTTGCCATTGACGATACCCTGAACCTCGAAGCGCACCGCGCTGCAGGTACCCCTGGTGACTTTCATCATCTGGCATTCGAAATCGGCGTCGGCGTACTCGCGCTCGTAGACCTCGTGCAGCGCTTCGATCTCCACGTTCAGTGCCGAGGCCAGCATGCGGATCATGCCGCCCCAGCCGCCGGCGAGAATCCCCGGCAAAGCCATGATGGGCACTTCGCTCTCGGGCCTGCCAAAACCAAAGGCCATGCCCGTGAAGTCCGGATCGACATAGGACGAGTAATCGCAAATTTCCTGCACGCGGATCTCCTCGACCTGGTCGCTGAGCTGCAGCGCCGCCAGCGGCAGCACATCGCCGGAGAAGCCCGGGTCCATGCCGTTGACGAACAGCGTGCTGTTGCCCTCACGGCAGGCCTGCGCCAACGGCTCCCGGATACCGGCGTCCGCGTGCGGCGGGTAGATCATGTAAATCAGCGCGGTGGAGGCGACGTTGATGCCGGCGCGCAGGATTTTCGCCATGTCGGCGACGGCTTCATCAGGGCGCAGCTCGCCGTTGGCGGTGTACACCACCACGTCGGGTTTCAGTGCGAGCAAGGCGTCCACATCATTGGTGGCGAGGACACCGGTCGCCTCGCCTGCGAAGCCGGCGATCGCCGCGGCATCCAGCCCCTGCTTCCTCGCACTGTAAGCATGCAGGCCCACCAGCTCGAACTGGGGATGTCGAATCAGGTGGCGCAGGCTGTGCAGGCCGACGTTGCCGGTTCCCCACTGTATGACGCGGTATTTCATCGTTATGGTTTCCTTATCGATTGTTCAGTCGTGTTGCAGGCGGCCGTGCCCTGCGATTGCCGGCAGGTCGGCATAGGTTTGTATCCCGGCGGCAGCGGCGCACACCTGCGGGATTGCATTGACGGCGGGCAGCCCGGTGATCGTCATGCCAATGCCGTGGAAATCGTCTTTCTGCATGGTCGCCATATCCTGGCACGGCCAGATGTCGAGGCGATTTTGCAGCATCGGGTCGCCATCGATATTGATGATGTATGCGTGCTCGGCGCGCCAGGCCGGTTCGATCTTCGTCCCCATCACCCACAGCTGGTTCAGTTCCATCACCGGCCGATTTTCGACCATGCCCTCCCAGCGCACCTGGATCGCGGCGACGGTGCCTTTGGCGATGTGACGTCCTTCCAGCGGCAGGTCTTCAGTCGCATAGGCGAAATCGACGGTACAGCGTTTGTCGTCCAGTGCCACGCCCAGCATCGCCGCCATCACCTCAAGCGCATCGCCAAACACGCGCGTCTCTTCCATCACTGTCTCTTTGTGGCCCGGCGAATCCCGCGGCAGGCCCCAACCCAAAGGTTCCATGTTGCCGTCGCCGGCGAACATGCTGACATCCACCGACTCGGTTATCCGGATATGGCGAAAGCGGTGACAGATGCCGGTCAGGATGCAGGCGAGGTAGCTGGCGAAGCCGGGGTTCATGCCGCTGCCAAAAACGGTGGCATTGCCGCGGCGCGCGGCCGCCTCGATGCGCGGGATTGCGTCGGGAATACCACCGGTTTGCTTGGTGGTGAGCGCCCAGCCGGTGAGGAACATCGAGGTGGTGACGATGTTGATGCCGGCAGCGAGGATTTTTTCAAAATCCTCGACGCTCGGCCACAGCGCGTTGTAGCAGACACAATCCGGTTTCAGTGCCAGCAGCGCGTCGATATCATCGGTGGCCGCAACACCCAGTGCTGGCAGGCCGCACAGTTCGCCCGCATCGCGACCCACCTTGTCCTTGCTCCAGGCATACATGCCGACCAGTTCGAGATCGGGGTGCGCCACCATGGCCCGCACGCATTGGCGGGCGACGCTGCCACTGGTCCACTGCACCACTCTGAGTTTTTTCATAGGGAGTTTTCTCATCTGAGCCAGGGTTTTGCGTCGCGCGAACTCGTCGCGCGAGCGGCGTTCATACTGTCAAACCACAGTGGTTATCGCAACGTATTCATAGTGACAGCTATATTAATTATGCGTTATGGCGGGGCACGCCATCCGCTGGGGAATCTACCCACCGCTTGATTCAAGCTCGCGCAGCGTCCGTGCCTGGACAAACAACTGTTTTGCAATGGCTTGCGTATCTGTGGTACAAAAAATGCACTGAGCATTGCTATAGCCAGTGCGATAGCCAGTGCGAACCACAGGTGCGGAGCCACTAATGATCGGCCCGATCGGCCCGCACGCAATAAGACAAACACAATAATATCCGGAGATCTCGAATGTCGCGCATCTTCCAGCAACTGAAGCGCCTGTCAGCCGCCCTACTCCTTGCGTGCCTCGCGCAGGCCCCCGCAGCCCACGCCGCCCTGCTGTCCTTGCAACCCTTCGATACGCTTGCCGAGAACGGCGATACCGTCTCGCTGGATCTCGTGGTCAGCGGCCTGGGGAATTTCGGGCCTGATTCGCTGGGCGCGTTCGATATTTTCGTAGGTTACGACACGGGCGCCTTGTCCTTTGCGGGCTATACGCTGGGAAACTTGCTGGGACGCGTCGATTTGTTTGAGGCTATCGATGCCAGCGGCGGTGCTGGCGGCGGCGCGGTGAATATCGCGGAGGTGAGCCTGCTGTCGGCAACCAGCCTGAATACGCTGCAACCCGGTCAATTCGTGCTCGCCTCGCTGCGCTTTGACGTGCTCGACCTGGATGCGGGGCGGCGAGCACGGCACTCTCGATACTGCAAGGCGCGCTGCTCGCCGATGCGGCAGGTTCGCGGTTAGCCATCTCAGGCACCACGCAGGCGACGATCAGCAGCCGCGCGGCGGTGCCGTTGCCGGGTACGCTGCTGCTGCTATTAAGTGCACTGGCCAGTTTGCGCCTGACGCGAATGGTCAAACTGCCGCGCGCCCTGATTGCACTGTCGCTACTGTCCATTGGCAGTTTCGCCCACGCCCAATGCGGCGCGCCGGTGCCGCTGTTGGGTGATGCGAACGGCGATAACTATGTGGATTCCACCGACATCACTGCGATAACGCTCGCCAGGGGCACTGCGGCGAGCGGCCCTGGCGATATCCGCGACATCGATATCGACGGCCAGATCACGATGCTTGATGCGCGGCAGTGCGTGGCACAGTGCGCCAAGCCGCAATGTGGCGCCGAATACCCCGGCTATACGGTCGTCAAGCTGGCGCCGGGCGATGACCTCGAAACGCGCACCCAG